>NZ_JBGFGK010000028.1:0-317441 GCF_041224615.1 Allomuricauda sp. XS_ASV26 | reverse complement strand
GGCCATCGAATAGCCCAGTTCCTTTTCCGAACGAATTCGTTCCGGCATCTCTGCAAGGGTGTGCTTCCAATTAAAGTATTGATTGTTGGGATTTACAAACTGTAGATCGAATTCAGCTTCGGAGTCGTTCCATTCAAATACCAATCTAGATGAAAATTCCTCGTTGTACTTATACCTTTTTCGGTTTTCAATCTGCATGGAACCATTGTCCAAAGTAAAAATATTGTACAGCTCTCTCTTCATAATTCTGGACAAATCCAGCGTATCCTTGGGCAATAATCCTTCTTTCTGTAAATATGCATGTCTTGCAAAAAGGGTTGTGGCCGATTTAGCTTCGCCCAAGTTTCGATAACTTTTCGCCATATCTATAAAACTTTGGGCGTAGTCCGGCCGAAGAATATAGACCTTTTTATAAGTTTCATGGGCTTTTTTATAACGTTGCTGGGATTCCAGAACGTAGGCCAACGACTTTAATGCCACTGGGTTGTTGTTGAACAACCTTGCATGCTCCTTCAATATATTATCGGCAAATCCGATATCTTTCCATATATCGTGGAAATAACGATAACTCTCCAATACAAAGTGGTAAGATGCACTATATTTTACTGCTGTTTTCTTATAAATAGCTATGGCCTCCCCTTTGTCCGATGCACTATTTAAGTCTTTTAAATATTGAGGAGCATTATTGAACACCACCTTGCCGTCCAAGGCGTTGTCCCGATATATATTGTTGCGCAATCTTGCTTGATCATAAATTTCTCCATTGTTCTCCCTAGGCAGATCTGTTCCCGAAATGGTATTGATCACCACCACTCCACCTACGCCTATTGTGCCATATTTGGAAAGCGCCGAAACAGAGGGGATAAAAGCCATTCTTTTTACATTGCCCCAAAGCCAACTACAATAAACCTTGGTCATGATTTGTCCATCAACATCGAACACAGCCGTTGCCTCATTGTTGATACTTTGAATTGCCCTCATACTAACCACTAGTTCATCACTCATTGGGTCACATACGGCCCGTACCCCGGCAAATTTTCCCCAAATAACAGAATTGATCGTAGGCGCATTTTTAAAATCGTCCTCATCTGCAATTCGAAGTGAGAAATTAGCAGTCTCTTTGTCCAGAAATCCGAAATATGTTTTTATCAGGTTCTTGTTCTTGTGGTAATCCAGGATTTTCTCTTGATAGGTTTTTCTTTTTTTTGCTGCTACCGTTACCTCTTCCAACTCTTCCACATTTGCGTTCATGGTAACATTCAAAATGCGTGTTACATCCTCAACAAGTATAGAAACCGTATCCATACCCAAATAGGTAAACCTAAGTTCCTCTTTGGGATTGGCCTTAATTTGATATCTGCCCTCTGCATCGGAGGTAGTCCCAAGACCCGAAGTTAGATTGGTTACCGATACATCCGGCAAATAAGAAACTCCGTCCATAATACGGCCGTTTATTTGTTTTTGGGCAACGGTAATTATCGTAAAAAAGCAACACAGTCCAGTACAAAGTAGTATTCTCATAGCAACTTGAATATTAGAGGTTTACTAAAATTACAAAATATATCAGTAAACCATAGATCACCTCCATGGCTCATTTAAAAAATAGAAATCCTTAATTTTTAAAGGATACTATTTCTTTTCTGTTATTTTGTTGGTCAACGTACAACCAAATTACTTCCCTCGACTGGGATGGGTAGCCAAAATCGGTATAAACGGTACATAACAGTACCAAGGGGTCCGTATTGGCCTTGTCCAAATTGCCCAGATAGTTGATATTGATCTGCCAGAGTCCTTTTAAGTCATCGTAAACCTCAAACTCTTCCATGGCAAAACCAAGGTTAACTTCGTTGGCAATTCTATTCGTATCTTCCATGGCAGTATGTTCCCAGTTGAAATATCTATTCTGGGGATTTACAAATTGAATTTGAAATTCGGCTTTGGGGTTGCTCCACTCCAAACGTAAACGAACATTGACCTTCTCGTTATTAAAATAGATATCATCCAATTTGGTTACATTGAGTAGAGTTCGCTTTTGAAAAACAAGATTTTTAATTTCTCGGTTCAAGGATTTTTTGATCGCATCTACCTGCATGGTGCCATAAGCACCACCTTTGGCCAACGTAGCCCATGCATCTAGCGCTTTTTGGTACTCTCCTTTCTCAAAATAGATCTGGGCCTCGGTAAAAAACGGTTGTAGCGCTGTTGGGTCGGCTGTATAAATGGCCTTGTTGAGATAGTTGGCCAATTCAAGTTCGTTTAAACCTCGTGAGGAAAGCTCGACCAATTTTAAGTAATGTATGTCTTTGGGATTCAGCTCCAGTAAATTGGAGATTATCCGGGTGGCCACATTTGCATCCTTGTCCTTGAAAAACTCAAAACTGTCCAAAAAGAAGGATTCATTATCCAAATTGAAGTTTCTAAGTTCTAAATACTTATTGTATGCTGTCTCTACGTTTTGGGCATTTTTCAATGTTTTGATTATCCCAGATTCTCGGTGTACAATTTTAGATTTTGCATCGTAAATATTGTTTTGGACAAGTGCCGAATTTACACTCCCACCTGCTCCTTTTGATTTTAGGGCGTTTTTAGTGGTGATCAAAATAACACCTGCATTGCCCAATGACCCATACCTGTTCGTTGCGGCCAACCCTTTTAAAACCGTAATTTCTGCAACATTGTTTGGGTCAATAAAAGATGCATCGGCAGCATAACCGGAGGACGAATCCGACTGTTGTATAGGGATGCCATCCACCACCACAAGGCCATAAGTGTTGCCCAGCAACGTATTGTTGCTTCTTCCCTTAAATTGTGTCAAGTCTTGATCTCGGCTTAAATTCACATTGGAAAACCGCCCTTGAACGCTTTGGTTTAAATCGGTTTGTATGGGCGTTATCTCTTCACTTCCAATAGATTGCACTGCATAGCCTATACCTTCCTTGTTTTTAAGACCCGTTCCGGTTTCCACCATATCCTTAGAGGTGGATTCAACACGATTCTCCGAAACAAAAACTTCTTCGAGCGCAGTTATGTTTGAATTTAAAAATACTTCCAGATTATCTGAAAAATATCCAATGGGGATTTTTTTCATGGTTTTAAAGGACCTACTCGATATTAAAATCGAATCGCCCGGAATACTAGGTATTGTAAAAGCTCCAGTAGCATCTGTTTTATAAATCTCTTGACTCCCCGTTACTCTGATTTCAATATCAGTTTGTGGAACATTGTCTATGTAAACTTTACCTTTTATGGTTTTTTCTAATGGTGGATCATTTACGGTACTTTCCCTATTTTTTGGTAACATGGCCGCAAAATCCATTAATCGTCCGTTACCTATCAATGCAGATTTTTTAAGTACCTCCACATTTCTGGTCGGCACTGTATTGATAATTACGTTCCCTTTCTTAACCGGTAAGATTACATTGGGCAGCAGGCCGTTGCCATCACTAAAAAAATAAACCTGATCATTCTTAATTGTTTCGGACAGGCCATTATAAATGGTGCCCCCATCTGCTCTGTAATGGGTCAACACCTCTTTAAGCTCGTTCCAGTTGCCATCGGAAATTTCAAAAAACCGTTCTTCAATGGTCGTATTAAATAGAATAAGTTGTACGCTCAGTTCGGGTGAACGGTGGAATATTTTATCCAATATTTCAAACTCCTTTTCAATATCCCTCTCCAACATGGAAAAAGAAGTGTCCCAACAAATAGTGATCTTGGTATCGGTATTCTCTTGGGAAAATACCAATATAAAAGTCAGGAACGCAATTATCGAAAAGTTTTTTCTCATGCATTGATCTTAGTTGCCCAAATGATCTTTTACTCTAGGAATCAGCATTAGCTCTGTTTGTCTACCATTAACATAACGAAATCCGTTTTCCCCAAAAAAGCCAGCTTCTTCCAGCATAATTCGTATATCGCGATTCCATTCCGGGATATTCACAGTGGTATTCAACTCAATGGCGTACACCGTGTTTGGATTTAAAGGGTAATTCTCTCCATCGTCCTTCATAACACCTCCTTGGGCATCCCACATGCCAATGGTAGTACCTGCGGAGTGGCCATAACTTCCTAATGGATGGGTGTATATTGCTGGTCGCAGTCCGGCGTTTTTGGCATCTTGCAAGGCCTTGGCCAAAATGTCGTTGCCTACCCTTCCTGCTACCATGTTCTGGGTTAGATAATCCTGCACTCGGTTACCATCGTACAGGGCGTTTACCAAAAATGTTGGGGCCTCGGTTTCCTTTGGTTTTAAAACATAGGCCAATTCCTGACAATCAGTATTAAGACCAAGGTAGCTTATCCCAAAATCGCAATGCAACAAATCTCCCTGTTGTATAATTTCGTCATCTGGCCTTCCGGAAAATGAATATAAATGGCTTACCAATTCTTCACTGGTGCGTTGAACATCCACAGTGGGATGGAACCAGGTCTCTAAACCAAGATCTGTTACTTTTTGACGCATCCACCATTCTACCTCGGTGGTTGTGGTTACTCCCGGCGTAATTACTTTTTCTGAAAAAGCTTCTGCAATTATATCATGGGTAATATCCACGAGTTGATTGAAAATTGTCATTTCCCGAGCAGTACGTGTCTCTATCCATCTAACGGCCAACTGCTCTGCCGACTTTACCCGTGAGTGATACTTTTTGGGAAGATTGGCCATAAACTCATCAAAATCGGTCTTATCCAAACCATCCGCTATATTATGGTCTTTAGAAAAATTTAAACCGATCGTATTAGGGTCACGTTCGGAAATCAACTGCATTAATCGTTTCCATTGGTTTGGCTCTTTGTCCTTGTCCCAAGCGGAGATAATACTTTTGCCTACATTGTAACGTGCTACGGCCAATTTATCCATGGTATTGTTTTCCTGGTCCCTATAAAAAAGCAGAATGGTTCGTCTACGGGCATTCAGCCATGTGGCCGGAAGCATGGTTTTTAGGACTGGGTCCTCGTTATATTCCCTGGATATAAGCACCCACATATCTATTCCCGTATCATCCATTAATTTAGGAAGCAAATCGGTGAATCGTTCCTCAAGAATTTCATCCACCACACGAGCACGTTCCGCCTCGGGCAGGATTTGTTGGGATAAAACAATAAAAGGCAAGAGTAGAAAAGTAAGGTTGAAGATTTTTTGCATGGTTGATTATTTAACGTTCTGAAAATACAAAACTTAAATAACTTGTTCCAAGGTTTTTTTACGATCAACTTTCTTGGTCGTTGTTTCTTGAAAAGTTTTTACAAAGTAAACTTGCTTAGGCACTTCATATTTTGATAATTCCTTTAAACCGGAAATAGTTCTGATCAGTTCTTGTTCGTCCGAAGGATTTCCTTCGATCACGAGCACTAATTTTTGACCCAATATCTTATCTGGTAAACCTGAGACAAAAAATCGAGAGGAAATGAGTGATTCCAGTTTTTCCTCTATTTTTTCGGGCATCAATTTTATACCGCCGGAATTTATGATAGAATCGAATCTACCTACCCAAATAAAAGTTGTATCACTTAAGAGCTCAACTAGGTCGTTGGTTATGATTTTTGTGTCGGTAACTTTTGGAGCATCAATTACAAGGCATCCTCTTTTGTCTTGTGAAACAGTTACATGTGGAAGTGCCTCAAAGTACTTTAAAGTGTTCCCGCTGACGGGTTTTACTGCAATATGGGTTATGGTCTCCGTCATTCCATAAGTTTCAAAAGCTTGCACGTGCGATTGGTTCAATTGCTCCCTCAACTGTAAGTCCACCGGGGCACCGCCAATTATCAATTTTCTCACTCTTTGTAAATGGGGCAGGGAATTTTTAACCTGTAAGGGAACCATGGCCACAAAATCGTAAGTTTTGTCCATTTTGGACAAAGGGCTCGATGTGGGCTGAACAAAATCCAGTTGCAATCCGAGAACCATGGCCCTAACCAACATCATTTTACCGGCAATTCCGGTACAAGGCAAACACAAAAGTGCTTTTTGACCTGGTCTTAAATCAAAATATTCTCCTGTGGCCAAAGCGGAATTTACCATATGCTCTTTTTTGAGCTGAATGGTTTTCGGGTTTCCGGTAGAACCCGAGGTATTCACATTTAATGTTTCAGAGTTGGATATCCAATCCAATAAGAACGCCCCGATATCTTTTTTAAATGCTTTTTCTTGTTTTAAGTTATTGGCAAGTTCCTCCAATTGTTGTACGCCGAAGAAGCCTCCATTAAGACGAAATTCTGGATGTATGTTACGCCAAGTCGGATCTACCATCGGTCAGTGCTACAAATTCTTCTTTGGTCTTTACACGACCGAATAGTTTGTCCTTCCAATTCTTCCAACCGTATTTCCTGGAGAAAATAAATAAAAGAATGGGGTAGATCACAAAAACAGGAATTAACACATCCCAACCAAGCACTGGTTCAGAAACGTCCTTATAAATTGAGTCAGTCTGGAACGCAGTCCAATCGGAAGTAACCAACAACGCAGTTATTAAATTATTGGCCGCATGGAAACCTAGCGCAAGTTCAAGCCCTTCATCCATTAAAGTTAAAATCCCCAAGAAGAAACCTGTACCTATATAATAAATCATTATACCGGGGCCCAATTTTTCAACCTCTGGATTGGCAGCATGCATTAACCCAAACAAGGTGGAAGTAATTATCAACGGGACCCATCGATTCTTAGCCATTAACCCTATACCCTGCATCATATGGCCCCTGAACAAATATTCTTCAAAGCTGGTCTGCAAAGGAATCAGCAATACGGCTATAATAGCCAGCGGGATGAACTTTCCCAAATTAAAGTTTAGCTCATAATTTTCAGGTGAAAAATAAATACCTATTCCAGTGAGTAAAATGGTAATGCCCCCCCATAAACCAAACGCATAAAAAATACGTTTCCAATCAATCTTTTTGCGTGATGTAGTAAGTGAGGTAATGGATTGTTGATGAACCAATAGTGTCCATCCCAACACAACAAAAAAGCCAACCACCAAAGGTGCCAAAAGTATAATCAATACAAGGTTTGTTCCGAATCGATCTATAATCTGTTGCATGGCATCTTCCATACTTATCGGAGAATTTATGGTAGTAATATAATTGAGTACCATAAATGCTATAAATCCAATTGGCAACACCAAATACTTCCAAAGTCCTTCGTTACCTTTATATCCTTGCTCTATATACATATGTTTTTTATTAAGTCCATATCCCAGTCCTTTGCTTGTCGGTAATATAATTTGCCTTGCGATACCTCCAACGGACTCTCAATATTGTTGGTGAACAAACTTCCTGTTCCCAAACCTTGAGGCATTGTTGTTTTCAACGAATAGGTAAATTGTGCAATGGCATTGAGCCCAATATTGCTCTCCAACGCACTGGTAATCCACCAGCCTATATTTTTGTTTTCGACAAGTTCTATCCATTCACGGCTCCCCCCTATTCCGCCCACCAAACTCGGTTTTAAAATAATGAATTGGGGTTGTATGGTTTGTAGTAATTCCTGTTTTTTTGTTACATCAAAAATACCGATCAATTCCTCGTCCAAAGCTATGGGCAATGGTGTTGTTTTGCATAATTCCGCCATTGCTTCCCATTGTCCCGCTTTTATGGGCTGTTCAATCGAGTGAATATTAAAGGTTGATAGTATTTGGAGCTTTTCCATGGCTTCGGCTGGTGAAAAAGCACCGTTGGCATCCACACGAAGTTCGATTTCTTCAGGTGAAAAATTTTCCCTTATGGATTTGAGTAGGGCTACTTCTTTATCAAAATCGATTGCTCCGATTTTCATTTTTATACAGCGAAAACCATTTTTCAATTTTTGATCTAGTTGCCGCAACATAAAATCCACATTTCCCATCCAAATAAGACCATTTATTGGGATCGGGGATTCGTTTTTTGTAAAATCCGAAGGGAACAATTCAAAGCAATTTGGTGATCGAAAGGATAATAAGGCTTGTTCCACGCCAAACTGAATAGAGGGAAACTCCTTTAATTGCAATAAGAGTTCCGCCTTGTTCATGTGTATATTTTGGCAGGTCCAAGCAAGTTTTTCTTCGTAGTCCGGTCGGTCGTCCACACTTAAACCCCGCAAAATGCCACATTCGCCTACACCTAGTTTTGCATGGTCCTGCAATATAATGTACCAAGTTTCCTTCTGTATCATTACCCCACGGGAGGTTCCGCTGGGAACTTTAAAATCGAGGGTGTACTTTTTATAGCTTGCTTTCATGAAGTAGGTCAAATTTAAGTATATTTTAAATCTAAAAAAGGAGTTATGGGAAGTATCCATGGAAAAACGATATGGATTACCGGGGCATCATCTGGAATTGGAAAAAGTCTGGCCCTGGAACTAGGTTCGCGATCCTGCAACCTAATTTTGTCCTCTCGGAAAAAGGGCGAACTTGAAAAGGTAAAGGAATTATGCGGAGGTACAGATAACATTGCCGTTCTTCCATTGGATCTACAAGATCTTGACAAAATGGAGCATTTGGCCCAAATGGCAATTTCCTTTTTTGGGAAGGTCGATATATTGATCAACAATGCCGGAATAAGCCAACGATCGTTGATCATGGATACCAAGCTGGACGTTTATGAACAGCTCATCACTATTAATTATTTGGGCACTGTGGCGCTCTCCAAGGCGATCCTTCCTCATTTTATCCGTAACAGATCCGGACATTTTGTAACTGTTACCAGCTTAATGGGAAAATTTGGTTCTCCATATCGTTCGGGCTACTGTGGCGCCAAACATGCATTACATGGTTTTTTTGATGTGATGCGAATGGAGCATGAAAAAGATGGCATTAACGTTACCTTGGTTTGCCCTGGCTTTGTGCGTACCAATGTTGCAAAAAATGCGTTAACGGCCGATGGTTCTCCACAACAAGAGGACGACGTTGCCACGCAAAATGGGATTGATCCCGAAACGGCCGCCAAAAAAATGATCAAGGCCATCGAAAAAGATAAATTTGAAGTTTATGTTGGCGGAAAAGAAGTAAAAGGAATCTATCTTAAGAGATTCTTTCCTAAACTTTTGCATAAAATGGTTTTAAAAAGTCGGGTAAGATAGATCAACTAAAGTTGAACCAAAACCGAACCCCTTCTTGATCTCTGTCCACATTGAGCTTGGATTGAAGCTGGTTCACCAATCTATTGATCAATCGCAGTCCCATCGAGGAGTGTGCCCTCTCATCGCTATCTTCCGGGAGCCCTATACCATTATCGGTATATTCAAAATATCCTTGGTCCCCATTTTTGCGCAAATGGATATAGATTTTCCCATTTTCGTCATTCTCGGGAAATGCGTATTTAAACGAATTGGAAACCAACTCGTTTAAAATCAATCCAAAAGGAATAGCGCGATCAATATCAAGTTCGGTTCCTTCGGCATCAATGGTAATACTGATGTTGTGCCCTCCCTTTTTATAAACCGATTGTACGCTATTGATCAAACTTTCAATATAGCCTTGCATTTCTATTACCGAAAGATCATCGTTCTGATATAATTTTTGATGGATCAATGCCATGGCCTTTACCCTACTTTTTCCTTCTTCAAGGGCAACGATCGCCGCTTTGCTCCGAGTGTTCTTGGTCTGTAGGCTCAATAAACTGGAAACCATCTGTAGATTGTTCTTCACCCTATGGTGAATTTCTTTCAGTAAGGAATCCTTTTCGACCAACGAGTTTTCGATAATATGCTTCTGCTCCGCAATTAACCGTTGGTTTTTTATACTCTTTAAATAAGCATACACCAATCCCGCAAAACCTAAAAGGGTAAATATTAGTGAAATAAATACCAAATTAATACGCTCATCTTTGGCTTTCATTTCGCTGCGGGCCAATTCGTTTATCTTTTTTTGCTCATCTATCAATCTTTGGGAATTTTCCAAATCCTCGTTGGCTACTATGGTTACCAGCTGTTGTTTTATCAGTGCCGATTGTTTTTTGGCCAGAGAATCCTTGATCCTTTCGTTTCTTTTGTAATAGATGGATGCATTCTTAAAGTTTTCGACCTTATCATAAAAAGCGGCCAACAAACTGTTCTTCTTTATCGTTTGTAGTACCGATATGTTGTCGAACTCCGTATCGAGGTGTTTTTTGGCCTCGGAAAAGCGTTCCATTTGCAAATTGGCTTCTGCCAAGAAAAGCGTGTTGTCCACAACTTCGGTTTTATCCTTGTTATAAGGTGATTTGGTCAAGGTTTCGATGCTGGATTGCAGAAGTGGCACGGCATCTTCGTAATTGCCCATCATTACATGGCACTTGGCTATATTTCCTTCGATCTCGGCCTTTAACAGCTCGCTCTCGAACATATCCGATGCACTTTTTTGGGCGGTGATATCGTTCATGTAAACGCCCAAGTAGTGATTCGCTTTTTTTAGTTCGCTCAGTGCGGTTGGAGCGGAATCGTCCAATCTAAGGTAATTCCCAACTTTGCTATGATACTTGGCCAAACCGTAGGAGTCGTTGTCCGCAATGGTAGGCTTAACCTCCATAATATATTGGTTCCTTGCTTTTCGGTAAAGTCCAAGGTTACTATATATATCGTAGAATGATACATTGTTCGTAATGCCCAGTTCACGCTTTTGCTTTCGGATCTCTATTTGCTTGTCATACAGCTGTAGGTTGGCATAATTATCGTCCAACACATCCAAAATCACCTTTTTTGAATCGGTATCCAGTGAATCTTTGATGTCGTACAGCTCTTTGGCCAACGCGGTACTTTTGTCGTATTCCCCCAGATCGTTGTACACTTGGGCCTGCATTACTTTGTATAGTCGTGTAGCTGTGGTGTCCTCTGTTTTTTGTGCGTTGGACAAATAAATTTTAATGGTATCCAACCAATCGTATGCAGAGTTCACGTTATAGCGATCCAATGAATTAAAAAATACATCGAATCGTTGTGATGGTAGATCGGTATCCTGAAATTCTTTCAGTTTGCTTTCTTCATCAAAGGCAAGGTCCTGCCCCGATGCAGCATAGAAAAAAATAAAAAATACTGAGGTAAATAAAATTACGTAACGTCCCATTAATTAAATTGATACAGTGACCACTCCAGAGGCGGTCCTATATTATTATCGTGCCCTTTTTTCCTTTATTGTCCCGATAGCACTCCAATCCAATAAATGGAATATCCAACTGAATTGCAATGTATGGGGTATATAAAGAACGTTAGTTTGTCCACAAAATTAAATCCCAAAGGAGAGAGTTGCCCACTATTGTTGTGAAACCTATGTTTTCTGTTGTGAAACAATACAAAACATAGGTATATGGGTAATTTATCGATGTTTTGTGCTTTTTATGGATAAATCCGAACAGGACAGAGGCGCTTAAAATTGAAAAAGGCCCTGTTTTTTAGAACAAGACCCTTTTACGAGAACACTATATGAAAATGAAAAAATTACTTTCTTGATTATTACACTGCTAAAGTAGCGGTAGGCTCCAAAGGGAGAAAATTATTGTTGTGAACCTACCAAAAGTTGTGGTAACCCCAAAACTTGATGGCATTGCCAAAAAAAAAGTGCCCTAAAGGGCACCTCATTCTATTCTTTGATTAAGGGGAACGTTAACTGTTCATTGATGAAAGAATAAACTCCTTAAAATCCTTGGAGATCGGAATAAGATTATTGTTGATCATTATATCTTTTGAATTGATGGCATCAATATGGTCCACATTTACGATATATGATTTATGGGCTCTATAAAATTTGTTCTTGGGCAATTTCTCCAAATAATCTTTTAAGGGAGACCGTACCAAAAACTTTTTATCCACAGTGTTAACCTCCAAATACACATTATCAGCCTTGATAAATTGTATGTCGGTAAACTGAATCCTGTAGTACAAGTGTTGTTTCTTTACAAAAATGGAATCTTTTAATACAGAGTTCGATGTGATTTCGTCGGCTGCTTCTTGATTCTCCTCAACTTTTTCCGCGCCTTTTTTGGCATAATTGAAATTTGACAGTGCAATTTCTATGGATGTATAGAGATCTTGTTGTTCAAAAGGTTTTACCAAATAACCATCTGGTTTAACCGTTTTGGCATTTTCCACTGTTGCACGATCCGAGTTCGAGGTTACAAAGATGAATGGAATGTTGTACGTTTCGCGAATATGCTTACCTAGATCTATACCTGTTTTGTCCGAGGCCAAGATGATATCGATAAGTACCAAATCAACATGGTTGTTCTTTAACACATCTACCGCTTGTTCGTACACTATGACATTATCAACAATTTCATAGCCGATTTCCTCTAACATGGACTGCATATCATCAGCGATGATAACATTGTCCTCTACGATCAAAATTTTTATCGGATGTTCCAAGTTCCTTAAAGTTTATTTGGTTGTAAGTCAAATTTACAAAAAAATATTGACTGAAATGAAGAATAAAACCGCTAACAAAAAGGTGCTCAACGCCACTTTCTTAAGTTCGGGGTCCAACCGAACAGGTTCTTTGGTGGTCATAACGGTTCGCAAATGAATCAATAATGGAACAAACGCCAGCATAAAAAAGGATTGTTTCCAGTCAAAACCAATTACAATTATATAAGCTAAAAAGCATAGCAGCGCGGTAAAAATCAAACCAAGATGATAGCGTTTGCCATTCTCAAATCCCATTTTAACGATCAATGTGTTCTTACCATGCTTTTTATCGGATACCACATCCCTAAGGTTGTTCAGATTTAACACGGCCACGCATAATAGCCCAATTGAAATTGCTGGTAAAATTGAAGGCCATTCCAAGGTTTTGGTGTATAAGAACATACTGCCCAATACACCTAACAATCCAAAAAAAAGAAATACAAAAAGGTCTCCCAATCCTCGGTAGCCATAAGCGTTGGAGCCTACCGTGTATTTAATGGATGCCCAAATACTTAACAGGCCTAGGACCAAAAAAACGAGGACATAGGCGAAATTACCCGACCCAAAAGCTAAATAGATGAGAACTACTGCTATGGCCAAACTTATTAGGGCAGAAATGATTACCCCTGCTTTGAGTGATGTTCGTGAGATGGTGCCACTTTGCAAAGCTCTTGCAGGACCAACACGATCTTCGTTATCGGTACCCTTTACCCCGTCTCCGTAATCGTTGGCAAAATTGGAGGTTACTTGAAAACCTACAGTTGTCAAAAGGGCCAAAATAAATATGGACAATTCGAATTGAGCGTGTAAACTGGCCAAAGCAGTTCCCACAATAATGCCCGATAAAGATAAAGGTAGTGTGCGCAGTCTAGCGGCCTGTATCCAAGCCTTTGTTTTTCCCAAGATTAATACGGATCTTCTATTTTAACTCTTTGACCATCCTTATAAGAAGCTACAAAAGCATCGTCAAACCCCATCTGTACCAGTTGTTTTCTAAATTTTTGAGCTTCCTCCAAGGTTTCAAAATTACCCAAAGAATACGCATAAAAAGGGTTGGTTTTTACAAATAATGTATTGGTCAATGCCTCGGACGCAAGTGTTACATTATTCTCCACAAACGATTTAACTTGTACGGAATAGATCATTTCCTTGTTCAAAAACTCTTTGGCCAAGTAAAATTCCTTTACCAAGCTAAGCTCTTCGTTTTGGGATTTTAAATTGTCTATCCTGGCCTTGATCACATCCAAGCTGTCTATGGATACCAAAAGATTTCCTTGGTTCTCAAAAGATTGTTTGCTGCTAAGGCCTGCAGTGAACGAAGTGATGGCCAGCGCACCAATTACAAATAATCCAACAAATCCCATAAGGATGTTACGTTGTAACTTAATTTTGCGAAGATCTTTGTTCTTGTACTTTATCTGATCAAGGAGTCTTTCGTTGATAATTTGGGCCTTATCTATATCCTTATGAAGGTCCAACAAATCGCTTTCTTCAATAAAAGGCATATCCTGGAGGGGGTTATAATTATGCGTCATGCTAAGAGCATAACAACCAATAAGTTAATCTGTATCTTCACAAAAATAAAATATTTAACTAAAGAAAAAAACTTTAGAGCTGCATTAAACACAAAAATCCAGATTCCGATCTAGTCTCCCAACAAATGGATCCCATCGTCCTGAATATCGATTTTTCGTCGACGATATAAAATACCAACGCCTTTTTTAAATGCCTTCTTGCTCATGTGCAGTGTGTGCTGTATCTCTTCAGGGGACGACTTGTCGTGCAGGGGCAAGAATCCGTTGTTCTTTACAAGTTTATCAAAGATAAATTTTGCCGTAGGCTCCAACATTTTTGCCCCAATGGGTTGCAGCGAGATATCTATCTTCTTATCATCTCGCACACTTTTTACATAACCTTTGACCTGTTCACCGATTTCTAAAGGCCTATAGATATCGCTATCGAAAACCAGACCTTTGTGACGGTTATCCACGATCACTTCCCACCCCAAAGGGGTCTTACGGTAAATTAAAAGATCTACCTGATCGTTCTGGTCGTACGCAACGCTTTCGTTGGATAAAAATTTATCTACTCTGCTAGATCCGGTAAGTCGCATACTTTCCTCATCCATATAGCAATGTACCACATAGCTTTGGCCCTCTTCCATTCTGTGGGATTGCTCCCTAAAGGGAACAAGCAAATGTTTCTCCAGTCCCCAATCCAAAAAAGCACCGTATGCCCCGACTTCGACCACTTTTAAATACGCAAATCCGTTACGTACGATTTTCGGCTTTAAGGTAGTAGAAATAGGCCTTTCCGCATTGTCCAAATAACAGAACACATCCATTTCTTGATCAATCTCAAAATCGGACGGAACATATTTATTCGGTAAAAGAATCTCTGTTCCTTCATCATCACCTAAAAAAAGACCTATACTCGTGCTCCTTAACACTTTAAGGGTATTGTAATTTCCCAATTCTATCATAGGGCAAAGGTAGCTGTAAAAAATGGGTATAAAAAAAGCTGTCTTAACAAGGACAGCTTATAATTTAGTTTTGTGGACGCTTAATTGTAAACGGATTCCTTACCGAAATGTTTGGCCAACATATAGTAAATTACCGCACGATGTTTGTTTTTTTCAGATTGACCGTATGAATCGATAACACTTTTGATCGATTCCATTAGTGCCGGCGTATCGGCCAGCCCCAATTTTTTGATCAAAAAATTGTTTTTAACCGTTTCCAGCTCCTTATCATCGGAACCTGATACCTTGGAGGCGTCCAAGTTATAGATGGCCGGACCCAACCCTATGGCCACCTTGGTCAGAAAATCCATGTCCGGAGTCTGTCCAAATTTGTTTTTGATGTCTTCTGCGTACTTCTCGATCAATTCGTCTCTTTTGCTCATAATCTGTTAGTGTTCTTTTTTATTTATAGTTAAGGTTCTAAGATATAAAATCGAAGTATCCAAGCAAAATTTTATTGTTCAGTTCACGAGGCGTTCTTATTTCCAATAGTTTAGGTCGGTCGGAAGTTGCATAAAACTCGTTCGTCCCCTTTAAAAGTTCATCCTCGTTTTCGGCAACCAAATAGTCAAAGCCGTACATTTCGGCAAGATGTTTTGCAGATAACCCATGGCTGGTCTCAAAAAAGGTCTCGAACTCCTTTGTGTCCTCTTTCCCCGGCAATATTCTAAAAATACCGCCTCCCGAATTATTGATGAGCACAATCCTAAAATCGGGACGTAAATATTGATTCCATAGCCCATTGCTGTCATAGAAAAAACTAAGGTCTCCCGTTAACAACAAAGTGGGTTCGGCGCTAAAAATTGAACTGCCCACTGCAGTGGATGTACTGCCGTCGATACCACTGGTGCCACGATTACAGAATACCTTCAACGACCTGTCCATTGGAAACAGTTGGGCATATCTAACCGTGGAACTATTGGCCAAATGTACTTGATACCCTTTGGGTATTCCCTTTATAATGTGATCAAAGACCTTAAAATCCGAAAATGGAATTTCTTTAAGGTAAGCATCCCGCTTTTTTTCGTATTGATTCTTTTTCCGTTCCCAAAAAGATTTGTATTCGCTTTGTGCGGTTACATCTTGCCCAACTATTTTTTTAAAAAAGAGATTTGGGCCTATTGTAATATGCTTGGTTAGGCAGTAAAACGTATCGTTCGCCTTTTTGGTGTCGATGTGCCAATGTTCTTTGGGCGTATACTCCCTTAAAAAAGCTTTTATTTTTTTGGATACGATCAATCCCCCAAAGGTCAACAATAGTTCTGGTCGCAGTTGTTCGAACAACGTATTTTTCTTCCCGGATTTTTCAATGGGCGCTATGATACTATCTATACTCTCAAAAAACTCCGGATGATGCAAATTCGAGGTAGTTTCGGTAAACAGCAAGGTGTTTGGGTCATTGGCCAACTTTTGAAGCACTTCATCTTCAATGGTGTTGGGCTGATTTACCCCTACCAGAATCATTTTTCTGGAACTATTGGCCCATGTTTTTGCCAATTCTTCCCAATCTTGATTATCGGATAAGCTCTTGGTCAAGAATTTTTTTTCATCAAGACGCTCTATCGACGGTTCCTCTACCCTTCCGTACAGAGGTTCTTCAAAAGGAATATTGATGTGCACCGGGGCTTTTTCCAAAAACGCTACCGTTAAGGCTCGATCTATTTCTGTTTGATTGAAGGATTGTACTTCTTCCTGACTTTCCCGCAACAACGATTTACCAAATTTTAATATGGTATTTCGTGCGTGGGACACATCTTGCTTTAAATTGGCCGAATAGCTTGTATGTTTTTCCAAAACATTTTCTTGGCGAATGGTCTGTCCATCTCCAATATCGATTCGGTATGCGGGTCTATCCGCCGAAATTACAATGAGAGGGATATCGCTGTAAAAAGCTTCGGCGACTGCAGGGTAAAAATTTAACATGGCGCTTCCCGATGAACATAAAACGGCGACAGGTTCCTGCAAGTGTTGTGCCATTCCCAAGGCAAAAAATGCCGCACAGCGCTCATCCACAATGCTGTAACAATTAAAAAAAGGATTTTTTGTGAAACTTATTGTAAGTGGGGCATTTCTTGATCCCGGTGAGATTACAATGTTTTTAACTCCCCTTGATCTAAAGTTCAGAACCAAGGTTTGTGCAGCAGGAATATCTGAGTACATCATGGATTACAAAAATACATCATCTTTGTGGTAATGCCTTAAATTAGATAGCTTCTATTTAAAGGACATTCAACATGGTCTTACTTTTGTTTTGGGTTTCGACCCATTCACTTTCCGGGTCCGATGCTTCGGTAATGCCACCACCAATAAATATGGTTGCATTGTATTTGTTCAATTCCATACAACGAAGGTTTACGTAGAGTGAGGTTTCCTCTTCTGCACCAAAGTTCAATTCTCCCAAAAATCCGGTATAGAACGTTCTTTTATAGTTTTCGTTCTTCTTTATAAACTCTTTTGCTTCGGCCGTAGGAATACCACAGATCGCCGGCGTGGGATGCAAGGCCCTTACTGCCTCTTTGGTTTTAATATTCGGGAGCATGGTTCCCCTCACCTCGGACCTTAAGTGCCATAGTGTACCGGCCCGGACGGATTCGGCATCATCTATTTCCAAATGTTCCATGGTATGGGCCAATTTATCTCCGATGTACTCGGAAACCATTTGTTGTTCATCTACCTCTTTGCTACCCCATTTTGGTACTTCCCCTGCAACGTAAGGGAGTGTCGCTGCCAACGACATGGTGTTCAGCTCCTTGTCTTTTACTTTGACCAATGTTTCTGGTGTGGCACCACACCATGTACCTACCTTTGGATGATGAAAAAGGTAACCAAATGCATGGGGACAGGTGCCCAAAAGGGCCTTGAAAATTTCAAGAGGTGATTTGGTCAACGGTACCTCGATCTTTCTTGAGAGCACTACCTTTTGCAATCTACCTTTTTTAATTTCCTGTATGCCTTTTTTTATTAAGTCAACATGAATTTCCTTACCATCTTCCACCAAATTTATGTGGGCCGTATTGGCAAGGATCTCTGTTTTATATTTTCCTTTCCATACTTCATCCGGTCTGATCAAAATGGCATCACCCTCGGTATCGAAAGGAGCAAAAAGAAATCCTTTCTCGTCAAAATCCTTGGAAACTAAAAGGTCCTTATCTGTTTGAAAAACGGCCTGTAGTTCCTGTTGGTCGGGTTTGCGATATATGGCAAAGGGCAAACCATTTTCAAGGCAGTGAACCACCTTTTCAAAAATTGCTTCGGGTTCTTTATTTTCTAGGTAATGCAATGGTCGTGAGTTTACAATTGGATATCAGGTTTCCTTCCTCGTCCGTTATTTTTATTTCCCATAACTGGGTCGTTCGTCCTTTGTGTAAAATGGATGCTCTTGCGTACACAAATCCTTCTTTTATGGAACGCACATGGTTAGCGGAAATCTCTATGCCGCGCACAAAAAACTCGTTTCCGTCCAAAAAAACATAAGATGCCGCACTTCCCACACTTTCTGCCAACGCCACAGAGGCACCTCCGTGCAAAACACCATCGGGCTGGTGTACTTTTGGTGTTACGGGCATTTTGGCCAAAAGGAAGTTTTCGCCAACATCTATATATGTTATATCCAGAGTTTCCATTAAGGTCCCTTTGCATATCTGGTTGCAAACGGAGAGAATTTTCTCCTTGTGTTCGTTCATCGCTCTACTTTTTTGTAAAATTACGCAAAGCTTTTGCAATATTCATTAAAGCCTAACTGAACATGTCCAACAAAGAGAAAACCGTAAGCTACACTACTCAGAATACATATCTGACGCAGAACAAATTAGGTCCCAAAACAAAAAATGTTTGGTTGGTTTTCCATGGAATAGGCTATTTAAGCCGCTATTTTGTAAAATACTTTAATGGTCTAGATCCAGAAGAAAACTACATTATTGTGCCGCAGGCTCCGTCCAAATATTATTTAAAAAATGAGTATAAATATGTTGGCGCCAGTTGGTTGACCAAGGAAAACACTGCAACGGAAATCAATAATGTGATCAATTATATTGATGCGGTACTCGATTCAGAAAAGCTTCCAAAAGGTGTTGATTTGATCCTCTTCGGTTTTTCGCAAGGTGTATCGGTGGCCACCCGATGGTTGGCCCGGAAAAAAGTGAATTGTAAACTTATTGTGTTGTATGCCGGGGGTATTCCCAACGAACTTACCGCTCAAGATTTTGAGTTTTTAGATTATAATAGTACCCAAATCAAAATTGTGTACGGAGACCAAGATCAATATCTAAATCCAGAACGCTTAAAAAACGAAAAAGTAAAAAGTGACACTTTGTTCCGTGGCATGGCCGAAACCATGACTTTCATTGGTGGCCATGAAGTACAACCGGAAATAATCCAGAATTTAGTATAGTATTATTTAGTTGCTGGTTTCTTCTTTTAAATCCTCTTCCGGGTAGTATGTGATAGTCCTTGTGGTATAGGTATTGCCAGGTGTTACGATTTGCTTGACCCAATTGCTGGGCTTATGATTATCGAACTGAAAAATGTACTTTTCCGCAGATTCCGTATTAATGGTCTTTTTTATCACCTTGCTCAAAACACCATCGGTATATTGATAATACCGCTTTTTTTGTGAAACGAATTCTTTTTCTGTAAAATCGTACAAGAATTCCTCGCTGGTCACCAACTTTCCTGCACTGTTGAATACTTCTTCCGTGGCAGTATTCGGTTCACCATCAATATATTCCTTGGTCAAAATCACCTCCTGATCACCATTTGGGGTCTTTTTAATGGAATTTCTTACCGCTTTTTGCAAAATTCCATTAGTAAATGTACTCACGGTAAGTTCATTTTTTACCTGGGTATATTCCAAGGTGGTTTCATCTACCCCCTCTACATTGGACGAGATGATACGGACCAACCTTCCGGCTTCATCATAATAATATTGTTCTTGCTCTAAAAATTGTTTGTCGTAAGAAATTATCTTTTCCGTTACTTTTCTATTGGGAATGGTATCCACTTCATAAAAATTGGCCATTGAAGTGGATTCGTCCAGGACATTGTTCTTATAGCTTTCCATCCGTTTTTCCAACAATTCACCATCTTTATAGGTGTAATAGGTAATGTCTTGGTCATTGTCGTTGTACTGCGTGACCGTTTTCTTTAACACCCCATTTTTATTGAATTCGAACAGTTCCTTGCCATAATCGGTAGAAACCAAACAGGTCTTCACTTTTCCCTTTAGATCGAAGTCATTTAATGTGAAAATTTTAAGCTCTTGCGACCTAAGTGCGGTCAAATTGAGCACTAAAATTAAGATTGGGATGTAACTGAGGTTTCTCATACTGTAAAATTAGTTGTAAAAAAGTCAACTGAAAAATCTATGCCACATTAAAAAACCCCTCAATAAAAAAATTTTATGATCTAAAATTTACGGTCGGGGTCGAACGGTTGTATGTCCATGGAGAGTGACTGCCCGGAAACAAGTTCGGTGATCAACTTGCCCGTTGCCGGTCCCAAGCTCCACCCCATCATGGCGTGTCCGGTGGCTACGGTTAAGTTTTTGATTCCTTTTGGTCTTCCAATATATGGAAGCCCATCTGGTGATACTGGTCTCAATCCACAACTTGCATTCGTTTTGGCCTTTTCCGGAACCTGTAATCCTTCATAATAACCCTCCACACCTTTTGCAATGGCTTCCACTCTTTCTTTTCGTATAGTATGGTTTATCCCCGAAAATTCCATAGTGCCCGCGAAACGGGTAAACCCTTCCATTGGGGTTACGGCAATCTTCTTTTCCATTAAAATGGCGGGCATGGAAATGTTCGTAGGTTCTTCCACATTTATTCGATATCCCTTGCCAGCTTGTAACGGCAGTTTTAGGTTTAATTTTTTTGATATGTTCGATGTCCATGAACCTGCGGCAAGAACCACTTCGTCGGCCGCATAGGAGGCCTTGTTCGTTTTTACCTCGGTTATTTTACCGTTGGAAAAAGCTATATCGGATACTTCCTCGTTTTTATGGATGGCCACTCCACTTGTATTTAGGTGTTTTACCATATTTTCCATGATCAACGGGGGTGTTGTGTGGCGATCACATTCCCAAAGTATAGCGCCTTTGGCATTGACCTTTATATTTGGTTCGAGTGCCGTTAGCTCTTCCTTGGACAACAATTTGCCATCCAATCCCAAGGTGCTGGCCTTTTCCACCACCTCCATCTCATGGTCGCGGGCCTCATCGGTTTGGAACATCATCAACAGACCTTTATCCCCTATTTTAAATGTACCTAAATCACCGGAAGACTGTATGGCTTCGTACAACTCTCTACTTAACAGATTTATGTCCCGAATCACCGGCATTGCCAAATCGACCTTTGTTCGTGTCGAGGATTTTTTAAAATACCACGCCCATTTCATAAACTCGGGATCCAAACGAGGTTTCATGTAAAAGGGACTGGAAGAATTGAACATGTATTTTATTCCTTTGGTAATCATTCCGGGGGAAGCCAAGGAAATAATGTGACTTGGTGTAAGATACCCCGCGTTTACAAAAGAAGCCCCCGAAGAAATATCGGACTTGTCCAAAACGGTTACCTGATGGCCTTCCTTTTGAAGAAAGTATGCGGTAGATAGTCCTATTATTCCTCCACCTACTACTACTACACTCTTATTCTTGCCCATAATACGTACAAGTTTAATAAATCCACTAAAAGGGGACCAAGTTACGCAATGGGTTTGATAATGTTTATCTTAGAATAGTAATTTCTTTCCTAAACTTTTAACTATTTTTGGAGGATTCAGATAACTTAAAAACACAAATGAAAAAATTATCCTTATTGGTATTGGGCTTAGCCTTTGCCTGTAACACTTCCCAAAAAACAGTTTCGGAAGTAGCAAAAACCCAACCTGTAGCAGACCCCGTACCTTATGCGGAATCAATTACAGAAACCGAACTAAAAGAACACCTGTACACCTATGCTTCCGATGAGTTTGAAGGCAGGGAAACTGGAAAACCTGGCCAAAAAAAGGCTGTGGAATATATAAAGGCGCATTACGAGTCCTTGAACATACCCGCTGCACAATCCAATGGCAACTATTTTCAAAAAGTAGCATTGCAAGAAACCAAAGTGCCAAAAGGCAATGTAACCTTTAACAACGAAAGTTTTTCTTTAGGAGAACATGCCGTAGCATTTAGCCCAGCGCAAGGTACTTTTAATGAAATTGTTTATGCAGGTTTTGGAATTGAGGACGGTGATCATAATGATTACAACGGAATCGATGTATCCGGCAAACTGGTACTTATAAAAGCCGGCGAACCTCAAAACACGGATGGAACTTATGTAATATCCGGAGATCAGGAAAAATCCGACTGGAGCAATATGTCCGAGGCCATGGGGAAAAAATCTACTTTGGCTTTGGAAAAAGGCGCCAAAGGGGTACTGTATTTTGATTCACAGAATTTTCCAAGATTTAGGGGATATTTCCGATTTATGGAAAGCAACAATAGTGGTCGAATGCAACTTGCAGATGACAGCAACAATGACATTTTGATTGTTTTGGACGAAAAAGCGGCTACTACACTTTTCGAAAATATAGAAAAGGACCATACTCCAAAAACTATTACTGCCAATGTAAACTTGAATTTAACCGGCAGTAACGACAATATAGATTCTGAAAATGTGGTTGCCCTTTTAAAAGGTACCGAAAAACCGGAGGAGTATGTGGTTATTTCTTCTCACTTGGACCACATCGGGGTTACGGCAGACGGTCAGATCAATAATGGTGCCGATGACGATGGCTCGGGTACTGTGGCGCTTTTGGAAATTGCCCAAGCATTTAAGCAAGCTGCCGAAGAAGGCAAAGGCCCCAAGCGTTCCATTGTATTTTTACATGTTACCGGAGAAGAAAAAGGATTGTTGGGTTCCAAATACTATACCGATGTTGAGCCGGTATTCCCATTGGAGAACACAGTCGCCAACCTTAACATAGATATGATCGGTAGAATAGACCCAAAATACAAAGGTTCTCGAAATTATTTATACCTGATCGGTTCCGACAAACTTAGTACCGAACTCCACAATTTATCGGAGGAGGTAAACAAAAAGTACACCAATATCGAGTTCGATTACACCTACAATGATGAAAACGACCCAAATCGTTTTTACTACAGAAGTGATCATTACAACTTTGCCAAGAACAATATTCCGATCATTTTCTATTTTAACGGAACCCATGCGGACTACCACAGACCAAGTGATACTCCCGATAAAATAAACTATGATCTTTTGGAAAATCGCTCTCGACTTATTTTCCATACGGCATGGGAGATAGCCAATCGCCCAAATAGATTGGTGGTGGATAAAGCCACGGAATAACCAACAGCTATCTTTATAATTTAAAAGCCCTTGAAAACAAGGGCTTTTTTTATGTCAAAAACTATAGCTGTGCCCAAATGTTATGGTCAATTCGTTGGAATTGCTCGATGATAGGTTTTTAAACAATTGTATTAGATTTAAATGAAAGTTGTGCTTCTCTTTAAGGACGTAGTTTAGATTCAACCTAAGGTTGGTAATATTGGTTTGGGCCATACTTGATTCACTGGTATTATAAGAAACACCAAAATTTGTATTCAAAGTTTTATCAAAAAATCTTTTGTTCATGTTTAAGGTTGGTCCCCAAGTAGTTGAGCGATCAGTACCAATAGTGTTCAAGGTCCCGTTAAGAGCTGTGGTAATATTGAGTTCCTTATTGGGCAGTCCCATGGTATATGAAACATTTCCATTATGAAATGTTGACGCGTTTCCCAAACGCACTACTCCGTTTTCCGTATTGGACACATCTGCCAAGGCATAATTTATATTCAGGTTTTGCTGTAAATCTTCTTTTTGGGAAAGAAGGTAATTGATGTTAATATTTGCATTCTGGGACAATTGTTTATAATCCAACACATCATATTGATCATCCAACAGATTATCATCGTTGATTGCATCAAATTGATTCACCTTGGAATTGGTATAAGTGGTAAAATTGGAGTAAGAGCCAGTTACAGTTAAAACCTCCGAAGCATTATATGTTGCATTTAGAGACCCTACTGCCCGTTTCATTGCACGTTCATTTTGGTTTTTTAAATCGTCCCGCTGGTACCCCATACTAAAAGCAAGGTTTAGTTTATTATTAAACAAAACAGTACCGGAGTTTAAAGTGATATTTTCAAAATCGTTATTGAAAAAGTAAGCTCCCAAGGTCTCATACCCTGGGGCAATACGCTCGTAGGCGATTCCCAATGTGGATTTATCAAAATTATACTCCAACCCGGTTCGTAAAGCATCAAAATATTGCGTAGAAGCTCTTTTATTTAAGAAAAGTCCAGATAGGCTCCCTGTATTGTTGGGCAATGGTTCCGATCGTAAGTCCTGAGTCAAACCTGATGTAGCATACGTAACATTTGCCTGCAAGTTTTTCTTGATGTTATAGGAACCTTCAAAACTCAGGACCAAATTTTCCTTTGGACCAATTTCTTGCTCAACGGGAAGCATGCCAATAGAGCGGATATTATCCTTGGCATAAAATGCAATTGCCCCAATTTTGTAAAGTTCTTGCTCGTAACCTATTTTTAGTCCGTACCCCATTCGCTGGAAAGCAGGTATGGTCAATTCATCACCATCAAACTCTGTAGCCTTTAATAAACGACCGGCCATTGCACTTACTTTCCATGGTCCATTTGGGGTGAGCTCTACCCCTCCCCCTGTAAATTGATGGCCATTTAAGGTGTAGGGTGAAAAGCTCATCGCCACATCACCAATATGCCCTTGTATCCATTTATATCTTGGATGAAGGCTCAACCTATTTAGATTAAAAGGAAGATTATAATTAAGCTGTTCCCCTTGATTGGAATAGCTATAGCTTATGGGCATGCTAAATTGATAGATCCCAATATTTAAATTTCCTTGAAAAAAATACGTGAAGGGTTCCCTGCCCACCTCTTGATCGGAATGATAAAAAATACCATTGGCAGAAACTCCTCCTCCAATTTTAAAGGCTTTGCCCTTGCCGAGAGTTTTCAAATCAACGGTTTGAGCGGATGCAATAGTAATGAAAAAGAAAAATGTAAGCCTGAGCCAACTTATTTTAGAAATAGTTATGTGCATAGAACAACATGAAGATTGGGATGGGACAACACGTTAAATAATATTCTCCTCTCGAGATTTTACCCAAGAAGAGAATATCTATTCGTTAAAAAACAGTTTGACTTTAAAATTGATAGGATGTCAACAATTCATTGTTTTGGTTAACAAAGACTCTATTGTCAACTATATCAACAAGGTAGTTTGGTGTTTTGTCCAACAAATCTATTTCTTTTTCAATTTTCCCAGTTGCCTTGTTCACCATGTAAATAGAGTGTTTTGTAGGTGCCGTATCACTTTTCACCTTGGTAACTAAAAAATGATGGTCGAGGGTCTGTTGTGAATTAAAATAACGTGTTTTTGTAACTTCCAACACGGGTTGCATGGCATAACCATTGTCCACATAAAGACCTGCAACTAATGAAGTTTCCTGATTAGCACCGTTCTGATCTAAGTTGCTTCGGTATACCCCATTGGACAAATCGGTAAGCATGTTTATATTTTCTATGGAACCGGCAATATCCAAATCGACACCTAAAACCGCGCTCCCAGCAAAATCGCCTAAAGCAATAAGTGCATTTGAAGAGGATGGAGGTTGGTAATAATCCGTGTACACCAATTCTCCTTGGTTAGATAACATTGATACGTGTTGATCAGTAAACAAGAAATAGCCTTTATTCATAACATATTCCGCCTGTAAAGGTGTTTTTCTGGATACTTTTTCCAAATCAACATTTTCGGCAAAAAGGTCAATATCCCCTGTTTCCAAATCAAACTTATATCCTTTTCCATTTTCAAAAATGACCACTCTGCCCTCCTGTTCATCATATGTTACTGCCGGAATGGAACGAAACTTAACGTCTTTTTTCCATACGTCCTTTCCCGTTTCATAATCTATAATATTAGAGCGTTCTGTTGAAATATACATCACTCCTTTGTCTGTTAGACTATTGAAATAGGCATATCCATTTATTTTGGCGTTCCAGACTTTTTTTCCATTGGCATCAACCCTTGCCATTTCACCTAGTTTTTCACCTTTGCCAATGGCTATATAATCGTTTCTATTGGGTATGACCTCCGTCAAAGTATTTAATTTAAAACTCTTTTTCCATTGCAAATCGTTGGTTGCTGGGTCTATGATATTAAATCCTTCAGATTCTATTAAAATTAGATTATCTGTGTCATCATCCTCCACCAAATCAATCATATATCCTCTAAGTTTTAATTTCCCAGGTGTAATGTCCTTACCCGTCCATGGATCAAGAATGATTAATTTTTTGGATTTTTTTACACCAACGTACAGGTTATTGTTTATTGGGGAATATACCAAAGCCTTAATTTTTTTGTTGGCCTGATAGTACCATATTTGACCCCCATTCTTTGGGTCCAAAGCATAGATTTCTTCTCCAATACCTATGATCATGTTTCCATTTTGGTCAAATTGGGGAGGATGGTCCACAAAAGATACACCCCCAAAAGCTTTTTGTAAAAGATTTTCCTTGTTCTTGCCAACGGATGCTATCCATTCCTCCTTCCAGGTTCTAAGACTGAATTTCATAAGATACCTGATTTTGTCGTGCACAAGTTCAAACAAGATCATAGCTTGCTCAGGATATACCGTGAAGCCTTTTATCTTATATTCCTTTTCTTTGGTATCAAAGAGAATCTCCCCATTACTGGAATTGATGAGCACTCCTCTTTTTTTTCCTAAAATGGAGGTGTACTCCACATAGAACATCGGTAATTCTGGAATACTCAAAAAAGTATTCTTGTCAATCGATTTAAGGTCCTCATTGTACCAGACCTCCTCTCCGGTATTGTTGTCTAGGGCCATAAGGCCTTTATCGCCTGCTGCCAAGATGAGACCATCGTTGGTCTGTTCTATCCAGCCTACCTTGTAGAGTTTTTCGTTTAAATTGATTTCCCAGAGCTTGTCTTGGGCATAGGTAGTGGTAATGCATAATGCCAATACTAGCATTAGGTAATTGTTACGTAGCATAAGTAAATTTTTAATGGTTAATGGTTGTTTTCTCCCATACTCCTTTTTGGAAGAAAATTGATTTGGGGTTATGCTGCGTTTTGTTTTTGGTGGTTAGATCATTATAGTATTTGGTTGTATCTGTTAAACTGACAGGCTTAAACTACAAAGTAAGCTGCCTCTGGGTTATGGAATTTGTATTTACGGCTCATTTTATAGTTTAATTTACTCTTTCTATTTTATGGCACGAGCGGGACGCTCGCGCTAGCGGGAGGCATGCTTACCATACGTAAAAGATAATCCGCCACACAAAGCAATAGATACTTTATTGGCTAATTCAACTAAACTTAATTTTGTTTCGATATGACAACTACCTCTAAATTCTACTACTTTATCTCTAGAATCCATTTACTACCAATCAATTTTTCCTTTTTTACGCAATTCCTCTTCATAACAAGCCAAGCCAAAACCTAAACTAAAAATATTTTCTAATTTGGAAGTAGTTCTAATTTTGCAAAAAAATACTTCTTTCTCTTCTACGGTTTCTACAATTTCAAAATCTGTATTACGTAACCTATTAAATCTTTCTGAAGAACATCTGCCGATGTAACCATTACTTTAAAAAGTAATTCTTTATTTTTCTCCATGACTTTTGTATTATTTAGCCCCTATCAATCAATATCAATTTTGTATTAGGAATAAATAATTCATTTATTAGCCGATAATCGGCTATAAATAGCTCCTAATTGAAATATATCGGACAATTGAACATTTCCAGAGATTCTTACAAAATTGACTTCATCCAAAATATACTCTAACAGTTTAAAATTTGTTTTGTAAGTCTTGTTATATAATTCAATTGATTTTATGATGGCACTTTCATCATCACATATCACTTCAAATATTAGTTCTTTATTTTGCTCCATCTACTAAGATTAATTTTATGTTAGGAAACATTTCATTGAATTGCTGTATTACTCCTTGACAAGAACTACAATATTCCAATTCGGAAACAATTTTCAATTCTCCCTTAACATTTAGCTTTATTATACCAGGACTTCCTCCTAAATCACTTGCCAATTTGTTAAGCATTTTATATTCACTATCTGTATTTCTTAGCCACGAACGACCATTGCTGCTCTCTACTTCAATAGCTGTGAATATTTGTGGTTCAACATCAGGCTTAGCCTCACCACTTAACCATATTTTGTTATCAACAGCATTGCCGTTCAAATTACCCTCAAGATAGCCACAATTTTTCCCTTTTAAGTTATTTACAATCCTGTAATTTTTTATTCTTGTTGTTGCTTCCAGTATTTCTTTTGGGTTTCCTCTCCTGACTACACCTACAAAACCTTCCAAAAATTCATCCACCCCCTCGGCCAAATTCCTCCCCAACCTTGCATTGGCCTGCTCAAAGAACTCGTCCCATTGTGACTTTGTAAAGGTATGCAGTTTCTGTAAAATCTGCTTTACCCGCCCTATCTTGGTGGCTGCCAATGCTCCTGCACTTATAAACAAGGAGCCTACAATAACCATTATTTTTCCTTCTTCGTACCGTGCTATATTGGTCTGTTGCTCTATTTCTTCCCAATATTCTACCAGATTTTGCTGTACCTCCTCAATCAGCTTCTTGATGTTCTCGATTTCCTTTACATAAGCAATCAGCTCATCTATCTCGGACCTCAATTTTGCAGCATCCTCACATTTCTTGTCCTTGTAGTTAGCTACATAGTTCTCCACACTGTACCATTGTGTTTTTAGCCAACTCCAAATGCCTTCCTCCTTTTTTTCGGCCTCCAATTTGGTCAATAGCTTGCCCAAGCGTTCTTCGGTCAACTGTACCTTGGTCGGGGTACATTGTAGGTATGCCCAAGTGTATGCATAGATAAAATCGTTGATGCCATTGCCCAATTGGTAAAGCATCTTGGGCAATTCCACTAACCCTTCCCCTTCTTGGTACACCCCGTCAATTATTCCTGAAACAAAAGGCAGATCAACTTTAGAATGGTATAGGGGTTGTGGAATATCAGCCTCTTTCCAAATGCACCATGGTACAATTCCTTGGTCCTTGTAACTGGCCCATCCTTCTTCTTGGCAGAGTTCTTGGGTCTCCCTAAAATATTCTATCAACTTTTCAAGGTTTTCAAGGGTACCTTTAAAAGAAGGGTCGTTCGTTATCTTATTGAAAGACTCCTCTACAAAATATGTATCCTCCGCCAAGGTTACCTCTTCCGCGATCTCTTCCAATCGTTTTCTTGTAGCGGCATCTTTTGCTATTATGTAATCTATGACCGTTTGGCTCAAATCATTACTGCTGGCAAGTAATGTTGGCCCAAGTTTTTTGACCTCCTCTTTTTGTGCCTCTGTGGCAACAGGGCTGTCCAGTATTCCTTTTTTGATTTGCTCTCCGAACAAATCATCCAATTTTTCAATATTGTTTACCTTTTCATCTGCCTGTACCTTAAAGTCTTCCCTTGTTATAAGGCCCTCTGACAATTGATCTTGTAATTCTTCCAGTTGTTTCAGCTCGGATTCTCTTCTATCAAAGATTTGAGAAATAATATCTCTTAGCGAGCCTACAAACTGGCCAATATCCGAATTGAAATCATCCACACTTACCACATTGTTCCAATCCGGGTCATAACTGGTCTCCACCATACCCTCCACCAATTGGTAGTCGGTATTGATCTTAATGTTATCGAACTCCACACGAATCCGAGTGAATTTGCCCACGTTTACCTCTCCTCCTGTCACCACATTGGCAACATCGACCACTTCTTTGATACTTTCCAAAAAGGGCAACGTGATATAGCCCCAACCGGAGAAATGGCCGTTGCTCCACGGACTTCTTTTTCTTTGTCTGAAAGTCCGTGGATAATTTTGATTTCAATAAGTCAAAGAACTTTTGATTCTGACACAATTACTAGATGTTTAGGTATTCACAAATACTTATTTAAAGATTCTTCAATTCTTTCTTTTAAATTTTCAAGGTTATTAAATTTCTCAGACCAATTATAACTTTTCATCTCACTATCATCTTTGGACATAAAATCAAAAAACAAATGGCTATCTTCATAAATAATGACAATCCCCATATTACTTTTATTTTCCAAATCAATTGCTAAAGTTCTTATATTTTGAAAGTTCACTTCTTCTTTAAATGTCAAATTTGCATTCTTGATTTCATTTAAATTCTCGAACCACATTTTTATTTCTGTCTTAGTATTGTTAAAGTCCATTTTGATCAATTATTTGAATATTAGATACTTTTATCATATTCATATCTAACCAAATTGATTTAAATCATTCTATAAATAGCTATCAAATGCCAGGAATTTGTTTACTTTCATACTTAATTAAAAAGTTCATCCAATCATTAAGTAGATTTAACATAAATGAAGTATCAACCTCAAACGGTTCAAACTCCTCAAAACCATTGCGAATGATGCATTTTTCTCCTAGAACCTCTACAATACACCAATCATCACTTGCGAATGAATATTTTTGTTTTCTTTTAATAGCTTTATTGATTTCTTTGAGTACATATTTTATTTTATCTGATTTTGAAAATTCCTCAAATCCCAAATGTGCTAACATTGAATATTTTGGAGGAAAAAATTCCATCATTGGGTATTGATTCCCCTTTTCATCAACTCTTATATAAAAACTTCTTTCTATTTCCATTACTAAAAAATTGGGAAGGCTGATATTATTTGGTTTGTCCCATCCGATTTCAAAAACATTCTTATTTCTATACCTTCGGTGCTAAAACCTTTCCATGTATTTCCTGTAACAAGTATTTTATTTATAAATGCATTTTGAATCTCAGTTAAAATTTTGTAGTTCCTCTATTTTTCTTTTCCACATATCTTTATCAAAAACAATTTGATACTTATTTATCAATTCATCATATAATTTTTTTTCAGATTCAATCACTCTTTTGCAAAAAATCAATTCCTCTTCTTTTGATAGTTTTATTGGCTCTGCAGGATAGTCATCATTATATGTCAATTGATAAATAAAATCCAACGCTCGTATCTCATTTTTTAAATCTTGACTTATTGGCAAAGCATCAACGTTAACATTTTTTACCCTTGACATATCGTTGGGAGTTTCATAAAGCCAAATAGGAGAACAGAAGTATTCAAACAGATACATTATTTTTTTCATAATTTTTTAAAATTATTTAGTTGCAGATTTCATATTCGCACCGACAACGTACCCATTACTTCCTGTTGTAATGGCTATTCGTTGTTTATTTCCTTGATAAATCAATTCGTATATGGGTCGACCGTTCCCAGAACCTTGATAACCTACAATCTTATTTTTCTTAAGCGCTTGCAAAATGAAATCCGAAATATTGGTCTCGCTGATTCCAGCATCAATAAATTCTTGTTTGTGTCTTAAAATATGTTCAAATCCAGAGGAAGTATTTCCTTTTTCAAGAAAAATAATTTTGTCCTTATTATTTTTAAATATCCAAATTAAATCAGCTTCTGTAAATTTTACCCCAGAAGCCCTAAGCTGCACTATTAAGGCTTCATCCAATAAATTTCCATTCTTACCTAACCTCCTTCCAAGGTCATCCCACTGCGCTTTGGTAAAGTTACGCAGGCCAATTAAAATATCCTTTACCTTCTTGATCTTGGTAACGGCCCCTATGCCCGTGGCAACAGAAAGTAGCTGCACGTCCAGCACCGCCCGTTCATAACGTTCCTCGTTTACAAAGGAGTAGTAGCTGTAAACTTCCAAGGTTTCCCACAGCTTCTCGGATACTTGGTCGCTAAGGTTTTTTATCTCTTTCCAATCCGTAATAAACTCGAAAAAATCCTCTACCGCCTGTCTGGTGTCATCAAACCCTTTGCACTTATCCAGATATTGCTGTAATTGCTCCTGCCTTTCCTCATCGTCCACGGTAAACTTATCCAGTTCCTCCTTCATCCAATCCAAGAGTCCTTTTCGTTCATCAGGCACTTCAACGGTCTCCAACAGTTTATTCAACCGCTCCCTGTTTACTTTTACGGCCATGGGGTTGCACTCTATATAGGCCACTGTAAACGAATAAATGAGTTGGTGGATGCCACTTCCCAAATCCTTTAGTAACTGTGGCAGTTTTAAAACACCATCTACTTCCATATACACTCCATCCACCAAACCAGACAGATAAGGAATATCGCTCCCTGAGTATAGATTTTCGTTCGCAACCTCGGCATCCCTCCACAAGCAATATGGAACAATTCCTTTGTCTTGATAGCTTTCCCAATCTTCACTGTTGCATTGTTTCAGGAAGTCATAAATTTCTTCCAGTTTTTCTATCGTCTCCCAAAATGCAACACTGTTTTCAGGGTCATTGAGAATTCTTTGGGCCTCTCCCAGAAAAATCTCATCCTCTGCCTTTTCAATGCTTGTCTGCAGTTTGTTGTTCTTTTGGATGACCTGATCGGCCATTCCATTGCCGGTATCGTACCCATCTTCACTAGTGGATTCTGCGATAAGGTCATTGGATATGGTTTTATAAACTTCTTGATTGGCAACAAGTTCATTTTTGGTCTCAATTGTAATATGGGGGCTGGATAGCAATTCGGATATATGGTCGTCCTGTTTTTGGTTCAGTTCCTGCAAAAGGGAAACTTCTTCTTCCGTTCCTGTATAGTTGCTCAGTAGTTCATTGATTGCATTGAACAACTCCCCAATATCCTCAACGAATGCATCTACATCCCCAATATTGCTCCAACTTGGGTCATATTCCGTCTGCACCAAACCATCAATGAGCTGGTAATCGGTATTCACAATGATATTTGTGAAACCAACCGTTATTTTGGTGTCCCCAAAATATGGCACGGTAATGAAACCCTTCCCAGAAAAAAGGCCGTTGCCTCTCTGTACCTCAACCACAGTAACAGGAAAATCCCCTGCCATAAACACTTCGTTCACGCCAAGGCTGAGCAACGGATCCTGATTGGAAATTTCAACATCTGGTGGAATGCCGCAATTATAGTAGGCCATTTCGTCCTCTGTTGGGGTGGTAAACTCGTGTATCGCAGAATAGGCCAGTCCACCGTTCGGGGTGCATTCGCCGCCCACACGGAACTCGTAGGTGGTACCCGACTCCAAATTTCGGATGGTGGCCTCGTTCGCCTGCGACCACAGCCCAAACCAATCGTCTTCCCCATAGCCTTTTTTACGATACTGCACCCTATAGCGCAAATGTTGCTCCATTTGCCAATTGATCTTTACGGTCTGGGAGTTCTCAGCCTCGGAGAGCACAAAACGTGGCGGTGGGCAATCGGCCCGGTAGGTAAAATGGTAGATTTCGCTCATCCCGTTGTTACGGAACAGGGAGGTCTCCGTAAAGCCGTCGCTCACAAAGGCCCTTACCTGCCAACCGTAGGTCTTCCCCTCCAAAAGCGGCATCTGTGCCGGGCCGTAGTGCAGGGTGGTGGCATAAGTGGTGGTTTGGTACAGCGGTGGACTTGCTAAAAAGGCCGCCTGTGGATCCATTCCTGTGTCCCATAGTTCCTTTAAAGTGAACTCGTACTGTACCGCTCCTGCGTTGATGTGTCTTGGCGTCCAGTTAAAAATAATGTTCTGTGGTTTCTGGGCCGTGACCAAGTCACCTCGAAAAGGAACATTGAGCAATGGTGGGTCGTTGAGCAGCAAATAGATATTGGCGCAACTGCGATTACTTATACGCTGACCCGAAAACTGGTCGTACACCTCAAAACAGAAGCGGTACTGCCCTTCGGGCAATTGTTGGCCATACTGTTGCTGGGAGATACCCACCAGATTGTTATAATTAAAATAAGCCTGTAGATCCAAATTGGTCAACCTGTTGTTGATGCCTCCGTTGAGGATAATGGGTATGGTCCCCGAAACAAAATCCGTAGATTGGAAATTGATTCCGGGTCCCTCCACATAAAGTTTTAATCGTACTTGCCTACCGGATTCTTGGGCATCGGTGAGCAAAAGGTTCACAAAGAGTTTTTCCTGCGTTGTGGTGGTATAATCAGAAAGTTGAAAACTGTAAGGTGGTATTATCTGTGGGGTGACCTGTACCGGGTAGATTTGAGCGGTTGCCAATACAGTGTACAATAAACAATATACAATGAACAGTTTATTAAATAATGACTGGTAGGTTTGAGGCCATGTGAGATTCTTCTCGATGTTCAGAATGACATTCACCAGGCTTTGATAATTTTTCCTTTTGATTATTGTAAATTGTTTATTGCTCATTGGTCACTGCTTTTGCACTTTAACATCCATAACTATGTGAGAGTTAGCTCCATCTTTTACAAACTCTTTTATTTTGATGGCTCCTTTTCTACCATCCCATGTTTCAAACAATACTATTCTTGGAACTTCGGTATCATCAAAATCCTGAATTCCCCCAATCGTTTCTTCAATGGTCATTTCGGATAAAAGGGCATCATCTTCCATAGCATCAAATTCCACAACAGAAAGTGATGCTCCACACTCGCAAGATTCCTGCAGGTTGATGAACTTGGTATGTTTTGCATTGGGTATTGGTTCAAACGTACAATCCTCAACCTCATCTGGAGACACAAATTTGTTGAAGTTGAAATCTTGATTCAAGGCAAAAAAAGCAACATCAATAATGCTTCCGTTATCCAACGGAACACCTTCTTTTATATATACTTCTCGTGATGTAGTGGAGTAAAATGCGCCTACAATATTGTTGTTATGTGCTGAACTGATCCCAAGCTTAACATTATTAATGATTCTTAAATTGGTATCATCATAAATGGTTATCTCTTTGGTGATTGTATGCGACCGTTTACTATTGGAAGCTTTTAACTTTAGTTGATGAACACCTGGGGTATGAATGGTAATAGTTGGATTTGTCTCCATGCTCGATGATGGAACCGCAGTATCAAAAGTCCATTCAAAATTTGTAGCACTTATACTTTTGTTGACAAGGGTCAGTGAAACGGGTACCTGAAAGTCATCATCATCAAAAGCAACTTGATAATCGAAATCGGCATAAACATCTGGGGTTACGGTAATGGTATCGGAGACCAGTTGTGTTTCTCTCCCATTACTGGCTTCAAGGATTATGACATGGTCACCCGGTTCGTTAAAAACTATATGCTGCGGTGATTTCTCCGTGGATTGTGATGGAATGCCTTTTTCAAATTTCCATTGGTAACGGTCCGCTCCCGTAGTCATATTTTCGATATTGACCGTAACGGGCGGGTAGTTATCGTCAACTATGTGGGCTTCAAATTTGGGGATTATAGCTTCGTCTATCTGTATTTGATATTGAAACGTTTCGTTGCTTCCATCCCGGTTGGATGCCTTCAAGTCAATTGTATAGCTACCCGGTCTGTTGTAGCGAACCATACCCGGGTTTTTATCTGTGGAGGAGGATGGTTCACCTCCTTCAAAAGCCCATTGATATGTGTCCGCACCTTCGGTAAGGTTATTTATTGTGACACGAACGGGCACGGAATAATCATTCGATTCCGCAGTAACTTCAAAATGAGCCTTTATGGGAAGAGCCACTTCTTTGGCACATGAAACCAAAAAAACGATCAGAATGAGGATGGCTGTTTGTTGATACCGCCTCATAAGATCACAATCTTCCTGATTTCACTCCCTTTGGCCGTTTCCAGGAGCAACAGGTAAACCCCAGAGGCTAAATCCATAGCGTAAGGTACTTGGTAATAAGCGCTATCCTGTAATTGTTGCTCGTCGTAAATATGGTTCGTGGTAAGACCAAACAATCGCAAAGCGGCAGGGGATGCTTCTTGAAGGGATACGACTACTGTAAACATACCCGAAGAAGGGTTGGGAAATACCTTAAACTCTTTAATAAAAGGTGTAATGGATTCCCCGACATCCGGGAGTTCCCTAGCTTCTGCTACAATAATGGACTTTGAAATATCCTGGTAACAATCTCCTTGATAATTCCGAAGAATCACTTCGTAAGCACCGGGTTCTTCAAACCTAACGATTACAGTACCCTTTTCTTGCTCAATTACTTTCATTCCAACGGGAAAGACCCACTCTTCATTGGTCCCAATAGGATTACTTGTATTCACCAAAACAACATCCTCGCCTGCGAAGGCTTGTGATGTAATCAAAAACTGGGAATCAATCTCTATTTCGGTTGTAGTAATTTCGATGGTATCACTTCCAGAGCAACCTAAACTATTAGTCACCGTCGCAGTATATCTACCAGGTTCGGATAAAGTGACTTTGGGTGAGTTGCTACTAAATCCATTATCAGAAATCCATTTGTATTCGGCATTGGGATCGTTTATGGTAATATCCGATGTATGCTCTTGCCCATTGCATAGCGTTCTATTTCCTCCCAAATCTACTTGCGTAGGGAATGGTGCTTCCAAGATTACTTCTTTGCTAGTGGTGCAGCCTACGGCATCAACAACCTCCAAGTTATAGCTCCCCTGCCCGATATTGTTCAGTGACAATGAAACTTCATCTACGTTCCACAAGTAAGTATATGGTGGTATTCCTCCTATAATTTCCACATCTAAACTACCGTCTTCTGACTCAAAACAGGTAGGTGATACTATATCAATTACACTTACAGTTAACTCTTCTGGCTGATCTATGGTCACCTGAGCACTTACTTCGCAACCATAAAAATCCATTACATATACAAAATAGGTACCTGCAATTAGATTTTCCGCAATTTCTGTATCGGCTCCTGAAGACCATGAAATGTTATAAGGGGGCATCCCTCCTTCTATGGCTACCGTTGCCCATCCATCGTTACCATTAAAACAACTGACATCCAGTTTATCCATTTGCAGAACAATAGGGTCAGTTTCCTGAACCGGGTATTCATAATCCGTTGGTTCTTCTAGCATATTATTCACGTAAACACCTAGAATAATTCCATTGGCATCTTCAATATTGACCGCATATTCACCAGCATCCACATTATCCAATATATTTCCGGTTACATTTGGAATAGTTTGCCAGATATTTTGGTCATCTTTCTTTTTCCAAGTGTAGATGTAGGCAAACTGACCATTTATCAATGGATCAAAAGGCACTCCTCCTGATGCGATGGCCATCAATTGACCATCATCGGATGGATTATTGAATAGGTTTTCCCCATTACAGGAAATGGGTATGGTTTGTACTACACTCAAATCCAAAGCGGGCGGCTCATCTAAAATAAACTCAGCAACATAGGTACATCCTTCTTTCTGTACTGCATTTTCGTAGTTGGCATCAGTCACAGTCATTGTGTATGTGCCAGCTGGAACATCATGCATTTGAACAATATAACCCTCTGGAGCAGTTTGAGCTGTTGTTGTATTGATAACATTGTCTTGTTCATCCCGCCATTGATATGCATAACTATCATTGTTTAAAGGCGTTCCTCCATTTACTTGAACCGTGATACTTCCGTTGGTAAAGCCAAATGCTGTAGGTTGCACATATTGTGGGTTGGAAATTGATACCGGAGCATCGGGTTGACCAATGGTAACTTCTGCCTCGGCTTCACAACCCCGGGAATCCACAACATAAACTGTATGGTTACCCAACCAAAGTCCTTCGGCAGTTTCGCTTGTAGCTCCAGTTGACCATAAGTATTCAAACGGGGGTGTTCCGCCATTGACAATTGCTGTGGCTGTTCCGTCTGTTCCTCCAAAACAGTTGATGTCCGTTTTTTCTATTTGAACGGTAAGGAGTTCGGGTTCTTCCAATACATAGGTCACATCATTGGTTTGTTGCAGTTGGTTGTTAATATAGGTGCCGATTACAACCCCATTAGCATCCTCAATATTTGCAGCATATTCGCCCGCTTCCAGATTGCTGAGTACATTGGAACCATTGTTGGGAATATTTTGCCAATTGTTTGGCCCAACTTTTTTCTTCCAAGTATATATGTATGCATACTGACCATCGATCAAGGGGTCAAAAGGTACACCACCAGTGGCAATTATGGTTAATTCACCATCGTTGGATGGATTGCTATATATATTGGCGCTGTTGCAAGAAATGGGAACAGTTTCTTCTATACTCAATTGCAGCTTAGGAGGGCCTATTAGCTCAAAATTTTGGGTTAAAATACACCCTTGTATATCATCTGCTTCACTATAATTGGCATCCGATATATTCAATGTGTAAGTTCCTGCAGTTACATTTTCCAAGGTGATACGATATACATTGTTCACATATTGTGCAGAGGTTGTATTAATAGGATTATCATCTTCATCGTACCAGGTGTAGTCATAGCTATTGTTTTGATAGGGAGTTCCGCCCGAAATATCCACAGTGATGCTACCATCGGTAAAACCATAGGCGGTGGGTTCTACAAAATTGTCATCAGTAATCTCCCCTATTGATAGTGCCTTTGAAGGTTGACCGATATATATTTGGTCATCTTCTTCATTGGATATACAAATGGCATTGCCATTGACCCGCTGTACTGCCACCTCATAATTGCCTTCCTCCAAACCAATTAGCGTATGATTATTGGGATTATCAAAATCCGTCCAATTGCCCTCATTATTGACCTTAAATTGGTACTTGCCTTCCTCGGAACCACCAGAGGCGGTTATTTTAAAACGACCATCGCTGCCTCCAAAGCAATACACATCGTTTAGTTCTTGGAGAACAAACATGACCGGATCGGGGTCCTCTACTACAAATTCATCCGAAAACTCAAGACTGTTCCACGATTCGTCTTCAATATCCTCACCATCTGGATGTGTTTGATATTTTACCAGATAGCTCCCTTCTACTAAAATTTTCGGAAACGTATAGGAATAGGTATCATCTTGGTTGTCAATTAAAACCGTGGTGTCTTTTTGTACTAAGATTGGGCCATCTGGGTCATTTGCATCATAAACTGAAACAACGAGTTCTTCATTAATATTTTCATCTAAATCCCTATCCAGAATCATGGTAAAACTGCCATCATCGGCTCCTACGCAGGAGGTTTTATGAGGGGTTAGGTCGAGGAGTTTTGGTGAGCAGCCGATGATATTAAATGTAAAACTATCTTCAGGATTCAACACAACATCTGAAAATGACGCCTCAACTGTATACCTCAATTGTAAATTTCCATCAAAAAGAGAGTCATAATTAAGACCAAGTGCCTCTTCTAAGCTAACATTTAATGGATATCTATTCGAAAAATTTGGAATTTCAACCCACTGACTGTTTTTATTGTAATATTCCCATTTCAAACCCTCTACCGTGTGATCTTGGTTGTCCTCATATTGTTCAAATAAGAGTTCTGTTGGACACCGTTCAAAATCATCTGGATTCAAATTTGGTAACAATATTGCATAATAATCAATAGGTAAACATGTTCCAGCTTGCTCATTCGCTGTACATGTAATTTCTTCTGGTCCATCATAAAAAAGATTAATTGATTCAAATAAGCTTATTTTTTGGTCTACTTTATCATCAGGGTCATCACAATACCAACTAAATTGTCCACAAGGTCCATTACAATTCCAGTTGGGGTCATCGTTATACTCTTCCTTAAAATCGACATATATGTCTACTTCATCTTCAATTAAAAGATATACGCCAGTTTCATAAGAAATACCATATTGAAATTGGTACTCATCATAAAAACAGTCTATGTCGTTGATAAAATTTATTGTTGGTTTTTTAGAATGTACGAACAACTTAGATTGTGAAAATGTAAGTTGACACAACAATCCTAAAATGACAAACAACACTAGTTTTTTCATAGTATTTAATATTTTACATCCAAACTTATAATTTCACTCACCCCTCCATCCCCAAAAACTACCCGAAACAGATACTCATAAGTATTGTTGGGTTGTACTTTACGGTCCACTAAGCCTCTTGCTTCAATTGGAACTTCTTTTAACAGGTTTTTGGGTTGGCCTTGTACTCCTTTGTAAATGGTGATTTTGGAAGCATTGGGTTCTTTATAAGCTTTCCAGTGAATGGTTATGGTTCCGGCTTCTTTATCCGCTTTGCCATACAGTCCTTGTAATGGAGGGTGTAAACTGGTCTTGGGCACAATTACCGTAAGTGGCGGTGCCGGGTCGGAATCGAGTTCGCTGTCGTCAATGGCAATAAGGGTGTACGTGTATTGCTGGCCTTCGACTACATCTTCGTCTGACCACTGCTTCCTGCCCTCTGCTATATGTCCTCTGCTACCCGCATACTGCATACTGCTATCTGCATCCTGCTTACTGGTATCTGGATATTGCATTCTGTCAACCGTATAAACAAGTTTCCAATCAAGACTATCACCCGCCTTCCGATATAGCTCGTGCCTTACCACATCGTCACTGGAGCTACTGGCCCAACTGAGATGCACTTTGCCATTCTTTATATTGTAAGATTTGAATACGGGCTGCGTAGGTTTTATAAAATCTGGCTTTTTGAGTTCCAGGATTTCCGAGGGTTCGGACATATTGAAGCGTTGGTCCACGGCAATCAGCTGGTAATACACTTTGCTGTTGAGATTCTTTACCGAAACACTGTCATAATAGATTGTGTTTTGATGTGGTGAAACCGTAATCTGTGAATATTCTTCGTCTTTATTGTTACCTCTAAAAATGCGATAGCCCAGTATATCTTTCTCGATATTGGCGGCCCAACTTAGGGTTACTACTCCCAAACTATCCACTTTTCCTGTAAACCCTTTGGGCTTGGTCGGGGGAACGGAGTCCACGGGCTGCACCAATGCCGGGAATGAAGTTCGCTTGCTTCCATTTTTGCCCAATGCAGTAATCGTCATGTAATTTGTTGGCATTAAGCTATCGTACCGTACTTTTCGTGCTTCGGGCGGTATATTTTTTACCACGGTTTTATATGCCCCATCAACATTATCACTTTGGTTAAGTTCAAACCCTGTGATCATAGTATTCCCTTCTTCCATAAACTCCCACTCCAACAATACCGTTTTATCATCTTCAAAATATCTTGAAGTGATATGGGGCACGTAGGCCAACTTTTTTTCTCCTTTTCCGGAAACCACTTCGGAGATGGGACTTAACTCCCCAAAAGGTGTCTTGCCCCTTATTCGATAATAATACGTCTGACCATTGGTAATGGAATCCGTATAAAACATCCGCATCGGGTCAGTTTTTTCACTATTATTGAGTGTGGTAAGAGGTAAATCATTCAATCCTTTAAAGTTGACCCCATCAATAGACCTTTCCACGAAATAGCTGTTATATGTCTGGTTATGGATGGCATAATTCCAGCTCAGCATGGATTTTCCATCAAAAAAAGCCACAGCTAAATCCAAAGGCCTGGGTAAATCTTCATAATCGTGAAGACCAATAAAAACCCCTCCTTCTTTAATTTTTATTAAAGTTTCAGGAACCAGTGAAGTAATTTTATATACATATTTTTCGTTCGCATACACCTCTTGATCTACATATCCCAAACCTGCCATTTGAGCTACTTCATAATCTTGATCGGCAGCATATAAACCCCATGTAAATCGTTGTTCTTGTTCTTCAGCTAAATTAATTATGGCCGATAGTTGGTCCATTCCCTCCACATCAAAAGCTTCTCCGTAAATGGATTGTGCCATCACGGCTGCATTATCATTTTTATCTATCACTGACACCCATTCTTCCAATGGTTCGGGCTTAAAGGTCCCCAGAAGCTTTTCAATTGGGGCTGATAATGTTTTTTTATTGCGAGTGACGGTGTATCGTTTCACCTGATAACCATATTCGTTCAGCTTCCGCCATGCCAATGGTGTAGTAACTGCCCATCGGAGCATTATTCTACCATCTTGTTGTGGACGGGCCATCGCTACAATTTCCGGCACATTTTTAACCAAAGAATCTTGTTGGGCATTAATTTGAATTGCAGTAAAGCAAATTATCAACACTGCCATAATATTTTTTGAAGAAATCGAATATTTCATGGCGATGCGATTAATAAGGGTTATTGTATTTAAAGATTTGTGAAGTCCCCTCGATTTCTCCAGGAAGCATGTATTGGAACCTTACCTTATAATCCCCTGTTCTGATGGGTGGCATAATGCCATTTATGATGTAGTTGTACTTAGCAATTTGGGATTGATATTTCGATGGTTCATGCAAATAGACATTGACTACTTTATATTGGATATCTATAAAATCCTGTTTGTAGTAATACGGTAGATTATATCGATATGGAATCCTCCTGTCTAATAATGAATAATCGGGATTGGATTCCAAATACGAGATGTACCAAGTCAGAATATCCACTCCTTTTTTGGGCGGTACACCTAGTTTCTTCGTATCTCGGTCAACTGTGAAACGGGATTCCAAGGGGTAACCCTCATATATAAGTGGGTGTATAGCTTGGTGATAATAACTGTCACTCAAGATAGCCTGTCTTGAGATCATAGGCTTATTATCCGAATATTCAGCTCCTAATATTTCATCCTTCCCAAAACGTTCCGATGGTATAATAACATCTACCTGTAGTGCGTGAACATTGGAGTGAATGGGATCTAATAAATATTGATCTACTTGCTTGGCCGCTACTTTATCCTTAAAAGTGTTGTATTGACTTGTAGTGAACTCGAAAACCAAAATTTCGGTTTCTGCGGTTTGTTTTGCTTCAGTTCCTATTTCTCTGTTACGTACTTCGATCGAGGTACCTTCCTGACCACTGTTTTCCGAAACATAGTTTTCGTTAATGGTTCCTGAGCTTGCCTCTTCCGGCGATGCGCTTAATAGTTTAAATGTGTAGGTTGTTTGATTCTGCAATTCAGGAAAATCAAAGCGTACCATTTTATCCGAAGCATTGTAAACTACTTGATTTTTGCTTACAGATTGTGATTCCGTTACAAACTGTGTGGATTGCACCCAATCCGTCTTCGGCGCAAATAAATAAGGTTGCCCCCTTTTTAGTTTTACGTAGCCCTCGCTACTCTCATTTTGATAAAAGTATTGCTGATCCACCACGGGATATGTGTAAACCACATTGGTAAGAGGAATATAGTCAGGTGCTTCTCCAGTGGTAAAGCTTCGCTCTTCTATTTCTTTTGCTGGCTTTCCATTCTGGGTCAGCGTAATCCATCGGTTTCCTCTCCATTCTTGAAAACTTACAGAAACCTTTACATCGATCGCAGTATTTGGAGGCAAAATATCATGAGAGACAAAATTTGCCAAGTCATGGTTTTCATTCCATTCCAGCTCTCCATTGATTGCCGTTCCCTCACTTGTCACTCGATATTCATCCAAGAGAATGCGATAGGTTTTCACACCTTCATCATCCTCCAACTCAAATGGGTGATCTATTCGCATATTAAATGCAGCCTGTGGGACAGCAAACACATCAATATTATCAGAACCATCCCTTGGAGTAACATCAGCAATCACTTTTAAACCACCTAAAGGTGAACCCCCGATAATCTCGCATTCTTCCCCAAGTTCTATTTTAAAACGGAACCTTCCTTTGACCAATCCACCCAAAAGGTTAAAATGCCCGCCCAAGTATCCTTTAAACCATGCTGGATTGGGTAGCTTTGCTTGAAGAAGAACAGCCGCACCCGCTTTTATTATGGGTATTTTTTTCTTAACGAAGAGTAGTTTTATATTTATGCCCAACTCGCCTTGGAGGTAAGCATAGGCCTGCCCATTGGCATACCAACCATCAATCCCTATTTGTCCTTTACCTTTACATGCGGCCTCACCATAATCCTTGATCATAATATCAAAGCCAAATCCTGCTTGGAATCTTGCATAGAATATCAAAAAGGTCATATCCCCTGTATCCAAGCTAAAGTCAGCTCCAAAGGCAAATCCCATTCCGCTCTCCAAAGCATTTAAGTCCCGCATATAATCGAGGCTTTCTATATCTACACCCAAAATTTCAGCAACAATAGGGGGAGGCGGTGGACTACCTGGCAAATCCTCACCGATCATTAAATATGATGTGCTTTTTAGACTAAAGTTGCCTAACCCAAGTTTCAATCCAATACGATCTTGTGGGGTTCCGATATGCAGATACCATTCTTCGGGTTCAATATGAAAAACGGCCCATCCGGCTCTTCCTCTGGGTCCGACCCCTTGAAAAAAGCCACCGGGTGTATTCACGTAAATTTCCAGTTCGGCATGGAATGTTCTGTGCTGAAAATCCATCTCCATGGCAAAATGGGCATCTATGCCTACATCAAAAGTCAACCCATCTTGGGGAAAGCTCACTTTGCTGTAATCCACAAGATTGGTTTCTTTGAGACGTTGCATGGTGGGATTGTTCTCGCCAAAGGAGTTGATTTGTTCCTCCATGTCTTTCAGCTTTTGTTTGAAAGCTTCTCCAAACTGAAAGTCCAATGCTTTAACAATATGTCCTTCCCCAAAGAACATAACACGGTTAAGACCGTAATGGTTATTAAAATCCATTTCGAAGCCTACCTTGCCATTGAATGCTTTTTCATTGGCCAGTGCAAAGCCGACCAGCGCTCGAAAGCCAAGCGCATTGTTCTCATTTGGGATATAGGATTGTCCGGAAGGAACCAATGCAGAGTATTCTCCAGGCTTTTTGCTCATCCTATAATATGCGCCGCCTCCAAAACCATTTACTTTGGCCGGACCAATAAAAGCCGGAACTTGGGATTGCGATAGGTCGGCGTATGCGTCTACATACCAATATCTAAAATCTGTTTTGCCAAACCATGCCGAAGCGTCTACAGCAATCCCGTTAAATGTAGCTCCCAACTCTCCGTAAAAACCATCTCCATAAACAGGATCATCATTTTTAATACTTACCATGCCTTCGATTTGAATGGTACCCAAGTCAGCTTGCACATGAATGTCGTGTATGTCCAGCTTTTGAAAGCGCCAGCGATGTAGCCCTTCATTTTCATTGAATCCACCAACAATGGAAACCGTTGTATTTCCCGCAAACCCTTTTTCCATCATATTTACATCAAGGTTAAAAGTGAGCGCTGCGGAAGTGTTACTTGCGTTGATATAAATATCTGAAATGGTTACAGGAAAATTGGCAAAGGTGACATCCCCTGTATAGCCCATGTGATCCACTTGAAAATAGGGCGAAACGGTCTGTAATTGTAAGTTTTGAAAGGTTATCCCCTTAAAATCAATCGTACCTTTGTCTGGATCCGAAGTACTGTTGCTTCCCTTAATGGCCAAATTGCCATGCAGTACGGCCTTGGGTCTGAACTTTTTTTCAGATACCCTTAATTCCACGTAAGAATTGGCAGTGATCGTTGCCTTTGCTTTAAATACATCAAAAGGTATGGCATCGTTGGTCGTTGCGGTTAGTAGATACTCGTCATTTACAGGGTCGATGATAGCTTGATAATTAAGTGTCCTTTGTTTGAGCGTTGTTTTGTCATTTGCTTCCTCCACTGTAACCTTTTCCGTAACGGGCAACACGATCATACCGTCAAACCCAGCTCCAACCAGATTATTTGCCAACAAATCAGCTTCTATATGATCTACTGAAAACTGCCACTTAGAAGCCTCTCCTTCATTTATTGGCAAAACATTGTCTGCCGAAAAATTCCCTGAGACTCCTACCCCGTCAATAAGTAAATTAGATGCTTGAAAAGTGATTCGTTCCTCACTATTCCTTTTTTTAAACTGTTTGGGTAAAATAACTTGAACGCTATTTACGTATACACCACGCCATAGCTGTTCGTGACCAGGGATTAAATATTGTTGATAGCCTTCGGGAAATTCTACGCTTGATGAATTTCGGACGTCACTAAAATCAAAAACGGCATTGTTGATGTCAAAAACGAGTCCTCCTTTTCCAGAATGATCAGAAATGTGGTTTTTTGCCAATTGGAAAGCGGGTAAATCAATTTCAACCAAAATATCGTTCCAGTCCCCAACTATGGTTTGGAAATGTCCCTGTACTTTTACATTTTCATCCGTAATAACTTCAAAATAGGAATCCACAGGTTCCAACATACTTCTGGGAAAAAGTACATCCGCAGTAATTCCCAATTCTTTAAATCCTCCGCAATCAATGGTAACATAAGTGAGGTCTTGAACATTTCCGGTTTCCATATCTAACCCTCCCTGTAACGCTACTAATCCGTTACCCCCGTTTATCGGAATACCTATATCTCCCAACAACACCAAATTGGCATCACCATAAATGCCACCTTGATGGGAGATTTTAATGTTGTCCGCACCAAAAAATAACTCTATTGGTTCGCCATCTGTATCCGTTTGCGGTATTTGAATATGGACAAAAGCAGTGACTGCTGCATAATTGGGCATAATTTTAGCCTTACTTATAGCCATTCTATAAGTAATAGTTCCTATCTTTTTTTTTACTCCAATAGGTAGGATTGCCAAGTCATTTGAAGAAATGAGGTCTATATAATTTTGAGTTTCTTCCAGTTTTTCAAAAACCGATTGGGCAGCACCTAATTGCTGGGTTATTATGGTGTCTCGTGAAAAGTTTTTGTTGATATACTCCTGATCAAATTCACTTTTCGTTGAAGAGTGAATTAAAAAATGATTCTCGTTATGCCCCAACAGTTGGTCAAAGCTCCTAATTTTAGTTTTTTTGGGATGTAATGAGTCTGTTTTTTCAAGTTTGTTTGCACTTGCATATTGAAGCAATTGTACGACCAAAAAAAAGGTCAGTAATACCCTTTTGTACATAGAAAATTCATCTAATTTCTTGGGGGAAGAGAAAATGTTTTAACAATTATTTCGGAAAAATAGTCGAAAAGAAATGTGAATGGGGCCTCAATTGACGGATGGCACTTTTCAATTGACGGATGAGGTTATTTTCTTAAAAAAGGATAGAAAAATATGATCTAAAACTAAAAATTATTATAGATCAAGCTTCTGCTGACAACGAAGTGCACTAGAATTTGGCTTTGATTCTATTTAAAAACAAAAAATCCCAAACCTAATGGTTTGGGATTTGATAAACTTAAGGGTGGAAGACCGGGTTCGAACCGGCGACCTCTGGAACCACAATCCAGCGCTCTAACCAGCTGAGCTACAACCACCATTTAAAGCGGATGCAAAAATACTTTTTTGTAATGATTCAACCAAAATATTTTTCAATTTCCATCAATAAAATTATATCCAATGGATTTGCCCTAGAAAAATCCCGCATTCAACTAACATAATATCAAATCTGTACAATTTACCGACGAAGTGCACGTTTTTAAGACCAAACACACAATTTTGGCAGTTTCACAACAAATAATTCCAATTAATGTAGTGTAAAGGTAGATTTACCATAAATAATTTTCAACCTATTGTTGTCAGAAAAAAACTTCATACCCAACAACTTTAAAACACTATCATTTTGTATGGTGGTACTGGGCTTTTGTCTTTTTTCCGGTCCGCTCTTAGGACAAACCAGCAAAAAAGACAGTATGGAGCTTAGATTACGTCGGTTGGAATCTACCAACAGATTTAATCCCAAGGATAGTACCCACATTAATCTACTCCTAGGTTTGGCAAGAGTTTACAGGTTCCACGACAACGAACGTCTCTACGATGTGGCCCAAAAAGCCTTGGAATACAGTAGTGAAATTAATTACAACTATGGCACCATAAAAGGATTGGAAGCCGTGGCAAACTATTACTATGATAAAGGGGATAGAAAAAAATCCATGCCCCTGTTCAAAGAAGCGCTTCAACTTTCGAAAGATGTGGAGGATGTTCAAAGTGAAATATCCATATTGAACACTCTGGCCCAAAATTATAGTTTCGAAGGCAACTATGCCGAAGCTCTTAACTTAAATCTGAAAGGCATTGATCTGGCAAAACAGATCAACAACCTTAAAATGCTCTCGGTACTCAATGAAAACATAGCCGGCCTCTATGCCGACCAGAAAGATTTTAAAAATGCTCTGATGTTCTACGATACGGTCCAAAAAATAAATCGCAAAGTGGGCAACGAAATTATCGATGCGGAGACCCAGAGCAATATGGCATCTTTATACAGAGATGCTAAAGATTATAAAAATGCAATCTTCAACATCAACCGCAGTATAAACACATTCGAAAAATACAAAATATACGATTGGCTTGCCTACGCCTACGAGGTAAAAGGCGATATCTACCTGGATCAAAAAAAATATAAGTGGGCCTTGTATTGGTACGATCAAAGTAATATGCTCTTTAAAGACGAGATTGAGGACAATAGGATAAAGATCCAATTAATGAACGGTATGGCCAAAGTCTATTATGGCTTGGAAAAGGATAGTTTATCTTTGGTGCATGCAAAAAAAGGTCTCGCAATATCCCAAAAAATAAAATCGCTACAAGGACAGATCGATTGTTCTGAGACTTTGTACAAAATATATAAAAAGAAAGGTGAAAACGAGGAGGCACTGGCCTATCTCGAAACTTTTAAAACCCTGTCCGATTCCCTGTTTATGGACAAAAACAAACAGAGCTTGTCCTTGCTCGAAACCAAATTGGAATATCAACAGGAGAAAAAAGAATTGATCGAGGCCAACCAAGCCGCATTGGCCAAACAACGGAACTATATTTATTTTTCAGTAATTGTTTTACTTATTCTGAGTATCATCACCTTTGTGGTCCGTAGGAGTGAAAAGATCCAGAAAAAACTGAACAGGGAGCTCAAGGAAAAATCTTTGGCCGTAACCCAGCGAGAAGCGCAGCTGCACGAAATCAATAAAACGAACACCAAACTATTCTCAATCATCGGGCACGATCTGCGAGGACCTATTGGAGGATTGCAAAGTATTTTAAAAATGTTCACCGATGGGGATATTTCAACCAAGGAACTGGTATCTTATATTCCAAAACTAAAGTCCGATGTGGACAATATTTCCTTTACACTGAACAATCTATTGTCTTGGGGCATGAACCAGTTGAACGGAGTGATCACCAAGCCAAAACGCGTATCATTATCCACATTGGTCGTCAACAATATTCAATTACTGTCGGAAATTGCGAACAACAAGTCCGTTAAAATAATAAATCAACTGCCGGATAATCCCCGTATTTGGGCGGACAACCACCAAATAGATATTGTTATCCGGAACCTTTTGAGCAATGCCATAAAATTTACGCCCGAGAATGGTCTTATTACCGTAGGTGCCGAGGAAAAGGCGGGCATGTGGCAGATATCGGTAAGGGATACTGGTGTTGGTATGACCCAAGAAATGCAGGAATCCATATTCAAGGACTCTTCCAACATCACTACTTACGGAACCAACAACGAAAAAGGTACCGGTTTAGGTTTATCGCTATGTAAAGAAATGGTCCACAAAAATAATGGCGAAATCTGGGTAGAAAGTACGCCACGTAAGGGGACGACCTTCTATTTTACCGTACCAAAAGCATTGAAAAGATACCAAAATGCATCTTGATCAAATCAAATCGCACAAACTGTCCACGCCTACAAAACGTTCTACTGTAAACCCTTCGGCATGCTCCACCCCTATTATTCTACCTAGGTCCCTTGCCCTGTAATTAACACTGTCCGTAAAATTTTTACTACTGATGGGAGTTTCGGGCTCATCGCTATTGGGATCGTAAAATTGAGAGCTGTACGCCATTATGGCCTCGGTTTTTTTATCAATAAAACCGCTAACATCCACAACAAAGTCGGGTTCCAAATTTTTCCATTGGATGTAATGGTAAACCAATTTTGGTCTCCATGCTTCCTGCCATTCGTCATCCCCGTCCATTTTAGTGTCAATTTTCATTAAACCACTCAAAAAGCAAGCGTCACTTACCAATTTACTGCCGCGCGCATGATCTATATGTCTATCATCAACGGCATTGCATAATACAATTTCTGGTCTATACTTACGAATAATTTTAATGAGCTCCAGTTTATGCTCTTTGTCGTTAACAAAAAAACCATCGGCAAACTCCATATTTTCCCGAACGGCAACACCTAAAATTTTTGCAGCCCTAGCCGCTTCTTGGTCCCTTATTTCGGCAGAGCCCCGTGTTCCCAATTCACCACGGGTCAAATCTACTATACCTACTTTTTTACCTTTGGAAATTTCCTTTGCAATGGTGGCCCCTGCCCCTAGTTCGGCATCATCAGGATGGGCACCAAACACTAAAATGTCTAATTTCATATATATTCTTAAACCGTAACGGTCATGGATTTTACCTTGGCTATTGCCTGTTCTATATCCTCGACCAAATCTTCTATTTCTTCAATACCCAACGAAAAACGGATCAGAGAATCCTTTATTCCCTGCTTGGCCCTATCCTCAGGGCTCATTAGCGCATGGGAGGTCTGTGTTGGCGAGAGCATGGTGCTTTCAATCCCAGCTAAGCTCATGGAAGGTTTTATCAATTGTAGTTCTTTAAAAAATAAAGACGCATCAATTTCTGGATTCAGCTCAAAGGACAACATGCCCCCAAAGCCTCTCATTTGTGATTTGGCCACTGCATGTCCCGGATGATTTTTTAACCCCGGGTAATATACATTGTCCACATCTTGGTTGCTCTCCAAATACTCCGCCATTTTCATCGCATTTTCGTTCTGGGCCCTAACACGAATGGCCATAGTTTTTAGACTTCGCTCCAACAACCAAACGGTGTAATCGCTTAAACTGCCTCCAAAACAAATTCCTGTTTGGAATACTTTGTCCATATTCTCTTGTGATGCAGCTACTACTCCTGCACAAATATCCGAGTGTCCGCCCATATATTTTGTTGCGCTGTGCACCACCACATCGATTCCAAAATCTGTCGGGGTTTGATTTACCGGACTTGCAAAAGTATTGTCGATCATAGAAAGGATTCCTTTCTTTTTTGCCAAATCCGCTACTCCTTTTATATCGGTAATGGTCAATAATGGATTGGATGGTGTCTCCAAATACAACACTTTAGTGTTGGGTTTTATTTCCTTTTCAAAATCATCCACTTCCCACCCATTGGTAAACGAATATTCTATACCAAACCGTTCAAACTGGCTCACCGCAAAATGATAGGTGCCCCCATAAATGGTTTGTTGCAGTACAACATGATCACCGGCCTGAAGAAAAGTCATTAAGGCTGTGCTGATGGCCGCCATACCACTGCCAAAGATCAAAGCGGCCTCGGTATGTTCCAAGGCTGCCAATTTTTTGCACAAAGCTTCCTGGTTGGGGGTATTAAAATATCGTGGATAACGTTTTACCTCCACATCATCAAACTGATACGAGGTACTCATATACAATGGCGAAACGGCTCCCTTGAACGCTTTATCCTCCAATTCCCCAACATGGGTACAGATGGTGTTCAGACCTTTTTTATCACTTTTCATATTGGATTTTCTTTATGCTAAAGATACGAAACCCATTATACTTGCACCTTCTTCCAGTTTCCTTTTTTGAACCAGACCATGGCCAAAACTGCCAATAAAATTTCCGCTGCGGTAATGGCCACAAAAACACCAGTTGCGCCCCAACCTAAAACCAGTGCCGAGATATAGGCCAATGGCAATTGGAAGAACCAAAAGGAAAGCAAGTTGATCTTTGTAGGGGTCCTGGTGTCCCCTGCCCCGTTAAAAGCCTGGGTCATAACCATTCCATAGGCGTAGAAAATATAGCCCACCGCAATAATCTGAAGACAGAGCGCACCGCTCCCAACAACTTCCGGTGTTGAATTGAACCATGAGATTATGGTCTTTGCAAAAATGAGGTAAACCAAGGAAACCAAGCCCATGAACCAAGCATTGTATTTTCCTGTTTTCCAAACAGATCTTTCTGCCCTATCGGGTTGTTTGGCACCTAGATTCTGGCCGACCAAAGTTGCTGCAGCGTTGCTCATGCCCCAGGAGGGCATTAAGGAAAACATCATTACCCTAATGGCAATAGTGTAACCTGCCAACACTTCGCTTCCAAATTCGGACATGATCCGCATTAAGAAAATCCAACTGGAGGTACCGATCAAGAACTGTGCAATGCCACCTAAGGAAACCTTTACCAGGTTTGCCATAACCTTAAGGTTGACAACCAAATCCTTGGCCGCCAATTTGATTTTGCCCCATCCAAAGAACAAAATTCCCAATTGGAACAGTACCGCTGTTCCACGACCGATATTAGTGGCGACCGCGGCCCCTTTAACTCCCATTTCCGGTATTGGACCAAATCCAAAAATGAACATGGGGTCCAAAATTATATTGAGCCCATTGGAGAGTACCAAGGTCCACATGGCAATGGATGCATTTCCTGCACCCCTAAATATGGCATTGATCAAGAACAGTAGGACCACAGTGATATTCCCTCCTATCAAAAATTGGGTATAACCGTAACCTTCTTCTATCAAGTCGGGCTCTCCCCCCATTAATCCAAGGATTTCTTTGGCATAAACTATTCCGAAAATGCCAATTACCACAGAAATTAAAACACCCAATCCTATGGCCTGCACTGCGGCAATTCGAGCTCCATCCACATCCTTTTCGCCTATTCTACGGGCCACCACTGCGGTTGCCGCCATGCTTAGACCAATGGCCAAGGCATACACCAAAGTAATTACGGATTCCGTTAACCCGATAGTCGCAACTGCATTTACACTTACTTGGGAAACGTAAGCAATATCCACCAAAGCAAAAATGGATTCCATGAGCATTTCCAAGATCATGGGAATGGATAACATAAAAATGGCTTTACGGATGCTTCCTGTGGTAAACTCAGTCTCTTTCCCAGAAATAGCTATCCAGAAATACCGAATAAATTTTTTAAATGAATTTGTATGTTGATTTGTCATTATAAATAGAATTATGTGTAAAAAAAGAAGTGAAATACCTAGTTACCGAGAAGTTTTCGGTTACTTAAATCGGGTTTCCCCAACGTTGGCATCTATCGCGTACATAATTCTTATAACTTCATAATGGCGCAAAGATGCGAAAAAAATGGATACAATTATATCTATTTTATATTTATCGGAAAATCAGTTGTAGTATTTTAGTAACCAAACCAATTCAAAAATTCTGAAAACCATGCGAATTAAACTTTTGATTACCATTGGAACATTATCGTCCTTGGTACTTCTATCCTCCTGTAAAAAAGGTCCAGAAACTATAGAAAGTAAAGAAAAAACGGGTTATCAAGGGCAAGGAAAAAGTCCAGTTGTACCTACGGTGGACAAACCCATCCAAAAACAATGGAGAGGCGTTTGGGCCTTTAACGACAGTACTACTTTTTTCTCCAATAAGTTCGATGGTGCCCGACTGAACGGCGTTGCCTACGATGGCAATGATCACTATACCGTTTGGATAACAGCAGAAAATACCCCCATTAATGTGAGTCCCTGGTACGCCTTTCAGGTTTGGTCCAAAGAGGCGAAGGAGATTACCGTACAGATCAATTACCAAGATTCCCGAAGCAGATATTACCCAAAAATAAGTACTGATGGTAAAAACTTTAAGCCTTTGGACAGTACCCGTTTTAAAGCAATTAATCCGGGTGAAGGCGAGTTTGGCATTAAAGCCGCACCAGAATCTGCCGAGCTTACCATTAGTGTCAACGAAAAACCTACTTGGGTGACCGCTCAGGAGCTATATACATCTGCCGTAGTGAAGGAATGGGTGGATTCGTTGAGCCAAAAGAGCTTCATTGACAATTATCCCATTGGGCTTTCCAAGGAGAAAAGAACCATGCATTTAATGGAAATCAACGAAAATACTGTCACTAAAAAAGCATTAATGATCATATCGAGGCAACATCCACCAGAGGTTACTGGATTTTTGGCCATGAAATCCTTTATAGAAACCATCTCCAATGATTCTGAACTGGCTAAAAATTTTAGAAAGGAGCATACCATTTTTGTTGTGCCATTAATGAATCCTGATGGAGCAGATAACGGTCATTGGCGGCACAACATGGGCGGAATCGACCTTAATAGGGATTGGCAAAATTTTAATCAACCCGAAACTCGGAATGTTCGCAATTTTCTTGTGGATAAAGACAAAGAATATGATTTTGTCTTTGGCGCAGACTTCCATTCCACTTGGGACGACATTTATTATCCCATTGATACAACGGTTACCGGTAAAAAAGGCAAAATAATCTTTGATTGGATCGAAAGGATCGGAGATAGATTACCTCAAAAGAAAACCAATGTAAGTGCTTCCGATGAAATTGACCCGACCATGGTATCCAGCAAATACTTTTATGTGCACCACAATATGCCATCCATAGTTTTTGAACTGGGCGATAATACCTCTAGACCTTTCCTAAAGGAAAAGGGCAAGGTGGCCGCAGAAGAGATTATGAAGTTATTAATGGAACAATAGCCTACTTTTTGGCATAATGTACTTTGTACCTCCAAAAACTAATTCCACCTAAAATAAAGACCCCGAGTACTGTATACCATACAAAGCTTGGGGTTATTACTTGGTCCCCACTGGCGTAACTATGCAGTCCGACCAAGTAGAAATTTACGCCAAAATAGGTCATCATAATACTGGCGAAAGCCACAATGCTCGCAAAATTGTATATCCATTTGCCACGTAGTCCCGGAACCAGCCGCATGTGCAAAACAAAGGCATACACCATAATGGAGATAAGGGCCCAGGTTTCTTTAGGATCCCAGCCCCAATAACGCCCCCAACTCTCGTTGGCCCATTGTCCTCCTAAAAAGTTGCCAATGGTCAGCATTACCAAACCTGCCGTTAATGCCAGTTCGTTAATCACGGTGAGCTCCTTAATATTCAGGTCCATACGTTTTTTGTTCTTTTCCGTGGTGAGTATGATCAATAACAACGCAACTACACCCAAGATCATACCTACCGTCAACGGTCCATAACTACCTACAATAACAGCAACATGGATCATTAACCAATAGCTGTCCAATACGGGAACCAAATTACCTATGGCCGGATCTACCCAACTTTGGTGGGCTATCCACAATAACATGGAAGTTACAAAGGCGCTTGCCGCAATGGTGAGCTCACTTTTTCGGCCAAGGGCCAGTCCAATGCCCATAGTTGCCCAACCTACGTACAATATACTTTCATAAGCATCGCTCCAAGGCGCGTGCCCCGAGATATACCATCGCATTATCAACCCAACGGTATGCCAAATAAAGAATAAAACAATGGTTCCCTTTAACAGGTAGGCAAAGGCGTCCAAAAATTTACGCTCCTTAAAAATTTTGGCAATCAGAACAAAAAACAACAGCACACCGACCATGGCGTAGTACTTGTACAATCGGTTGAACAAATCCAGTTTGTTATATATGATCTCGGCTTTTATTTTGTTGTCCGATGGCAATATTTCCGCTCCATGGTTTACCTGATTTTGTTTAAAGGCGTCCAACAATCTATCGGGCTGGGAATAATCCCCGGTCGCAATGGATTGTTGCAAGGAGTTTAAATAGTAAGGCATTGCATTGTTCACAAAATTGGCATATAACGAATCTTGCATTTGATATTGACCAGAACGGTATTCCACAGCAGAGATCCATTTGTTGTTCTCATCGTTCAACAAAGGAAAAATCTTCACGATCTGTCCACTCAGCGCAATATCCAACAAGCTTAATCGCTCCCCTACTTTTTTAATGTCCTTCTCAAAATTGGATGGATTATTGGTGGATGTTGCTTTTTCCAGATACGGCCTTAGTTTGTACGCCCCTTTGGCATCAAAAAAATCGGTTGCTTTTACAAATTCTGTGCCTTCCGGAACTCCTATTACTTTTCTAATACTATCGTTTTGCCATTTTCCCACTTCAATAAAATCCACGGTATACCAAACACCCGGATTGAGCATCATGGAAAGGAAAACTTGACCTGGCGTAAGGTCTTTGTATTTGTTTTCCCCACTTAGTTTTCGCAATAGTTCAGAAGCAAAGGTGTGTACGGGTTTCATTCGTCCTCCCTCGTCCTGTATGACCAATGCGCCAAATTTTTCCGCATGTTCCCTGGCAACAGTCGTAGCTTGGATAACTGAGTCGATTTGAGCTTTTGTGGGCAGCCCTTGGTGCTCATGTGACGTTTCTTGTGCGTTTATGGAAACAAAAGCAAAAAAGAGCGTAATTGTGGTCAAGGCGGCTTTTTTGGCCTTTATTTTTTCGAGCATTGCCTGTAGATCCCTAAATCGTGTTTTTCCGTAGAACATAATACCCATTAGTCCAATATAGAGAAGAAAGTACCCTATATAGGTAATCCAGGTCCCCCACCAATCGTGGTTAACGGAAAGTACTGTTCCCTTTTCATCGGGGTCAAAACTGGATTGAAAAAACCGATATCCTTTATGATCTAAAATATGGTTCATATAAATATCATAATCAAAAGGTCTTTCGTCGTGAACGGTTACTTTGCTCATAAAAGAAGCATATCCTGTTTCGGTCCCAGGGTATTTCTCGGCGATAAAATCGTTCAATTGAACAGAGAACGGAAGCTCGTACACTTTAGAGCCATAACTTAATGTAAAATCGAGACCTCCAACATTGAACTTATCGGAAAAATTGGAATTTCCCTTGCTTCCCAATAGTTTGATTTCCTTACTTTCTCCATTTGCAGAAACGGAGACAATGAGCGCATCTTGGGTTACGGCGGTAATCTCTTCGTCCGGAACTTTTACAATGCCATAACTACCTTTGGTAATAGGTTCGGGGACAACGAACTGCATGCCTCCCACAGTGTATAGCGACCGTAATTGCAAAGGTTGTATGCTATCTGCCAGCAATTCACCTTGGTATTGGTCGGCCATCCTCATAAAATCACCCTCAAAAGGAGATTTTATACGAAAGCCATTTTCTTCATCATAAAAAATATTGATGGCCCCTTCCGTTTCGTTGTTTAGGGCAAAAAGAATATTGTGCAAACTGGCAATTTTCCCATTTTCCAAATAGTGTTCATGCCTTTGGCCATTGCCCGCCTCAACAATCTGCAAAAACTCGGTGCCATTTTCATCAGGAATCAATCCACGTTCCGCTCCTTTTATAAAATCCACATAACTTATGGTAAAGGGCTGTCCATTAAAATCCGATTTCCACGGTAAACTCGACCGTCTGCCTTCTGGAGTAACCAAAATGGCATCCTCTAAAACCCTTCGTTTGGTTTCCCCGTTGATATCACCATCTATAAAAGCGGTCAAATATGTTTTGTCCGAATAAAAAACCTTTTCCGTGGCGCCTTCACGAATGGGCATCATGCCTTCGTAACTGATATATCGGGTTACAAATGCCCCCACAATGATCAAAATCCAAGAAAGGTGAAGCAAAAGTACCGGCCATTTTTTCCATTGCAACAAACGATATCGGTAAATATTACCGAAAAAGTTGATTACAAAAAAGACCATTATGGCCTCGAACCAAGTGGCGTTGTAAATATAAATTCTTGCGGTGTCCGTACTGTACCAGCTCTCTATAAACGTTCCCATGGCCATTGCCGCAGCAAAAACCAAAAAAAGAACGGCCATAAGTCTCGTGGAAAAAAGTGTTTTCTTAACAATGTCGATCATGGAAATTCGGTCTACTTTCGGCTTGCAAAAATACGGCCTTTTTAGAACTTCCTAAATGCGAAAGCTGATAAAAATCATACAGATTTGTTAATTCTTGCTGCAATCCATCAACCCTAAATTTGTAGTTTTGATCATGCTCAAGATAGTACTATTGGGAACCGGTAACTTGGCAAAACATTTACACGATGCTTTTACCAAGGCCAAAAACGTTAATGTGGTCCAAGTTGTAGGTCGCAATACCCAAGCGTTGCACCAATTTTCCGACAAATCCGAAGTAACCGATAATTTTAAGGAAATCGTCGATGCCGATGTGTACATTATTGCTGTTAAGGACGATGTTATAGGCAAAGTATCCAAATTTGTTGCAAACAAAAAAGGTGTGGTGGCCCATACTTCCGGAGCTATGCCCATGGCAGTTGTTCACTCCACAAAAAAGGGTGTTTTTTATCCCCTACAAACCTTTACCAAAGGTAAGGTGGTAGATTTTTCCACAATTCCCATTTGTATTGAAGCAAGCGATACCGAATCTCTGAAAGTATTGGAGCTTTTGGCCAGATCTATATCTGAAAATGTACATCCTATCGACTCGGAACAGCGAAAAAAATTGCATCTTGCAGCCGTTTTTGTAAATAACTTTACCAACTACCTATATGGGGTTGCCGAAGAGATTTGCCTACATGAGGGCCTATCTTTTAATTTGTTGAAACCATTGATTTTGGAAACAGCGGAGAAAATTAAAACGATGCCACCCAAAAAAGCACAGACTGGGCCCGCACGCCGAAACGATCGGCAAAGTATGCAAGGTCATTTGGAACTCTTAAAAAATGAAGAACATATTACTTTATACAAACTATTGAGCAGAGCCATAATACAAGCACATGAAGAAGAATTATAAAGAGCTTTTGAGCAATATCACAACTTTTGTTTTTGATGTCGATGGTGTTTTTACCGACGGCACGGTATTGATCACCACCGATGGTGAACTATTGCGCAAAATGAGCGTTAAAGACGGTTATGCCTTAAAAACAGCTATTACCAAAGGTTACAACGTTTGCATAATTACGGGGGGTACCAACCAAGGGGTAAAAGAGCGTTTAAAAGGTCTAGGTGTTACCGATTTTTACATGGGGGCACACCATAAACAGGAACCTTTGGAAGAATATATGGACATTCACGATATAGACCCGAAAACCGTGCTTTACATGGGCGATGATATGCCGGATATTCCCCCTATGAAAATGGTCGCATTGGCGACATCCCCACAAAATGCCGTTGCAGAAGTTAAGGCGATTTCCGATTATGTTTCCCATAAAAACGGAGGAGATGGTTGCGTAAGGGACGTGATTGAACAGGTCTTGAAAGTTCGAGGGGACTGGAACGATAATTTTAGTGCAAAGAATGACTAAAAACCCACTCAAGGAAAAACTCAAAGGTAGGCACATAATCCTAGGTTCGGGTTCTCCCCGTCGTAAAATGTTTTTGGAAGAATTAGGGCTGGATTTTGAGGTACGCCCAAAATCCGTGGAAGAAATTTACCCTCAAGAACTACAGGGCGAAGAAATATCCGCTTATTTGGCCAAGTTAAAAGCTACCCCCTTTAAGAATGAATTGAACCCTTCGGATATTTTGATAACCTCGGATACCGTGGTCTGGCACAACAATGCATCGTTGGCAAAAGCGAGCAGCCAAGGTGAGGCTTTTAAAATGTTAAAGACCATGTCCGGGGATTGGCACGAAGTTATTACCTCGGTATGTTTTACCACCACGCAAAAACAAACCATGGCCAGTTGTGTTACCAAAGTAAAATTGAAAGATTTGACCGATGATGAGATCAATTTTTATATAGAGAGATGCCAACCTTACGATAAAGCAGGTGCCTACGGTATTCAGGAGTGGATCGGAATGATCGGTATTTCTGAAATCCAAGGTTCTTATAACAATGTCGTAGGATTACCCACTCATTTGGTGTACACTACCCTTTTGGAACTTTGATCAGGTTCTTTTTACCGATATGATTTTTACAGGACATGCCTTGGAAGCTTGTTCACAGCTATCAAAAATTCCCTCATCGTGCGATTTTATGGTATGGAACCCCTTTTTGTTCTGTGAATGCAATAAAACAGATTTACCATCCTTTTTGGACATGGCAAAATGCTGTGGCGCCATTTCAACACAATAGTTGCAGCCGATGCATTTTTCTCGCTGAAGCGTAACAACTACCATTAGGCTTCCACCTTGTTTTCAACAATTTTATACAATTTGTCCGAAAGGCGAATCCTAAATTCCAAAGGAATGGTTACGGAGTCTCCTTTTTTGGCTGTGGATAATTTGGCATCGTTCACCAACATTTCGGTAACCTTCATTTCCTTGGCACCAGTGGTGGGGCCTGTAACCAAAATTGTATCTCCAACAGAAAGATCATAGGCTTCAATAGTAAACTCGCCAATGTTGCTTTTTGGAAAGAAATGTGCTCCTTTTCCAATGTACACTTTCTTTTGTGTGGCAGAGGAACCGGGTATTTTACTCCACTCTCCCAGCTTTTGACCTAAATAATAACCGCTCCAGAAGCCGCGATTGTAGACTTTTTCCAATTCTTGCATCCATTCGATCACTCTTTTCTTATCATAGTTTCCCTCGTACAAACTATCTATCGCCTGGCGATAGCATTTTATTACACGGGCCACATATTCCGGAGCACGTCCACGTCCCTCTATCTTTAAGACCTTTACCCCTGCATCTGCCACTTGATCAAGAAAATCGATGGTACAGAGGTCTTTCGGCGACATTATATACTCATTGTCAAGTTCCATCTCAAAACCACTTTCTTGATCGATCACCGTATACTTTTTACGGCAATTCTGCTTGCAAGCTCCTCTATTTGCAGATGAATTGTGGGAGTGCAAACTCATATAACACTTACCGGAAACAGCCATGCAAAGAGCTCCGTGTCCGAATACTTCAATCTCGACCAAACGCCCGGATGGACCCTTGATCTGCTCCTTCTCAATTTGTTCCGTTATCTTCTTTACCTGACGCAAGCTCAACTCACGGCTCAAAACCATGGTGTCGGCAAACATGGCATAAAACTTGACCGTTTCTATATTGGTCACATTGATCTGTGTAGAAATATGAACTTCCAGTCCCAACTCTCTTGCCGAAGATATCACAGCCTGATCCATAGCAATTATGGCGGTGAGACCAACCTCTTTGGCTTTTTTTAAAAGATTTTTTACAATGGATAGATCGTGATCGTAAATTATGGTATTCAAGGTAAGGTAAGTCCTAACACCTTTGGCATTACATCGTTTGGCTATCTCGGGCAGGTCGTCCAAAGTAAAGTTCATCGTGGCCCTTGCCCTCATGTTCAATTGTTCAACTCCAAAATATACCGAATCTGCCCCATTGTCCAGAGCGGCTTGCAAAGATTCAAAATTACCGGCCGGAGCCATCAGCTCAATTTGTTGCATACCAAGAATATTTGCTTCTGAAATTTTTGCAAAATTACAGTTTTCCCTGTATTGGAAAAAGTTAAGTATATTGATATAAACCGACTTTAACCTTAAATTTGAAAAAAGCATCCATGAAACTTTCTCATATAATACCAAAAATTGCCCGCTTGATTATTGCAATCGCATTATTTGTCAGTTGTCAAGAAAAAAATAGTGTTGCCGAGGAGACTTTGCAAAAACCAGAGCTCGAAATGGAAAAGCCCCTGCCCAGAAATCCGCTCACCGAAGATTTTAAAAAGTATTGGTATGCAGGAAATGCCGAAATCACGTCCTACCGGTTGGAACAGGCACGATATGGAGAGCTACGAGATGGAACAGCCGCGATGATCTACGTTACCGAACCCTTTTTGCCCAATAAACAAGTAAAAGCAGACCGTGCCAGTGCCGATAATATTTCAGTTCTTAAACTCAATGCGACCAAAAAGTTTTTAACCGGTATTTATCCATACTCCATTATGAACAGTACGTTTTACCCTGTCCGTGACAATCAACACGCTATAAAGACGAGTTTATCGGTCCAGGAATGGTGCGGTCACGTATACGCTCAATTGAACAATAGAGATCAATTTGAGTTTACTTCACATTCTTATTTTGAGAGTGAGGCGGACCAAGCATTTTCAATGGAAAAAGCCAACTTGGAAAACGAAATCTGGACCAAGATCCGCATAAACCCCAATAATCTTCCCTTGGGCGATATATCCATGGTACCTTCGCTGGAATATTTACGATTGGTCCATAAAAAGGTTAAGACATACAGTGCCATGGCCAACCTATCATCAAACCACGAAACTTCTACCTACACCATTCATTACCCTGAATTGGAACGTACTTTAAAGATTGATTTTACTTCAGATTTTCCTTATGCCATAGAAAGTTGGACGGAAGAATTTAAAAGTGGTTTTGGTCCAAATGCAAAAGTAATGACCACTTCTGCCACAAAAATAAAAACATTGAAAACAGCATATTGGGGTCAAAATAGCAATAATGATCTAATTTTAAGGGACAGTTTAGGTTTATAACATTGAGCATTTTCTATGTTAAAAGTCTTGTAAAGAAACGAATGTCTGTACACAAACTACCTATATTTGAACAACTTGCTAAACCAACGATCATGAAACATTTCTGGATATTTTTTTCAGCAACAATAGTATTGTTTACCAGTGGATTTGCGCAAAAACCAGAAAAACTTACCTCTGCCGAACTGTTTCACGAAGTTCAGAAATTGAATTTTTTGGGAACCGCACTTTATGTTGCGGCCCACCCCGATGACGAGAACACCAGCTTAATTTCGTACCTATCCAATCACAAAAAAGCAAAAACAGTATACCTATCCCTAACCCGTGGTGATGGTGGACAAAACCTGATTGGTTCAGAACTCAGAGAATTATTGGGCGTTCTGCGTACCCAGGAACTTTTGGCGGCAAGAAATGTGGATGGTGGAGAACAACTATTTACACGGGCAAACGATTTTGGATTCTCCAAACTGCCCAAAGAAACATTGGAGATTTGGGACAACGATAAAGTGTTGGCCGATGTAGTTTGGGCAATCCGAAATATTAAACCGGACGTGATCATAAATCGTTTTGACCACAGAACACCGGGAACTACGCATGGCCACCACACGGCCTCCGCAATGTTGAGCATGGAAGCTTTTGATCTGGCCAACAATCCACAAGCTTACCCGGAACAACTGAACCACTCCGATACTTGGCAACCCAAACGTATTTTTTATAATACATCTTGGTGGCAATATGGAAGTAGGGAAAAGTTTGCCAAAGCGGATAAATCCAATATGATTAAAATGGATGTTGGCGTATATTATCCGGAGCTTGGCCTATCCAACAATGAAATTTCGGCAATGTCCAGAAGCCAACACTTATGCCAAGGTTTTGGAACGTTAACGGTTCGTGGTTCGTCCGAGGAGTATTTGGAATTGCTTAAAGGACCGGCAGCTACCGGCAACGATCTTTTTGAAGGGGTCAATACAACCTGGTCCCGTGTAAAAGGTGGTGAAGCCATTGGACGGATTTTGGAAAAAGTCGAAGAAAATTTCGATTTTCAAAACCCGGCCAAGCACATACCTGAACTCATTAGAGCCTATCAAATGCTTCAAAATATTGAAGATGAGCATTGGAAGAGTATAAAATCAAAAGAATTAAAGCATATTATTTTGGCCGCTACTGGGCTATATCTGGAAGCCAGTTCCGAAAATGCTTCAGCCACCCCTGGAAGTCAGGCGTCCATCAATTTGGAAGCCATAAATAGATCGTCCGCCAACATTACTTTAAAAGAAATCCAGTTGGTCGGTGCAAACGCCAAGATCGCTCCAAACAAGGTTTTAACCAACAATCAAAAGGAAAGTTTTTCAATTGACTTTTCTGTCCCAAGTTCCATGATGTATACCAGTCCGTACTGGTTGAACGAGCAGGGGTCGCTTGGCATGTACGTGGTTAACAATCAACAATTTATAGGAAAACCGGAAACGCCCAAAGCCTTTAAAGCTAGATTTAGCTTGTTGTTCGATGGAAGTGAAATTATATTCGAAAAAGATATAGTACACCGCTATTCCAGACCGGACAAGGGAGAATTGTACGAGCCTTTTGCCATTCTTCCCGAAGTAACCTCCAAGATCGATGAAAAAGTTTTGATTTTTGCAAATTCGGACACCAAAGAAGTACAGGTAAAGGTCAGAGCTGGAAAAAATAATGTCTCTGGAACCATTTCATTAGATCATCCAACGGGCTGGTCGGTCTCCCCAAAATCCATACCATTTACGATCGAACAAAGAGGTGAAGAAATTCCGTTTACCTTTAAGGTCACTCCCCCAAATTCTGAGAGTGAAGGTTATATTGAACCAAAAATTACCGTTAGCGATCAAGTTTTTGACAAGGAATTGGTGGAAATCGCTTACGATCATATTCCAAAACAATCGGTTCTTTTGCGATCGGCGGCCAAAGTAGTGCGAATGAACATAAAAAAAGCTGGTGAACACATTGCCTACATTATGGGAGCTGGTGATAAGGTCCCTGAAAGTTTGGAACAGATCGGGTACCAAGTACATATTGTAGACCCCAATGAAATACAAAATGGAGATTTGGATAAGTATGATGCCGTAGTTGTAGGCATTCGAGCATACAATGTGATCGGCTCACTTAAGTTTAAACAGCCCGTGTTATTCGATTATGTGGAAAGAGGCGGAACTATGATCGTGCAATACAATACCGCTGGCAGATGGTCCAATCAATTTGAAAATATTGCGCCCTACGATATTACACTTTCACGGGATAGGGTTACCGACGAGAATGCCGAGGTCAAAATACTGGCTCCAAAAAATTCCCTTGTTAATTTTCCCAATGCCATTACCTCGAAAGATTTTGAAGGATGGGTACAAGAGCGCGGTCTATATTTTCCAAGCAAATGGAGTGCCGAGTTCACCCCTATTCTATCCATGAAAGATGAAGGTGAAACCGAAAAACAAGGAAGTTTAATTGTGGCACCTTACGGAGAAGGTCACTATATTTACACAGGACTTAGCTTCTTCAGGGAATTGCCCGTGGGAGTTTCCGGAGCATATAGACTGTTTGCCAACATGCTTTCGATCGGCAAAAATGAAGTAAAAAAGGACAGTAATGTCAAAGGATAACATGAACACCAAATACGAATGGAAAAGGGAATACAGCATTGTAATCCTCTTAAATGCCATTTATATCTTGGTTTTTTACCTCATTATGATACTAAATAATTAACATCCTGAATGGCATTACTTGATTGGATAATTCTTGGTAGTACCTTGCTTTTCATTGTTGCATACGGTGTTTGGAAAACACGTGGCAATAGCAATGTGGACGACTATGTCCGCGGGGGAGACAATATTAAATGGTGGACCATCGGTTTGTCCGTGATGGCCACTCAAGCCAGTGCCATTACCTTTTTATCCACACCGGGACAGGCTTTTAACGATGGTATGGGCTTTGTTCAATTCTATTTTGGATTGCCCCTGGCCATGATTTTTATTTGCTTGGTATTTATTCCCATCTATAAAAAACTAAAGGTCTATACCGCATACGAAATGTTAGAAGGTCGTTTTGACCTTAAAACCAGGACACTTACGGCATTATTATTCTTAATTCAGCGAGGACTTGCCGCCGGAATTACGATTTTTGCCCCTTCCATAATTCTTTCAGCAGTTTTGGGGTGGGACTTACGAACGCTCAACGTTATTATAGGAATATTGGTAATCATCTACACAGTTTCTGGAGGGACCAAAGCGGTAAGCGTAACCCAAAAACAGCAGATGTTCATTATTATGTTGGGTATGTTCTTTGCCTTTTTCTTTATTATGGGGGCTTTACCGACCGACCTTTCCTTTGGAAAGGCATTAAAAATTGCCGGGGCCAACAATAAACTCAATATTCTCGATTTTTCTTTCGATACCAATAATCGCTATACATTTTGGAGCGGTATCACTGGCGGGTTCTTTTTAGCTCTGGCCTATTTCGGGACCGACCAAAGCCAAGTACAACGTTATCTATCGGGCAGATCTGTTCGCGAAAGTCAGTTAGGCCTTATTTTTAACGGCGTTTTTAAAATCCCGATGCAATTTTTCATCCTTTTGGTCGGGACCATGGTTTTTGTTTTTTATCAATATAATTCCTCTCCCCTTAATTTTAATCCGGCAGCCACCGAGGCGGTATTGCAATCCGATTACGCCAACGACTACCAAGCACTGGAGAACGACCACAAGGAACTGGAAAAAGAAAAACGGATGGCACAGCATTCGTTTTCAGCGGCACTGGAGCTCAAAGAGTACAATGCGATAGAACAAGCAAAGCAGGATATCGTAAAGATCAATGAAAAGGAAAAAGCAAATCGGGCCACGGCAAAAACATTAATTTCAAAAGCTGATGATACTGTAGAGACAAATGATAAGGATTATGTGTTCATCCATTTTATTTTGAATAACCTGCCCATGGGTCTTATTGGGCTGTTATTGGCCGTAATTCTGTCCGCAGCAATGTCCTCCACGGCATCCGAATTGAATGCTCTGGGTACCATTACAGCGTTGGACCTTTATAAAAGGAGTATAAAAAAAGAAGAATCTCAGGAACACTATGTTAAAGCGACCAAGGTTTTCACTCTTGTTTGGGGAATAATTGCAATTATTATTGCCAATGTGGCCAACCTCTTTGATAACCTGATCCAGCTCGTAAACATTATTGGTTCTATTTTTTACGGTAATGTCCTGGGTATTTTCCTTTTGGCCTTTTTCTTTAAATATGTGAAAGGAAATGCCGTTTTTGTTGCTGCCATTGTTACCCAAGTGATCGTAATTATAGGTTGGTATTTTGATTGGATGTCCTATTTATGGTTGAATGCTTTCGGATGCTTGTTGGTTATCCTATTGGCCTTTATTACTCAAATATTCGATAATTTTCTGGGCAATTCCACCGCAATTGATGAATAAAAAAACCCACTTTTAAAGTGGGTCTCTTCAATATATTAAAATTGGGGCTTGCTTACATCTGGGCCCATTCTTTCAAGGAATCCTTGTTCATTTTAACATAATCCTGATTACCCGCAGCTTGAGCGGCCGCCAATGATTTTTTTGCTGCTTCGATAGCAGCTTTTTTATCTCCAAGTTTGGCATAGATCAAAGATTGTGTCCGCATCATCCAATATGCTTTACCTCCATCCATTTCTACTGCTTTGTTTACCCATTCCTTGGCTTGCTCCATATTCATGCCCTCGGCAAAATAATAAGAACCTGCGGCATAATAGTCGCCGGCTTTTAAATCTGCTGTATTGGCCATGGTCTCCTCTATACTTTTAGTGGCTTTTTTCACAGTTGGAACGGTAAATTCTACGCCGACATAAGTGTTCTCCCACATAATGCCCAACACACCTCCATTGTTATGAAGATCATCTATGGTAATGGTAAATGATTCTATCGGCACGGGTATATCCATTGTCTCCACTTTTACAGTAGCCGCAACTTTAGATGCATCCCACTCCTGTGGAGTACCCCAATTCTCTGTATCGGAATAGAAAAATACTTCCCAAACCGTTTCATTGGGTCTAGTGTAAATGGCATAGGAACCGGCTTTCAACTCCTTGCCCTTTACCACAACATCATCAGAGAAGGTTACTTTGGTATTTTGGTTGGCACCAGTTCTCCAAATAGCATCGAAAGGAACCAAATCCCCGAATATTTTTCTCCCTCTCATTGCAGGTCTGGAATATTCAACAGTAACATCGGTCAATCCCACTTTTTGTTCCAATTTGGAAAATGGACTGGGTGCAGGAGTCTGTATTTGCGCTTCCAAAGAAAAACACATGGATACAGTAAATAATAAGAGTGCAAATTTTTTCATAATTAAGTGTATTAAATGTTTAGCAAAACAAAATTAAGATAAAGCAGAGCTCAATTTGTTAATTAAAGTATAAATCAAAAATATCAATAAAAACTGTAGAATTTAATTTTTGTTTAACTTTATAACAAATAAATTAAACATTTTACGATTATCTTTGTACAAACTATTCGAATGCAGCTTTATCAATTAAAATCGAGGCAATTTTTGCCTATCAGTAAAAAGGAGGCCTGGGATTTTTTATCCGATCCAAAAAACCTTGCTGTGATAACACCCCCACACATGGGGTTTCATATCTTGTCCGGTGCAGATAGGCCCATGTTCCAGGGGCAAATAATCCAATATATAGTTAAACCATTCCCGCTTGTCTCAACAAAATGGGTAACAGAAATCACCCATGTGCAAAAAGGATCCTATTTTGTGGATGAACAACGGTTTGGCCCCTACTCTTTATGGCACCACAAGCACTTTATTAAAGAAGTTCCGGATGGTGTGGAAATGGAAGATATTATTGATTACAAATTACCTTTTGGGTTTCTTGGGCAAATAATGCATCCTATTTTGGTAAAAAAACAGTTGCAAAAAATATTCAGGTTCCGCGAAAAAAAACTGGCGGAAATGTTCGGAGAAGTAAAAGGTAAAACCAATTATCTCAACCTTAGAAAAGTATAAAATGAAACACATATTATTAATTGGAGGTTCTTATGGTATAGGCTTGGAAATGGCCAAACATCTTTCCAAGGAACACTCTGTTTATGTTGCAAGCAGGAGTAACGAAGAACTACACAATTTGGACGTAACCCATATTCCTTTTGATGCCTTAACCGAAGATATAACGCACAAAAACATCCCCGAAAAACTGGACGGCTTTGTGTATTGCCCCGGGAGCATCAATCTTAAACCTTTCAAATCATTGGGAATCGAAACAATTCAAAATGATCTGGAAATCAATTTTATCGCATTGGCCAAGACCGTAAAATCCATTATCGAACGTATGAACGAAGGTGGCAGTATGGTGTTTTTTAGTACCGTAGCTGTTGGAACAGGAATGCCTTTTCATACTAGTGTAGCAGCGGCCAAAGGTGCTATAGAAGGATTTTCTCGTGCTTTGGCGGCCGAGTACGCCCCAAAATTACGAATCAATGTAATTGCTCCATCCTTAGTGGACACTCCCCTATCCGAAAGATTGCTCAGCAACGAAAAAAAGAAAGCTATGATGGATCAGCGGCACCCTCTCAAAAGGGTCGGAACTGCAACCGATATAGCCAAAATGGGTGTTTTCTTATTGCAAGACGATAGTTCTTGGATTACCGGTCAGGTAATTGGTGTTGACGGCGGAATGTCCAGTTTAAATGTAAATTGATGAAGGACAAGGTCAATATATTTTGGTTTAGGCGAGATTTACGATTGGATGACAACGTTGCCTTGTACCATGCCCTTCAAAATGGCACGCCAGTTTTACCGATATTCATTTTTGATACCGAAATACTGGAAAATCTGCCAAAAAATGATGCCAGGGTCACGTTTATCCATGAACAGGTCCAAAAACTGAACAATCAACTTTCTACAAATTTCGATAGTGGCTTGGCCCAGTTTTACGGCACCCCAAAAAAGGTTATTCAACAACTAATTGAAGATTATACCATTGAGGCTGTTTATACCAATCACGATTACGAACCATACGCCAAAGAAAGAGATGCTAAAATAAAATCGTATTTAGAGGAAAACAATATTGATTTCAACACCTTTAAGGACCAAGTGATCTTTGAAAAAAGCGAAGTTGTCAAGGACGATGGCGAACCCTATGTGGTGTACACCCCGTTTATGCGTAAATGGAAAGAAACTTTTAATCCGTCCATCCATCTGGTGGATTATGATACTTTTCCCAATCTTGACAAGAATACGATTAAGAACAAGTCCTTGCCCCAACTCACCTTGGAAGATATAGGTTTTGAAGCATCTTTCATTAAAGTAGCGGATTTTACGGTTACACCAAATCTTATTCAAAAGTATGAAGATACCCGTGACTACCCCGACAAGGAAACAGGAACATCGCGATTGGGGCCCCATTTGCGATTTGGAACGGTTTCCATACGAAAAATGATAAAAAAAGCCATTGGAGAAAAAAACGAAACTTTTTGGAACGAACTGATCTGGAGAGAGTTCTTTATGCAGATATTATGGCATTTCCCCCACACGGTCAATCAAGCCTTCCGGGCCAAATATGATCGAATAGAATGGCGCAACAATGAAGATGAATTCGAAAAATGGAAAACGGGAAAAACAGGGTATCCATTGGTGGATGCCGGCATGCGAGAACTCAATGAAACCGGTTACATGCACAACCGTGTGAGAATGCTGGTTGCCAGCTTTCTTTGTAAACATTTATTGATAGATTGGCGTTGGGGCGAAGCCTATTTTGCAGAAAAACTCTTGGATTACGAAATGGCCAGCAATGTGGGGAATTGGCAATGGGCCGCTGGCAGTGGTGTGGATGCCGCACCATATTTTCGGATATTCAACCCCACTGCCCAGATCAAAAAATTTGATAAGGATAAGAAATACATCAACAAATGGGTCAAAGATCTTCAGGAATTAAGCTATCCAGACCCTATTGTGGAACACAAAATGGCAAGGGAACGATGCCTAAAAACCTATAAAGAAGCGGTTAGTTAAAGCTTTTTCTTTAAATTTAGTGCTATCGATATCGCTTTGCTGTACCACTCTCGGCAGCAATGTAGTTACGATATATAGCTAACTCAAAACTTTTACAATGAAAAATTTAACAACCTTATTTCTTTTTGGGATGTTCGTCCTGAACCTATCCGCCCAAAAGATGACCAAGGACAAAAAAGCCGTGGTCGAAGCCGTAGAAAAACATAAAGATAACCTTATACAAATCAGCGATTCTATCTGGGCCTTGGCCGAGACCGCTTTTGAGGAGTCGATTTCATCAAAATTACTTGCGGATTATGCTGAAAAAAATGGAATGACCGTTACTCGCGGTGTTGCGGATATCCCAACGGCCTTTGTTGCAACCTTTGGTTCGGGAAAACCCGTAATCAGTGTGTTGGGCGAGTTTGATGCACTCCCAGGATTATCCCAAAATACGGTCCCCAACAAAGATCCTCGAGTTGATGGCGCTCCTGGTCATGGCTGCGGCCACAATATGTTCGGTGCTGCCAGCTTGGGTGCCGCATTGGCAATTAAAGAACAGATCGAAGCTGGAAAAATACAAGGGACCGTCAAATTTTTAGGTACACCTGCCGAGGAAAAGTTCTTTGGTAAGGTTTGGATGGTCGAGGCCGGCCTCTGGGACGATGTAGATGTCAATGTAAGTTGGCACCCCTCCGCTCAAATAGAGGCCGATGTGCAAAGTGGGCTCTCCCTTATCGACTTTATGATCGAGTTTTATGGTCAAGCAGCACATGCATCATCCGATCCATGGAACGGAAGAAGTGCCGCAGATGCCCTGGAACTCTATACAACGGGAATCAATTATTATAGAGAGCATATAAAACCAACATCAAGAATACACTATCATATTCAAGATGGTGGCCAAGTGGTCAATGTAGTTCCCGATTATGCCCGTTTATGGGTTAGGGTCCGCGATCCTAAAAGAGAAGTTATGCTTCCAACTTTTGAACGAGTAAAGGCCATGGCGGAAGGTGCAGCCATTATGGCCAATGTAGAATATAAATACTCCTTGATTTCGGGTATCTACGAGACTTTGGTAAATCGTGAAGGAGGAAAGATCATGCAGAATAACCTAGAGCTTTTGGGACCAATAACCTATACCGAGGAGGAGACTGCCTTTGGTAAAGCCATTCAAGAGGCGACCGGAAAACCACAAGTGGGCATGGATGGCGAAATTCATCCGTTAAAAGAAACCGAGGCTTTGCCCGGCGGCGGTTCCACCGATGTTGGAGATGTAAGTTGGAACGTTCCGAACATTAACCTTGGGGTAACCGTTGCACCCAAAGGAACACCATGGCACTCTTGGGCCGTTGTGGCATGTGGCGGTATGAGTATAGGACATAAAGGCATGGTCTATGCTTCAAAAGCCATGGGAATGACCATGTTCGACCTGTTCGATGACCCCAAATTGGTAGAAAAAGTCAAAGATGAATATATTACCAGAAAAGGTGATGTAAAATACGAGGCCATGATCGATGGCCCACCACCTATTCCCGGAAAATAACTTGCTACGAAATACATAAAAAGCCTGCTCAGAGCAGGCTTTTTTACCAAAACAAAACTTAACATGAAAAAATCGGTAAAACAAACGTTTCCATTAAGTATACCATGGCAAACATTAGATCCCTTTTTGTTCAGTGTGTATCATTTGGACAATTACCCAAAAGGTAACGGTGAAATGGGTCCTGACAGCTCACTACTTCAAGATAGAAACTTAGGAAACGATTTTGACCCATCTCACAAATGGCGAATGTACCACGGACAGACCATTCCTGGGTTTCCTTATCATCCACATAGAGGTTTTGAGACGATAACCATAGTAAACAAAGGGTTTTGTGATCATTCCGATTCGTTGGGAGCAGCTGGAAGGTTCGGCGAAGGCGACGTACAATGGATGACAGCCGGACGCGGTGTACAGCACTCCGAAATGTTTCCCTTGCTCAAAGATGATGAGGAAAATACTTTAGAGTTGTTCCAGATTTGGTTGAATTTACCGAAAGCTGGAAAATTCGCGGACCCTCACTTCAGAATGCTCTGGAATGAAGATATTCCAGTTGTAGAGGAGCAAAATGCAAAAATCAAGATAATTGCCGGTGCCTATAAAAATGTTGCCTCGCTCGATCCCGCTCCCGATTCTTGGGCGGCTGACCCCAAAAACGAAGTTGCCATTTGGAACATCCATGCCCGTGCAGCGTCCGAATATGTGTTGCCAAAAGCCAATACCGCTGTTAGTCGGGTGCTATATTTTTATGATGGCAACTATATTCATATCGAGGATAAAAAAATAAATCCCAACTTTGGCATTGTTTTAGACCCCAGCCGAGATGTTAATATTAAAATTGGCTCGGAAACTGCACATTTTATGCTATTGCAAGGAAAACCCATTGGTGAACCGGTTGCCAAATATGGACCCTTTGTAATGAACACCCAGGCTGAGATCCAAAAAGCAATGGAAGAGTACCGATTGACTCAATTTGGGGGATGGCCATGGCCCTATCCAGACCATGTTCACGAAAAAAATAGAGGGCGTTTTGCTCTGTATCCTGATGGGAATTTAGAAAAGAAATAATCATTTTTTTCCTACTTCTAGAATTTTTTTAATCCAAATTCTCGCTAACAGGTCACAATAAGGAGAAAACTTCATAAATTAATACCAGCCAGAACCATTTGAATAGAAATCAACCTTCATCTATTCGATAAACCAACCATTGTATGAAGTCATCCTTTTGTTTAATTTTTACTTTGCTCCTATTCCTTTTATCCCAAAACATCTGTTTTGCCCAAAGCAAAGAAATAGATAGTTTACAGAACCTACTAAAAACAGCAGATGACACAACCAAGGTAAATCTAAAAAGAAGGTTGGCCGGGCTACTACGTTCCAAAGACAAGGAAAAAGCTGTGGAAATGGTAACATCTGGAATTGAGTTGGCAAAGAAAATAAACTACCCAAAAGGGGAAATAGAGTCTCTTTTCTCTTTGGGAATCATACACGGGATGACCGGTAGTTATCCGGAATCCCTTGAAGTATTTAAACAATGCCTTGCCTTATCCAAAGAGCATAAAAATTATGAGCACGTCTACAAAAGCTACAATTCCTTTGGCATCATATATAAGCAAATTGGTGATTATCCAACGAGTAAGGATTACTATCTCAAATGCATTAAACTTGTTGATTCCCTAAACCTATCCTTGGATATTACCGCTGCTTATACCAATTTGGGTGTTTTATACGACCTAATGGATGAACCGGAAAATGCAAAAAAGCAATATGAAAGAGCATTGGAAATATATAGTGGATCAAACAGGGAGTCTTTGGAAAACATTGTAGTTAGCAACCTGGCCTTGTTGGACATGAACGAAAACAAATATACCGATGCGCTGGAGAAATTATTAAAGAGCAAGGAGTATCAGGAATCCGAAAATGAAAAACTAAAACTCTGTACAACATATTCGAATATCGCACAATGCTATTTAAACCTAAACCGATCAAAACTTGCAGAAGAATACTTTGTAAAATCGTTGGAATTGAGCAAACAGCTCTCAAACAAAACACAGATCGCGGTTTCTTATTATGGTCTTGCCGAATTAATGCTGCAACAAAATAAATATCCAGAGGCAATTGATTATTCTAAAAAAAACCTAGAGGCACTCAATAAAACCCGAGGTTACAAATATTTTATGGAGGCGCATGACCTGGCGCACGAAATTTATACCTCCACAAAACAATTTCCAGATGCCATTTATCATCTAAAACAGTCCGTTGCCTTCCGCGATAGCCTTTTGAACGAAACCAAGATCAAGGAGATTCAAAACCTCCAGATACAGCATGATGTTTACCTAAAAGACCGGGAAATCAAAGAGAATAAATTAGAACTCGAGTTGATGGGCTCTTATATCGATTTAAACCAGAAACGTATTGGCTACCTTTCGATAATTGCTCTTTTATTGTTGTTTTCTGCCAGTTTATTGTATTTCCGCTATAGAAGCAAGCAAAAATCGAATGCAATGCTTGTTGAGAAAAATATACTGATTTACGAACAAAAAGAAATAATCCAAGAAATGAACATTGAATTGGAAAAAAGGATGCTTCGAGCACAAATGAATCCCCATTTTATCTTCAATTCTTTAAGTTCCATTCAACACTTGATCAATTCAAACGATCGAAAAGGAGCATTGACCTATCTATCCAAATTCTCAAAACTGCTGCGGCAAGTACTGGAAACCTCTATCAATATAAGTTTACCTCTAAAGGACGAAATTGAATTGTTAAAAATCTATATTGAATTGGAAGCCCTACGTTTTGACAATTCTTTTACCTATGATTTTAAGGTTGATGAAAACTTGGATATCCATAATGCTGAAATACCCATGTTATTGGTTCAACCTTATATTGAAAACGCCATAATACATGGCCTTATGCCTAAAAAAGGAAACAAAGAACTCAAAGTATCTTTCCATGAGAGCGATGATAATATTGTTTGCACGATAGAAGATAACGGCGTGGGAATGTCCTCAAAACCAAAAGAAAGTTCGTATGAGCGTCCATCCAGAGGTATGTCCATAACCGCAAAGCGTATCGAAGCCCTCAAAAAGTTTTCAAATCAAGAATTAGTGCGCATACAAAGCACCAAAGAAGGAACAAAAGTAACTATACTTATTCCCAAGGATTAGATCACACTCTTACGATATTCGCCCCTATAGCACGCAAACGTTCATCGATATTCTCGTAACCCCGATCAATTTGCTCAATATTATGTATAGTGGAAGTTCCCTTGGCAGACAATGCTGCGATCAAAAGGGAAACTCCAGCACGAATATCCGGAGAAACCATGGTAGTGGCTTTTAAGGTAGATTTAAAATCGTGTCCAATCACCGTGGCTCGGTGTGGATCGCAGAGAATTATCTTTGCCCCCATATCGATCAACTTATCTACAAAGAACAAACGACTCTCGAACATTTTTTGATGGATGAGCACTTCTCCCCTTGCTTGAGTGGCTACAACCAAAATTATACTCAATAAATCCGGGGTTAGTCCAGGCCATGGGGCATCGGCAATGGTCAGTATAGATCCATCGATAAAGTTCTGTATTTCGTAACCTTCTTCGTGTTTCGGGATAAAGATATCGTCCCCTTTTCTTTCTAAAGTGATACCCAACTTTCTGAATACGGTCGGAATTTGTCCCAAATCGTTCCAACTTACATTCTTAATGGTAAGTTCGCTTTGGGTCATTGCAGCCAATCCGACCCAGCTACCGATTTCTATCATATCGGGCAACATGGTATGTTCCGTACCCCCCAAAGAGTCCACCCCATCGATAGTCAATAGATTGGAGCCTATACCTGAAATTTTTGCGCCCATACGGTTCAGCATTTTGCACAATTGCTGCAGATAGGGTTCACAAGCTGCATTATAAATGGTTGTTGTTCCCTCTGCCAAAACAGCTGCCATCACAATATTGGCTGTACCGGTAACGGATGCTTCATCCAACAACATGTAGGTTCCGGTGAGTTTCTCCGCTTCTACACCGTAAAAGTGTTCTTCTTTGTTATACCTAAAATTGGCTCCCAGTTTAATAAATCCTTCAAAATGGGTATCCAATCTTCGCCTGCCTATTTTATCGCCGCCTGGTTTGGGGATGTATCCTTTTCCAAATCTGGACAACAAAGGTCCCACCAACATTATGGAACCCCTAAGGCCTCTACCATCTTCTTTAAACTTGGCCGATTGCAGGTAATCCAGATTTACGTCGTCTGCCTTAAATGTGTAGGAACCCTTACCTTTTTTCTGGATTTTCACGCCTAAATCCTCGAGTAAGGAAATTAGTTTATTGACATCGACGATGTCCGGTATGTTGTTGATGGTAATTTTTTCTTCTGACAACAAAACAGCACAAAGAATCTGTAGTGCTTCGTTCTTTGCTCCTTGCGGGGTGATCTCACCATGTAACCGGTGTCCGCCCTCTATTCGAAATGTACCCATGAATTCCTTTGGAGTTTAATATCTTTTTTTCCTTCCTCTTTGATTCTTTTTTCCGCGGTTGCTGTTGGATCTAGCCGGTTTGTTTTTAAGGAACTGCCCACTTTCCGTTAGACTCTCGTCTTTTTTGGCCAAATCGATTTTTCCATCACTCAGTTCTTTGAGGTGGTTAAAAATCACACCATCTTCAACGGTATCCTTGTTCCAAACGAGGTAGCACTTTTTCATGTGGTTGGCAATGGCATATTCCAGTCCCGACCTCATGTCCCCTTCTTCCCATTGAACCGCCACATCTATCATTCTTTTGATATTGTTTCCATAAAAACGGTATTTGGGATGATTTTGTGGGTAATTCAATGGCTCGGGTCGCTGTTGCAACATTTCCTTGGAAGTAATGGGAAATGGTGAATCCACATCCAATTTAAAGTCGGCCATAATAAACAACTGGTCCCATAATTTGTGCTGAAAATCGGGAACATCCCTTAAATGCGGCTGTAGATTGCCCATAACACTAATTATGGATTTGGCCACTTTATTACGCTCTTCACGGTCTTCTATGGCAACTGCATGGTCTACCATCTTTTGAAAATGACGACCATACTCAGGAATAAAAAGTTTTGGACGTTCTGTATTGTATTCTAGGTTATATACTTCGTTCAAATTAACGTGTTTAGAAGTTTAAATTAGGAAAGTCTATCCGATAACGCCTGCAAAATACTAAAATTATGGCAAACAAAGGTTTTACAGGGAAATAACGCCTTCTACTATGGAAACCTCCTTGTATTTTTCTATCACTGCATCGGGATCTTGCATTTGTACCATAATGGATATACTGGTGTACGTTCCTTTTTTCGATTTTTTTGACTCGATCACTGCACCGGTGTTATCAAAAATCTTATGCACTTGCTGTATGCGCGCCTCATCGGTTGGTACTATAAATTTATAAAGATAATTGGACGGCCAATCGGTGTTTTCGAGCAATTTTTCCCTTAACCTATTATAAAATTCATCTGTATCGTTCTTGTCCATGCCTTATTTTTTACAAATATATGGCTTAGCCTTCAATTTTTTTTCCTTGTGGCTATTTCATTACTTTGCACCTTTAATTCAAGGTCTTTGGGAAAGAGCAAGGTAGTAATTACAGGAGCTCCCGGAACGGGAAAAACATCCATTGTTAACGGATTGGAAAGCAAAGGGTATCATTGCTTTCATGAAATTATCAGGGACATGACCTCCAAAGCTAAACTGGAAGGACAGTGTGAGGAACATATCTCCAACCCATTGGTGTTTGTGGACGATGCCATGCAGTTCAACAAAGACCTGCTCGAAGGCAGAACGAGGCACTATAAACAATCTTTGACCACCAATGTTCCCATAAGTTTTTTTGACCGTGGTATTCCCGATGTATTGGCCTATATGGATTTTTTTGAACAGGAATACGACACGTTTTTTACCTCCCATTGTGAGGACCACAGATACGATTCTGTTTTTATTGTTCCGCCATGGAAAGAAATTTACGTATCCGACAACGAAAGATTGGAAACTTTTGAAGAGGCTGAACGCATTCATCTTGCCTTGATGAAAACCTATACCCAATTTGGCTATGACCCCATCGAAGTGCCAAAAGATGCAGTCCCAAATAGGATTGAATTTATTTTGGAAACACTTAAAAATCCATAGTGCACAAAGACACCGCAAGTATTTTAAAACACTTTTGGGGCTACGATGGTTTTAGGGGCTCCCAACAAAACATTATTGGCAATGTCCTAGCAGGCAAAGATGTTCTGGCTTTAATGCCCACCGGAGGCGGAAAGTCGGTTTGCTACCAAGTGCCCTCGCTTGCCATGGAGGGTATTTGTATTGTTGTTTCTCCATTGGTCGCGTTGATTCAAGATCAAGTATCTCAGCTAAAAAAAAGAAACATTAAAGCTATTGCGTTAACAGGTGGGATTTCAAAAGAGGAACTGAACAATCTGCTCGATAACTGCATTTATGGCAATTATAAATTTTTGTATCTGTCCCCAGAGCGATTGCAACAACCCTTGGTTCAAGGACGTATCCAACAGATGAATGTTAACCTTATCGCCATTGATGAGGCCCACTGTATCTCACAATGGGGTAACGACTTTAGGCCTTCTTACTTGGGCTGCTCCATTTTAAAGGAATTGGTGCCCAACGCTCCAATGATCGCACTTACGGCAACGGCGACTCCAAAAGTTGTTCGCGATATTGTCGAGAATTTACAATTGGAGCAGGTACAGATCTTTAAGGATTCGTTTTCGCGATCTAATATTGTATTTAAGGTAAAGCATTCCGAAGATAAGCTCTACCAACTTAAAAAATACATGGACAAGGTGCCGGGCAGTGCCATTGTTTATGTACGCTCAAGAAAAATGTCCATCTCTCTTGCCAATTTTTTGATAAGGAACGGTATCTCCGCCTCGTTTTTTCATGGAGGCATTCCAAAATCCGACAAAGAAGAAAAACTTAACCTTTGGTTAAGCGGTAAGGTACGGGCGATGGTGGCTACCAATGCCTTTGGAATGGGAGTGGACAAGCCGGATGTTCGCCTAGTGGTCCATTATCAAATCCCCGATAGCCTGGAGAGCTATTTTCAAGAAGCGGGGCGCGCAGGAAGGGATGGTAAACCATCAACGGCCATAATTGTTTCCTCTAACGAAGATGCCGAAAAGGCACAACAACAATTTTTGGCCAATTTGCCCGATGTGGCATTTGTTAAAATGGTGTATTCCAAACTCAACAATTATTTCCAGATATCGTACGGTGAACTTATAAGTGAACCTTTGGCCTTTACATTCAATGAATTTTGCAAACGCTACGGGTTTAATCCGAACACGACTTTTAATGCTATTCGAATATTAGATCAAAATTCGGTTCTTACGCTTTCCGAAAACTTCAAGGAGAAAACAACATTACAATTTGTTGCGCCAAAAACGCAAATATTTGATTATTTGGACAAAAACAGGAAAACGGCCCCCATCATTCAGACCATACTAAGAACGTATGGGGGCATTACGGATTACGAAACAAAAATCAATCTGTATCTGTTGTCACAAAAAACCGGAACAAGCGAGAAACAGTTGAAGCAGTTACTTCAACAGCTTGCCGACGACCTGATTGTGAAATACAAAAACAACACATCTGACCTTGAAATTACTTTTTTGGTACCCCGCGAAGATGATCACACCATTAATTTGTTTGCAAAGAAAATCAAGGGTTTTAATCAAGTTAAACAAAAAAATATGGAGGCCATGTTGGGGTACATTACCAATATAAAGGTATGCCGAAGTGTATATCTCCTGAATTATTTTGGTGAAAAGGTTTCCGAAAACTGCGGTACTTGCGATATTTGTAGACAAGAGAAAGTAATGCCCTCCTCGCATTATTTGGAGAAAAAGATCATGGAGCTATTAGAAATTCGGCCCCATACTTCCCGACAATTGGAAAAGGAAACCGGCGCCAATGAGGAGGAACTTTTAACAACACTGGAAAGACTGCTTGAAGATGAGCTGATCTCCATAAACTATAAAAATGAGTACATCAAAAAATAGCCCCCTACGTATTGTATTTATGGGCACCCCGGATTTTGCCGTGCAAAGCCTTAAAAAAATATTGGAGGCTGGTTTAAATGTTGTCGGTGTAATTACTGCTCCCGATAGACCTGCAGGTCGAGGACGAAAGGTTCAACAATCGGCCGTAAAGCAATTTGCGGTCGAGCAACAAATAAAAGTTTTACAGCCCACCAATTTAAAGGATGAATCTTTTTTGGAAGAACTCAAAAGCCTTGAAGCGAACTTACAAGTGGTCGTGGCTTTTAGGATGTTGCCCAAAGCTGTTTGGCAAATGCCGGAATACGGCACCTTTAACCTTCATGCGTCTCTCCTGCCCCAATATCGGGGAGCCGCCCCAATTAATTGGGCTATAATCAATGGTGAAACCGAAACAGGGGTCACCACATTTTTTATTGATGAAAAAATAGATACGGGGAGCATCATTCTACAGAAAACAGAAAAAATCTCACAAGATGATACCGCTGGCTCCTTACACGATAGATTAATGACCATTGGCGCCGATCTAGTGGTAGAGACCTGTAAGCAAATAGAAGCAGGAACAGTTATTCGACAAAAACAGGACGAAAGCACGGAATTAAAACCAGCTCCGAAAATCCATAAGGACACCTGCCGGATAAATTGGGAAGCATCCATGGAAGATATTTATAATCATATACGTGGACTAAGTCCTTATCCCGGTGCATGGACCAAATTGGTCAATGCGGAAAAAGAGGAGCCTATGAAAATCTTTAGGACCGAAATGGAAGAGATTGAGCACGATTATGGAACTGGAGAATTATTTGTGGAGAAAAACTCCATGAAGGTGGCCGTGAAAAATGGATATATCAACCTTTTGGAGCTACAATTGCCCGGTAAGCGAAAAATGCATATCAACGAGGTTTTGAACGGATTAAATCTGGAAAAAGAGGCTCATCTCCGCTAAGGCCTTGCTATGATTGGGCTAGGAAAATTTGTCATTTTTTTCCGACTTTATCAACAAACGTTTCAAGTTATCAACAAAAACCCCTATTTCCCTAGGTTTTGCTTGCGTGGGACGCAAATCCATATAAATTTGTTCAGCATTAAAATTATATTAACAACAATTAATTTAATTCCATTATGAACAAAACAGAATTAATCGATGCTATGGCAGCTGATGCTGGCATCACTAAAGCAGCAGCTAAAAAAGCATTGGAGTCTTTCTTGGGAAATGTAGAAGGAACGCTTAAAAAAGGAGACAGAGTTTCCTTGGTAGGTTTTGGTTCTTGGTCAGTTTCTAAAAGAAGCGCTAGAGAAGGTAGAAATCCACAGACTGGAGCTACTATTAAGATTGCCGCTAAGAACGTTGTAAAGTTCAAAGCAGGTGCTGAATTGAGCGGTGCAGTAAACTAATCAATTGTATTTTTAATATACAAAAGCACCCCGATCGGGGTGCTTTTTTAGTTTATATGATTCCCATTTTTTGTATATGTTAAATATTATGTTAAATTTAAATAAACGAAACACTTGAAGATGGTAACCCAAAAGCCAAAAAAAGGAAATTTGCTCGTTGCTGAACCTTCGCTGACCGGGGATGTTTCTTTTAACCGATCGGTGGTGCTTATAGCGGAACACAATGATGAAGGTTCTGTAGGCTTTATATTGAACAAACCCTTGGATTATACCATCTGTGACCTCGTTTCCGATATTACCATTCCGTTCCAAGTTTTTAATGGAGGCCCCGTAGAACAGGACAATCTCTACTTTATCCATAAAGTACCGGAACTTATTGAAAACAGTGTTGAGATTTCCGATGGTATTTTTTGGGGCGGTAATTTTGAAAAGACCATTAAATTGATCAACAACGGTATTATTACCGAACAGGATATCCGTTTCTTTTTGGGGTATTCCGGTTGGGGAATAAGTCAATTGGATCAAGAGCTGTCCTCCAAATCGTGGGTAGTGCTTCCCAACGAATATGAAAGCAGTATTTTGGAAAAATCCTCCAATGCGTTTTGGAAAGAAAAAATGGTCGAATTGGGCGGCGATTATCTTCTATGGTCCAATTCGCCGGAGAACCCTTCGCTGAATTAAACGCCTATCCTAGCTTTTGCATTTAGTTTGCCCACCAAACTTTTGGCAACTGTTCCATTGTACTCCTTTTTCCTGTATTTACTTATTGGCTGAATACCTATAATTGAATTGGTAATGAATAGTTCATCCACTTTTTGAAGTTCAAATGGAGAAATGGATGCTTCTACAAGATCGAACTCTTCAGAAGCAGCGATCAATTTCATCAAATTTTTTCTGATGATACCGTCCAGGCATCCATCGCTCAAAGGGGGGGTTTTAACCTCATTGCCCTTAACCAAAAACAGGTTGCCATTAATGGCCTCGACCACTTTTTTATCCGTATTCACCAACAAACAGTTGGCGTATCCATTTTCTTGGGCATAAACCCCTGCAACAACATGTAATAACTTATTGGTGGTCTTTAGGTTGGACAACATGTCCTTGTTCACATAAAAATCCTTGAACAGCTCCACCTCGTAAGTACCATTGTCTATCGTGAAAAATGGAGATTTCATGGAACTAACTTCTATAAGGTAGGATACGTTATTTGTACTTGGTGTGTACAGCCCCCCCTCGTTTCTATACACGGATAACCGTATGCGAACTGCGCCATTTTCCAACTCATTTGCTGTAATGGTTTTCTTGATCTGTTCTTCTAAATACTCCAGAGTAAATTCCATTGGAATTTCCATTCTAAGAATACGCATGGAAGCCATCAGTCTAAAATAATGGTCTTCCCAAAAAAAGAGTGTCCCATTTACATAACGAACAGTTTCAAAAAGGGCATCGCCGTACTTAAATCCCCTATTATTGTAGGTAAATATTGCCTCATCATCCGCTAAAATTTCTCCATTAGAATTGACCATAAAAAAGTCCCGATTTTTTTCGGGACCAAATATACGGTTTACTTAAGAATTGTTCTAGGTAGATCCCAGTACTTGCTTAAGGTCGGAAACTTGGTTTTCCCAGAGCATTTTTGCCTCGTCCACTTCATCTTCGTCTGCAAAATCTGTTATAAACAAGGAAACATCCTTGGTGATTTCGTCTACAATAATTCGCATTTCAAAAAAGGAATCGTCATCATTTTCTTCCCAGGCCAACTTTACAAACTCTTCGCTTTTACGTTTTAGCATTTTTGCTCTTTCCTCTGATCCATCCCAGATAAAGGTAAACACCTCTCCTCTGGAATTAACGTTATCTGCGTACCATTCAGATAATCCTGAAGGTGTGGAAATATATTGGTAAAGCAATTGTGGTGAGGCCTGGATAACGAATTCCAGTTCAAATTTAACCTTATCACTCATAGTCGTGTTCTTTAAATCCTTTTCAACATTTGTATAGTTTGGGAAGATATAAAAATAAATGTCAAATAATAAATTAATAATGAATTTTGATTCAGCGAAAATTTAAACATATATTTGCACCCGCTTAGCAAAACCATGGCGAGGTAGCTCAGCTGGTTAGAGCGTCGGATTCATAACCCGGAGGCCGGGGGTTCAAGTCCCCCTCTCGCTACAAAATGAGAAGCCATTTAACTGTATTTTAGTTAGATGGCTTTTTTTATGTCCTTCATCTACATTTCCTTTTTTTAATTCAGATAAAAACTCTACAACTTTTCTTTATAGGACTCCCAAACAAAGCATACGGAATAGCTATTTGGTACTAGGTTGATCTATATTATTAATGCGACTTTATTGCATTAATAAATTTTTAGCTAATTTTATCCATTATTGGATTCTCGCAAAAAAATTAGCTGATACAAATGGTTTTGTACCTCAATAAATAAACAACTATCAGAAATACAACACAATGAATAAAAAAGATTTCGAAGTAATTATAATAGGCGGCAGTTATGCAGGACTTTCAACAGCCATGGCCTTGGGACGTTCTCTAAGAACAACTTTGGTAATTGATGCCGGTAATCCTTGTAACCGACAAACGCCACATTCCCATAATTTTCTTACCCAAGACGGATCCACACCAAATGAGATTTCAGAAATTGCACAAGATCAGGTAAAAAAGTACAACAGTGTACATTTTTATAATGGTCTTGTAGTTAGTGGTAAGAAGGTTAAAAATGGATTTGAAGTCACAACGCACAAAGGAGACAGTTTTACTGCTAAAAAAATGGTGTTCGCATCCGGAATTAAGGACCTAATGCCGTCAATAAAAGGATTTTCGGAATGTTGGGGAATTTCCGTTGTACACTGTCCGTATTGCCACGGATACGAAATAAGAAACACAAAAACTGCCATAATCGCCAATGGGGACAGAGCGTTTCATCTTGCTTCTTTAATAAATAATTTAACCGATCAAATCACTGTTCTTACCAGCGGTAAGCACGATTTTGATGAGACTCAAATCAAAAAGTTGGAGCGGCACAATATTAAGATCATAGATAAAAAGGTATTGGAAATTGAACACGTTAACGGACACCTGGAAAAGATCGTTTTTTATGATGGAAGTAAGGAAAGCTTTGAATATGCTTACGCCTCTATTCCTTTTGAACAAAATTCTCACCTGCCAAAAATGTTGGGCTGTAATCTTACAGATCAAGGACATATCGAAGTTAATGCAATGCAAAAGACAACACAAGAAGGCATTTTTGCCTGTGGAGACAATAGTTCCATGATGCGCTCCGTTGCTACGGCGGTGTATGGCGGAAACTTAACCGGAGCAATGATAAACCATGAACTGACACAGGAAAGCTTTTAAAATGGAGGACGGCCCTATATGCAGTGTAAAATTAGAATTAACCTCAAAAGAAATTCAATAATTATTGAATGAAAACTATCCCATGCTCAAAACCAAGCAAGTAGAGCGTTAATTATTAGAGGCAAAATTTGTGGTAGTTTAGTAGGTTTTTGGATAAGCAGTTAACTATAAAATTTACTTTGTGCACTAGTTTAATTGATCTACTTTTAATCATATTGGTTTTGATCATTTGAACAATAGAATGGCTACTTAATATCAGTGATTGATTTATAGAACTCAGAATACCTAGGCTAAAACACATTTGTTTCTTTCAAACTACATATAAATTTAAATGAACAGGGAATAAAATGAAACACGCATTTTATATAATAGTACTACTGTTAACATTTCCTTCAGTGGGAATTTCTCAGGAAATTGAATCATTAAAAGAGCAGATCAACAGTATCACAAAAAACAAAAAGGCAATTGTTGGAGTCGCAATTAATGGGTCTAAAGCTAAAAATACGCTAAGAATAAATGGCCAAAGGCACTTTCCGATGCAAAGTGTTTTTAAATTTCCTATTGCGTTAACTATTTTATCCGAAGTGGATAAGGGTAATCTTTCGCTCAATCAAAAGATTGTAATTGAGAAAAGTGAATTATTGCCTGGTTTATGGAGTCCATTACGAGAAAAGTATCCCGATGGGTGCACATTGACCATTGCGGAAATTATAGAGTATACCGTAGCCCTAAGCGACAATGTTGGCTGTGATGTTCTATTGAGATTACTCGGAGGGCCACAAGTCGTAGAAAATTATTTTTCAAACTTAGGTTTCAAGGATTTTGCAGTTAGAATTAATGAAGAGACCATGCAAAATAATTGGGACCTACAATTTCTAAATTGGACAACACCAGAGGAGGCCAATAATATACTGACAACTTTCCATCAAAATAAGAATGGTTTGCTTTCCAAGGGAAATTATGACTTTATATGGGACATTATGAAAGGAACCAAAACAGGAAAAAACCGAATAAAAGGGCTTCTACCCAAAGGAACAGTTGTTGCACATAAAACGGGGTGGTCGGGAAAACACAAGGAAACAGGTATTACCGCAGCAGTCAACAACATCGGTATTGTTTTTCTCCCCAATGGGGAGTATTTTACTATTAGTGTTTTTGTATCCGAATCAAAAGAAAACTTTGAAACTAACGAAAAAATAATATCTGATATTTCCAAAGCAACCTGGGACTATTTTATTGGATTATAGAGAGCACTATTATGATTTGAAAACCTTAAAACCCACCACACTTTTCTTCAAATTTATTTTCAGCTATTTAAGAAAACAAATAAACGGTCATATAAATCGGAATAGCTATATTTACCACCTGTTTTATTAATTCTACATACTACCTAGGTCTAGTCTTTTAAAGACCAACTCGATCTATCGAGTAGCCAGCACATTAAAATCGATTGGATTTTGATGTGATCAATAGTACATCCAATTATTTATAAACCTAAAAATGGCAATCAATTTCCGAATTTGATTGCTCCGCATATTTGGAATGTACCAGTACGTTTCAAATACACTAGTTACATAATACACAGAATGAACAACAAGCAACTTATAAACAGAAACATAGAACTATTTTATAATAAAGCGTCCGAAGAAACCAGATTAAACAAGGGTATGGGTGTTTTTGAGTTTGAAAGAGTTAAGTGTTTAATTGAACAATTTATCACAGAACCTGCTTTAAAAATAATTGATGTTGGCGGCGGAACGGGGAAATATTCTGAATGGCTCGCAAGAAAAGGACATGAAGTCCATTTGGTGGAACCGGTGGAAAAACATTTAAAATTAGCACAGAACAGGGCCAGAAAAATAAAAAACAAATACTCCGTCCACCAAGGAGAATCTCGCAATCTAAAGTTCCAGAACAACTATGCCGATCTAATTATTCTACATGGACCTCTATATCATCTACAAAAAAAAGAAGACCGCGTCTTAACAATTAAAGAGGCTAAACGAGTTGTAAAAAACAAGGGGATCATTCTGGGATTTGCCATTAATTATACCGCATCTACTTTAGTTGGACTATTGAACGGTCTTATCCACAATAAATTCTTTTTCGAAATGTGCAAAGAAGAACTTACTACAGGAATACATAACCCCCCGGAAAATTTTCCATGGCTCTTAGCTGAAGCATATTATCATAATCCGGCAGAATTAAAAGAAGAGTTCCTAGATCAGGAATTGGAATATCTTAATACCTATGCAGTTGAAGGTATGGCCTGGCTGGACAAAGATTTCTTTTCAAATATTACGAACAACAAAAGAAAAACCAACTTATTGGAACTTATAAACGTTACGCAGAACGATTCTTATCTACTACATTTTAGCCCACATATGATGATAGCTGCTCAAAAAAAGAATATTTATGGATAGTAAAAGCAAATATTATTTCTTGTTGAAGAAAAACAATGGTCTACTGAACGAAATAGATCTTGGAGAACAAATTGGACTTGATACCGATGAGACTCAAATAATAATCTCACAACTTTTATCTGAACACAGAATAGAATATGTAAAAAACAAAGCAAGTAACTATAGAATTATAAAAAAGAGGAAAACAAACAAAAAATAGTAACGACCGCTTGACAGCTACCATTTTGGCCTGCCCTTATATTTATTGTGGGTGGGCTTTTAAAAAGTTACAATATATATGTTGAATGTTAACTTACATATTACAACCAAACCTCTTAACTTGTATTACTTTTAGACCAAGTGGCAAAGAAATAATGATTCTATGAGCAGAATAATTAATTCAAAGAAAAACCTAATAATTTTCGGGGTACCATTTTCTATAATTGCACTAATGGTGTACATTTCAAGGTCTCCCCTTTTTTATGCAAATCCAAATGGATTGTCCATCGGAATTACAATTGACCTAGTATTTACCGCTCCACTTGTATATTTCCTACTTATTAGAAAAACAAATATTCCCAAAACTACATTTGTGCCGTTTTTGGTCTTAACAACCACAATCTGTACATTAATACTTCCTCCAGAAAATCACTATTATCTCAACCTATTTAAACGTTGGGTATTCCCATTGATTGAAATCGTATTAGTATCCTACATAATTTTTAATGTCACCAAAGCGGTAAAACATTTCAATAAAAATAAGCATAAGAAAATAGATTTTTTCGATGCCCTTAGGAACACCTGTAGAGAATTACTGCCGAAAAGAATGGTAATGCCAGTGGTAACTGAAATAGCTGTTTTTTACTACGGCTTTATTTGTTGGAAAAAAACGATATTGAACGAAAATGAATTCTCCTATCATAAAGATAGCGGAACTATTACTTTGCTTATTGCAATTATTTTTATTGTGGCCATAGAAACTATGGTACTCCACACTCTCCTAGCAAAATGGAATCATTTGGCTGCTTGGATCCTGAGTTTTTTGAGTATTTATTCAGGAGTCCAACTTTTTGGTTTTTTAAAGTCCATGTCCAAAAGACCTATTTCAATAGAAAAAGACAAACTGTACCTCCGGTATGGAATTATGTCAGAGACCACCATTGAACTTACCAACATTGATCAGATCGAGACTTGGACGAAGGACATAAAATTGGATGAGAACACGCGAAAACTATCTTTTTTGGGAGAGTTGGAAAGTCACAACATAATTATCCGATTAAAAGAAGAAAACACCTTGCTCGGACTATACGGGATTAGACGAAAATATAAGAACTTAGTACTGCATGTCGACACAAAAGAGGAGTTGATAAATCGTATTCGAACGGCAACTCGATAATTTTTATAGGTGGATCAGTAGGGAGCTTTTAATTATTTCAATATCAATGATTATTTTATAAATACGGAACAATCAGCAATGTTTCTGCAACTTTGACCACAGGATACGTTTCGATAAACGCTCAGAAAAATGAAGGGAGTACAAGTGGTCTTACAAGTATCTAAATGAAAACGCATACTTTTAAAATTTGATATTTTATGGTCAACACTGTTTTAAAACAAATTAAAACCTATGATCAAGATTTTTAGACGAATTAGAAGGAGATTACTTTCGGAAGGAAAGTTCAAAAACTATCTGGCCTATGCCATTGGAGAAATAACGCTTGTGGTCTTGGGAATATTGATCGCGTTGCAGATAAACAATTGGAACCAAGACAAACAATTGCACAGGTCTGAGCTTAATACCTTAAAAAGTCTTCGCGAATCCATCAAAATAAACCTTAACGAACTGGACCTTATTTTAAAGGCGCAAATACTAAGGAACAAAAGCCTTCAGGAGGTTATTTTTGTCGATCTCTCCGATAGGGACCTAACCTATTTGGATTCGTTGATCACCACTAATGTTGAAAACCACACCTTTGATCCATCAACAGGGATTTATAATTCCATAATCAGCTCTGGTAAAATTGAGATCATCACCAACGATTCGCTAAAAAATAGAATTTCTAAGCTTTATGACCGCGTTGTGGATTACCAAGAAAGTGAAGATGAGATAACCGAGTTTACCAAAGAGCATCTGGAAAAAAATTTCATTGAACATTTAAATATAAATCCAGAAATTCTAGCTAAAATCCGTAAGCGGACCAACGACGAAAAGCTTAAGGACAGAGCACTTTATATCGAAACCTTCAGCTCCCAAAAACTTAAGAACATGTATATTCTATTACTCAACAAGATGAACGAAGTAATTTTAAAAGGCGAGAGTTTGGAGTTGGAGTACCAAAGTTTGATTTCCAGTCTGGAAAAAGAAATTAGAAACAAAGAATAAAACAAATTCTACCTCGGTCATTCATAATTTGAATACTATATCCAATTCCCTAGAATTTAGTTCTGTGTAAAGAATTTAATTCGGAAAGTGGAATCCTAAAATATTGAGGCCCTATAAAATCAGTCATTTAAATCGACATAGACTAGTCATTAAAATAATTGCTACAATGGGATCTCGTTAGTTTTATATTTACAATGCACAATAGCAAAACAAAAACCTGACTAAACCATGGGAAATACCTTGCCTTGGATTGTTTTGATAGCCCATGTAGGCGTACTCTTGTTTATCGATTTCTTTATCCTACACAAAAAGGATAAGGTGACCAACCCCAAACAAGCTGTATTTGAAACCCTCTTTTTTGTTGTAAATGCCTTGGTTTTTAGCGGAATTGTCTATTGGTTTTACAAAAATGGGATGGTGGACAACCCAAGCAACCTCTCTCCTGGCAATAGTGTAATAAAATATCTCACAGGCTACATTATCGAACTATCGTTAAGCGTGGACAACCTGTTCGTTATAGCGATAATTTTTGTTGGGTACAAAATCCCAAAACAGTACCAACATAAATTACTGTTTCTCGGTATAATCGGAGCCATAGTGTTTAGGGCAATTCTTATTGGTGTAGGTCTCATTCTAATTCACAAAATTCACCAAATCACCATTTTTTTTGGTCTGTTCCTCTTATACACCGCTTTTAACATGCTAAAAAAAGAAGAACAACCTAAGGACTATGAACAGAACAAAGGAATCGCCAAGTTTTTTAATATATCGAACAAATTGGACAATGGCCATTTTAGGACCGAAATAAACGGAAAACGCGTTTTTACTGCAATGTTTGGAGCCCTGATCACTATAGAATTTACCGATATTTTATTTGCTCTTGACAGTATTCCGGCAATCTTTGCCCTCACTACCGACCCGTTTATTGTTTTCAGTTCCAATATATTTGCCATTATGGGACTGCGTTCGCTCTATTTTTTCTTGGCGAACATGTTGGAGAAGTTCAAGTATTTAAAGTATAGTGTTTTTTCCATATTGATCTTTGTTTCCCTTAAGCTCATTACAGCCAGTTGGGTGGAAATACCAGAATGGTTTTCATTACTGTTCATCGGTATTTCGTTGGCCATAGGAATCTGGATTTCAATTTTAAAGGCCAAAACAGATGAAAGTCAATAAAACATTACGCGTATTGCTCCATAATATTTTTGGATTTAACTAAAAAATGGCATTTGCAACCAACAGTACACCCTGTAAACAAGTTGAATCTGACCATATCAAGTTTAACCCATTCATCCATTTATAAAAATCATTTTGTTTCGACTGACCTCACCCCTCTGGATTTTGTAATCCATAATTCCTGGTGCATCACAAATAATCCTTAACCATTAGGCAAGGCTGGCTAAAACCTATGCTTATCCCTACCTTTGGTGTTCAATTAATTTATAGAATGGAACAGTCGGAACAAGAAAAATTAAATTGGAGCGAATTCATGAAAGTGGAAATGAGGGTAGGAACCATTATCTCTGCAGAAAAATTTAAAGAAGTAAGGAACCCTGCCTATAAAATGATCGTGGATTTTGGACCCTTTGGCACAAGAAAAACATCGGCCCAAATTACAAAACTATATACACCGGAAGAATTGGTCGGCAAACAAGTGATCGCAGTTCTCAATTTTCCTCCAAAACAAATAGCCACGATAATGAGCGAATGTTTGGTGATGGGCTGCGTCGGCGATGAAAAAGAAGTTACATTGATCCAACCGGAAAGAAAAGTGGCCAATGGAACTCGAATTGGGTAACTGCGTAGCCATAAACCGCCCCTCTCCTTAAAAGTAGAACAATTTTATTTTCTTGGTATTCTTTTTTCACTAACTTAAAAGTCCAAAAACCAACCAAATAATGAATTATTTTAAAAAACTGGGAACCGCTAATCTATTGATGCTGACTCTATGCGCAATGATCATCTTAGTGGCGGAATACCTTTTTCTTAATGGACACACCGAACATGGTCTCTTTGTGGGACTGTGGGCCCCTACCCTCTTGGGTGTTATGATTTACCTAAAACTTGTGGACAATGACGGCAAATAATATCGTTTTATGGTTTTCTGTTGTTGTTATTGTGCTCGTGGCCGTATGGGCCATTCTCATGATCAGGGCCTATAATAAGGCCAGTAAAGGGGAATAACGTTGCCATTGGTTGTTTGTGACAACCCAATGCTCATATTTTGATGGACTTTTCTAGGATTTACATTTACATATAGGTTAGCATGAAGAATACAATATCCGAACGTATTGCCGACTTTTTAAAAAATTACCCGCCTTTCAATGCAATGGAGTCCGAACAATTGGAAAAATTGTCCATTGAGGTGGTCATTATCCATAAAGAGACCAATACCATAGTTTTTTCCCAGAACGAAAATCCCCATGATCATTTTTATGTGGTAAACAAAGGAGCCGTATCGCTGTCCAAAGTAGGATCAAGTCAAATCTTGGATATATGCGACGAAGGCGACGTTTTTGGTTTACGCCCCCTTTTGGCACAGGAAAAATATAAATTGGAAGCAAAAGCTTACGAAGAAACAATTCTTTATGCCATTCCTATCAAGGAATTTAAACCCTTGGCCCTCGAAAATAAACGTATTGGCAATTTTTTGATCGAAAGCTTTGCGTCCAATACCGGAAATCCCTATTCGATAAAACATCGGGGCAAACTTTATGGAATAAATGAAGATGCCGAGCGCTATTCTACCAATAAAATATTGGACCTACAACCTATAAAATACTCCAAGGACCTCATCACCTGTGCGGAAAACGCAAGTATAAAGGAAATTGCAGATATAATGACCAAGCACAATGTGAGCTCTATTTTAGTGGAGAAAGAGCAATTGCCCGTGGGAATAATAACGGACAAGGACCTCAGAAAAAAAGTGGCTACCGGACAATATCCAATAACCGAATCGGCCAGGACCATTATGTCTTCACCAATCATCACCTATCCAAAAGAGCTTACTTTGGCCCAATCTCAAATGGCCATGATGAAAAGTAACATCAGTCATTTGGTTCTCACAGAAGACGGTACAACCGAGACTCCCGCTGTCGGGATTCTTTCCAAACACGATATTATGGTCGCTGTCGGAAACAATCCAGCAGTGCTTCTACGTGCCATAAAAAGAGCTGCCACAGCTAAAAGATTACGAAGTATCCGGCACGGCACCATGAACCTTTTGCAAGGATACTTGGAACAAAACATCCCTTTGGGACTGGTGTCGAAAATAATTTCTGAATTAAACGATGCCTCAACCAAGCAGGTTATACAATTGGCTTTAGCAAAAATGGAGCGCGAGCCCCCCGTTAAATTTACTTGGCTCAGTATGGGGAGTCAAGGACGCGGGGAACAATTACTAAATACCGATCAGGACAATGCCATTATTTTTGAAGATGTTGCGGATGAAAAGCTCGAGGAAACCAGAAGTTATTTTCTAAAATTGGGCGAGCGTATTTCCAAAAGTCTGAACACCATTGGTTTTGAATATTGTCCTGCAAACATGATGGCCTCCAACCCATCTTGGTGCCAGAGTTTGAGCGAATGGAAAAAGATAACCGCCCATTGGATCCATAACCCCGGACCGGATGAGATATTGCTCTCTTCCATTTTCTTTGATTATAGCGTGGTCTTTGGAGAAAAGTTACTGGCGGACGAATTGTCCCACAGTATATTTGGCCATGCCAACCGATACCCACAATTTTTTACACATTTGGCCAGTGGGGCTCTTCAGAATCCGTCACCTTCAGGGTTTTTTAGGGATTTTTTGGTGGAACAAGATGGTGAGCACAAAGACTTTTTTGATTTAAAGCTCCGTGCGCTAATGCCGATAATCGATGCAGCAAGGGTACTTATCCTGTCACATTCCATCAAATCCATAAACAATACAGCAGGTAGGTACGAAAAACTTGCCGAACTGGAACCCAATAACAAGGAATTATACCTGGCGTGCTCATACGCTAGTAAAGCCTTGCTCAAATTTAGAACCAGACAGGGCCTGCTCCATAATGATTCCGGCAGATATATTGCACTGGATAAATTGAACAAAGAGGAAAAAATAAAATTAAAGAGAACCTTTAAGACCATCAAGGAAATACAATCTTTGATCGAGGTCAGGTTCCAGGTCAAAAACCTCTTGCGCTAATGTGGTCTTTCTTCAAAAAAAAAGAATTGGAACTTCCCGATTTTTGGTGGGATTACGATGCAAATTTCAATCAAAAGCTACCCACGGATGTCAAAGACAACACGTTTGTTGTATTTGATACGGAAACCACCGGCTTTAATCTTACCAAAGATCGGATGTTGTGCATTGGCGCCTTAAAACTAAAGGACAATAATATTGTGGTAAAAGATAGCCTTGAGCTGTATTTAAAACAAGAGCATTACGATAAGCAGAGCGCCGAGATACATGGCATCCTTAAAAAAACCAAGTACAACTGCATTTCCGAATTGGATGCGCTGAAATTATTTTTAAAATATATTGGAAACCATGTTCTGGTGGGGCACCATGTTATGTTCGATGTACGTATGATGAATGCCGCTCTTAAAAGGAACGGACTCCCTAAATTAAAAAATAAGACACTGGATACCGAATCACTATACTCCAGAACTGTGTTGATTTCTTCCGTAGTGGAAAAAAAGGAACGATACTCTTTGGACGATTTGGCCAAAAAATTCAGTATTTCCCGAAAAGATAGGCACACCGCCCTGGGCGACGCCTACATAACTGCCATAGCCCTATTAAGGGTTATTGAAAAATTAAAGCCCAATAAACTAAAAGACCTCCTGAGATAAGGAGGCCATTTTTTTTATTTGAATTTGTTGTTTTAAAGACTTTCCTTGATAATGCTCTCCACTACTTCCGGATTCAATAAAGTGGATGTATCTCCAAGGTTTGCCGTGTCTTTGGATGCAATTTTTCTTAGAATACGCCTCATGATCTTACCGCTTCGCGTTTTGGGCAATCCTTCTGTAAATTGAATCTTGTCCAATTTGGCAATTGGTCCAATGTGATCGGTGATCAATTCATTGATTTCCTTTTTTAGGTTATCCCGGTTACGGTCTTCTCCTGTTTCCTTCAAAATAATATAACCGTACAACGCATTTCCTTTTATATCGTGTGGGAATCCAACAATGGCAGATTCTGCAACGGCTGGATGTTCGTTAATGGCATCTTCAATGGGCGCTGTTCCTAGATTGTGCCCGGAAACAATGATCACATCATCTACCCTTCCCGTAATCCTATAATAGCCCACTTCATCTCTTAAAGCTCCATCTCCGGTAAAATATTTGCCTTCGAAGGCAGAAAAATAGGTGTCCTTATACCGTTGATGATTGCCCCAAATGGTCCTTGCTATGGATGGCCATGGAAACTTGATGCATAAACGACCATCTACCTGATTCCCTTTGATTTCTTCTCCTGTCTCATCCATTAGCGCTGGTTGAATGCCCGGCAAGGGCAATGTTGCATAGGTTGGTTTTGTAGGAGTGGAAAATGGAATTGGAGAAATTAGAATTCCTCCGGTCTCGGTTTGCCACCAAGTATCTACGATAGGACATTTTTTATCACCTACATGATCGTTGTACCAGTGCCAAGCCTCCTCATTGATCGGCTCCCCAACGGTTCCCAAGACTTTTAAACTGGACAAATCGTAATCGGTCACAAAATCTAAATTCTGCTTTGCCAAGGCCCGGATCGCCGTTGGTGCAGTATAAAACTGGGTTACCTTGTGTTTTTGAACCACTTCCCAAAATCTGCCAAAATCGGGATAGGAAGGAACTCCCTCGAACATAACTGTGGTGGCCCCATTGGCCAGCGGTCCATAAACAATATAGGAGTGCCCTGTGATCCAACCAATATCCGCGGTACACCAATACACATCCTCCTCACGATATTGGAATACATTTTTAAACGAATATGCGGTGTATACCATATATCCTCCGGTGGTATGCACCATTCCCTTTGGACGGCCTGTAGAACCTGAGGTGTAAAGAATAAACAGGGGGTCTTCTGCATCCATAATTTCCGGAACACAGTCCAAATAGGCCTTATCCAGCAATGGTTGCACCCATATATCGCGACCTTCCTTCATAGTCACCTCTCCTCCTGTGCGCTTGGTCACTAGAACGGTCTTTACATCCGGGCAACTCTCCAAGGCTTCATCTACAATAGCTTTTAAGTCGATTATTTTTTTTCCTCGGTACGATCCGTCAGAAGTGAGCACCATCTTAGCGCCACAATCGTTAATCCTAGTAGAGAGTGCAGTAGAAGAAAATCCGGCAAAAACCACCGAATGTATGGCTCCAATCCGAGCGCAGGCCAAAATTGCAATGGCCAAATCGGGAATCATAGGTAAGTAAACTACGACCCTATCCCCTTTTTTTACACCTTGATCCTTTAATACATTGGCATATTTACAAACACGTTCATGCAGTTGGTTATACGTAATATGTTCCGCTTCTTCGCTCGGGTCGTTCGGTTCAAATAGAATTGCTGTCTTGTCGCCCCGGATTCTTAAGTGACGGTCGATACAGTTTTCCGTAATGTTAAGTTTGGCTCCTTTGAACCAGCTTATCTCCGGCTTGGAGAAATCCCATTCCAAAACAGTATCCCATTTTTTTCGCCAATGAAAGTGTTCCTCTGCTACTTCCTCCCAGAAACCTTCCGGGTTTCTTACGGATTTCCGGTACACTTGAAAGTACTCTTCCAAATGTTTGATATGATAATTACTCATCTATAAATTTGTTTAGTTTATATGTAATTTATTTTTCTTCTCGCTATTTTAAAAGCATGTCTACCTCAATAACCCTTCGATATCGGTGATTACTTTTTTTATGGAAAAGGGCTTGGTCATGTAACCGTCGGCGCCCATTTTTAATCCTTTTTCTATATCTTTTTCCTTACTTTTTGCTGACAGGAATACCACTTTGGTATGGTTGAGGTCCTGATTGTTTCTTACTCGTTTCAGCGTTTCAAACCCGTCCATTTCCGGCATCATTATATCCAATAAAATAAGGTCTGGTTCCTCTTTGATGGCTATTTCCAATGCCTCTGTACCGTCTCTTGCAATAAACACCTCAAAATCTTTCTTTTTAAAGGCATATTCCAACGACATTACGATATTGGGTTCATCATCTACGATCAGTATTTTCTTCTGCTCCATTATTTTTTGGGTATTGAAAAGATCATTCGAGTACCTGACTTAAAATTCTTATCCACCACAATGGTCCCGTTATGACTTTCCACTATTTTTTTACAAATGGCAAGACCAAGTCCACTGCCCTTTGGTTTTTTTATGTTCTGGTTTTTTGATTGATAAAATTTTTCGAAAATGTAATCTTTGTCCTCATCTGGGATTCCTCTTCCATTGTCCTCAATGGCGACCAACACCTCGTTTTCCAGACCTTCCAACAGAATTTTAATTTTTCCGTTACGGGGTTCTGTAAATTTAAGGGAATTCGACAGCAAATTTGTCAATACCTGTAAAATTCGGTCTTCATCATAAAATGCAAGGATTTTTTCCTTGCTCGAAAATTTGATCTCTGTTTCTTTTTTGGATGCGATCTGTTCCACCCCCTTGATGGCCTTTCCTATAGTTTTGGACATATTGTGTTCCCGAATGTCCAACTCTGTTCGATTACCGGACAATTTTTCCAGATCTAGGATATTGTGTATTAAAGTGCTCAACCTATCCGTGTCCCTATTTATATTCTCTAGGAACCTATTTCTTAATTCGGGAGGCATATTCTCGTCCTCCAATACTTCCGATGCAGCTTTTATGGAGGTTATGGGTGTTTTGAGCTCATGTGCAACCGTATCCAAAAACTCATCTTTAAGTTTATCCTGTATACGCAGTTCTTCATTGGCCGTTTTTAATTGCTGCGTCATTGCGGCCAGTTCAGCAGATTTTTCCCTGAGCAGTTTATTACTGGCCTTTGTCTCTTTACTCTCTTCCAGAATATTGAGCACTTCTACCAAACTTATAGGTGTTTCCTTGGATACCGAGGCCAATAAAATTTTGGCCGAAGCACTCCCAATACTTCCCGTTAGTAGTTTTTCAGAAAAATTGATCAATCTTGCATCTGCCCGTTCCTCTGCTTCTGATATATTATATTTTCTATTGAACAACCGCAAAGCCCTGTTGGTACGCTGCTCCCCCAAAAATCGGCTCAACAATCGCTTTATATCGGCAACGTAGGCTTCTCCTTTCCATATAAACCCCCCTTCTTGAAGGTTGCCATAATTCTCGTGGTTCACAAACATTTCAGCATAGTTCCTCTCCCTATAATTTCCTTTTGTTCTTAGGGATAGTCCAACAAACACCAGAGTGTTGAGAGACATGCTCCAGAAAAAGGCATTGCTTTCCGGGGTTAAATAATCCAATCCTAACAAATGTACGGGCCTGAGCCATGCAAAACCAAAAAAGCCTTCTTCAGTAAAATCAAGTTCCGGCATTGTTGCTTTACTGATAACTGGCAGGAACAAGGTGTAAAAAACAACAACCAAACCTATTAATATCCCTGCTTCGACACCACGCGCAGTCCCTCGTCTCCAGGTCAACCCTAGAAAGAACGACGGTGCCAACTGAGCAATGATCAAAAAAGAAATGAGTCCGATGGAGTACAAGGATAATTGGGCCGAAAATTGGATGTAGAAGTAATAAGCTATAATGATCAAAAGGAAAATAGCGACCCTTCTTATATTTTTGATACGCTTGGTGTTTTCTTCCGGATTACCTTCCACCAAGGTTTTTATAAACCCATAAGGGATCACAATATTGTTGCTCACCATTGTGGACAACGCCAGGGTCGATACCACAATCATTGAAATTACGGTAGTGAATCCCCCAACAAAAACCATTAAGGCCAATCCATAATTATTGTGCTGCAATGGCAATAAAAGTGAATAATAATCGTGGTTTACCGATTGTGACAAATTTAAGTTTCCTGCCCAGGCAATAAAGATCACAAATACATTGAACAACAGCAAATACAAAGGAAACAACCAAATGGCCTTACGCAGGTGACTCTCGTTATCATTTTCCACTACGGATACATGGAACTGTCGGGGCAATAAAAAAATGGCGAAAAAAGAGAGACAAATCGTAAAAAGCCAATTAAACCCATTTTCCAAACCGCCAAAAGAGATCAGCTGATCAAAATTATCTCGTAAACTTGCTTTATGGTAGATATCCGCAGTGCCATCAAAAAGGTAGAATGTGATGTAAATACCGATCACCAAGAAAAAACACAACTTTAAAATGGATTCCAAGGCCACTGTTGCCACAATCCCTTTTCTATGTTCCGAAGTATCTGTTGATAGTGTTCCGTAGAAGGCTACAAAAACCGCTATAAGCAACGCGATGTAAAAAGTAGAATCATCAAAAAAACCTGTGGATCGGTAACTCCCCTTTGCGGAAATGAGTGAAAAGGTCTCGGATACGGCTTTAAGTTGTAAGGATATGTATGGAATTATAGCGAACAAGCACGTTAAGGTAACCAAAGCTCCCAATTGTCTGTTGTTACCATACCGCATGGAAATAAAATCGGCAATACTGGAAATTTTGTGCTGCTTGGATATACGGATCACCTTTCTCATTAAAACGATCCAAAGTGGTAGTGCGATTACCGGTCCCAAATAAATGGCCAAAAAACTAATCCCGGAGCTCGATGCTATCCCTACACTTCCGTAATAGGTCCAAGCTGTACAATACACGGCCAAGGAAAGGGTGTACACATACGGGTTGTTCGTCCATTTGCTTCGTTTGTTCTTTTCGGCAAAATACGCTAGAACAAAAAGCATGGCCAAATACAGTACAATAACCAATCCTACTGCATAATTACTCATAGAACCGTTTTAAAATGATATAGGCCAAAACGATCGCGATCAACCAGCTCAAGAAAATAAAAACATAAAATATGGGGAAACCAAAAAAATGCCCATCGCTGTCAAATAGGGTAACAAAGGGAACATTCCATAAAAAGAACAATACTATGGAAACAAGGATCAATTTCTGCTGATGCCGTTTTTTCATTTTTATTTTCAAGGTCGCCAAACTTAAAATTACAAAAAACGGTACGGTAAAACCATACCGTACCGCTTTTTCACAACCAACTAATTAATGTGTCGATGCTTCACCCGCACCGCTGGGTATTCTTATGTGTTCCACTATTTCCTGTACTTCTTCAGGTGGTTCGGGAGTAAACATGTTAACTACAATGGCGACAATAAAGTTGACTACCATGGCAATGGTTCCAAATCCTTCTGGCGAAACACCAAACCACCAACTTTCTTGAAGACCTGCTACGGCATCTTTTCCGCCGTCAAAAATTCCAAATTTAAATTTCAGCATATAAAAGAGCATAAGACAAAGGCCTACGATCATTCCTGAAACAGCTCCCTTGCTATTCATTTTTTTGTAGAAAATACCTAAAATAATGGCAGGGAAGAACGAAGCCGCTGCCAATCCAAAGGCCAAGGCCACCACCGCTGCGACAAACCCGGGGGGATTGATCCCAAAATAACCGGCTATAACCACTGCTACGGCTGCAGAAAGTCTTGCTGCCCATAGCTCGCCTTTTTCTGAAAGATCTGGTTTAAGTACGTTCTTGATCAGATCATGGGAAACCGAAGAGGAAATAACCAACAACAGACCTGCTGCCGTAGATAGGGCAGCCGCCAATCCACCTGCCGCAATTAAACCGATAACCCATGCCGGGAGATCTGCAATTTCCGGGTTGGCCAAAACCATAATGTCCCTATCAACGGTAAGTTCGTTTAACTCGGGTGAGGCTACATATTGAATTATGCCATCGCCATTTTTATCCTCGTGCCCTATCAACCCTGTTTTTTCCCAACGATTGAACCATTCTGGCATGCTATTATATTCTTTTCCACTAACAGTTTCGATAAGATTAGTTCTGGCAAACACGGCTACTGCGGGTGCAGTAGTGTACAAGATCGCAATGAACAACAAGGCCAAACCTGCCGATTTTCTTGCATCTCGCACCCGTTTTACGGTAAAGAAACGTACGATTACATGAGGTAAACCTGCGGTACCGACCATAAGTGCCAGGGTTATGGCAAAAACATCGACCATACTTTTAGATCCATCCGTATATTCTGCAAATCCGAGTTCCGTGGATAGTCCGTCCAGTTTATCCAAAAGATAAGTTCCAGAGCCATCGGCCAAAGTGCTGCCAAATCCTAGTTGTGGCACAGGGTTCCCTGTCATTTGGATAGAAATGAAAATTGCAGGTACCATAAAGGCGAAAATCAATACGCAATATTGGGCCACTTGAGTATAGGTTATCCCTTTCATACCACCAAGGACGGCATAGAACAATACAATCACCATTCCGATAACAACTCCGGTATTGATATCTACTTCCAGATACCTTGAAAACACAATTCCTACCCCTCTCATCTGTCCGGCAACATAAGTAAAGGATACGATGAGTGCGCAGATAACTGCAACAACCCTAGCTGTTTTGGAGTAATAGCGTTCCCCAATAAAATCGGGAACTGTAAACTTTCCAAACTTTCTTAAATATGGTGCCAGAAGCAGTGCCAGGAGAACATAACCACCGGTCCATCCCATAAGGTAAACGGCGCCATCGTAGCCGGCAAAAGAAATAATTCCTGCCATGGATATAAAAGACGCTGCCGACATCCAATCCGCTGCAGTGGCCATACCGTTGGCCAATGGGGAAACACCTCCTCCGGCCACGTAAAATTCTTTAGTGGAACCCGCTCGGGACCAAATTGCTATTCCTATATACAGACCAAATGACAAGGCTACCAAGACATAGGTCCAAATTTGTACATCGCTCATAATGTTTTGATTTTATCGGTTAATTATTCTTCGTCGTATCCGTACTTTTTGTCCAATTTGTTCATTAGGCGTACGTACACAAAAATGAGGATGACAAATACATAAATGGATCCTTGTTGCGCGAACCAAAACCCAAGTTTAAATCCGCCCAGTCGAATGTTGTTCAATGCATCCTTAAAAAGGATACCTGCTCCGTAGGAGACCAAGAACCAAATGACTAGTAGTATTACCAAGTACCTTAGGTTCTCTTTCCAATAGGCCGAGGCCTTTTTTTGTTTTTCTAACATAATTTGTTGGTTGTTTAGTTATAAATAAATCTGTGCTTGCAAGGTAACCACACCATTGTTGTCACCAGAACCAATTTTTGAATTGGCATACTCCAATGTTAATTTGGAATGATGCCCTGTCATAAATAGGTTGATTCCCAAGCCCAACCGTGTGGCGTTATCGTCTATTGCGTCTATCGATCTTGTTTGGTAGGACACATAAGGCTGTACCCTTGATTTATCCGCTGGACCGGAAACCAGATATCCTACATGTCCATAAACCATATTCCCGGTTCCGTACGGCCCAAGGTTGAAGTTACGACCATAATCGTTATTTTGGAATACTGCATAGGCCGTAATGGCAGAACCATCTTCACCAAGAGGGGCATCGTAATAGGCATCCACTGCGAAAATATTTACATTTTCGCCTTCCAGGTTTCCTGCTCCGTTCGCTATTACCGTACCGTTTCTATGGGTCAAGAATCCGGCACCGACATTAAATATTCTTTTACTGCCCAAATATGTTCCTACTTTATAGGGCAAAAAATTGGATTCTTGATCTAAAAAATGATAGTCAAAATAACCTTGGATCACTTTGCCCGCATCTGCTGAACCCAGCAATTCGCGACCCCGATATACTGCTCGACCATTGGGTATTGGATCGTTTGAAGCATCCAAGGTATTGGTTATGGCCTCGTTAAAGGAAACACGATATTGTAATCTTCCAATATTACCTTTGGCATATACCCCAATGTGACGGGCAAACTGATCACTTAGTCCCAAAACTGCCCAAGATGGACGGTTGTTGTCCAAGGTCAAGAAGTTTAGGGTACTACTGTTGTTCATTCTGGAAATACCATTCCAATAGTGCAATCCGGTACCAACAGCTACATTCTTGTGCACTTGCCATTCCCCCCAAAAATCGTGAAAGAACAATTGGGAAGAATCTTCCTTTCCAACAGCACTAATGTTATTTCCATTTAAACTGTTCAACCCAAAATGGGTTAGTATTAGAAATTTCTTGTTCAGTTGTGTAAAGGTCAAAAACCTAGCTCGTCTTACACTAAGGTTTGTAGTGCTCACATCGTCTGGAACATTATCATTGTATTGGGCCCAAAATTGACCCCATGCTATCATACGAAGATATTTGGAACCATCCTCGTTAAACTTGACTTTGAAACCTCCCGTGTACTCGGTGTTTCCTTGCGAAAATGATTTTGGAACCCAAAGAAGAAAAAACGCAGTTCCGATCAGTATATTTTTCATTTTAGTTTGGATGTTAGTAAGTTATGTGCTCTACGAACATCTTAAAAATATATTCCCGAATGAAAATCAATATATTTTTTTGCTAATTACCTATATCTAGTCTTTGAACCGATCCCATTTAATAAGCATAAATTTATCTCCAAGTTCGGTTACCAGTTGCCCTGCACCTTTCAGATTTTCAGGGCTTTGAAAGTATTTTTGAAGCTCGGTAAGATTCAAAATCTTATAAGTGGGGTGATATTTGGAATTGTAGGGTCTTTTAATATTATACTTTCTGACCCAGTTCATCACCGATACATGTGAAACCCCTAAAATACGCTCTATTTCGCGATAGGTAAGTCCCTCCAAGTACAGTTGTAAAGCTTTGTTCACAAAGTAATCATCGATTTGCTTTCCCAACTTAGGTACTGTAAAATAGTAACCACAGGATTTGCATTTGTAGCGTTGCCTCTCTTTAATGATCCCAGCTTTGGTAAACTCTGTAGATGAACAATTTGGACAGCTTTCCATGGTTGATATACTTAATTAGCATAAATATATCAAATTAGCTTTAAATATTTTGCAAACCTATTGATATAAATAAAGGGAATTGATAAAATTCCCTTTATTTTATTGGTTAAATCGTAATTCGAGATTACTATTTTACAAAATAATCAGTAACATTGGTCAAAATACGTTCTTGGAGATTCGATATATCACTTTTAACGAATTTCTCCCCGGTTATGTTTTCGTAGAGTTCAATATATCGGTTAGATACGGATTGGATATACTCATCGGACATTGCAGGGACCTCCTGTCCCTCCAGCCCTTGGAATCCGTTGGAGATCAACCATTGTCTTACAAATTCCTTTGACAATTGTTTTTGGGCTTCACCTTTTTCTTGACGCTCCTTATAACCATCTGCATAAAAATAACGTGATGAATCGGGAGTGTGGATCTCATCGATCAACACAATTTCCCCATCCTTGGTTTTACCGAACTCGTACTTGGTATCCACCAAGATCAGTCCTCTTTTGGCGGCAATTTCGGTTCCTCTCTGAAAAAGTGCACGTGTGTACTTTTCCAGAACTTCGTAATCTTCGGCAGATACGATGCCTCTTTTTAAAATTTCTTCTTTGGAAATATCCTCGTCATGATCTCCTTTTTCTGCCTTTGTTGCCGGAGTGATGATGGGTTCTGGGAATTTATCGTTCTCTTTCATACCCTCTGGCATGGACACACCACAAAGTGTTCTTTTTCCCGCTTTATATTCGCGAGCGGCATGGCCCGACATATAGCCCCGAATCACCATTTCCACCTTGAATGGCTCACAGGCCTTACCTACCGCAACATTGGGGTCCGGAGTGGCCATTAACCAATTAGGGACTATATCTTCAGTATCCTTCATCATTTTAGTTGCAATTTGATTCAGGATTTGTCCTTTATAGGGTATTCCTTTGGGCATTACCACATCAAAAGCGGATAAACGATCGGTTGCCACCATTACCAGAACATCGTTATCCAAGGTATAAACCTCTCTTACCTTTCCTTTGTAAACAGATTTTTGCCCAGGAAAATTAAAATCCGTGGACATCAGTGTATTCATTCCCATTATTTTCTTAGAATTGATTCTGGTGCTCTATATTTTGATAGGCATCGATTACCTTTTTCACCAATTTGTGTCGGATCACATCCTTATCGTCCAAATAAATTATACTGATACCCTCCACGTTTTTTAAAATCAACAAGGCTTCCTTAAGTCCGGAGATTACCCTACGTGGCAAATCAATCTGGCCAGGATCCCCTGTTAGCAAAAACTTGGCGTTCTTGCCCATACGGGTCAAAAACATCTTCATTTGGGCATGGGTGGTATTTTGCGCTTCATCCAGGATTACAAAGGCGTTATCCAAGGTACGACCTCTCATAAAAGCCATTGGCGCTATTTGAATAGTGCCGTCCTCAATATATTTTTCGAGCTTTTCAGCTGGAATCATATCCCGAAGGGCATCGTAGAGGGGCTGCATATATGGATCGAGCTTTTCCTTAAGATCTCCCGGTAGAAATCCAAGGTTCTCCCCTGCTTCTACCGCAGGTCTCGTTAAGATAATTCGCCTAACCTGTTTTTCTTTTAAGGCCTTTACGGCCAACGCCACTCCCGTATAGGTTTTTCCGGTTCCCGCAGGGCCAATGGCAAAAACCATATCATTTGTTTTGCAGGCATCCACCAAACGACGCTGATTGGCGGTCTGTGCCTTGATCAACCTGCCACTTACCCCATGTACCAAAACATCGCCACTAGAGGAAGACGACGTATAATCCTCCTTGCTGTTGCTGGTAAGTACCCTTTCGATCATGTTTTCATCGAGCTTGTTGTATTTGGCAAATTGCCCGGTTAGCTCATCAAAACGTTTGTCGAATTCTTCCAATAGTTCTTCGTCTCCAAATACCTTGATCTTATTTCCTCGTGCTACAATTTTAAGCTTTGGAAAGTATTTCTTCAGTAACTCGATATTTGAGTTTTGTTGCCCAAAAAATTCTTGTGGACTGATTTCCGTAAGTTCGATTACAAGTTCGTTCAAAAATAGTGAGGTGTTACAGTTGCTTTTGAAGAATTTTATTCTTTCTTTTTAACTAATTTTACAAAACAAACTTAACTAAAAATCAATTTGAACGCCGAAAAACATATCAACAGTATTGCATGGCAATCATAACCCTTACCACAGATTTTGGATATAAAGACCACTTTGTTGGTGCGGTAAAAGGGGCAATACTGAGCAACCTGACTGACATCAACATTGTTGATATTTCGCATGCCATAGGACCATTTAACATACAAGAGTGCGCCTACATCCTTAAAAATGCATACCGATCTTTCCCAAAGGGAACGGTACATATTGTTGGGGTCGATTCCGAAGTATCCCCAGAAAATGAGCACATGGTCGTACAGGTAGATGGACATTACTTTGTAAGTGCGAACAGTGGCGTAATTTCCTTGATAACCTCCGAGGTACAACCGGAAAAAGTGGTGCAGATAGATCTGCCCAATTCCCGGCCCACTGCCTTCCCTGTTCTGGACGTATTTGTACAAGTAGCCTGCCATATTGCCCGGGGCGGTAAATTGGAAGTGATCGGCAAACCTCTGGAAAGCTTAAAGGAAATACGCGATTTTGAACCAAGGATAACCAACGAGGGCAAGACTATTTCTGGCAATGTGATCTATATTGACAATTACGGCAACGTAGTTACCAATATTCAGAAAAGTTTGTTCGAGGCGTATAGGAATGGTCGTGATTTTGAAATAATTGCTCGGACCACCAAAATACGGCAAGTACACCAAAGTTATAACGGTATTGTAAATTACAACTTGGAACGGAACCAGCGCAAGGGACCCGGCGACGCCCTTGCCCTTTTCAATTCAGCCGGTTATATAGAGCTTGCCATTTACAAAAGCGACCTTAATTCGGTCGGAGGTGCTTCAACGCTTCTTGGCCTAAATTATAGGGATACCGTAACCATAAATTTTCTGTAAATGTTGATACGCATCGTAAAACTGACTTTTAAACCCGAAAATATTGCTAGTTTTGAACGAATCTTTGAAGAATCGAAAAATAGTATTTTGGGATTTGAAGGCTGCAACATGGTAGAATTATATCAGGACATTGGTAATCCCAATATATTTTTCACCTATAGTTTTTGGGATACGGAATCACATCTCAACAACTACAGGAATTCTGATTTTTTTAAAGAGGTTTGGGGCAATACCAAAAAATTGTTCTCCGATAAACCCGAAGCTTGGAGTGTTCATAAATTACAATCAACAAACCCGTCTTAATGTTTGCAATTTTTAAGAGAGAGGTACGATCTTTTTTTACATCGCCCATCGGTTATTTGATCGTGGGGTCGTTTTTACTGCTCAATGGACTTTTTTTATGGGTGTTTAAGGGCGAATACAACATTTTTGACTTTGGCTTCGCCGATTTGGGCAACTTCTTTTTGCTGGCTCCCTGGATTTTCATCTTTTTGGTGCCGGCCATTACCATGAAGAGTTTTTCCGAGGAACGAAAAATGGGAACGCTTGAATTATTGTTGATTAAACCTATCTCCGTTTGGAAACTGGTCCTTGGAAAATTTTGGGGCGCATTCCTTTTGTGTGTCATTGCTGTAATTCCGACAATCGTTTATGTTTTTGCCATTTCGGGGTTGGGAATGGTAGAAGGCAATTACGACCTTGGGGTGGTATTGGGCTCTTACTTTGGATTATTGTTTCTGATGGCAAGCTATACGTCCATTGGGATATTTGCTTCCACACTTTCCGATAACCAGATCATTGCTTTTTTGGTAGGCGTACTGGTTTGCTTATTGATATTCAATGGGTTTGATGCCGTTTCCTCCTTATTTTCCAACGGAGAAACCCAACAAACCATTGAGGCCATTGGCGCCAGATCACATTTTGACAGTATTGCAAGAGGAGTGATAGACACCCGTGACCTGATCTATTTTGTATCGTTGACCCTATTATTCCTTTATCTTACTTTTCAACGTTTAAAACAATTACCGCGATAATGGGAAAGTTTGTTGTATCCACATTAAAAATACTTATAGCTGTTACAGTAATCAATTTGTTGGCCAGTTTTGTCTATACCCGTTTTGATCTTACCGAAGATAAAAGGTACACCCTTTCCGAGCCAGCGGTAACAGTGGTCAAAAAATTTGAATCGCCCGTAATTATAGATGTGCTGTTGGACGGTAACATTCCAGCAGAATTTTCCAAGTTAAAATCGGAAACCGTACAACTGCTCGAATCCTTTGCATCAAAAAACAAGAATATTAAATACAATTTGGTGGACCCGCTGGTAGATGAGGAACTTGCGGAACAAACCATTGCCGAACTACAGGGCTTGGGGCTACAGCCTGCAAATGTTACTGTAGAGGAAAATGGAAAAGTGTCCAACGAGCTGGTTTTTCCATGGGCCATGGTCAATTATAAGGACCAGACCGTAAAAGTACCATTGCTAAAAAACAAACTGGGAGCCACTGCCGAAGATCGTATCAATAATTCCGTGCAACAATTGGAGTATGCCTTTGCGGACGCCTTTACCAAACTCAACATCGGAGAAAAAAAGAGCGTGGCCATTATTAAAGGAAACGGTGAGCTGGATGATATGTACATTGCGGATTATCTTACCACCATTAGGGATTACTATAATATTGCTGCCATAACATTGGATTCCGTAGCTTCCGATCCGCAAAGTGTTTTAAATCAACTTAAGGAGTTTGATTTGGCCGTTATTGCCAAGCCAACACAAGCATTTTCCGATCAAGAAAAGTATGTTCTCGATCAATATATGGTCAACGGGGGCAAGTCCATTTGGATGATAGATCAAGTAAGCATGGAAATGGACAGTATTTATGCCGGTGGCGGTGAGGCCATTGCAGTACCAAGAGACCTCAACTTAAAGGACCTGTTCTTTAGATATGGCGTTAGGATCAATCCCGTACTGGTAAACGACCTGTATTTTACACAAATTGTCCTGGCCACGGGCGAAGGAAACGATTCCCAGTACAATCCGCTGCCTTGGTTCTATTATCCCATGGTTTTTTCCCAGAACAATCACCCCATTAATACCAATATTGAAGCGGTTCGTTTCCAATTTACCAGTCCAATGGATATTCTGGAAAACGATTACAAAAAAACAGTTTTGCTACAAAGTTCACCACTTTCCAAAACCGATGGCATCCCAAAAATAGTTAGTTTGGAAATGATCAACCAGCAACCTAACAGGGAGAACTATACCAATGGTAATCTACCTTTGGCCGTTTTGATCGAAGGTAACTTTACTTCAATGTACAAAAACAGAGTGAAACCGCTCAAACTACAGAATACTTTAGAGGAAGGGCCCGAAAATAAAATGATCGTAATCTCTGATGGGGATATTGTCAAGAACCAGTTACGGAACGGAAGGCCCTTGGAACTGGGGTACGACAAATGGACCAATAGCTTTTATGGCAACAAAGAATTTTTGGTGAACAGCACAAATTACCTTTTGGACAATACCGGGCTTATTAACATTCGGAACAAAAAAGTGACCATTCCATTGCTCGATGTTAAAAAAATAGCTGAGCAAAAAACCAAATGGCAGCTTGTAAATATTGGATTGCCAGTAATTTTAACCTTACTGTTCGGCCTTTTCTTCGGATATTACAGAAAGCGCAAATTTGCCTTGTAACTGTTAATAAAATTGTTTCTTTGCTTAATCCATTTGGGATATATTTGTTTTTATTGATTTTAAAGGCCCTGGAACAGGGGTAAATTGCCAAAAAGGCAGCCATACTAAAGTATTTCGTTGATGAAATTTATTGTATCGAGTACATATTTATTGAAACAGCTTCAGGTTTTGGGAGGAGTTATCAACAATAGCAACACCTTGCCCATCCTTGATAACTTTTTGTTCGATCTAAAAGAAAGTAAACTGACCGTTTCCGCATCCGATCTGGAAACTACCATGAGTACGGTTCTAGATGTGGATTCCGATTCCGAAGGTACCATTGCGGTTCCCGCACGATTACTGTTGGATACGCTAAAAACTTTTCCGGAACAGCCCTTAACATTTGTTGTTGAGGACAACAATACAGTGGAAATTAGTTCCAATCATGGTAAATATGCCTTGGCCTATGCCGACGGTGCCGAATTCCCAAAGGCAGTAGAAGTCTCGAACCCGAGTTCCACTACCCTATTGGGCGATATTTTGGCCACGGCGATCAACAAGACCATTTTTGCCGCAGGCAACGATGACCTTCGTCCGGTAATGAGCGGCGTATTCTTCCAGTTTTCCCCGGAAAATTTGACCTTTGTGGCCACCGATGCCCATAAACTGGTTAAATATCAACGTCAAGATGTAACAGCTTCGGAAGTAGCCGAATTTATAATGCCCAAAAAACCTTTAACTTTATTGAAAGGCATTTTGGCAGGTTCAGAATCCGAAGTCACCATCGAATACAATGATAGTAATGCAAAATTCTACTTTGACAATACTGAGTTGGTTTGTAGATTGATCGATGGAAAATATCCGAACTACGAAGCCGTGATCCCAAAAGAAAACCCGAACAAACTTACAATAGCAAGGAATCAGTTCCTCAGCTCTGTAAGAAGGGTATCTATCTTTTCGAACAAAACAACACATCAGATTCGATTAAAGATTGCCGGAGCGGAACTCAACATTTCCGCAGAAGATGTGGATTACAGCAATAAGGCCGAGGAAAGACTTTCTTGCTCCTACCAAGGAGATGATATGCAAATCGGCTTCAACTCCAGGTTTCTTTTGGAAATGTTGAACAATCTTTCTTCCGACGAAGTATCCTTGGAAATGAGCTTGCCGAACAGAGCGGGCATCCTAACACCGATCGATGGACTGGACGAAGGAGAGCATGTTACCATGCTGGTGATGCCGGTGATGCTGAACAACTAAATCAACTATCCAACCATAATTAAAAAAGCTGGGACAACTTTGTTCCAGCTTTTTTGTTTTTAAATAAACCTGATGGTCATAAAATGAGATGGGGATTCGCCATTTGCGGCCTTTACCGCATTTACAATAGGTAAAATAAATCCTATAATGGCAACACCGATCAAACCTAATATGCCCAATCCCAAAAGTAGGATGGCCGGAATACTGATTATAATATATAGGATAAGACTTATCTGAAAGTTGATAATGGCCTTTCCATGTTCGTTCATCCCCTCTACCCTATCCTTGGAGGATAACCAAATGATCAAAGGAACGATCAAGCTGCCAAATCCTATGGCATAGCCCAATAATTGTGTCAAATGTGTTACGGCCAACAAGGTATTGTCCGTTCTAACTGTTTTGTGATTTATTATTTCCATTTTTTGATTGATTTTGATGATTCAACTTATTAGTATACAAATCCATAAAAATGTTACAAACAGCAGCTTATTTGTACTTTTGTGCCCATGTCGTATTCAGATAACATCGTAGCCTTGGCAACCCCATCGGGAACAGGGGCCATTGCTGTAATCCGAGTTTCGGGTCCACAGGCCATCAATATAGTAGATCAATTGTTCAAATCCATCAAAGGTAAAAAACTGGTCCAGCAAAAAAGTCATACCATACATTTGGGGAACATTGTAGACGGTGCCAAAATTTTGGATGAAGCCTTGGTGTCCATTTTTAAAGGACCACATTCCTACACAGGCGAAAATGTAGTGGAAATTTCCTGTCATGGCTCACCTTTTATTCAACAACAGATCATACAATTACTTTTAAGAAATGGGTGTCGTACAGCATCTGCCGGAGAATTTACATTGAGAGCATTTTTAAACGGCAAAATGGATTTGAGTCAGGCCGAAGCTGTGGCGGACTTAATAGCAAGCGATAGTGAAGCAGCCCACGATATAGCCATGCAGCAAATGCGCGGGGGGTTTAGCAACGAAATCCAAGAACTGCGACAAGAACTTCTTAATTTTGCATCGTTAATTGAACTTGAACTCGACTTTTCGCAAGAAGATGTGGAATTTGCCGACAGAACCCAGTTCAACGAACTGCTTACCAAAATCAGTAACGTCCTTAAAAAATTAATTGATTCCTTCGCCTTGGGCAACGTCATTAAAAATGGAATTCCAGTGGCCATTGTAGGGCAACCCAATGTCGGGAAATCAACTTTGCTCAATGTTTTATTGAACGAGGAAAGAGCCATCGTAAGTGAAATCGCGGGTACCACACGAGATACGGTCGAGGATCATATAAGCATAAAAGGTATCGGTTTTAGGTTTATTGATACCGCTGGAATCCGTGAAACCGAAGACGTAGTGGAAAAAATCGGTATCGAACGAACTTTCGACAAGATTGAAAAAGCTCGGCTCATTGTGTATCTGTTCGATGGAATAAATTTTAACATAAAAGAGCTAGAAAGTATACAAGAAAGATACCCTAACAAGCAATTATTGCCCATTTGCAATAAAATGGACCTTTTGAACGAGGAACAAAAAAATAAGGTTCAAAAAGAAATCCCCAACGTCCTATTTCTTTCAGCAAAGTTTAAAACGGGTATTTCTGAATTGGAGAATAAACTATTATCATTAGTTGATTCGGGTGCTTTGAGCGGCGACAGTACCATTGTTACCAATAGCAGACATTACGACGCTCTTTTAAAAGCCCTGGAAGAAATTCAAAAAGTAAAAGAAGGTTTGGACATGGAACTTTCCAGCGATTTGATGGCCATAGATATTCGACAAGCTTTGTATCATTTGGGCGAGATTACGGGAAGCGTGACTACGGACGACCTTTTGGGCAATATTTTTTCCAATTTTTGTATCGGGAAGTAAGGCTTTTAACCAAGCATGAGTTAATCCATTACCTAAAAAAACAACTACAAACGGTTAAATCGATAGAGGTTATCTGTGGCTTGTAACAACTTGCCCTTTAAGGAAAGTTCCAAATCCGGATGGTTCCGTAAATAAGATTCCACATGCTGCACGGCCTCCTTGGATTGATATTGCCCTACCGTTGCCACAAGCCAGCGTTTAGGAAAAAAGATATCTCCCGTTTGTTGAATTTCCTGTAAAAGCTCCAAGGCCAAAGGTACTTGTTCAATTGCCGTTTTTTGGCGCAAAGGATGATGGATATATCTGCAAGCTGTGGTTATCCAAGATTCCTTTTCGCGGTTTTTGGCGTCTTTAAAGGACTCAAAAAAGGCATCCCTCACAGCAACATCGGAAGATAGGGCAGGCCTTAAAAACTCGAAACGCTCAATTTTGTCCGGATTATTCAATTGGGCTTTGGCCGTTTCCAAAACTTTTTCGGACAGCCTGTGCTCATACAATGCCAAGGACATGGCCATCTCGGAAAAATCATCCTGGTTAAGCATTAGATCAGGAATTTGGACGGTCTTGTTCCACACACCGTATAACTTTTCCTTCGCCTTTTCTGAATACGCTATTCCTTGCCACAAATCAAAAATGTTCTTTTTAAGGTTGGGATTTACATCGGTTTGAAGCAACTTCACCCAAAGTCGATTTTCGATCAAATTATTGTGTTCCGCACGTTGTTGATCATTTAAAAAACTCCAGTATAAGTTATTTGCCAATCCAGTGAGCATTCCATGGACAAATTCGTTTTCCTCGTTTAAAACACCTGCTATCAAAAGAGCAAAGGTTTGTTCGGCGGATAAATTTCCGGTCAATATATTCTCGTAGGTATTTAAGTAGGCATAGGCTCGAGCTACCTCCTCCTCCAGATTGGGAATTATGTCCAGATCTGATGTGTTAACCGGAAAAACTCCATACCCAAAAGCATTGGAATTATATATAATGGCGTTGGGCTTGGACAGACCAATTGCTAAATCCACAGAAGTGTTTTTCTTGGAAATGGACACTGGAATGGTTCGTGTACTATCCGGATATACCAAGGATACCTCGAAACTTTGCGGCCATAATCTATCACTGCCATCTTCTGCATTTTGCGTGATGACAAACCTGGCTATTTTTCCATCAACATATTCAATTTTATCCGTAATTACGGGCCTACCGGATTGATTCACCCAAACATTGCTCCACTGTTTTAGATCTTGAACCGTTTTTTTATCCAAAATATCAACCAAATCGTTCCAAGTTGCATTACCATAGGCATGGGTAGAAATATACTCCCGAACACCATCTCTAAATGCCTTTTCGCCAATGGTGGCTTCCAACTGGCGCATCATTATGGGCGCTTTGTTGTAAATGATAGATCCATACAGACTGCCCGCATTTTTTAGGTTGGCCAAATCTTGGCGGATGGAATTGGTTCCTTTTGTTCTATCCTCCCCATAAGCGTTTCGGTAATGGGAGATTAGAAATTGTAAATTATGGTTGATTTCTGGAAAGGCTGGATTTATGATCTTATCTGCCATAAAATTGGCGAAGACCTCTTTCATCCATACATCGTTGAACCAGTCCATGGTCACCAGGTCCCCAAACCACATATGTGATGCCTCGTGGGCAATTAATTTGGCACTTCCCATTCTGCGCCGTTCGGTGGAGCTTTCATCCAAAAAAATGGCGGATTGCCTGTATTGTATGGCACCTACATGCTCCATACCTCCATATTGAAAGCCAGGTATGGCTGCAAAATCCAACTTTTGGAAAGGAAAATCGTATTGGGTATAGTCCTTAAGAAAATCTATAGAACGCTGGTGTAAATCAAAAATTCGAGGTATACTGAATTCAATTTTGGAGGAATCTGTTTCTCGGTACAAAAGGGTCATATCGAACGCTCCCGGATTTTCGGTGACCGATTCAAATTTTCCGGCCACCAACGAAAACAGGTAGGTACTCATGGGGTCGCTCTCCACAAAAGAAAAATAGTGCTTGTCCCCTACCTCTTTTTTTTCTTTCAATGAAGAAGCGGATAAGACGCTCCACTGCTTGGGTACGGCAACATTCAACATGTAGCGTGCCTTGATGTTCGGTTGATCAAAACATGGGAACAATGTACTTGCCCTATCTGGCACTAAAAGGGTGTACAAATAGTCTTGATTTCGGTTTAGCGACATTTCACCGGCGTTGAACTCGATATCTATGGTATTTGGTCCTTTTTTAAGGTTTTCCGAAATAATTATATGCTGCTTTTGATGGTTTATGGTTTGGTTTTGCCCATTCACCTTTATGTTTTTTAGCAACGTACTATCTGCATTAAAATCCAGGTAAAGCGGATGTGAAAGATCATGGATGGATAAATCCAGCTTCATTTTGGAAGGTATGGGTTTTTGCCGCTCTTCGGGAATATCGAAGGTAAGGGCATATATTACGTTGGAAACCTGCTCTTTGCGATATTCCGCCATTTTAAGGGGAATTCCGTTTTGTAGTAAATCGGTTCTGGGTTTAGGATTGCATGCAATCACAAATATCGCAGCAAAAAGGGAGAACATAATATGATTTTTCATAAGGCCGGATTGATATAGATTTGTAAAAGGTACTATTTTTCACCATCCAAATCAATCCAAATACCCAAGTAAGCCCATAAATTAATCTCGGACCACGTAGTTGATTTTATCCACCCCCGTGTTCCCCGTTTTGGAGTTATACGCATAGACCGTGATCTGATAGTAGCCGGATTCCTTGACCGCCAGATTACCTTCAAAAATATTCTGCCCGGGATTGTTCAACGGCACATCGGTATATGCTTCGCCATCCTTTTGCACAACGGCCCTGACTTCCATAAGATTAGAGTCCCAGAGTCCATCTTTTTGAATGGGGCAACCGCACATCATCACAATATTTGCTTTAATATTAATCCCCGATGTTACCACTGTTTCCAATGGAATATATTGATGTGTATTGAGCTCCAATATGTCGATTATAAAGCCGGGTATTTCCAATACTATCCCATCACCCAAAATATCTTTTCCCGGTATAAGCCATATTTGAGTACTAGCGTGTATTTGAGCATTTCTTTTGTTAATAGGAGATATTACTTCTATTTGAACAAAAGTTGGTTCATCAATATCCACAACCGCTAAAAAACCAGCTGTATCATTATCGGACAGTTGGGTGTAACGTTCATGGGGACTTCTCATAATAAGGTCTGTATTTCCAGTGCTACCGGTGGTTTCCCCTTCTGCCAAGATATGCCCGTTTAAAGTGTTTCTAACGATAATATGTGCCCCTCCGATGGAACTACCAATAAACTTGGCATCTTTTGCCTTTGCCCTAACCATAAGTTTGGTATCCGTGGCAAATGCATTAATACAAATTGAAAACAGGGCCAGAATAAGGATTGAATTTTTCATTGAGTCTATTTTTCAACCTTAAAGTTACTGCTTTTAGCGTGTTTACTAAATGGGAAAGCGGCTTTAATTTACGGGGTTTCTCTTTCCATGATCATTTTCCTACCATTCATATCGATGATATGTTTCAAGAGCTTTCTGGAGCTTTTGCTTATATAATAGGTGTTCAGGACTCGGTTATCACTGATATCATCGGTCACATCTACTTTCCAAACATCCAAGGTGCTTCCCTTATACTTCATTTTATGGGTAGTTACTTGGTTGATGGATGCGGACAATTCCCCAATTTTAGCCTTCGGATTGTAATCAAAGATGGAAATTGCAGCGCTAAAACCATCTTCATAGGGAAGACATCGAATCAATTGGGGGTAACTACTGCTATCAAAAATTGATGCCGGTAAACTTTCATTGATAATTGTTTTTTCCTCACTCTTCTTATCAAAATAATAACCGGTCAACTGATTTCCATATTTCAGTACCATATCCCTATTTTGATTGTATGAGGAATGATAAATGGGCGCAAAATCCTGTTTTTTAACGATAGTGGTATCCACCCAAGGAGTCGTGGCATTTGGAATTCTCACATTGACCACAAAGCTGACTTCATGATCTTTCACTATGATTTCGGTATCAACTTTCCCCAACGTACGTATTATGGAATCCTGGACCATATACCAGTTCAAGGTGTATGCTTCATCTGTTAAGGCATTTTGTTCTATGTTATTACTTTTTGGAGTAAGGATTTGTTGTCCATAAGTAGTTGTAGCCAAGACACCGAAAATTGTTACAATAATGTTTTTCATATATATAGATTGAGATTCTTATGTGCTTCCCCATGGGAAAACATTTGGAATAACAGTCGTATGATCTACAAGATCGTTACAATTAAAAGGTATTCCCTCTGATATAAAAGTAATTCAGCATTGTAAAAGTTCCGGAAAATTTTAAATTTCGAATCACCCACAACGGCAAGATTTAACGAAGTCTAACACATTCAAACCTACGCTATGAACCAGACGAAACAGATTTGAGCTTTTTCAATTCAATATCCGCAGCTTCTATAAGATTCTTGAAGAAATCGATTTCCACTTTGGGACAGGATTGTCTTAATTGATATTGTGAGCTTTCAATAAGTCTTTGACAATAAGATATTTGCTCTTGCAATGGGCATTTACGAATGGTATTCGCATATAAACTATCAAGTTGGGACAACGTTGGCTTGGGGGCACGTTTTTTTAGAAACTTCAGCATACAATCAACAAAATGGCATTCTAGTTTAAAATAGCCGCCTCAAATATTAAGCCAAAATATGTGATCACACTTCAGATTCGCGTAACATAAATCCTCTTCGACTAACATTTACGATGCTCAATCTGGGATCTTTACCCAAAAGTTTGCGCAAATGCGAAACGAAGACGTTCAGGCTTTTTTTGTTGAAATAATCATTTTTGTCCCATACAGTGGTGAGTATCTCCTTATGGGTGCAAAGTTGGTTCTTGTTCTTTGCCAAAAGCGCCAATAGATCAAACTCTTTGGCCGTTAACTTTATGGATTCTCCTTTATAATTCAGTTCAAAATTATCCATGTTCAGCAAATAATCCCCGATTATATATTGAGAAACATGGGGTTCTTCCACTTTATCGGCCACCAATCTGGCAAGGAGTGCATTGATCCTTACCACCAATTCCTCTTCGTCTATCGGTTTTTTAAGATAGTCAACTGCGCCGAGAGAGAATCCTTTTAAAACATCTATTTTTAACGATTTTGCAGTTAAAAATATAAACGGAAGTTCGGGGTTTATGCTCTTTATTTTCTGCGAGAGTTCAAAACCGTCCATATCTGGCAACATAACGTCCAAGATGGCAAGATCAAAAACGTTGGTCTTTGTTTTTTGAACTCCTTCTTCTGCATTTTTTGCCCAACTTACGGTAAAGCCCTTCATTCCCAAATATTCCGACAATAAATATCCCAGGGCATTATCGTCCTCCACCAAAAGTAGTTTGTACATTCTATCCATTGTTCATTAATTTAAGGGATAGGGTAAAGTTGGTGCCTTTGCCCAATTCGCTTTGTACGGATACCTTTCCCCTGTGCATTTTTATAATTTTTTGAACGTAATACAACCCAAGGCCATATCCTTTTACCTTGTGCACGTTACCGTTTTTTACCCTATAATATTTGCTAAAGATTTTATTGATGTCCTCCTGTGAAATTCCAACTCCGTTATCGGAAATATTGATCAGTAATTTCCCCTTTTGTTTGTATGCGTTTAGTTTTATAATGGGGTGATCGGAGTATTTACGTGCATTCTCTAAGAGGTTACCGATTACATTTTCCAAATGGAACTTTTCTGCTTTTATTAAATAAGATCCCTTTTCCAATGTGTAGCCAAAATCAATCTGCTCGTGCTTGGCAAGTAAGGCAAAACTCTGACAAATCCGCTCCAATTCGGGCCTAAAATCCACTTCCTGAAACTGCATCAATGGATTTCCGGATTCCATACTGGCGAGTTCCAAAACCTTATCGATATGTTTTTTAAGTCTATCCGATTCTGTTCGTATAAGGTCCACAACCTCTTTTTTCTCATCTGGAACATCCTCTTTTAAAATTTTTGTGGCCAAGCCAATGGAAAACACAGGGGTTTTGAGCTCGTGTGTCAGGTTATTTATAAAATCGTTCGTGGTTGTAATAATGCTTCGTTGCAAGTAAAACGACCGCAACACCCAAATAACAACGAAAATTATCATCAATAAAAACAACAGTCCTGGCAGGATCAGTCCCCTGATCTGTCCCAGAAAATAGTTGTTTAAATCTTCAAAACCGATTTCCAAGATTACTTCCTTTTGTAAGAGCTTGGGCAAATAGCCTTCGATCTTCATAGGATACGTCAAGTTTTCCTTTTTAGAAAGATGTGGCCTTGCAGAACTTAAATAGGTAATAGAATCCCTGGAATAAAGGGTATAGGTAAATGGGGCGTCTATGCCCGATACTTTTAATTGATATGCGATATAATCGTTTAGATAGTATTGTGAGGCTTTTTCCAGACTGTCCAAACTTATATGTACTTGGGAGGTGTCCTTTTGTATGGCATTCCCCAAAGTATAGGTCAGTGCATTTACCGTGGACAATTCACTATTTATGTTCTCCCGTGCTTTATCTATTTTATCGGAAAACTGAGCTTTGGCCAATCCCAAACCTACTCTTAAATACTGGTATTGGACCACCAAAAGACCTATAACGGCAATTACAAAAATTAGGACATAAAGGTTTCTTTTGGTCAGCATAATGCGAAGTAAACAAAAAATCGGGAGCTATTTACATGTTGGTTAACCTGATTAATCTTTCGTTAACCTTTTTGACCTTTTGTTAATCGATAAGCCTTTGGATGTTGCTTATCTTGCCTTTAAGTTTAGTTTAGAAATTTAATGTAGCGAATCTATACATCCGGTCCTATGGGCCGGATTTCTATTTTGGACCGGTCTAATCCCTATTATTGATTAATGTCTTATGGATTGAGGGTACAGAACCATTATCTTTGCAGTCCAAATTTTATGCATGATAAGTTTTTTTGAGAAGAAAATTTATTTGGCCGATTACTTACACGGTCTAGTGGACATTCACAATCATATAATTCCAGGTTTGGACGATGGTGCCAAAACTGTGGATGAATCCATTGCATTGATCAATGGCTTCGCAGATATGGGAGTTACCTATTTTAGGTGTACGCCCCATATTATGCACAACCATTACGATAACACGCCGGAAACAATAAAAAATGCCCATAAAGCGCTATTGGCCGGAATGGAGAAAAACGGCTTGTCGGATATTACTTTGCACTGTGCGGCCGAACATATGATCGACGATAATTTTGAGAATATTTTGGAAGAGAAACAGATAATGCCATTAAACAAGGAATATTTGTTGATCGAAATGTCCTATCTACAGCCTTCTTTCAATTTTGATCTTGCGGTGAACAAGATTGCCCAGCACAAGTACTTTCCCATTTTGGCGCACCCGGAACGCTATATGTACTACCATAGTAAATATGGCAAATATCCGTCCATGAAATCGAACGGGATCTTATTCCAGCTCAACCTACTTTCGTTAAGTGCCGCGTCCTATGGCTCCGATGTACAAAAAATTGCGGAGAAATTGTTGAAAGACGACCTTATCGACTTTGTGGGAACCGATGTCCATAATGCGAGGCAATTGAATCTTCTCAAAGAAATCCGACTGTCCAAAAAAATGTTGAATAGACTATTGCCAGCTATCGAAAATACAATCCAAACTTTTTACTGATTACGAGAATTTCCACCATTTTTTAACGGTTTTACCGTAGCCGTAACCATACTTTCCACCGTAGCCTAGATTGGATTGTTTAACGTTGTTTACCACAAATGATAGTCCCTTTAGCTTGCCCTCCTCTTTTAATTTTAACGGAAAGTCAAGAACTTTTAATTCTGTGGCACCTGCCTTAACAACATATAGTATTTGACTGGCATGTTCACTGATCAAAAGTGTATCCGTTACAACCATAAGTGGTGCGGTGTCCACGATTACATAATCATATAAATCGGATACTTCTTTAAATAAATCATTTATCCTATCGCTCATCAACAATTCCGTTGGATTTGGAGGTATCTTACCTGAAAAAATGATATCTACTTTATTAGTATTAACATCTGTCGGCACAATAATATCATTTAAAGATACGCTAGTGTCGTATAGATATTCCGTAAGTCCAGTTTTTACAATCCGTTTGGGCTTAAGATTTGTCTTTCCATCCGTAGGGGTTCCCTCAGTAAAGAAATTATACAGTTTTGGGTTTCTAATATCACCGCCTATCAATAATACTTTTTTTCCGGTACTCGCATAAATGGCGGCTAGATTAGAGGAAACAAAAGTTTTACCCTCGCCAGGCACACTAGAGGTTACAAAAATCACATTCTTATCGCCTTTTTTTGACTTCTGGATATAGTTGATATTGGTTCTTAATATTCTTAACGCTTCGGCCAAAACCGAACGGTCTTCATTTTTTACAAATTTTGATTCCTTTCGGCCAAGTTTAGGAATTTCGACCAAAACAGGGACATTTCCGGCGATTTTCTCCAAATCCAATTTATTGTGCAACTTGTTGTCCAACAAATCAATCACATAAATAACAGAAAAAGGAATCAATAAGCCGATAATAATCGACAACAAGTATATAATCTTTTTATTGGGAGAAACCGGTTGATTGGACCCATAAGCGGAATCTACGATTTTAGACTTGGGAGCTGCAGATGCAAAGGTTATCTGAGATTCTTCTCTTTTTTGTAACAGGTATAAATATAAGGACTCTGTTGTTTGTTGTTGTCGGGAAATATCGCGCAAAGCTCTTTCGTTACTTGGTGCGGCGTATATCCTGGAATTAATTTGAGACAATTGTTTGCTCAAACTGTTAACCTGAAGGTCCAGGTTATTGGTCACATTGTTTAAACTGGACTGCATTCCTCTCTTGAGACCTTCGAGCTGTTGATCCAATTTAACAATAACAGGGTTTTTCTCATTGGAACTTTCCAGCAACCTGTTACGCTGAGCAATCAACTCATTATATCGCTGGGCAGCGTTGGCAATTCCAGGGTCGCTTAAACCAACATTGGTCGGAATATAATCGTACCCTTCCTTGTCGTTGATCAGATCTTTCATAGAGTTGGCAATATTCAGTTGAATATTTGCTTCCTGCAATTGCTTTTCGTTTGCAGCACTTTGGGTAAAATTCACATTGGATTGTGATCCTAAATCGGCTATTCCCCTACTTTCTTTAAAACTCTCCGCTGTTTGGTCTACAGATGAAAGGTTACTATAAATTTCGGTTATCCTATCGTTGATAAACTTGGTGGTCCTATCCGCAATGGCCTTTTTGTCCGCTACTGCATTTGCATTATTGGTGAGTACCAATTCATCGATAACGTCTATTGCCCGTTTTTGAATTGGGTCGGTCAGTGATATATTAATAATGTTAGAAAACTCGGCCGCCGGACTTACATTGATTTTTTGCCTGTACCCTGCAGCAACTTTAGGTATGGGCTGTACTATTACTTTTAGCCTTTTATTCTTGTAAGATTTTATCAGTTTGGTATTGGGAACTAGAATTATATCACCAATATTTGTTTGGATCTTTGATCCAAAATCATATTTCTTGAATGGTGCATCCTCTTGTTCGGAATATTCAAAAGACGTATCCGAATTTAAGTCTATGAAAAATTGATGCCTAGATTTGTTTACAATGGAATCTGCGGAAATAAAGTTTATGTTAAAAGGAAAATCAACACCGTACAGTTCGCTGTCCCTTATATTTCCGATAACGAAGTAACGAACATTCAACTTTAACTTTTTAACCACTTGGGTTAGATTGCTTCGAGATTTTAATATTTCAATCTCATCCTCAATCCTTGTCTTTCCTCCAGAAAAAACATCAAGATCTTGAAGTACACTTAATTCGGAAGATGCCCCTTTGTCTTCAATGATTTGAATTTTGGCCGAAGCATTGTATTTGGGTATTGTATAGCGCAGGTATGCAAATGCAAGTAAAAATGCTACTATTACACTCAATACAAACCATTTCCAATGTTTTAAATATGAGTCTAATATGCTTTTAATATCTAACTTGGTATTCATTTATAACTGAAAATAGGTTAATGAATTGGTGTGAATTAGGGCAAACAAATTAGTTTCTGATCAAAATAACGGTCGAGGTTACCAACATTGACACAATGGATATGATTATACTGGCCCTTTGATCTAAGCTGGATTGGGTTTTTCCTGATTTGTTAGGTTCCACATAAACCACATCATTCTGAGTTAAATAAAAGACCGGGGATTTTAAAGCATCTTTCTGGTTTAGATTTATTCTATTGTAAACTTTTGTGCCATCAAAGTCCCTAATGACCATAACATTGTCCCTTCGTCCCTTTATATTTATATCGCCGGCCATTCCCAATGCCTCCATAATAGTTATCTGTTCGCCATTTACGGGATATGTTCCGGGCCTATTGACCGCCCCAAGAACGGTAACCGTAAAATTGCGTATCCTAATGTTTATGATCGGGTCCTTTAAATAATCTTTTAATTTCTCTCTTAACAAATCTCGGGTTTCGCTAGGTGACAATCCTTCAATCTTTATTTTTCCTATTACCGGAAAATCAATTTCACCATTCTTATCCACCAAATAATTCACCTGTTCGGCGCGTAAGCCTCCTTCTTCAGCCCCTCGTAATAAATTGAACGGTGCACTGGCTTCAGGATCCAAAGTGGATATATGGATACTTACCAAATCATCTACCTTGAATTTTGTGGAGAAATTGTTTTCGTCGACCAAGGTTTCAAACTGATTGGCGTCTTGAAAATAGACAACATCTTTTGATGGTGTGCAGGATACGATAAAAAGTAAGGAAAATACAGCAAGTACTGCCAACTTATTGTTTAGGAACACAGGTTTGAACATTTATTTAATTGTTTAGTTGTGGATATCGCGGTTTTTGATTTTTCTCCAACTCAGGTCTTGGATATTTTTTGTCCAATTTACAAAAATCGGAATTGTTGGAAATATACTCTGGAACAATACTCTTCATCAATTGTACAACATTGTCTTTGAAAAAGAGGTTGGAGATGCATAATTCATCTATCATTGTTCTTATTTTTCCATATTCGATTTCCCTGACCTTGCTTATCATAATCTTATCATGATACGTTGGGAGTGTGTTTTCTCCATTGGCCAACAATTCTTCATACAATTTTTCACCTGGCCTTAATCCGGTTATCTTAATGTCTATATCATCGGGGTAGTGCAACCCTGAAAGGCGGATCATGTTTTTGGCCAAATCCATAATTTTAACGGACTCACCCATATCAAAAATAAATATTTCGCCTCCCTTGCCCATTGCTCCTGCTTCCAAAACCAATTGGGATGCTTCGGGTATCGTCATAAAATAACGGGTAATATCTTCATGTGTAACGGTCAGTGGCCCTCCTTTTTCTATTTGCTTTCTAAACAATGGAATCACTGAACCGTTGGAACCAAGAACATTCCCAAATCTTGTGGTAATAAATTTAGTTTTTCCTTCTTGTTGCCTGCAACTAATGTACATCTCGGCAATACGCTTGGTCGCGCCCATTATATTTGTTGGGTTTACCGCCTTATCTGTAGATACAAAAACAAATTTTTCAACCATATATTCCACGGCAAGATCCACTATGGTCTTGGTTCCCGCTACGTTGATCTTTACTGCTTCGTACGGATTCTGCTCCATAAGGGGAACATGCTTATAGGCTGCTGCATGGAAAATTCGGTCCGGTCTATATTCCTCGAAAAGCACGCGCATCTTGTTTTTATCCCGAATGTCGCCAACAATCGGTACATAATTGAAAAAACCTGACTGTTTTAATTCTTGTTGTAAATCGTAAAGAGCTGACTCAGCTTGGTCTATCACTATAAGAGCTCGGTAGTTGTATTTACAAATTTGCCTGACCAATTCGCTACCAATCGAACCTGCGCCCCCGGTGACCATGATGACTTTATCGTCAAAATCCTTCATCACCTTACTGTTCTTGATTTCGATAGGAGGTCTATCCAAAAGATCTTCTATCTGTACCCTCTTAATTTGCGAGACCTTTAATTCCCCATTGATCCAATCTTCTACCGGAGGTACTATCTTTACTTTTACCGGCAGGTCCACAATCTCGTTTACCAATACCCGTAATTGCTTGGGATGGATACTTTGAATGGAAAAAATAACTTCGGTGATGTTGTTAAAGTTAACAAACTCCTTGGTTAAAATGGATTTATCATAAACTTTGACACCATTTATCTGCTTACCTACTTTTTGAAGATTATTGTCTACAAAGCCAATTACTTTGGCCCGCATTTTTGAATGGTTGGTCAGCGTATTGTAAGTAATGATCCCTGACTCACCAGCTCCATAAATAATCATATTTTTAGTTGGAGCCTCATTTCTGTTCATCAACGCTTCAAACGCTATTTTAAACACGTATCGGGAAGCAGCCAGCGCTATAAAAGTGAGCAAACTGTTGATAATGATTATGGAAAGGGGAATTGTAAAGTCCTCCAACAGATCTAAATATCTATTGGCCATAACTACGCCGATGGTGCCGATACTTGCCAAACAGACCGCATTGAAAATCGCATAAACATCCTTTATACCGGTGTGCCGGACTACACCTTTATAACTCCCCGAGATCAAAAAGGCTACCAAAAACAAGAAAACTACCACGGGCAACTGGACCCAAAGTCGGTTTACATCAAAATTAAAGCTTAGATTGAATCGGATAAAATATGCCAAAATAAATGAGACGGATACAATAAAAAGATCTATTGCCAGGACAGTCCATTTAGAAGCGTAACGTCTACCGTTTTTATAAAAGTACTCTCGAATCATCTTAATTCACCTTTAATAATTGTGCAAATACGTTGTAAATCATCTTCCTCCAAACTGGAGCCACTGGGCAGGCACAAACCTTTTTCGAACAGATTTTCGCTTACTCCATTTACGTATGATGTTTCCTTTTCAAAAACAGGCTGCAAGTGCATGGGCTTCCATAAGGGCCTTGACTCTATATTTTCAACTTCGAGAGTTTTTCTTATCTTCTCTCTAACCTCCAATGAAGGTGTCAATATGCAGGTGAGCCATCTATTTGAAAAATAACCTTTTGGCTCTTCTGGAAAAGAAATCATTTCTAAATCGCCCAAGTGTTTTTTGTAAAACTCAAAATTCCTTCTTCTTGCTCCCACCCTATCTTTGAGCACTTCCATTTGCCCTTTTCCAATTCCGGCAAGAACATTGCTCATCCTGTAATTATGACCAATGTGGGAATGTTGGTAGTGAGGTGCACTGTCCCTAGCTTGAGTAGCCAAAAAAACCGCTTTCTCTTTAGTTTCTTTGGATTTGGCAAGTAAAGCGCCCCCTCCCGATGTTGTAATTATTTTGTTCCCGTTAAAGGACAATATGGCCATATCTCCAAAGCTACCGCAATTGATACCATTGAACGAGCTGCCAAGGGCCTCTGCACTATCCTCCAGAACAGGGATGCCATAGTGTTTTGCGACCGCATGAACAGCTTCGACCTTATATGGCATCCCATAAAGGTGCACGGCAACTATGGCCTTGGGTTTTTTACCTGTTTGTATTCTTTCCTTAATTGCCTTTTCCAGTAAAACTGGGTCTAAATTCCAGGTATCGGGCTCGCTATCGATAAATACAGGTGATGCTCCCAAATATTTGATCGGGTTAGCCGATGCGGCGAAGGTAAAACTTTGACAAAGCACCTCGTCACCGGTAGCAACACCCAATAGCTCTAATCCAAGATGGATCGCTGCGGTACCAGAACTTAAACATGCGGCATGCACGTTATTTCCAACAAAATCTTCTATTGCACTTTCGAAAGCTTGAACGTTTGGACCTAGGGGGGCGATCCAGTTGGTATCGAATGCTTCTTTCACATAGGCTTGCTCATTGGCTCCCATATGAGGTGGAGATAACCAGATTTTTTTTAAGACTGTGGTTTCCATTAGTGGTTTTGGGTTGATGTAAGTAGGTGAGCGTTTTACTTCTCAATAGTAAAAGTAATATGAAAATTAGCCTCGCTACATTTTTGCAGGCACTATTCGGCAAAAGGTGGTAAAAAATCGGTTGAATGTATTTATTGAAGATTACCAAGTATAGTATTGAAAAATAGAATGACGTTTTTGGGTTGAGACCTAAAATGTTAGCAACATGGAAATTGCCATAGCTTTTTCTTATTCAGTCTCTTTAATACTTGCTGCCAACCACATCGAGGACTTCTCTTCGAAATGATTCACCTATTTGAAGATGAAGATAAACTTTTTGCTGTCGTGTTAATCCAAGAACAATTGGGTACTTAAGTTTTTAGAATATAGTTCAGCCCCATATTTAGACATGTGGCTCCTATCCTTCCAATGGTCTATATCAAAATCATTGAAAAAATCCAGATCGTCAATATACCTGATTCCCTTGGCACTAAAAAAATTAGCTGTTCTTGCACGGGTACTATCGTCTACTTTATTTAAAGATGGAGAAGTAAAAAATATTATCTCTGAACGCTTGTTCTGAGCGGATTTTTGTGCTATTTCGACCAGACTTTCAAAAAATGTGTTCACTTTTAAGGGCCGGGGCATTTTTAGCTCTTGATACCGTCCTTCCTTGTTAAGGATATCTTGAAACGTTTTTCTTTGCCCTGCACTTGGTTCCAGAGGATCAAAACCATTTGAAATCCTTGGTGCTCCTGTACTGCCAAGGTAATTTTTTAACATACCAAGAACTTTCCCGTTGTACACATAACTTTTTGACACTTTGGACAATATGATCTCCTCTGGAAAATATTTATTGATAACTTTTTCCATTTTACTGTCGTCCGTGGCTTCGTTAAGCAATGCCAACATGTCTTCCGCATCATACTGGTCATCAAAAACCTCATGGTGATCTATGTGTACAAGTATAGTCTGCCCTTCTTTATCCAACACAGCCATGAGTGCTGTGGCGTAACCAAGATGGGTCCCGTCCATTCCCATATTAAAACCAGACACAGGAAATAGCTCTGGGTCTACATGGCGAGCAGCTCGAGAACTTCCCAAAATCATCAAATCCACAGAATCCTTGACTTTATTAAAGAGGTTTGCCTTGCCAACACTTTGCCCAGTGTACACTTTTTGCTCCATAGAATGCAAAAGAGCATAAACCATCCTGTCCACCAATAGTAGACTCAACACTATCATTAAAAACAGAATCAAAGATTTCTTTTTCATCTCTTATTAAAATTGGAAATAGATAAAGTTATTGGCATCTGAATAAAAAAGAATAGTGTTTATGATTATAAAACATGTAATCGGCACATACCACCATACTTTAAGGGAAGACCCATAACTTTCCAACCGTATATTCTTAACAAATAGAAATGTATCAAAAATTAGGGCCACCAATAGACCGTAGACTACGGTAGCAAATATGCTTATATTCCCTATAAACGGTTTACCATAGTCAAAACTGAACAATTTTGAAATAATGATTTCGGTATCGTGAAAACTCAACGACCTGAAAAAAATCCAGATAAAAGTAACTATGGCGAACACCAATATATTATTAAAAAAACGATACTTGTTCGGTATTAGATTAAATCTTTTTTCCACCGCCAACAATATTCCGTGCAGGGAGCCCCATACAACAAAATTCCATGAACTCCCATGCCAAAGACCTCCTAAAAACATGGTAATGAACAAATTTCTGTATTGCTTTACAAGTCCCTTTCTGTTCCCTCCCAGTGGAATGTACAAGTAGTCCCGCAGCCAAGATGACAACGAAATATGCCATCTTCTCCAAAACTCTGTAATGGAAGAGGAAAAATAGGGCAAATTAAAGTTTGGTTTAAACTCAAACCCCAATAGCTTGGCCGTACCTATCGCAATATCTGAATATCCACTAAAGTCAAAATAGATTTGGAACGAATACAGGACCACCGCCATAACAATACTGGTGGCATTATGAATATCGGGCGCATTGTATATTCCATCTATCAGAGACCCGATAGAATCCGCCACAACTACCTTTCTAAAAAAACCAACAAGTATTTGGAAAAATCCGTCCTTAAATTTATTATGGCTCCAATACCTTTGGTTCAGTAGCTGAGGGACAAGATTTGAGGCCCTCTCGATCGGGCCGGCCACAAGTTGCGGGAACAATGCCACAAAACTTGCAAATGCTATGAAATTCTTTGTTGGTGATATCTCCTTTCTGTATATGTCTATTGAGTACGACATAGTTTGGAATGTATAAAAGGATATACCTACCGGTAATATAATATTTAGTGTGGTAAATCCGGGGGTATACCCTATACTTTCCCCAATGGCCAAAAAAGATTCTATAAAAAAATTAAAATATTTAAATACTCCCAGTAGCCCTAGGTTGGTAAAAACACTAATCATTAAAAAGAAATGACGTTTTCTTCCTTCGTGTTTAGATATGGCCAAACCGATAAAAAAGTCTACCAATGTCGAAAAAGCAATCAATGATAAAAATCTCCAATCCCACCAACCATAGAATACATAACTCGCCAACAAAAGAACTAGGTTTTGCAGTTTTACCTTTTTTGTTGGTATGGCCCAGTAAATTATAAAGACCAATGGGAAAAACAATAAGAATGCTAAGGAATTGAATAACATTTGAGGTCAATGAAATTTGCTTCCAACAAAAATAATCTCTTCGGGCAATTTATAATCCATTATTAGATGTTTGTCCTTTTAAAAGGATAAAAAGCACAAACCCGGCTTAATTGCCGGGTCTGATCTATTAGGTTATTTAAAAAGATTTTGCTTAGTTCATGTCAATCAAATTAATATACTCTTCAATGTTGGTATAACCATCATTGTCCAAATCTCCACTGTCATCGGCAACTTGTGGATTAAGCCCCATGGCGATTTCCCAATCATCTGGCATACCATCTTGATCGGTATCCTCTTCTGCCGTTCCTTTGTTAAGGTATGGATAACCTCCGGACATTTCTGGGGAGTCAACAATTTTTCCTGCGGAACTGTAAAAATTCTGTACGACTCGTTGGTCGACCGAGTCAAAATAAGGATATCTGGCACCTGCATTGGATAACACGTAGCTGATTGCGGCATCCACTGATTTTGCGTTAATACCTGAATCTACCGGTGGCGCTCCTACAATATATGGTTCCCATTTAGGGGACAAGAAGGGTATCCCTATATCATTTGTATTATCGGCATAATAAATACTTCCTGAATGACCTTGCCCTGAATCGTTCACATAACTTGTTATGTTAGCCGATGTTACATCTGTGGCTCCTTTTTTCCAATGGTTGCCTATTGCCGTCCAATTTTGTCCTGAACTAAATCCGCCTGCACCTTTAAAATCGTAAAATACATTGTTGATCATTTCAAAAGTAGATCTGGCCGCTCTGATATTTCTTTCGGAATTATGTGCTACGTAGTTGTTGTAAAAAGTTACATTTTCCGACCTGTTTATTAAGACGCCCATAGAGTGAGAACTACTCTCGTAGTGTACGGATTGAGCCAATGCCTCGGAAATTATACAGTTTTGAACGGTAATATTTTGAGAATCGACCACGGAGAAATTTTCGTCTATACTCCATGAAACCGAGCAATGGTCAATTATCATATTGGAAACATTAAGTAGTTCCAATCCATCGTAGGCTATCCCTGATGGTTTTGAGCCAACAATGTTGCCTGATGCATCTTTCCAACCATTATCTCCAAGTCTAAACCGAATATTTCGCAGTATAATATTATCAGTATAGTTAAACCTAATGGATCCTTTGATTGTAATTCCTCCACTGTTGGCCGGTGCTGTTTGTCCGGCAATGGTCAAATCTCCATTTCTTACATAAACTTGATCTTCATAATCCAGTTCTATTGTACCTCCCACGGCAAAAACAATTATTCGAGGTCCAGATGCCTCCAAGGCTTCCACAAAAGACCCTGGCCCATTTTTATTTAAATTAGTAACTGTATAGACCTTTCCTCCACGACCACCAGTAACATTCTTACCAAATCCTTCTGCAGTTGGGAACGCCTTTAGATCAGAAGACACTACATTGTCCGTTGGGAGGTCGCTGTCCGTGTCCCCACCTTCACCATCATTAATTGGGTCATCCTCATCCCCGTTTTCTTCCGAATCTTCATCGGTATCTTCCTCAACTGTTTCTTCCTCTATATTCTCAACTATCTCATCCTCTATGGATTGGTAAAAAAGATCTGTGTCCTTTGAACAGGAAAATAAGGTTACAAAAATTAATACAAGTAACATACAATGTAATGGGGTGAAAATTCTTTGTGTCATGGGATTGCTGCTTTGGGGCTTAAAAATAAATACAGAAAAACTTTTTTTGACGAAATGTCTTATTTTTTCGATGAAATACACTTTTTTGTCTAATTGTCATTGTTTTATGTAATCAATCTTTCTCATGTAATCTTTGGACTTACACTCATTCTTTTACGTATCTCATCTAAGAAATAGTTCACTTCGTCGATTTTTTTAACAAAAAACAACTGTTTTTTCGACGAAATGCACTTTTCTTTAACATCCGCCACATATTTTTCATCATCGTGGACTTTAAGCATTATTAAATTACTTTATGTTAATCCATTACGAGGACTATCTTTGCAACCAAAACTTCTAAAATGCAAATATTGGTCACCGGGGCAGCCGGCTTTATTGGATTCCACACATCAAAGGCATTATTGGAACTGGGGCATTCCGTTATCGGTTTGGATAACATCAACGACTATTACGACACAAAACTTAAGACCGCCCGATTAAAAGAACTAGGGGTTTTTGACAATGTTCTAGAAAAACCCAACGAAGTTTGCCAAAGTTCAACATATCCTAAGTTCAGCTTTGTTAAATTGGATATAACCGACCGTGAAAATCTTCCTAAGTTGTTCAGCAAACATAACATTGGTATTGTTTGCCATTTAGCTGCACAAGCAGGTGTACGGTATAGCATTGAAAATCCAGAAGCCTATATAGATAGTAATATTGTTGGCTTTCTCAATATTTTGGAATGCTGCAGAAACTTTAAAATAAAACATCTTTTGTATGCCAGCAGCTCGAGTGTTTATGGCAATAACAAATCCATTCCATTTAAGACAACGGATAATGTAGATCATCCTGTGAGTTTGTACGCCGCGACCAAAAAAAGCAATGAACTCATGGCCCACACATATAGCCACCTTTACGATATTCCTACTACAGGGCTACGCTTTTTTACTGTATATGGGCCTTGGGGCAGACCCGATATGGCAATGTTCCTTTTTACCGATGCAATACTAAAAGGCAAGCCGATCAAGGTGTTCAACCATGGGAACATGGAACGTGACTTTACTTATATAGACGATATCGTGACAGGTATTGTGCATATTATTGAAGGAGACCTTGAAAAACGATTGAAATTTGGAGAAAAATATAAAGTCTACAATATTGGAAACAATCAGTCCGTAAAATTAACAGATTTTATCAAAGCCATAGAAGAAGAGTTGGGAACAACGGCACAAAAGGAATTATTGCCCATGCAAGATGGTGATGTTCCCAAGACCTGGGCAGATGTGAAGGATTTAATGAATGATTTTAACTATAGACCAAATACATCAATCAAAAAGGGAGTTGCAAGTTTTGTTTCCTGGTACAAAAATTTTTACGGATATAACCACGAGAATCCTTATTAAAAAGATCATTGATCAAAATTTTACGCTAAGGAATACGTTTTATCGTATTTTATCAACGTTGATAGAAAACTAACTCCCATTTCATTTGTTTTAATGAATTTTACGTGAAAAATCGAAATAGACTTTAATGGAAATTAAAAATCTAAACCTAAAAAAGGATTTCAATATTTTAGTAACCGGAGGAGCTGGTTTTATTGGATCAAATCTCTGTGAAGCTATACTTAAAAATGGCAACAAAGTAAGATGTTTGGATAATTTTGCCACAGGTAAAAAAGAAAATATTCAACACCTTATGTCCAATCCAAATTTTGAATTGATTGAAGGTGACATCAGAAATTCAGAAGATTGCAACGAAGCATGCAAAAACATGGATTACGTATTGCACCAAGCAGCTTTGGGTTCGGTACCCCGATCCATTAAAGACCCTTTTACCAGCAACGAAGTTAATGTAGGCGGTTTTCTCAACATGTTGATCGCTTCTCGGGACAATAATATAAAACGCTTTGTTTATGCGGCCAGTAGCTCAACCTACGGTGACTCGAAAAACATGCCAAAAGTAGAAGACATTATTGGCAAACCGTTGTCCCCATATGCAATAACCAAATATGTAAACGAATTGTATGCAGATGTTTTTGCCAAAACATACGGTATGGAGACCATCGGTCTTAGATATTTCAATGTATTTGGCCGAAAGCAGGATCCCAATGGTGCCTATGCAGCAGTAATCCCTAAGTTTGTTATGCAATTAATGAAGCACGAATCCCCGACTATTAATGGTGACGGTAGCTTTTCCCGGGATTTTACCTATATAGACAATGTAATTGAAATGAACATCAGGGCAATTGTCAGTAACAATGTCGATGCTGTGAATACCGTTTATAATGTAGCTTATGGAGAACGTACAACCCTTAACCAACTTGTTGGTCTACTTAAAGAGAACCTGAGTGTTTACGACTCGGAAATATCTAACGTAGAAATTAACTACGGTCCTGAAAGAACCGGAGATGTACCCCATTCCTTAGCGTCGATAGATAAAGCTAAAGAACTCTTAAATTACGATCCTAATTACAATATTGAACAAGGATTAAAAGAAGCTGTTCATTGGTACTGGGAAAACTTGAAGTAACTTTGAGTTTTTGATACTGATTTCCCCAAATTTATTCTAAAAACAATAACAAATGAGATTAACCGTAATTGGTACTGGCTATGTTGGTTTGGTAAGCGGCACCTGTTTTGCCGAAATGGGCAATGAGGTCACATGTATCGACATTGACCAGAAAAAAATAGAAGGCCTAAAAAAAGGTATCATTCCAATATACGAACCAGGTCTGGAACCAATGGTTCTAAGAAATGTTAAGAACGGAACACTTCATTTTAGCACGGATTTATCAAAACACATCAAAAATTGTGACATTGCCTTTATTGCTGTGGGCACACCTATGGGTGAAGATGGTTCAGCCGACTTACAATATGTATTAAAAGTAGCCGAACAAATAGGTCAGAGCATGGACGCAACCTTAATAGTGGTCGATAAATCAACTGTTCCGGTGGGTACTGCGGACAAAGTTCGGACCACTATTCAAAAAGAACTTGATAAGCGCAAACTGAACATAGAATTTGATGTTGTATCAAACCCGGAGTTTTTAAAGGAAGGTGATGCTATCAACGATTTTATGAAACCTGATCGCGTGGTAGTAGGTGCGGACAACCCTGAAGCCACCAAAAAAATGAGACAACTCTACGCTCCATTTTTTAGGAGCAGCATGGATCGATTGATTACAATGGACGTACGATCTGCGGAAATGACCAAATATGTCGCGAACGCTATGCTAGCGACCAAAATATCCTTTATGAACGAAGTCGCAAATATTTGCGAACTAGTTGGTGCCGATGTGAACAAGGTAAGGATCGGTATTGGCTCGGACAGTAGAATAGGCTACAGTTTTATATATCCAGGTAGTGGTTATGGAGGATCTTGCTTTCCAAAAGACGTTAAAGCCTTAAAAAAAACTGCAACGGAGCATGGCTATATTCCACAACTGATAGGAGCAGTGGAATATGTGAACGATAGGCAAAAACTGGTAGTGGCCAAAAAAATTGCCCAAAGGTTCAATGAAGATCTTAAAGGAAAAACTTTTGCCATTTGGGGACTTGCCTTTAAGCCTCAAACCGATGATATGAGAGAAGCACCCGCCATTTATATTATAAAATATTTAGTGGAAAGAGGTGCCAAAATCCAAGCGTACGATCCCAAAGCAATGAACGAAGCAAAAGAGTTCTACTTAAAGGACCTTGATAATATTAGTTATCACGATTCCAAATATGACACTTTAAACGGTGCAGAAGCTATGGTTTTATTAACAGAATGGAAAGAATTTAGGTCTCCAGACTTCAATGAAATCAAAAAGCGATTGAACAAAGCCATAATATTTGACGGTAGAAACCAATATAACGATACCATATTGGAAGAATTGGGAATCGAGTACCATCAAATTGGCAAAACCACAAAGAATAAATAACCATTATCTTAAATTATAAAAATGAACTCAATTAAAATAGCTGTTATCGGACTAGGGTATGTAGGTTTGCCTTTGGCGCGCCTTTTCGCCACTAAATATCCTGTAGTCGGATTCGATATCAATGAAGGCAGGGTAGCCGAATTGAACAAGGGTACGGACAGTACTCTTGAAGTAGAGGACGATATTCTTCAAGAAGTTCTGCAGTCCGGCCCAAATATGGACAAAGGATTGTATTGTTCGTCTAATATAGAGGATATAAAAGACTGTAACTATTATATTGTAACCGTACCAACACCTGTAGATAGTACAAACAGACCTATTCTTACTCCGTTGTACAAAGCAAGTGAAACTGTTGGTAAAGTTCTAAAAAAGGATGATATCGTAGTATACGAATCCACTGTCTACCCCGGTGTAACCGAAGAAGAGTGCGTACCTGTTTTGGAAAAGGTAAGCGGTCTTAACTTTAATAAGGACTTTTTTGTAGGGTATTCACCAGAAAGAATAAATCCAGGCGATAAAGAGCATACCGTAGAAAAAATCTTAAAAGTTACCTCTGGCTCTACTCCAGAAATAGGGAAAAAAGTTGACGATTTGTATGCGTCCGTTATTACGGCAGGAACTTATTTGGCAACGACCATTAAAGTGGCAGAAGCGGCAAAAGTCATCGAGAACTCCCAACGCGATATAAATATCGCTTTTGTAAACGAGTTGGCCAAAATCTTTAACTTGATGGATATCGACACACACGATGTTCTGGAGGCAGCCTCAACCAAATGGAATTTCCTTCCCTTTAAACCGGGTCTCGTAGGCGGGCATTGTATAGGTGTTGACCCATACTACCTTGCGCAAAGAGCACAACAATTCGGGTATCATCCAGAAATAATTTTGGCCGGAAGGAGAATGAACGACGGTATGGGCAAACACGTAGCGGCAGAAGTAGTTAAGTTAATGGTTCAGCGAGACATTAAGATCAAAGGGTCTAAAGTGTTGGTGCTGGGCATCACGTTTAAAGAGAACTGCCCCGATGTACGCAATACCAAAGCTGTAGACGTGGTTTCGAACTTAAAGAGCTATGGAATCAATGTAGATGTGTTCGACCCATGGGCCTCCCCAGAAGAGGTTATGCATGAATATGGCCTTAAAACCACCAAAAAGCCCGAAGGAAACGACTACGACGGATTGGTACTTGCCGTAGCCCACAAAGAATTCGCAAACTATCCGTTCAATTCTCTTTTAAAGGACAATGGTGTACTTTACGATGTTAAGGGATACTTAGAAAAATCACTGGTTAACGGTAGGTTATAATTTATGAAAGATCAACCTTTGATCAGTGTTGTTGTGCCTGTGTACAACGTGGAAGAATACTTACGGAAATGTATAGACAGTATTCTGGCCCAAACATATAAGAACCTTGAGTTAATTTTAATTAATGATGGCTCTAAAGATAATGGCGGAGCCATTTGTGATGACTACGCTAAAAAAGATGATAGGGTTATCGTGGTACATCAGAAAAATAAAGGGCTCAGTGGTGCCAGAAACACAGGTTTGGGGCTGGTTAAAGGCGAATACTTATCGTTCGTGGATAGTGATGATTGGATAGAGCCCAGTATGTTTTCCGTACTCATTGGATTACTAGAAGAAAACAATCTCGATATAATTGAATGTGGTATTGCCAAATCCAATGTTGAAACGAAAGAAAAAGAGCATCATTTTTATAAGGAAGACTGCAAAACTGCACTTAAAAGGATCATTAAAAATAACCAATACTCCGTTTGGCGCAGATTGTATAGATCTAAGCTGGTAAGCGATTATCGCTTTTTGGAAGGTAAAACCTCGGAAGATGTTTATTTTACCATGGACAATATACCCAAGGTAAAAGAAATAGGCGTGTATCTAGAACCATTTTATAACTACAGGTACAATCCAACGAGTATTACCAAGAGCCCTTACAGTACTAAAAAGTTTGATTCATTGGATGCAGGTTGGTATTTGCTGAATAAGGTTAAAAAGGAAAACAAAGATCCGGAAATTATTTCAATAGCATATGATCATATGATCAAAAAACTATTGAAACACTACAAATTGCTCAACTATAATCCAAAGATCGATCCCGATTACCAACATCGGAAAAGATTAAAGGGAAAAATAAAAGAGCTATACCCGAAATCCAAAGAACCGCTCCCCTACCTAAAAATGGCAATAAATTTGCCCATAAGGGTGTTCGAGGCAATTATTGGGTTCAACAAGATTAGACATACTTTAACCAATAGCAAGGTCGGCTAAACTACTTTTAAATGTCCAGAGTAAGGAAATCAATCAAAAATGCCAAAATTGGAATTCTCTTTTTTGGGCTGTCCATTATTGCACAGTTCTTTTCCAGAAAGATTTTCCTGGAATTTTTGGGAGATGAATTTATTGGGCTTACCGGCACGTTAAGAAGTGTATTGAGCTTTTTAAATCTTGCAGAACTGGGAATCGGAACGGCAATTGGTTATACGCTCTATAAACCAATTTACGATAACAATAAGCAAGAAATAAACAAAATAATTGGTCTATTAGGTTTTTTATACCATCGAATAGGTTTGTTTGTTTTGGCCGGAGGGTTATTGGTTTCTTTATTTTTTCCTTGGATTTTTGAAAGTACCTCGTTATCCATACCCTTGGTTTATTTTGCCTTTTATTCTTTTTTGGCGACTACCTTGTTCAGTTATTTTATCAATTACCATATGGTTTTGCTGGAAGCAGATCAAAAGGGCTATGTGGTACAGGGGTATTTTCAAACAAGCAACATATTAAGGCTAATTGTACAATCCCTGTTGTCCTATTATTTCCAAAGTCTTTATTTATGGGTGGCACTAGAGGTGTTTTTTTCCATTATTTATGCCGTGATATTGAGAGTTAAGGTAAAGGAGCATTACCCTTGGCTTATTGTAAATGCAAAAGAGAGCAAAGGAATAGTTAAGCAGTATCCCGAGGTAATTAAAAAAATTAAGCAATTGTTTGTTCACAAGCTCGGATCCTTTGTTAAAGATGGAACAGATAATATATTGGTGTTCGCCCTTGTAAGCTTGGAAAGCGTTGCTTTTTTTGGAAACTACCAACTCATTTTCACTAAGCTTACCGGTCTAGTAAAAATGGTTTTTTCCGGAACAAGGGCAGGAATAGGAAATTTGGTTGCAGAAAACAACAAAAAAAACATTTTTAAAGTTTTTTGGGAAATACAGGCCTTACAGTTTTTTATAGGTGGCGTAATCGGTCTTGTCTTGTTTTACTGTATTGAGCCCTTTATAACCATATGGGTCGGAAAACAATATGTTCTGGAAAAGGAAGTCCTAGTTTTATTGTCCATCATCTTCTTCATTGGGCAAACAAGAGGAGCCGTCGAGTTTTTTAAAAATGCGTATGGTCTATATTCAGATACATGGGCTCCGGCCGCAGAGGCCATTGTCAATCTACTGATATCTTTCATCTTTGGGCGAATGCTCGGTATTAGTGGAATAATGCTGGGAACGTTGGTCAGTCTTGTGCTGTTCGTGGTAATCTGGAAACCCTACTTCCTGTTCAAGTACGGTTTCAAAAGCAACCTTTGGCATTTTTGGAAAGGATACTTAGGACATCTTTTATTATTTTCTTTATTGGCAATTGCGATGGATTATTTAATCGGCACCTATCTGAACCTACAAGTGGAAAATTATTTTAGTTGGTTTATGTTGGTCTTACAAGTTGCCCTTCTATGTGCCATAACTTACGGTGCCCTGCTATATATTTTTACAGATGGATTCAAGCACCTGGCTCACAGGGCCATAAATCTTATTTCTAAAAAAATAAATAAACGTGGAAAATAAAAAAAGGATTGCTTTTGTAATCAGTAGACTTACATCTGGAGGAGCTCAAAGAGTTGTAACCACGCTTGCAAATGAACTTACCTCAAAATTTGATATTACAATAATCACTTTTTCCAATGTAACTCCCTTCTATAAGATTGATAAAAACATAAAATTAATTTCCTGTTTTCCAGAAGAGAGTATACCGCCCAGTGCCAATTTCATAGACTCGATCAAACTAAACTTCAAAATCTATCGAAAAATCGGCAAAATCATCGAGAATCAAAAAATCCAGTTGGTAATAGGCTTTATTACACAAGCAAATATTCTATCCATTCTTGCAGCCAAACGCAAAGGTATTCCCTGTATTGTAAGTGAAAGAACCAATCCGAAGAGGGCAAATACACCAAAATTTTGGAGTTTTTTGAGAAAATTGACCTACCCAAAAGCGGATAGTCTTGTTGTACAGACCAAAAATGTAAAAAACTATTACTTAAACAAAATTCCAACTAATAGGATTACCATCCTTCCCAATCCTATCAACAAAGAATTAACAATTAAAAGGGACCTAAAAAATAAAGAAAACATTGTATTGGCCGTTGGTAGGCTGCATAAGCTGAAAAACCATGCTATGGCAATTGAGGCGTTCCACAAAGCAAATCCGAAAGGATGGAAATTAAAAATACTTGGTGAAGGTTCAGAAATGAATAAATTACAAGAACTTATTGCCGATAAGAACAATATAGAGTTACTTGGTTCCAAAACAAATATTGAGGATTATTACAATAAGGCCAAGATATTCCTATTTACATCCAATTACGAAGGGTTTCCCAATGCCTTGCTGGAGGCCATGCATTTTGGATTGGCTCCAATTTCGACAGATTGTGAGTCCGGACCATCTGAAATTATTGAGGATGGAAAAAATGGATATTTGGTCGAAGTAAAAAATGTAGATCAAATGGCCGAAAGACTTAAGCTCTTAACAACGGATGAAAATCTTTTGACGAACATAAGAAATAAGGCTGAAAATAGTACACAAGGATACTTATCGGAAAATGTAAGCCGTTCATGGTATAATCTTATGAACAGCAAGCTGAATTAAAAAAAGACCATTAACTTAACAGCTTAAAATCAATCATTTGAAAATACTCAAATACTCCATACTAGCATTGATCCTTCTTAATTTACCTGCTGCGACCCTTAAATTTGGTGGCGGAGGTGTTGGAAGCCTGCTAAGCTATTTTTCACTGGTCTTAATGTTGTTGTATTTTATTCTTTCCAAAAAAGGAAAGGCCAATGTTTGGATGATAGTAATAGGTCTAAGCTACTATCTTATTTCTGCGTTCCAATACACGGGGGACTTCAGGTTTTTTGTTACCCTGTTCCTAAAGTTTTTTATAGTAGCCATATGCGGGTATGAGGTAATTAAGGATACCTCTAAAAAAGAACTCTTCTATTTTTTGATCATAGGTGCCTTGAGCATTCTTATGCACACATTGTTCTTTACAAGTGATTATGGTCGATACAGCGGATTCTATATTAACCCGAACGTTGGTGGGTTTATTTGCATTACCGGATATGGATTATCCTATGGGCTGAAAAATAAAAAAATGAAATTGATCGGGCAGTTCCTGTTCACATTAATGGGATTGCTGACCTTTTCAAGAACATTTATCGCCCTTTGGTTGCTAATAAATCTATTGTCCATTTTTATAAATATAAAAAACATCAAAATATTTGTGCTAGGAGCCGTTATTTTAAGTACTCTCTTTATTATTGATGAATTCATTGGCTTGAACAATCCAAGATTTCAACAGCTAAAAGCATTGGTAACCAATGAGCAGGTAGATCGCAATCAAATCAGCGAAGATTCAAGAACCGAGACCTGGGCCCGTTTTTACGATTATATCCTCGACAAGCCAATAGTCGGTAATGGATATGGGGCATTTCAGGGTGGCGGAGTACACAGATTGGGATCCCACAACACATATCTACTGGTAATAGGAGAATCGGGCATTGTTCCCTTTCTTATTTTTACTTGTCTATTTTTATACTTACTGATCAAAGGGATCGCACTGTTCAGTGTAGCTCCAAATATACTCATGCAAGCCATAGGCATCTCTGTTTTCCTGCTGGCCAACCATAACTTTTTTAACTTTTATTACATCACATTTTTAACGATGTGGTTACAATATCAAGTAATCCTGAACGAAAAAAAGATACATCAACCCGAAAAGAACCTACAACCAACATGATCAGGAAAATAATTTTTGTTATACCCTCTTTAAGGGCCGGTGGAGCAGAAAGGGTAATGTCCTTTTTGGCAGCAAACCTTCCAAAAAATAAATATCAGGTCTCTTTAATCGTAATCGGGCATAAAAAAGACCAAGCATATTCTGTTGAAAGTAATGATCTAGAAATCGTTTTTTTAGGAAAGGACAAGATTTCCGATGCCTTTTTATCACTCTTTAAACAAATAAAAAAACGTAGGCCCCATCTTGTAATTAGTTCCATTTCTCACCTGAACATTATGATGTCTTTTATGGCATGTTTCTTTTTAAAGACTGTTTTTATCGCAAGAGAAGCCAATGTGGATAGGGTAAGAAAAAAGTACAGCGACAGAAAAAAAAGATTCGGGGGAATTAACCTAAAAAAAATAGGCTACCGTTTTCTGGGTGCAATAATATGTCAATCCCAAGACATGTATGATGGTTTTATCTCCGAGTATCCAAAATTTCGGTCAAAGACCTACATAATCAATAATCCGATTACGGACGCCTTTATTCTTAAACACAACAATGCCCCTAACCCAATACAACACTTTATTACAGTAGGATCGCTCCATCCTAGAAAAGGGCACGACCGTATCCTTAGAACGCTGTCCAAATACCCTCACCCTTTTAAATACACAATAATTGGTGATGGTGTAAACAAGGAAAAACTGGCTAAGATGGCCAAATCATTAAATATTTCTGAAAAGATTAATCACATACCACATACAAGCAATGTAGCCAAATATTTGGCCCAGAATGATTTTTATCTACAAGGCTCATATGTTGAGGGGTTTCCAAATGCTGTTATTGAAAGTTGTGCCGTTGGCACACCCGTATTGGCTTTCGACGCTCCTGGCGGAATAAATGAAATTATTGAAAACGGCATAAATGGCCATGTTTCGGTCAACGAAGAAGAATACCTCAACAACCTTAGGCATTATACATCCTCCAACCATTTTAACACCCAAGAAGTAAGAAGTTCAGTTGTAAAAAGGTATGGAAAAAAAATAATCCTTGGTAAATATGAGGATTTATTCGAAAATATGATCAACAAAAAGTAGCATGAAAATTCTTTTCATTTTACCGAACAATAACTTAGGGGGAGCAGAGCAATTCCTTAGACTGGTGGCCAACCATTATGGTGAAAAGCATGATGTAACAATTTACTACTTCTATAAAAAAGTAGAAGCCAATGCATGGGACCAGCTAGAGGGTGCCAACATAAAAAAACGCTTGTTTTCCAATAAGAACGAGAAAATAGGTTTTATAAAGTTTCTTTTTCACCAACTAAAAAGTAAAAAAGAGAAGTATGACTATATCTATACTTCCAATGTATTTGTTACCGGAACCACAGGACTTTTGCTTAAGTTGGGATTACTGAACACCCATAAATTCGTGGGTCGTGAGTCCACTTCTATATTTATTCGTTATAAGGGTCTGAAACTTAAAAGGTATAAGTTCTTTTATAAAATTGGATATAGTAAGGTAGACCTACTGATTTGCCAAACAGACCTTATGCGCAATCAATTGGTGAATGCCCTACCCTACTTACAACCTAAAACAAAAACAATTTCCAACCCTATTGATCTAAAAGAAATAATGGCAATGTCCAAAATTGATTTGGACAAAGAACTTCCGGAAAAATATATTGTAACAGCGGGAAGATTAATGCCCATCAAAGGTTTCGACTATTTGATCAAGGCCTTCTCTTTGATCAAGGAACATTTCCCCGATTATAAATTGATCATACTGGGCAATGGTAACCAGGAAAGCGAGCTCCAACATCTTGCCAAAACGCTCCAGATTGAAACAGATGTAGTGTTTGAAGGATATGTAAATAATGTTTATCCCTATTTTAAAAAGGCCGAATTATGTGTGGTTTCTTCCATTTTAGAAGGATTCCCCAATGTTCTATTGCAGATGATGAGCCAGAACAATAAAGTGGTTTCCACGCTATGTGCAGGCAATATAGAGAACATTAAAGGTGTAGAAACCTGTACGCCCAGTGATACGAACGCATTGGCCAAATCCATGGAAAAGGCCCTTAACAGTGATACAACGGGTAATAGAACTTTGTTCGATACGTTCTTGAAAGAGAATGATATTGAAAACTTTGTGGATAAAGTTGAAACCCTATCTTAATTAATATTATGGATAAAAAAAACGGTGCACTGGTCATCTCCCTAGACTTTGAGCTCCTATGGGGCGTTAGGGACAAAAGAACCATAACTTCTTATGGTAACGATATAATTGCTGTAAAAAAAGTAGTGCCAAACTTGTTAGACCTGTTTTCTCAATATAACATTAAAACCACTTTTTCTACCGTAGGTTTCTTGTTTGCCCATTCCAAAGAAGAGCTTCTAAATTACATACCAATTTTAAAACCCGGATATAAAAACAAAAACCTATCTCCATATAACGGACATTTTGATATCGTAGGAGACAACGCTAACAGTGACCCCTATCATTTCGCACCAGAATTGATTTCGGAAATAGCAAAAGATCCCAACCAAACCATAGGCACTCACACTTTTAGCCATTATTACTGTCTAGAGCCCGGTCAAACATCAAAAGAATTTAAAGAGGACCTTAAAGCCGCCATAAAAATCTCTCAGCAAAATAACATTAATGTGAAATCTATTGTTTTTCCAAGAAACCAATGTAACACGGAGTACTTGGAAATATGCAAGGACTTGGGAATTACATCCTATAGAGGTAACGAAAAAAGTTGGGCCTTTCAAGGAAACGGAAATAAATCTTCTTTACCCAATGTATATGCCCGAAGGCTTTTTCGCGGTTTGGATGCCTATCTAAATATCTTTGGCCACCATTGCTATACATGGGATGAGCTTTTGGAAAAAAAACCTATTTACAATATACCTTCCAGCAGATTATTGCGCTCTTATTCAGATAAACTTGGTTTTTTAGAATTTTTAAAAATACGAAGGATCAAAAAAAGTATGAGTTACGCTGCCAAACACAACAAGATATTCCATCTATGGTGGCACCCACATAATTTTGGTTCAAATATGGACAAAAACCTAAAAAACCTTGAAAAGATACTCAACCATTACCAAAAGCTGAATAAAAAGTTTGGTCTTGATTCCCACTCCATGGAATCGTTGGTAGAAAAATTGGAAAAAAATGGATGAAATAAAAATTAGGGAAGCTACCAAATCCGATTCGCCCGAAATAGTAAAGCTCCTTAAAATTGCGCTCGGTGAAAGCACTGAAAAGTCGGTACAAAATTGGCACTGGAAACACTATGACAATCCGTTCGGCGAATCTAAAATCTACCTTGCCACAATAGGGTCCGAAATAGTTGGCGTAAGGGCTTTTATGCAATGGCAATGGAAAGAAAAAAGCACAGGCAAAACCCTTAGGGCCGTAAGGGCGGTAGATACGGCTGTTTCTCCAAATCACCGAAGAAAAGGAATCTTTTTGAGCCTTACCAACCATGCATTAAAAATGGTATCCGAAGAAGGGTTTGATTTTGTTTTTAATACCCCAAACGACCAAAGTATTGGTGGTTATTTAAAGTTGGGGTGGGTTCTCAACAGAAAAATCCCTGTCGGACTCGTAATCAATCCTTTTTATTGGCTATCTTCCAAAAAGAGGCTCAACGAATATTCAGCAAAAGTCAAGATAGACATTCTGGAAAATAATCATTCCTACCACACCCCTTTTATTGATGCGGATATCTTCTGCCCATTTTCAAAATTATATTTTGAGTGGCGTTATGTAAAAAATCCACTCGCAAACTACCAGTTTTACAAACTTGATGATGTGCTAATTATATATAGACTAAAACCATTAAAGGGTTTTATGGAATGCCGCATAGTAGATGTACAACTGTTGGACCCAAATGCCCAGGGAAAAATTAAGTCTGCCATTTCCCATTTGATCAAAAGATATCCATTGGTGTCCATGGTAGATGGCCTCATCGGAACCAAGTTGATTGCCGGTGGTTTGTATGTTGCACTAAACCTGAACAGAAAAGGGCCCAACATGGTAACTAAAAGACTGAATTTCCCTGAACATAAATATGCCCTGCTTTTGGACAAAGAGTCAAATTTTTGGGGATATAGCCTTGGGGATATGGAGTTGTTCTAAAAATTATATCTAAATTAATGAAACGTAAAAAGCTGATAAGAATCACTACTGTCCCGGGGTCGCTTGGTGTTCTTTTGGACGGACAGCTAAAATTTATGTCCAAATATTATGAGGTAATTGGAATATCTTCTACCGGTAATCCTCCTTTTTCTCTTAAAGATGTTTCCCAAAAAGAAGAAGTTAGGGTAATACCAGTAGAAATGAGTAGAAAAATAACACTTTTTAAAGATTTGGTCGGTGTATTTAAATTGTGCTACATCTTTTTAAATGAAAAACCTACGATAGTTCACACCCATACCCCAAAAGCTGGATTATTGGGAATGGTGGCCGCATATTTAACCCGAGTACCTTATAGACTGCATACAGTGGCTGGAATGCCTTTGCTCGAAGCTAAAGGAAGTAAAAGAAAACTTTTGGATTTTATTGAAAAAGCCACCTATTTCTGTGCAACAAAGGTATACCCCAATTCTTTTGGGCTAAAAGATATTATTGTACAAAATAATTATGCGCCCGAGGAAAAAATAAAGGTTTTAGGTCATGGCAGCTCCAATGGTATCGATACTTCGTACTTTGATCCAAGCCTGTACGCCCAAACAGATAGGCAAGAATTGCGAAATGCAATCGGTATACCTCAAGATGATATAGTATTTACTTTTGTGGGCAGATTGGTTAAGGATAAAGGAATTAAGGAACTGATATCCGCTTTTTCAAAAATAACCAAAACCAGCAACAATGTTTCTCTTCTTCTGGTCGGAGGTTCAGAACCCGAATTGGATCCATTGCTTCCGGAAACGGTATCCGAAATAGAAAACAACAAAAAAATCTTCTCTGTTGGTTGGCAAAAAGATGTACGGCCCTTTTTGTCGGTTTCTTCGGTTTTTGTGTTTCCAAGTTACAGGGAGGGGTTCCCTAATGCCGTTTTACAGGCATCCGCCATGGGCTTGCCGTGTATTGTTACCAATATTAATGGTTGCAATGAAATTATACAAGATGGTAACAATGGTATTATAGTGCCTCCTAAGGACACAGATCAATTTTACAGTGCAATGAAATCGGTCGTCAACAATGAAAATATACTAAAATTAGATTCCAGTGCCATTAGAAGATTGATAGTTGACCAATACAAGCGAGAAGTTATTATGAAAGCCATACTAGAAGAATATGAATCCTTAACAACTTAAAGGTTGGATTATAGTGGTTTAGGAGACCAGGTCCATAGTATCTGTTTCCTCTATAATTTCTTTTTTGGTCCTCGCTGGTTTCTGTATTGCATTGTTAATAACCAATTTTCGTTTTCCTGAAGGTAATAGGGGAATATGATCAACATACTCAATGGTAACCTTAGCGCCATGTCCAAAATACTCTGAATAGATACGTACTAGTTCATCTTCCTCTGTTGACCCCAAGGGCCGGGTCATCTTTAATTTTATCACATACTCGTTATTCAGTTCCTCAATAAACTGAAACTGTTCAATACCATCATATTGCAATACATGGTGGATAATGTGCGAGGATATATATTCGCCTTTTGTATTGGTGAACATGTCCATTTTTCTTCCATCGATCTTACTTAAAACCAGGTTGCCGTTGTCTTGATCTACGTCCATAATGGCTACATCACCGGTATCGTAGCGAATCATTGGCATAGCATAGTTAAAATAATCCGTAATCACAACTCGTCCAACTTCTCCATATTTGGCCGGCCTATCTTCGTTCAAATCCAATATTTCAATATGATAACTCGCCCAATTTATTTCGAAACTATCTTTTGCTGTATTAATGCCTTGTTGCGCAAAAATTCCGTTTTCACTATTTGAGTATCTAGACACTACTTGAGCATTAAAGTATTTTTTAAATCCCTCTTTTACATCTGGTGCCAATGCTTCCGCCATTGCGATTACAGAATCCATTCTACATCTAAATTTTTGCTCGGGATGGTTTTTGTCCAAATAACTACATATTGTATCCAAAGCCGATGAATATGCAAGAATATTTACACTGCCAGTATCTTTCAGCAGCTCTTTAACCAACATCTCCAACCTAATATCATCCAGCTCGTCCACAGAATATGTTGAAATGTTTTGCACAAAAGAAAGCAGTTTATTTTTCTGATACTGCTTGTCCCATAATCTCAAATAATATAATTTGGTACCAAGTTCAAAACCGGCACGCTTTGCAAAGAAAAGAGTGTCTGCTGTGTTTCGGTCTCTTTTGTTCTTATCGTGATATAAAATAAATGGGTTGCCCGTTGAGCCGCTTGTTCGAACTTCGTGATTATGTTTATCCTTAAAAGAACTACTTCTAAAACTTTCAAAATTATCTCTTATCAGTTGCTTATCTATAATAGGAAAGTTCTTAATATTCAAATCTGCACCGTTAACCTCTTTAGAGTAAAATGGTACAGTTTTTACAGCGTGTTCCAGAACCTTATTTAAGTTTTTGGTCCTAATTTCCAAGGACTTTGTTGAGTTTGGGTTTGCCTGAACTATTTTCAGTTCATTAAAATGTTTCCTTACTCCTCCTCCTTGCAGAGCATCCAAAACCCAAAAAGCCGATTTTCGAATATGCTCTAATGTTTTTGTCATATGGTATCTCTTTAGTAGTTTAATCAAACTATAATCAACTTGGACATATCACGGATTATCCCTGCCAAAGCTCAAAAATATCAATCCATCCTGGATGCTATCGATCCTATAGGTATACTCACCCTGGGTTCCCTTTGGGATAATTAAATATCTTCCGTAATTCGTCTGATTGCTAACACAGTAAATTAGAGGGTCGTCCTTTAAAGGATCATAGACCAACTCTTTGTATTCCGATGTATCCCCTGGGTATAATGTTTTAAATGGCATAGAAAAAAGAGAAACATTTGTAAAAACGTGTTCGGTGTTATTTATTACCCGTATTTGTTTTATGCTTTTTCGTTTCAGACCCTTAGATCCTCCGCAAAATAAAAGCAATACCCAAACAAAAAGTACTACAATAAATTTTGTTAAGCCCATATCACTCCATAGAAATAGCACATTACCAAATTAAAAGTAGTTTATCGCATTTCAAACCGTGGCTATATTCTGTTAACTTCCAAAAAAATCTATGAACTACATCTAGTTTAAAAAATTAGGGGTCAATGATCCAAATGCCCCACTAATAATGTAGATTTGGGATGTAGATAGCCCCTCTCCAAATGAGACAACTATTTTTTCTTTTTTTTGTATTTGCCTTAAAATCCGGTTTTTCCCAGTTTCAAGTACAAGGCAAGGTTTTGGAGTTTAACGAAAAAGGCAAGACCATACCCATTGCCAATGCCAACGTATATTGGTTATCCAGTACAATTGGTACAACTACGGATTTCGACGGAAAGTTTAGCACGCCGTACCAAAAAAACATACGGCAGTTGGTGGTCAGCTCGGTGGGTTACCGTTCGGACACCATTCCTGTTAACCGGCCTAATCTTGGTAACATTGTACTCTACCCCAATGTAGTTTTGGACGAGGTAGTGGTTGAAAAAGAAGTCGCACCACTACAAAAATCACTTTTCAAAGTTCAAAATGTGGTATCGGTAGACAGTCGTGAAATGCTAAAGGCAGCTTGTTGCAACCTTTCCGAAAGTTTTGAAACCAACCCGGCGGTAGACGTGAACGTTTCCGATGCTGTTCTTGGGGCCAAACAGATACAAATGCTAGGGCTAAATAGTCCTTACTTAATGTTCACCCAAGAAAATATGCCATCCATAAGAGGGGCTTCACAAGTATTTGGACTTTCTTTTATCCCGGGTTCCTGGATAGAAAGCATACAGATCACCAAAGGCGCGGGAAGCGTTCTGAACGGGTTTGAAAGTATATCCGGGCATATCAATAGCGAACTCGTAAAACCATTGACGGATAAACGATTCTTCCTTAATTTTTACGCCAACAATTTTGAACGTTACGAATTCAACACACGGTTGAACCACAATATTACTGACGATCTGGGGGTCGGGCTTTATATACATGCAAATCTTAGAAATGGGTATATAGATAATAATGACGATTCTTTCTACGACACTCCATTGGCCCGACAAATAAATTTTATGAACCGGTGGCAGTTTATGGATCCCGAAAGCGGATGGGTAAGTTATGCCAATATTCAGTACCTCTCGGACACCAAAGAGCTGGGGCAAACAGATTTTAATATAGATGAAGATAAATTGACCACAAATGCCTGGGGAAGTGAAATCGAAACTTCGCGGCTGGATATCTCGGCAAAGACGGGATATGTTTTTCCTGATCTACCCTATCAAAGTTTCGGGTTCCAAACGGCCTACAGTGCGCATGATCAAAACTCTTTTTATGGATTGAACCAGTACGACATCAATCATCGTTCTTTTTACTCCAACCTTATTTTTAATAGTATAATCGGCAGTACCCAGCACAAGTTCAAAACCGGGGTGAGCCTAACTTATGATGGGTTCGAGGAGAACGTGAACAATACTCCTTTTACACGGTACGACAACTCATTGGGAGCCTTTTTTGAGTATACCTACGATAGTCTGGAAGGTCTAAGTTTTGTAGCAGGACTACGAGCGGACAGGCATAACAACTTGGGCACTTTTATTACTCCAAGATTGCACTTAAGATATTCACTCTGGGACAAGGCCAGTTTTAGGGCTTCTTTTGGACGGGGCATACGGGGCGCCAATATATTCGCAGAGAACCAACAATTGTTCGCATCTTCCAGACAAATTGTTATTGACGGTACCAATGGAAACTATTATGGCCTTCAGCCTGAAAAAGCTTGGAACTATGGAGTAAGCTTTATTCAAAAACTCTACTTATGGAACAGGGTCCTGGAGTTTTCCATGGATTATTATAGGACCCAATTTGATGAACAGGTAGTGGTAGATTGGGAAAATGCCAGAGAAATTGCATTTTACAATCTTGAAGGAGAAAGTTTTTCCAACAGTGTACAAGTAGATTTGAATTATGAGATATTGCAAGATCTTCATTTAAGGACGACCTATAAATATTTTGATGTTGCCACGGAATATAGAAGCGGTACGTTTGAAAAACCTCTTCAGCCCAATTATAGGTTTTTTGTAAACCTGAGCTATGAAACCCTAAAAATAGCAGAAAAACAATGGCGGTTCGATGTTACCGGCAATTGGTTGGGAAGACAGCGATTACCCAATACAAATATCAATCCCGAGGAATTTCAACTTGCAGAATGGTCCACGTCCTACAATTTGTTCAATGCACAGATCACCCGTGTTCTATCCAATAAGTTCGAAGTATATGTTGGAGGAGAAAATATCGGTAATTTTACACAACCCGAACCAATTCTATCCAGTTCCGACCCATTTGGCACTTATTTTGACAGTACAATTTTATATGGTCCCGTACTAGAAAGTCTGTACTATGTAGGATTTAGATATAAGATATAATACAAAAATTGACATAATGAAAACAACCTTAATCACCTGTATTGCACTGTTCTTTATGGCCATTGGCCATTCGCAGGACAAAAACAAGACCGTTAGCTTTGAAGTAAAGGGGAATTGTGGGATGTGCAAAACTAGAATCGAAAAAGCTGCTGTTAAGCTAAAAGGTGTGAAGTTCGCCACATGGAACTCCGAAACCAAGCTCTTTGAGGCCATTATCGATGAACGAAAAGTAACCATACCCAATATTCAAAAAAGAATTGCGGAGGTAGGACATGATTCCGAAGGTTTTACTGCACCGGATTCTGTATACAATAAACTACCAGATTGCTGTAAGTACCGAGATCCTTCTACTATCCATATGGATCATGGAAATCACAATCAGTAACCCACTTATAAAACAAAAAGGGGCCTTTGGCCCCTTTTTGTTATGAACAAACTGTTACTTCTACATTTTAATAATTCTTTTAACTACAAGAATCTCCCCATTGGCATCGGTAACCCGAATAACATAGAATCCATTGGCCAGACCATATAGGTTTTTTATGACCATGGTATCGGTGTTCTGGAAAGCTTCCTCCTTTATCAACATACCCATCATATTAAAGACTTCGATAACACAATCTTTACGTTCGTTAAGTTTTATTGTTATTTTTTCTGTAAATGGATTAGGTGCCGCAGTTATGATAATAGGTTTATCATCCAATAAATCCCCTCCTTCTTCCCAGACTATCTCCGTGTAGAGCATTTCTGAGTGTGGATATGGTTTATTGTCTCTTTTTGCCAATAAACTTCGCCTATTACCAAGGTTTGCGTTTTGGTCATCGATCGATGCTTGGAAAGAGGAGCCAGCAGAAGCTTCAAAACCAGGTGTAAGGTTTATCTCGTTTAAAGATGCCATTCTTGCCGCTGCGCCAGAGGGTACAATAAAATTGTTGCCTGCCTCTATATTAAATTGATAATAAAACACTTCCTCGGGATTATAGGTGTTGCTAACAATGTAGTTATCTAACTGAGCCAGCCCATTTTCTGCATAAAAAACTCCATAAACTCTAGCATCGGTAATGTCGTTAGGATCTACGGAAGCCAAGGTTTCTCCATCAAAAACATAAGTTCCATCGTATCTCAACATAGATGTGGGCATAAAGGAAGAGCTCTGATAAATTGTTTCCCATTCCTGCCAAATCTTATCCACAAACGAATGGTGGATAAAGAATACCGGATCCCTTGGAGACAATGGAGAATTCATCGGTCCTCCGGTCCAAACGTGTCCTCCTCTGTGTACCGCATCTCTTTCTAGAACATTGGAGAATTGGTAAAAATCAGAGATGCCCATTAAGTTAGAAACTTCTGTTACCGTTGGCAACGGTCCATTTCCTCCCAAATTTCTGCGTAACCCCCAATTGGCATCAAAACTTCCGAGAAAACTTTCATCCCAAAGTGGGTCGTTGGGAGATTGATATATGGACGAGTCCCAATAACAAAGGCTGATATCCGGGTTTATCTCTTGCATGGCCTGTTCCAGTTCAAAGATCATTCTTCTGTGCCAAGCAAGAAAAATTTCCCTTTCTGGCTCATCAGGAAGATTAAAATGTAGATCTAACCGGGTCGGGTCCATCGTATTATCAAAATTGAAGAACTGTCCGTGGAAATTGGCCAAGTCGTTCATTAGATCTGGACCGTTCCTAAGATCGTAAAACGCATTTACGAGCTCCGTTATCTCATAATCAGACATTTCATCAAAACTTTTTCTGATACTTTGTCCAGAAATATTCTGTACTAACAGAACCAATATGACGATGCTAATTTTTAGGTAATTTTTTTTCATAAGTTTTTAAAGTGCTGGGGTTGTACCACTTGTTAAATTGTTCGCTCTACTATTAAATTTTTATCGACAATAGTATTACTTATTTTCATTAGACTTGGAATTCAATTTGGATTCAAGTCTATCCATTCTTTTTAAAAGAAGTTGCATTTTTTCGTTTTCCTCTTTCAATTTTTCGATTTCTGACTCTTGCTCGATCAAATACAAGGTCAACTCCTCAATTTTTTGGAGAAGCTTAGCATCCATGGAGCCTAAATCTATGCCAGAATTTTCAACTTCTTTGGCACTTGGTATATTTGGCAAATGCCCGTTCAAGGCAATAAAGGCCTTAATTTTTTCCAATTGTGGCAGGTCATAGTCTTTACTAAAAACAAAATCGGGCCAATTTACCTGCAGTTCAACTCTAACCGCTTCAGCAATCATGTTTCCCGCTACAGCTAGCCTATAACCTTGTGTATCCGTTGTTCCAATTCCAATATTCCTGTCTGCAAATAAATCCCTTGCAGTCCAATCCACGGTATTCAGATTGGCATTTTCAGAAGTATAATCGGTTATTCCCGTTCCTATCAATGTCACAATTGCTGCTGTATTGCTGCTGTTGGACGTATTGCCTGCAGCATCTTCGGCGAAAACCGTAAAATTATAACTTGTATCCGGTGTAAGTCCATTCACGGTAAGTGTGGTAGAGGTGCCTGTATTTCCGATACTCGTACCATCCCTGAACACTTCATAATTTATAACTCCTACATTATCCGTAGAAGCAGACCACGAGAGTGTGGTTGACGTTGAAGTTGTACCAGCCGCGGCTAAATCTGAAACTGCACTTGGCGCTTCGGTATCAGGTGCCGCCGCTGTAGTTATCGATACTGTATTTCCTGGCCCCGAAATATTACCTGCACTATCGGCGGCTGTGACCATAAAATTGTACATTGTACTTGGAGATAGTCCCGTAACATTGAAATTTGTTGTGGTTCCCGTGTTGGCAATACTGATACCGTTTTGATATACCTCATAATTGGTTACCCCAATATTATCTGTGGATGCAGTCCAATTTAAATCCACTGATGTTGTGGTAATATTACTGGAAGCCAAATCCGAGACCGTACTTGGCGCCTCCACATCTGCCTCGTTGGGAGTAACAACAGTTTCCGTGTTTCCTGCACTCGATGTATTGCCTGCGATATCTGAAGCAATCACCGAAAAATCATAACTCGTATTGGGCAATAAGCCTGTTACATTAAAATTAAGTGCAGTACCCGTATTTGCAATACTGATTCCATTTTGGAATACCTCATAATTTGTAACGCCTACATTGTCCGTAGATGCACTCCAACTTAAATCAGTGGTGGTAGCGGTTGTATTGCTGGAAATTAAATCCAAGACTGCACTTGGGGCCTCAGTATCCCCAGAGGAAGTGGTATTCACTGTTTCAATATTACCAGCAGAAGAGGTATTACCTGCTGCATCGACAGCAACTATGGTAAAATCGAAAGAACTTGCAGGTGTTAAACCAGTTACGTTAAAAGTCGTAGCAGTTCCGGAGTTTCCAATACTGATACCATCCTGAAATATTTGGTAATTGACAACACCCACGTTATCGGTAGATGGACTCCAATTTAAATCGGTTGTGGTAGGGGTCGTGTTACTTGAGGTCAAATCCAAAACTGCACTTGGTGCCTCGGTGTCCGGAGCAGCTAACGTAGTAACCACTAACACATTGCCCGGAGCTGAGACATTCCCGGCAGCATCGGATGCCTCAACCGAAAAATCGTAGCTGGTATTGGGGTTGAGACCCGTTAAGTTCAAAACTGTGTTTGTTCCAATATTGGCTATACTAGTACCATCTTGGAATATCTCATAATTGGTTACACCAACATTATCTGTAGATGCGCTCCAGGATAGGTTTACTGAAGTAGATGTAATATTACTGGAAGCCAAATCCGATACACTACTAGGAGCTTCCGTATCGATCAAGGCACCTGTGGTTACCGTAACGGTATTTCCCGTATTAGAAGTATTGCCCGCAGCATCCTCGGCCACTATTGTAAAATCATAGCTGGTACTGGGCGATAATCCGGTTACATTAAAATTTGTGTTGGTTCCGGTATTGGCGATTATGGTTCCATCTTGTACAACCTGATAGTTTGAAACTCCAACATTATCCGTAGATGGGCTCCATGTAAGTTGGGTAGTCGTTGAGGTTGTATTGCTCGCGGCCAAATCGGATATAGCACTTGGAGGTTCAGAATCACTCCCGGCAACCACAATAGAAACTGCATCTATCAAAACTGTATTCCCTGGAATTGTGCTTGTTGAAGAAGAACTCGTATAGACCCTTATTCTAGGCCTGGGTGACGTGGCCGTTAGGTTAAACACATATTCGGCCCAATCGGTTCCTACAATGGGAGTTACGGAAAAACCCGAAAAACCCGACCAAGCAGCAAATGCAGGGCTTCCAGGAACAGTTCCCTTTGGACCTTCCTTGGCCCATATTCTAATGGTATATTCCTCCCCCACTGAAGCATCAAAATAATACTCCAGGATTCTTCCGTTGTTACTTGTTGAAACTGCCCTGATGGAAAAATTTCCCGATTGCGAGTCTGTTCCATCAACAGTTAGGGTTGCATCGCCAGACCATCCGGTAAGGGCGTTGGATTCGTTTTCAATGGATGCTGCATTGGATTCGAAATGTAAATTTTGGGCAGCTACATTTATCGATATCCCCAGAAGAAAAATTACTGATAGTGTTCTCTTTAAAATCATTCTATTGGTGGTGTATTTAGGTTGCTTGGGGGGACTATACAAAAATATGTTACATAAAAATTAATCGAAGATTTACGTTCAGATTATCGATGAAACGCAAAAAATGACTTTGAGTACCCTTTTTTACCATAGCGATGTGAACATATTGGGAAAAAAGTGCGTAAATGTCGTAAAAGTATACTCTTATCAACATTGTATCGTTTATGAGTATATAAAAGCCTATGCAAGAGTAAATAAACGTTTTAACCTAAATAGACTGATTCGTTAAATGTAGTATTGAATATTTGTTCCCATTCAGGTTTAAGTCGTACTTTGTATAGTAGTTTGTTTTTTGTAGATAACCCCCGATACCATGAACAATCAATTATTGAATAATTTGAGGAAGACCATTTTTTGGAGTTTGGACACCATTAAAGGAAGTAAAATACAAAGAGAAATAAAGAATATAGAGCGGGTCCTGTCATCACCAAATTTTTCGACCCTTAAAGAGAGAACCAAAGAACCTCTTACTATTTTGCTCGAACATGCTGTTAATGAAACTGAGTATTATAAACCCTATCAAGGTTATGGCGATTTATCGGATTTTCCTGTGATGGATAAAAGAATAATTACTTCAAACTTCGAAAAATTGCTGTCAAAATCAAAACAAAGGCAAAAATTATATAAGACATTCACCAGTGGTTCAACTGGAACTCCTTTCATGGTTGTTCAGAATAAGGAAAAGAAAATCAGAAATACTGCCGACACCATATTCTTTGCATCCAAAGCTGGTTTTACAATTGGCGACAAGCTTTTGTATGTGCGCTTATGGAGCAATAAACTTAGTAAGAGTAAAGTGTCTTCCAATATGCAGAACATAGTACCCATAAACATTGATAAGCTTAACGATCGGTACATACAAGAGTTGTTGGACAGCCTAAAACAAGACAAGTCTTCAAAAGGCTGGCTGGGATATCCCTCGGCTTTAGAAAAAATATGTGATTATTTGGACAAAAATAAATCTAAACCGCTGGATTGCAATGTAAAATCCATTATTGGCATGTCCGAAAACCTTAGTGACCATGTTCGAAGTAGAATGTGGTATTATTTCAATTCACCCATGGTCTCCAGATATTCCAATCTTGAGAATGGAATTATTGCCCAACAATCTATCGACAGTGACCACTTTACAATCAATTGGGCAAGTTATGTCTTGGAAATATTGGATTTTGAGAAGAACGAGCCTGTTAAGGATGGTGAGTTGGGCAGAATTGTGATTACAGACCTTTACAATCATGCATTGCCCATGATTAGATATGATACGGGGGACATTGGTTCCATTACCTCAAAAACTGATGGCAGTATTCCCGTTCTTAAAACTGTTGAAGGAAGAAAAGCTGATATTTTATTAAATACATCTGGAAATATGATTAGTGCATATCAGTTTATGGGAATCACTGTAGATTTTCCAGATATAGACCAAATACAATATGTGCAAACAGGTAAAACTTCGTATTTAATAAAGTTGAATACCGAAAAACCTTTCACAGGTGAAGAAAAGCTAGTTCTTCGCTGTAAAGAGATAATGGGTGCCCAAGCGACAATAGATATAGAATATGTTGACGAAATACCACTTTTAAGCTCGAAAAAAAGAAAGATCACGAAAAATTTGATGCCTTCGGACGAAATCAGCCAGTTGGTAAATTAAGGGCGCCACAAATTTTTATAATAAATACCTAAGAAATATTTTTGCTTACAACTAAACACAATTCTCACCATTGATTTCCTGAAAAATGTATGCCAATTTCTTTAAAAGATTAATCGATTTCTCGGTTTCGTTTTTGCTCATTTGTTTAGCATCGCCAATTATTTTGTTTCTTACCATTTTTTTGTTTTTCTCAAACAATGGTAAACCCTTCTTTACCCAGATAAGGCCCGGCAAAAATGAAGAGCTTTTCAAATTGATAAAGTTCAAATCAATGAACGATAAAAAAGATGCAAGCGGAGCGCTTTTGCCAAACCATGAAAGAATAACTCCTGTAGGGCGATTTATAAGAAAGACATCCTTGGATGAGTTACCGCAGCTATTTAATGTTTTAAAAGGTGAAATGAGTTTGATAGGACCAAGACCTTTATTGCCAAAATACTTGCCACTATATAATGCTGAACAACGAAAAAGACACAAAACACGCCCAGGTATAACAGGGTGGGCTCAAGTGAACGGTAGAAATGCAATCTCTTGGAACAAAAAATTTGAACTGGATGTATGGTATGTTGACAACGTTTCTTTCTTAACTGATATAAAGATCGTAATATTGACCATAAAGAAAGTTCTTCTAAGAAAAGATATCAACGATACCGAAAATATTGGCATGCAGCCATTTACAGGAAACAACAATGGGTAATAATTCAATAATTATAGGAGCTGGAACGCATGGTCAAATTTATGCATCATACTTAAGGGAAGCCGGTATAAATATTATCGGTTTCATCGACTCAAATCCAAAGCTGCACGGGAAACAAATCTTAAACTTACCTGTTTTAGGAAATTTTGAGGACCTTAAAAAGAAAGAATTCAAAAGTAGGATTCAAAATGTATACTGTCCAATTGGTGATAACAAAATTCGTGAGAAATATTTATCCGAAAGCAAGACCCTAGGCTATAATATACCAAGTTTTATTCATAAAAATGCCGATATCGGGCCCGATGTGGAGCTTGGCGAAGCTTGTTACATTTTGTCCGGGAGCATAATTATGCCACATACAAGAATCGGGAATTTCTTTATGATAAACATGGCGACCACCATAGGCCATCATGTAGATATAGGAAATGGAGTTTTTATGTCGTCCGGTGTAAACGTCGGCGCTAATTTAAAACTCGAAGACCACGTTTATATAGGTATTGGTGCAACGGTCATGACAGGTATCGGCAAAGTTGGCCAAGGCAGTCTAATAGGAGCGGGCGCTGTGGTAATACGAGAAGTAGCGCCACATACTACGGTTGTGGGAAACCCAGCCAAAATCATTGAAAAAAAATAAAAAAACGCCCGGGAATTTCCCGGGCGTTTTTTATAGTTAGTATTGATATTCTAATAATTTAATATCTCAAACTCCGACCTCCTGTTCTTGGAATGCTGTTCTTCCGAACAACGTACACCATCCTCACATTCGTTCACCAACTGGGTCTCGCCAAAGGCATCATGACTTATTCTACCGGCGGACACACCCTTGGAAACCACATACTCAACAGTACGTTCGGCACGTCTTTCGGAAAGCCATTGATTATATTTTTTGGTGCCTCTGGAATCGGTATGTGCCGAAACCTTTATCGCCAAATTAGGCTCATCTTGCATAATGGTCACCAATTCATCAAGTAATTCCTTATCTTTTGAGGTCAAGTAGGAAGAATTGAGTTTAAAGTATACTTTGCCCAAGTTGTTGATCTTGTTGCGAAGTTTTGCTCTTCTGGCCTCCTCCGCTTCTTTCTTGGCTTTTTCGGCAGCTGCCAACTCTGCTGCTTCTTTTTCCCGTTGCAAACGCTCGGCCAATAGTCTTGCTTCTTCTGCATCGGCAATAGAATCCTGTACACGTTGTTGTTCTTTTTCCAGCTCTTCCAATAAAGCCAGTTTTTCTTGACCTTTTCTAGAAAGTCCCTTTTCTACCTCGAACCTATAAGCTACACCGAGTGCATGTTGTATATGGTTCGATGCATTTTCGGTATCCATGGCCCATTTTCCCGTTGAGTTGAAATCCAGCCCCCAATGATCGGAAAACCATGTTCTAAAACCAATAACCGCGTTGTATGTTCCCCTGCCTTGGTTGTTGGCATCGGTATACCCCGCGCCAATTCCGATATAGGGATCAAAAAAGCCGGTTTCTCCCAAAATCATATTTAAATCGTAGCTTACCCTAAAATCGAGACCCCAATAGTCAACATCTTCAGGATTTACAACATTATCCACGATTTTGCCTTCTTTGTAACGGTTGTACGACCCTATGGCCTCCAAACCAAGGCCATTTTTAAAATATCGTCCTACGCTTACACGAGATGGATAGGGTACCATGTTCCAACCATCACTTAAATCGAATAGTTCACCAAATTCATCACCGGAGTCATCAACAATGTTGGTACCCAAGGACACCAGCCAATAGCTTTGCACTATGCTATCCTTTTTGGTCAATTCAAGGTCTTGGGCAAAGGTCAAAGCAGAAAAACTCATGGCAATGACCATCATTGCAGGTTTAGAAATGTTCATTTTAATTGATTTGAGGTTATCAGCCCCAAAGCTAGTTCAAGGTGATAAGAAAGCGAATTTTGCACTTTTAAGTGCGCTTATTTTCGATGAGTAGTAGATTGGTTTTGGAAGACCCTAATTATCAACCTTTTGAAAAACAACCGCTTTATCGACCAAAGGCATTTTGTATAGATAAAATGGATAGGTAATGGGCTGTTTCCCGATTTTATCCTCTTTTTCCTCTGCTATCAGCTCAACAGCAATTGTAATCGCCTGATCTGATTCTTTTAGCTTGGACAAAACAGGTTTTCGTACATTATTTTGCTCGCCCAAGCATATAATAATGGCCATTTCCGAGGAAAAATCCAAAATTGGCAATGGAAGTCCTGGTTTTCGGGTCTTGTTAATTTGCGAGTAGTATTTGCGCAACGATTTATTGTCGGTAATAATTGTGGTTTCGTAGTATTCTATGTTACTATGGTTATCAAAATCCACCAACTCCATATGCTCTAATCTTTCACCCACGGGAGAATGCCCCTCCTTTTGTGCTTTACAGGAGAACAAACAAACCACTGCTATGAGATAAATATACTTAATGGTCAAAAGGTGTTCTTAAAACGTGATTTATAGGCTTTTTCATAAAGTTCCTCGTACAAGGGCAAGATATGCACAATATCGAACTTGGAGGCTACATTAAAGGCGTTTTCCTTGAATTTCTCCAAGGTTTCATCGTCTTTTAAAATTTGAATCCCCTTGGCCGCCATGGTATCCACATCGCCCACATCTGCCAAAAATCCGGAAACGCCATCAATATTCACTTCTGGAATTCCTCCCGTATTGCTGGAGATTACTGCTACTTTATTGATCATGGCCTCCAAGGCCGCAAGTCCAAAACTTTCGGTTTCCGAGGGCAACAAAAATAAATCGGAAAAACAAAGGATCCTATCTATCTCGTTACTGTTTCCCAAAAACAACACTTTATCCTTGATTCCTAGTTTATCGCAAAGATCTTCTGCCTTTTCCTTTTCCGGGCCCTCACCCACCATGATCAATTTGGCGGGAACCTCTTTTTGGATTTTATGAAAAACCTTTATTACGTCGGGTATCCGTTTTACTTTTCTAAAATTACTGATATGCGTTATGATCCTCTCGTCTTCCTTCGCCATCATAGAGCGTTGACAGTCGGTATAATCCTTACTGTACTTTTTGCTCTCGATAAAGTTCGGGATGACCTCAATGTCCTTTTCGATATCAAAAAGCTTTAAGGTTTCTTCTTTGAGGGCCTCGGATACGGAGGTGACCACATCGGATTTATTGATACTAAAAGTAACTGCAGGCTTGTAGAATGGATGCTTGCCCACCAGTGTTATATCGGTTCCGTGCAAAGTGGTTATCATTGGTATAAAAATACCATATTCCTGAAGCATTTTTTTTGCCATATAACCCGCATAGGCATGTGGGATGGCATAATGTACATGCAATAGCTCTATTCCGTGGAGTTTGATGGTGTCCACCAATTTACTGGACAATGCCAGCTCATACGGTTGATAATGAAACAGGGGATACTCCGGAACATGCACCTCATGAAAATGGATATTGTTTCCCAAAAGTTCCAAACGTACTGGTTGCCGGTAGGTGATAAAGTGCACCTCGTGGCCTCGTTCGGCAAGGGCAATACCCAGCTCTGTGGCAACCACTCCACTACCTCCAAACGTTGGGTAACACACAATAGCTATCTTCATAGGACAAATCTAAGTCAATATATTTAAAACTTAATTGATAATGGAATCATAAATGGCCTGCTGAATTCGGGTTCGCAGTCCTGATTTTATCAATAACGTATTGGTCGCTGTGGGGTAGGTTCTATTAGAAAGGAAAACATAAACGATCTCCTCATCCGGATCGGCCCAAGTATAGGTCCCGGTAAAACCGCTGTGCCCAAAACTATTTCTGGAAACACAACCGCAAGTGGGCCCTTTCTCTTCCAACTGCGGCTTATCAAAACCTACGCCACGCCTTACATTCTTATTACAAAAATAGCAGGTATTGAACCGTTTTACGGTACGGGCATTAAAAAAACGTTCCCCACCATAATATCCCCCCTGTAAATACATCTGCATTATTTTAGCCACCTCGTTCGCTGTACTAAAGAGTCCGGCATGGCCTCCCACCCCTCCTTGCATGGCCGCACCCATATCGTGTACGTAGCCCTGAACCGTTTGGTACCTAAAATAATCGTCCTCTTCCGAAGGAACTATCTCCTCCTTTGAAAATTTGTTAATTGGATTAAAGGTAGTTCGTTGCAAGCCCATGGGGGTGTACAAAAACTCATCCACTAATTCATCTATGGGTCGATTATGTTTTTTTTCGATGTATTCTTTAAATACATAATACCCTACATCGCTATACCTATACCTATTGGATTTTAAACTCTGTCTTCCAATTCGGTTATAGATTGAGTCCTTAAATGATCTTGTAAGGTACAGGTGTTCAGCTACTTTGTACGGAAATGCTTCAGATGGGTTTTGCCTGTAAAACTCGTTGGAAGGTTTACGGTCCTTATTTAAGGTATCCAGATAAAAAGCAATCCAGGATGGCAATCTGCCGTAGTGGGATAGAGCCTTTAGAACGGTAACATCCTTTAATTCCGTATCCTCATATTCCGGAATCAAATCTTTGAAGGTGTCGTTCAAAGCAATTTCCCCCTCCTCTTCCATTTTCATTATCATCGGCAAGGTGGAAAGAATTTTGGTCAATGATGCCAAATCATAAATGGACTCTTCCGTAATATCCTTTTCCGATCGGTATGTTGGTTTTCCAAAACTTTTGTTGTAGATAACCTTACCCTTGCGGGCCACAAGTACTTGAGCACCGGGGAACATTAACGAATCCAACCCATGCTGCACCAAGGTATCCACTTCTGCCAACATTTCGGAACTCATACCCACTCGTTCTGGTATACTGTACCCCAACCGCTGTATTGGTTTTACATCGATCCCTGTGCCCACCGGAAACTCATCGTGTGCGGATACAGGCAACTTTCCGGTTGCTCCTATGGCTCCAAAAATGACTTCCGCTACTTTTTTTTGGGCGATCTCACTATTCTGATAACCCACCACTACACCGTCCACCTTATCGAAATTTAAAACGTCCAACATCGCGTATGGTCGTGCAAACAGAGCCAAGATCGTATTGCTGGTCCGCAATCTGGAAATTTCTGCTAACCAAAACAGTTCGTTTTTGGAGAATTTATATCCCTTCCACGGGCTCTCATTACTTTTATGCAACCCTACGATCACCAAATTAAAATTTGCCAATTCCTTTTTGTACTCCGCAATATCCTTGGCCTTGATATGGGTAACTTTATAAAATCGGTTCAATGCGGTATAAAATGGTGTACCATCATCATCTCCAAAATGGATGTATGCTATTTTTTTATTATCCAGTTTTTTAATGGGCATTAGGGAAAAATTGTTTTTAGCGACCGTTATGGCCCCCTCAATGGCTTTTTCATAAACCACATCATTCTCCACATGGTTCAGGTCTTCGTACAAGTTTTCCATTTCTACAGGCTGATAATTGTAGAGGCCCACCTTGTATTTGGCCATTAATATTTTCTTGACGGATTTGGCCAATCGTTCTTCCGAAAAGTCCCCTTTTTTATAAGCTTCTAAAATCCTTTCCTTGGCCTTGACTACATTTTCAGGCATTAAAAGCATATCATTTCCGGCTAAAAAGGCCTGTAGTTCAACTTCACCTTCGGGGGCAAATTGGGAAACAGCTTTCATATTCAAGGCATCTGTCAGTACCAAACCATTAAACCCCAATTGCTGCTGCAAGACATCGGCAACTATACTTTTGGAAAGCGACGAAGGGTGCCCTTCCCGGTTTTCCAAACTTGGTACACTCAAATGGGCCACCATTGTTGAGGAAAGCCCACTTTTCATCACATTTTTGAAAGGATATAGTTCAATGGAATCCAAACGTTCCAACGACGACATGATCACAGGTAAAGATTTATGGGAATCGGTAGCGGTATCTCCATGCCCTGGAAAATGTTTACCACTTGAGAGCACCCCCATTGACTCCATTCCCCGAACAAACGCCCTGCCTTTTTCCGCTACATTTCTTGGATCTTCACCAAAAGATCGATTTCCGATAATAGGGTTTTTAGGATTGTTGTTCACATCCAGATCGGGCGCAAAATTTATATGCACCCCTAAACGCTTTGCATGCTTTCCTATTTGTTGACCTACACGTTCTACTATACTACTATCTTGTATTGCGCCCAATGTCATGTTCCACGGAAACGCATAAGTGGAATCCAAACGCATGGCCATGCCCCATTCCGCATCGGAACCAATGAGCAAAGGAACTTTGGAAACAGCCTGATAATCGTTGGTCAATTTGGCTTGCTTTACGGGACCGCCCACCATAAAAATAACCCCACCAATACCATGTTCCTCCACAAGGTTTTTTACCCTATCTGTGGCCGCTTGGCTTTGATTGGATGCCACACTGGCCATAAACAGCTGACCAATACGCTCTTCCAACGATAAATTTGCATACGTGTTTTCTACCCAAGCCTTTTGAGCCAAAGAATCTTTGACAACTAGGGGATTATACTGCCCATGGGCATGTAAACAAATCAATAGGAATAGGGGAAAGTAAGGGGTTATCCGCATAAATTTCTTGTCTGAAACTCGAACTAAATACCGATAAAAATATTGCATTTCATCGAGGAAAGTATAAAAATTAAGATAAATTAAGAGGACTACACAAATCTTGAATGCCAACTTTCGCTTGCGGGGACTTCCCAATTCTCAATATATTCCTGTTTTGTGGCAACTAAATTATTGAAAACGATGGTGTTCGCCGAGACGGATTTAGCTTTGGCCAATTTTTTAAAATCCTTTAAAGGTTTGTAGGCAATATATTCACCTTGCTTAAAGGAAACATTCATCCGATCTAGCAATTCCACTTTATATTTTTTCTCCAAACTTTGGATAAAATGGACAGAGGCATCAATGGAGCAACCTGAGGCGCTGGCATTGGTCTGATCTAACCCAATTATCAAAAATCTTTTGTATTTGATCTCAAAACCGGCATGTAAATCACTTCCATGAGCGGTCCACTCCTTGAGGAAATCCACCATGCTATTTTCCAATTCGGCCAACTCTGATTCTGTAAAGCTCCTATTTGCCTGATAAATCCAAATTCTTGAATGATCTGGCAATTCATTAAAATCCACTAGCATATTCTATTCTCTGTCTAAAAATTGATCTTGAACTTATCTTGATCCAAATATTTTACAATCCTTGGGATTTGGCCAACAGTTCGGCCACATCCATAACGGTTACGCTATCTTCCTTTTCGTGCGCTTTTATACCGTCCGTCATCATGGTATTGCAATATGGACAACCTGTGGCAATAATATTTGGATTGGTTTCCAAAGCGTCTTGTGTGCGCATCACATTAATATCCATATCGCCTTTTTCGGGCTCTTTGAACATTTGTGCCCCACCTGCCCCGCAACATAAGGCTGTTTTTTTGTGGCGTTTCATTTCCACTAAATCGGCATTGGTTTTGGCCAGAACTTCACGTGGTGCATCAAAAACGGAATTTGCCCGTCCTAAATAGCAGGGATCGTGGAAGGTTATCCGTTTGCCTTTGTACCCATCACCGGTTATTTGTAAACGTCCGTTGTCCAATAACTCCTTTAGGTATTCGGTATGGTGGACCACATCATAAGTACCGCCAAGTCCCGGATATTCATTTTTTATGGTATTGTAGGAGTGCGGGTCACAGGTTACAATCCTCTTTATTTCGTAGCCATTCAACAATTCTATGTTCATCATGGCCTGCATTTGAAACAAAAATTCGTTACCTGCTCTTTTAGCCACATCTCCTGTAGAGCTTTCTTCGGTGCCCAATACAGCGAAATCAACTTCTGCCTTGTTCAATAACTTTACAAAGGCCCTGGAAATCTTTTTGGCACGATCATCGTAACTACCGGCGGAGCCTACCCAAAATAAAATTTCGGGCTGTTTGCCTTCAGCCATAAACTCTTGCATGGTCTTAACCTTCAATTGTTCGCTCATAGTTTTAGATTTATTCGTTAACCCAGTTTAAACGGTCCATTTGGTTGTAAGGCCATGGTGCTCCGTTATTTTCTATATTGGACATCATATTGTTCAATTCGGTCGGTGCTGCTGATTGCTCCATTACCAAATATCGTCTCATCTCCACAATTATGGACAATGGGTCTATGCTTACTGGGCAAGCTTCCACACATGCATTGCAGGTTGTACAGGCCCATAACTCCTCATGACTGATGTAATCGCCCAGCAATTGTTTTCCATCCGGCACAAACTCCCCTTTGTTCGCATCGATAATTTTACCCACTTCTTCCAAACGGTCGCGTGTATCCATCATAATTTTTCTGGGCGACAATTTTTTACCTGTTTGATTGGCCGGACATTCCGAGGTACAACGTCCACATTCGGTGCAGGTATAGGCATTTAACAGTTGTACCCAATTCAAATCCGTTACGTCGGATGCTCCAAACTTTTCCGGTTCCGCCGAATCATCTTCTGTAGGTGCGGCAAATGGGTCCGCACTGGGGTCCATCATCAACTTAACTTCTTTTGTGACGGATGCCAGATTATTGAATTGTCCCTGTGGCCTTATTTTTCCGTAATAGGTATTGGGGAAGGCCAAAAGTATATGTAAATGTTTTGAGTAGTAGAGGTAATTTAAAAAGGCCAGTATTCCCAATATATGAATCCACCAAGCGGTTCTTTCCACCATAATCAAAGACGACTCCGAAAGTCCCTGCAATAAAGGTGCAATAAACTGACTCACGGGAAAAGCGCCCGCTTTTGCGTAGTGTTCCGCTCCGAGTTGCTGTAGTTGGAAATCTGCAGCGTTCATGGTGAGAAACAAGGCCATCAGAACGAGTTCTATATACAAAATCAAGTTTCCGTCCTTTTTGGGCCAACCTTTCATTTCGGGCTTTATAAATCGCTGTATTCTGATTATGTTCCTTCTAATCCAGAAAACGACCACTGCTACGATTACCATAAGGGCCAATACTTCGAAGGCTCCTATTAAAAAGTTATAAATGGAACCCAGTGGCGCAAAAATTCTATGGGTGCCCAATAGTCCGTCGAGAATGATCTCCAATACTTCTATATTTATAATGATAAAGCCGACATACACGATAATATGCAGCAATCCTGCTATGGGCCGAACGACCATTTTGGTCTGTCCCAAAGCTATTTTTGCCATATTTTTCCAACGTTGTGGTTTATTGTCGCTAACATCTACATCTTTTCCGAGCTTAATGTTCCTGGACAATTTTTTAACGTTGCGCACAAAAAACCCAATTCCAACAATTAGGGCTATTGCGAAAGCTATATTGGGCAAATATTCCATTATTGATTCTCTTTTTGTTCAGTTGTGTTATTTTCTTCTGCCGGGTCGTTTTCCGGAAGGGTGTACTCCTTTTGCTTTTTGCCAAAAACGGAAACGTTCACATATCGCTTCGGATTTAACCTAAAATCCTGTAAAAGCAGATCCAATTCTCTTGATGCCGCAGCCAAATTATCGTAAAGGGCTTCATCTTTACTTAATTTACCCAAAGAGCCTTCACCATTTTCTATCTTCGACAGAATACCGTTCAATTTTATCACTGTGGATTGGAATTCGGATAGGGTTCCACCCAAATCAGCACTAACCAAAGAATCGGATAATTGAGAAAAGTTGCTGGTTATTTTGCTCACATTTTTTAACGAGCTGTCCAATTGTGTCTTATTATTCTCCAACAATACATTTAAATTATCGGCACTGCCCTTAAATGCCCGTACCAGTTCGTTTAGAGAAACTATGGTTTCCTGTAGTTTATTCTTGGTGGGATCATCCAATATTTGGTTTACGTTCATCAACAAAGAGTCTGCATGGGAAACTGCCCCCTCAACCTTCATTTGGAGTGGTGTTAGCTTCTGCTGGACCAATTCTGTTAAACCTGGTTTTATCTGTGATTTTAAGGTGTCACCAGATTTTGCCATGGGTGCCTGATCAAAAACCGGAACGATCTGAACCCCTTTACCTCCAATTATCCCTGTATCAAAAAGTTCGGCCACACTGTTTTCGGAGAATTCGAAATCATTGTTAATGGATATGGTGACCAAAAGCTTACCTGAACTATCCTTGAACTTTATGCTGGTAACGTTGCCTACATTGTAACCGTTAATGGAGACCTGGGTACCAGGCTGCAATCCGCCAACGTTGTCGTAAACGGCGTAAAAAGTTTTGTTGTTTTCAAAAAGCGGAGAGGATTTTAAGTAGCTGAGCCCAAAAATAAAGGCTATGATACCTGCAACTACGATAATCCCAGTTTTTACTTCCCTGGATAGTTTCAAAAGATTCGGTTTATGGTTATAACAAAATTAGGAATAATTTTTACACTTGATCCCTTGTTGCTCAACTACTTTAAAGCTTCGGCTATAGTGACCCGTATCCCATTTTTATATGCCACAATGTATGAGGTTGTATACCCCTTGGCATCCGCTTCCCGTTTTAATTTCTTCGCTTCATCCAAAGTACCTGCACTTCCAAACATATATCGAAACATATTTTTGTACGGTTCTTTGGATAGATTGTTCAATCCATTAAAATTATCCGGGGTCAGTGGAATTGTTTTTCCGCTGGCCATTAACTGAACTTTGAACTCCACACCGGAAGTTGCCACTCTCTTTTCAGTATCGACCTTGGTTTCTTGTATTGTGCCAGATGTTGTACTTGTTTGGTTCTCCTTTGGCTTTTTCTCTTTGTTTTTAATCTCCTCCGGTATATTTACGGCCACCTCTGTATCCTCAATTTTTGGGGTAGATGTAACCGGTGCAGCATTGAAGCCCATATCCTTTTTATAGGCCAATATGGATTCCGCGATGGCCTTGCCCATTTCGTTCTGTCCTTTTTTCGAGTTTAGATAGCTGCCCTCGTTTTTATTGGTCAAAAAACCAGCTTCGATCAACACGCTTGGCATAAAAGTTTGGTGCAGGACAATAAAACCTGCCTGTTTTACTTTTCTGTCCTTGCGTTTAAGCTTTACCGTAAAATTATCCTGAAGCTTTTTTCCCAAAAGGATACTCTGATCCAAAAACTCTTCTTGCATTATGGTAAGGCCGATCACCGACTCCGGAGAATTGATATCGTACTCGGCATATCGCTGCTCATAATCGTCCTCCAAATAAATAACCGAGTTTTCCTTTTTGGCCACTTCAAAATTCTGGCGGTTGGCATGTAGTCCCAACACATAGGTTTCCGTTCCGTAGGCATCCGAGTTGTGGGCATTACAATGCACGGATACAAAAAGATCGGCATTGGCCTGGTTGGCGATCTGGCCTCTTTCGAACAAATCTACAAAAGTATCGTCATCTCGGGTGTACACCACTTTTATATCCGGATGTTTTTTTAACTCTTCGCCAATTTTGAGCACTATGGCCAATGCTATTTTCTTTTCCAGATAGCCATTGCCTATATTACCAGGATCATGCCCGCCATGTCCGGCATCCAGTACCACAACGAATTTATCCTTGGTTTCGACCTCGGTGTCATTTTTGTTAAAAGAGGTCAATGGAAGGACCAATAGGAGAAAAAATAAAAATGTCAACCGACTGTTATTCATAAGAACTGAGTAATTAAAGCGTTCCATAATGGTTAAAAATATTGTAATCCCCAATTAGTAGAACAAAAAATATATGTAAGTTTGACCCCAAAACTGGGCCGACTAGCACAAAAATAGGATTTATCACGTTGCAACCAAATAAACATTTTTTACTTTTCCTATTTGTTCTTCTTTGTGGCATAGCAACCTTAAGTGCTCAGGAAGACCTTATTAAGCCTTTGCCCATAAAGGTGTCCAAGGATAGCATTTCCGCTCCTTTATTGCCTTCAAATATTCTAAACGATTCTACTCGGGTGGATTCTACAAGCACAGATTCCGTGCCAAAAAAACAACCATTGTTGTTGGATAAAATCCAGTACAAAGCAAAGGACTACGTAAAATTGAGTCAAAAGGACAACAAGATCTATTTGTACGACGAAGCTGAAATCTACTATCAGGACACAGAATTGAAGGCTGGGGTAATTGTAATGGATTATGTTAAAAATGAAGTATACGCGGGCAGAATGAAGGATTCCTTGGGCAATTATTCACAACTGCCTTTTTTTAAGCAAGGTGATCAGGAAGTTCGGCCAGATTCCATTCGTTTTAATTTTGACACCCAAAAGGCTTTGATCTGGAATTCGCGAACCGAACAACAGGCAGGATTGGGGCAATTGGGAAGCGATGCCATGAAGGTGTACGCCCAAAAAACCAAAAAGGAAAACGATTCGGTCTATTTTATGAGCGAAGGCAAGCTAACCACCTCTAGCGATACAGTGAATCCCGACTATTATATTCGGGTAAGAAAAGCCAAATTTGTACCCAAAAAGAAAATTATCGCAGGTTACAGCAATATGTACATTGCAGATGTGCCCACCCCTATTGCCCTACCCTTTGCTTACTTTCCATTGACCACAGGGAGGGTTGCGGGAATATTGTTCCCTACCTTTGGTAACGACCCCAATAGAGGTTACTTTATCCAAAACGGTGGGTACTACCTTCCTATTAGCGATTATGTGGATTTGAGTATTACCGGGGATTACTACACCAACGGCAGCTATGGCCTACAGGGACAGTCCATCTACTCAAAACGATATAAGTTCAAAGGGAACATAAACATCAGCTACGAAAACTTGATCACAAGTCAAAAAGGCTTCGATGATTATAGTAGAAGTAGCAATTACAATATTCGAATTTCCCATTCACAGGACACCAAGGCCAGCCCCAACTCTCGTTTTTCAGCATCGGTGAACCTGGGGTCGAGCCAGTATTATACCAACTCGCTGAACCAAGTAAACCGAAACAATACGCAGACAAACACCTTTGCATCGTCCATTAGTTACTCCAAAACTTTTCCGGAATATCCATCGGTGAATACAAGTTTAACGGTGAGCCACACCCAGAACTCGCGGACACAGGTAATCAATATGTCCTTACCAACATTCCAGGCCAGTATGGAACGTATTTATCCATTTGTAAAACGGGATGAAATCAAAAAAGGCATTTTTGAAAACATCAATTTTCAGTACGATGTCAATGCACAGAACAGCATAACCACGGACGAGGAGAACTTTTTTAAAAGCGGTATGTTCGATGAGGCTCGCATAGGTGCCCGACACAGAATACCCATTGCCACCAATTTTAAATTGGCCAAATATTTAAGTGTGAGCTTAAGCGGAAACTACGAGGATATCTGGACTTTTAAAACCATTAGAAGGCAATATGATTCGGAGGCGGCACAAGTTGTGACCGATACCATTAATGGCTTTGATCGTTTTAACCGTTACAGTTTAGGAACAAGTATCGGTACCACCGTATATGGAACATGGAACTTTGGTGAGGACAAAAAAATACAGGCATTGCGCCACGTAATGCGACCTTCGGTAAGTTATAGTTATACCCCCTCTTTTGAGCAGTTTTATGAATCTTATACAGATGGTGATGGTGAAGAGGTTCAATACACCCCTTTTGAAACGAGCATTTATGGTAGACCGTCGTTAACCAAGGGAAGCTCTCTGAACTTCTCACTCCAAAATTCACTTGAGGCCAAGGTGCGGGACAAGGATTCCACAGCTACCGAACCACGCAAAGTAAAAATATTGAGCAACTTGACCTTCGGGGCCAGTTACAACCTGGAAGCGGACTCTTTAAGACTGAGTCCGATCAGTATGAGCGGTGCAACAGAGATCATAAAAAATGTACCTATAAATTTTGCAGCTACGTTCGATCCGTATGCCATAGACAATAACGGCCGAAGAATCAATACCTTAAACATAAAAAATGGTGGCGGGCTTGCCCGTTTAACGTCAGCACGCGTGAATACCAGCTTTTCCTTGAACAGTGAAATGTTCCAAAAAGGAGGAGCCAAAGAAAAAAGCGACAGGGACAAACAATCCAGCTTCAGCGACAACCCATTTGCCATGGACGATGTCCGGGGAGATGCCGGTTCACGTTTTGACAATAGAGGGAGTTCACAAGATAGGAACAAACAAGAAAACGAAGAACAGCCCATATACAACAATAAACTCCCTTGGGACGCCAGATTCACCTATGTTGCATCGTATAACAACTCCAATAGGCAAAGTGAAATCACCAACCACTCGCTAATGTTCTCCGGAAACATTCAGTTAACCCCTAAATGGGAGGTTGGCTTCAACTCGGGATACGATTTAAAGGACAAAGGTTTCACCGATACCCGTTTTGCCTTTAAACGCGACCTTGGCAGTTTTAGGTTAAGTTTTGACTGGACTCCATTTGGTAGATATGAGCGCTGGTATTTCTTTATTGGTATAAAGAGTTCTATTTTGAGCGACATTAAATGGGAGAACAGAAGTCAACGATAAATCATGTTGATATTATTTATCTTCACTAACTAAAACCTTCTTTCAAATGAAAAAAATAATTAACACCCCAAAAGCACCTGCACCCATTGGCCCATACAACCAGGCCGTATTGATCAAGGATACCCTTTATATTTCCGGTCAGATTCCCATTGATCCTTCCACGGGAAAATTGGTCGAGGGAGACATCCAAAAAGAGACCAAACAATCCATGGAGAATTTAAAAGCCATTCTGGAAGAGGCCGATATGAGTTTTGAGCATGTGATCAAGACCTCGATTTTTATTAAGGACATGAACCAATTCGCACAGATCAACGAGGTTTACGGCACTTATTTTAATGCAGATACAGCTCCTGCAAGAGAAACAGTGGAGGTAGCCAATCTTCCCAAGTTCGTAAACGTGGAAATTTCTATGATCGCGGTCAGATAGTTTCGCGATGGAACTCTACAAGACCTTCAATGGGTCTTCTTCGGATTACACCCAGAATTAAATCGTTGCGCTCCAGGCAAGCCGTTAGTTCGTCCCTTAAAAAATGGGCAATACTGCCAACAAAGCTTACGGGAACTTTGGTGGCTAGTTCGTATTGCATTATATAATTGTTAACGAACTGTTGCAATCCCTTTTCTATGACCCCCTTGCAATAAGGATGCTCTTTGTTCTCTATAATAAAACGTGCAAATGTGGCCAAATAGGTGTTAGGGTTGGGTTGTTTGTACAGATGATCTTTAATAACATCTGCATCCAAGTCGTATTCCTTGGCGAATTTCATCCCAAGATCCTGTGGCATTTTATGAAAATAGTAGTCCCTTATCAGTTTTCTTCCAAAAAAGTTTCCACTTCCATCATCCATTAAGATATACCCCAACGAAGTTACCTTTTGGATCAATTGATGACCATCATAATAACTGCAATTGGATCCTGTGCCCAAAATACAGACAATACCTTGTCTTCCAATTTTGGTCGTGGAATAGATTGCGGCATAGGTATCCTCCCTTACCTCTGCTTTGGCATTGGGAAAGAAGTCCTTGAATATGGACTTTAAAAAATTCTTCATTCTATCGGTACCGCATCCGGCACCATAGAAGTACAACTGACGTACATCCTGTCTGTTTTTGGAAAGCTCAAAATTATTGGCCAATCGATCCTCGATCACTTCTTTAGTCAATACCTCGGGGCTTAAACCTAAAGTTTGGGTAACAAACAATTGTTTACCACTTTCGTCAAGAGCGATCCAATCCGATTTTGTGGCTCCGCTATCCACTATCAAAACCATACGTCTATATTTTATATTAAAATCCTGAAGAGGGGAAATCCCTCTTCAGGACAAGTACTATTTTAGATAAAGATTATAGGCTTGCAGCGTGCAATGCCAAATCAACTAGTTTATTGGAGTATCCAGTTTCGTTATCGTACCAAGAAACCACTTTGAAGAACTTGGAATTCAATTCGATTCCAGCGCCTGCATCAAAAATGGAGGTCCTAACATCCCCTACGAAATCCTGAGATACCACCAATTCCTCGGTATAACCAAGAATTCCGGCCAATTCACCTTCAGATGCAGTTTTCATGGCTTTCTTAATTTCTTCGTAAGAAGTTTCCTTTTCCAAACGAACGGTCAAATCCACTACGGAAACATCTGCAGTAGGCACTCTAAAGGCCATACCTGTAAGTTTCCCTTCCAATGCCGGGATTACCTTGGTCACTGCTTTGGCAGCCCCTGTTGATGCCGGAATAATGTTCAATAAAGCACTTCGTCCCCCTCTGTAATCCTTTTTGGAAGGACCGTCCACAGTTAATTGAGTGGCCGTGGTAGCGTGAACAGTGGTCATCAATCCTTCGTCAATACCAAAGTTATCGTCCAACACCTTGGCAATTGGTGCCAAACAGTTAGTGGTACAAGATGCGTTGGAAATAATTGTATCGGTTGCTTTAACATCTTTATGGTTAACTCCCATTACAAACATCGGTGCATCTTTGGATGGAGCGGAAATAACCACTTTTTTGGCCCCTCCGTCGATGTGGCTTTGTGCCATGTCCAAAGTAGTGAAGATTCCCGTACACTCCGCAACTATCTCAGCTCCTACCGCATCCCATTTTAAGTTTTTAGGGTCACGCTCGGCAGTTATTCTGATGGTTTTACCGTTTACGACCAAGTTTCCGTCCTTAACTTCCACGGTACCGTCAAAATTGCCATGTACCGAATCATACTTCAATAAATACGCAAGGTGTTCAACATCCAACAAATCGTTGATTGCAACTACATCTACGTCGCCTCTTTTTACGGTTGCTCTAAATACCAACCTTCCAATTCTACCGAATCCGTTGATTCCAATTTTCAAATTTGACATATTTTCTTTTTTTGTCATTAAAATTATGTTGTCATTATATCTGAAACCCTTATGAGTTCCTCATCGATCTCCGTATGTGCTTTAATGGCTTCCGCCAAGGGCGTAAGCACCATTTTGGTATCCCTTATCCCTACCATTTGATTGGACTTGCCCTCCAAAAGGCTTTCAACGGCTTTCACTCCCATCCTACTGGCCAGAACACGATCAAAACAAGTTGGGTTGCCCCCTCGTTGCATATGTCCGAGAACGGACACCCTAACATCGTAAATGGGCAAATGCTCCTCTACGTATTCTTTTAGTTCGAATACATTTTTACCGGTTTTATCGCCTTCTGCCACAATTACAATACTGGACGATTTACCGGAGGCCTTGCTGCGTTTTAAGGATTCCAATAAACGCTCCAATCCCAAATTTTGTTCGGGAATCAGAATTTCCTCGGCTCCTGCCCCTACTCCCGCGTTAAGTGCAATATGACCGACATCCCTACCCATTACTTCCACAAAGAACAATCGGTTGTGCGAGCTTGCGGTATCCCGAATTTTATCGATAGCATCGACCACGGTATTTATGGCCGTATCGAAACCTAACGTATAGGAAGACCCCAAAATATCGTTGTCTATGGTCCCGGGAATTCCCATTACGGGAAACCCGTATTCGTCGTTGAACATAAGGGCGCCGGTAAAGCTTCCATTACCTCCAATGACCACAAAGGCATCTATGCCTTCCTTGACCAATTGGTCGTGCGCTTTTTTTCTTCCCTCTTTGGTCCTAAACTCTTCGCAACGGGCAGATTTTAGTATTGTTCCTCCTTTGTTGATAATGTTGTTTACACTACGTGCATCGAAGGTCTTAAAGTCGCCCTCGATCATCCCCTGGTATCCTCTGTAGATACCCACACATTCTATTTTTAGATAAGCACAGGTCCGGACTACGGAACGAATCGCGGCATTCATTCCAGGAGAGTCTCCACCTGATGTAAGTACTCCTATTTTTTTAATTTTTGAAGCCATTCAAATTTTTAAGAGATCAAAGCTAGGAAACTTTATTCAAATTTTGAATGTCTTGATAATATATTTGATTTAAACAAATTTCTCAAACGTTTTCGTAATAAATTAATCAAAAAACTTTGAAAAATATAAATTCTTTTTAGGGTATTAAGGGCGATTTGCTGGCTTTTGAGAGAAGCGGATCAAGCTGTCCTTACCCATGACTTGCAAAGGTTGTTTTTGAGAGGGTGTTTCCTTTATATTTTCCTCTTTTTCTTTTTTGTTGAACACTTTTCGCATCAACTCCCTAAAGCTATTAAAGTCAACCTGATAGGACAGACCAATACCTTGTGTATACCCTTGGCGTTCTGCCAAAAACTGTTGTATCTGGTTTTCCCTATTGAATATTTTGGCGCTCAAGGTCCCTTCATCGTTCAACAATATTTGGACTTCAACATCTCCCGCAACTACAGTCTCGGAAACCCCGCCAACAGGCACCCCTACCCTTCCATTGACCAATATTCGGTCCGAAATCTGCGTGGTCACGGTAACCCCGATACGATCTTCGGTGGATATATCGGCGTTGGGATCGTTATAACCTTGCTCGTAGGATAGACCAAAATTGAGTTTGTCGTTATTGCCGGATAAAATTTGATTGAACAGTCCCGAAGCTGTTTGAATCAGGTTTCCGGTAACCGCTTGTTGATTGATCCCGCCGGATTGAGGGTTCACAAATGTTCCTTGCGCCAACAGAAAAAAGGCGTTGCGCTCTTTAATGGTCGGATCCTGCAATCGATACTCAAGTTCGGATTGCACCACGGAATTGGTCCCTGGGAAGTCAATATCAAAATTAATATTGGGGCTCTCCAGTTCTCCATCCAATCGCACCACAACCTCTGTGGGTATTCTGCCCGTGTACCCGGCGTTGTCCAAAAGAGGGGCCGGGTTGGCATTTAGAGAATAAACGGCTTCCAGGTTCAACTGTGCCGCCAATGGGTCTCTTTCCCATAGAATGGTGCCCCCGGGCCTAACCTTGAACTTTTTGTCGATAACGCCACCGTATTTAAAATTGTATTCTCCAGTTACGGCCACAAACTCCCCGTACATGTTAAATTTACCGTTGGTATTGATCTCGATCAACAAAATACCCTCCCCTGTTCCCTTTAAGGAACTGCCCGTACTTTGGTCCACTACGATTTCTACTTCGGCCTCGGGTGTGACCGCAAGATCGAACGCCATTTCCAACCCTTGATAATCCTCCAGCACCCGTTCTTCTTCAAAAGAGTTGGATGTTCCTTTTTCTATAAAGTTGATAAAGGAATAGTCGCCGACGCTCGTTACATCGCTCAAAGGTATTTTTAAAGCGGTACCGGCAGCCGTTATTGCATCCACCGAAATGGTAAGGGCGTCCGTTGGCCCATAAATACTACCTGTACCATTTATAAAGCCCGTACCATAGTACAGGGACTCTTCATCATACTCGGTATTTAGGATCATAAAACGATCGTTTTGGGTATCCACGTCGAGGCCAAGGTACCAATCATCAAACCCTGTGTGACTTATAGTACCATCCATGGTCGCAGTGGTCTTTTCTTCCACATCGGAAAGCTCTACATTTTCAAAATAAAAGGTTTGATCAAATAAACGTACTTGGGAATAGGGTGCAAAATCGTAATCTACATTAAGGTATGGAATTCCAATGCCCGCATCGTTTAAACTGAGAACGCCATTTATAGAAGGGTTGTTTACATTGCCCGTGATCGTTGCATTTCCGCTCACTTTCCCCCTAATGTTGGAAATTATATCTTCTCCCAAGGGACCAAAGGGTTCCAATGCAAAATCAGAAAAATTGGCCGCAAGGTCCAATTCTTGTTTGTTGTTATAATTGGTTACCTTTCCGTTAATGCTCATCCTTTCTTTGCCACCGTCGTTCAGCCAAGTGCTTACACCAAACTCGGTAAGGTCGTTATTGCCGTAGATGCCTACTTCCAAATCACCCATCCGCATGGTATTCACGCTAAAATCTTTGATGTTGAGGCTGGATGTCGGCAAATATTTCCCATCTTTTTGAAGGATATTGAGAAATCCATCTACTTCACCATCCAACTTTAGACTATCAATGGACGGTGTAATCTTGTTCAAGGAGACCAACTTAAATTGAAGGTCGAGATCTTTGTATGTGGAATCTGCAAACTCGCCTCGCAATCGAATCTGCTCGTTGTTATTGTTGTCCATTACCACATCTTCAATACGAATACTATCCAATGCACTATTGAATATCACCTTGTTTTTTTGATTTCCCTCTTTATTGAGTACCCAGGTATTGCCCTTAAAGCTAACATCGGATCGCTTGAGGCCGATCACAGATCTATTGTTTTGATTAAAAGTGTGGTAAAAATTTAGGTTGTAACTATCATCGTACTCACTTCCGCCTTTAAACTCTGTTCTAAAAAACAGGGTATCCTTTAGTGTAGTGTTGATAAGGCTAAAGTCTTTGATGTCGTAGTACACTGTGGACATATCCTCTACGGAAACGAAGGTGTTGAAGAGTGGGTTCTTATTATCGATTTGCAGCTCTATATTGTCGAACTTGTTACCGAACGCCTCAATACTCGGCGATTTAAAGGTTAGTTTAAAATCGCTTTTATCGGCCTCTATTGCCCCGCGTATAAAGGTATTGGAACCAAAGGCCATTTCGGGGACAAAAACGTCCACGATCTTGTTGTATATCCTAAAGTTAAAATCCAAATATTGACCTTCTGAAATTTGGTAAGGTTGATAGTTGGTGTAAATACTACCAACGGAATTCTGCACCAATTTACCCAATTCGTTTACCTTAAAACTACCGCGCATGTACCCGGTAATAATATCCGGCGAATTGATCTCGATGGTGCGGATGGTATCTTGGGCAAAGGAGGAAACCACGTTAAAATCCTCAAAATAATATGTGTCGTTTATATTTTGATATGTTGTATTGGAAAATCGCAGTTGACCGGCTATATCATCCAAATTGTTGCCCTCGATGTCCATATCTATATGTCCTTTGAATATCGAGATACTGTCGTTGATAAAATTTAATTCCTTGAGATCGGCATAATCGACCGCTGCAACAAAATTGAATTTGTTCTGTCGACTGCCAAAATTGGCCAAGCCTTGAAAATCGAACCTAAAGTTATCGTCGTTGCACAACAGGACACCATCGAACAATTGATTTTTTAATATACCGGTAACCTTTATCTTGTTGTATTCATAATCATTGAACTCGATTTTGTAAACATCACCGGATATTTCCGTATTCAGACTTTCTGCCACGAATCCCTTCCCCTCGACATTCATATCCATGGATGCCATGCCCAAATCTTGATTATCTATAAACTCCCCGAGATTAAAATCTATCAACGATATAAAACCCATATAAGAAGCATCTTCAATGGTCTGTACATTCGTCATTTGAAGATCCACGTAGCAATCCCCTACCGCGGTATTCAAATTAGCTGTTACATCTATGGAGGTTTCTGTTATTTCGGTATCGCCCCGAACGGTAAATTGCCCAAGCTTTTGAACCGATTCGGGAATATTTTGACCCAAAATATTTGGCAATATGCTCCTAAGCTGGTAGTAACTTGATGTTAGATTATCAATTTCCCCTTTTAACACAAACGGTGCTTGTTCGCTAAACATGTTATCGAACCTAAAATCTCCTCGTATTCCAGTATTATCCGTAAACAAGAAGAGGTCTTCCACCTGTAATTGATTGAGGACCCCACTAAAATTTCCGGTAAAGTTGACCACCTTGTCCGCTCCAAATTCATTAAAAAAAGCATTGATCTCGTTAAGGGCTACGGAGGATTCCTTGAAACTCGCATCTATGTTCACTAAATCCACAAAGTTCGCCAAATGTTCTCTTTCGTAGTTAAAGACCAGATTCCCTTTCAGTTCCGATTGCTCGGTGTCTATCAACAAGGAGTCAAAACGCATTTGTTGTTTGGTATAGGTAAATTCGGCAGCCAGTTTTTTAAGTCGAATACCCCGTTTTGCCAAAGTGGAGAGATTATCGATTTTTAAGGATACGTCTGGACCCAAAATCTGAAAATCACGGGCCATGACAGAAATCTCCGAAAAATTCAACACCTCTTCAAACTCTAGATTTTCATCAACAAGTCTAAACTTGCCATTATTGATCTGTATCCCATCCGACGACAGAAAAAATGGAGGTGTTCCCGGGTCTCTTGGCGAGCCATCGTCCAGCTTGTCCACAAAAACGTCCAAATTGGTGTCGGTCTCCCCTTCATAAGTCTTTAGATTAAAGGTAAGTCCGTCCACTTCTATATCTCCAAACTCCATTTTATTGTTGACCATATTCCGCAGATTTAAAATGGAGGTGGACAATTTATGGATGTAGATAAGTGTGTCCTGTTGGTAATCTTCTACATAGATGCCCTTTATGCCTGCATTTAAATTGAACAGCGACATACTAATGCGGTCTATACGAATGTTGGTGCCAAATTCCTCGTTCAACGAATCCATGGCGTACTTGCCCAATCTGGTCTGTACAACGGGCAAGGAAAGAACCAGCGATCCCAATACCATGATTAGGATGATGGCCAAAAGCAAACGCAACAGTATTTTACGAAGTTTTTTGATAGGGCTTTTATGTTTTACCTTTGTCAACCAATTTTTGTTCCAAAACCTGTGGAAAATTCTAAAAAATATATTCTTGCCATAGAATCCTCTTGTGACGATACCTCAGCGGCCGTACTTTGCCATACAAAAGTACTGAGCAATGTGGTAGCCACCCAAGAAATCCACAAGCAATATGGAGGTGTTGTCCCCGAATTGGCTTCGAGGGCGCATCAACAAAATATTGTTCCCGTGGTACACCAAGCCTTGGCCAAGGCAAATATCGATAAAAAACAGCTATCCGCCATAGCTTTTACCAGAGGACCAGGACTCATGGGCTCCCTGCTTGTGGGCACATCTTTTGCAAAGTCGTTGGCCTTGGGGCTCAATATTCCCTTGATCGAGGTCAACCATATGGAAGCCCATATTTTGGCCCATTTTATAGAGGACGAAAGTCAGACCGCGCCCACTTTCCCCTTTTTGGCAATGACCATTAGCGGGGGGCACACACAAATCGTTAAGGTTTCTGATTATTTTGAGATGGAAGTTATGGGCGAGACCCTGGACGATGCGGTCGGCGAAGCTTTCGACAAAAGTGCCAAATTGATGGGGCTACCTTATCCCGGAGGGCCACTTATCGACAAATATGCCAAACTGGGCAATCCTAAGGCATACACATTTCCAAAACCAAAAGTTGATGGGCTTAATTTTAGCTTTAGCGGGTTAAAAACCAGTATTCTCTACTTTTTACAGCGAGAAAGCCAAAAAAATCCTGATTTTATTTCCCAGAACATGAACGATATTTGTGCCTCGGTACAGTTTACCATCTTGGAAATATTAATGGAGAAATTACAAATGGCCGTAGAGCAGACGGGAATAAAACAAATAGCCATTGGTGGTGGCGTTGCTGCCAATTCCGGAATTCGGGGAAGACTTAAAGATGCCGAGGAAAACTTGGGCTGGCAAACCTTTATCCCTAAATTTGAATACTGTACCGATAATGCGGCGATGATCGGAATCGTGGGGCTCCTTAAATTTTACCGAGGTGATTTTACGGACCAAAGTGTTGCGGCCAAAGCTAGATACGCCATCGGTAGTTAATTAACACCTCTCAAAATGCAACTTTTTTACAACCCCTTGTTGGACAACAGTGCAAAACAATTCATTTTTCCACCGGAAGAGAGCAAGCACATAGTGCGGGTTTTACGAAAGTCGGAAGGAGACATTGTGCATATTACCAATGGCAAAGGGTATTTGTTCGAAGCGGAGATATTGGTGCCCGATCAAAAAAAATGCAAGGCAAGGATTATTTCAGAAAAAAAATCCATACCCAAACGTTATAAATTGCACATGGTCGTGGCTCCAACAAAAATGAACGACCGTTACGAATGGTTTTTGGAAAAAGCGACAGAAATCGGCGTGGATGAGATTACACCCATAATTTGTGAACATTCCAAAAGAAAGACCGTTAAAATGGAACGGATGGAGCGAGTACTTCAATCGGCCATGAAACAGTCCCTACAAACCGTTTTACCCAAATTGAATCCCCCGATTAGCTGCAAAGAATTTTTAGAGAACGATACCGCTCTAGGATACCGGTTCATTGCCCATTGCCAAAATGAGGAAAAAATGGAATTAAAGCGAAAAGTTATCGCGGACAACGACACCACCATACTTATTGGGCCGGAAGGGGATTTTTCCAAATCGGAAATCGACTTGGCCAGAGAAAAAGGCTATGTCCCTATTTCTTTGGGAGCCAATCGACTTAGGACCGAAACTGCCGCCATTGTGGCATGCACAACAGTTGCCATTATTAATAGTTAACGTACAATTCTTTTTTGGGCCGCCCCAAGTATATCTCGATCTTGGTTTTCCACAATCACAACCAGGGTCAAACCATCGTTTTGTTGAACCAGATCCGGAACTTTCAGTGATACTTCATTTTTACGCAATCTTAAGTCAGTCCTTTTTTCCGCGACAACAATATTACTGTTCTTAAGCTTTCTATTTCTATTTTCTCCCCTGTTCACCATCGTTTCCCTCTCGTCAATTACCAATAAGGCCCTTATCCATTTTTGGTCCGGAGCCGTTATAAAGTTGTAAGTGAACGAAAGTACACCATCGGACAATGTTGTTTCACATATTTCCACAAGTTTCGCCGAACTATCGAAAGTATGCTCCTGGATCTTCGACTGGAGTATCAATCTATTGGAGCCTACAAAATGCTCCTTCCCGTTTACGACCATTTGAGGGGTGTAGATGTTGCGTTGGTCAAATTTATGGGCATACGCTTTTTGTTTTTCGGTAAAAGCATGGTCGGAAAAAGGATCTTCCCAGCCGATGTAATTCCAATAATCCACATGATAGGACAACGCAATCACCTCTTCTGGGTAATCACTCTTTACTTGATCCAATAGTGCATCGGCAGGCGGGCAACTGGAGCAGCCCTGAGAAGTAAAAAGCTCCAGAACAACTGGATTATTTTTCTTAGCGACTTCTGGTGCAATTTTATTGGCTGTATAAAGTGTATATAAAGACAAGGCAAAAAAGGTAAATGATAGAATTATGGCCTTTTTAATCATGAATGCTGTACTTTTGGTTATATAGTTATTCGTTTTAAGATGGGACAACTTACCAGATTAGTATGTACTTTAACTTTTTTTATGATTACCATGGCATCCGCACAGGAGATTGCCATTCTTAAATACGGTGGTGGCGGTGATTGGTATTCCAACCCAACCGCTGTTCCCAACCTGATAGAATTCTGCAACACCAATATAGATACCACAATCAAACCTGAACCGGAAACCGTAGAGGTCGGCAGTATTTCACTATTTAAGTTTCCGTTCCTGCACATGACCGGGCACGGAAATGTCTACTTTTCGGATGAAGAGGCGGAAAACCTAAGAACTTATCTTTTATCCGGTGGATTTTTACATATCGATGACAATTACGGCATGGAACCATATTTAAAAAGGGAATTGGCCAAAGTCTTTCCTGATATGCCCTTGGAGGAGCTGGGCGTGGATCATCCCATATTTTCACAAAAGTTCCAGTTTCCCAACGGATTGCCCAAAATACATGAGCACGATGGAAAAAGACCCCAGGCCTTTGGTATTTTTGACGAGGGGCGACTGGTGCTGTTATACACCTTTGAATGCGATCTTGGAGATGGTTGGGAAGACCCTTCCGTGCACAACGACCCGGAAGAAGTTCGCATAAAGGCCCTCCAAATGGGCGCCAACATAATTGAATACGCTTTTAAAAGTTAACACATGAATGCTAAGATAATTGCCAACGGAATACTCAGGGCCATAGCCATATTGGTCGGAATTGCACTTATTTGCTGGTTTTTCTTTAAAATACAATCCGTTTTGGCCTATTTGGCCATGGCTGCGGTGTTGGCCTTGCTGGGAAGGCCCATTGTTATGTTTTTAAGGAAAAAACTAAGGTTTCCCAACACCTTGGCCGTAGTGGCGACAATGGTGTTTATGATTTCTATTTTTTTGGGCATATTGGCACTCTTTATACCACTGATTTCCGAACAGAGCAAGAACTTATCGCTTTTGGACATTGAAGCGCTTAAAGGCAACCTAAATACACTTTATCTACAGACACTGGATTATTTTGGTGCCTCCACAGGTAGTTTTAATAATCTTTTGGATGAATCCCATATCGAAGAAAATGTTTTAAAAGAATTAGATCTCGGCTTTATCCCAAATTTTCTCAACTCCTTTGTAAATCTATTGAGCAATTTTAGTATCGGTTTGTTTTCTGTCCTCTTTATTTCGTTCTTTTTTTTAAAGGACAGTAAATTGATGCAAAATGGAATATTGACTTTTGTTCCGGATAACAAAGAAAGTAACTTGATAAAATCCATAGACAAGATCAACAATTTACTTTCCAGATATTTCGCAGGAATACTTTTACAGTTATTTATCCTCTTTGTAATTTACACGATTGCGCTGTTGATCGTTGGTGTCGAAAACGCCATTGTTATAGCATTTTTGTGTTCGCTGTTCAACATTATACCATACATAGGGCCCATTATTGGGGGAGCTGTTATGATCACCCTTACCATGACCAGTTTTATCGATGCCGATTTTAGTACAGTTATCTTACCAAAAGCACTCTATGTTTTACTTGGATTGACCATAGGTCAGCTCATCGACAATTTCTTTTCACAGCCCTTTATTTTTTCCACAAGCGTAAAGTCGCACCCTCTGGAAATTTTCCTCATTATTATAATAGCCGGTCTTCTATTTGGTGTGGTCGGCATGGTAATCGCCGTACCGGGGTACACCGCAATAAAGGTGATTTTAAAGGAGTTTTTAGCTGAATATTCCATAGTGAAGAAGTTGACTAAAAATTTATAGTATCACTTTGAATAAATTAATACTAAATACTGGTGCACAGGATTTTATAAGCAAAAATTTATTATCTGACATCATGTCAGTTTTACTATCAAAACCTATTTTTGAAGGTATTGGACAAAAAGAACTGGCTGAGCAGATCGAAGCCAAAAAGAAATGTAGGGAAAAGCTGCCCACTTGGTTTAATGCACCAAATATTTATTACCCGAACAAACTTAATATTGAACAGACCAGTTCGGAACTTACTGCAGAATACAAGTCGCAATTGGTCCATGGAAAATCTTTGATCGACCTTACGGGAGGCATGGGGGTCGACAGTTACTATTTTGTGCGAAAGGTCCTTAAGGTTTTTCATTGTGAAATAAATTTGGGATTGAGCACCATTGCTTCACATAATTTTAAAATATTAGGACAAAAAAATATTACTTGTATTCCCGAAGATGGGATCGATTTTTTAATGCGTTCCGATCATAATTTTGATTGGGCCTATATTGACCCTTCCCGAAGAAGTGATAAAAAAGGAAAGGTATTTTTACTTGAGGATTGCCTGCCAAATGTACCGGGCCATCTAGCTTCGATTTTTAAAAAAACGTCGAACATCCTTTTGAAGACTTCTCCGCTTTTGGATATAAAAATGGGAGTCCAAGCTTTGGGTTTTGTAAAGGATATCTTTGTTGTGGCCGTGCAAAACGATGTCAAAGAATTATTATTTGTTCTGGAAAAAGGATATTCGGGACCTATTCAAATTACTGCCGCGAATATAAAGCCCAACAAAATAGACGAGTTTACATTTTCTTTGGAATCGGAACCACTGACCAATTGCAATTATGCCTTGCCATCCATCTATTTGTACGAACCAAATGCAGCCATTTTAAAGTCAGGTGGGTTTAGGTCGGTAGCCCAAGCGCATGGTGTACATAAACTGCACGTGAACTCCCATTTATACAGCTCGGAAAACCTAGTGGAATTTCCCGGCAGACGGTTTAAGATCCAACAAGTATTGCCCTATTCCAAAAAAACATTGAAAACGCTTTCCTTCTCAAAGGCCAATATTACCATCCGAAACTTCCCCATTTCGGTAGCGGAAATCCGTAAAAAACACAAAATTAAAGAGGGTGGTGACCATTACCTTTTCTTTACCCAAGATCTGGAGGAAAATTTAATCGTTCTGGTCTGTTCCAAAATCTAATCTGGGCATTCCCATTTAAAATTGGCCACCTTATCGTTAGATGCCGCCGATAGATTATAGTGCCACCACTCTGTCCTAATGGACCAGAACCCATGAGCCTCCATGGTCTCTTTCAATAATTTACGGTTGTCGAGAATTTCTTGTGGCAAATCCATATTATCGTGATAGGCCTTTTTTCCAAAGTAATCAAAGTCGGTGCCCATATCTAGCTCCTTACCCTCCAAGTCCACCAGTGTGATGTCTACGGCACCTCCCTTGTTATGGATAGATCCCTTATCGGGGTTGGCAACGTATTGAGGGTTGGGAACAATCTCCCACATTTTGTATTGCACGGAATTGGGACGATAACAATCAAAAAACTTGATCTTTACCCCCTTCTCCATAAAATCCTTATTGGCTCTGATCAGAGCCTTTGCCGTTTTTGCACGGGTATAGCACTCAGGGCAATCGTACACTTTTGCTTTTAAAAAATTGTTCTCTGTGGCATAGCGCATGTCGTATGCAAAATCCTCACTAAAATCGGCAAGTCTTACAAAGGTGGTATCCGCTATCCCTTCAAATGTTTTTAAGGTGTTTTTTTTCTGCTCTACAATGGTGTCTTTTGGAATTGTATCCATTACAACCTCTGCATCCGATCGGGTTGAATCGTTCTTGGACACATTGGGTTGCTGCTTGCAGGCCCCAAGAATCAAAACACCCATAAAAATCCAGGAGTACTTCATTTATATCAATTTATCCGTTTTTGTTTGGTGAACCAAGTGTATAAAGAATCCGTGGTGTAGGCCCTGCTCCATGCATTGTGTCCTACTCCTTTGTAACGGGTATACCGTATATCTTGCCCCATGTTTCTCAATTTTTCCACCATCCTGTCAGATTCCTCGACCCCAATTACCTTATCCTCCTCTCCATGGAAAACCCAAATAGGCAAATCTCTATCTATCCAATGTGCATAAGGTACGGGCGCCATGCCACAAACTACCGCCATGGCCGCGAACTTTTCCGGATATTGTGTGGCCATTTCCCAAGCTGCACTTCCTCCACGGCTCAGACCGGTTAGGTAAATCCGTTTTTTGTCCACTCTATTGTTACTTGCCACAGAATCCATAAGTTGGACCACGGCTTGAGTATTCCACCATTTTTTAATGTGCGGGTTTTGCGGGGCCAAGACCAAAAATGGAAATTGCTTGCCCTCCGCCAACATTTTTGGGGGTCCGTTTTTCTTGATCTCACCTATATCCCTTCCCGATTCTCCTCCGCCATGTAAAAAAAGTAGTAGAGGGAACTCCTTATCGGAATCAAAATAGTCCTCTGGGTAGTATAAATAGTATTGTAGGTTTTCTACAGTAACGGCGTCCAGTTCGTCCTGAATTAAATGCGATTGTGCTGCGCACCCTTGCATTAAGAGCAGTAACATGGAACATACCGAAAATTTAAAAATGGACTTACACATTTCCGAAACAAGTTACAAAAGTTTATCCGCGATTTCTTTCCAACTATCGGCTCGTTCAAAATTCGACACATTTACATTGTGGGGCGAAGTAAACATTATGGACCTTCCGGAGAAGGGTGCAAGATTTTTACTCCGATCATCAATTAGCACATCGCCTTTTAACACATGCTTATCTCCACATAAAATTCGTTTTTGCCATGAAATAAATGGGAAGTGCTTATCCAACCAATCCGATTTTTCCCTTAGGGACTGCGGAAATTCCATAGCTGCGGATGCTATGTACACATCGTGTTTTTCACTCAAAGCTTTGAGTACCTCTTGGCTATCGGCGATAATACTTAAATCCTTAAAAAAACAATCCCTGTAGGTATGGTTCTTTATTGTTTGCTGATGCTCCTCGGGCACACATTGCCAAACTTCTTTGCCGAGGCAGTCCTCCGCCTTTAATTGAGCATTGAACTCTTTATTATAAATATCTATATGGGCTTGGTATGCATCTGCGATCACCTCGTCCATATCAACAAAAATGGTCATGCCATAATTTTTTGTGAAGTACGGTAATACTCTTCATATTTAAAAACCAAGTTTATCAATGTTTTGTTAAGAGGTGGGCATTGAACCAAAAATGTGTTTTTATTCTAGATAAGTTATTTTTCGCCTCATTTGAATAAATTAATTTTGTAACGCTATAGTCAACTTCACAGAAATACTATTTTAAAAAACTATGATGTTACCCAAAGGAAACTATCCTGAAAAAATATACGTAAATGGTGAAATTTTTTCATCTGAGAATGCCAAAATATCCGTGTTCGATCGTGGCTTTCTATTTGGAGATGGTATTTATGAGGTAATGATGCAGCTGGAAAATGGTATTTTTTACAAGAAAGCCCATTTTGACAGACTCCAGTCCAACCTTAATAAAATTGGCATCGACTATGCCGTAGAGGAGATTGAAAGTGAACTGGACAACCTAATATCGGCCTCGAGTTTAACGGATAAAACATGCTTGATCTACATACAGGTTACGCGAGGAATTGCTCCCCGAAAACACTCGTGCCCAAAAGGCGTTAGCGCAAGTGTAATGATGTATGCCCTGCCCTATTCGCTTCCGTTGGTCAACCCCACTCACATGAAATCCATACTAACTGCGGATTTTAGATGGCATCGATGCGATATAAAATCCACATCCCTGTTGGGCAATATTATGACCAATGAGTCTGCCGTGAGCGCCAATGCAAATGAAGCTACCTTGGTAAGACAGGGATTGGTCACCGAGGGGTCTCACAGCAATATATTTTTTGTGAAAGATGGCAAGGTAATCACGCATCCGGCCAACGAACATATCTTGGACGGCATTACCAGACGTATTGTTATCGGTCTTTGTAGGGATTTAAACCTTCCTGTAATCGAACAAGCTGTAGCCGAAACTGATATTGAACAAATGAACGAAGCCTTTTTTACGGGCACCACCACACAAGTAGCGTCCATTGCAGAATTGGGAAGGCATGTTTTTTATCGGAACGATCAAGTTGGCGAGGTTACCCGAAACCTACAAAGAGCTTTCTCCGAGCTAAGGAGCAGGGATACGGCACTTGTGGATTTATAAGGGACTTGTAACCTAAAAACTACTAATCTTAATATTTCCTTACGTACATTTCAAAGTATAATTTGAACACTTCCACTACTTTATATGCAAGAAAATTAAAATTCGGTTACAAAAGATTAAATTTGAGAGCAACGAATCTTAATAACATTTAACTGCATAAATGCTCCATAACGAAAATATCGAGAAAAAATATTTTATTATCCCTTTTCTCAATGCCATTTACCCCTTAGGTCCTGAATTAAAATCTTTTTTGCTTACCCATATTAAAACATGCATTTTCGACAAGAATGAAATTATAAGCAAAGCAGGTGATATTTGCGACAACCTCTACTTTATTAAAAAAGGTATGGTTCGTGGTTACTTTGAAATAGACTCGACCGACATCACCACGTGGGTGGACCTTGAGAATGAAATATTCACATCTATCACAGGTTTTTTTAGGAATGAAATTAGCCAGGAAAACATACAAAGCCTGGAAAAAACTTACTGCGACTATTTAACATTTGAAGATTACAAATATTGTTGCGACAATTTTCCGGAGATGCTCGAAATCAACCGAATATTAATGGAAGAATATTACATAATGGCGGAACAAAGGGTGTTTTTGGCCAGGATTCCCAATGCAGGTAAACGTCTGGACTTTTTTATGGATGTTTACAAGCCAAAGATAATAGATAGAATTCCTAAAAAGTACTTGGCTTCTTTTTTGGCCATGCGACCCGAAACCTTATCCAGGCTTATGAAAGAAAGAAACTGATCACCCTTTCTTTGTTTTTACGAAAACATCAATAACCTGTTCAACTTCATTGGTTCCATAGTTAGTTCGGTATTTGTTTCCCATAGGGGATTATTGCTTTTAAGTATTAATTATAACAATACATAGATTGGGTTCCTGAATTTTCTTTACCTGTCTCAAATACCTCCAACTCAATTCCGTTTATTGGAACAAGGGTTGACCTGGGAAAGTTTATGGCTTCTTTTGTTATTTTCATAATACTTTAAGTACTGATCCTTCTTTTCTAAAATTAATTGCATAGAACATTTAGCTCTTGATTATTGGATAATGATACAGTTGGTATATTTTGTCCGCTGGCAATTTGAATACAGCTTAATCCTGGATTTCTATCCACCTTTAATTCTATCAAATTTTGATTATTGCCTACGTCTAAATTTGTAAGCATATTACTGAATAGATGTAAGTGGGTTAAACTTTTGTTTTCACTAAGATCAATACTTTGCAACTGGTTGTCAGACACCAACAGGGTTTGTAGTTTTTTATTTGAAGAAATATCCAACGTAATAAGCTTATTTGTTGTTAGCAATACATTTGTAATGTTTATAGCTGCAGTAATATCTAGAAAAATTAAATCGTTGTTGCTGATATGAAGAATTTCTAAAGATGTATTGACCATAGTAAGTTCTTCAATATAATTAAAAGATAAATTGAGATTTTCCAACTTTTTTAACTTGGACAATCCAGTTATTGTAGTAAGCTGGTTAGCTGTTAAATCCAGTAATATTGTGTTTGTGTTTTTACTAACATCAATACTTGATAAATAGTTGCCGGCAAGATAAATTTCTTCTAAAAGTATATTATTTCCTAAATCTATTTGTTCAATGTTGTGTTGGTTCGCGACCAATCTTTTCAAGTTTGTGAATCCTTCAATGCCAGATAGATCAGAAATCGCACCGTACTCTAAATTTTCTAAATTCAATTCTTTGACAACTTCCGCATCCGACTTCAACATTTGCTTATTTACAACACCGTCAGTATCTATGCCTTTTGCTATTAATAATTTCTCAAAGCTCGCATCGGGTATTCTTAAGTACGTATTTGAGAATATGTCCTTGGTATCATCATCTCCAGAGCATGATGTACATAAGACCATTATCAATGTTGTGGTGTAAATTAGTATCGTGCGTGTTTTCATATTATGAATTGCTTTTATCTATTATTAGCTGTTCTATTTTTTTAAAATCTGTTGCATTTGGCACGTGTTTAGAACCTTTTAATAAAACAACTTCTTCTAAAGAAGGGAATATCTGCTTGGCTCTTTTTATCATTTTTTTACCGGGGAACATAATGTCCTGCTCTGCCGCAAAAATGGAGATGGGAGTTTTTATGTTCTTTGCCCGATTTTTAGAAATTACAGGTAGCGGCGAAAAGTCCATATTGCAGTTTTGAAATACCGTTGACATAAAGACCAATGCAAAACCATCATATTCGGAAAAAAGTGCGTCCATTACTTTTTTAATGTATGCCTGATTGTTTGTTTTGATGAATTTTTTTAATGGAATAAACATTTTCCATACATTAATAATGGGATTGCCGTTTACAATATAAACTGGTGCAATCAAGAACACTTGTTTGATCGGGGTTTGGTTATACTCCAATGCTTTTAACGCGATCAATCCCCCAAAGGAAAAACCTGCCAAGGTTACATTGGTCAACCGTAGTTTTATAATTACCTCAATAAGCCATTTACCGTAATCCAAAGACTTCATGTCCAATCTGGTCTCAGCGCTTTTATTGGGTTGTGCGAGCACATCTACTGCATACACACAATATTGTGATGCTAAACTAGGGAAGGAATCCAGAATCTGAGGGGCGCAGCCTCCCGTACCATGTATTAAAACAAGTGGTGGCAAGTTGGCGTCGCCGACACATACAACATTGGTCTTGCCAAACTTGGTGTCCACTAATTTTTCTGAATGACCGACATTGAGTTCTTGAAGTTTTCTGTTGTAGAGACTTAATATTTTTGATTTTCCCTCTGGTGATTTAAATAACATAACTTGTTCGTTTTTTAATGCTTTGACCGCGCTAAGCACGTGTTGATGATTTATGAATTTTTAATAACAATGTTCCCGACTTTACGACCTGTCTCCACGTATTGATGCGCGTATTTTATTTCGGAAAGTTTAAAAGTATTGTCAATATTGGTGTGTAGTTTTCCCTGTTCGAAAAATTGAACCAATTCCTCGAACAACCGTTTTAACTCCTTGGTCTTTTTTACGCCCGTTGCGGCAAACTTTACTTTCTTTGGACGCCATAACATATGCCATAGAACCTCCCCGTTCAATACCGGTGTCATAAAAAGACCATTGGAACCTATAAGGGTTTTAAAGGTTTTATACGATAATTTTCCAACAGTATCGTAAACAACATCGTATGTACAAGAAAGCTCGTCCAGTTTTACTTTGGTGTAATCCAATACTTCATCTGCTCCCAACGCCAGCACAAAATCAATGTTCTTTGCGCTACAGACTCCTGTAACCTTCGCTCCCATTATCTTTGCCAATTGTATGGCTGCACTTCCCAAGCTCCCCGAAGCACCATTGACCAAAACATGCTGACCCGATTTTATTTTGGCTATATCTTTTAGAAAGTTGTAGGAGGTTAAAAAACCATCGCAAATCGGAGCAGCTTCGGAATGGGATATTGATTTAGGCTTATGCGCAATTACCAAATCTTCTGACATACATAAATACTCTGCATTACTCCCTTCGCTAAACAATTTTTCGCCAAAAACGACACTGCCTATCCTAAATTTGGTGACTTGCGAACCTACAGCTTCCACAACTCCAGAAAACCCGGTGCCCAAAGCCGTATTTTTTGGCTTGATGAGTCCTAAAAATAATCTGCCAAATTTTGGGACTCCTTGGCGAATCATGGTATCGGCCCTAGTTACGGAAGATGCTTCGATTTTCACTAAAACCTCGTCTGGTTTTGGTGATGGTTTTTCTGTATCAACAATCTGGATAACTTCTGGCGCACCGTAGCGGGTAAAAATGGCTGCTTTCATAATTATGATTATATATAGCAAAATTGACGTTAATCAAGCTATTAAACGTTCGTGTTTTATAATCGGAACACTATTCTTCACATATAGGGAGAGCCGACCACATGAAAGACCAAATCCCAAACAACATGTACAATTATTGCTGCGAGCAAACCACGTTTCCAATATACCCAACCAAAAAAAGACCCTGTTATAAGGTTGCCTATCATCGTAGAACTAACGGAAACCAAGCTAAGACCAGAAAAGCTTTTTGATAATGGTAAATGGATTAAACCAAAAAATACCGCAGATACAATAATTCCCGTCCAAACCACGCTTATCGAAGGCGTTTTTGCTTTTCTAAAAAGCTGAATCAAGGCTACGACCAAAGACATTAAGCCAAACCGGAACATAATCTCTTCCGTAATTCCTGCTGAAAATGACACAATGGCGTAAAACGGTTTTGAAGGTCTTTCAATAATTATTTCCACAGGAAAATAAGCTCTTGTTACTTTATGGGCCATTAGTAATACAAGTGCCAGGACTACACTAAGACCGATCGGAAACAATAGCTTTTTAAAAAAATCTTGATATTTTATATCTGTTGTATCCGAAAAGATATTTTCTATTACCGGTGCTCCCAATTGTGCATTCTTAGCCAACCATAAGCCAATAAAAATCAAAACAACACCCAAAACAAGGCCATAAATACTTGTTTGAACTAAATCCGTAGCAATTGAATCCGATAGTGCTACGCTTGTATCACCAGCTTCGATTTTTAGTCTTTTTAATTCTCTGCTGAATGGAATGTTGAGAAGTGTTCCAATTATAAAAAGAATAACCACAACCGTTGCAGTTTGGATACGACTTCTCCTATTGGTTTGCATTTTCCTTTGCCAAAATAAATTCTTCAGATCTTTTGATCTGTTCTTCTAGGTCCCATTTAAAGTCTACCCGTTTACGTTTTAAGAATTCCGATATTGAATCCAGCCCCATCTCTGCCCTTCTTTTTTCTAAATTTTCCGGGTCCTTAATGGGCCACAAATTAAAACTCTGACTTTCTGGATAGTACTTCATTTGTTGGCCATATATTTGAAGTTCATTTTTATCGGTTGCTATCCGATCCACTGCTCTGACCAAAAAACGAGCTGACAGTTCTTTGTCCTTAACCGCCTTTCGCATTAGGGGCAAGTATTTTTCGCGCACTTCTAAACTAGAATGTTGTAATACATTACAAATAGTTAAGTTGCCCTGTTCACCAATTATTTCTTTACTCGGCCAGCCAATAGAATCTAAAATTTGTAAAACTTTTTTTTCGTTTTTATCATGGTTTTTATGATAAATCTCGTTTTGCTTTTTAAAGGCTTCTGATTCAAAACCTACTGCTCTACCAATAGAATCCCTTAATCGTATTGGTCCTTGCTCCGTTTGCCAAATAGTATCCAAAATAGCTATTAGGTTTTCTTGGGTCTCTTTTTTCGCCGATACTTCTTTGGACTTGGAGGTATTTGTGCATCCCATCACTAACAGTAAACTGGTCATTAAAATAAATTTCATTCTTTTAAAGGTTTTTATGAATATCACTATGCTTGGGTCTATATTTTAAAGTGTCGATATCCATAGTTAGTATATTCATATGCCCAAACCAAAATAATTTGGTTAGGGCATACTAGTTGAATATATAGATTACTTATAAATAGATTATTATTGGTGTTAGTACTTAAAACTCATTCAATGTAAGAACTATAACCAACTGAACCCTAATCCTATATTAAAGATGGCTGCATCTCTATGTGCATCTCCTTCTAAAGATACACGGCCCAAAACCAATTTGGACTGCACATTAAGTGCGAAGTTTCTCTTTTTATAAATTTCATAACCTGTACTTGCCATAACGGCACAACCAAAGTTCCAATCGTCATTTATATCCTCTTTAATATCATAAAGTGCTGGCGAATCTATGGCTAAACCAATTCCCCCATGTATCCACCAACGATCTTTTACCCAATATTGTACAGAGGGAATAAAACCTCCGAAATTCCTATCATTGTCCTGAAATTCGTAAATATTTCCTGGCATGGCGACGGTAATGGCGAAATTCTCATTTAACATGTGGCCAAGCTTTAGATCTGGAAAAACAAAGGTTCCCTGGGATTTGTCGAAAGTTTGAATACCAGCACTGTCTTCTATACTGATAATACCTCCACCCACTGCGAATTCGATGATAAAACCATCTCTTTGTGTTGTTGATTCTTGATATGTGTTTTGTGCATATGTTGTGCTTGATACCAATGCAAAAGCGGCACAAGCCATTCTTAATAAAATTTGTTTTTTGATTGTTTTCATTTTAATCGATGTCATAATTGTTCGTTTTTAGATTAATGATGTATTTATTGATAAATTATATTTTTTAATGACGATTTTCAAGTGAAAAGATAACTTTCGCATCCACCCAAAAGATATCTACGTTTTCAAAATCGTCTGAACCTACATTTCTACTGAAGAATAGGTATTTGCCATCTGGCGTTATACTTGCAGAGGCTTCCCAAGCATCAGTGTTTATTTTATCTCCCAAATTAATAGCATTACCCCAAGAACCATCGTTTTGTTTAAAACTGATATAAATATCAGAATCACCATAACCATCTTCCCTTATAGCATCGAACAATAAATAGGATTCATCTGGAGCTATAAAAGGATGACTTAAAAAAGTTCCTGTATTTATTGCTTTTGGCAAAGCTATTGGCTCTTCATGCTTTCCGTTTATCAGACGTGAATAGCGAATTGGAAACGTTGAATCATTTTCTTTATAAGTATCAAAGAAATATGTGCCATTTGTAGATGATGAAAGACGCATAATATACATTGAATCATTACTTACAGTAGGTGGTTCCAGCTTTTTTAATTCAGACCATCCTGATGCTGTTCTTTTTAAATAATTATCCCCTAAATGCATGGTTTCACCGTCTGGTGAAATTACTGGTCGTCCAATCCATGGAGATGCTATTTCTGATTTTTCCCATTCGCCGTTAGTGTCATTATATTTGTATTCGTAAAAGGCTGATGTTTTATTTTCCTCTCCTCTTCTAATAAAATAAAACGCCTTCATATCTTTTGAGAATGCACCATCGTACTCATAAATTTCAGTAGATACAAGACCTGGAGCGAATGGTATAGGCCTTAATCCTGGTGGTTTTTGACCAAGATAAATTCCTTCTAAACTTGCTTCTTTATTAACTTTTGAGTTTTGTTCTTTATGGTTACAAGCATTCAGAGCCAATGTTAATGCAGAGAATATTAAATAATGTATCGTTTTCATATATTAAGATTTTTGTTGAACTCCATATTCTAAAGCGGCCCCGATGGCAATCCCTAAAACAAACCATAATTGCATATTTGATGTTATATAGCCCACTATGGTTCCAAGAACAATTCCAATTCCCAGTTTTACGCCTTTTTTACTTTTTTTAGGTTCCATCTTTTCCATGGTTTGTTTTTTCTTGATATCCATTATTAAACAAAGCAACGTTTCACTTTTAAATAGTAAAAGGAAAAGTACAGGGACGTCAAAAATGAGGTTTAAGTGCAATTACAAACCAAATCATTGCCCTTTTACAATAAATTGCTTTTTCTAAGTCCCAAATATTCATTGAAATTATTTTTGGAAGACTTCGGTTTCTTATCAGTCTTTATTTATTCTATATCGTTTCTTAATTTCATACTTTTCAAATAATGCCTTGATCCATTGATTCATGATCCCTTCATCTATTTAAGGTTCTACGGAATAATTAATCTGCAAACTGTACGCGTATCAACGGACTGTTGATTAAGCTTACCAGTGTTTTCACATTCATATGAAAACTTGATGCCGCCCTTTCTGAGAATTTTTTGAGTTCCGAGATTTTTCCTTGATCGTAATACACACCGTTCAACAACACTCCTTTGATGCTTTTTGTATTTTTAATATCATCTAAAGGATTTTTATCCAATAAGACCAGATCCGCCTTTTTGCCTATTTCAATGGTTCCGTAATCCTTCTCTACGTTTGAAAAAATTGCAGGAACTATGGTTGCACTTTGCAAAGCTTCTACATTTGATAAACCGCATGAGGTTAATTCGTAGAGTTCATTGTGTAAACTAAAACCTGCAAATACATAACTATCGGTAATAACATCGGTACCTGCCATGATGGGCACACCCAATTTATGGGCCATAGCCACTTGTTTTTTCGAAGCTTCATAAAACTGTTCGCTTACATTGACTCCTTCATTTTCGATATTCTTTTCTTTGTTGTTGTCTACATCATATTGCCACCAGAGTTTTTTTCTAACCTTAGTTATGTATTTTAAATTTTCATTGTTAGTAAAACTATCTTTATGTGCCAATGCTTCAAACTTTAAGGTCTGTAAAGTTGGGACCCAGTAGGTTTTATTGTTACGCATTACAACCATTAACTCCTTTGCTCGAACACTGTCAAACTGCTTGACCATCTTTTTTTTGGATCTAGAGAAATAATCTTTCCAATTATTGGGGTTTTTTAGACTATCGGCTTCGGGAAAACACTCGTACAAAAAAATGCGTCCATGTTCAAAACTCCTTTGGCCAGAGTCCACAGCTTCTTCCAAACTAAGAAACATGGGTTTATGGCCGGCTATATGTAAACCATAGATAGGTGCTTTTTTAGCCAGATCTAAATAAATGTCTTTTGGTAACTGCGCATAAATCTTTATAAAATCTACCTTTTCGTTTTTATAAAATTGTAACAGGGAGTCTACTTGTAAACGGTTCTTCAGTTTAAAAAAATTGGGGGAATTTTCCGGTATTGCTTTTTCACCATCCATTTGATAACTGCTTTGCAATACGTACCTGGGCGAGACCCTAGTGTTATTCTCCAGTTCTTTATTCCACTGTAAACGCTCCTTACTGCCCACCCAATAGCTATCTTTCTCATTCAATTGGCCAGACATATCCCGTACGCCCGTAACGCCATTTGCAATGTAAAGCGGATGGTGCAACCATTCAGAGTGTTGGTTGGAATGGGTGTGCATATCCCATAATCCAGGTATTAAATATTTACCGGTGCCATCTATACGCAATGAATTATCAATGGGTTTAAATGGTACGCTATCTATTCTTGTTATTCTGGAACTTTCTATCAGTACAAATTGATTGTAGGCAGTTTTACCTGTTTCAACATCAACAATATTTATATTATTGATCATTGTTTTAGTATAAACTCTTGGTGTTGGCAATACCGATGTGGGCCACAAGTAAGCACCGGTGATCGTTATGATCGACAGCAATACAAGTACCGCAACTGTTTTAACTAAGTATTTGAGCTTTTTTTTCAAAATTGATTTCCATTGTTACATGGCAATACTAGCTCTAAACGATAAAGTAAAAGTTCCAGATTATAAATCCGAACCAATTTACCGATGGGATTTTAGATAGGCATTAGGTGTTACACCTTCTATTTTTTTGAAGAATGTGTTGAAAACCGTTTTAGAGTTAAACCCACTATCATAAGCTATCGCCATTATGGTCAACCCTTTGTTTTCCTCGAGAAGAATACGCTCTTTAAACTCGTTTATCCTAAAAGTATTGATGTACTCTGAGAAGTTTTTCTGAAACCCCAAGTTCAATAGTTGAGAAACATAATTGGCAGGAAGGTCTAAATAAGATGCCAAATCTTTTAATGATAGGTCTGGATTTAAATACAGCTTATAGTCCATCATAATTTGTTTTAACTCTTTGCTGTACCTAGTAACTTCGTTAGTATCCAGTAAGGCTTGTTTGTATTTTTTTTTCTGCTTGTAATTTACATTGTCAGGAATTGCCCTTAGCATAATATCCTTATAATGTTGGTTGTTTTTAAAAGACTTGAGAACAGGGGATGGATTTAACAATAAAACTAAAGGTAAATGGTTGTTAAAGGCTTCTTTTACATATTCCAAAACCTTGTCTTCATTCTCCAATAAAGCATAAACCAGAATTAGGAAAATCAGTGCTTTTTCAACAAGGTCGGATGTTAGGTAACTTTCCAGTTCTTTTATACCATCATCACATTTGGTCCTTTCGCCAAGAACGGCATAGCACATGGTTTTACCTCCTAATTTAGTAAGGTCTTTTATAGAAATGCCCGATAGTGTATTAAAGTAGCTTAAAGCTTCAATCGGCTTGCCCGATAACAATAAACTATTTCCAATATAAATAGGTGGAAAAGGTAAATTAGGGTTTAATTCCAATGCCTTTTCCAAGTAGCGCTTTGCTTTGTCATAATCTTCCTGTAGATAATACAGAAACCCCTTGTAATGATGGTTTATTGAAGAAAAAGGATCCAATTCCAACGCTTTATCTATATAATTTTGGGCAGGACCTAATTTGCCCTCAACAGTTAATAAATTTGAAATGGTCAGGTAAATTTCATCCGTAGGTTGCGTCTCCAAAGCTTTATTTGCATGTTCGTACGCTTTTTTTAGGTTCCAATTTTGCCAACATTCTATCCAGGCCAAATTTAATTGTACTCTAGATGAATTAGGACTTAGGGACCTTGCTTTTTCAAAAAAGGACTGTGCCTTTTGAAAAGCTTCAAATGCTGGCAATAATCCCATGGTTCCCATAAAAGTATAGGCCTGATTAATATCTAAATAAGGGTTTACAAAGTTTGGTGATCTCTCTATAATGCTTTTAAAAATTTCGATGGCCTTTAATGAACTATCATAATCCAATTTCATTAAATAATACCTACCTTTTAAATATTCTCTGTAAACAGGTACAGGGACCTCGTAACGCTCAATTAGTTTATCTTCAATTTCGAGATGACCGATATGCTCGCGTAATTTTTCAGCAATAAAATGACTTATTTCTTCTTGTATCTCGAATACATCTTCCGGGTTTCTATCAAAGACCTCCGACCAAAAATGAAAGTCCTCCAAAGTATCGATCATTTGCACCGTAATGCGCATTTTTCTCTTGGATGTTCGTACACTGCCCTCGATAAAAGTCGCCACATTTAGCTTCTCCCTTATCTTTTCCACGGTAACTGTCTTATTTTTAAAATAAAATGAGGATGTACGTGAGGTAACGGAAAGCTGTTTGATTTTTGCCAATGCATTGATGATCTCCTCCGTTAATCCGTCGCAGAAATATTCATTGTTAATATCATTGCTCATGTTAACAAAGGGTAGGACTGCAATGGATTTTTTGTTCATTTTATGTAATGACTAAACTTGGTTTGTTGGATCTTTAGTTACTTCTGCCAAATAAATTGATTCCCCTCTTTTAAAACAACGGCAATTGCTACAACCCAATCGTGGTTTTTAGAGTGATTGTTTTATTATGCTGATGTCAAAACTTCCAAGGCAGCCCATTGGACTATGGCCTTATCCTTTTTAACGTCTTAAAATTAAGTAAATAGTAATTAGCATTTGCTATTCTTGGAATATCTATCTGGAATTTCGTGTACTTCCCAGTACTTATTAAAGAAATGGTATCTCCTTAGGTTATACCCTACCTAACCAAGCAATATCTTAAGTTGTGCTTTAAGTTGAAGGAATAAGGAAAAATAAACCTCAGGAAGATAAACTCGCGGAGGCCCTGTGATGCTTTTTACTTAATATGGTCACAATCCTTGCCTTTAGGCGGTATTTGGGCAGCTTGTAAAGAGGGTTCCAATCGTGTAAACCTCAATAGGTTTTCTGCCAGTTGGTCAACAGCCTTACAATCACAGCCATGTGTTTTTATAAAGTTTTTCATTTCAGTTCTTACTGTAGAACCAAATGAATCGGCGTATGTACTATAGTAACTCTGAAATTTCTGTGAAAATCGTTTGTCGATATGGAGGGTACCCATATCCGTAGTATTTGAAGAAACTTCCTGACCTGAAAGTGTGGAGGTCTTGAAAGTGGAGCTCAACTGTAAAATATCATAGTCCAAACCTAAAGTCTCCTGGCACTCTGCGGTATAGTTTATGGCAAAAGAAGAATAAAGTTCTATAAAACGTTTAATGGAACTGCCTTCAAAGAAAAGTTCCGCTAAATTCTTACTTCTGTCCTTTTCCTGTAATGCCTCCCATACTGCGTTGAAATCTCCGTGAAAAATTTCCATGTACATGGTTCTTTCCGTCTCATCTACCCCGTCTCGGTATACACCTATCTTCGAAAAGTATGGTTTGGGAAAGTACACAAATCCTTTTTTTCTCAAGGTTGCTATCCGTAATCTTTCCGCCTCTGCCTCTTTTCTGATTCTTTCTTCCTCCCTAACCTTATCAAGGGCAATTTGCGCTTTATAGCCAATATCTTCTGTTAGTTCCCTGCCTGCGGCCAACACCTCGTTTATGGTCGTGCCTTGATAGTCAGAAATTCTTACAAGGGGTTTTAAGCGCCAAGCAAACTCACCTGCGCTTTCACTGTATTTTTTTTCCAACCCTGTCAGTAACATTGGCTTTTGCCTTTTCTCCAATTCACCTGTCATGATATTGTTTTTAAAGAATATACCTCGTGGATAATGATAAATGTTGAGATGGTTGGGAGAATCTTTCACATAGTCGGCAAAAAGAGGATGTTCAACAATCTTCAACTGTATTTTTTCCACTTGGTCCGGGTGCACAAAGTTTACGTATGTATCCGGATGCGCATAGTTTTTCTTCGCGTATTCGTTCCATTCTTTGTTTTCTACAAACAAGAAAAGGGGATCGTTATAATCCTCAAGAGAGTGGAGTGCCAATACAGCTGGTTTTTTATCCTTACTGAACCAAAATTGAAAATAGCTTACATCGTTTTCCGTAAACAGTAATGTATAATCATCGACTCCCAGCTGCTCGAGGTTTTGTTTATCGGAAATGCTGCTGTTTTGGGATAGGATAGCCCATGGAATAAAGAAAAGAATACAGAGCTTTTTCATAAATATGTTGGTTATGGTGGTATTCAACATGGTCTTGTTAAACCCATGTAAGATACAATATTATGACTTTCATACAGCTAACGAACGAAGCAATATCATATGAAATAAAACCTATTGGGTTCAGGACTTGATTGTATAAAAGAAACGGAGTTGTATCTAAAAAAATTACCATTCCATTACTGTACGATATTGAGTTCTCTCTAGGGGAATGAACGGATTTATCTCTGCGCCGTGGTTGCACAGCAATTATATAGTTTTACGCTCTAAGGTTAATTCAGTGTTTTTCGAATTGGTTCTACTGTTTAAAAAATGAATGAAAGCGTAGTACGGACTGTTCTTGACATTGAGAAATCAATCGTTTTGTTTTTGCCCAACAAACTATCGTATTTTCAAATTTGAAAAACAATTTCAGCACATTAATTTAAAATTATATGTTGTGATTTATGCAAACAAGCATGGCATGAATTTGGCCATACCCTTAATCGGAAATTGCTAACTCCATAGAATTCATTAATTGAGAAAGATTTAATTTATAGCGCCAATCGCATGAACAGTTCATGAGTGTTGTTGTCAATACCATCAATTGCTTTCTGAGTAGAGGTTTCATAGGCGTAGCCCAAGTTAAAACCGCTGCTGATGTTGAACAGTACCAGCCCACTTATACTTTCATTATAACGGTATCCGGCTCCAAACTCAAAACGTTCCCCAAAGTCCAGTACACCAGTAAATTCCACTGAAACCGGGGAAGCATCCACATATCGGAGCATTCCCGTGGTCTTGAGGTCCAGGGTCCTCCCCAATAAAAAAGTATAGCCGCCACTTAGATAGGCATGTATACGATCTTCTCCCAAGTAGACCTGACCATTATTTTCTTTTAGGCGTTCGGGAGTCAATAATCTGGGAGCGGAAAGGGATACAAAGTATCTATCGTGTTTCAAATAGGCACCTGCTCCCACATTTGGGGTAAAACGACTTTCATAGTTGTCCAATGTAGCATCTTGTCCAACACCGTAGGTAATCAGTCCTTCAGTATTGGCATCGTAGGAATTTGCACTACCCTTGATACCAAAATATAATTGAACTTCTTGATTTAACCGGATGGAGTAAGATATGTCTATGGCCATCCAAGTCTGTTGCTCAATAAAGGTCTTGTCATTAAGGATAGAGGCTCCAATACCAATATTATTTCCCAAGGGCATTCCAAAAATAGCACTTTGGCTTTCAGGTGCACCTTCCACACCTGCCCATTGACTCCTTATTCCCAAGGAGAACTCTGTAGCCTCAGAACTTCCTGCATAGGCCGGGTTATAAATGTTCATGTTATAACGAAAAAAAGTATAGTTGGGATCCTGCTGGGCATTGCTCAATAAGGAACAGCCAATAACGGCCACTATGATCTGTATTTTATGAATTAAGTTCATGTCTTTATCTAGTGTTTTTTGTGTTTTGGTTGGTTAATAGTTGATGAATATCCAGCCTTGTAACGGTGGCTGTCCATTGCCCAGGTTGATCACGTATAGGTAAGAGCCCGCGGGCAACAGTTCCCTGTTATTCTTGTAGAATCCTCCCCAGTCGTTGCGGTAGGATTGGGCGGCAAATACTTCATGCCCCCATCGGTTGTAAACACGAACCACATTGTTGGGGTAATTGTCTATCCCGGGGACTATCCAGGTGTCGTTGTTGCCATCACCGTTAGGGGTAAAAGCTTGAGCAGGGACCAATGCTGGCTTAGCCATTGTATCATCCTCCCTGTCATCATCAATGTCATCTACATCCTCTGGAATACTGGTATTATCCTTGGGATCAGTCCCTTGGTTTTCTTCCTCTTCATCCGTGTAACCATCACCATCATCATCATTATCGGCATTGTCACCGGTTCCATCACCATCCGTATCGGTATCCTCGGTCTCGTCCAATGGGAAGGCATCCTCAGAATCAGGTGTGCCGTCATTGTCGTCATCCTCATCGGCATTATCACCTGTTCCGTCTCCGTCCGAATCGGTATCTTCATCGGGGTTCAAAGGAAAATCATCTTCGGTATCAAGTGTACCGTCGTTGTCGTCATCGGTATCTGTACTATTTCCAATACCATCATTGTCTGTATCCAAATCATAATATGTACCGTTCACGAACCCCAAGGGTATGGTCTGATTTCCAGCTTCATCCCTGGCAATGCCATAAAGATCATTAAAGAAGACGATTTCACCTGGCACCAATGGAGTGACCTGAATGTCATAGGCCAATCCTGCGGTCACCTCTTGAAGTGAACCCAAGGTCGCCATTTGTTCCCCGCCTGGCCCTGGTGCAATCAACACTGGATTGGGGGCTAGGTCAAAAACAGGTTCTGAAAACTGTAATCGAATTGTGAAAGGTCCAAAGTATATGGATTCAGCAATCACCAAAGTAGGTACTGGCTCCACAACATCCTTTGTTTTGTTGTCAGTGGCTGGAATCCCTTCGTTGTCATTAGTATCGGTAAGCGTTACAGACAGTGTGATATTTCCATCACCAAGACCACTAAGGTCAATACCTGTTATTTGATCGGTTGCGGTAGCAATGGTTCCCGAACCAGTAACATTTGTCCCGCCACCGTTGCTACTGAAGGTATAGTCGTAATCCGCACCAACTTCTGCACCGACAATAGTAAAACTGACGGAAGTATGATTAGAACTAACTATGGGGTCTTGATCAATGGTTACCGTGTAGCCTACGGGTGCAACATCATCGGTGACGTCAACGGTAAATTCCTTGGCAAAATCATCCGTACCATCACTGGTATTGATTCTAACACTGTAACTACCCTCCACTAATGAGCTATTGGTTCTTAATGTGTTTCCACTGATAGTAAAACTACCGTTATCTGTATCACCAGTTCCCGATACCAACGTGTAGGTATGCGAATCTCCAGCATCAGCATCGATGGTGGACAATGCACCTACCGTGGCGGATACACCTGTAGCACTCTGCCCGATACTGTTATTATCTATCGTAATATCGGTTGGAGCAGTATTAATCGCTTGAACCGTGATTTGGAAATTATAAGGCACATTATCTATACCGTCGCTAAGTGTAAGTGCAACGTTGTGGATACCTGCATCAGCATTGGTTGGCGTACCGGTTAATTCAGCCTTGGTTGCTACCCGTGCAATAAGTGTGGTCGTCAATAAGTACAGCTCACCTGCATCGGATATTACTAAATCGTCTGCAAAACCACCGGAAGAAACTGTAAAAAATGTATCAATATCACCGTTGGTACCAATTTTTCGTATCCGTTTGCTCAACCGCTCGGAAATAAAAATTTCATCGTGCTGGTTAATGACCAATCCAGATGGGTCGGCAAAAGTCGCATTGACTGCGGGTCCACCATCACCAGCTTCCGTTCCTGCCCCTTGCGTACCTGCTATGGTTTCAATGGTGTCTGTCGCTAAATCAACCCGCCTGATGATGTCGTTGAATCGGTCGGTAAACACCAAACGCCCTGCACTGTCAAACGCCATACCATGCGGTTGAGAAACTTGTGAGGTTGATGCGTTACCTGTATCACTATACCCCATGGTTCCTGTGCCGACGACACGCGTCCAGTTCGTATTGGGGTCATTGTTGGTAAGGTCAATTTCATAAATACCTCCTCGCGCAGACACATACAGTTTAGATCCGCTTGCATTGACCAGCAGCCTTAACATAAACGCTTCTGGCAAATTGGACAACAGTGTTCGAGTACCTGTATTATCAATTTTCAAGATGTCCGTCTTGGCATAATCTCCTACATACACGGCATCATTGACCACATCATAGGCAATACCGACGGGATTTAGATTCGTGTAAGTTCCATCCCCTTGATACCAGGTTTGCACATTTCCGCTCTCATCAACATAGCGAATCCCATACTCTTCGGTATCGGTGAAAAACAATTTATTGTCACCATGGGCGGCAGTGCCTGTTCGAATGACTGTACTGGAAGCACTGGTCCCATCCGGAGACTGATTCACCCCATCCCCTGTATTGGCGGGCATGGCACCAGTACCTACAAAACTGGTCTGCAGTGTGCCACTGGTAAAGGTCAACCAAGTAGGGACGGTGTTTGCCGTCCAAGTGATCACATCGTTATCGGCATCTGATGCTTTAATATCATAGTAATACAGTGATTGCGCAGTTGCTGATGTTATAGACGTGGATGTAACGGTCGGGGAATTATTGGGCGTGGAAGCAATCGGTCCATCCAAAGCACTTTCTTCGGGACCGCCCGAATCCGAACCATCACTGGGTGTCACTTGAAAACTGATGTATTTGGCCAAATCATCATTTACCAATACATATGTGTCATTGACAGCTCCGGAAATGGCCGCCTTGTTGGCACCTGCTCCGTCATCGGAGCGATACCATTGATAGGTGGTTCCGCTTTCGGCGTCGCCCTCTTGGTCGTCATAAATATAGCTCCCTGTTAGGGTCTGGCCTACTGTCAAGTTTCCCGAAAAACTTACCGAGGAAACTGTAGGTGCATCATTAATTGCTGCTATCGTAAAACTGAAGGTTTGATTATCTACTGAACCTCCTTGACCATCACTGACATCGAATTGAAAACTATCTGAAGTAGTATTACCTCCATTATGTACATAGTCAATCCTGTTGTTATTTAAATCGTCTTGAGTAAAAGTACCTCCAGCTAATAATGGTGTGGTGTTATTTCTAAGTATACCATTAGAAGGTGTACTATCGAGTGTATATGTAATATCGGTATCTGCTTCTTCCGCATCATCAAATTCTAGTTCGGTACTGGAAATAATATCTGTACCACCCTCACTAAGTGCAGAACCTGTATTTGCGTTTTGAGTTGGGGCGGAGTTTGCCGTTGTATCGTTTGCATCTAACCCTGTGGTTTCATAGGTTTCCGTGCCTGAGCAATCGTTGTAAGAATATATTCTAAAGAAATACGTTGTGCTTCCTTCTAAGCCTGAAACCGTAATGTTTGGTGAAGCTGATGTACCAAAATAAACAGGTTGTTGTCCTGCACCATTCCAAGTGACATCTGCTATCGGTTGATCACCATCGCTTGGGGCCGTAAAACTATTAGTGCTATTCAAATAAACAGCATAGCCATCCGCACCACCAGCCGGTGCCGTAAAACTTGACAATGTCAGGCTAGACTCTGTTTCTGTTCCAAATACTGCTAATGTGGGTGCTGCTATGGGTGCTGAGCAGCTAACAGCTTCTCCTACTAGGATATTATTTAATCCGATGTAAGAATTGTTAGTTCCTGACTGTTGACTTATTCTTACCCTGTCTACATCTTGAAAAGAAATACCTAATTCATCGCCCTGATTTACAGTGACAAAAACACTAGTCGTATTTCCTGAAAATGTACCTGTTCCTACAGAACTACCATCTTTAAACCCTTCCACTTCATAGGTAGCCCCATCGTAATTTCCCCAATCATGGAAATCAAATTGTAAAAGAGAAAATTCACTTCCATCCGAGGATTGAATAATCATGCCATCAACGGGAGAACTAACACCGTCCTCATAGGTTAGTTGTCTTAATGTATTATACACTAAAACCTGTAAACCTCCAGTTAGTTTTGTATCCGAAGCATTAACAGCAAAGGTTTGTAAATCAAAAGAATTGATTGAAACAGAACCTAATTCACCATCTGTTGCCAAGTCATTGGAAGCTACATTTCCATCCACAGAGTAGGTAATTGTAGGATTAGTACTTAAATTAACTCCAGCTACACCGGATACATCACTAACATTTAACCCTGTATTCTCATAGGTTTCCGTACCTGAACAATCGTTGTATGCATAAATCTGAAAATAATAGGTCGTATTAGGGTTTAAACCGGATACCGTAATATTTGGCGAAGTTGATGTCCCAAAATAAATGGGTTGTTGCCCTGAGTCATTCCAAGTGACATCTGCTATAGGTTGATCGCCATCGCTTGGGGCCGTAAAACTATTAGTGCTATTCACATAAACAGTATAGCCATCTGCACCACCAGCCGGTGCCGCAAAACTTGATAATGTCAGGCTAGACTCTGTTTCAGTTCCAAATACTGCACTTGTGGCTGCAGCTGTTGGAGCGGAACAGCTAGCTCCAATTGTTGTTATATCAAAAACCAAAGTACCCATTTGACCTAAGGCAAACCCTTGGGCAAAATTTTTATTCTGTAAACCGGATAGTGTAACGCTTGAACCTGTAAAGGATGCAGAAACACCAGAAGTATTAGTTCCAGTAGAAGCTCCGGAATTGAATGAAGCACCGGTAATACTTCCAAAGGCCCCTCCAGAAAAATTAAATGTTATATCATCAACAGTTAGAATAGAACTATTTCTAGCTCCAAATACAATTTTATTACCGTCTACATCTACATACATATTAGAACTACTACCTATTTCAAATTCTACGTTATAGCCAGGCGTGCTGGAGTAGCATCAAGTTCATCATCAGAATTATTTACACTTGTTGATGAAGAAAGTTCTACAAATTCAACATTAGAGCCTGACAAACCTTGAGAAAAGGAGGTCTGATGGAAAAGAAAACAATTAAGTGCAAGTAAGAATATAATTTTTTTCATGAGGCTAGTTTTTTGATTTTAATATCTTTAATGTGTGAGCAACATATGGATACTTTTGCCATGTAGATTCTTAATTTATGTTTTGATAGAAATGTTATTTTTTTCCAACTTCCCTACGAGTTTTGGTCTTTATTCGAGAAAAATAATTCTTGGAAAATATATTGGTAATTAATTAGGGGAATAGTCAATCTGAGGAAAAATCAAAAGTGGGGTCGTTTTTTTCGTTTGCATGCTGTTTATCAGTTGAATATTGTTCAAACATAGATACATGCGTGAGGTATTTTCCTACTTTTGTTGTCTATTAAGTAAAACTTGTTGTAAAACTTTTCTATCCTGATATTACAATTCAAGTCTATGAAGACCATTTGCTATTTTTTTACGCGAGAAATATAAATTTCAAAGAGTCTTCACTCATATGGATATGAATTATCACAATTCATCACAACGCATCCTCCAAGGGACACCGAGGTAAACCTAAAGACATGCAATTGGAGGATTTAACTCTTGTGTTACTAGATGCGAGTGATAAGAATTGGTTTCAGAAGTGTTACATCCAAGCAAAATTAGCATCTTCCCCTTTACACCGAAATGTTTAGAAGCCGTTTTAAGACCAAATCTTTAAAAAATCAAAAACACTATATTCAATAGTTTTCAATTTTAACTTCATTTGACATCAAATAAAATCAAGCATTTATTTGTAAAAAAATAGGCCTCAGAAAGATAAGCTCTCTGAGGCCCTTTGATTAACGGTGATCGCGGAAGGATTCGAACTCCAATCTCTACCCCTTGTTTTTATTAGCTTTTACCTTGCTTATGTTTTGTAACTAACCGAAATACAGACCAATAGTGGTTTTCTGCCTTCGTAGATTCTAAAATTAACTAAAAAATATTAAACTGATACATATATGAATGGTAAGTAATCAAATAGAAAATTAGTCCTTAGAATAACGTGTTAAATTTTTGAAGTTTGTATTATGAATAGTGCCGGCAAGAATCGAACTTCTCTCTCGGTGCCCCAGTTTTACGGAGGTTCAGCTTTTTGGCTTCAAAATGTTGACGATTTGTGAACTTTTGTGACCTATTTGACTTTCGTCACATTAAACATATACATACTGCAACAGATTATTTCCATTGATTTGCATATTTCTAGCAAACAAAGTTTTATAAATAGCAAAATCCTCAATTGGATATAGAATCAATAATGCTTCCACAGGTTAGCATAGCCTCTCCATAATAGGGGTTTCTGATTTCCTTTTCGGCACTTATCCAATTGGCTCCCTTGTTATTGTCCGCCATGGGGCAATGCTGTACATACAGTTTTTGGTCCAACCCCTTCAATTGGTTTCCAATTAGAATCATGTTCTCCGACAACAGTACAAAATCTTTTCGTTGGGACTCAATGGAGCTTCTTTCAGAGATATTGGAAAGGTATTCTTCAATTTTTTCCACATGAGTCATGCCCATTTTATCCATCTCCATTGATTTTAGGTTTTGCACTTTTTGTAATGCCTTACTGGCCCATTTTTTTGCTCCATCCATATCCGAATCTACCAATGCATCCTTCAGCTTTAAATAAGAGCCCATCACCTCATTGAATCCAGTTTCAAAGGCATTGGAAAAATCCATTTTCATTCCATGGCCCTCGTGACCTGTCATGGTTGCACCACCACTTTTGTTCATCATGGATTTTTTGCCTTGTAATTGAGCGGCGGCATCCACGGTAAAGGTGCCCTTTGCCACAACTTCTTCTCCAGCTTCAATACCTGAAACCACTGGGTAGCTTCCATTACTCAAATTTCCCAAGGCTACTTCCCGCATTTCAAAAACGGATTCCCCGGGGTTTGGTTGCACATAAACCACCGAACGTTCCCCAGTCCATAACACGGCACTTTCAGGAACAGTGACCACATCCATTGTCATAGTTTCTGCTGCTTTTATTTCACCAACAACAAACATTCCCGGTTTCAACAGGCCTTTTTTGTTATCCAATTCTGCCCGGACTTCCAAGGTTCGGCTAGAATTGTTGAGCAAAGGATCTATAAAGGAAATGGTCGCCTGAAATATTTCATTGGGATATGACTTGGTAGATACTTCCAGGGTTTGCCCTTTTTTAAACAGCGCCAACTGATTTTCATAAGCATCAAAAATGGCCCAAACTGAATTCAAATTGGCCACTTTCACCAAAGGTGAACCGGTTTTTACATAATCGCCTTCCTCCACCATGATGGAAGAGACCACCCCGGAAACATTGGCATACACCGGAAAATTTTCAACCACCTTCCCTGAGGTCTCAATTTGATTGATTTGGCTCTCTGACAACTTCCATAATTTCAATTTGTTTCGAACAGCATTGTACAACTGAGGTTGGGATTCTTTTAATTTACCTGCGGTCAACAATTCTTGTTGGGCCGATACCAATTCAGGGGAATAAATAGTGGCCAATTGTTGTCCTCTTTTAACCTCTTCACCCTCATAATTGATGTTCAAACGTTCTATTCTACCATTAAAATATGCAGATTGTACGGCATCAGATTCTTGGTTGACCGCTACTTTCCCAGAAAGTTTTACGTGACCACTACTGACTCCTCCTTTACCAACTGTCACTGTCTCCACACCCGCCAAGGTCATGGCATTTGTCGTCATGCTAATTTGCGAATGCGACAGTCCTTCGCCTGCTGCATCAGCTGGAATTAAATCCATACCGCAGATTGGGCAAGACCCAGGTTCTAGCTGCATAATCTGTGGGTGCATGGAACAGGTCCACATTTGGCCCGATGCTGCTTCGGTGCCATGGTCATGTTCATCCGTTATGGTGGTTTCGGAATTGCCACCAAATATAAAGTACCCTATTAACAATCCAATTGCTACAGCAACCCCAATGTATATGATGTTTTTCTTTTTCATGACACTATTTTTTTTCGTTCTGCAATCGTTCAATCATTTTTTCCATTTCAGTAATTTCCCTTCGCTGAGCCTCAATGATTTCCTCTGCCAGTTTCTTTACCTCTGGATCTTTGATGTCTGCACGTTCACTTGTCAATATGGCAATGGAATGGTGAGGTATCATCGCCTTCATCCATAGCACATCGCCTACCGTAGATTTTTGGTCGCGCACAAGAAATAGGGAGCCAAGAAACAAGACCAAACTACCTAGCAATATGGCCATATTCTTTTTCTTGTCGGTGTACATTTTGCGCATAAAGAACCACATTATGACTGCCATTGCTGCTATTCCCAAACAGACCATATAGAATCGCGTTAAACTGAACCATACATGGTCAAACTCATAGGTGTTGAGATACATTGTGATGTACATTGCCACGAAAGAGCAAGCCAGCATAATAAAAAGGGTTTTGTAATTTCCCTTGTTTGAGCGTTTTGATTTTTCCATGGTATTAAAATTTTAGTGCTTATTGTTTCCCTTTTTTACTTTTCGAACTGTAGGCGAGCTGATAAACCATAGCAGGAACCCGCTCAAAACGGTTATCAACCCCATCAGGGAGAAGGCTCGAAGGACGGTGGTATTGAAATTATCCCTACTTTCATAATCCATCGTATGGGTCATCCACAAAAAATCGAACCAGCGCCAGTTCCTGTGCCGAACGGCCTGAAAAGAACCATCCTCCACAGAGACATAAGCCTTAATTTCCTCTGGGGAATCATACGAAATCACATAAGCGGGCAATTTCCGTTCCCGATACTCGTGGTGCTTGTCCGTTTCTTGAATCACCTCAACATTCTTCACTTTTAACTCAGGTGACATTTGTTTCTGGGCAACTGCCAGTGCTTCCTGTTCCGAAATACCTTTTTTCAGACTTCCGTCCCTAGCATCGACCAAATATGCATTATTGATCCAATAATATGGTTTTCCTCCTATGTCCTTTAGGCGCAACGAACTTATTTTAGCGGGTAGATTGATTTGCGAAAGTCCAATGAGACCATCAAAAGCTGCAGGCTCATAATCCATATTTCTGAAATGATCTCCATGAATTTCATCAATATCAGTCCAACTGAAATAAAGACCACTGGCCGTCCACATGATGAATTGAATCCCTAAAAAGAGCCCCAAATATCGGTGGGCCTTTCTAATCTTAACCGCTGTTGTTCGTTTTACCATTTTAGTTTTAGTCGATTGATTTAGTTCGTAGTCGTAATGCATTGGCAATCACCGATACGGAGCTAAAGCTCATGGCCAAGGCAGCAATCATAGGTGAAAGCAAAATCCCAAAGAAGGGATAGAGCACCCCTGCCGCAACCGGCACACCGATGGTGTTATAGATCAATGCAAAAAATAGGTTTTGTTTAATGTTTTTCATGACGGCCTTACTAAGGTTCCGTGCTTTTACAATGCCATGCAGGTCGCCTTTTACCAAAGTGATCATGGCACTTTCTATAGCCACATCCGTTCCAGTACCCATGGCAATGCCCAAATCACTTTTTGCCAATGCTGGGGCATCATTTATACCATCACCGGCCATAGCAACCACCTTTCCTTCGTTTTGCAAGCGCTCCACTTCTTTCATTTTATCCTCGGGCAAGGTTTCGGCCTTAAAATCATTTAAATGCAATTCGCTAGCCACCGCTTTGGCCGTGTTGGCATTATCTCCGGTGAGCATGATCACAGAAATACCCTTATCCTTGATATTCTTAATAGCTTTAGCACTGGTTTCCTTTATTTTGTCGCCAATGGCCACATAGCCATGACACTTTCCATCTATGGCCAAATAAGAAACGGTTTTCCCTTTTTCTTGTGCTTTTTTGACCTTTTTCTTCATGTCTTCGGAAATTTCCACCTCAGCTTTCTCCATCAACTTGAGGTTTCCCAAATGGATTTTAGCGTCTTTGATCTTCCCTTCAACCCCCATTCCTGTGACGGCATTGAAGGACTCCGTTTTTATAATCTTGACATCTTTTTCCTTACCATAATTTACCGTAGCCTGTGCCAAAGGGTGTTCGCTATTGGCATTTACGGAGACAACGTATTGCAACAAATCTCTATCTGAATAGTCATCAGAAAAGGCCTCCAAATGGTCAAATGTTGGTTTACCTTCGGTAATGGTTCCCGTTTTGTCGATAATCAAAGTATCCACATCAGCCATTTTTTCCAAGGCTTCCGCATTTTTAATGAGCACACCATTTTGGGCACCTTTACCCACCCCGACCATCACCGACATCGGCGTCGCGAGCCCCAATGCACAGGGACACGCAATAATTAAAACTGCAATGGCATTGATCAAAGCGTAAACATAGGCAGGCTGCGGCCCCCAAATGGCCCAAACCGCAAATGTGATTATGGAGATAATGACCACCGCGGGCACAAAATAGGCGGATACCTTATCTGCCAAATTCTGAATGGGTGCCCGGCTTCGACTGGCTTGGTTCACCATATCGATGATTTGTGACAAAAGGGTATCGCTACCCACTTTTTCAGCTTTCATCAAAAAAGATTGATTCCCGTTGATGGTACCACTGCTGACCTTGTCATCCACTCCTTTTTCTACCGGAATGGGTTCCCCGGTGATCATGGATTCATCTACAGAAGTTTCCCCTTCAGTGATGATGCCATCCACAGGAATTTTTTCTCCCGGTTTTACCCGGAGGATGTCCCCTTTTTCAATATCGTCAATACTGACCTCAACTTCTTCCCCATCCACAACTTTGATGGCTTTGTTGGGAGCCAATTTCAACAATTCCTTTACAGCATTATTGGTTTTGCTGTGCGCTCTGGCTTCCAATAGTTGTCCTAAAAGCACCAGCGTAAGGATAACAGTTGCTGCTTCAAAATATACATGAACCGCCCCAGATTCGGTCTTGAATTGGTCTGGGAAAAACCCGGGAAACAACAGTCCAAGTATACTGAACACAAATGCCACTCCGGCACCGATTCCAATTAAGGTGAACATGTTCAGGCTCCATGTCTTGATACTTCGATAGGCTCTATCAAAAAACATCCATGTAGCGTAAAAAACTACAGGAATTGATAACCCAAACTGTACCCAATTCCAATATCTCGGCGCCATTAGTTTGTACAATGGATTGTTGGGCAGCATCTCACTCATAGCAATCAGGAAAATAGGGAGGGTAAATCCCACCGCTATCCAAAACTTCTTAAGTAATTTTTTATAGGTTTTCTCCTCTGCACTTGCTTCGCGCTTCATCGGAACCAAGTCCATTCCGCAAATGGGGCAAGAACCGGGACCATCCTCCACCACTTCGGGGTGCATGGGGCAAGTCCATTGTTGTTTGGAACTTGTAGCCGTGTTCTGTTCCTCTACCAAATCCATACCACATACCGGGCAATCTCCTGGTTCGTCATAGGTTTTGTCCCCTTCGCATCGCATGGGGCAATAAAAGGTGCCATTCCCGTTTGAAACAGTTTTTTTCTCTTTTTTTTGGGGTGGGTGATGGTGGTGACCGTGCAAATGAATGGTATATCCGCCTCCATCATTCTTTAGTGCTTCCGTGAAGGTTTCAATAGGAATATGTTCCCTCATCTCTATTAAGGCCTCAGCCTTCTCCAAACTGACTTCAACCCCGGTAACCCCATCAACTTTTGATAGGGTTTCTTGTACATGGTTTCTACAACCATTACAGCTCATTCCATGTATGTGATAGGTATGTTTCATCTTTTTTGATTTTTATTCAAAACTAGCTGAATACCAGTCGGAAGCTTTTTACAATTCTGGGTTTCTTTTATACAATTTGGTCCAACGGCCTCCTGTTCCACTCCTGCACCCTTTTATATTCACTCATCGACATCCCAGTTACTGATTTAAACTGTTTGGCCAAGTGGCTACTGCTCTTGTAGTTTAAATCGTAGGCTATTTCTGAGAATGTTTTGGTTCCCATTTGAACCTCTTCTTTTACCTTCTCCATTTTGAGCAGGATAAAATACTTTTCAATGGTCAATCCTTCTTTGGCACTGAACATTTTACTGAGTGCCGAATAGTCTCTGTTCAGTTTTTGGGCCAAGTATTCCGAGAGATTTTGTTCGGAACGGTTCTCCAATGCATTGATCAAGTATTTTTTGATGTCCACGATGTATGTCTGATTCACATCCTCAATCAATTCAAAACCATTCTTGGTCAAAACCTCCCGAATACGCTCTATTTGGCCAATAGCCGAATCTTTAAATTCAACTTCGCCCAAGTCAATTTGCACCACTTCAATGCCCATATCCCGAAATTCGTTTTTCAGAACACCTTTGCATCTTTCGCAAACCATATTTTTGACTTTAATACGCATCTTCGGCACAAATAAATTTTTAATTAGTGTTGGTCGTGACCTTCTTCCATTTCAAAATCCTCGTTCAGTACGTAGGTCATGCCACAAACTGGACATTTCCCTTCTTCTTCGCTACCACTACCTTCGCAGTGCATTGGGCAAACATATTTAGAGGTGTACTCCTTGCCTTGTTTATCTGCGGTTTCCATGTTATCCATGTCATGACCCTCGTGGTCCATTTTATCCATATCATGACCTTCATGTTCCATGGTCGCTTCTGTGGATATCTCCTTGGCTTCCTCCATTTTTCCTTTGCAGGATACCGTAAGTACCAAGGCTGATGCAAATGCAATTCCGATAATTGTTCTAATGTTTGCTCTCATTTTTGATAAAATTAAATTTACTTGTTAATTAAATAATTGATGATGGCAGATTGTAAATAATACAGCTGCACTGATTGTATTTGATTCGTTTGAAACTTTAATTGTAATTCTTGAATATCCAACACATCGTTGAAGTCGATGGTTCCAGTCTCATAGTTCTTAATCAGAATTTCTTCAGCATCCTTTGCCTGATTTAGGTTCTTTGCTTGAGTTTGATGGGCAATACGTGCTTGATTCCGTTGCGAAATGGCATTGGCATAAGCATTCTCCAAAACATTCAATCGCTCTTGTTTTTGAAATTCAATCTCTTTTTGACGAAGCTCGTTCTGCTTGGTGACTGATTTAAACCTGTTGTTGAAAACGGGAATGGCAAACGTGACCATGGGCATTACAATATCCTTTCCATTATCGCTCATCATCATATCGGTGCGTTCCGAAACCGGAATATAGTCCAGCCCAATCCCAAAGCTTGGCGCGTTCTCTTTTTGGTTGAGCAGTTCGGATTGTGTAACCGATTCGTACAACTGGTCGTATTTGAGCAATTCCGGATTTAAACTTAAATTGTATTTATTAAGCATAGGGTCATCCTCTGGAATGTCCATTTCCTCCACAACCTCCACAGCGATACTTTCATCTCGATTCAACAAATTGTTGAAAACAGCCTGCTCTGCGATATAGGATTGTTCTAATACCTTCTTCTGCTGTTGCAATTCATTTTGGCGAATTTGAAGTTTCAAAATATCCACCGCCGAAGCTCTTCCCACCTCAACCGAAGTTAATGCCAAGGTTTCATAGGTTTTGAGCAGTTCAATAGTTTCCTGAAGTACTTTTTGTTTCGCCTGAATCCCGTATAAATTGTAGTAGGATTGTGCCAATGACAATGCCAATTTTCGTTTGGCAATGACAATTTCGGTATACTCCGTCTCCGCCATGGAACTGGCATAGTTTTCCCGGGCCGTGATAGTGCCAAACCATGGCAACATCTGCGAAACCGAAAATCTTGCGCGTTGCGCTCCCGTTCTGGTCTCTGGTTCACTCACAAAATATCCCAAAGCAACCGTTGTGTTTGGCAAGGTGTTCATTTCCCTCACCTTTTCTTTCGCAATATTGTACCGCAGCTCCAAAGCCTGAATCATGGGACTGTTTTGCTCAGCTTCTTGTAAATAAAACTCCAACGATTGGGCTTTTACTCCAAAAGATGTGAGTGCAAAAACTATATATAAAAGACTCTTTTTCATCGGTTTTTCAGTTTAAGTTGTAACTCACTTTTCCAACTGTACAAGACGGGCACTACAAAAAGCGTGATCAAAGCGATGAGCATGCCTCCAAAACTTGGAATGGCCATCGGAATCATAATGTCGCTCCCCCTTCCGGTACTGGTAAGCACGGGCAATAGCGCCAAAATGGTGGTCGCCGTTGTCATTAAACAGGGACGGATTCGTTTTTCACCTGCTTCCAACACAGAAGCACGGATTTGTTTCAAGTTGTCCGGTTTGTTCTTGTCAAAAGTTTGGGTGAGATAGGTAGCCATCACCACCCCATCATCCGTGGCAATTCCGAATAGGGCAATAAACCCAACCCACACCGCCACACTTAAGTTAATGGTGTGCATTTGGAAAAGGTCGCGGAGGTTTTCTCCCATAAAACTATAGTTGAGAAACCAATCCTGACCATAGAACCAAATCATTAAAAAGCCTCCCGCAAAAGCCACCAAAATACCAGAAAATACCATCAAGGATGTGGCCACTGACCTAAACTGAAAATACAGAATCAAGAAGATGATCAAAAGCGCCAGTGGAACCACAACGGATAAGGTTTTCTTGGCCCGCAACTGGTTCTCATACGTACCTGTAAATCGGTAGCTGATACCTTCGGGCACCACCAATTCCCCACTGTCTATTTTTTCCTGAATCTTGGCTTGGGCATTTTCCACCACATCCACTTCCGCATAGCCATCAAGCTTATCAAAAAGTACATAGCCCACCAAAAAAGTATCTTCGCTTTTAATGGCCTGCGGACCTTGTTCATAGCGAATAGTCACCAACTCGCTCAACGGAATAGGGTTTCCTTTTTGTACAGGAACATAAATGTTTTCCAAATCGGATGGGTTTTCCCGAAGCTCTCTTGGATAGCGCACTCGGATTCCATAACGTTCCCTGCCCTCCACGGTTTGGCTCAGCGACATACCTCCAATCGTTACTTCCAATACTTGCTGTACATCTTCAATGACCAATCCGTAACGGACCAATTTTTCACGGTCTATATCGATTAGGAGATAGGGTTTGCCCACTATTCGGTCTGCAAAAACCGCTTCATCCTTGACCCCAGCTGCTTCTTTTAAAATAGGTTCCAATTGTAGGCCAAAGTTTTCGATTTCCTTTAAATCCTGACCTTTCACCTTAATTCCCATCGGTGCTCGCATCCCTGTTTGAAGCATTACCAGTCGGGTTTCTATAGGCTGCAGTTTAGGTGCTGAAGTGACTCCGGGCAGTTTGGTGACCTTCACGATTTCGTTCCAGATGTCATCTGGACTTTCGATTTCGGGACGCCAGTTTCGGAAATACTCCCCATCACCATCCGGAATCAAAAGATTTCTATCGATGCGCAAAGGTTCGCTTACATGGCTGTCCTTATAATTTTGTTCATTGGTTACTTCCAAATTTGGATTGGCCAGCACTTTTCCATTGCTCAACTCAAAATAACCATCATCATTCACCTTGAATCGCTGTGGACTCCCTGCTTCATTTTTTTGATATTCTGAACGGTATTGAATGATATTCTCGTACATGGAGAGTGGCGCTGGGTCCAAAGCGGATTCCGTTCTTCCAGCCTTACCCACTACAGTTTGAATTTCAGGGATGGTGGCCACGGCCATATCCAATTGTTGCACCACCCTTTTGTTCTCCTCCACTCCAGCATGCGGCAAGGAAGTCGGCATCAGCAGAAATGAACCTTCATTGAGCGATGGCATAAATTCCTGCCCTGTGTTCCGCATGATCATGAATCCGAAGACTACAATTATGGTAGGAATGGAAAGAAACATCAATTTATGTTCCAACGCCCAGGTTAAAATGCGGCTATAGTATTGTCTGAACAGATAAAACCCTCCCAATAAAAAACCACAAATCAATCCTACAAAAATTAGGTTGATGGCAATGCTACGGTCAAAACCAAGCGGCCTCCAATAGGTAGCCAATAGAAAGGCAATGGTGCCCACGCAGATACCCACATTGAGCATACTGACTTGTTTTCCGTCTAGCGTTTGGCGTACTTTTAAGATTTCGGAAACGCCAAAAGCAATCAAGCCCAAGCCCAACCAATGGCCAAAACCAACGGCCACCAATCCTAGGGCAATCAAAATACCATTCCAAACATAGGCGAAAATGGGCGTTCTATTTTTCTTTTTAAATATGATGGCCGCAAATGGTGGAATGAGGAACAGTGCCACAATAATGGATGCCGTCAATGCCATGGTTTTTGTAAAAGCAAGTGGTCGGAACAATTTTCCTTCAGCGCCTACCATCGTGAACACAGGTATAAAACTAATGATGGTGGTCAACACTGCAGTTAAAATTGCGCCCGAAACCTCAGCGGTGGCATTATACACTACCTCATTAATGGACAAATTTTGGTCATTTTCATCCATGTGTCGGATGATGTTCTCGGAGAGGATTACCCCGACATCGACCATGGTTCCAATGGCAATGGCGATACCTGAAAGTGCCACGATGTTGGCATCCACACCAAATAGTTTCATGGAGATGAACACCATGAGTACGGCAACTGGCAACAGCCCCGAAATAAGAATAGAGGCTCTAAGATTGAACACCATGACCACAATCACCAAAATGGTGATGAGAATTTCCAGGGTCAACGCCTCATTTAAGGTTCCTAAAGTTTCTTGGATGAGTTCCGTTCTATCATAAAAGGGAACGATGGTCAATTGCGAAGTGGTTCCATCTTTTAATTGTTTGGATGGAAGCCCAGCACTCAACTCCTTTATTTTTTCCTTTACATTATTGATGACTTCCAACGGATTGGCACCATATCTCGCCACAACCACTCCACCGACCACTTCGGCTCCTTCCTTGTCCAAAATTCCACGACGGACAGCCGGACCCAAAGACACATGGGCCACGTCTTTTATTCTGATGGAGGTGTAATCGGTTGATGCAACTACAGCATTTTTGATATCGTCCAAAGATTTGATGTATCCTAAACCACGCACCAAATACTCAGCTTTGTTGATTTCAAGGGTTTGTGCCCCAATATCCCGATTGCTCTGCTTTACCGCTTTTACCACTTGGTCCAATCCCACGCTGTACTGCTTCATGAGTTCAGGATCCACATCTACTTGGTATTCCTGCACAAATCCACCTATGGAGGCCACTTCAGATACGCCTGATGCCGAGGATAGGGCATATTTTACATAGTAATCCTGTACACTACGCAACTCCTGCAAATCCCATCCACCAGTCACATTTCCGTCTTTATCCCGACCTTCCAACGTATACCAGAAAATCTGTCCCAAAGCAGTTGCATCCGGTCCCAAGGCAGGATTTACACCATCTGGTAATAGGTTGTTGGGTAAGGAATTGAGTTTTTCCAAGATTCGACTTCGACTCCAGTAGAATTCCACATCCTCTTCGAAAATGATATAAATACTGGAAAACCCGAACATGGAAGAACTTCTGATGGTCCTAACCCCCGGAATGCCCAGCAAAGAAGTGGTTAATGGATAGGTAATCTGATCTTCAATATCCTGTGGGGAACGTCCGGGCCATTTGGTAAAAACAATCTGTTGATTTTCTCCAATATCAGGAATGGCATCCACACCTACTGGATTACTTGGCAAAATACCACCCGTATCCCAATTAAAAGGCGTGCTTACAATGCCCCATACCATAAAAAATAGCAGGAACAGCATGGCTACCAACTTGTTATCTATTAAAAATTTGATGCTTTTGTTCAGCATAAGGGTTTGATTTAAACATTAGATTGACAAAAAACATGTGTAAACGCGCTAGCCCAACCAGTTAGGTCGGGTACATTCAATCCATCTTAAATCAAATACGGAAAGTCTGGTCAAGAACCTGCACATCCCGTATCAATGGGGGCGGGTTGTACTCATTGAAAGCATGAGGTTCTTCAGAATCAGTTTTAAAAAGTTGAAAATACGTTTGAACAAAGCTTACTAAGAAGACTTGCTGGTCCAAATCAAATTTCTCAAAAGAGATTTTTAAATCGTCCTGACCTTGAACGGTGAAAGATTCATCATCACAACAGGATTTTTCCATATCCATGTCCATACCACAATCGTCGGCATGTGCGAAAAAGGAAATATCCATTACCCGGCCCATGCAAATATGCTTGTCCACGGTCCATGAAACCGTTGAGGCCAAGACCAAAAGAGCCATAAATGAGGATACTATTTGATGAAAAAACTGTTTCATTCGACTACAAAACTACAAAATATTAGCATTTATTGTTTTATTTAATCACGTTTATGGACTTCAAGTAAGGGCAAACGAAGCATGGCGGAGTGCTGCAAGCGTCCCAAACCTTACCCTTAACTAATACTACTGAGCGAGGCATCTTTTTCTATTGATTGCCACTTACTTCATATCAATAAAGGGAATCCAAAGGTCTATTGGCTTCAAGTTTATATCGTTCCAACCTTCCTTCCGTGATTTCAAGCTTCAGATAACTCTTCCCAAAACTGCCCTTGACCACTTTTACCTTTCCAAGGATATCCTTTAGATCTGTTTGAAGTGAGGCAGCTTTTTCCTCTAAATGCTCATATTTGATCCTAGGGACCATTACCTCACCTTCAAACTTTGGATATGGCTTTGGAGGATTCTTCTCAATCATGTCCTCAAGGAAGTCATCCCCTTCCTCTTCATTGTCCAATTCCTGATTGAACAAGGCCTGCATCATTCCAATGGTAGGTAGGGTTTGGTTCTTTTCAATGTCCCTGATTATGGCAATGACCGCATCGGTCCGTTTCCTATTTTTAATGATCTCTTGACCAATGCTCTTTTCAAACCTTTCAGACGGCAAAAACCCATGCCACTCGAAAAAGTCCATGACCATATCCAAGGTATGGGAATAGCTTTTGCCAACTTTTTTAGAAAAACTCTTAAATCTGGAAAGCGTTCTTTTCTTTATCCTTACCGCTTTAAAATCATCCATATTAACTTGTTTTAAGTGTGCAATTGTTACAATGCTGTACAATGTTTACAGGAAATCCCAGCATTTTTGCAACAATTATCACTATAGTTCCTATAATCAATACTTTCCAAAATCCCTTTAAACAGGGCTTTTCCGAAGGAAAATGAATAAATAGTGCCGCTTTAGCGCGCTATCCTCTTGCTTTTCCATTTAGTGTCGCCAAGGCAACGCTATGAAGAAAACTTTTACCAAAGCACATTGTAGGTTGCACCCTATCCGGTTTTTGCTTTACGCTTCTCTTCCCGAACACTTCAAAAACCCGATAGGAACCAAGTGCAAAAGTTGGAGGTAAGATTGGGACAAAAAATCTTATATAACTTTGGATAGTTAATTAACCGACCAATCACAACAACTTAAGAGTCAGAATTCCTCAACTTCTCGCCTTCGGGACTTGACTCAGAAAACTTAGTTTCTAAAATTGATTCCAAGCCACTCATATCTTCACTGATTTTTTTATCCAACACACGAGCATAAACTTGGGTTGTGGCCAATTTTGTATGACCTAAAATTTTGGAAACAGTTTCTATTGGAACCCCATTACTTAGAGTAATAGTTGTGGCGAAAGTATGTCTGGCAACATGGAAGGTTACATTTTTTGTAATGTCACATGCATCAGCAATTTCCTTTAAATAACTGTTTAATTTTTGATTGGATATTCTGGGGAACAGTTTTTCAGAATCCCGTTTAGGATGATATTGATATCGTTTAATAATGGACAATGCCGGACCTACCAATGGAAGCTTAAAGCTATTTTTGGTCTTCATCCTTTTTGTACTTATCCAATACTTTTTATCTATCCCCAATACTAGGTTATCTTCGGACAAGTCCATGATATCGCAATAAGAAATGCCCGTATAGCAACTAAAAACAAATAAGTCTTTCACAATTCGTAACCGTTCAATCCCTGTAAAATAATCTTGAATTTTTTCAAGCTCCGATAAAGTCAAAAACTCTCTTTCCTTTCTTTCCATCCTGACCTTGAACTTTTGAAATGGATCTTTATCTATCCATTCATTATCAACGGCTATCCTAATCATTTTACGTAGGCGTTGAATATGCTTCATAGCGCCATTGTTTGAAAGGTTTGCATGATGGTTAATGGGATGCAGTTTTCGTAAATATGTTTCAAACCCAACAATAAATTGATGATTGAGTTGTGATAATCTGTAATCATCACATGTGTATTGCTTTTTGATATACCTTAATAAGTACTTTTGACAGGTCTTGTAATGACTAAGAGTAGCCCTGCAAAGAATATGTGCATTGTGCGTATTGTGATAGTCGAACAAATTCTTTAAAGTAAATTCACTCACATCTTCTCCAAAATAGTGAGCCTTGACCATCTGTGGAGTTATATGGGGCGTTCTAGATCGAATTTCACGATAGCATTGGAATAGTTCTGTTTCAACTTCCATCAGATAAGTATTGATTTCTTGAGCTTCTTTTGTTCGCCCCAGAACCTTCGACCCCTTACTGTCCCATATCTCTTTTGGGATAGTATACTTTAAACTCATGTTTGCCCTTTGCGAATCAACGGTTATACGGGCATAAATCTTAGCGGTGTTGTCACTCCTCCGGGAAGTGCTTATCCAGAAACTGATTGAAAATGTAGACCGGGTTCTCATAGGTTTTGTTTTAAATTGAACGAAAATCACCTACGAAAGTCAAATACTAAGTGGTTGTAATATAGTTAATTACATTCTTATTCGGTTAACACTTTAAAGAAAATATTTTACTAACCGAATTACAAACCAAAACATACCATTTCAAACCAATTCAAATGGGGCTCCTAAAAAATTAAAGCCTTGCAAATCAATAAGATATGCAAGGCTTTGCTTTTATTTGAACTCTTGAAGTGATCGCGGAAGGATTCGAACCTTCGACCGTCTGCTTAGAAGGCAGATGCTCTATCCAGCTGAGCTACGCGACCTAAGTTTGCGGGTGCAAAGATACTAATGTAACCGATTGTAAAAAATATTTTTTTAATTTCTTGGTTTTTTTCTGCCCAATCAGCTTGATCAATCCAGGTCTCCTTTATTGAAACCCTATCTTTTTCAGTCCTTTATGGCTTATTTTTATCACTTCCAAAGGCTTTTTGTCCCAAGTCATATCTTGTTCAACAAAGTAGTTTTCCATACCCGAAGCATTTTTTTTCTTCAAAATTCTACTAAAATCGATGGTTCCTTCGCCAACTGGGGCAAATTTACCCTCTTTGTCCATATCCTTCACATGCCATAGTTTGAATCTACCCGGGTACTTTTCAAAATAAGCGACCGGATCGGCCCCTGCCCGGGTTACCCAATATAAATCCATCTGAAAGTTTACATAGTCGGGGTCGGTATTCTCCAAAAGATAGTCGATAGGTACAACCCCATCTTCATTCTCCTTATACTCAAAATCGTGGTTGTGGTACAATAATTTTAAGCCGACCTCCTCACACTTCTTACCAAGGGTGGTCAAAATAGTGGCGAGATCCTCAACAGGTCCATCCATTCCCATGGTCATGCTTTCACGGTCAAAGGTAAACATGCCCATTGGCGGAACAGGAATGGTAAAATACGTAAAACCTGCCGCCTTGGCATCCGCAATCTGTTGGTCCGCATTTTCCATAGTCACTCCTCCCATGTGCGTGCTTACAGACGTTAAACCAACACGGTCTAAGTAGGTTTTAAATGCTTGAGGTTCCATACCGTAAAATTTCCCATGGTCGTAACCTGCAGCTTCAATATAGGCATATCCGGCATCAGCCACTTTCTGTAATGTTGCTTTAGCATCTTCCCCCATATCGTCCCTAACCGTATAAAGGGCCAATCCACCAAAATTATCTTGTGCATAACTTGGCGCTGCAGATAGAACAATCGCAATTATGAGCAGTATGATTCGATTCTTGTGTACCATAACAATATTCAGTTTGTTTATTAATATTCTTATACAATATAGGGCAATACACATAATTTTTTTAAAAGATATTGTGATTTTATGCTTGACGAATACCTTCCTGCTGACCAGAATAAGATAAATACCTTTTTGTATCTGAAAAGAATGGGTTATCTTATTCATCCAAAGCCAACTAAGATGACCAAAAAACTTTTTTTTGCCTGTAGTGCAACCTTGCTTTTATTTTCCTGCGTACAGAACAATAAAACAAACCACAAAACTCAAGTATCTTTTGACCAAGCGGCAAGTGAGCTAAGCAAAGATGGCCGCTTACTTCTAATGCTTTCAACGGACGATAGCAAGGAACCACGTTTTCAAATTAATGATGGGTTAAACACACAACTCATTTTTGGGATGAACGTAGAGGGTATGAAACCCGATGAAACCTTCACTTTTGATGAATCCATATTTGGGTACCCCTACCCAAGTTTATCCGATGTCCCACCTGGAGAATACAATGTGCAGGCACTATTGCACGTGTATGAAACTTTCAATTTAAGTACAGGGCATACGGTAAAACTGCCCATGGACAATGGGGAGGGCCAACATTGGAATACCTCTCCCGGAAACCTGTATAGTAAACCTTTTAAAATTACGGTTAGAGAAAACGGTATCGAAAATATTTCCATCGTAATGGATCAGGAAATCCCCCCGATTCCCGAGCCGGAAGACACTGATTGGATAAAACATATCAAAATAAAATCCGAAAAATTATCGGAATTCTACGGGAGGGATATGTATCTGGGTGCACATGTACTTTTGCCCAAAGGTTTTAATGAACACCCAGAGGCCAAATATCCGTTAATGGTTTTCCATGGACATTTTCCAAAGGATTTTGGCGGATTTAGGACCACCCCGCCCGACCCCAATTTAGAACCCGAATATTCTGCAAGGTTTGATTTGGAAGGCTACAATATTATACAGCAACAAGAAGCCTATGATTTTTACAAAAGATGGAACGAGCCAGACTTTCCCCGCTTCTTGATCATTGAAATTCAACACCCCACCCCCTATTATGATGACTCCTACGCGGTAAATTCAGCCAGTCAAGGCCCCTATGGCGATGCCATTACCTATGAACTCATACCATATATCGAAAAAGAGTTCAGGGGTATGGGAGAAGGTTGGTCACGATTTTTGTACGGAGGTTCCACTGGTGGTTGGGAGGCTCTCGCGGTTCAAGTAAAATACCCGGATGAATACAACGGTTGTTTTGCTGCCTGTCCCGACCCCATAGATTTTAGAGCGTATTGCCTCACCAATATTTATGAGGATGACAATGCGTATTACTACGATTCGGCACATAAACAACTGGAGGTACCTTCCCATAGGGATTATCTGGGCGACATTCAATCCACCTTAAAACAAGGCAATCATTTGGAACTGGTGCTTGGCGACAAATCCCGATCTGGGCAACAATGGGATATTTGGGAAGCTACCTATTCCCCTCAAGGGGAAGATGGTTATCCGGTAAGGATCTGGGATAAAATGACCGGGGATATTGACCACGAAGTTGCCGAGTATTGGAAAGAAAACTATGATCTAAGACACATACTGGAACGCGATTGGGAAAAACTGGGCCCTAAGCTTAAAGGCAAAATACATATTTATTGCGGCGATATGGACAATTACTATTTAAACAACGCCGTCTATCTCATGGAAGATTTTCTTGAGAACACCACAGAGCCCTTTTATGATGGCGAAGTGCTGTATGGAGACCGCGCTGAGCATTGTTGGAACGGCGACCCCAATGAGCCCAACGCCATTAGCCGTTTACGATACAACTCCATGTATGTACCAAAAATTATGAAACGGATTGCAGAAAGTGCTCCGCAAGGCGCCGATTTGAGCAGTTGGAGGTACCCGTAAAGAACTTTTACCCATCCAAGAGCAATGCTAATGCATAATATTTAAAGTAATTGATGCTTTATGGTTTATCAAATGGTCAATAAATACAAGATAGCATATTACTTGTCCAAAAAATTGAACAAACCTCAATATTGGCCAAGAAATAAAACAATGAGTGACAAACAGTTTTTAAAGTGAAGTTTAAAGAGCCTTAATGCATTACTTATGTGGGTCTCAACGGTTCTGATAGAAATATCCATTTCCAAGGCAATTTCCTTGTTATTGTACCCTTGAACACGACTTAAATAAAAAACTCTACGGCACTTGTTGGGGAGTTTCCCCATCGTTGTTAGAAAGAGTTCTTCGGATTCCAAGTAATCCATATGTTCTTTTACCCCATCTACAGCAGGCCGAGCTTCCAAAACTTGTTCGGAAAAAACTTTCCTCTTTTCCAATTTTACGTAGTTAATGGCTCTATATTTGACACCTCTGAAAAGATAGGCCTCGATTTGTTCAATCTTGACCGTTTCGGTTTTTTCCCAAAGACTTATAAATATTTCCTGTACAAGATCTTGGGCCACTTGATGGTCATCCACAAAACTATGTGCATAAAGATATAGTCTTTTCCAATAGCTGTTAAAAATCTTTTCCAGTGCTTTTTCTTGGCGATTCTGGAGTGCATTTATGAGCAGTTTTTGGTTTTCCATCAGCTGGGGCAGCTTGGTTATGTATTGAGCTTCGCAATCAAATTTATCGCCTGATCGTGAATAAATTTGTAGTTGTAGATTATGCTATTGTTATCAAAAAAACTCCAGGACAAGACATAGCCGTCCTGGAGCTTTATCATTACTAAACTACCAATTTGGGTTTTGCGTTAGATTCGGGTTCAATTGCAGTTCCTGTATCGGAATAGGTAAAAGATAATCCCTGTCTTCATTAAAACTTCTGGTGTTGAATTCTGGTAGTGGATCTATTAAGTTATCCGCACTTAAATGAATATCTGCGCCCAACTTAAAATATTTTGCGCCTGCAATTTGATCGGCAGGTGCATCACCTTCGTAGATTACAGTATCGATGGAACCATTGCCGTCCAAATCGTACTCCCCTGCCCCCGGCAAATAAATTCCGCGCAGTGGCAATGTTATGGATTGGCCTATCTTCCACCGTCTAATATCGTTCCAACGATGTCCTTCCATATAAAGTTCTATTCGGCGCTCCCGTCTAATTTCCAATAACAATCCTTGATTGGCACCGCTAACGTTGGGATAGATCATTGCTTGGTAATCATCAGGGTCAGCATTGGAATCATCCATGGACAGACCGGGCATACCTACACGATTTCTTAGTAGTCCGATCGAACGGTCCACATCATCTTGTGTAATGGTCCCTAATTCCGCTTTTGCTTCGGCAAAGTTTAGTAGTACCTCTGCAAAACGAAATACGGGCAGATCATTGGTATTTTGATTGATACCATCGGAATTGGAACTGGTCACAAACTTGGTAATATGATACCCTGTTATTGAAAATGACAGGTCCGGAGGCAAGGCCGTACCCTCACCCACCCTACTATATCCGGGGGTTCGAATGGTCTGTGCCAACCTTGGGTCGCGATCTACTGTTTCATCGGCAAAGGAAACGGCATTAAAATCGGCTTGATCGGTAAAACGGGAACCGTCCGAATTTAAATATGAATTTACCGCACTTTTTGGCATTCCCGGTCTTCCTTGTGACCCTGTCAAGGTATAATAATTGGCACGGTGCCCGTTGGTAAGGGGTTCCGTATATTCCCGTGCCAAAATCACCTCTGTTGTTTGCGCTGTTTCAGCTCTGAACAAATCCGCATAATCTAAATTTGGGTTTCCGGTACTATAGAGTGAATAAACACCGGTGTCCATCAACTCTTCCGATGCATCAGCGGCCGCTTCCAGATATTTCTCATATCCGGATATACCGTGGTATTTTTCGAAAGTTCCTTCAAATAAGGCTACTCTGGATTTTAAGGCGAGGGCCGTAAATTTACTCACTTCGTAAGCATATTGTTCATCACCCATGTTGTTTATGGCCCAATCCAAATCTTCAAGGATCTTGTCAACTACAAATTGTCTGCTATCCCTGGCCTTGTAAAGTCCTTCGTCGTCGGCCTCCATAGTGGTATCGTACCATGGCACGTCGCCAAAGTTTACGACCATTCCAAAATAATAATAGGCCCTAAAAAACCTGGCAACTCCTCCAAATCTGTTCTTGGCCGCTTCATCCTCACACCGCTCATAGTTTTCCAAGAAATAGTTGATGTTGCGTAAATTGCCCCAGTTCCAGCCTCCACCGGTAGCAGGTACGATTCGCGCCCCGATCATTAGATCGCTCAAGGTGTTGTGAACAATGTCACCACACTGGCTGTCGTAAGTAAAAATCTCGTTTCTAGCGGTGCTGTTGGGTAACATTAAATAGAAACCATTGGTGTACAACTCTAGGTCGGAAGCCGTAAGAAAGAAGCTTTCTTCGCTTACATCTGAAATTGGATTTTTGTCCAAATAATCATCACTACAGTTGATAAAAAACAGACTGCTTAAACTTAACAATGTAATATATAATCGTTTCATCGTCATTTTTTGATTTAAAATTGAATGGATAGGCCCAATGAATAGGTTTTGGACATAGGTGCTTCCTGACCTCTTGAATCGTAGGTATAAGAGCCAGAAGGAGCATTCAAGTTAACTTGATTACTGGCAATCTCCGGATCTATATAGTCGGTCAATTTGGTAAAAGTCAAAATGTTCTCCCCACTTAGATATAGCCTTACCTTTTTAACCGGTAATCTGTTCAATACGGATTGTGGTAGATTATATCCAACGGTAAGGTTCTTTAACCTTAGGTACGATATATCCTGTAGATAGCGATCGTTGGTATTTCGGAGTGAGTTCCGTGTACTTAGTGCTATATAACCAAATCCTCTTGGATAGTAGGCGTCAGGGTTATCTGCCGACCATATATTATTGGCCAGGTCCTTACGCACAAAAGATGCATATGGGCGACTATAGGGACCCCAGAATAATTGCGAATTATAACCAGGGTACCAATCTTGTTTGCCAACCCCTTGAAAAAATGCGGAAATGTCAAAACCTTTCCAACTGGAGGCTATCTTAAAGTTGTACAGATATTGCGGAGCCACATTGCCCACAATTTTTTGATCCCCTGGATCATCAAGGGTATTGGTACCTGCATTGACCACACCATCACCATTTAGATCGGTATATTTTACGTCTCCGGGCTGTAGCCCTCCCCTTGGGGTTATCCTTGGGCTAACATAGGATTGGTCCACATGGGCGGCAATTTCTTCCTCGGACTGGAAAAGTCCCTCAATTTCATATCCCCACAAGTCTCCGATCTTCATGCCTTCATAAAATGAATTTAACAGGTTTTCCGGATTATCAAATCTGGTGATCGTAGTTTCCGAATTGGAAAGACCTGCGCTAAAACTAAATTGCAATGGTGATCCTCCGACTACAAAGCTATCGGAGTATGCAACAGAAAGTTCGAACCCTTTTGTCTCCAAATCCGCTGCATTTTCCTGTGGAGCAGCTGCCCCCAATGTTGCAGGGAGTACTTGCCCCGCTGTCAACATTCCCAAGGTTTCCCTTTTAAACCAGTCGAAATTGGCGGTTACCTTATTTTTGAACAATCCCAAATCAAGTCCAAAATCCAAGGTTCTGACTTCTTCCCAAGTTATCTCTACCGGATTTAGAGATGGAGACGAAATATACTCCAAAGGACTTCCATTTAAGGAGAATGCTTGGTTAGCAGATCGGCTCAATACAGGTTGGTAGGCATAAGGGTCAACTTCTTGATTTCCCAAGGAACCATAGGAAGCTCTTAATTTTAATTGACTAACGGTAGGGTTGAGGCCTTGCATAAAACTTTCGTTATGTATGGCCCAAGCTGCGGATACCGATGGAAAAAAGCCCCATCTAAAATCAGAGGGGAATCTGGAAGTACCATCGTACCTTCCGTTCAGTTCTAAAAAGTACTTACTATCATAATCATAGGATAACCTTGTATATACTCCCTGCAACGCCCATTCAAAGGCACTGCCCGTGGCATTGTCCGCAGTGGTTCCCAATCCAAGAGAATTTAGTTCGTCGGATATTAAACCCTGAGTACTTGCCTGTATTGTTTTGCTGTACATGGATTCCTGACCAAATCCTGCCATTATATCTACTTGGTGCTTTCCAAATCGATTCTTATAATTGGCATAGATATTAAAGGCATCATAATCGGATGTAGTATTGTACTCCGTTAATTGATCTACTCCCATATTCTCAACCTCACCGACATAAATACTCCATGGAACCATAGTGGAACGCTGATATATGTTCTGGTTCATTTTCCTATAGGCATAACTTGCCTTAAGGGTAAAGCCATTGAAAGGTGTCAACGTAGCGGTGATGATATTGGAGAATTCCGAATCCTCTGTCTCTTGCTTGGCCCGACCATATAACAAAGAGGCGTACAACCCATCTCCGGCGGCATAATTGTTCAATTCGCTTCTATAAAAATAGGTGCCGTCCGGATTCGTCGGGGCGTACCAGGGCATTGCATGGTTGTACACTAGGTAGTTCCAGTAATTGCCATGCCATCCACCTCTGTATCCGCCATGCTGCAGATCATTGAACCGGTTATATTGCATGTTATCCGTTAAAGTGATCCAATCATTCAGTTTAAAATCGACTTTTGCCCTATAATTTTCCTTTTTGAATTCATCTTTTTGGACTTTCAGGATACCGGTCTCTCGATAGTTTCGATAAGAGAAATATCCTTTCAACTTCTCTGTACCTCCACTTATGGATGCATTATAAATTTGCGAAGGCCTGCTTTTTCTAAAAAAAGTATTCCACCAATTTGCTTTGGCATAGTGCACATATTGCTCCCTTCCGTTTCTTGTATCCGTGATCACACGTGCCAATGAAGGATTGGCCGATACTTCCTGAAGTGCGGCAAGATCACTTTCGGTATATCCGGAATAGGATGCACCGCTATTGGCCTGGAAAAACCCATCGGCAATTTGAATGGCCTCATACGGGTCCGTTACAAAGTCTGTATTGGTGGTTACTTGGCTAAATGCAGTAGTCGTTTCCAGACTAACGGTAAGATCGCCCTGTTTTGCTTGTTTTGTAGTGATAAGAACAACACCAAAAGAAGCACGGGCCCCGTAAATAGCTGCTGCACCCGCGTCCTTCAAAACACTGATGTTCTCTATATCGTTTGGATTGATATCGTTTATATCCCCTTCTACACCATCTATTATGATCAAAGGCTCTCCCCCGTTTATGGACGTAAAGCCTCTAATATTAATATTTGGGGTATCTGTTGGGCGTCCGTTCGACCGTGTAATGGTGAGTCCCGGGGTTACTCCCTGCAAGGCAACTGCAGCATTGCTCAAAGGACGTTCGGCCAATGCCGACACATCTACCTTGCTTACGGCCGCACTGAGCGATTCCAAGGTCTTCTCTCCATATCCGATGACCACTACCTCATCGAGTTCCTGATTGTTGGCAGCCATCGTTATGGACACATTATCCACCCCAGCCAATATGGTGTAGGTCTGGGTTTCCATTCCTATGTAAGAAAACTCGAGAACTTCACCGCTAGCTGCACTTATCTCAAAATTTCCATCGAAGTCCGTGATTATGCCCTTGTCCGTTCCAAGCACTTTTACATTGGCTCCCATCAATGGTTGTCCATTGTCATCCTTTACGGTTCCACGAATTGTTCTTTGTAATGATCTGGCCTCTTTTTTTGGGAGTACAAATACAGTAATGTTGCTTTTCTGGATCTGATAACCAAGTCCGTAAACCTTGGCCAAATGGTCCATTACATCGGTAAGGGGCCTGTTCTTAAAATCGACATTGATTTGCTGATCGATGTTCTTTACTTCGCTATTGTAAATAAAACTTACCGTAGCCTGCTCTTCGATACGATCAAAAATATCCATTAGACTTATCCGATCTTGTTTTAAACTAATGGTGTTAAAACTTGCCGGTCCGGCTTGTACGGGCATGGCAAAAAAATGGAATGTCCATAAAATCATGAACACTTTCATAATGTTTCTGTTGAAAAAATATAGTAATTTTGGTTTCATTATTTCATACTATGTATTTGGTGAATATGTAGTTTTTATCGAGCCTTTTCTGTTGGCGCAGGAGAGGCTTTTTTAAATTTTGGCTTTAGTTCATTGGCACAATGGTTTATTTATGGTTTTGCTTTTTATAGGTGATTTTTGTTCCAGTAAGCAATTCCAAACTATGGAGTGTCTCATCTAGTTTTGGGTCTATAAACTTACCTGTTATCGTCTGTTGTGTTACTTCTCCATTTGACTCGATCTGAAGTTCCACATTGAACCAGCGCTCCACTATCTTCTGCGCTTCTTGCAATGAATGATCGTTCAATTTCAAAATATTCTTCATCCAAGAAGTATCATTATCCGTTTTTTGGGTCAAGACACTATATATTCCGGTCTTGTTATGGTACAACAATTGTTCATCGGGTTTTAAAATTGCCAATGTTCCGTCCTTACCATCAACTTGTACAGACCCTGTTTTAAGGCTCACCTTAATTTTTTCGCTTGTGTCATAGGCATTTATATTGAATGTAGTTCCCAGTACTTTTGTTGTTAGACCAGCTGCAGAAACTAGGAAAGGTTGATCCGGATTGTGTTCTATTTGAAAAAATGCCTCTCCTTTTAGGGTAACCTGTCTTATGTCGGTATCAAAAAAGCTTGGATAAGAAATACTGCTCCCGGCATTTAAGGTAACTGTGGAACTATCTGGCAAAACCACCTCTTTTCTTTCACCAAATCCGGTAGCTATAGTGATGACCTCAGCGCGATCAAACTTAAACTCGTTCAACAAAGTGGCTCCCAACGCAATGATCAACGCCAATGATGCGGCAATTCGAACAAAATTTAAGTTCGTTCTTTTTCGTCCGCTAGTGTTTTCAACTTTTCCAAGATGAACCAATAGCTGCTGAAAAATGGTCCTTCTCACCTCTTGTTTCTTTCTAGGGGTTAGCAACCTTCTTTCGTAATGGCGGTAGTGTGATTCAAGCTCATTTTTTTCGCCTGTACTAAGGTCACCGTTCAAATGCTTATCGACTAGCTCATGAAACCGCTTCTGATGATCCATCATATTTGTTTTTCGGTCTTTTGGGGAAAGTCAAAAAAAAAGACCTTTACACGTATGGTGAAAGGTCGTTCTGTGTGGTTGTTAACGATTATTTCATACCGGGTTTATTTGCTTAACAATGAACTAACATTTTAAGCTGTCGGTCCTTTACATATCCTCGCTTTTTATGGTTTGGATATAAGTATTACCGAAGTTGTCCGTTACCTCAATTGTGATCTTATCCAGGTTTTCGCCAGGTTCAAAAAAGAACATATGATCACTTTTTGCTGGTTCTACCCATGGTCTTCTTTCTGGCAAGAGCTTACCAAGGTGCAATTCTATGCTCATTGGGTCGGTAGCATCAACTTTATGGATATGGGATTTGCGATCTCCGTTTTCGTACCAGCAAATCTTCCAGTCAGGGTTCCAGTTCCATATATTTAGGGCACAGGAGTTTGGGAACTCGGGATGACTCCCTCTTTTATAAAACCTGAATTGATGATCCATCGATTCGCCTACCGATTTGTATTTCCAAGTTACCTCGCTTCCGCGCATTTGATATACTCCATATCCGTTGGGTGTTCCATCACTGCAAATAGGTCCGCTCCACCAAGCACCGCACACGGCCCCATGCACATGTTCAAATCGATTTGAATCGGGATAATTGGTATTTCGATGGGTATGCCCAGAAAGTATATGTACCTTAAAAGGTGCCAAAAGTTCGTACAAGTGTTCTTTGTTCTTTACTCCAGAGGCAACGGGTATATGTGTACACACGACTACCGTACTGCCCTTTTCTATATGGCCAAGGTCCTGTTCCAACCAAATCAACTGGTTTTCCGTTATATACCCTATGTACTCCTTATTATTACCTGTAAAGAAAACATCATCCAAAATTACGTAGTGGATCTCCCCGCGGTTAAACGAATAGTAGGTTGGCCCAAAAAGCTTGTTAAAGGTACTTGTTGATAGTTCATCGCTCCGGACACCTAAATCCATGTCATGATTTCCAACGACTTGAAAAAATGGAACCCCCATCTGCATAACGGCATTATTGTAATCCTTGAAAAGATCTAACCTATCGAACACCAAATCCCCGCACCCTACACCAATTGTATTGGGATCATTTAGGCTTTTAATGGTATCCACTATATCTGGAGTGGATATTTCCAAAAGTTGTGCGGCCTCATACTCGTTCTGGATCTGGGGGTCCGCCAAAAGTAGCAGACTATGTTTATCATCACTCTGCCCAAGTGGTTTAAGCTGGAACAAGACCTCCATTTTATGGTTTGCAGGATCAATTGGAAAAAAATAGGAAGCCGATCCATTGCCCAACTGATCTATTTCGTAACCCGCGGGCATACTTAAAAACACAAATGGTTGATGGGTTGTGCTCAAAAACTCAAAATACCCGTTCTTATTGGTCAAACCTGTAGTATTTCCGTCCGACACGACCACATTTCCAATGCCTTTCCCGTTAGTTGCCACCCTGCCTTTTATGCGGATCGGATTTTTACGTTCAATAATCGGACTCCATCCAAAAGCAGGGTACAATCCCAATAACGAAACGGCTCCTGCTGTCCATCCAAGCTTTTTTACAAATGATCTACGGTTTTCCATGATTTGTTGTTTTTAGGTTACTAGTAATGAGTCAAAATTTTAAGGAAGAACACGTAATTCCAACTCCATAAAAGTGCCAATAATAGCAATTGTTAATTTTTATTTAACCTTGGGATTGGAGCAAGACCCTTTGCATGCTCGCAAATTCTTGACTACTTTACAGATAAAATCCAAAATATACCGGATTTCACATTCAACTCTTTAAGAGAAGATAAACCCAAAATCAATGAAAAATGAAAGTCACAGAAAAACAAAATGAGCGTATTGCAAATATGACATTTGCCTCGGTCTACCCGCATTACCTATCCAAGGTAGAAAAAAAAGGCAGGACCAAGGATGAGCTAATTACGGTAATTGAATGGTTAACAGGATTCAATGAAGAAAAATTACAGAAATTAATAGATGATAAAACCACCTTCGAAATTTTTTTTAAAGAGGCAAAATTGCATCCAAATGCTGGATTGATCAAAGGAGTTATATGTGGATATCGAATAGAAGAAATAGAGTTTCCTTTAACCAGGCAAGTACGATATTTGGATAAATTGGTAGATGAACTGGCAAAGGGCCGTAAAATGGAAAAAATCTTACGTAAAGTAGTTTAAGTCTTTATCGGTACAAATTAAATCTCTAAAAAAACATCAACGTTCATTCACGGATTTTGTAGATTTGAAAACCATTCAGCCAATGACCAATACAAAATCCATAGCCGTATTGCCCTTTGTCAATATGAGTAATGACAAGGACAATGAGTATTTCTGTGACGGAATCACTGAAGAAATTATAAATGCACTGACAAAGGTAGACCAGCTCAAGGTAATCGCCCGAACTTCTTCTTTTGCGTTCAAGGGAAAAGATGTGGATGTTCGAGATATCGGGAGTCAATTGGGCGTGAATACAATTCTGGAGGGCAGTATTAAAAAATCACAGGACAGGGTCAGGATTACAGCACAATTGATCGATGTTGAAGATGGAACCCACTATTGGTCCAAAAGGTTTGATAGGGAGTTGATCGATATTTTTGATCTGGAAGATGAAATAAGTTTGGCCATTGCCGAAGAAGTCCGAAACAATTCCGGACATTTTGAAATCCAAGAGCATTTAGTCGAGAAGCCTACTACCGATATAAACGCCTACCAATTGTTTTTAAAAGGACGTTCCTTGCAGTTGCAATGGACACCGCAGAGCATTAAAGAGGCTATATCCTATTATGATCAGGCAATTGCTGTGGATAAAAATTATGCCAAGGCTTACTACGCAAATTTGCAATGCTATGGCCTAATGGCAATGTGGGGCTATATACCTTATGAAAAAGGTATTGAATTGGCCATAAACAACCTATTAATAGCCAAGGAGCTAGACCCCTCTCTACCCGAATATCCATTATCTTATGTTGGTAAATTTTTTTGGGAAGAATGGGATTTTAAAAATGCTTTTATCCACATCAACAAGGTTCTGGAAATTAATCCCAATCATATAGATGGTTTGGAAGCCATGGCAGAGTTGTTCATGGCACTCGGTTTTTTTGAGGAGGCCCTAAACTATGCGAACAAACTTTTAGAGGTAGATCCGCTTTCAGCGAACAATCATTATACCTTAGCTCATATCTATTATTACAAAAACCAGTGGGAAAAGGCATTGGAAGCCGTCAATTATGCACTGATACTTAATCCTGAACTGGAGTTGGCACATCATTTAAAATGCTTTTGTTTGATATGGCTAAACAAAAGACAGCACTTTCTAGAGTTTATTCACAACACATCTTTGTTAGCGGAAAAAAAACTATTGTTCGAGCTTATCAATGGAGAACAAATGGAAGTTCCCGCCAAAATAATTGAAAAATGGTCACAACGAGACGACAAAGAAACTATGCTGGTCCCGTACGATGTGTTTATTTTAAGTAATTCGCACCACAAAGAACTTGCTTTTTCTCGATTAGCAGAAATGATCGATCAGAGGCGTGGTCAAATTATAAACTACAGACAGGAACCGTTTTTGCAGCCATTGCACAAAACAAAGGGATTTGACGAACTGCACCGTTCCAACCTATCCTTTTCAGATATCAAACCCCAAACGGAGGAAGAAGAAGAAAAATCGACCTCAACAATTTTGAGTGATGCTCAAATAAAAAGTTTAAAAGAAAAGCTTCTTACCTATTTTAAGGAAGAGGAACCATACTTAAATCAACAATTAAGTTTAAAGTTTGTTGCCGAGTTTTTAGGATTGAACACCAATAAAATGTCATTTCTGATCAACCAGGCGTTTCATACTAATTATAACGATTTTGTTAACTCCTACCGCTTAAACCATTTTAAAACCATAGCGCAAGACCCTAAAAATTCACATCTTACCATACTTGGATTGGCCTACGACAGTGGTTTTAATTCCAAAAGCGTATTCAATACCTACTTTAAAAAAATGGAAGGCATGACTCCTAGGGCTTGGATGAAAGCCAGTCTGTCCTAAACTCTCCCTACTTCGTTTCAGATTATAATTTAGAACGATTGGCATATCGATCCGGTGAATCTTTGCCCTAAAATCAATAATCTAAAAACGAACAGTTATGACAACATTACACAAATTCTTAGTCCCATTGGCAATTAGCACGGTCATGCTTTTTACATCTTGCTCAAAAGATGACGACAATAGCACACCTACAGTTGATTACACCACCGTTGAAAATTTATTAACCGAGAGCGACTTTAAAGGCTATGCCATTATCACAAAAAATGGTAATGATTTGGTACGGCAGGGTTTTGGGTTGGCCAATGAAAATACTGCATTGCCACAAGATTACGATCTGGCCTACCGAATTGGTTCGGTAAGCAAAACATTGACGGCCGCTGCGGTTGTTCAGTTAAAACGTGATGGTCTCATCTCTGGTTTTGATCAAACCCTGGATGAGTTCGATATTGAATTTCCAAACGGTGACCAAATTACCCTTGCCCATTTATTATCGCACCAATCGGGTATTCCTGATTATCAATTAATAATTGAAGATGCCTACGAACAAGGCGAAACTTTGGATGAAGAAGATATTTACGGAGTCATTATCGAAATGATCGATGAAAACGGACTCAATTTTGTACCGGGCGAGGGAAAGGAATATTCAAACTCGAACTTTTTGATTGCCGCCATGTTGATTCAAGAATTATCACAGATATCTTACCACGAGTATATTCAACAAAACATTTTGCTTCCTTTGGAAATGGAAGACACCTACAAAGGGTCTGACGAAATTGATACCGACATCCATGCCCAAGGGTACAATAACGGCAACATCAATAGCACATATCCTATGACCATTGCATTTGGTGCAGGTGATTTTAGCAGTACACCAAGAAATATGGAAACTTGGACCAATGCCGTAAGAACAAATTGGTTTACCGAAGCTGAAAAAGCCGAAATATTTGCCCATGATGTAACGAGTGGTTATGTGGATTTTGGCCTTGGTTGGTTTACGACCCAAGAGGGCAATACCAGCATGTATTGGCACGGTGGGGATATCAATGGGTACTGGAGCATGATCGGTTTTATACCAAAATATGATGCTACCATTGTACTATTAAGCAACCAGCAAGATGATACGGGAGCGCAACGCAATACCATTATCCAACAATTATTGACGAACGAGTTCGATTAATATAACCCTCTACATATATTGACAATGAAACATACCAACGTATTATTGGCGGGCGCCACAGGGTATTTAGGGACTTACTTATTAAAAGAATTGATTGCAAAAGAAAATCAGGTAGTAGCCATTGTCCGTAACCCTGATAAACTAAAAATCACCGATGAAAATTATTTAGAGCTTAAACAAGCCGAGATTACCAAACCGGAATCCTTGCGGGACATTTGTAAAGGTATTGACACGATAATATCAACCGTTGGCATTACCCGGCAAAAAGACGGCCTGACCTATATGGATGTAGATTATAAGGCCAATATGAATTTGTTGGAAGAAGCCAAAAAGGCCCGTGTAAACCACTTTGTTTATGTTTCTGCAATCGATGGGGACAAATATAGAGACCTAAAAATTTTCGAGGCCAAGGAAAAGTTTGTCGATGCCCTAAAATCTTCCGGACTGGTCTATACAATAGTGAGACCAAATGGATTTTTCTCGGATATGGAAGATTTTTTACACATGGCCAAATCTGGTCGGGTGTACGTGTTCGGGTCTGGCAATCAAAAATTCAACCCAATACATGGTGAAGATTTGGCGAGGACCATTGTAAATTCATTGGAGGAACAACCTAAAGAATTGACCCTTGGAGGACCCGATGTGCTTAGCCTGAATGCAATAGGAGAACTGGCCCTGACCGCATTGGACAAACCTGTAAAAATCGTTCATTTACCCGATTGGTCGAGAAAACTTACCATCTGGTTCCTTAGAACCTTTACCAGTGTAAAAACCTATGGTCCGTTCGAGTTCTTTTTGACCTTGATGGCAGAGGACCATATTGCACCAACTTATGGAGAACATCGCTTAAAGGAGCATTACATTGAAGTGGCCAAAACCCTGAAAGATTAAACTGGACCTGCCATGAAAACTTGGGAAAAAGGGATATTAATTATTGTATCGGGTTACTGCGCAATGCATTTAGCCATCGTTATGCAAATAGTACCACATCATATTGTATGGGGCGGTAAAATCGATTCCATTGAAAAACTTTTCGTATTGGAAGGATTTGCATTGGCAACAATGCTATTTCTAGGGATAGTCCTAGCTATGAAAAACAAGATTATAAAACCTATTTTTACGGATAAGGTAATAAAAAGGATACTATTGGTATTTTCGGTGTTTTTTATATTGAATACCCTTGGTAACCTTATGGCAGAAACCAATATTGAAAAAGTCCAGGCCGTTATCACCCTGTACTTGGCCTTTGCATTGTTCAAATCATCAAAACAAATTGAAACTTTATGAAAATTCCTGACCCAAATACGGTTTACCCATTGGCGAATTACAAAAATCTATGTTTTTTAAAAAACTACATCAACAACCCTAACATAGTAGTTGGTGATTATACCTATTACGATGATTTTGAAGATGTAGGCAATTTTGAGAAAAACGTAAAATATCATTTTGATTTTGTTGGGGACAAGCTCATTATCGGTAAGTTTTGTATGATCGCATCGGACGCCACTTTTATAATGAACGGGGGCAATCATTTAACAGAAGCGACATCGGCGTACCCTTTTGCCATTTTCGGCGGTGCTTGGCAAGATGCCATGAAAGACAAAAGTTACCCGACCAAAGGGGACACGGTTATCGGCAATGATGTATGGATAGGGCACGGTGCGACCCTTATGCCAGGGGTGAAAATTGGTGATGGAGCCATTATTGCCACGAAGACGGTAGTAACAAAAGATGTGGAGCCCTACACTATAGTTGGCGGAAATCCAGCGAAAGAAATAAAAAAGCGTTTTTCCGAGGATATCATCTCAAAACTATTGGAACTGCAATGGTGGGATTGGGATATTGAAAAAATCACCCAAAATGTACATAAACTCACCAGTGGTCCGGAGACCTTGTTCTAAACCATAAAGCTTTCGTTTGCAAAAAGGCCCAACATGTCGAATGTCGGGCCTTTTTTTATGCTTTTCCCATACTAGTTTTATTGGTGTCAACAAAAACGTAGACACTCCAGGGCCCAAACAAAAAAAGGTTTGAAATCATAATTCAGTACGATTGGCCTTCCGTTCAGGGATTTCTTTGCATCATCAAATTAAGTAATCATACATCAAAAAACGAACAGTCAAACAATTATCAAAAATGAAAAAACTAGTTATCATCTGCCTAACACTTTGTACTTTCAATGTTTTTGCACAGGACAACACGGAATCATTCAACAATAATGATCCGGGGTTCAAATACAGGGCCAGCTTTCCGGCAATTATCTTGGCCAACATTGGTGAAGGAGGAAAAAGAACCAACACCCAGCATATTGAGCTTCACGTAAAGCGTGAATTGGATTCAAAGAACATCATTGGGGTCAAATTCGCTACTTGGAGGTTGTTTCAACCCATGGGCATTCAATGGTGGGATGGCCTTTTGGACAAAATAGATTCTGAAACTGAGTTCTATCCAGGTTATCTGAGGGAAACAGGTATAGGAATATCGTACCAACGTATGCTCTGGAAAGGATTGTTCGCCTCCGTGGAAGTGTTGCCCCAATACAAAACGTATTTGGATTTGAACGACAAAAAAATAGCGAACGGATTTAAACTCTATACCTCGTATCACCTTGGTTATCACATTGCTTTTGGCAAAAAGAAACGCATATTTATAGAACCTCAGATCCATTGCCAAAACTGGATGTTCGACACCAACACCCCAGAGGCATTTAAACAATTGGACAATAAATGGAAATCCTATTTCCTTTTTGAGCCCAACCTGTATGTGGGGATAAAATTTTAATTTAAAGAACGATCAAACCATTTTTATAATTAGCAATATGAAAACTATACTTTCAGGTTTAATACTATTGATGGGATTTTCCTGCCTTGGCCAACAAACTACAAACAAGGACATCGAAACATTGTTTTATGCCCAATTGGAAAGAGAGAATGTACACAATGCCTTTTTGCAGGTGTACTCCAAATCCAAAGGCATCGACATTCAGTTGGCCGATAGTGATAACGATTCAGAAGACACTTTCTCCATAGACAACCCCATTTATACGGCCAGCATCACTAAAATGCTAACGGCCACCGCCATTGGTATTTTAAAGGATGGCAAGAAGTTGGATTTTGAAGACAAGATATACCGGTACCTTCCGGAGCAATTGATGAAGAACCTTCATGTGTTTGAAGGTAAAGCATACTCCAAAGACATTACAATTGCCCATTTATTGCAACACACTTCAGGTTTACCGGATTATTTTACAGGCACCACAGTTGATGGAAGTCCGAATGTTATCAATCAATTATTGGTCGATACGAGTAAATCTTGGTCTCCTCAAGAAATGATCGAGTTTGCCAAAGAAAAGATGGTGCCCCATTTTGTCCCCGGGCAAGGCTATCATTACACCGATACGGAATATGTTCTTTTGGCCCTGATCATTGAAAACGTAAGCGGCACCACTTTAGATCAGTTCTTTCAACAGTTCATTTTTGAACCTTTGGAAATGGATGCCTCTTATATCAATTTAAAATCAGCTCCCATAAAAAACCCATTGCCCATGGCCAAATTTTATGCTGGTGATATTGCTTTATCGTCCATTCAAAGTTTGAGTGCCGACTGGGGCGGTGGTGGTCTGGTGTCCACGACCCAAGATCTTATCCAATTTCTAAGAGCCTTTCAAGACGATAAAATCGTAAAAAAAGAAACCCGTTTGGCCATGCAACATTGGGTGCGCGAAACCAAGGGAATGGAATATGGTTTTGGGATACGAAAAGTATCTTTCAAAAACCTTTTTGATACCGATACAAAATTGGAAATTATAGGTCATACTGGCAGTACCGCCTCTTTTTTATGGTACTGTCCTCAACTGGATACGTATATTGCAGGTACCTTTAACCAATTGGAAGCTTCAAGGAGCACACCGCAATTGGTGTTCGAAATACTTACCTTAATTGAAAATAAATAGTCGTATGGGGACCCTACACAAAGTATTGATCCATTTTTTGATTCTTATTATCTCTACAGTAGTGAATATACTGTTTGCCCAAACAGCTGACAAAATAGATTGGCAAGAGGATCTTAAAACATACAGGTCTTCGTTGGAAGAAAGACACATCCATCTTTTTCATTCGGTGACCGAAGGGGAGTTTACCAAGGAGTGGAACACTATTTACGACCGTGTCGATAATTTGGGCGATTTTCAAATCATTCTGGAACTAATGCGGTTAACAAGACTCGTGAATGATGGCCATACGGCTGTATCGTTAAGAAATGTGCCCATACATCGGTTTCCTTTTGAGGTCAAATTTATAGATCAGGGATGGTATGTAATAAAGGCGGACAAATCATATGAAAACTTGTTGAAACTAAGATTGTCCGCCATTGATGGCGTTCCGATTGAAGAAGTTATGGCCAAGGTTTCCGAAGTGGCCCAGTTTGTGGAAAACGAATACTCACAAAGCATCAGGACAGGAAGTTATATGAATATCAGCGAATTGCTCTTTGCGCTTCACATTACCCAAAACGGGCAAAAAGCCGTGTTTACTTTTCTTGACCCAAATAATAAGGAAGTAAAAATAACATTGGAGGCCATAGATGAAGCTTCATACCATAAAACAACGGATTTTGTTCATGTAAGCAGCGGAGTGCCCGAAATAACCAAACCAAACAACCCCAAATTCCCCTATTTGTGGTACGCACCTATCAAAGGTACCAAGGCCCTCTATATTAATTTTGAAAGCTACCCGACCTTTGCACAGATGCAGGTCTTTGGGGAAGAGCTGGTTGGCTATATTTCTGCGAATCAGATAAAACAGGTGGTGATAGATATGCGCAACAATGGTGGCGGCGATCTATATGTCGGCGTGGTTTTGGCCTATGCCCTGAACCTTGCCGATTCCATAGACTGGGAGAAAGGGGTGTACGTATTGACAAGTAACAGAACTTTTTCTGCAGGAACCAGTAATGCAGCGCTATTTAAACAACTGTTGAACACAAAAGTTGTAGGTCAGCCCACCGGTTCCAATCCTAGTGGATACCAAGATATGGACAGTTTTACATTGCCCAATTCAAAATTAACGATAACCTATTCCAAAAGACTTTTTCGTTTATCCAATCAAGAAAACACGGCCCTACAACCAGATAGTTTGATAACCGAGACACGCAGCGATTTGCTTAAAGGGACCGATACAGTTTTAAAGGAACTAATAACAGGTTTGCAATAAAAATTTTATACCCACCAGTTAGGTTATCTTTAAAAAAAACTATTCTATGCAAGGGCCCTATTATATAAAGTTCAGAGGAACATATTTCCCCACTCAGCACTGTTGATAACAAATCAAACATTCCTTAGGTATACTATGAATAGGCTTTTATTTTTGGCGGCCAGTAGCCTATGAGACCACTAGAAATCGGAGATAAAGTATACAATGTGACCCAAGATGGGTTCGATGATTTTAAGCGCTATACCTTTTCTGTAGTTGTAGAACTTACCAAAACTTTGGCCATACTAAAAAACGGGACCCGCCTGGTAAACTACCCTAAACCCTCTTATATTATGGAAGATATCGGTTATTCCGTATATCGTCAACGCGGGGTGCATTGGCATTTGGTATCCATAAATGCCATTAGGCAAGCACAAATAGAAAACAAAAAAATAGAAGTGTACGATTGGTTCGAGGACAAAAAATTCACTTTGGAAGAAAAACAGGCTATATATAATCTTTTTAAGGGCTAAGCTTGCGAATCGAAGTACCGAGGTAATATTTCAACACATTTTTGACGTTACCTAATTCTTGAGCAGTCCATTCAACAATAAATCAAATTATACTATAAAAATGGAGACTCAAGAGCGCCACGTTTACTTGTTAAGACATCTGTTCAGTCCCAATGTATTGTTAGCTAACCCACAAGTATTCGACAAAGATTGTACAGTTAACCCTAACAATGTTACACGAATTTAGACCAGAAATCGACAAAGTGTACTTTATCAATAAGTATACGCTTTTCCTCCTAATTTCCGGGACAGGGAGCATTCAGGTTGACTTTGCAAATTATAACGAATGGAAGGATAAGGCCATCTTTTTGGGAAAAGGACAATACATTAAGTTTTTATCGGATGATTTTTTAGTCCGTAAACTCGAGTTCCCCACACAAGAGATCTATGGAAATAAAGATGTCCGCGTACTTTTTAAACACCTTATTTCCTTAGGGTATATTAATTTCAACGTAGACTTTAATGTCCAAAACAGTTTAACCAAAACCTTGTTTCAGGGAAGCTCCAAGGAAATAATCGATGTCTCACTTCAGCAATGGTTTTGTCAAAATCCTTTTAATGCCAGTAAGAGCGAGTATCAGGTAATTTTTGATGTAAAAGAGATCATAGACAAGGAGTATATGAACCAATTGGCAAAAAAGGACTTAGAGGCATTGATCAATGAAAATGGAAGTGACTTTCCAATTTTGGTAAAAAATAAGTTGGGCATTACGGTAAAAATGATGCTTGATCGTAAAAGGCTTGTTGAAAGTAAAAAAGAAGTAGTCTTTACGGATAAAAATATACAAGAGGTGTGTTACGATATGGGTTTCAAAGACCCAGCATATTTTAACCGGATCTTCAAAAAAAGTACAGGATATAGCCCAACACAGTTTAGAAATAATTTTGATTACGACCGTAAAGATACTTTTATCGAGGACATATTAGGTTTAGTTCGGGAGTTCCATACAACTGAGCGCTCCTTAATGTTTTATGCGGATAAAATGAATATGTCCATTAAAACCTTAAGTAAAAAAACCAAAGACAAAACCAATCGATCATTGGGCCAGATCATCCGGGATGAACTGGTAAACTCTTCAAAAAGTCTTCTTTTTAACGAGGTCTCTATCAAAGAAATCTCCTTTCACCTAGGATTTGAAGAACCCAATCACTTTTCTACTTTTTTTAAACATCATACCGGTTTGGCGCCTTCAGAGTTCAAACATCAAAAAGTACAAGAAAACGTTCTTTTTTTGTAGCTAGCACCCTCCACGGTTCCCGGATATTTGCCATGTAATTACAACAAATAAAAGTTAAATAAGTAAAAACATAGCAAATGGATATTAGAACCCTAGCTACAGAAATGGACAGTATTGTTGCGCAAGGCGCAATTGTAGAAGCTGTTGAGAAGTATTTTGCCGATAATGCAAATACATCGGACTACAACAACGTAACTACCACCGGAAAAGCACAGATGGTGGAAAAAATGAGAGCTTTCGCGGATGCCATAGCCAAAGTTAATGGTATTGAACATCATGGAACTTATGTAGATGGTAATATTACCCTGTCGTTGTTCACTTTCGATTTTTTAATGAAGGATGACAGTAAAGTGCTTTGGCACGAGATCATCAAACGTAATTGGAACAACGAAGGTCTAGTAACCTTTGAAGAGTATTTTAACGCCTAACACCATCGTATGAAACTTAGGTTTATAACACCGACCCTACACGGAGTGGCCGATTATTCCGCAGGTATCGGACTTATCGTTGCTCCCTTTCTGTTAGGTCTCGGTGACTCATCCAACACAGCGGTTTGGTTTTCGGTAATTACCGGGTTGGCCGTAATAGTTGCAAGTATGCTCACTGACTATAAACTAAGCCTATTGGGCCTGATTCCTTTTCAGGGACACTTGGCAATAGATCTTTTGGTTGCCGTAACCTTTATGATGGTACCCTTTATTTTCAGTTTCTCGGGAATCGATGCCAATTATTATTGGTTCAATGCAACAGTAGTTTTTTTAGTAGTCGCCTTAAGTGCGAGCAAATAATCAAATCAGTTAATTTTAAACATATAAAAAATGAATCTAGTAAAAAATCTTACAATTTTATTGATAGCGGTTGTTACCATAAATACAACCTTTGCCCAAGACAAAAAGGCAAATAATATAGATAATAGTAATATAGCCCTGCAAGGGTACAGTCCGGTCTCCTATTTGGAATTGGGCATTGCCCAACGGGGTCTTAAAGAATACAAATCCGAACATAACAAGATCGTGTATTATTTTACGGATATGGAACAAAAGAAAAAGTTCGACAAAAATCCGAACAAATATTTGCCCCAATACGGAGGTTACTGTGCGTTTGGCGTATATGCCGGCGCCAAATTTAGACCCGATCCCAACAAATTTATTGTAAAAGATGGAAAATACTTTCTGTTCCTATACAATATCGAATTGGATGCACAACAACTTTGGCTTGCTGAAAACAACCACAACGGATTGGTAAAAAAAGCAAATACCAATTGGAGCAAACTTAAAGGCACTTATAACTAGTCTTTTTCTGATTAATTGTGTTAAACACTCCAACGCCGTTCTGTTGGGGTGTTTTTCCAATTTATGGTAAATTATGCCCAAATGGATCAGCTCTTACATCAAATCCAAGACTGTAACCTCTGCGAAAAACATTTGGCATTGGGACCAAGACCTATTGTTGCGGCCCATCCAAAATCCAAAATCGCTATTATTGGACAAGCCCCGGGAGCCAAAGTTCACCAAACAAGTGTACCTTGGGACGACCCAAGCGGAAAAAAACTGAGGGAGTGGCTCAATGTAACAGAACAACAATTTTACAACAAACAGTTATTTGCATTGATTCCCATGGGGTTTTGCTATCCAGGCAAGGGAAAATCCGGGGATCTGCCTCCGCGACCCGAATGCGCTCCAAAATGGCACAATCCATTAATGAACCAAATGCCCAACCTCGATCTCATTATTTTAATAGGCCAGTATGCCCAAAACCATTACTTGGGAGATACTATGAAAAAAAATCTGACCGAGACCGTGAACAACTATAATATTTATTTGCCCAAATATTTTGTACTCCCCCACCCATCTCCACGAAATAGGTTTTGGTTGCAAAAAAACCCTTGGTTCGGTAAACAGGTACTACCGGAATTGCAGAAACGGGTAAATGCATTGATCGCACCCTAGGCTTCCCATTTTATAATCGACCAAAAGGATCAATGTACCCTACTTCCTATTGAAGCAACATCCTATCCAAAACAGGGCCGGGCAAACCTAGTAGACCAAAAATCATCCTTATTAATGTAGCTTAAGAAAATTAGGGTAATACTTGGTTTTCTTTGTAAAAGTATGCGATGATGAAGTCGCTTTGCTTTTATAAGATCTTTAAATCACATCCATAATTTTCCATCATGATAAATCGTATATCAACTTTAATCATAACACTTTTATTGACCATTGTTTCTTGTAAAAGGGAAAGCAATGGCTCCTCATCTCAAGAAACGACACTTCGATTGGAACTGTTTACATCCGATATGGAAGCATCCATTAACTTTTACACAGATGTTCTTGGCTTCACCATGGCGGGAGAAAAACCAGACCCATCGTATCAAGTTGTAAATAAAGGTGGTGTAGTGTTGGGGATTGGTCCCATACTAAAACTTTCCCCAGACCATTATTTTGATCCCAAGCTAAAAAGCATCCAAAAAGGTTATGGAACGGAAATTGTTATAGAGGTCGAAGACATTGGCGAGTTGTATCAGAAAGTGAAATCCAACGGGTATCCGATACATGCCGACTTAAAAAAACAAAATTGGGGTCTCACTGATTTCCGTTTGATAGACCCTGATGGTTATTACCTTCGTATTACTTCAAAAGATTAGTGCTTGGACCATTTTTAGTGTAAAACCAAGGTTTAAATACGAACTTGTGCATGGATTTGTTATCTTGAGAGCAGCGTCAAACATCTAAAAGATCGTATTGAAAAGTGAAATTGTCCAATTGTTGGAAAGTGCTCTGACCCTGACCGATGAGGAAGCCTTGGTCGTGACCCAATGTATTCCTATCCATAAATTTTCGAAAGGTCATATTTTATTGCGCGAAGGTCAGGTTTCCAACGAGTCCTATTTTAACATACAGGGGCTGGTACGGAAGTATTATATGGTAGATGGTGAAGAAAAAACCACGGAATTCTATGTTGAGCAAGATGCTATTTCTTCCTTGCAGAGCTATCATCTTAAAATTCCCTCCAACCATTATCTGGAATGCATTGAAGACTGTAGATTGGCTATCTTATCAAGAACAAGCGAGAAAAAACTATTCAAACATGTACCTGCCTTCGAATCCATTTGTAGGGTTTCTGTGGAGGAGGAACTTGGAACGTACCAGGATAAATTGGCCCAGTTCATGATTTCCAGCCCAGAAAAACGATACATAGACCTATTGGAAAATAGGCCTGACCTTTTACAGCGTATCCCACAGTACCATTTGGCAAGTTACCTGGGCATAAAACCTGAATCGTTGAGCAGGATACGAAAACGCATCAGTTCTCGGTAGTACCACCCGACCAGTTGTACTTTCTATTAAACCGGTCTCCCCAGAACCCTTGGAACAATAACCAAAACGTAAAAGTCAATTCACCCAGTACACCGCAGATAAGTACCATTATTTCAAAAGTTTCCTTGTAATTTTTGTAGCTTTCCAGAAAGAGTTTGGCCAAACCATCCAATAGGTATCCAGAAGCCGCTAAAAGCAGTATTCCTCCAATGCCGTTTGCAATCCTATGGGATTTTAAACAGAGGTACCCCAAAACCAACAAGTGCATTCCAAAGAGCAACAATCCAATATTCCAAGTTGCATTAAAATTGGCCAGTGCCGTAATTACCAACTCCTGCAATTGCTTTTCATCCATTATTAAGGATGGGTGTGTATTTTGGTAAATACTGAACAAACCCATCAATGCGACAGTAAAAACCAATGCATGGGAGAGTCGCAACAGAGAAGCGAAAATGGTTACTTTTTTGTTGACGTGATGTGTTACAAAATACAACGAGCCTACCAAGGAGATATCAAAAAGCAGCATCACAACAAAACCTAATATCCCTTGACGGAACAATGAACGAAATTCAACAAAATTGCTGACGGTAATTTCTGGATCTGAGGGAACTACCAGTTTTTCCAAAACAAAAAAGTTAGCATAAAATCCAGCAACGAACAGCAGAACATAACTGATACCCGAAAATTTTATCGATGGTTTGTAGCACATTGTAAAACATGTTTAAAGCCAGGCAAAGCTAAATTTCGATGTAACAAAATTCATTGACTTTGGTTAAGAACTTTTTGTGCCAAAAAATTGGTTAGCATACATTTTTTGTCAATTAAAGGGATGTATCATTAGCCTTTGTTCAACTTTTAGTAATTTCAGGTTTAAATTGAATTTTGGATTCCAAGGCCCAACTAATATCGCATTTAAAGGAAAGTATCAGGCTTACGCCCGAGGAAGAATCCATCGTATGCGATAGCTATTCCGAAGTACAGCTAAAAAAGAAGGAGGTTTTGCTTTTTGCCGGGGAGGTATCCTCGCATATGCGTTTTATAGCAAAGGGTTGCCTTAGGGCCTATCACATGGATGAAGAGGCTAAAGAACACATCGTACAGTTTGGCATAGAAGGTTGGTGGGTGAACGATCTCTATAGTTATCTGACCCGAACCCCTGCCAAACAATTTGTACAGGCCCTGGAGCCTTCCGTGGTTTTACAAATTCATCGAGATACGTTAAACGATCTATATAACAAAGTTCCTGCCATTGAGCGGTTTTATAGATTGAAGTTCGAAAATGCTTATGTGGCCCTACAAGATCGCACTATTAATTCCATGAGCAAAACAGCAGAAGAACGTTATTTGGAATTCCGCACAAAGTATAGAAGCATAGAGCAGCGCGTACCCCAATATATGGTTGCCTCGTATCTGGGAATTACCCCGGAATTTTTAAGTGCATTGCGAAAAAAACGGTAACAAAAGCATTTCTTAATCCACCTTAAGATTAAAAATTTCCCCTCTATTTAGGTTTGCACTGACCATACACATTAGTGCAGCATGAAAAAAATAATAGCGATCTCGGGCAGTAATGGCCGTAACTCCATTCATAAAAAGTTGATCGGTTATATTCTAAAGGAATTTGCCGAAAATGATATTGAGTATATTGATCTTGAAACGTTTGACCTACCTATTTACAGTCCGGATATCGAAAAAGAGGGCTTTCCCATCCAAGTCAAGGAGCTTTTTCAAATTATCACCTCGGCAGATGGATTTATCATCGCATCGCCAGAGTACAATGGCCTGCCTACAACTTTTTTAAAGAACCATATTGATTGGCTTTCACGCATAGATCAACGGTTTTTTGGCGATAAGCCCATTCTTCTTTTAAGTGCCTCGCCCGGAAAACTAGGCGGTAGTACCCACCTCAATATTTTAGAAAGATTGATGCCCAATTGGGGTGGAAAAATGGTGGGGCGATTTTCCTTAGGTGCGTTCCACAAAACATTCGATATAGAAAACAATGAACTGATTAGGCTGGAAGACAAACTGGAACTAAAAGCTGTGGTCCATAATCTTCTGAACTACCACAATCAACCTAATGGCAGGTTCAGAACACAATTAGAAATGGATTCATTTATGGATGAAATCAAGCATAATCTAAAGTCCAAAGGATTTATATAATAAGAGAAATCATGAACAAACAAATCATTTCGCATTTATTTGAACTGTGGGAACAGATTGGAAAACATACCGATTCTTTTAACAAGGAAAGAGGCTTTGCCTTTACAAAACCAGAGCCCGACTCATGGCCCAGTAAAGTTTACAACATTGAGGTCGGTCAAATAAATATTAAAGATGTACAGCGAAGGATTCGCACAGGTGAAATTCCCAATTCGATTGGAATACCCGAGTGCGAAAACACGAAACAGTTGTTGGAATCCAATAATTTTTGCTCCACCTCCAAGGTAAAAGCCATGGCCATGAGCACCGAGCAATTATATTACGATGATATTGACGAGTCTGAATTTACACTCGTGGACTCAAGAAAGAAGGCACGTATTTTTGCGAGGACAGCATCGGCATCGTTCGGATATTTGGTAGATACCTCGATAGTCCAATCCTTGATCAACAAAGAAAACATGCAGCTCTTTTTGGGGAGATGTAAGGATGACTTCCCAAGCTGCGGAATGGTCTATTTGGACAAAAAGGGTATTTCAGGAATCCATATGATAGGTACCCGGGCAGAATTTCAGGGATTGGGCATGGGCAAAAAAATGACCCGATTCCTCATAAATCAATCAATAAAGTCAAAAAGCAATACGGTATTTCTTGTGGCATCGGAGGCAGGTGAGCGTATTTATCACAAACTTGGTTTTTCCACGTATGGTAATTTGGAAAGCTTTTCGCTAACCGGACCATAAAACAGTGTCTGCTGAATAGGTTTTATAGGCGTCCCATTTTAACAAAGGGGCGCCTTCCCATTTTCTATGACCCTATTTTCTTTCTTAATATACCTTAAGTATTCCCTTTTGGTTTGCATGTAGGTTTGTCCCAATAAAATTTAGAACAATGGGCAAGGGCAAACTTCTATTCATCTTTTTAAATGTATTGGTTATTGGCGTTGGGTTTGGACAAGAACTACGTTTTGATCCCGATGTGGTATTGGGTAATCGATCTATCACATATAAACATTTGGTCAAATACACACTCAACCAAAAATTGACCGTCGATAATTTAACCCTGTTCGATACCGAATACAACACCGATGAAAACAATCTCTTTTTTATAAGAAACACCGTTTCATATTCCATGTTCAAAAATGTGAGTGCAAATGCGGCTATCGGCATAAAAAATCCTGGGGCATTTAGCACTTTGTCGATGTCCTATACTTATCGGTCACCAAACTTTCTCGGTATTTATACCGTGGGCGGAACATATCAAAAAGGCGTGTCATTGGAGCAATCACTGGTAATGAGCTATATGCCCGTGTTAGGAAAAGGTAACCGAGGATATCTAAATCTGCTCGCAACAGCAAATTTGAATTCGAATGGATACACAAGAGGCCTCCAACAAGTTAAGGTCGGTATCCAAAAAAAGCTACTGACCACTGGGATTGCTGTTAACCTTGACCAGTTCAATAACGCAAAAAGAACACTTACCAATTTCGGAATATTCTTTAAGTATAATTTTTAAATCAAAATAAATTGAATCATGAAACGAAACAAAAATGTTGCTATCCTTCTTTTTAGGGTTTCCATTCCCTTTACCATGCTGATTTATGGTATTGATAAAATTACAAACGGCACCGGGTTCATCGGCAGTTTATTGGATGCCTATAATTTGCCCTCCTTTTTGGTCTATGGGGTTTTTATAGGGGAAATAGTAGCACCACTAATGCTCGTGTTAGGCTACAGAAGTAGATTGGCGGGTTTACTATTAGCCTTTAATTGTTTATTGGCCATACTTATGGCCCAAATCCAACATATTTTCACATTAAACCAGTATGGCGGTTGGACATTAGACCTTTTGTTTATTTATCTTGTTGCCGGAGTCGCTTTTTATTTCAGTGGCGCAGGTAAACATGCTATCTCGACCTCCCATGCTTGGGACTGATGATAGCCAATAAAACAAAGTCAATATGTATGCAGTAATCTATCGGTTTAAAGTTATCCAAGGCAAGGAAGTTGCTTTTGAGAACTTATGGCGGGCGATTACCAAAGCATTTATGGCCCATGCGGAAGGGCTTGGCTCCCGTCTCCATAAAACCAAGGCGGGAGTTTATATTGCATATGCCCAATGGCCAAGCAAGAACCACTGGAAGTCAGCAAAGGAAAAACTCTCCGAGTCGGATCTTGAAATTATCCAAAATATGAATGATTGTTGCGAAACTGCGACTGTGCTACATCAAATGGAAGTGATGGATGATCTTCTTGTTTTTCCAAGTACCTAATCAAATACTAGAATTCCCACTTCGCGATGCTTTTCGTCTGTACTGTTGCCCTCAAACTTCTATAAAAAGTAATGGCCTTAGTGTTGTTGGTTTCAATTTCCCATCCTATCAAAGTCAAATTTTCACCCAAACCGTGTTCTCGTGCCTGTTCCACGAGCTTGCGCCCTACCCCTTTGTTTCGAAATTACTTTACCGCATACACCTCTTCCATTGTTATATATTGGTATTATTTTCTAGTTTCATATGCAAAATCGGGTAAGGCTTTCCCAATGAATCCACTTCTGACCGTCCAATTACCACAAATCGGCAATGTTTATAAAACCCAACAGCATGTTCATTCTGCTCATTAACATCAACTTTAGTCACATTTAAATGGTTGATACCAAAATCCAACAAGGTCTTTCCTATTCCTTTTCCTATATATGATGGATGGATGAATAGCATTTCCAAATTTTGATCGGCCACTCCAAGAAAGCCCATTATTTTTCCATTTTCATCTCTAATGCCTTTTAAATCAACAGCATCTAAATAGGTATTTAAAATTAAAGGCTTGAAATAGGCTATGTCCTCTTCTTTTAAGAAGTGGTGAGTAGCTCTCACAGAGGCTTCCCATACATCTACAATTTCCTTGTATTCTGTTTTATCTATACTGGTAATTTTTACTTCCATTTCTTAATTTTTATGTTGAAGAATTATGCTCCACCAAACACAGATAGTATAATTTCTTTTACATTGAATATAGTTAAGCCATAGTTTTGGTGACTGCATCTCAAGCATCGTATTGGAGCAGTCGAGGACAAAATGAGGCATGCTAATTAGATTTTTATTTTTTGCGTTGCGTTAATTTCTCGATTTGTTCTAGTGCGTTTTCACAATAGAAACAATCCTCTTTTGGCTTAAGCTCCAGGGCCTTCCTATAACTTTTTATAGCATCCTCATCTCTATTGGATGCCATGTAAACTTCTCCCAATGTATCCCAAATATTTCCGTCATTGGGAAATAAATCACAGTTCAACCGTGCAATTGCCAAGGCCTTTTCCTGTTCTTGTTCTCTCAAGTACAGACCACTTAATCGATTTAGGTGCGAAGGTGAATCCAATTCTGCGCTATATTTCTTCTTTATAGCAGCGGACAGTTCTTTGTGGGTACCGGAAAAATCTTCTACAAAGTGAACTAGTTGCATTACCAAATTTTGAGGATAAGGTTCAGCAACATATGCTTCATCAAAAAGTATCCTTTCCAACTCAATGGGCATTCTTGATGTTTCTCTTGTGGACGAATTGGAGGCGAATAAAATAAGGGCATCTTCTTCTGGAAACCAAAGAAACTCAAAATAGCTCACCCCATTGAATCCGTTATGACCAATTATTTTGGTATTTCTATCCGATTCAAAAATGGCCCATCCATACGCATAATAGGTAGACTGCCCCACTTGTTCCTGAACATGAGGCCGGGTCAATAGATCTATGGAGGCTTTACGCAACACTTTTTGATCTCTCAATGCCAAATACCATCTATACATATCTTGCAAAGTAGAGTTGATTCCCCCATTGGCTTTTAAAGGCCATGCGATTTTTCCATCCGCTAGATATCGATCAACATGATTTCCTTTATCAATTACATTGTACACATACTCATTGGCTACATGGTTCAAGTTCCAATTGGGCAAAATATAGCCGGTCTGTGTCATTCCGGAAGGAGCAAATAATTTTTCCTGAAGAAAGGTCTCGTAGGATTTTCCAGATACTCTTTCAATAATTTTACCAAGTACGCTATACCCGGAATTGGAATAACTATACTTTTCGCCGGGTTCAAATCTAAGTTCGCTGGAGAACAACCGATCAAAATACTCTGCCTCTGGAATATGATCAAAATCCCCTTCGCCGATGCCATGGGAAAAACCTGCGGTATGTGTCAACAATTGGTGAATTGTGATATTTGCCTTGTCCAAAGGCATGTCTTTAAAATAGATGTGTAAAGGGTTATCCAGTTTAAGCCTTCCTTCTTCCTCCAATTTTAGGATGGCAGCTGCAGTAAATTGTTTGGTAACAGAACAAATATCAAAAACGGTTTCTTTGGTATTATAAATCGAATCCGCCGTGTTTGCCCAGCCATAGCCTTTATCCAGAATAACTTCATTGCCCTTAACAACCAATACCGCACCATTATATCCATTGATCTCGGATGCCGATAAATAGTTGTCCAATCGCTGAACCAAATCTTGGGTTTTGGTAGGTAGTTTTTGACCAAAACTCTCTGAGCAAAAGCTAAAGGCCATCAAAATAAGGAGATAGAATTTTCTCATGATAACTCGTTGTGTTTGTAATGGTTTTTATCGTAAACTGTGGGTAGAACAGTGTACTTTTTAATTCTGTTAAATTATGTCTTCTCGGTCGTGCTACAAACTTTACCCTTTCAAAAATATTTGTATTGGTAACATACCATTTAGATCAGTGTAAAAAAATCAGTGTAGGGGAACCTATAAAATATCATTCAGAAATGCCTATTCATCAACCAGCCAACTGGAAATTTCATCTAAAAATCCATCAACAAATCTCTTTTCAAGTTTTGAATATTCATCGCGATTGCCGGTCTCGGCTTTTTGAAAGAAATGGTTGGCCTTATCAAAGGTTTTAAATTGATAACTTGTCCCTGCACTCAGCAAAGCATTTTCCATTCTATCTTTATTTTGATGAATGGGCACTTGAAAATCCAGCCCGCCAAACAGACTTAAAACAGGAGTATTGAGTCGCTCAAAATCCTTGGAAGGGTCGTAATATAGAAAAGATGTTAAAGAAGGTAGACCATAGATAATATGGTATTCTTTTGCGGTAACCCTGACTTGCTCCGCTATCTTCTTCAAATCCAATTCCTTTTCTGAATTTTGGAACCATAAAATAGCCTGACTTGTATTTTGGAACGCTTCGAGCGCTGTTTCGATGTTGTTCTGGTCCTTTATGGCTCGCATTAATCTATTGTGAGCTGAAACATCTTCCTCTATCAATGAGGGTGAAATACCCAATTGTTTATGCTCCTCTCTAATTTGATAAAGCACGACATCGATCAATGGCACTGCCGGAGCCCCCATTAAAATTACTTTCTTAACTGATGTGTTTGCAACCGCGACCTTAGAGGCTACAATTCCACCTTGACTATGCCCTAATAGAGCAAAACTTTTGAACGTATGGGATTTTGACACTTTAAAATAGTCTATGATGCTTTCCAGATCCTTGGCGTGGTCATCGAGCGTACTATTTACAAAATCCCCGGTACTCTCTCCAACTCCCCTATCATCGTATCGGAAAGAAGCAATTCCATTAGCTGCCAAATGCTCGGCAATGGTCTTAAATATCTTAAATCCCTCCAAAGTTTCATCCCTATCCTGTGGGCCACTGCCCGAACTCATAATAACAAGCGATCTTGTTTTTAAATGAGAGGGGATCACCAGGGTTCCTCCAATGGCAACTTTTTCTGTTTTTATAACCATATCAATCGATACTGGTGGTTTTTTTTGGAAACTATTATTTCCAAAACAGGAAAATGTTGCGAACAACAAAGCTGTTAAGTAGATTCCTAGTTGGGTGCCAGCACTCAGCTTTTTGGATCCACTATCTGGACCTACTATCAGTTTCTCAAAAAACCGTGGCCTGTTTCCATAATTGGATTTTGATTCTAAAAATATCATTACATTCTCTCTATTTGATGCTTGTTTTCCCATTCCCACAAAAATATTTTGTGACCATCACATCCGCATTGACTTTGGTTAAGAAACCATTCTTCAATCCGAATTAAAGTATGGTCCAAAGCTAGATTTGTGCGTTGTTTGGTTTCTTAATCTACCTTAAGAAATTCCGAGCTGTTGAACTATAGCTTTGCTTCATCAAAAAGTAAAGTCATGAATCAGTATATCAACATTTTATTGGCTTTTGTAGGCGGAGTGTTTCTGGCCATGCAAGGTGGATTAAATGCACAATTGGGCGTTCAATTAAAAAATCCGTTGTTGGCTTCGCTCACGGCATTTTTTTTTAGTACACTCTTTGCACTGGTCGTAGTGGTGATTAGTATCAAAAACATTCCTAACGCCTCTCAACTATGGAGTATTCCAAAACATTTATGGTTCACTGGAGCTCTTTTTAGCGTGATAGGGATAGGACTCTACTACTACACAATCCCGAAGCTGGGCATATCCACTATGATCTCCGTTGGTTTGTTCGGTCAACTTATTTTTTCAGCAATCGCCGGGCATTTTGGCTGGTTTGGACTGCCCCAAGAACCGATGGCCATAAAAAAAATGGTTGGATTGATAACAATGGTGATCGGCATTTTATTAATCAATAAAGTTTAAAACATTCAATTAAAAATCCAAGACAATGAATCTAGTAGAAAACCTAAAATGGCGTTATGCCACCAAAAAATTTGATGCTTCAAAAATGGTAAGCAAGGACGAGCTACAAAAACTGAAAGAGGCTTTGCAACTTTCCGCTTCATCCTACGGGCTTCAGCTGTATAAAGTTCTAATTGTCTCCAACAAGGAACTTAAAGAAAAATTAAAGCCTGCCGCATGGGGTCAAGATCAGCTTACCGACGCCTCCCACATTTTTGTTTTTTGTAATTATACCGAAAGAAAAAACGAGCATATTGATGATTACATTAGAGCTACCTCTAAAATTCAGGACACCCCGATCGAGAAACTTGAGGGGTACAGTAATCTGATCAAGCAGAGTACATCGAGTAAATCGGATGTGGAATGGCAAAGCTGGTCTCAAAAGCAAACCTATTTGGCTCTTTCCAATCTATTGGCCGCCTGTGCGGAACTAAAAATTGATTCCTGTCCTATTGAGGGGTTTGAACCTGAAAAGTTCAATGCCATTCTGGGTCTTGAGGAGCAAGGTTTAAATGCAGCGGTAATTGCAACGGTCGGATATCGTTCTTCCGAAGACCACACCCAGTTCAGAAAAAAGGTAAGAAAACCCATGGAAATTCTTTTTGAGGAAGTTTAAGCAATTTGCAACCTGCACAACACTCAAAAGATAATCTAAGTAACCTCGACCGGAGTTTACTCGTCCAACCTTTGCATCAAAAAAAACAAAAACATCATGAGATTGTTATTTATTCTAACTTTAATATTAATAGCTAACGGATGTGGGACCAACAAGGTTATCGCTCCCACCAATTCTGAAATTTTTGCTGAAAACCACCCCGTTTTTGCAACGCAATTTCAAAACAAGGTAAAGGACATTTATCTTGAAAAAGAAATGTATGGGGATTTCATCTTCGCCGTGGTCGACGAAAACGGCTTGGCATATTCATTTGCATTGAATCGGGAAATTTTAAATGGCAAAGAGGGCTCTCTGGGTAACGATACTCCTATTTATATTGCATCCAGCACCAAATCGTTTACGGGTACTTTGCTACAAATTTTGGAGGAGAAAAATGTTCTCTCCTTGGAAAAGTCGTTGCACGACCACCTCCCGGATTTAAATTTCAAAGATAGTGTCGATACAAAGAACATTACCCTTACCCATCTTTTAAACCATACCCATGGGACCTTTAGTACGCCGATGACATGGAAAACCGCCTTTTTGGGATACAAGGATGGGAATAAAGAGCTGATACATGATCTAAACACTGATTTTCTATTTGATCCCTCAGGCAAGTATCGGTATTCCAACGTAGGACCCATCCTAGCTGGCATGGTTGCAGAAAAAGTGACCGGAAAAACATGGAAAACCCTTATGGGGAACCACATCTTTTCTCCTTTAAAAATGGAAAACACAAGTGCCAATGTCAGTGATTTTGACTTCGAAAACATTCGTCCTTCATTAACCGTTACCAAAGAAAAGGGAATTGTTGAAAAAGGTTTCTATAAATCAGATATCACGATGCATGCCTCTGGAGGGATTGTTTCCACCATCAATGATCTATCCAAATGGTTGGCCGCGAATATCAATCAGGATAGTGTGCTATTACATAAAGGTTCGTGGGGTGAACTGCATACCTCAACCGCAACCCAGGACAAAAAGTACTTTACCTACCAGCGGTCTGGTTATAGTTTGGGCTGGGATATTGCGGCATATGGGAATGATAGGATTTTGACCCGATTTGGAGGACTGGCCGGGATCAGCTTTCACATCTCTTTTATGCCCGATAAAAAGGTCGGGGTGATTGCTTTTTCGAACGATAACAGAGCTTACCTATTACCTCATTTGATGGCAAATTATGCCTACAACCTAATCAATGAACAGCCTGCTGACAGTATTTTAAAAATTGAAAAAACCTCTTTCGATAATAGTTTTAAGAGGGAAAATAACTTGGAATATCCTGATGACTCGCAAATGCTTTCAGCCAATTCAACCAATGATAGCATCATAGGAACGTATCACAATGAGCAAAACTGGCCCACCATTGAAATTTACAGAGAAGAGGACCACTACATTTTTAAATGGGGAGTATTAAAGGGTAAAATATTCCGAAACGATGAGGGTGGATACAGTAGCAATCTAGGGGTATTATCAAGAACTTTTCAGGTCAGTAAAGACTCCCTATCCACCGGATCTTTAATTTACAAAAAATGAAATAGTCCTGTAAAATCACCTCTTGAAAGTTATCTTTAAGGAACAAGAATATTATACAAAAGAATATTTTATTATTGTTTTACAATAATTTTTTATATGTTTGCAGAAACATTTATCATCTAACCAATGAAAAAAACAAGAGTACTATCTACAATATTGTACGCCATTACCAGAAGTCTCGCTTGGATATATTTGGTAATTGCATTGTACGGGGGCTTTGCTTGGCTAACAAAAACGAATATTCGCACAGAGGATACACGGGCCATAATCAATTATCCCTTTAGCGATGTTTCTTTTTTAATATTGGACAACAACTGGTCGTATTTTTTATTCGCCTTTTTACTGCCTGTTTCGTCTTACACCTTATTTTTTTGGTTGCTCTCCAATGTATTTAAAGTATTCTACCGGGAAAAACTTTTTACCCAACCCAATGTTGCACATTTAAAGCGGTTTTATGCAGCTAATTTGATTTTCCCCATAGTGCTCGTTGCCTTTTCGTCGTTCTTTATTGAGATCGATAAAGGAATATTCATTATTGTAGCGTTACATCTTGTTTTAGGGGTCTTTATATTTATTATTTCAGAAATTTTCAATCAAGGACTGTCATTACAAAACGAACAAGATCTATATATCTAAGTTATGCCGATTATTATAAATATTGATGTGATGCTCGCCAAACGAAAGATAAAGAGCAAGGACCTCGCCGAAGAGATTGGAATAACCCCGGCCAATTTATCCATACTTAAAAATGGAAAAGCTAAAGGTGTACGCTTTGAAACCCTAGAGGCCATTTGCAAGGCTTTGGACTGTAAACCAGGAGATATTATTGACTATGTAGCATAGTTCTTCCAACATATTTTAATCATGAATACATTAAAAATCGATAATGTATCCCTTGTGTACAGCAATGGGTACAGGGCACTTACTGCCTTAAATCTAGAAATACAGAACGGAATATTTGGACTTTTGGGGCCCAATGGTGCTGGAAAATCTTCCCTGATGAAAACCATTGTTGGACTGCAAAAACCAACGGAAGGAAACATCAGCTTCAATGGTGCCGACGTCGTTCAAAACCCGCTGGATATCCAAAAGCATTTGGGTTTTTTGCCTCAATATTTTGGTGTGTACCCAAAGGTATCCGCCTATCATTTATTGGAACACTTGGCCAAGCTGAAAGGGGTTAACCATTCGCAACAACGCCATGACCAAATACTATGGTTATTGGATAAAGTTAATTTGATGGATTACAAAGATAAGGAAGTACATACCTTCTCCGGGGGCATGAAACAGCGTTTTGGAGTGGCACAAGCGTTATTGGGAAATCCTAAAATCTTAATTGTGGATGAGCCAACCGCAGGTTTAGACCCTGAAGAACGAAATAGATTCAATTCCCTGCTCAGCGATATTGGCGAAGATATCATCATCATTCTATCTACCCATTTGGTGGAGGATGTTAGAAACCTCTGTTCGCAAATGGCAATAATCAAAAAGGGCGAAATAGTATCCCAAGACGCCCCAAAAAACTATTTGAAACAATTGGAAGGCCAATTGTGGCGTAAACCTACAACTAAGGAAGAGCTGTCGGCAATGGAAACCAACTACCATGTCATAAACAAGCAGTTGGTGGAAAGAACAATGCACATCACTGTTCTTGAAACGGACTGCCCACCTGGTTTTACTCCTATCGAACCTAGTCTTGAACTCGCCTATTTTGCCCACCTAAACAAAGTTGCATCGTGAAAACTGTTCTTCTAAACGACTTGCAAACCCTTGCTAGGCAGAAAACCACCTATATAGCCATTGCCTTTTTCTTGGGTATCGGTATCTTAACCGGTTATAAGTTCAATATCTCGGTGGGAGATGAACTTGCGGTCAACGCATCCTATTCTGTTGGATTCATGATCGGTCTTTTGAGTTTGGCAATCATTTTAATTGCCACCGTTTTGGCTTTTCCTCTTTTGTTCAAAGAACAGGATGCCAACTACGAACTAATAGTTTTCTCAACGCCAATAGCGAAAAACAGATTTGCCTTTGCTCGATTTTTATCGTTTAACCTACTCACATTATTCGGTTTTTTTTGTCTTATATCAGGTTATGTATTAGGCATTCATTTGGCCAAAGATGTGCTATTGAATCCTGGTTTCCAATTTTGGCATTTTGCATATCCCTTTTTAATATTTGGAGTCGTCAACACGTTGGTTATCTGCAGTGTGTTATTTTATGTGGCGCAATCGTACAAGAATAAACTAATGGTGGCCATTGTTGGGGTGCTGCTCTACGTGTTGTACATGATTACACTCTTATTCTCCAATGCACCGTTTATGGCACAGGCCATGCCACAATCCCTGTTTGTTCAACGCATTTCTGCCATAGTGGATATTTTTGGCTTGTCGGGCTATTTTTTTGAAGCCAAGGATTTGAGCCTTGAGCAAAGAAATTACCAGGTTGTACCCTTGTCAAATCTTTTACTCATTAACAGAATGGCTAGTATTGTCTTAGCCTTTGGTATGTTACTTCTGGGGATTCGGTCGTTTTCATTTCTTCCAAAATTCAAGAAAAAAAGTAGAAAAAAGTTGATAATTACGGGTGTAAAACCTTCCATAAATCCATTTGCCACCGCGGTTACGGAATTCAATAAAAAATCTAAGTGGAAAGCGATATTATCGTTTATAAAGGTGGATACCATCTATATCTTTAAAAGCATACCTTTTATAGCCACTGTCCTACTCTTGGTTTTTTATGTTGGCGTGGAAATGTATGATGATATCAATAAAGGAATTCGAATACCTCAAATGTATGCAAGTTCTGGTCTTTTAGTACAAACCATCAACAGTACGTTTTACCCTTTGGGCACATTGTTTACCGTTTATTTTGTAAATGATCTTTTCTGGCGGAGTAACTCAAGTAGGTTTTCCGTTTTAGAGCAAACAACCTTTTATGCGACGCAAAAATTAGTGGGACATATCGGTAGCATTGCGGTATTACTGACCACCCTAACACTTATCATCATTGTAGAGGCACTAGCCTTTCAAGTTTTTTTTAAACATCTAATTTTTGATGCTCGGGCCTACTTTGGAGCTGTTTTATTCAACACACTCCCTTTAGTACTACTTGGCCTTTTCATGATTTTGATCAATCTGTTGAGCAAAAATAAATCAATAGCTCTTGGTGTTTCCATTTTGTGTTTTTTGGTATTGGCAACACCCATCTCCAAAAGTATATTTACTAGTTCATTGCTTCGGTTTTTTTCCGGTTATAGAGGTTCTTATAGTGAATTTATTGGGTTTGGCGACTATGTAAACCCCTACTCATTGCGCTTGGTCTTTGGTTTTTCTATTTTGATGCTACTATTCATGGGGTATTATTTTAAAAGAAATAACAAGGATAGAAAAGTGCTTATGGTCGGGGTGGTTCTATCCTTGATGATTGCGCTTGTCTGCAGTTCTATTTACCTGAGGAACTATCATCCTAAAAAAGAAAAAGAGGAAGTTATCAATGCCCAGCTGATGTATGAAAAACAGTTTAGGAAGTACCAAAACATGGCACAACCCACGATAAAAAAGGTACAGACCAAAGTACATTTATACCCTGATGAGCAATCTTATACCATCGAAGGACAATATACTTTGGTCAATAAACACGACCAGCCTATTGATTCAGTTTTAATAAGTGTCCCTGAGGAAATGAAAATCAGGTCCATGGTTTTTCAATACGGTCAAGAAAATTTTGAGCTCAACGATACAAATTCAGAACTGGTCCTTCCCCACCCCATACAACCCAACGATTCCGTCCAGTTACAATTTAAATTGGACTATCAATGGTTTGCTGTGAACGGTCACGATTCCTTTAATGCCATCATCGAAAATGGTTCGTTCATGAGGATCAGCAGGTATTATCCCCAATTTGGATATGACTCCGATAGGGAAATAAAAGATTCCATTTCGCGTGCCAAGTATGGCCTTTCGCTTGGCACAAGCTTTACAAAATTGGAAGCTCCTAAAAAATACTTGAACGATGCCATAGATTTGAACATACAAATTTCCACCACTGGCGATCAAGTAGCTGTGGGGACCGGAGAGTTAAAAAAGCAATGGCAGCAAGGGGAAAGAAATTACTTTGCGTATGCCGCTCAATCCATCCCGTTTCGTTTTGCAATTTCCTCGGCAGACTATCAAGTTAAGAGTGTAAAGCACCATAATATCGACATTAGGGTTTACCATCATCCAGAGCATAGCGCGAATGTGGAACATTTAATAGAAAATACGAAGCTAACACTAGATTACTGTGAAAAATATTTTGGGCCATATCCTTTTAAAACGGTTAACTATGCAGAAGTATCTTCTTTTACGCAAGGATTTGCGGGTACTGCTTACCCCGGGTCTATATTCCTAACCGAACATATGACCTTCAATGCGAACCTGACCGCAGGAAAACAACAAGATGTTATCAATGAACTCGCCGGACATGAGGTTTCCCACTTTTGGTGGGGCACCCATCAAATACAGCCCGATTTTAGGGAAGGATATTCCATGCTTACCGAAAGCTTGGCCATGTATACGGAAATGATGATCTACAAACAGATGTACGGTCGGGATAAAATGTGGGAGCGATTAGCGATTCACCAACAGATCTACGATGCCGAAAAAGGTTTTAACCAAAGAAAGTCTATACTAAAAGTTGCCCCGGGCGAAACATATTTGGCCTACTCAAAAGGTGCCCTTGTATTTGTGGAGCTGAGTGAACTGATTGGTGAATCGGTATTGAATAAAGCTTTGAAAAACTTTTTGAGCAACAATAGATACCCTAATAATAAGCCTATATCCACGGATTTGTTAAGTGTTATTCTGGAGGTAGCAGACCCAATTTATCACTCCAAAATTAAATCGTTGTTTCAATAAAGATTGCCTTTGTCAGGTTTTCGCCTAAAATCATACTAAGGATATAGGATAATAAAAAGTGTCCTTTAATCCAATTAGTATGAAAAAACAGCAGGGGGAATTCACCTCCGACATTGCATTTACTTCAACCGTAAAAAAACTTCAGGAAAAAAACGGTTCAAGAAAAAGTTATGCTCAAATGGAGACCGGCAGGGGTTGGCTAAAGGAACTGACCCCGCCTATAATCGATTTTGTAAAAAAGCGGGATTCCTTTTATATGGGAACCTCTAACCCTGAGGGACAGCCCTACATCCAACATCGAGGTGGGGCGCCAGGTTTTTTAAAAATATTGGACCCAACAACCATCGCTTTTGCCGATTTTTCAGGAAACCGTCAATACATCAGTGTGGGCAATCTGGCCGATAACCCTAAAGCATTTCTTTTTTTAATGGACTACCCGAACAAAACAAGGGTAAAAATTTGGGGAGAGGCCCATGTGGAAATGGAGGATGCCACCCTAATGGAATCCTTGACCATGGAAGATTACCCGGCCAAGGTAGAACGTGCCATTATATTTAAAATCAAAGCAGTGGATGTTAACTGCCCGCAACACATCGTACAGCGATACACCTCCGATGAAGTGGATAAAATTGTACAGCCACTAAAACAACGAATAAAAGAATTGGAAAATAAATTAAATACATTAAAATGAAAAGAATAGCGATAAACGGAATGGGGCGAATAGGTCGCGCCTCGCTCAAAGTAATTCTCGAATCGAAAGAACTGACCCTAGTGGCCATAAACGATATTTTACCTATTGAAAACTTGGCCTATCTTCTAAAGTATGACAGTACCTACGGGCCCTACAAACACAATGTATCGGTTTCAGGAAATACCTTGGAGGTGGATGACAATAAGATCACCTACTTTAACCAAAAAAATCCTGAAGACCTTCCGTGGAAAGATCTTAACATTGACGTAGTTATCGAAAGTACGGGTATTTTTACCCAAAGTGAAGATGCATCAAAGCATATTACGGCCGGCGCAAAAACAGTTGTGATTTCTGCCCCCACCAAAAGTCAAGATGTACCAACGGTGGTCCATGGGGTAAGCTCAGCTTTGGGAGACACTTCCATTTTTTCTTGTGCCAGTTGTACCACGAACAACATTAGCCCCATTGTTGAAATCCTGAGTCGTAGGGTGGGAATACACAAAGCGATCATGACCACAGTGCATGCCTACACCGCAAGCCAAAGTTTAATGGACAGTGCCTCCCCTAAAAATTATCGTATGGGACGGGCGGCCGCCGATAACTTGGTTCCGACCAGTACTGGTGCTGCCATCGCCACAACCAAAGCTTTACCGGAATTTACGGATAAGTTTGATGGCGTTGCCATACGTGTCCCGGCAAAAGTAGGCTCCATATCGGATATGACCTTTGTTACCAAACGCCCTGTAACACCAGAGGAGATTAATGAAATTTTGGAAAGCGAAGCGTCCACTGAGCGATACCAAGAAGTACTGTCTACAACGAGAGAGCCCTTGGTTTCTTCGGATATTATTGGCAGCCCATACGCCTCAATCGCAGACTTGAACATGACCAGGGTGGTAGATGGTGATTTACTCAAGGTAATGGCTTGGTACGATAACGAATGGGGGTTTACGCATCAAATGGTTCGTCTGATCAAACAACTCTAAGTTAAAATCAATTGGAAATCCCTCAAGTTTTTCAACATAGCGAAAACGGAGGCAATCCAATTATAACTCACTGACTTGTTCTTAATCCTGAAAAATGGCATAGAGTGGGGTATGCCACCGATTCCAAAAATAGAATAGCAACTACGTAAAAATCATATTAATCAAAATACAAAAAATGAAAGTTTTTGAAACATTTGAATTGTCCGGAACAAAATTGAAAAACCGGATCGTAATGGCCCCAATGACGAGGAGCAGGGCCATCGATAACATTCCAAACGATTTAATGAAGGAATACTATTCCAAAAGGGCCGGTGCCGGACTTATATTATCCGAAGCTACCTCCGTATCCCCAAATGGAACTGGATATCCCAGAATACCTGGAGCTTATACCGAAGAACAAATAAACGGTTGGAAAAATATCGCCCGCGGTATACATGAAAACGAAGGAAGAATGTTTGTCCAGCTTTTCCATACCGGACGCGTTTCTGCATCCTTAAACCTTCCTAACGGTGGTGAGACCATTGCCCCATCGGTTGTACCGCTCACCGAAATGGAAATGTACACCGATCAGGAAGGAATGCAGCCACACGATATACCCCGGGAAATGACTTTTGAGGATATCGTACAGGTACAAAACGAATACGTTACTGCCTCTAAGAAACTTATCGAGGCAGGAATTGACGGCATTGAAATCCATAGTGCCAACGGTTACCTTTTGGAACAGTTCCTTGATCCAAAAACCAATCAAAGAAACGATGAATATGGCGGCAACTACAAAAACAGGGGCCGATTTGTTTTGGAAACCGTTCAAAAAGTTGTGCAAGCCATCGGCCCGGACAAAGTTGGAATTCGTTTTTCACCCTATGGTGTCGTAAATGGTATGTCGGGTGAATATGACGATCTCGTAAGTCTGTACACGTACTTGGCTCAAGAATTATCGAAACAGAACATTGCTTACATACATATTGCCGATCAACGTTCAGCCATGGCAGCTCCAGAATTTGCGACCCAAATATGGAAGACCATAGGCGACAATTTTAATGGTACCATGATCGGTGGCGGCGACGTAGATTCTGCAACTAAAGCGGAAAACCTTCTCGAAGATGGTTACGACCTTGTTTATATTGGACGTCCTTTTATTGCCAATCCCAACTTGATAGATAAATTAAAGCACAACGAAGAGTTGACACCTTTAAATCCAGATTTACTGTATTCCCCCGGTCCTGAAGGTTATATTGATTGGGAATTTTAACTGGAAATAGGGGATTTCTGGAATCCCCAAAAGCATCGAGGGATATAAATATCGAACTCCAATAGACCATTAATTATTAATTGATTTAAGGACGACCTGTGGAAACCAAGTTTGGTTTCCACAGGTCGTCTATCACTAAAAACACCAAATATCATGGCATTAGCACAATCCAACATGATGGAATTAGGGACCAAAGCTCCCGATTTCACTCTCTTTGACACCGTATCAAAAAAGCAACTATCACTATCCCAACTAAAGTCAAATACAGCTACAGTAGTTGTTTTTATATGCAACCATTGTCCTTTTGTTCACCATATCAACCATAAATTTGTGGAAGTAGCCAATGAGTATCAGGCCAAGGGTATCCAGTTTATTGCCATTAGTAGCAACGATGTGGAGTACTTTCCTGAAGATGGACCAGAGATGATGACCCATGTTGCGCAGAGCTTGAATTATTCGTTCCCCTATCTGTATGACGAAACCCAAACAGTTGCCAAGGCCTATCAGGCGGAATGCACTCCAGATTTCTTTGTATTTGATGATAACCTGAAACTGGCCTACAGAGGTCGGTTTGATGAATCGAGGCCAAATATGGGAACTGCATCCGGAAGAGATCTAACCAATGCTTTGGATGCTATGTTGAACAACAAAGACATTACCAAGGTACAATATCCAAGCATAGGCTGCAGTATTAAATGGAAGTAGACGGAATCATTAGAAATAGATATGGTCAGAGTTGACGGGTTAATGTTTTAATGTGTTTACCCCGAATAGACGTTGTATTTCCCTATTTTATTTTCACTTTGTCCATACTACTGAATGTCCTCTTAAACCATTACGGGTTCTAAATAAACTATTGGATTTTTTTGGCCTGTAATGAAATCTGAGTAATAATAAAAACCGCCTGCCGACCTATAAATAAGAAGTATGGGTAGTCGGCAAGACGGTCTTCAAAGTAAACCAAACTAAAATGAAGAGATTTATGGAGCGAATGTTGTAAATTTTTTCATGGTCTGCCAATTCTTATTGGCTTGTGCAATGTGCTTGGCTTTACCTTCTTTTTCCCAGACTTGTACAAAATCGCCTTCCAAGTTTACCGTAAACATGTATAGTTTTCCATTAACCACACGGAAACTTTTGGGATTAGGACGGTACTTGCCCCCCAGTGAAACGGCAAAGGCGCACCAACCACCATATTGAGGCTTGTATTTTTTGGGATTGTTCTGGAACTTCTTCAATTGTTTATGATCGGTAAAATAATAGGTAAGTCCATCGTAACTGGCCTTGTAGGCTTTTTTTCCCATCTCTGCTTTCCCTTTATCCATATAGGATACAGCACTATAACCGTCCAGGGCGATCATACTATCGTCCGTACTGTAACTATGAGATTGGGCATGCGTCAAAACCAGTCCAAAAAGCAAAAAGAAACTAATTCCCAGGATGGTTTTCCGAATTTTGATTGAATTCATTGTTTTCATGTGTACTATTTAAGATTAATTGTTACTTCTAACTAGCAGCCTTAATAGAGCTGAATTATTTTTGATTCAGAACTTTAGAGAAGACTATTTTTTCGGTATTTGATACTGCTGATGATTATAAATACCTTTCGTGCTCATCAATTGGCATATCGTTGATACTGGCAAAACGTTTTTGCATTAAACCATGCTCGTTAAACTCCCAGTTCTCGTTGCCGTATGCCCTATACCATTGTCCCGACTTATTGCGGTATTCGTATTCGAACCGTACGGCAATTCTATTATCGGTATGGGCCCAGTATTCTTTTCTTAGCTTATAATCGAGTTCGTTTTCCCATTTGCTCGATAAAAACTGTTGTATTTCCTCCCGTCCGTTTACAAAACTGGAACGATTACGCCATTCACTATCCACGGTATAGGCCAGTGATATTTGTATAGGGTCCTTACTGTTCCACGCATTCTCGGCAAGTTGTATTTTTTGTTTTGCGGATTCCTCGGTAAAAGGTGGCACCGGCGTTTTTATTTCTGTCATTTTATTATGATTTGTGTCTTTTTTGTTTATTGTACCTAATCCTTTGGTACGCTCCCATACAAGCTATCCCGATACGGCAAAGTGCCAATTGAATATGTAACCAAATGTTTTGCATAATCGGACGCGGGTTGTTTTACCAGTTCTCGTTCAAATAGGATTTCATTTTCTTTCGGGCCCGACTGAGCGCCACCCAGGTATTTACCCTTTCAATATCCAATGTGTTGCAGATTGCTTCTGTGCTGTATCCTTTCATTTTTAATCGAAGTACCTCTTTTTCCCTATTGCCCAAAACACTTAGTCCCGAATTAAAAACACTGATCAGTTCATCTGCATTGAGCAACTCGATTATCTCGGCATCATCGGGTTTGTTTGTCTGATTTTCCAATTCGTACCAATTGGGATGATCGGACAATCGCAAGGCATCGTGCATAACCTTTCCTTGGCGGGAGTAGGCTTTTCGATAATAATCCATGATCTTATGATGTAATATGGAAGTTAGCCAAACACGTTCCGTGGATTGTCCCTTAAATCGAGGAGCAGAGCGCAAAGCTGCCAAAAATGTATCTTGTACAACATCCTCTATGGCAGCTTCCGGCAGCTTTCGCCTGGCCATTGCAAAAAGATAGGTTTTATGTTGTACGGACCATAGTTCAGGGTTTAACTGAACCTTTTTTTCTGTTATTGTTCTCATGGCTTCGGTTATTTTTAAAATAGTGTTTTGTGTTCTCGGATTTTCTTTTGATGGAAATCTATACTGCTATTATTGGCCGATAGGAGTTTTTTATACTCTGGGCGTTTTTGTATAAACTTCACAACCTCTGGGTTTGTCGGCACAACAGTATAATCCGCTCTTAAAGAGTATTCCAAAACCCTTTCGATCAAAGCATTTCCGACCTCTGGGCGATTTAGATGTTTACTGATTTCGAGCTTTTTTAAATTAATCTGTTGCTCTCCGATCATATCGTACTCCAAAGAAGCAAGTTGACCACGAATATGAAATTGGAAATAGTTCTTGCCATCGTCACTTTTAAATACCAATGGCAGTCTATTGATATTGGTGTTATTAAACATGACCCATACTTTTTAATCTGTAGTTTTAATTTATCCATCGGTTTATGAAAGGGAGATACGGAGCCGTACCTCCCATCCATTTCAACTAAACAAACACTAACCAGAACTTTTATTAAACTTCTCTGTTTTCTATCTCTTTAAATCAATCTTCGGCAAGGCTCTTTTGTGATTCCAAAATTTCTTCGAGTTGATTGGTCGTGTATATCTCGCTTGCCATCATGGCATAATTGGTTTGTGCCGCTTGGTCCCCGTCCAAGCCAGGGAGTTTGGCAGAGGCTGTGGCATCGCCTACCACAGCAAGTTCAAATCCACATTCCAAAAGTTCTCGCATATGGGATTCCACGCATAGGTTTCCGGACATTCCGGCAAGTATCACTTTATCGATTTTTTGCTTTCTAAGCTGAAGTACCAAGTCGTTGTTCTCCGGACCGAATACTTTATGTGGTCCACAAACGGTAACTTTCTCTTTGTTGTTGATATATGGCTTGTAAATGGGAAGCCAATCTGCCCCGGAACCTTCAAAACCCTCTACATTCAATTGATCTCCCCTATCGAACATATTGATATTGTGCATCAATTTCTCCAATGCACCCTCAAAACGCCATCCATGATCATGTTGGTAATAATAGTGCGGTGACACAAATACATGGATACCGTTTTCCGCACCTAATCTAAACAGGGTTTCAATATTTTCAATGGTGTTATTTTCCATAACACTTTGGCCCACCGCCCCCCACGCAACCCCTTCAGGGCTTAAAAAATCGTTTTGTGGATCAACAATTACGATCGCCGTATGCCGGTCTATTTCAAAACCGGTTACCGGAAGCTGTGCTTCCTTTTTACCTAAAATTGCTCTTTCCGTAGAGTTGATGGATTCCATAATGTTTTTGTTTACAGGTTTATTTCTTGATTTATAACACTGTAAAACTCACAAAATGGGAAGACCCATTTTATTTGAAATTTGCCATTATGTTCTGATTTTGCGGTTTTGTCCTGATTTAAAATTAAAAACCGTTCAAAATTGGTTTTTTGGACACTGCACAGTTATCTGAGCAATGGAAATTACCGACATGGCAACGGTGGAAGATTTTTTTTATGATTGGATACCATTCAACATAAGAGCCATACCAAACCAGTGAAGGATACTCCAACAAATTTTAAAAACAAAACAAAACATGGAAATGGCCTAAAATAATACTACAAGTAATCGCATTATTTCTTCTTGGATGGATCACTGGAAAATTGAAGATACGATGCTCCCTGCACCTTTCTGTCCGGAAATTTAGCTTCCTTTTCCTCTTCGGGCATGGATGGGTCTATAATAACATCATCAGCTGGCTTCCAATTGGCCGGTGTAAGTACCTGGTGTTCCGCATGTAGTTGCAGTGCGTCTATTGCCCTTAATATTTCATCAAAATTTCTACCGATGAACATGGGATAGGTAAGATGAAGCTGTATCCGTTTATCAGGGTCTATTATAAAAACGGACCGCACTGTTTTTTTATCGGAAGCACCTTGTTGGATCATTCCAAATTTATGGGCAATCTCGGCCTTTGCATCTGCAATAATTGGGAATCTCACGGTAACGTTCATGGAATTTTCAATATCCGATTTCCAACCCAAATGGGAATCCAGGTCATCAACACTCAACGCAATAGCTTTCATGTTCCTTTTCACGAATTCCTCTTCCAATTGTGCTACCATGCCCAGTTCGGTGGTACAAATGGGCGTATAATCCTCTGGATGAGAAAAAAACAACCCCCAAGACTCACCCAACCAGTCGTAAAATTGGATTTCTCCCTCTGTGGTGACTGCCTTAAAATCGGGCGCCAAACTACCAATGCCTAAAGTCATTTACAAACGGTTGATTATGAGTACAAATTAGAAATAATTCTTCAAATTACTCTATATTTAGAGCTATAATTATAACCAAACCGCTCATGACCCTTCAAATCCGTTCCATTATTGTGGATGATGAACAACGTCACCATGATATTCTTGGAAAGATGTTGACTACATTTTGCCCTAATATTGAGCTGGTTGGCGATGCTTTTTCTGTGGAAGAAGCTGTGGGCCTGATCAACACGGAACAGCCTGCCTTGGTGTTTTTGGATATTGAAATGCCCGAGGGCAATGGATTTACCTTGTTCGACCATTTTCCGGAACCTAATTTTGAAGTGATTTTTACAACAGCACATGATCTTTATGCCATAAATGCCATTAAGTATGCTGCACTGGATTATCTTTTAAAGCCCATAAACATTCAAGAACTGAAAAACGCTGTATCTCGGGCAGGTAAAATTTTGGCCAAGCAGGCACCCTCTAGGGAAGAAGAATATCAGGTACTTAGGGAAAATACCAAATTGCAGGACCATAATTATACCAAAATAGCCCTACGCTCGTCGGAAGGCATTGATTTTGTGGAAGCCAATCGATTACTGCGAGTAGAAGCCAACCATGTGTATTCCAACTTTTACCTGGATAACGGAAAAATGATCATGGTTTCCAAACCTTTGGGAGAATTTGAACCTTTATTGGAGTCCTTTAATTTTTTCAGGGTACATAAATCCCATATGGTCAACCTTAACCATGTAGAAAAATATGTTAAGGGCAAAGGAGGGTATCTTGTTTTAAAAGATGGATCCCATGTGGATGTATCGGTGAGGAAAAAGGAAGCCCTTCTAAAAAAATTAGTGTAAATCGTTTGGAAAGCAGAGCTCTACTTTTGTACCAGAAGGCTTACCTTTCTTTTCCAGGTCCACGACCTCGACACTGAACAAATCCTGTCCAAATTCCATGTTCAAGAGTTCTAGGCGCGCCTCAATATTGGACATGGCGATAGATCTATGCCGGCTCTCCGAGATAGCCGAAGCCAATGCCCTTCCAATACCATTGTCCTCTATTGTACAATGTATGGTATTCCCTTTTTCCCTAACCTTTAAAAGCAACCTTCCCGGTCCAGTGGATTTACGAAGACCATGAATAATCGCATTCTCCAGATAGGGCTGCAGGAGCATAGGTGGAATCATAATATTTTCCGGAGCCTCAACATCTATATCAATCCTATATTCGAATATATTGTTGAAGCGGGTTCTTTCCAGTTTTAAGTAGGTATCCAAAAATTGTAGCTCCTTGGATAGAGTTATATGGGCAAGCATGGAATTCTCCAGGTTTTGTCGCATTAATCCAGCAAACTCCGATAGATAATCCAATACCCTTTCGGTTTCGTTTGCCAGTACAAATTCTTGGATGGACGACAGGGAATTGAAAATAAAATGTGGGTTCATTTGGGAGGACAACATCTTCATCCGGGCTCGCAAGGCTTCCTGTTTTTGTTGATGGATCGCATTTTGATGGAATCGAGATGCCGAAATAACGGACTGAACCCTAGCTTTTAGAATTTCGTGATGAATCGGTTTTTTGATATAATCGCTTGCTCCAAGATCAAAACATTTTGCCAAAGTTTCATCTTCTTCCTCAGCACTAATAATGATTACCGGAATTGATTTATAAACAGAATCCGATTTGACCTGTTGCAAGAGTTCCAGACCGCTAACACCTGGAAGGTTGATATCCAACAGTACCAAATCAAATTTTTGGCTTGCCAATCGTTGGAACAAAAACTGTCCTTTTGGGATAAAAGAGATGTTATAGCCTACTTCGGCCAAGACATGGTTTACCAGTTCCAATACCTGTCGGTTGTCATCCACAACCAAAATAGAAGTATCCTTATACATTTAATGTATTCGTTAAAAAATTCTGTAACGCTACTTCATCACCTGTATAAATGGCATCCTCCAATTTATTCAATATTCCGGCAGGCAGTATTTCACTTAAGGATTCTGCGACTGCAGCCAATTTTTCCGTTTCAAAAATGGGCAGTTTTCGCAAGGTTTCCAGCGCTTGCTCTTTTTGATGTTGTTGTTGATCATTCAGAACCGTTTTGCCAGTTGATTTTGTACAGGACACTTCTGGAAGGAAACTTTTTAGAAGTCCCACGAGCTTGGGTACATTTACGGGTTTGGTAAGGTAAGCGGTAAAACCTGCATCTACGGCAGCATCTTGGTGTTCTTTGAATGCATCTGCGGACAAGCCTATTATGGGTATATCCAGGTTAAAGCCTCGAATCAACTTTAAGGTCTCAAAACCATCAATTTCCGGCATGTGAATATCCATAAAAATAATATCGGGGTCATATTGCTTTGCCATGGCGACACCTTCCCTACCGTTTGAAGCCAGTAAAATTTCCGATCCCAACTCGGCAAATAGGGCCCTGATCATTTCTTGGTTCATTAATTGATCTTCCACTACCAAAATTTTACTTTTGGAAGGTATCCTATAGTTGGCCATAATGGTCTCGGGATTATCGAATGGCATTGGCGTGGCCTTTAAATAGGGTATCTTGATCGTAAAGATGGTTCCTTCCCCTTCCGTACTCTCCACACTAAGCTCTCCTTTTAAAATATCCACTAGGCTTTTGGTAATTGCCAACCCAAGCCCTGTTCCGCCGTATTTTCTGTCCTTGCCCGCATCGGATTGTGTAAAGGGTTCAAAAATTCGTTCGAGGTCTTTCTGTGGAATCCCTATACCTTCGTCAGCTACTCGGAATATCAAAAAGTCGTTATCTACACGCAAATCCAGGTGCACGTTCTTGGATGCCGGGGTAAATTTTACCGCATTGCCCAAAATATTCATAAGGATCTGTTTTATTTTACCACGATCGGAACGCACATATCTTGGTGTTCCCGGAGACAGACCATAGATTACCTTTACATCCTTGGACTTTGCCATACTATTCTGAATCCTATATACCGAAAAGAACAGCTGCCTAAGATCCATATCTTCTTGCAAAAGGGCGGTTTTGCCTGCTTCTATCTTGGATAAATCCAATATGTCCTGGATTATCTCGGAAAGTGATTCTGCACTTTGATGAATATTGTTCAAATACCTACGAAACGAATTGGTTAGATCAAGTGACTTGCTTTGATTGGTAAGTATCTGAGAGAATCCAACAATTGCATTTAGAGGTGTACGGATCTCATGGCTCATATTGGCCAAAAATTGTGATTTGGCACGGTTGGCATTGTCGGCATCGTTCTTGGCAAAAATCAAGTCCCTTTCCGCCTCTTTTCTCATTTCTATTTCGTGGCGTAAATGCTGGGTCCTATTTTTAATTTTCTCTTCCAGTGCCTGGTTAAGTTTGGCCAGTTCCTTTTGGGAGGTCGCCAACTCATTGTTTAAGGTAACGGCTTGTTCATAAAGGGTGGAATTTGTAATGGAAATTGCTGCTTGTGCCGCAACTATTCGTAATACTTCCAGTCCTCCTTCTGTAAACATTCCTGTAATATGGCTATTGGCAATGTACAGTACTCCTACCAGATCTCTTTGTTTTATTAAGGGAAGTAACAGCAGCGACCCCTTAAAATCTACTGTCAGATCTTCTGAATTGGCACAATATTCGGTTAAATCATCAATGCACAGCTCCTTTTTAGTCGTTGCTACATGTTCTATTAGGCTAATGGGCAATGTTCTGCAATCTTCGAGAGGACTCTCCGAAAATTGTGCTTCTGTTGGAACAGTAAGATCTATAAAGGCCGTAACATGTAAAGAGGTCCCGTTTCTTAAAACCAGTGCTCCTTTGTCCGCTCCGGCATTTTCCATCACAATCTGCAATAAACTCTCCACAAGACGGTCCCTATTCACTTCTGCCGATATGGTTTGCGTGGCCTTGATCAAACTTTGAAAATCGAAATTTTTAATGTGCTGGGAATGGGTGTTTGCCTTCTCTTCAAAATTCCCGTCGAACTCATTACCCTGCAAAGGAATGCCCCATCCTGCTTTGGCTTTTTCGGATTCATTTTTTAAGGCTTGCTTTATAAAAACAAATCCTTTTTTTGGTAGGGTACTTGAAATTATATCGCAAAACATGGCCCTAATATGGAATTGTCCATTTTTCTGTGTCCAAAGCAGTATATGTTCTATCTGCTCGGACATATTGGTATAATCTCCCGATTTACAAGCTAGTAACAATTCTACCATTTGGTACTCTGCCCAAAAATTGTGCGATGCGGCCTTCGCCCAACCACTTAGTTGTTTCTGCCTTCCCTTAACTCCTCCCAAAACTTTTGATGTTGGGTTGCTATTGACCATTAATTCACATACGGACCGTAAAACCTGATATTTAAAAAATTGTGGTTCGGAAATCAGATGTTCCAATTCTTTTTGATGGTCCTTAAAGTGGGCTAAGGCTTTTTGATAATCTCCCTTAATACAATCTACCCAACCTAAAAATATGTGAAAACTTGCAATGGCGGTCCTGCAATTACTATCTTCCAATAACTGCAGGACCTTTGTTGCTGTGTTTAAGGTGCCGGTATCGTTCCCGATCAATCTTTGCAAAATAAATTTGATGCCTTGTATTTGGGCCAAATGGACTGTATTGCCATGTATGCTGAAGGAATCTATCGTATCGTTACAGACCCTGAGCAATTCCAACAGATTAGTGCCCGAGAGCAATTGGTTTCTAATTTGGGCATATTGCAGGCTACTTGCCCCATAAAAGTCCCCTCGATCCACATTATAAGCGATGGCTTCATCCAGTTGTGTTTCCAGAGTCTGGTAATCGGCCATAAGCGGACCCATCGCCATATGATAAACGGACATGGTTTTGGAGAAATATTTACCCGGCTTTTCCGATTGCAACCTTTTTAAACCAAGAGAGCTAAGTTTCTCGCCCAGTTCAAATTCATGATATCGGTGGCACAAAAGCGATCCTAAATGTACCAGTATGAAAGGAGACGAATCGCTGAAACCTTTTTTAAACATAAGTTCGCCCATGGCAAATAAAAGATGGGTATATAGAGTATGATCTATCCGCTTGGCGGAAGTACACATATTCACCATAATTTCCAAAGCATACCGGTCTTTCTTTGTATATACTGCACTACCCAATAAATCGTTATTAAAATCCGTAGGCAGCACCTCAATAAATTTGAGGTATGCACTCTTGGTTTCACTAGGTTTAGAGAAAAGGTTCATTTTGGACCCCAATACCTTCAACGCCCTAATTCCTTCCTGGGTATTCGACTTATATAAAGAGTAAGCTTCAAAAAATGTAAGGTTCAGCAAATGAACTTCGCACTTTTTATAATCATCAGGGGCATTATTAATTGCCTTATCAGCATATACCCTGCCCTCTTCCACCTGTTTTAAAAGGTAGGACGCCTTTGCCATTTCGAACAACACTTCGTAGGCATACCTATCTGTCCTAAATTTAGTCTGAAGATCTAGTGCAAAACTCAAATTTTGTTTTGCCGTTAATGCCGAGTTTGAGTTATTTGCCAATTGTGCCGCTTCCAAAATATATCCAAGAGCAACGGGAACGATATTATCCTGTATATGAGCTCCTGAACTTATTAAATGCTCTACAAATTGATTTAGTGATATGGCATCGACAATTCCTTTGTTCTCCATATGAAATAGCGCAATACCATAGTGCAGCTCTTCAAAAGAAACATCGAACCCAGGAATGGCAAGGTGCAATGCAGCCTGTTGAATCTTGTTGTGATTAAATACAAACTGATTTGGTGTAGCGTCCAACTTTGAAATTTGGCCAGCTTCGGTCAACAGTTCCAAAAGCAGAACAACGATTTCTTGGGGAAAACCACTCATAGAAATCAATAATGGAATATTAAAGTTTCCATTGTCAAAAGCGGCAATTTTAAGTATAACTTGGGCCTGATACGATTGCAGGGACAATTGTTTTTCGTAGATGGCCAAGAGGTTTTCAGCTAAATCTTGCTGTTTTACACTACTCAGATTGTACTGCCATCGTTGGGCCACGGTATCGTAGGTCAAAGCTTTATTTTCGTGGAGCGAATACAGGAAGTGTTTTATATAATAAGGGTTTCCGTTGGTTTTTTTGTGAACCAGTACTGCAAGGTCATGGATTTTGCTTTGCTCTTCGGAAAGCGCATCGGCCACTACTTGCTCAGTGGCCTTTTGGCTCAATGGACTTAAACGTATTACAGGCACGTTCTTTTTGCCCGCCACCAAAGAGCGTTGAAATTTGAGCAAAGGATGATCCTCTGTTAGTCCCTCCGGATTGTAGGATAGCACAAACAACACCCTGTGGAGCGGTGCCCACGCCATATATTCTATAAGTTTAAGGGAGGATAGATCGCTCCATTGTACATCATCTATAAAAATCACCCGTTTTAAACCGATTCCATCCAATGTTCGGCAATACCGTGCAAATAGATTTACAAAACGATCTCCTGTTTCCAATGGATTCAAGGATTCTGGTTCCGGTAGTTTCCCGGTAAGTTCCTTTAAATCGGGGATAACCTCAAATAATGCAGATAGATCGGAACCTAGTCCATTTATAAAAATGTCCCGGATCTCGGAATGGCTCTTTCCTGATTTAAGCAGTATTCGCTGTGCTATGTTTTTAAACGCTTTTTGGAATGCACTATATGGGGTGGATTGGGATTTATCAAAACTGCCTACGGTAAAGAGTGTATCCGAATCGGTAATTTCAGCTTCGAAAGCCTTGGCCAAAGATGTTTTACCTATACCGGCCGCTCCTTCCACAAACGCTACGGAAGCAGGTCCATTTCGCACATCCCGATAAACCTTCATTAATTGCTGGAGGGCAGCTTCTTGTTCCAGAATGGTATCAGAAATGCGAATTACCCCAGGATTAAAATTGATGCTCAATTCTGGGGAAACATCAAATTCTCCTTTGCCGAATTGATGTTTTAAGTTTTCCAGATCCCTCAATACCCCTTGTGCCGACTGGTACCTATTTTCCGGCTTCTTTTCCAACAAAGCATTGATGATCTGATGGATACCCGTATGTTTCCAAAGGGTGTTTATAGAGGCATCATATGGTTCCGTTAAATGTTTGTGCAATACTTCTTGCTTGTCTACAGCTTTAAAAAAATGTTCTCCGGTTAGCCAATAATGCATCAGCGCTCCAAATCCATACAGATCAGCTTTAAAATCTGGTCTTTGCTTACTACGAGTACTAAATTCGGGGGCCATAAAAAAGAAATCATCATCCTGATAAGCGGCCAAGTCACTTTTGGCGTACTCTTTTTGAAACAAACTGAGACCCGTAATGAGCAATTTTCCATCCGAATCCACCATAAATCTACTGTTCTGTAAAACGCCAAAACAGTATTCCGATTTATGTACTTCCGAAATGGCGGAAGCCAATACAATTGTTCGATTTAGAAAAGACTCAAAATCCTTGTCTGTTTTAGGGGCTATTGGAAATTTTTTTTCAGGAACCGGTATTTGATAGATCACCCTATTGCCAGGCAATATTTGTATTTTATTTATTGCAAATTGCTCGAACAAAGTGGTCTTGGATAATTGTTGCAAAAGGACGGTTGCAAGTTGGGAGGTCCCTTTTTCCTCAATTTTCCAGATATCTGGATGCAAACTCCACTCAATATCTACATCTTTTATTCTTATCCGATTCATTGGGTACGTATTGGACTACAATTTACTCATTTATACGTGATTATAGGATACGTTAAGAAGGTAAACCGTAACGTTTAGAAGATCGCACTTTTTAAAAGGAGTCCAAAACAACGGAAAGAATACTGAAAAATGATAAAATCCAACACATTGGTAAGAAAACTGTCCGCATTAAGAAACTCCAACTAGTTACCTCACCTATGCATCAGTAATTTTGAAATGTGTTCAAGGGGCGATCCTGCAGGGCCCTTAAAACAAGAAGCATATAAGATAATTGATAGGCAACCCTGTCCGTTGCAGCTAACCCATATAAAAAGAAAAGCCATGAGATATATCAACCACATCAAAAACTCCCATATCAATAGAAAGGAAATAAAACAGACGATCGGAAACTCGACCGTTGTCCTTTTTCTTATCCAGGACACTAAAAACCAAAAAGATAGCACTGATGGGGCAGATACTTTTGAATTTATCTATTCACTCAACACAGCTCCCGATTTTAACCCTACCGCACCTTTGGTGATCGGTATGTACAATGGAACATTCGGTTTAATGAACCTTGACATGGATACCGATAAATTTGTTCCTGTACCAATATTGGAAACCCCGCTTAGCAACCAGCTTGCACTTTACCTGATCCAGGAACTATTGATGAGTCCCATGGACAGACAATCCCATTTGGAGAATATGATAGTTACCCTGGGCGATTACTTGGTAAAAAGAGAGAACATAGAATCGCAGTTGAACTGTAAACTAAAAATGGGGTTGACTCCTTTTCAAATACATAAGATACATCGATATGTAAAAAAACATATAGATCGTCCTGTTCTAACCTCTGAATTGGCCAAATTGGTTGAGCTGAGCATGCATTATTTTACTCGTGTATTTAAAAGAACCACAGGTGAAACACCACATCAGTTTATAACTCGAATAAAGCTGGAAGAAGCTAAAAAGCTTCTCATTTCCACAGATGAAAGTGTTATTCAGGTCGGTCTCGGGGTGGGTTGTGAAAACCCTAGCCATTTTTCCAAACTATTTAAATCCAACTTTGGTATACCACCCTTAAAATATCGAAAAACATTTCAGAACAACTTAGCCATGCTGAATTAAACCAGTGATTCATCAACCCTTATTCTTTGTAGAAATGTTATTGGCCAAATTCCTTAGAAGACTGTCTGTTTCAAGGTATAAATACAGTGCGCAGAATGCGGAAAACCAGGAAACACTGAACAAGGTTCAAGAAGAACTGGAATTTAACAATGATGAAACCGGTCTATTTATTTAGAAAAGACCAAATCATAAAAACAATCAAATTATTGTAAAATCAATTAATCTTTAAAATTATGAAATCAATTTTATTCAATCCTATTGCTTTGTACATTTTCCTTCTTGCTTGTGTCCCCTGCGCCCATGCTCAAATTCCAGACCCCGGATTTACAGTGGACAACACCACGGCCATTGTTATAACCGACCCTCAAAATGATTTTTTGAGCCCCGATGGCGTAACTTGGGGAGTCATTGGAGAGAGTGTGATTAAAAACAATACCGTTGAAAATTTGGAAACGCTGTTCCAATTGGCTGAAGCACATGGAATTCAAGTATTTATTTCTCCACATTATTATTACGAGCACGATCACAAATGGAAATTTGAAGGGGCATTGGAAAAACTAATGCACGACATAGGAATGTTTGACCGAGGCGACCAGCTCAACAAAGAAGGGTTCGAAGGATCCGGTGCTGATTGGCTTCCCCGATACAAAAAATACATCAACAAGGATTTTGTAACGGTCGTAGGTCCCCATAAAGTGTACGGGCCCGAGCAGAACGATCTTAGCTTGCAGTTGAGAAAGCAGAAAATCGATAAGGTTGTTTTGGCAGGAATGTCCGGAAACCTATGTGTAGAATCGCATCTAAGGGAACTGCTGGAAGACGGCTTCGAAGTTGCCGTAGTGGTAGATGCAACAGCTTCTGCCGTTGCTCCCGGATATGATGGAAACGTAGCCGCAGAAATTAATTATCGTTTTGTGGCCAGCCATGTGTACACCACGGAAGAATTTAAGCAGTCGCTAAAATAAAAGCATCAGAAAACAAGAACAGTCACTAAAAATTGGCAGGGCAATATTGCCCTGCCATTTGTGTTTTGTCACAGTTGAAGCAAATCAATCCATTCCATATTTTTGGGGTCGAAACAAAACAAAAGTGTATCCTTTATCCGTATCGAAATACGTTTGTTCAATATTCATTTCGGACTCTTCGGCTACCTCTTCAATATCGCTCAAAAAGAACTTTTTGGAAATTTCGGTATGAATCGCTTCAAAGAGGTCAAAAGAAACTGTGAATCCTTGTGAAAACTCAACAATTTGTTTTTTTAAGCTTACTATTTGACTGGATGCCACGCCCGTAAGTGGGTCATAATATGGAAAATGATCAAATTGCCCAAGGTTGAAGTTTGCACCCAACTCCCTGTTCATCCTTTCCAGTAAGTTAAGGTTGAATTGTTTGGTTATGCCTTTACTATCATCGTAAGCGGCCATAATTTTTCGAGGATGTTTTACCAGGTCGAATGCCACCAAAAAATAATCGGTATCCTTTAGTTTGGATTTAACGAAGGTAAAAAGCTCAGAAATATCACTGCCGGTGTAGTTGCCAATATTGGCCCCTAAAAACATGACAAGTCTTCCATCTTGCGTAGCTGGCATGGTTTTGTAGGTCTCAAAATAATCACCGGCCACACCTTTGTATTTTATTGGCTCTGTTTCACTTTTTATTTCTTTTTCGTTTATGGCCAGGACATTGTCGGAAATATCCATGGCCACATACTCGAGCGAGTTAAAATGCGGCTTAAAATGTTTGAGCAAGTGCTTGGTCTTGGTGCCATCTCCCGCTCCCAGCTCCACAATTTGCAAACGGGAGTGGACCAATGCAATATCGCGGGCCATTTGGACACTTTGGTTTTCAATGATCTGCATTTCGCTACGAGGAAGGTAATACTCCTCCAAATTCATTATTTTTTGATACAGGGCATCTCCCTTTGCATCATAAAAATACCGTGAAGAAAGTGCTTTGGGCGACTTGCGCAGACCTTCTTTTACATGGTCGAAAAAATCGGACATTCTAATTTTGGTTTTTTACAAGTCGGATCCCAGAAAAGGCCCATCTGCTGGATGCAGGGAAAAAATTACGGTATGTATTTCTTAGGTGGTCATGTGTTGTGGCAACGGATGCTCCCCGTAATATCATTTGGTTCAGCATAAACTTTCCATTGTATTCGCCTATTGCACCCTTGGCCTGGGTAAAGCCCGGATATGGCAAATGTGCCGAATTGGTCCATTCCCAAAGTTGGCCCCATTCAATCTGTTGTGAAGCAACCTCCCACTCAAATTCGGTTGGTAAGCGCATCCCTTTCCAATTGGCATATGCATATGCCTCGTACATGGATATGTGGGAGACGGGCAATTTTAAATTTATTTTGTCCAGTCCGTTGAATTGATATTCGTACCAATCACCGTTTTTATGATGCCAGTGCAGAGGGCTATCGATACCATTATTTTGGATGTAATGCCAACCTTCATCGTGCCAGAGATTGAAGTTTTTGTAACCTCCATCTTCCATAAATTCCAAAAACTCCCCCTTGGTCACCAACTTGTTGCTCATCTGAAAATCTTGGATAAAAACTTTATGGGACGGCCGTTCGTTATCAAAACAAAACGTGTTGCCCTGATGCCCGATTTCATATAATCCTTCCGAAAAGGAAAGCCATTTCTGTTCATGGGACTCTTCTTTAAGACCAAAATAATCTCCTATCGATGGAAATGTGGGCTGAGTGCCTAAAATATACTTGATATCGTATGCCAATAATTCTTGATGCTGCTGTTCGTGATTGATTCCAATTTCGACCAATTGTATCACCTCAATATCGGGCTTGCCATCCAACAGTTCCTGAATAGCACTTGTTACATATTTTCTATACTCATAGATGACCGAAACACTCGGACGGGTCATAAAGCCCCGATCGTGCCTAAGGGTCCTTTCGCCCAAATTATTATAGTAACTATTAAACAAAAAGGCAAAGTCAGGGTGAAATACCTTATAGCTTTGGTCAAAATTTACCAATACAAACTGTTCAAAAAACCATGTGGTATGGGCCAAATGCCATTTTGGAGGTGATACATCCACTATGGGCTGCACTACATAATCTTCTGTTTGTAAGGGACTGCATATGGTTTCAGTTTTTTCTCGAGTCTTTAAAAACTGTTCGGTAAGGTTCATTCTGTGCTATATTTTTCTGATTGATTAAAACTGGACGGTTTTCCTATTTGTTGATTTGCTTTACAATTTAGTCAAAGATTCCAGCATTGTTGGTATCAATTCTGAAACAGTTGGGTGAGGTTGTACAGAATCCCGTATTACCTCATAACTCTTATCGGCATACATAATGTTGATAATTCCGCTGATTATTTCATCACCGCCCACTCCCAATATAGTGGCGCCCAATATTTTTTTTGTGTTGGCGTCCACCACCAAACTCATATAGCCTTCGGTTTCACCTTTTTCCTTGGCGCGTGCTATCTTACTGAACGGTCGATGCCCAATCAGGACATCCAATCCTTTTTCTTCTGCTTCTTTCTTTGTTATCCCGACTCTACCCAAGGGTGGGTCCACAAAAAGGCCATAGGTTAAAATTCTATCGGATACTTTACGGTTTTTACCCTCGAACTTGTTTTCAGCGATAATTTCGTAATCATTGTATGCGGTGTGCGTAAAAGCGCCTTTTCCATTGCAGTCGCCCAAAGCAAATATCCCTTGGATGTTGGTTTCCAAATGATCGTTGACCTCTATGAATCCTTTTTCGTTGGTTTTTACACCGGTTTTATCGAGTTGTAAGTTTGCGGTATTGGGCCTTCTGCCAACGGCCAGTAAGAGATGGCTGCCTTTAATTTCGATAGCTCCTTCTTTAGAACAATTAATTTTGGCAACAATTCCACCGTTCTCATCTTTTTGGGCGGCAATACATTCTGCCCCTAATCTAAAGTCCACGCCTTCTTTCTCCATAATACGCTGGATTGTTTGACTGGTCTCCGGGTCTTCCCTCCCAATTATGGCGCTGCCCCGTTCAATTATTGTGACTTTAGCACCCAATCGGGCAAACATTTGACCAAATTCCAGACCTATATAACTACCTCCAATTACCACTAAATGTTCTGGGATTTCCTCGAGCTCCAAAATACTTTGATTGGTAAGGTAAGGAACATCCCCATAGCCTTCTGGTATAAATGCACTCCCACCAACATTAATGTAAATCTCTTCGGCCGTTAAAAGTTCGTTGTTTACGGCAACCACTTTATGGTCCTCGAAATAAGCTTCGCCTTTAAAAAAACTAATATTTTTATTGTTCTTCACTCCTTGGGCAATACCATCTACCGATTTTTTTATCAGAGCGTCCTTTCGCGCTTTAATTTTGCCCAGATTGGCTTTTGCTCCAGTGGGGATTTCAATACCGAGTTCGTCGCCATGTTTCGCCTCCCACATGCGCCGAGCACTGGCCACATAAGTTTTGGTGGGCGTACATCCAACATTTAAACAGGTCCCGCCGAAATGCTCCCGTTCTATAAAAGCAACTTTTTGCCCTTGGGAAGCTAGCTTGAAAACCAACGGGGTTCCCGCCTGTCCGGATCCGATAACGATAGCGTCAAAATTCTTGATTTCTTTAGTGTGCATATTTCGTTTTTAAGTTGTGTTGTTTTCTGACCATTTGGCAATGGATCATTCTTCTATGATTTTAAGTCGTTCTTTTCCCCGATAGTTAACCTTTATCTTTTTTTAATGGCTACCTTTCTCCTATTCAATAAAGAATCTTTCTGATTTTCAGCCATTACAAAAACAACATTGACCCTATCAATTCTTCCTTGGGTATGCTACGATTTATCCAAAACTCACGAATTAAAATCTTTGCTTCGAACAAGCCCCTACTACACACTTACTAATCTTTGCGATTGTAAAACAAGATCGAAATAACAATAAAGCCCAACCCGGTTAGTCCTGGAGCTGGTATAGCTGCTTTGTATGAGATAAAAATCATGGCCAGGGATATGAGCAACAATAAAACGAGCAATATATTTTTCATGGTGTATATAGATATTGATGTATTGATTGATTTGACAAGTAAGGGGAAACAATTGACCTTTCCCTATTTGAAAAAGGCAAGTACATTAGAACGGGCCTTCGCTTTCAAAATACAAGATACTGGTTTAAAATTGGAACAAGGTTTGGTATATCTTTCTTTCGGTTGTGTATTAAAAAAAAGGCCATTTCTTTTTACAAAATGGCCCTTCGTAACAACAATCACTATTATGAACTTTTAGTTAGCTGTAATTGTAACCCTGATCATCTGGTCGATTGTGGGGACATGGGCACCGACCGTTTGTTCTATTGCAATGGTTCCATTTTCTTCTTCACCTGTATTCGCAGCAACTTGACGCGTAGGTTGATTGTTTCCAGCACCGGCATATTCATCTACCTCTGTACCGGCATCAACTAGTTCCAATCTATCGGTAATATCTCCGCTAGTGGGAATTCCGTTATTAAACAAGTTAATTTCATTGGCGCCGATCAACCAATCATTGGATTGTACCAACATGGTTGCAAATGATAAAACATCCCCCTCACTTGCTGTAAACTCAAAAGAATAGGATTCTCCCGGAAAAATTGGTCCAGGCCCAGATTTTCCGACAGGTGTATTAAAAATATTGTCAAAACCTGATGGATTCCCATCTTCAGCCATTGCCTCCAAAGCTTCCGAAGCACTACCTCCAATACTATAAACAGCTCCATTTACGCTATAGGCACCTGGTGCAAAAGGTGATACAAATCCACTTTCCGAAGTAAACTGAGTATCCAAAATCGAATTATCACCGTCTTCCGCTATACGCTCCAATCCTTCAGATGATTCAATCCCAGCTGTAAACAATGGGGTTTGTTCTGGGCCACTAACTACCCAAACTCCCGGTGCCAATGGAGTTGCAAAACTTGCAACGTTAGAAACATTTTCTATGGTCATTGTGAACTCTGTTCCCCCATCATGAGTTAAGGTTACCTTTATTACCTCAGCCACTTCCGGATATACAAAACCATCATTCACTTCGGAAATGAGCTTAACTGTACCGTTTTCATCGTCTCCAGTATTTGGCCCTGCTTGCCTTGGAGCCTGATTCACCCCGACTCCTGGCTCCTCATTGACCTCAGTACCAGCGTCCCATAGACTTATATAGGAGGTAACATCTCCAGTCAATGCCTCGCCATTTTCGTTATAAAGGGGAACTCCTGCTTCATCAAAGCCATAAAATAGGTCATTGGATTGAACAAACATGGTAGCAAAATTTAAATAATGCCCTTTACCTGCATTAAAGGTGTAGGATTCTGTATTCCCTGGGGCTATAAATCCAATAGTTCCGTTCACAAAATATTGCTTGGTTTCAAATGTGTTTTCAATCGTGACCACAAAATTTCCTGAAGGTATCTCTGGGGAAGCATTACCATTATCATCATTACTGCAACTTGAAAGGCCTATTAATGCGGTCAAGACCAAACTTCTTAAAATAAAACTCGTTTTCATTTATTCTTTAATTTTTATATTATTTGGTCATCGGACCATTATTTTGATATGAAAACTTGTCGCCCATTGTTTTTGTGCCTTACGATAAACTTTTGTTAAAACCCAAAACAGGAAAATACCAACAGTGGGCTTAAGTGACGCTATAAACTGTTTTTATCACTTGTTAAGCATACAACCATGATTTTTTATAGTTTAATTCATTGCAAAGTGTTAGGACGGTCCTTTTAATCCGACTATGCTCACCCAATAAAATGTATTCCACTGATGAAGTATTTGCTGTTATTCACCATTCTGATCCAAACCATCACCTTGGTTGCGACCCCAACAAAAGACCATGGTAAGCTTATGCCATACGAGACCAACGGGTTCCAAAACCCCACCTACCCGGACCATACGCTTTGGCAATTCTTATTGCAACAGTATGTGGACGATACAGGACAAGTTGACTATAGCGGGCTCTTAAAGGAAAAGCACGTTTTGGAATCCTATGTAAACATCCTGAAAGAGAAACAACCCTCCGGAAATTGGAGCAGAAATGCAAAACTGTCCTATTACATTAACCTGTACAATTCCTATACGGTTTTATTGATCTTGGATAATTATCCAACTAGCAGTATCAAAAAAATCAACCAACCGTGGGACCAAAAATTAATCCCACTAGGGGGTAATGTGATCTCTTTGGGAGACCTTGAGCACGAGATCCTTCGAAAAATGGATGAACCAAGGATTCATTTTGCGATAAATTGTGCGTCGGCTTCGTGCCCAAAACTATTGAACGAGGTCTACCTGCCGGAAACCCTGGACGAACAGTTGGAACGCGTCACTTACGAATTCATTGAATCTGATAGAAATCGAATTGAAAAAGACCATTTAGAACTCTCCAAAATATTTAAGTGGTACAAGAACGATTTCTTGGACGGTGACATACGAGCTTACATAAATACCTACACCAATGTAAATATTGCCGAGGATGCCAAAGTAAGCTATTTGGAATACGACTGGAACCTGAACGGTAGGTAACAAAACTTGTTATGATCAGTATTATTATTCCGGTTCTCAACGAATCCAAGGGAATCCGCAAATTGATCGACCATCTTAATGCCAATGCGTTTGGCTATGTAGGGGAAATTATTGTGGTCGATGGTGGAAGCAGTGATGAAATTGGAGTGCAACTGACCGGATACTCGAATATCCGATATGTACAATCCAAAAAAGGGAGGGCCAGGCAGATGAATGCCGGTGCAAATATTGCCAAGAGAGACATTCTCTACTTTTTACATGCTGATAGTTTCCCCCCAAAATATTATGACCGGGCAATTTATGAGGTACTCCTTGTAAACAAAAACATCAGGGCCGGTTGTTTTAGGCTTCAATTTGATAGTGATCACTGGTGGCTAAAACTCATGGGGTGGGCAACTGCGGTCAATCATATATCTTGTAGAGGAGGTGATCAGTCCCTTTTTATGGACCATGACCTATTTTATACCCTGAACGGCTTTAATGAGGATTATGAAGTTTATGAGGATATTGAGCTCATAAAAAGAATCTACAAAAATACCCGGTTCAAAGTGGTCAACGAACCCATTGTTACTTCAGCGAGACACTACAACAACATAGGGGTTTGGAAGCTTCAATGGCTACATTTGCGGATTTATGCAAAAAGATGGTTCGGTGCAGATGCCAAAGAGTTAAACTTTTTTTACAACAAGAGCCTTAAATATCTTAAAAGCGGAAGCCGTGAATAAGACCGCAGCCCAACTAGTATACTTCTTTAAAGTGGTTTAATTACCTGTTCCGACCCATTATGGAAGGAATTTCGAATTCATCCGACCATTACATACATGAAACTGGAAAAGATATCATTTAAAAATAGGCAAGGTCATACATTATCGGCAAAATTGGAGTTACCGTTAACTTCGCCCAAATTGGGTTATGCCTTGTTTGCCCATTGCTTTACCTGCAACAAAAACCTTACTGCCGTCAGGAATATCAGTAAGGCTTTGACCAAAAGTGGTATTGCTGTTGTTCGATTCGATTTTACCGGTCTGGGTGATAGCGAAGGTGAATTTGAAAACACCAATTTCTCTTCGAACGTAGAGGATCTTGAGGATATGGCCGCCCATATACGTGAACATTACGAGTACCCTTCCATGCTTATTGGGCATTCTTTAGGAGGTGCTGCCGCTATTTTTGCGGCCGCCCGTTTACCTCAACTAAAAGCGGTGATCACCATTGGAGCTCCTTCGCAGCCGGAACATGTATCCCATTTGTTAAGGGATAACATAGATCAAATTCTTATGGATGGTGAAGCGTTGGTATCTATTGGAGGTCGAGATTTTAAGGTTAAAAAGCAATTTTTGGAGGACATTAAAAATAAAAATATGGTCCCGATCCTCCAAAGTATAAAAAAGCCTTTATTGGTAATGCACTCACCGCAGGACATGACCGTGTCCATCGAAAATGCCGCTAAAATCTATCAATCCGCAAAGCATCCCAAAAGTTTTGTCTCTTTGGACGGTGCAGACCATTTACTCTCCAACAAGGAAGATTCTCTTTATGCTGGCAAAATTATCGCAGCGTGGTCCCATAGGTATCTATCCCAAAATTAATCGAGCATCATGAAAAACTTTGATCAGGAAATCATTTTTATTTACAATGCCAAATCGGATGTTTTTAGTGTGGTAAGTGATTTTGCCCACAAGATATTTTCTCCATCCACCTATCCATGTTCGTTGTGCCAACTAACCCATGGTCATGTGGGAGTCAATAAAAAGTGGGCCTCATTTTTGGAAACAATTCCATATAATAAGAGGTTTTTACATAGGGACGAAGCTCTAGAGGTCAATATTGACCTCCTGAACAAACAGTTGCCCATTATTCTGGTAAAAAAGAACACTGGAGAACTATATACACTTTTAAATGCATCGGAATTGGGACAGTTAACTTCGGTAGATGATCTTATCGAAAGGATAAAACATCTTCTAAACAAGTAGTCGAAGTACTCCAAAAATGTTTTGGTACATTAAGAGATACTCTTCTTTCAATGTACAATGCTAAATCATTGGTGGTGGTTAGGCTTCTCAATATATCAAACCAAAAGATCCTTAGCCTCTTGTAAAAGTTCAATGCGCTCCGTGAGACCTATCGACAAAGGCAGTTGCGCCAATCCCAATATACGCCTAAGTATCTCTGTAGCCATAAATTGAAAACAGAGCTCCTTTTGCAGTGGCGCCCTGTCCATGTAACTTTCAAGAGCTTTGTTAAAAATTATTTGTGGCTGTGCGGCCAATTTTAAGTGTGCCAAGGTTACCCCGATCTCAAACTCGGGTTCACCAAAAAAACAGAATTCCGGATCAATGATCCTAACACCTGCATCTGTTTTTAACCAGCTACCGGGAAAATAATCCCCGTGCAGCAATACACTGCCATCCTTTAAATAGCGCTCTCCCAATTGCTCCACCTTCTTTAATAAGGGCACATCCTCTTTATAGCTGTTGCCAATTTCATTTAACCCGGGAAGTATATCATCCAAATTCAACCCATTGTTTTTAAGAAATGGGTAAATAAAAATGTGTTCATGGTTAAGTTTGCGCATTTTACGATTGGGAAGTGATCTGCCAGTTTTGCCCAAATGGACACTGGTATGAAGTTCGGCCACAAATCCAATTATTTCTTGCAATTCAACCTCATCCAAACTACTTGCTTCCTCGTACAGAAATGAATAATCCACACCCTCGCCCAAATCCTGTAATTTCAGAACATAATTGTTCACATCGACCCCAAGGAGTGCCGGCATCTGCCGTTTAAGTAAATTATGGTCGGCCACTAAGTTGTAGAACTCTGACTCCCTCATTGCTCTATCCACAGGTGCCGAAACCTGTGGATACTTTTCTACATAATCGCGGCTTTGTTTTAGGATAAAGCTGCCTTGATCCGTCCTTACTCTAAGTGTAAAGTTCATATTCCCTTCTCCGGGGACTTCCACGGCAGTAATATGTTCATTTATCCCCAACCATTTTTGTCGATGGAGGTACTCTTCCAGCTCTTTTATATTCTTGGTGATCTTAATCATTTAAAATGCTGCTTTTACACTTAATTTTCGTAGGTTTTCAGGAGGCTTTCCATCAATTTTTGATGGTATCCGGGAACAACATCGTAGCAGTAAAGAATCGGATATCCCTCTTCTTTATCACATAAAAGATATTGTTTAAAGTACTGGTTGCCCTTTTGTTCCCTCATATCATTTTTATGGATTTCCAATCGTGCCACAAGGGGTTCCATAACCAAATCTTCCGGCGCAATAAGATAATGGCTGGCCAGCACATCGAACGGATTAAAACCTACATCGCCAGCATCTACCCACTGTTGCAACCATGGTCTTGATTTTTCGGAGAGCCAATTATTTCCGGGGGTTCCGTTTTTCAAATCATCTAAATCCTTGGCCGTTAACCAAACTTTATTTGAAATTTCAAATGGGCATAGAACCACTTTTACCCCACTCTGAAAAAGGATACGGAAAGCATCATTATCTAGGTCGAAATTAAGATCGGGAGCGTGGCGAACCGGACTTCCAATTTCAAAATAAGAAGTAGGGGTCCTACGTCCAGCGACCAGGACAACTTCTTGAATCCTTGGTGCCAGTTCTGGGTACTTTAGCAACAACAAGCCCACATTAGTTGCTGGCCCAATGGCCAATATGGTCAATGGCTCCCTACGCAAGGCTTCTGCCAGGGATTCTACCGCGTTGTTCGTTCTTATATCCTGCAAATCCAATTTTTCGCCCGCACCCTTGTACACGGGAATGGGATATGGTGAAAATTCACTTACCATTTCCTTGCTAAGTCTAAATGCATCATCGATCTTGGTATTGCCAAACACAGCACTGATACCCACGACATGAATATGGTCTGCTTTGAATAATTGTAGTACGGCATAACCATCGTCCACATCGCTATACCCATCTCTATGATACCTTTTCATTCCCACTGCTAGATCGGTATCGACCCAAACCCTTTTTTTAGTGAAGGACTCCCCACCCCATGTATCAGGCTCGGTGATATTGGCCTTGCCCCGGGTAACATTGGCCGCTACTGACAAGGTTGCACTAATTGTGATTATAAATATTAGTATTGGTAATTTATTAACTCTCTTCATTTTTGATTGTTTTGTTCAGTTTACATTTCCCACCAACTCTTTATATTGATGTTATCCCCTCCCAACCTAGATACGGCCTGTTCATAGTTCTCCCTGTTGGCTGCTTGTTCCGATTCGGGATACAGATAACGTGATGGGTATCTATCGCTGTTAAAGTTGTCTATTCCAGGGCTGAGCTCCGGTATTCCGGTACGACGGATATTGAACCATGCCTCGTGCCCTACCATAAATAGACTCAACCACTTTTGGGTAAGGATTTTTTCCAGATTCTCGTCCATACTCCCATTGAGCGCAATAACCTCCCTAGTGAAATAATCTCCCGGGATTTCTGCATTGTAATATTCAAAATGTGCCCTAATACCGTTTTCGTAGAAGGTTTGGGCATTTCCGGTGATAAATCCCCTTTCCGTAGCTTCGGCCAGGGCAAACTGCACTTCTGAATACAACATGAGCTGTGCATCCACTCCATCGGGAACCACCCGAAACCTATCGGACATATTGGACACATCGTTCAGTACAATTCCCATTTCGCTAATTGTCTGGGTACTTAATCCGTTGGGCATCCCCTTGAACTCCGGTGTACCGTTGAGAAGACTCTCTTGAGTAGGGTTAAAGAATACACCTATCCTGGGATCGTCCCATTCTTTTAATATCCGTTCCACCGTTTCACTCATTTTTAGACCTTGATAAATACCTGTTGATGCACTGAACAAGGGAAACTGATTTGGAGCGGAGCTCAGATAGGGCAGTATTGCATTATCGGCATTCGATTCCATAAGTTTATTGCCATTGGCCAATTGTTGCAGTCTGTCAAAATCCGAGGTTCTCATGCTTACTCGGAGATAGTACCGCACTTGGAGTGAATTAGCGAACCGCACCCATTTGTTCAGATCATTATTGAACATGATATCCCCACGGATACTTTCGGTGGTATTTTCAAGTTTGACTGCAGCTTTTTCCAGTCGGGCAAGAATTCCGTTCTCCGGGTCTATATAAATACGCTCTTGTGTATCATATTCAGGTGTAAAGTTTGCCTCCGAAAAACGTATGGCATCGGTGTACGGGACATCTCCCCAAATATCGGTGAGTTGTGAAAATAGGTAACTGCGAAGAATTTCGCACACCCCATCATAGGCATCATTATACCCTGGCAAGGTTTTCATTGATTCCAAATCGGCCAAAAGGCCATAGATCAAATTCCAATATCCGCTATTGCTGCCCAGTTCATATCTATCTATGCGTTCAAACTCAATATCTGCATTAAACTGTGCCAAATAGTTATTGAGCCTTAGACCTTGATTGTAGGTATGCTCATTGCTGAAATCGGCAATTACATTGGTCAGCAAAAACTCCGGGCTTACCTCTTGCGGCTCGTTCGGGTTCTCGTTTATGGATTCAAAATCCGTTGTACAACTGATATTGGACAAGCAGATACAGATTAAAATCAGAGATATATTTTTCATAGTTTCTTCTTAAAAATTGGTCTTTAGGCTTACACCAAAACTTCTAGTGGATGGATAAGAAAAATCCTCAACGCCGTACACAATATTGCGTTCTTGGAGCGCATTGAGCTCTGGGTCGAAATGCGGATTTTCGGTAAACAATAATAAATTGCTGCCAATAAGGCCAAGCTTTAAGTTTTCCACTCCCAAGGATTTTGTCATTTTCCGGGGAAAGGTATAGTAGATACTGAGCTGCCTTAATTTAACATAAGAGGCATCGTACAGGGCACTGGCCTCATTCCCTCTATCGTAAAATGCATTGTTGAACCTACTTGCCGCTACTGCTGTAGTATTGGGGACATATTGGGGGCTGTCCACCGTCCCAATATTGACCACACCATTACCCACTACGCCATTACCATCTACAAACTGTGTGCTTTCCGATCCCCCTTCACGGCCCAACAGGGTTTCCTGCAATACTCCGGAGGTACTTCCCAATGCCTTGGTTCGGGACACGATGGTGCCTCCTTGCCGCCAATCGAACAAAATGGTAAAGTCAAAATTTTTATAAGAAAAGTTGTTATTGAAGCCCAAGGTAAAATCTGGATTATAATTGCCCAGTTTGCGCAAATTGGCATCCTGAACGGGCAATCCATTGCTATCGTAAAGATCTTGCCCATCTATCTGTACAAACCCCGTACCGTACATATCGCCTACGCGTCCACCTTCTCTGGCTATGTAGAATACGGTATTGGAACCTCCGCTACCGCTAAAAACACTTGCTGTAGCCGTTACAAATTGATCTACCCCATCTGGCAGTTCCGTAACCACACTCCTAAAAGTGCTAAAGTTGACCGATGTGTTCCAGGTAAAACTGTTTGTTTTTACCGGAGAAGCGCTCAGCATCAACTCGAGCCCGCGCGTGCGTATCTCCCCACCGTTCTCATTAAAACTATTAAAACCTGTCGCATTGGAAATGGGCCTTGAGATGATCTGATCCTTACTGATATTTTGATAGGCAGAACCCTCCAATTGTATTCTTCCATTTAAGAACCATGTTTCGAGGCCTAGTTCATAGGCATCCAAACGTTCCGGTTTTAAATTGGTGTTTTTTAGCACGGTTCTGTTCGTTACCCTAAAATTGGGGCCATAATTCCCATTTAGCCGAAAGGTCTGCGTATTTTGAAATGGATCGGTATCGTTACCTACCGATGCCGCACTAAACCTAAGTTTTAGATACGTAATGTCTTTGGGCAGCTCAAATGCATTGGAGGCAATAAAGCTCAATCCGGCGGAATAGTAACCAAAGGAATTATTACCTGTGGGCAGGGTACTGCTCCAATCGTTTCTAAAAGTGAAATCGGCATATAACTGGTTCCGATAGGCAAAATTGGCCGTACCATAAATACTGTTAATTCTTTTGTCTAGCTTTTCGCTATTTCCCAATAAAGGGGCCCTGGAATTGGCCAAGGTATATATTTCCGGAATTGCCAATTGTGATGCTTCGGCGAAGGAATAGTTGATTTTTTGATCTAGGCGATTGGCTCCTGCAGTTAGAACATAATTCCAATTTTCGTTAAAACTATTGGTATAGGTAAACAAAAAATCGGTGTTCAATTCTGTAAAACGGACATTGTCCTTTCGAAAAGATCCAAATGGGTTGGCATTGGTACTTACCGCACGACGGAACTCCCTGTCATCATTATAGGTATCCAAACCACCCCGTACCTTTAACGATAGGTGCTCTGAAAAATCGTAGGTTGCGGACACATTGCCCAGAACCCGATTCTTAGTGAAACTATTGGTATTCTCGAAGAGGGTAAGATAGGGGTTGGTCAGCCATAAATAATTAATATCAAAATGTTGCCTACCCGTCTGTCCCGCTTGCCAATAATCCCTAAGAGAATCAATATTGGTCTGTCTACCTGTCCAATTAAACCCATAAAGTACATTCTCATATCCGTACCCTAAATTGGGTCTATTGCCACTTCGTGTATTAATGTAGTTTACAAAAGTGCTCAGTTTAAGCCTATCGCTCAAAAATTGATCAACACTCAATGCAATACCGTCTCTTTTTAGATCCGTATTCGGCAAAATGCCTTCATTTCGCAAATTACTGTAGGATACGCGCGTACTTCCCTTATCGGTGGTGTTGCTAATGGCAATATTATTTTGATAGGTTATTCCGGTTTCAAAAAAGTTGCGGACATTATCCGGTCTGGCCACCCATGGTGTTGGGGTAATGGGTGTAAAGGAACCGTCTGGCAATGTTCGAGAAATCACGTCGCCTGCGCGAACGGGATTCCCGTTGATGTCCACCGAAGGGCTATCGAACTGTGGTATCAGTAGCCCTGCATCCAATCTTGGGCCATAACTGCTGATTCCGCCGTCACCAACTCCGGCACCCGTACCATTTTGAAAAGCATAGGCCCCATTAAATCCCAATCCATATACATTTTGGTAATCCGGTAAGGTCAACAAAGTTTCTATGGTGAAATTACTATTGATGCTTACTCCAAAGCCTTTGGCCCTATTGCCCCGTTTTGTAGTAATCAGGACTACCCCATTTGCAGCCCTTGCCCCATAAAGCGCAGCCGATCCAGCTCCTTTTAAAACAGAAATGGATTCTATGTCGTCCGGACTAAATTCGGAACTTCCGTTACCAAAATCGACCTCTTGCAAGGCACCATTATTTACAAGGTCGCTTGTGATTTGTTCGTTGCTTATCGGTACACCATCCACCACGAAAAGGGGCTGATTGCTTCCACTCAACGAGTTTTCCCCTCGTATTATGATCCTAGAGGATGAGCCCACACCACTGGAACCATTGGTAATCTGTACCCCAGCTACCTGCCCTGCCAAACTATTGACCAGATTGGTCTGCGGAACCGTAACCAACTTATCCGAACTTACTGTGGATACGGCAGATACCAAGGCACGTTTATCCTTCTCGATTCCCAACGCGGTCACTACGACTTCGTCCAGTTGTTCTTGGGAGGGTTCCATAATGAGCGTAAGTGGCAGGGTCCCGTCCTCCACTAGAACTGTCAATGGCCTGTATCCTATGGAAGAAATTTGTAGCGTAAATTTTTTGGATGAGGTTGTCAACTCAAAGTAACCATCTTCGTCGGTAGATGTATAGTTTTGAGTCCCTTCTTCATAAACCGCGGCATAGGGAATGGGCAATTGATTGTCGTCCAGCACTCTGGAGCTGTACGTGCTTTCCTGTGCAAACAAGGCAAACACATAGCATTGCAATACTGCAATCAGTATTGGTCTCATATGTTTATGGTTAAATTAATTGATGATGTTATGCAGTAGCTCTACCTACTGTCCGTTATATTCTGCTAAAAAGAATTGAAAACGGGCGGTGCCCTTAACCCTACATTTGAAAGATGTAGTGCCAATGGAACTGCTTCAAGAGTTCGTTTCCATTTGCGATTGAGCGATGCTATCAGTAATTTGAATAACTTGCTCAGTAAAGAGGTAGGATTAGATTTTGCATAGTCCTCCAAATCTTTCCGGGAATCAATATCGGAAAGCTCCCTTAAAATTTCAACATCTATTTTATGAGTGTCGATATGATCCTTTAGACTGTCCAACAAAAAGGAAGTTTGCCAACGGAAGTTCAGAAATGTTCCGTGGTGAAATATTTCCTTGCTCAGACCAATCAAATAAACACCTCCATCTTTAGATGGACCCAGTACCATTTTGTTTGATTCCAACTTATGCACGGCATCTTGTAAAAGTTGGGTGGTCAAATCCGGACTATCGTTCCCAATGGAGATTACATTATCGTAACCGGCATCAAACAGTTTTTGAAAAGCATTTGTAAAACGGCTTGAAAAATTATCGCCTATTTGTTCGTGCTCATCTACCCAATAAAAATCGACACCACATTGCGCAGCCAAATTTCTCGTGTTGGCGATCAATAAATTGAATAAGGCTTCCTGTTCTTCCGGCCTATGACCATCACCAATGGGCTTCCTCACTACTTCCTTCTTAGCGGATAAGGAAAATACAAGCAGCGCTGTATTGTTCGGGTCCATTTTCTTGTTGATCATTTCTTGGAGTTATATGCCGTCCATTCAGTATTGTTCGTGGAACATGGTATAGGTCGACAACAATTTGCAATACTTACCAAAAATCTTAAAAAAGACCTAAATACAGTATTCCATTAGTGCCTCAAAATCCATAAATCACCTCTGCATCAGCACCTTATATTAGTTACATCAAACCAAAAAAATAGGTGTTAAATACAATTTACGCTAGGGTTTTGTCCTTTGTAGCCCGTTTAAGCAAGGGGGGCGACCATCAAAAGATTGCGGTTAATTCAAATAAATTATTTGTAGGACTCCTGGAAAGCCTTAGGCGTAATTCCTGTTCTGGCTTTAAAATATTTTGAAAAATAGGCATAATCGGAAAATTCCAGCGCATAGGCTACATCTGCCAAATTATGTTTGGAGTGTACAATTAACCGTTTGGCTTCCAGTACTACCCTTTCGGAAATAAGTTCGGTAGTTGTTTTGTTCACGGTTTGCTTTACCACTCTATTGAGGTGCTTTGTGGTAATGTTCAATTGCTCAGCATAAAATTTAGGTAGCTTTTCCTCTTTAAAATTTTTATCGATCAAAATTTCCAAACGATCCAATAATGCCGTGCTTTGTGTATAGTTAATATGATCCAAATCTATTTGGGAGGCATATATCCGAGAAAGTTGGATGTAGATATCATTTATCAAGCCTAGGATTTTAATCTCACGCATCATTCTATTATCACGATATTCGGCAATTGCCTCCTGAAATTTCATTTGCAACACCGGTATTTCACTTGTTGGAACTTTAAGCATTGGGGGATTCTGTTGCGAACCGTAAAATGGAAAAATGGAAAGGGAGTGTCCTAGGAACCTTAGATTATAAAAGGCCTGTGAATGAAAAAAAATGATTCCCTCCGGTTTGGTATCGAATTTCCAATAATGGGTTTGCCCCGGTTTTAAAAAGAATACCCTTCCGGGACCAATCCGGTAGGTCTTAAAATCGACCTCATGGGTACCGGTACCCTCCAAAAAAAGAACGCACAAGTAAAAATCATGGCTATGTGGTTTATCGATAAGGCATCGGTTAAACTCCAAATGACGAGAAAAGGAATTAACATACACCTCGTTCATCCGTTTTGATTCTCGGAAATTTTGAATATTTAAAACCGGTATTTTCATAACTATGTCCGAATAGTACAAATATATGGGAATATGCCACACACAGGAATGTATCCTAAAGTCGCAATTTTGTTGAATCAATTAAAGTTGCGATGAAAAAAGTAGAAAATATATTCCAATGCAAATGTCCCAAATGTAATACTGGAGATATTTTTCAGCATCCTAAATCAAGATTTCCTTTTAGGATTCCAAAAATGCACGAAAGATGCCCTCATTGCAATTATAAATTTGAAAGGGAAACAGGATTCTTCTTTGGGGCCATGTTCGTAAGTTATGCCCTTGCAGCTGCCGAGATGATTGCTTGTCTGGTTATTTTCTGGTATTTGGCCGGTTTTTCCCCTCTCAGCGTATTCTTTATTATCGCTATTATGGCCGCAGTTTTAAGCTCGCTCAACTTTAAACTTTCCAGGTCTATTTGGATTTACTTGTTTTATCGGGACTAGATCATCTCAGAACAAAGTAGACCTTGCTGCGGTTCGTCTTTTGGCTTCTGTTACGACCAAACAATAATGAAAAGTCAATTTCTTTTAAGAAGAAGTAATCCAATTTTGCGATTGGGCAGCCACAGGTTCTTGGGTTAAAAATAAATGCCTGGCCTTTGTAGTTTGTTTAAAAAGCTGGGGGACCCCTAGTAAATGTAATACAGGTACATTATAGTGTTCCAAAATTAAAAATTGGACCAAAAGGGACTTCACCCGATTGGCCCAATGACTCAACAATCTATGCTTTAACAAACTGCACGTTCAATTGTAGTTTTACGGTATCACTTACCACTATTTTACCAGCTTCGGTAACGGCGCTCCACGTTAGATCAAAGTCTTTTCTATTTATGGCCCCCGAAATATCGAAGCCTGCTTTGGTTTGCCCGTACGGATCTACTGCCACTCCATTAAAATCCACATCCAAACTTACTTCTTTAGTGATGTTTTTTATGGTCAAGTCTCCAACTAAAGTGTTGCCATCAAATGATTTTGATTCAAACTTTAACTCAGGATAGGCTTCAGCATTGAAAAAATCATCTGATTTTAAGTGTGCATCTCTATCGGAATTTTTAGTGTTGATGGAATCCGTCTGTGCTGTAAAAGAAAAGCTTGCGCCTTTAAAATCCTCATTTTCCGTTTCCACCGAGGCACTATAGTCTTCAAAATAGCCTGTTACGGTAGAAATCATCATATGCTTTACCTTAAAAGCAATTTCAGAGTGTGCGTTATCAATGTTCCAATTTGTTTTTACTGCTGTTTCCATAAACTGATTTTTATTATTTAAAATGAATTATATTTTCTATTTACAGTGACATAGGAACTTCCATCAACAACAATTCGGTGTTGGAATCTGCCGTGATGTTGAGTTCATTTACATCCCAAACCCCAAATCCATCCCTGGGATTTAAAGCTTGATTGTTTACGGTAGCATCGCCTTTGAGTACAAAAACGTACACGCCGTTTTTATCTGGGTTTTTTAAATTGTAGGTCAGAGATTTTCCTTGGTCCAAATCGGTCATGTTAAACCAGGCATCTTGATGGATCCAAACACCGGCATCATCAGGGTTTGGTGACAATACTTGTTGGAATTGATTTTTCCTATCGGCAGTGTTCAGCGTAATCTGATCATACCTTGGAGCAACATTTTCCTTATTGGGAAATACCCAGATTTGCAAAAACTTCACCTGTTGGTCTTTGTTTTTATTGTACTCTGAATGTGTGATACCCGTACCGGCACTCAACACCTGAATGTCGCCCGACTTGATCACCGCGACATTGTCCATACTATCCTTGTGTTCCAAATCACCTTCCAAGGGGATGGAAATAATTTCCATGTTTTGATGTGGATGTGTGCCAAAGCCCATTCCTGCTGCAACGGTATCATCATTCAATACGCGAAGTACCCCAAAGTTCATACGCTCCGGATTGTGGTAATTGGCAAAACTAAAAGTGTGTTTGGAGTGCAACCATCCGTGGTTGGCATCTCCCCTACTGTCCGCCTTGTGTACTACTGTGTTCATAGTTTTGTATTCTTTATTTGGTAAATGGTTAAAACCGATGTTCTCTCTTGTCCAGTTTGGTGGTTCCTTCTCTTCTCTTGTGTTGCTTAACGCTCGTAACCCCAAGAAAGAAAGACCTGTACCTGCAATTGACTTTAAAAGAAAACTTTTGCGATTCATTGTTTTTGTTTGACAAGGTATAAGCCAACAGCGTGCCACAATTTTAAATATCTGAATAACAATATTTTACAAAACAATTCCTCTATTCTCATTATACTTACTTTTGAGAATATTCTTATATATGAGAAATATATTGTACTTTTTTAGTGCTTAAAATGGAGCTTATGGCTAAGAATCAAGAGAGTTTAGAGATAAAAGAGTGGTTGGTAGAAACCTTGCCCTATGAAGTGATGTGGATGGACGAAAACGGTAAAATAGTATATGCAAATACTAAGTTTTGTAACCGGTTAGGGTACAACAAGTCAGTAATAACAGGGCTTTCCATTTTTGACATTAACCCCACATCTTCACCGGAAAGTTGGAAAAAACACTGGGAATTGGTCCAAAAAAAAGGAATTCATCGATTTAAGGAAACCCATAAAAACAAAAGCGGCAAATATTACGAAGTAGAGGTTTTTGCTCAATTTTTCTCAAATAACAGAAAAAAATTAATTTGTGCCATTGTCAACGATATTTCGGAATCAAGTTTCTATCAAAAGTTAATGGACAACACCCAGACCATTGCCCATGTCGGTGGTTGGGAGCTCAACCTTCAAGATGGTTCCATTGTAGCCACATCCGAAGCTTTACAAATGTTCGAGGCACAGAATGTAGATGACCTTACGCCTCCAAAAATCATTCATCAATTTAAAGACCCCGAGCATATTAAATCCCTGTTGAGCAATACCATACGAAAAGGCGAAGCATACGATGAAGTGTTGGAAACTGCACATAATCCTCCTCGATTTATGAGGTGCGTGGCCAAACCCGTCTTAAAAGGTGATAAAATTTATAAGCTCATTGGGGTTTACCAAGATGTCACAGAACAGCAACTCAAGGAAAACAACCTACAGCTCTATAAAGAAGTTATTGGTAATGCCGAAGATATTGTTTATGTGGTCAAAAAGAACGGGGACCTATTTCATCACAACAAGGCCGCAAAAGCACAATTGGGATTTAACGAGGGCCAATTAAACAATGCTTCCATTTTTGATCTAGACCCTGGGATTACCAAAGAATGGTGGGAAAATCATTTTAATGATGTGGTAGAAAAGGGGTCCATCCGGTTTGAATGGCTTGCCGTACGAAAAAATGGCACCAAATTTCCCGTGGACATCACAGCCAATCATTTACGCTACAACGATGAAGACTATAATTGCGCCATAATCCGGGATATTTCCGAGCGGAAGGTAAGAGACTTGGAACTGTTCCAGGCGCTGGAAGAAATCAAATCCCTGAAAGATCGATTAGCAAATGAAAATGAATATTTACAAGAAGAGATTAACAGTAAAATCAATTTCAATAACATTATCTGTACCAGTGAGGCTTATGAGAAAGTCTTGCAATTGGTAGACCAAGTTGCTCCTACCGATACTACCGTTTTAATCACCGGTGAATCTGGAACAGGTAAAGAATTACTCGCCAGTGCTATCCATAATAACAGTATGCGTAAAGACAGGCCACTGATTAAAATTAATTGTGCCACCCTACCTAAAGAGCTGATTGAAAGTGAATTGTTTGGGCATAAAAAAGGGGCGTTTACAGGTGCTGTTGCCGATAAGGTCGGTAAATTCTCGTTAGCCGATGGTGGCACCATTTTTTTAGATGAAATAGGTGAAATGCCGATTGATCTACAACCAAAACTGCTACGTGTATTACAGGAAGGTGAGTTTGATGAATTAGGTGGCAATAAAACTATAAAAGTAAATGTTCGTGTAGTAGCAGCCACCAATAGGCATTTGGAAGACATGATAAAAGAAGGAACGTTTCGCGAAGATTTATATTACCGTCTAAATGTATTTCCTATTCATAATATTCCTTTGCGCGCCAGAAAAGAGGACATCCCTATGTTGGCACAATACTTTTTAGAAAAATATTCGGCAAAAGCAGGCAAAGCATTTAAACGCTTATCGAAAAAAACGGTTGAAGCCTTAATGGCTTATAACTTTCCGGGCAACATTCGTGAGTTGGAAAATTTAATTGAACGTGCTGTTATTATTGAAAATGGTACTACGTTGAATCCTGGACAATGGATACCGAAAACTGATAATTTTATTCCAACAGAAGATTTTAAACCGTTTGAAACCATGCAACGCGATTACATTATAAATGTTCTTAATCATACCAATTGGCGTGTGAGTGGAAACAAAGGTGCGGCAAACATTTTAAACATGAATGCCAAAACCTTGTTTGCCAAAATGAAGCGTTTGGGTATAGAGAAAGAGGTGCGGTTAAAGCGTTAAACACATTCTATCCCCTATACTGAGATGGTGTTACCCCGGTATGCTTTTTAAACAATCGCGAAAAGTAAGTGGGATAATCGAATCCTAGGTTGTATCCAATCTCCGCAATGGATTTGTCATAGCTCTGTAATTGATGTTTCGCTTCGATTATGATTTTTTCCTGTATAAGCTCGGATGCCGTTTTGCCGGTATGGTGCTTGATCAAATCACCAAAATAGTTTACGGAAAGGTTCAATTTTTCAGCAAAATAATTTACGGATGGTAATTGGGTATTTCCGTCCGAATAATATTTGTTCAGCTCCTTTTTAAAGGTCATCACCACTTTATTGTACAAGGGTTGTCGGGTTTCAAACTGTCTTTTATAGCATTTACCAATGTAGGTGAAAATGAGGTTACTATAGGCAATGAGCAAATCCAGCTCGTAGGTGTCCTTTTTGTATTCCGTTAGAATTTGTTCATAAAGGGTTTCCAACTGTTGCTGCTCATCTTCGGTTAGGAACAAGGCCTCCCCTATCTCATACTGAAAAAAGCTAAAATCAATATTGTATTCCTGCAACAGCACAGGGGAAATGAGCATATGGTAGCCCTTCCAAGGTTCAGTGGCATCCCATTCAAAAACTTGGTTCGGTTTTACAAAATATAAGAAGGCGGCATCCCGATCGAACTCCGTACTTCCAAAGCAGTGCAGACCGGTCACATTGCGTTTAAAGGCCATCATATACCAATCTGTGGTGATGGGTTCACTTTTTAAACGTAGATTTTCGAACTCGTCATACTTTACCACATCGATCAACTCCTTTTTTGGAGCGGTGTACCCAACATAATGATTGAATTCCTTTAAACTTTTAAAATGCGTCATCTCTTAAAAACTAAAATAGACTGTAGTACCAAAGATAGCACTACAGTCCAGTATTTCTAAATTACCTTACGAATAAGACTTGAGACTAAAAGTCTTGTACAGTTGGTCGCAACACAATTTCGTTCACGTCTACATCTGCTGGTTGTTCAATGGCAAAAGCAATGGTTCTGGCCACAGAATCGGCAGGAATAGAAATGGTCTCGTACATATTGTCTACCATTTCAGAACTCTCTTTATGGGTACTTCCGTGTTTCAACTCGGAATCAACAGCACCTGGCTCAATGGAAGTGGTTCTGATATTACCTCCTACTTCTGCACGCAGTCCTTCTGAAATGGCTCGAACGGCAAATTTGGTTCCACTATATACCGTACCCCCCGGTGCAAATACTTTTATTCCTGCTACGGAAGATAGGTTGATAAAGTGCCCGGATTCTTGCTTTTGGAAAATTGGCAGAGCAGCTGCTACCCCGTACAATACACCTTTAACGTTGATGTCTATCATACGGTCCCACTCATCTACCTTCACTTCGCTCATGGGTGCTATAGCCATTAAACCAGCGTTGTTGACCATTACGTCAATTTTACCAAATTCGCTTACTGCTTTGTCCACCAAAGCTTGCACGTCTTCTTTTTTGGTCACATCTGTTGCAATGTATGCCGCCTTACCTTCGTTTTTGGAATTGATTTCTTCCGAAATGTTCTGTAAACGATCTTCTCTTCTAGCACCCAATACAACGTGTGCCCCTTTGGCAGCTAAATAACGTGCGGTAGCTTCACCCAGTCCACTACTGGCACCTGTAATTACTACTACTTTTCCTTTAATGTTATTTTCTAAACTCATAAGAATGTTTTTGAATTATTATTTTAATGATGATACAAAGGTATGGGTAGGTGTTTGTGACAGACTTACACAAAAAAGGGAAATAATGAAACAAATCACGGATTAAGAATTATTTAGCATTTTTTTCGACAACCCTTTACTCCTTGAACCCTTACACCAAAACACCGTTAAACGACGGCAACACTATTTCCGCTATTTTATCCAATGCTTCTTTAACCGGAGTGTCTGATTTTCGCAAGTGCAACGCCATGTGGTTTACCCCTGCTTCTTCGTAGCGTTTCAGTAATTCCGTAAGCTTGTTTACCCCTATGGCACCTCCAAACCGATGTGGTCTAAAGTCGGCATTGTCATCTGTAAGTAGGTTTAAATGAAAGGCAGAAATATAGGGTTTGCAGGCTTGGTCGTTATCGTACAAGGCCTCGCACCACTTCTTTTGCTGCAAATAGGTTTCTTCTGGCGTTCTGGGATAATTGAACCAACCGTTCGCTTCTTTAGCAATCCAATCTATGGACTGTCCCGAGTGGCCGGCAACCACCAAAGGAATTGGGTTCTGGGGTTTGGGATAGACATCCACACCCGAGTTTAAAAAGGGATAAAACTCGGTTAAATTGCTTTCCAATTTCCAAGCCTCTTGCATAATTTTTAAATGCTTCCGAAACAATTTGGGGCGTTCCTCATAGGCTATTTTATACATAGGAAATTCCACGGGCCTGTCCCCTAGCCCTAAACCCAACAGCAATCTACCCTTGCTTAAATTTTCAATAGTTGCGGCGGCTTTTGCCAAATGTATGGGTTGATGTAAAGGTGAAACGATAGCGGCCGTTCCCAACAATATATTCTGGGTAGCCGCGGATAAATAGCCCAAATAACCAATAGTATCGAACAACTGGGCCCCATCCCCAAAATTAGGGTCGTAAACCGGTACTTCCCGTACCCAAACCGATGCAAAACCGGCAGCATCCGCCTGTTGTACCAACTCCAAATGATTTGTCATATCCGGAATACCGAAAGGCCTTCCCGATTCCCTTCGTTTTTTATCCCCTGCCATGGACCAATCATTATCGAGCGGGAATTCTATTCCCAAGGTCATTTTACCGGGTCGGTATAGTTTGTCAAAATTTTTCATAGCAATTCTTTTTTAAGCCAAGGGCCGCAGAACGACCCTTGACTTTTTAATTAAGCGTTCCAGATTTCCTCCGCAGTATACGGGCCGCCTTCAACTTCCCAGAATTTTGCATCCACAAAACGATGGTCTTTGTTAAGGGCAGCGATCTTCTCCATATCCGAAGCGCTCAATTCAAATTTTAACGTATCCAAATTTTCTTGTAATCGGGATACATTGGTGGACTTTGGTATTACCGAAATACCGCGTTGTATGCCCCATTTTAAGGCTACTTGCGCCACCGTCTTACCATGGGTCTGGGCAATTTCCAGAAGCACCCCATTTTTAAAAAGGTTTAGGGCATCATCTTCTACCCCTCCCGAACCAATAGGTGCGTATGCCGTTAGGTGAATACCAACCTGTTTACAGAAATCCACCAAGGCATCTTGCTGTAAAAACGGGTGTATCTCGATTTGGTTTACTTCTGGCTTATGTTTTGCCGTTTCCAAAAGAGCGTTCAAATATTGGGTATTGAAATTACTGACACCGATATGCTTGACAAGCCCTTTTTCCAAAGCTGCTTCCATACCGGCCCAGGTGTCGGTCAATGGCACTTTTTCCAAAGGAATGAATTGATCTGCCTTCTCCGGCATTTCAACTCCTTTTTTAAAGGCTACCGGCCAGTGGATCAAATAGAGGTCCAAATAATCCAACTGTAGGTCTTTCAGGGTTTTTATCAAGGCTGGTTCTACATTGTCCTTTCCGTGAGAATCACTCCAAAGCTTGGAGGTAATCCACAGTTCCTCCCTGGTTACCACGCCAGAATCAATGGCTTCGGCAATTGCCTCGCCAACTTCTTTTTCGTTTCCGTAGGCTGCCGCACAGTCTATGTGTCTGTACCCCATTTTTAAGGCTTCCAAAACAGCGGTATAAACCTCTTTGGGTTCAGAACGAAAGGTTCCAAGCCCTAAAATGGGCATTTGATCGTTATGTTTAAATGATAATGTATGCATCTGTTTATAATTTTTCTTTTTTATATAAAGCCAGTGTAAGTATAAAGCCTACCACCACAAGTATACTCCCTACCCATGGCGTTGCTGCTACGCCCAATGTGGATTCTACTATTAATCCGCCAACATAGGCACCAATAGCTATCCCCACGTTAAAAGCCGCAATGTTCAATGCCGAGGCTACATCTTCTGTGCCCGGCAGGTATTTTTCTGCCATTTTAACCACATACAATTGCAGTGCGGGTACGTTGGAGAAGGCCAATATTCCCATAAAAAACAAAGTTACTATGGACCAAATAGGACTGCTTACCGTAAAGTATAGTACCACTAATACCACGGCTTGCAAGGCAAACATGACCATTAAGGCTTTTCCCGGGGTTTTGTTGGAAACCTTTCCCCCAATAATATTGCCCAAGGCAATGGCTATACCGTAGACCAATAGTAGAACACTGGTCATACTAGCGGAAAATCCGGTAACTTCTTCCAACAAAGGCGCCAAGTAGGTAAAGGTTACAAACGTACCGCCATAACCAAGGGCCGTAATGGCCAACACCAACAGAATAGAAGGGTTTTTGAGCACTTTTAGCTGATCTACCAAACGTAAGGGTCTTGATTTTTTAATATTTGAAGGAACCAAAAGGTAACTGGCCATGGCCCCGATAACCCCTAAAATAGCAACACCTATGAAAGTAGCGCGCCACCCAAAATTTTGTCCTATGTACGTACCCAACGGTACGCCGGTAACAATAGCTACCGTAAGCCCGGCGAACATTATAGAAATGGCAGAGGCCCTTTTATCCTCTGGTACCAGACTGGCCGCTATAGTAGAGCCAATGGAGAAAAAGACCCCATGTGCAAACCCGGTTAAAATGCGTGCCAGTATTAACAAGGTAAAACTAGGCGCAATGGTGGCCAATCCGTTACCGATAATAAATAACAGCATAATACCGATCAATAACCGTTTGCGTGCTATTTTACTGGTCAAAGCCGTTAAGACAGGTGCCCCAATGGCAACTCCCAAGGCGTACAAGCTCACTAACAATCCCGCTGAGGAAATAGAGGTGTTTAAATCGTTGGCTACCGTGGGCAACAAGCCCACGATAACAAACTCTGTAGTTCCAATACCAAAGGCACTAATGGTCAGTGCCCATAAGGCCGCTGGTAGACTTTTCTTTTCGGTCTTTGCGTTTAAAACTGCTGAATCTGTAGCCATCTTAGTACGTTGCTTTCACCAGTTCCACAATCTTTTGGGCCGCTAATTTGGCAGAAGCAGGATTCTGACCGGTGACCAAACGCTGGTCCACGCTTACTTTTTCTTGCCACATATCGGCTTTATCTATGGTTGCTCCACGTGCTTCCAATTTTGTTTCCAAAAGGAAAGGAACCACATTTTCTAAGCCTACATTTGCTTCTTCTTCATTGGTAAAAACGCTTAGTGTTTTACCGTTTACCAAATAGGCTCCGTTGGACAATTGAATGTTCACCAATGCGGAAGGTCCGTGACATACGGCCGCCACTATTCCATCATTCTCATAAATACTGGCTGCTATTTTGGCCAACTTCTTATGGTTAGGAAAATCCCACATGGTACCGTGACCACCGGCATAGTAGATTACATCATAACCCTTTGCCTTGATTTTTGAAGGCTTTAGGGTGTTTTTTAGCTTTTGTTGAAAGGTGGTGTCATTCCAGTATTTTTTATTCACTGGATCTTCCAAATCAAAACCATCTACCGGAGGGTTCCCTCCTTCTGGGCTTACCAAGGTAATGTCGAAATTGTTCTCCTCAAAAACTTCGTAGGCGTGGGTTACCTCACTTAGGTAATAGCCCGTTACCTTGCCCGTATCTCCCAATTCTTGATGACTTGACAGTACCATCAAGACTTTTATAGGCTCATTTTGATGTTGTGCCGTTCCCAATAGGGCAAATAGTAGCATTGCCACTGTTGTGTTAATTCTTGTTTTCATTTTCTTTATCTTAAATTTTATGGGACAAAGGTGTATGAAAACGAAAGGCTGTGCGAGGACCTATATCACCATTTTAAAGTGAGGTAACACAACCCATAAAAGTGATATACATCACAAAATCTAATTTTTAAAACGGCTCAAAGTTTCCCTGGAAACACCTAGGTAGGCGGCAATCAATTTTTTAGGTACCCGTTGTAATAATTTGGGGAGTTTGTTTAATAGCTCATCGTACCGTTCTTCTGCGGATAAGGTTAAAAGGGACAGAATGCGTTGTTGCAGGTTAATGAACCCATTGTTGGATTTAATCCGATAAAAATTGGCTATGGCCGGTATTTGCTGGCATATGGATTCCCTACTTTCTAAGGACAGGCAAAAGAATTCGGAATCTTCTATACAATCTACAAAGATGGTGGCCGGTAATTGGTGTTGAAAAGCGAAATAGTCGCTAACCCAGTATTGCTCCATACCAAACTGTAAAATGTGTTCGTTTCCCTTTTGGTCTATAGCATACGATTTTACCAAACCATTGATAATCCAAAACTCACATTCTACTGGCTGACCTGTCTGGATTAGAAATTGGTGCTTTTTTAATTTCCGATACTCAAAATGAGGCGCTATTTGCTCCCATTCCGCATCCGTTAGGTCAACAATTTCCTCAAAATGTTGTCTTAAGAGGCCATAATTTTCTTGCACGCCAAATTTGTTTTAAGAAGTGCAAAGGTAAAATAGTAAATGTTAAATTGCTATCAACTTAAATTAACAAACAGAATCTCTTTTACTGAATTATTCCAACTAAAATCAGTAAAATTGCTTTTCTCAAAAAATATGATAGGACAAGCTCATGGACCATATTATTAATTTAATAGCCCGGACCATTTGGTTATGACCGACCTCTAATTTTAGGGAGGAGGTCAATCGACCGTTGTCTTTAAAAAATCGATTGACCTTCTACATGAGCAGCCATGGTTCCTTTTTAAGGAATAGACGCCTTTTCCTCCTTCCTTCCATTCTTAAACCCTACTTCTTATTGGCTTTATCGGTGTTCAATTGGTAATTACCTGGTGTAAATCCAAACGTTTTCATTAATCGTGTCCAAGTGTTTATTTGAGCTACTGCCAATGTGAGCAAACTAATTTCCGGTTTATCAAAGTGCGTCAACAAAGCCTGAAACAGTTTGTCCGAAATTGAACTGCCCTTCACGTTGGTTACCTCCTCCGTAAATTCGAGTACCACCCGTTCCCTTTCTAAAAAATAAGGGGTCTCCTGCCATACGCACAAGGAGGAGAGCCTCAATTCGGACTCACCGGAATTTTTAAGTTCTTTGTAGTGCATATCTACACAATAAGCACAACCGTTCAACTGCGCTACTCTTAGGCGCATTAATTCCAAAAGTTTATAATCAATTGTGGATTTATTGATTATAGCTTCGACTGCCATTAAACTTTCGAACATCCCGGAAGGGATATCCTGATAACTAATTCGTTCCATAAGTATATTATATATGGAGCAAAAATAACCCTGAAGAAAGCTCCACTTCCTTAAGATTTCTTAAGAACGTAACTTTTGATTTTTTCTGATCGCACTTAAATATTCAGGGGTTATATCCAGGTAAGATGCTATCATATAGAGTGGTACGCGTTGAAAGATTTGGGGTATATTATCCAATAATGATTGATACCGGGTCTCACGTTTTGTTCTCATATAGAGTTCGTCTCGTTTTTGAATAGCAATGAGCATATTGAGATAAATCTTCCTAAACGCACTGTTAAGCTTTGGTACTTTATGGTACAGTTCTTCCAAATCTTTAAATGAAATGCGTAGTACCACAGTCTGCTCCAAACATTGAATCGCTTGTCTGGACGGTTTTTGCTCAACAAAGCTTTCCATGGAGGTTACCCACCAATTTTCAATGCCAAAACCCTGGACCTTTTCTTGGCCAGAATCATCTATGGCATATTTTCGAACTAACCCTTTTAGGATAAAAAAGTTATATTCACAAACCTGTTCCTGTTCCAATAAATGCTGCTTGTCCTTGTAGTTTTCAACATCACAGTTTGCATATATAACTTGAATTTCCTCTTCATCAAAATTTTCGTATTTACACAGATAATCTTTAAGTTGATTCAAATACATCCTATTGATATGATGTTAAAAAAGGTTCAATTCTTGGCTTGCAGTAAATCTGGTTTAAAATTAACCTATAAAAATTAAAAAGTCATCGGGGATGCAACCTCCAAAAGTTTCGTTAAACTATTTTTTATTTCTAACCGTTTATTTAGTTTTGTGGTGTAGTTAAATATCAAATGCCAAGAACAAAACAATATAACGAGCAAGAAGTAATCGATAAGGCCATGAATTTATTCTGGCGGAACGGCTACGAAACAACATCTATGCAAATGCTTGAAAAGGAAATGGGCATAAACAAATTTTCCATCTATTCCAGTTTTGGCAGCAAAAATGGAGTGTTCCTAGAAAGTTTGAAACGGTATAAAACTAAATTGAACACTTTATTGGTTAAGTTGGAGAAATCTGATTCAGGAATTTTGGGCATTAAACAATATTTCTATGATTTTGTTCAATTTAGTAAAGAAACAGAGTTTGGAAAGGGTTGTTTGATAACAAATACGGCCAATGAAATAGGTGAAAATGCGGACATCCAAATCAAGGATTCACTGTCAAGTTTTATGGAGCGCGTTAGGCAAGTATTCATCTCGGTCCTGAAACAGGACAACTCCAAATCCCAAGAATCACTCAACAGCGAAGCGGATTATTTGCTTATTGCCATGTTTGGACTATCCTCGGCCACCAGAGTGTTCAACACCGAGCAATTGGAACATTACATAGAGAATATATTCAAAGATCACTGACATTTTTTTTGCAATATATCTAACCTTTCGTTTAGTTTAAATAAACTACCTATTCGGACATTAAAACAAAGCTTCAACCATAAAAATTGACATTAGCTTTTTAATTACAAAAGGTTATCCAGAAATAAAAAAAATGTGGTCTCCATTTGGAACCGAAAGGCCCTATAAAGTAACAATGGATCTAATAATAACTAAATGCGCAAAGGAGCGCGAAAATTAAATAAGTAAAACAATAAAAATTCGAATTATGACAACTTTAAAAGTCCACAACATTGAAACAGCTCCAGAAAACAGCAAACCCCTATTGGAAAATTCCAAGAAAGCCTATGGAATGATCCCAGGCTTGCATGGCGTATTGGCAGGAGCCCCGAAAATACTGGAAGCCTACCAAACCCTGCATGAGCTTTTTACCCAAACTTCGTTCAACGAGGAAGAATTAACGGTGGTATGGCAGACCATCAATGTAGAACATGCTTGCCATTACTGCGTACCGGCCCATACCGGAATCGCCAAAATGATGAAGGTCGATGATAACATCACCGAGGCTTTACGCAATGAGACTCCGCTAAAGGATGAAAAACTAGAAGCTTTGAGAACCATGACTCTGACCATTGTAAGAAATCGTGGTCATGTAACACCCGAAGATCTACAAACATTTTATGCCGCGGGATATGGGGAGCAACATGTTTTGGAAATCATATTGGGACTATCGCAAAAAGTAATTAGCAATTATACCAATCATATTGCCAATACTCCTGTAGACGCTGCTTTTGAAAAGTTTGCCTGGTCCAAAGAAAAAGTGGTTTCGTAACCCTATAGTACCCTATTTTTATGTATTGCGATAAACTTTCCGGCACATCGGAAGGTTTATCGCATATTAAAACAATTCGATTATGATAAAGTTGACCGTAATGTACCCCAACAGTCCAAATACAGTATTTGATAAGGACTATTATATAAACCAACATAGCAACTTATTAAAAGATCTATTGGGCGAAGCGATAATATCATCCGATATAAACCTTGGGTTATCCGGTGCAAGCCCGGAACAAACTGCTCCGTATGTGGTAATTGCCAATCTTGTCTTTACCTCCCAAGAAGCATTTCAAAATTCCTTTGTGCCAATGGCCGAAAAAATCTTGGCTGACCTTCCTAATTTCACCAATACCCAGCCAGTAGTTCAAATAAGTGAAGTGGTATGAATTCAAGATGACCATACGTGGCCACCCTAAATGGCAATGATTTTTAGAAAAAAACGAATTATCCTAGCAAGTTTTGAAGTGGATAGGTAAGAAACCATAGAACATTTGAGCGCTCCGATCATTGGCTTGGCAAATGGAAGTTTAGGGGTGCTCGGTAACCCTTTGTAGCTGGGCTAGATTTTTATCCGAGATTCCACCGAAAGATGTGGCCAAAGCTACCTTTAACAAATGGACCATACCAATCTGTTTAGGAGGCGGAAGTGGAGCAGATGATGTAACTTGGAGCTTTCCGGTTGATACATATGAGTTAATCCCATTGAGCTACATATTCTCGTTAAAACAAACAGGGAAAAACGGTAAATAAAACCCTTCATAAATGAAGGGCCTTATTAACTTAGATTTAGACATGTCTGCACGGACCAACCTCTTGACCCTATTGGGGCATATATAACATAGGCAACTCGGTCCGCTCTAATAATCCGTTAAATTCCGAAATATCCTTTGTCCGTATCTCTTCCAATTCAGATTTTAAAACGTTCCATTGATCTAAATAATCTTTGGATACATTCCGCACCCCTTGACTCACGGGAAGATTTCCTTTACCAATCCTATTTAAAAAATCCTTGAATTTAATCAACAAACGAGCCTCGAACATATAATTGCTCTGATAGGTCCTCATCTCCTTCTGTAAAATTTTTGCAATCCAGTTATCCAATTTTTTATCCAGTTCCCGTCCTTTGGTTTTCACATCGGTCAAATCAGATTCTTGTAATAGAAATCTTAATTGTTGTTTTACTTTTCTTAATGACCGTACACCTGAACTCATTTCACCAGCGGCCCTATATATTGACTTGGAAATACCATCTCGTTCGATATAAGCGGCCTCGACATTTTCGACACTGGATTTTATACGGGGATCTATAGTAATTTTAAACTCTTCTACCTGTTCCTGCTCCCCAACCTTAAAACGGACTTTATACGTGCCCGGAGGTGCATCATAAGCACTTAAATCACGGTTGGTGGTATATAGTTCTTTCAAACAATCAAAACGACCAATTTTCATGTTCCAAGTAAATCGATGCGCTCCTGGAGTTTTCTTTAACTGTGGCTTTACCAATGTATCACACCCAATTCGTTTTTCATTGGTATATTCTGAATGGATTATATGACCCGTACTATCTAAAATTTCCAATCCCATATGGGTGCTCTCGTCCACAGCCTTATTGTTAACATAGTTTATCTGAACCCCTTTTGGAGGGTTTTGACCATATCCGCCATCTATACTGTAGGCTACGGAAAGCTCCGCATGGGTGTCCCTAGGCTTGTATAAAAAATGGTCTGCCATAGCAGTTTTCTCATTGACCTGATGTAAGGGAGTAAGGTCGTCCAATATCCATATAGCCCGTCCTTGGGTGGTGACCACAAGATCTTTACGTTTTACCCGTAAGTCAGTAATTGGCACTTCGGGTAGGTTGTTCTGCAATGACAACCATTGTTCGCCGTCATTAAAAGAAACAAACATACCGGTCTCAGTTCCCGCATAAAGCAATCCTTTTCTATCTGGATCCTCCCGTACACTTCTAGCAAAAGTATCACCAGGCAGACCATCTGTAATCTTTTTCCAAGAAACTCCATAGTCACTGGTCTTATATATCATCGGGGTAAAGTTATTCAACTTATACCCTGCCACAGCTATATATGCAGTTGACGCATCATGGGGAGAAGGTTCAATTACGTTGATGATGGCTTCTGGAAGATCTTTCGGGGTCACATTGCTCCAGGTCACTCCCCCATCTTGCGTTACGTGTACCAAACCGCAATCGGAACCAACCCATACCACTCCTTCCTGCAAGGGGGATTCTTCAATATTAAAGAGGTTGTTGTAACTTTCTGCTGTAATTTGCTCATTGGTAATGGGACCACCTCCCTTACCCTGATGTTCTTTATTATTCCTAGTCAGATCTTCGCTAATGGTTTTCCAGGTCACCCCCCGATCGGTTGACTTCATCACATACTGTGAACCATAATAAATCACGTTGGGGTTATGCGGGGAAACAATCACGGGGCCGTTCCAGTTTGCCCTTAATTTCAGGTTTTTAGGTTGTTCGCCACTAATGCGTTCGGGATAGGGGCGGACCATTCGGGTATTGTCTATATCCCTGTCCCATTCCACAAAATTACTGGCAAAATATGTTGAATAAACAAATCTTGGATTGTTGGGATCAAGTGCCACTGTAGAAGACTCACCTGCGCGCATAATATCCCAGTGCATTTCTCCAATACCGTTATCCATTACCCTGCTGTCTATAGCAATTGTGCTATTATCCTGTTGCCCGGAATAAACCCTGTACGGATGACCATTGTCTGTTAAGGCGCGATAAAACTGTCCAGTAGGTTGGTTGTATATACTTGACCAAGATGTACCTCCATTATAGGTCACAGCAGCTCCTCCATCATTGGCATTTATCATAATATCACTATTATTGGGGTTAATCCACATATCGTGGTGGTCTACATGAGTGCCACGCATTCCGGTAAAGGTTTTGCCTCCATCAATCGACTTCATGGCCTGACTGTTCATAACCCAAACCTCGTCCTCGTCATTAGGGTCCGCTATTATATGCATGTAATACCATGGACGAGCAAATGTTGTCGCGTCATTGCTGGTTTGCCGAAAAGATTCTCCCGCATCATCAGAACGATATACCCCTCCTTCCCGCTCTTTGGCCTCGATGGCCATATAGACAATATTGGGATTGGCAGGCGATATATCAATACCCATTTTGCCTTTAAGTGCTGGTAGTCCTTTTGATATTGTTTTCCATGTCTTTCCGCCGTCAGTTGTTTTAAACACCTTACTTTCTGGGCCTCCACTGCTGAGTGCCCATGGTTTCCGTTGAAACTGCCAAGAAGTGACCATCATAAAATTAGGATCGTTCTCACTCACGGTCATATCCACTATTCCGGAATCCTCGCTCACGTTTAATATCTTTTCCCAGCTCTTTCCCCCGTCTTTGGATAGATAAAGCCCTCTATGCTCATCTTTCCCCCAAGGGTTTCCCTGAGCGGCCACATAAACGATATCAGGATTTTTTGGATGTACATAAACCCCTCCGATATGGCGTGTTTTGCTCAAACCAATATGCTTCCAGGTCTTACCTGCATCTAAGGATTTGTACATACCGTCTCCATGTGAAGTTTTTACCCCTCTAATAGGAGATTCACCAGTTCCCACGTATATAATATTATGATCAGAAGGAGCAACGGTTATATCTCCGATTCCAGTAGTATTGAAGTAGCCATCGGATATATTGTTCCAATTATCGCCGCCATCCGTTGTTTTCCAAACTCCACCACCTGTAGCACCCATATAATATGTAAAAATATCGTTGGGCAAGCCTTCAACAGTAGTAACACGCCCACCCCGAAAAGGGCCAATATTTCTATATGCCATAGATTCATATAGCTGTGGAGTTATACCGGTTTTTGTTTGTTTTCGTTGTCCGTGTGATGAAAATATCAGCGTAACGGATAAGAGTATGAGCAATTGGTTTTTCATTGATTTTAAGTTGATTTAGTTCGATATTCGGTCTATAAAGTCTCACCAATGCAGAATTGCAAAAGGTGCAAAAGCCAGCACTACTGAAGTGTGCAAAGCACGTAGTAATCCGCTTCAACACATATTGTGTTGACCATTTGAAAACTATGCTTTACATAAATAACGCTAGAGTACGGTAAACTTAAGTGGTGTTTCTTAGAGGGTACATACTAGTTTGATTTCGATTGTTAAATGGAACGTATGCTCGTTTGAGGCCAATCAAAAAGAGCTGTTACATCCTTTAATTTATTACGTTACACAAAGTACAAAATTTATGGACGTAATTTCTCCTTTTCCATAATATTTTTTTAATCGACTCGATGAATTCAAACCCGTACAACTCCAAAATAGCAAACCCTTTTTAGTAACTTTGACTCAACTGTAAATAAATATATAACCCTAATTAAATCAAAACATGGGAAAAGGATTTTTTCAAGTTCCGACCGCTGTGAACGAGCCGGTCAAAACGTACGTACAAGATTCTCCAGAACGAGAAGAAGTACTCGAACAATATAAGGCGTACTACAATGGCAAGGTGGAAGTACCACTTTACATTGGGAACGAAGAGATAAAAACAGGCAACACAAGACCCATGTCCCCGCCGCACGACCACAGGCACATTGTGGGACACTATCATTTGGCGGAAAAAGAACATGTGGAAAAGGCCATCGCCAATTGCCTTGAATCCAGA
>NZ_JBGFGK010000030.1:0-524934 GCF_041224615.1 Allomuricauda sp. XS_ASV26 | reverse complement strand
CCATGGCGACGGGGCCCACCCCTTTCCATTCCGAACAGGGAAGTTAAGCCCGTTTGCGCCGATGGTACTGCCACACCAGGTGGGAGAGTAGGTCGCCGCCTTCCTTGAAGCCCTTTACGTAAGTGAAGGGCTTTTTTGTTTTTAGGGATTATCTTTGCAACATAAAAACATCTTTTAAACGATACCATTGAGTTCCCAAACCAATCCAGTTGCACTTGAAGAAAAATTAAATACCTATTCCCATGCTTTCGGTATAGTACTGGCAGTAGTAGGAGGAATACTTCTTTTTCAAAATGAAGTAGAAAGCAATCCTTATATGAAAGGTAGTATAATTACTTATGTACTTTCTTTAATACTATTGTTTTCCGCTTCTACCATCTATCATGCGGTAGAGAATCCAAAAATCAAGAAGAAACTTAGAGCCCTGGATCATATCAGTATATATTATTTGATTGCGGGGACATATACTCCGGTATGCCTTTCTGTATTACTGCCATCCAAGGGATGGTTATTGTTTTACTTAGTATGGGCTATAGCCATATTCGGAACAGTTCTTAAAATATTCTTTACTGGCAGGTTTGAAGCGTTTTCTTTAGTCCTTTATGGAATTATGGGGTGGCTTATCGTAATTGATTTACCATATTTATTGGCGCACATGTCCTCAAAAGGATTAATCTACCTTGCCTTAGGGGGAGCATTTTATACCATTGGAATCGTGTTTTATGCCGTAAAAAAAATACCATATAATCATTTAATATGGCATTTTTTTGTTTTGGGTGGGGCAGTAAGCCATTGGTGGCTAATTCATTCTTACATTTAATAGTTGTTGAATGGGAAATCTGTGTTTAACCCATACCAAATTTCTGAGTCATAGGATTTTTTTAAGGATTGATACCAGTCTGTTACATCCAGAATATCCTTATCATTCTTGATCACTTTATCTACATAGTCATTGTAATCCAATATACTTTGGTAAGAATACAATGCTGCTCCTTTAACTATTATACTATTATTGTTTTGGGCTTCACTCACGGTTTGAGCTATAAATTCAGGTAACTGCGGGATAACAACATCTGTTATTTTTCTGCTATCAAATGTTATAGACCAATTATATGTAGGATGCGTTTGAAAATCTGAATCAGCACAGATAATACGACCAAGGATTGGTTCGCTTTGGTCAGCAGTTAAGGAAACGGTGTTTCCATTGACCAGATATTCCAAATTCCATGAAGGAATTACATAGTTGTCCAAAGGTGTTCCCCTTCTTAAAGTATAATAATTATCCCAAGCCAAGACATGTTTATATGAGGCAAACGATGTATTTAAGTCATAAAAGAGACCAGGATTACTGATAAAATCATTTTCATTGGCATTATATATTTGATGGTAATTGTTTAAACCATCATCCTCCAAAGTGGTAGCACCAAAAATTTCCAGATAGGACGGTGGATAGGTTTGTGATGAATTTGCCACAGTGAAGTATCTCCTTTCAAGATTTGTCGTACTAAAGGCGTCTTTATCCAAAATGTATCCCGGATCAATTGGATTGTCTAAAACCAGATATCTGTATATCCCTGAATTGTTCATGTAGAGATAATATTCGTTGAAGCGAGTAGGATTGCTCAAATCCGCAGTGCCCAAAGAAAGATATCCTTCATAAAAGTATAATGCGGCAAAATAGCTAGATGACCGTGTATCAAACTTGGTATTGCTCCAAGGAGAATTTCCTCCACTTCCAATGACAGCGTCGCTTGATAAAAAGTTAGTTATTGGGATTTGGTAGCTTGAATCTTGACCTGAAGATAAATATTTTGGTGTAGATAGGTTAAGAACTTTTGGGTTGTTTCTGGTCAAGTTTTGATGTGTTGAAATATAGGCAGCATTACTGGAAGGGTTCTCTTCTAAATAAAAAGTAAGCATAAATTCCATCTCAAAATCAAATTCTTCGGTAGATCTAAGAATTATTTGTTGGCTATTATGTGAGAATTCTTTCCAATCTATTAGGCTACCATCCATTTTGGAAACGAAAACAATACCCATTTTCATACCATTGTCCAACTTTTCTTGTGGTACATTTATGACAATCAACCTGCGTTGAATCTGAATTGGAAACTCTACAATGGACTCATTGCCCAATGCATCAGAGGCGATGATTTTTAAGATATGTTCACCTGTAGCATATACTTCAGGATTAAATTCAAAATCAACTTGACCTTCAGTGCCGGCCGAAAAAGCAACATCGGTAGTCAATAGATTTTGTTCCTCAAGGGCAATATCAAAAAATGTAACTTGAGAATACATGTCAGAAAGACCAGTTGATATAAGTAACGATTCATCTAAAATTTGACCATTTTCAATTGTATTTAAAACAATTTCTGGCCCCGTATTATCAGAAATAAAAACAACATCAAAATTGGTAGTGTTACCAGCTAAATCAATAGCTTCTATCCGTAAGGTATTGTCCCCATCGGACAGGTTCAACGTATTGATATTGATTTCATAGGTTTCATCTGTGATTTGCTGAAGTAAACTATTGTTCAAGTAGGTGGTCACACCAGAAAGTCCTTCATTGTCACTAACAGCAAATGTAACAGTGTTGGTATCCCCATTGATCACGCTGCCATCCTCCAAAGAAACATTCGTGATGGAAGGTAACTCATTGTCAATATGGATAACTTGTTCCTTGGATGTTTCGTTGCCAGAAGTATCGGTTACTGTCACTTTAAGGGTATAATCGGTAAATTTAGCTGTAAGGTTGTTTTTGGATGTATAATTGGACACGTCAATGGTTATCTGATAAGGTGCTGTGGTATCCTCACCCACCTTTTTATCGTCGATAAAGGCTTCCACTTTTGAGATACCCTTCGCATCTTGTGCATTAATATTGATTTCCATTTGGTTGCTTACCACAATGGGTTCGGAACCACTCGAGGTTCCTGAAATGGTGAAATCCAGTGCTGGAGCTACTGTGTCAGGTTCAGGTGTGGTGTCACTGGATTCAGAGGAGCAAGAAAGCAAGGCAGTCAAGGTGATGCCCATTAAAACAAATCGATTGATACTTATTATTTTTTTCATGACACTATGTTATAATAGAAGTTTAGTAGGCAGTCTATGAATTAATCAAATAAAAAATGATTGGGATAGAAATAATTCTCTTTCCAAGGGCTAGGGTTGTCATAAATGGACTCTCTTTCTGGAGAAACCAGATACCATTTTTCATTATTTTGAATTACTTTTTGTAGGTACTCATCGTAAGAAGTAAGACCCTCATATTTAATTACTTCAACCTGTCTCTGGTCTTTGTTTTCGATACTTTCAAAAGTTTGATTATTGTATTTGTCGATAAATATCCACTCCTCAAGTTCTTCCGGGAGTGTAGGTAGAGGAACTGTTGAATTGTTTTGGCTATCAAAAAGAATATGCCATCTGTAGGTAGCATTGTTGCCATCCAATACGGTTTGTTGACCGCTACTTTTTGGAGAAAATGAATCTGAAATACTTAACCTTCCGACAAAATCTTGACTATTTGTGTTTTTGTCTATAGAGAAAGTGTTTTCTTGAAAAGTGTGGCTCAATGTCCAATTGCTACCATTGTAGGTTTTATTTGGTTTGCCAGTATGGTCTATTTTATAATTAAGGTATGTTAGTTCCGTAATGTAGTTATTGAAATTATTGTCCAACCAAAAATTATATTCAGATTCGATATCTAAATTAAACGTGTATGGGTATATCGCATGAAAAATATTATTCGAATAATCAACTGTATCTTCATAAACAAAGATTTTTAGACTTGGATCTTTGGATATAGAAGTATCAAGATTTGGATATTCAAAGCTTTCCAAAGTCATACCTTCGGAAGAAAACAGGTCGGGGGTTAGTTTAAACCCTTCTTCTAACATGTTTTTTTTAAAAAACGCATACTGGGCAGTGTTCTGATCAGTATTGACCATATGGAAATAAATGTTATCCGTCGCAAATTGGTTGTCATAACTCTCATATCTTCCAACTGATATTTTGTTGTTTGTATTTGAATAATTGCAGCTACAATTGTTGCCCCCTATGCTATAATCAAATCCTTGGGCACCTATTGCGATGGTCTCCGTGGTATTTTCATCCCAAAAACCTCCAATAGGGAATTCTTCGGGACTTACACGGTCAAAAAAGTTAGATGAGAAAATAGGATAATTATTAATGTTTATTTCGTTTAGGACGGAACCTTTTATATTCTGGATAGTAGCCAACTGATTGGTTTCACCATTGTAAGCCGCAAATTTTTGGGCGAAGGTCAACATATACTCTTCGTCTTCCGTAATATCCATGGTCGTACTAATTGTAACGGTTCTTTGACCTGTTTCCAATTTTTCAATGCCTAATAGTTCTCCGGTCATACGAGAGGCAAATATGTAAAAGTCCACTAGCTCTGGATTGTCGCCTTGTTCTGGAAAATTAATTGTTATCAGTTGTGTTGTTGACTCTATGATAATGTGTTGTTCTTTGGACGCTGTATTGCCAGAGGTATCCGTAGCATCAACACGCAATATGTAATTTTGCGATTTAGCTGTCAAGGATTTAACAGCATAGCCCGATAGATCAACCACAATAGTGAAGGGTGCGGTGTTATCTTCGCCCACCTTTTCATCGTCGATAAAGGCTTCCACTTTTGAGATACCCTTCGCATCTTGTGCATTAATATTGATTTCCATTTGGTTGCTTACCACAATGGGTTCGGAACCACTCGAGGTTCCTGAAATGGTAAAATCCAGTGTAGGGGCAATATTATCCGGAACAATTGATTGTTCTTCAGAATCTGAGGAACAGGAACATAGTAGGGAAATAGCTGTAAATAAGAGTACAGCAGGTCTTAAAAAATGCATGAAGTTAGTTTAGTTGACAGGAAATATAATTCTTTTTAAAATTAAAACCTTTGTTTGTCACCTCAAAAAGTAAGAAAAATCGGTAAAAGGATTTTGACCTCTTGCAGTATTGTTTTTTGGAGTTTAAACCAAATAAGCTATCCCTATTCCCAAGATTATCACCACTAGTTTACGAAGGTTGAATGCATGTCCCTGGGCACTTTCAAATAAAATAATGGTGGAAATATGAAAAAAGACCCCAATAGCAAGTGAGTTGAACAGGTAACCGTACCGTTCGACCCAAGGTGTGGTGGACAAATAGCTCCCCAGCGGCGTCATTAAGGAAAAGGCCCCGATAAACATCAATGTAGTGGACAGCTTTATTTTGGAGTTAAGTAAAAATATGCTGAGTATAACGGCAATCGGGATCTTATGTATTATAATTCCATATAAAATAGAATCGTTTCCGTATATGGGAACGCCCTCTACCAAAGCGTGTACGGACAGGCTAATGAACAACAGAACAGGAAACTTATTTTTTTTTACATGAAGATGTACATGACCATGTTCCGCCCCTTTCGAAAAAAACTCCAAAAATATCTGTAGTAAAATACCTCCCAAAATAAAGAATGCAATGGTCTTTGGGTCGTGCCCAACATATACTTCGGGAAGAAGTTCAAAAAAAGTCAGGGCCAATAGAAATGCGCCACTAAATGCCAGCAATAGCTTTATGTTGTCGTTATTCTTTGGTCTTGTAAACCAAACAAACCCAAAACTGGCCCAAACCGCTAACATGGGAACTACATAAATAATAATGGAAGGAAAATCCATACGGTCGATTAAGGGAGCAAAAATAGCCTATTTTTGCGTAAAGTTTTTAACATAGTATGTCGGGAAATTTTAAAATGATGGCCAAAACCCTCTACGGATTCGAACCGATATTGGCCAAGGAACTTCGCAACCTTGGTGCGGGCAATGTGGAAGAAGGGGTAAGGAACGTAACTTTTGAAGGGGATATGGGTTTTATGTACAAGGCCAACTTGTGCCTTAGAACCGCCCTGAAGGTATTTAAGCCTATAAAAACCTTTCGTGTTTTCAACGAAAAGGACCTTTATAGGAATATTTACGAACTGGATTGGCCAAGTATTTTTGATATAGGAAAAACATTTGCGATAGATAGTATTGCGAACTCTCCTGTTTTTGATAATACCATGTTTGTTTCTTTAAAGACCAAGGATGCCATCGTGGACAAGTTTAGGGATATAATGCAGGATCGCCCGAATGTGAAGACCCAGGACCCTGATATTAGGATCAACATACACATTTATAAAAATATATGTACGGTATCCTTGGATAGTTCTGGTAGTTCCCTGCATCAGCGAGGGTATCGGATTTCAACGAACATTGCACCAATCAACGAGGTTTTGGCCGCAGGCTTGCTCTTGCAAAGTGGATGGGACGGTCAAACGGATTTTTTTGACCCTATGTGCGGGAGTGGTACGTTTTTGATCGAGGCGGCGATGATCGCTTGTAATATTCCCGCAAACATTAATCGGGAATCCTATGCTTTTATGAACTGGAAGGATTATGATGCCGAGCTTCACGACAAAATTGTTGATGCCAGTTTAAAAAAGGTGAGGGAATTCCATCATAAAATAATAGGGTACGACAAAGCACCTTCAGCTGTTCGAAAAACCCAAGAGAATGTAGATCATGCCAATTTAACCGAGTATATAAGTGTAAACCGTAAAGACTTTTTTAGGGAGGATAAACCTGTAGAAGGAAAACTGCACATGGTTTTTAATCCCCCTTATGGGGAACGGTTACCCATTGAAATGGAAATTTTCTACGGAAAAATAGGGGATACCCTAAAACAGGTATACGCAGGAACCGAAGCGTGGTTGATCACCTCAAATATGGAGGCATTAAAACATGTAGGTCTAAAACCATCAAGAAAGATAAAAACATTTAACGGTAAATTGGAGGCCCGATTGGTTAAGTATGAAATTTACGAGGGGAGCAAAAAAGCCAAAAAACAAAAAATCGACTAAAGTGCCCATGGGTATAGTATTCTGATTCGTTTCTTTTTTTTAATTGAACGAGTCTGTCGTAGTATTCGCAAAGAGTGGTTGATAAGGTCACTGGTCGGACCAAATCGCAAGTTCGTTGCCCGATGGATCGAAAAAATGGAATCTTCTCCCACCAGGGAATTCAAATATCTCTTTGGAGATGGTGCCGCCTGCCGCAGTAATCTTATTTTGGATGGTTTCCAAATCCTCATGGTAGAGCACGATCAATGCGCCATTGATTATAGGTTGGTCCGTGAGTTCAAAACCACCTGAAATTCCACTTTCGGAGAACGACGTGTAACTGGGGCCATAATCGGTAAACTGCCAACCCAAAGTATCTTTGTAAAAAGTCTTGGTCTTTACCAAATCCAAGGCTTTAAACTCCACATAATCAATTTGGACCTTATTCATCCGATTGTTTTTTTTGTGCCTTTTTTTGTTTGGCCTTTTTGTACAATGGGATAAAGTAGGAAATGGAATAGTTGTAACTTACCCCAAAATTACTGCCTTCGGTAACTTTGTTAAACCCAGGGATCCATAGATTGGGAAACTCTTCGTTTTCTGTATTGGTTATTAAAAACCCCATACGGGCACTCATACCTACAAAAATATTGGCGAACAGTTCAACTTTTGCGCCGGCAACAAACTCCAACCACGTAGCGGAAAGCCCATCAAACTCTCGATTGGGATTTTCTCCGGGCAAAAATTCTGGATTAAAAAATTGATCGGTCTCGTAAAGACTATAATCGTTCAAAGTTTGACTGAAACTTGAAAAGGCCACACGACCTCCTATGGTAATGGCATTGTTCATGCCGTACCAGTTGTCGTAAGTATTTATGTCGATTCCTGCTTTAATATAACTTCCAGATGTTTCGTAATCGTAGAGTAGAGTATTGTTCAGGTTTTCGTCTTGTCTTTTGGTTTCGTTCCCTATTTCTGCGGCCAGATACAATTTGCGGGTAAGCCTAAAATCTCCGACCAGTTCCAATCCGGTGTAATCCTCATCAACAAAAGATAGCACCAATTTGCTCAGGTCCGCACCTACACGGAGGCCATAGGGGTCTTTGTACTGTACGGTGTCCTTTTGCGATAGATCTATCGTTTCACTTTGGGCCAGTGATAAAAATGGCAATAGACCAATAAAAATACTAATGCAATATTTTAACATGGATGTTATCTGTATTTTCTACGTTCGGTTGTACAACGCTGATATCCTGGACCCAGTTGTCGCTGTCCTCGGTCAAGCTAACCTCAATATTGTTATAGTTCACCACAAAGCCACATGCTCGGGAAACAAAAGCCTCACTAAGTTCATAGGTGATTGTTAAAGTATCTATATTTCCCGTTTCCAATTCGGTTTCCGCATCGTCATCAGAATTGGAGATGAGTTGGTACATTGTGGTAACGGCGGTACTTCTTAAAGGTACCGATAGGGAGTCGGGCGAATCCGATCTGTCGTTAAAACTGTCGTTATCCAATATACTGTCTATATCGATGTTTTTTATTCGAATGGATGTTACTTGTTTTGCTTCGGTGGTATCTTCAGCATCAAAAAAACCAATGACCAACAAAGGGGTATCACCTTCTACACAGATATCGTCCTTTTCACACGAGGAAACATAGAAGAGTAAAGATGCAATAAGCAGGATGGGGATTATTTTCTTCATTCCGGTTTTCAATGGATTTTAATTCTGGTGCTAAATCCGTTTTTCCAAAAGTACAACATTTTCAACGTGGTGTGTTTGCGGGAACATATCAACTGGCTGCACTTGTGTGACGGCATACTGTTCTTTCATTAGAGCCAGATCACGTGCTTGGGTTGCGCTATTACAGCTTACGTATACAATTTTTAATGGTGCCACATTCAATAGCTGTTCCACCACCTGTTTATGCATACCGTCACGAGGAGGGTCGGTTATGATCACATCAGGTTGCCCGTGTGCTGCAATAAAATCATCGTTGAACACATTCTTCATATCGCCCACAAAGAAATCCACATTGGATATGTTATTGTGCAGGGCGTTTGCCTTGGCGTCTTCAATAGCCTCTGGTACGGATTCCACACCGACTACTTTTTTTGCATTTTTGGCAACAAACTGTGCAATGGTCCCAGTTCCGGTATATAAATCGTAAACTAGTTCATTACCTGTTAATCCAGCAAAATCCCTTGTAACTTTATAGAGTTCGTATGCTTGCTCCGAGTTGGTCTGATAAAATGACTTGGCATTGATCTTAAATTGTAGGCCTTCCATTTCCTCAAAAATATGATCTCGGCCCGCATAGCAGATCACTTCTTGGTCATAAATAGTGTCGTTGCCTTTGGAATTGATTACGTATTGAAGTGAAGTAATTTCCGGAAACTTATCCTTTAAGTGATCGAGCAATAATACTATGTTTGCTTTATCTTCCTGGAAAAACTGAACAAGAACCATTATTTCACCTGTAGATGATGTTCTGATCATTAATGTTCTTAAAAGGCCTTGCTGTTTTCTTGGATTAAAAAATTCTAGACCATGGGCATTGGCAAAATTCTTCGCCTCCAACCGAATGGCATTGGACGGGTCTCGTTGTAAATGACATTTTTTAATATCCAGAATCTTGTCCCACATGCCCGGAATATGGAATCCCAATGCATTTCTATTTTCGATTTCATTGTCGGAACTGATTTCCTCTTGAGTCAACCAACGACTATCGGAAAATGAGAATTCCATTTTATTGCGATAAAAATATTGCTCTTTGGAGCCCAATATTGGCGATGATACGGGGAGTTCCAAATTCCCAATGCGCTTTAGGTTGTTCTCTACCTCCTTTTGTTTAAAAAACAGCTGATGTTCGTAGCCCATGTGTTGCCATTTACAGCCTCCACAAGTACCGAAATGCTGGCAAACAGGTTCTGTTCTTTTATCGGATAGGGTGTGGAAATTGGTGGCAACTCCCTCAAAATAGGCTTTTCGTTTCTTGGTCGTCATCACGTCCACCACATCTCCGGGAACGGCATTGGTAAGGAAAATCACCCGTCCGTCCGGGGCTTTGCCTACTGATTTTCCTTTTGCTCCCGCATCTACTACCTCTACGTTTTCAAACGTTTTTCTCCTTCTATTTTTACGCATGTCGCAAAAGTAAGCCCTTTTTGGAATTTCACAGAACACTGTATCTTAAATTGCAGGTAAACTTTTGGAGTAACCAGAAATGGACAACCTAATGTCCAAGCAGAGTTTTGCCCAATAATTTGTATTTTGCACCAACTCTCAGGGATGATTTCTCTCCCACGCTGCTTTTTCGAGACTTCGAAAGAATAAAGGTACAGTAGGAATGGTTATTTTATCAATTTTAATCATTTAATGAAATGGCTGTTTTAGAGCATTTAACATCGCAGCAAGCGATAGATTTGGAAAACAAGTACGGGGCACACAATTATCACCCCCTTCCAGTGGTATTGAGCAAAGGGGATGGTGTATATGTGTGGGATGTTGAAGGGAAAAAATATTACGATTTCCTTTCTGCATACTCTGCCGTAAACCAAGGGCACTGTCACCCTAAAATTGTTGGGGCCATGGTGGATCAGGCAAAAACATTGACCTTGACATCCAGGGCATTTTACAACGATATGTTGGGGAAATACGAAAAATATGCGACAGAAACCTTTGGTTTTGACAAGCTATTGCCAATGAACACTGGAGCGGAAGCTGTGGAGACTGCCTTAAAAATTTGTAGAAGATGGGCATACCAGAAGAAAGGTATCCCGGAAAACCAAGCAACCATTGTTGTTTGCGAGAACAATTTTCACGGAAGAACCACAACGATCATCTCATTTTCCAACGACGAGGTGGCCCGTAACGACTACGGTCCGTACACAGAAGGGTTCATAAAGATTGAATATGACAACTTATCCGCATTGGAACAAGCATTGGAAAACAATCCCAATGTTGCGGGCTTTTTAGTGGAGCCTATACAAGGGGAGGCAGGGGTTTATGTGCCTTCCGAAGGATATTTAAAGGAAGCCAAGGCACTTTGTGAAAAATACAACGTACTTTTTATTGCAGATGAAGTTCAAACAGGTATTGCCAGAACAGGAAGGTTGTTGGCAACCTGCGGTAATTGTTCCTGTCCGGACAAGAATTGTAGTGGAACACCGGAAGTAAAACCGGATATTTTGATTTTGGGAAAAGCCTTATCGGGCGGTGTTTATCCTGTTTCGGCAGTTTTGGCCAACGACAGTATAATGGAAGTGATCACCCCGGGAAGCCACGGAAGTACCTTTGGGGGCAACCCTGTTGCTGCAGCCGTGAGTATGGCGGCCTTAGAAGTGGTCAGGGAAGAGAATTTAGCGCAGAATGCCGATGAACTAGGTGAATTGTTCCGTGAAGAGCTGAACAAATTTATCTCCACTTGCGATCTGGTTGTAAAAGTTAGGGGAAAGGGATTGCTCAACGCCATTGTGATCAATGATACAGAAGAGAGTTCCACCGCTTGGGACATTTGTATGGCACTTAAGGAAAATGGCCTGTTGGCCAAACCGACCCATGGGAACATCATCCGGTTCGCACCACCTTTGGTGATGAACAGGGAACAGTTGATGGACTGTGTATCCATTATTATAAAAACGCTGAAAGAATTTTCTAAATAAATCTTATAAATAAAAAAGGGCGGTGATTTCACCGCCCTTTTTATTATGGTAAGTAATTATTATAAAAACTTGTATCCAACGCCAAGGGTCAGGTAATTTCCTCTAACCTTGATGTCTTCACTTCCCGTATAGGAATTATTGATTTGAAACGTATATCTGGCTTCCAGAAAAAAGTCTTCATCAATATCATATCCGATACCACCGGCTAGATCAAATTCAACACTGCTGAAATCGTCCGGAGTGTCCTCAAGAGAGAAAACCAATTGTGGTCCTGCTTGAATATTGAATTTTTCAGAGATTGCAAATTTACCTAGAATAGGAAGAATGATGCCATCAGCTTCATCAACGTTGGCATAAAGAAGTTCGGGCTGAATATTGAAATTTTCAGAAATTTCGAAATCAGCTACTGCACCCAAATAAAATCCGGAATTAGAATCGGATACGGTGATCCCATCTACTTTAACACTCCCTCTGGCGTTAAGGTAGCCAGCTGTAGCACCAAACCTAACTTCTTGAGCTTGGGATGCATAAGTAAATCCAAGTACGGTAATTGCAACTAATAATAGTTTTTTCATGTTTAATTAATGATTATAGTTAAGGCGTAAAGATAGAAATCTTAACCATCGTTAACGCCCATTTGTTATGGAATTAATCCAAAATTTGAAAGGAACTATTTTTAAATATTGAGTACTAACTATTTAGGATACCGCTATTTCTTCCAAACGAATTTGTTTTTTGGATGCGTTAAAGTAGGCTTTGGTGCCAATGGGCAATGTGAAATTTTGTGGTACATGGCCAAAACTCAGACCATAGGCTGCAGGTATGCCCAAAGGTGCGATTCTATCCATTATTACTTCCCTGAGTGTAAAATTGTCCGTGGTTCTTTTACGGTCGCAGCCATTACAAACTCCAAAAACAATGCCTTTGGCCTTTAAAAAGGAATCCACTTGTGTGAGCTGGGTCAGCATTCGGTCCATTCGGTATGGAGCTTCCTCTACATCTTCCAGAAACACAAGTTTGTCGGTAAAGTCTATTTCGTAAGGTGTGCCGATCATGGCAGCGACCAACGATAAGCTTCCGCCCACAAGATCTCCTTCTGCCGTTCCATTGGTTATCGTGTATCGGTAATATTCGCTGTTGCGATATTGTTTTGGGTCTTTTAGAATGGCATTTTTTATAGGTAGGACCTCCTGTGGTTCCATTAGGACCTTTTTCATATAATTTTGGCTGTATTCGTCATCGATCGTGGTCCCGACAGGGCCGTGAAAACATACAAGGCCTGTTTTGTTGTAAATGGTATTGATCAAGGCCGTAATATCACTAAAACCGATTAAAATTTTTGGATTGTTGCGGATAAGGTCGTAATCCAACATATCCAAGATTCGAGTGCAGCCATAGCCGCCCCTTGCGCAAAGTATGGCATCCACGTCCGGGTTGGCAAACATTTCGTTTACATCGTTGGCACGTTCTTCATCGGTGTCGCTAAAATAACCATGGTTACCTTTGATTCTTTCAGTGTAAAAAGTCTTGAAACCCATTTTCTCCAAGACTTCCAATGTAAGGTAAAGTTTTTCGGGTTTCACCGCAAAACCTGGAGCAACAAGCCCGATGGTATCGCCAATTTTTAGTTTTTTGGGTTTTATTTTGGGCAATACAGTAGTTGGTCTCGGCTTACTTGCCCAACTCGTTTGGGGCAGAAGCGAAACGGCTCCTAATGCTGTTACGGACTTTAAAAAGTTTCTTCGTTTGGACATTTTGAATGGGTTATGCTATGTTTTAACAAAAATGAAGAAATTTTGGAAGAAATGTAACAATTATTCGCTGTTTCTTTCGGCCCTGCGTAATTGTCGCTGTATTTTCCTAATGGCGGATTCAATGGATTTTTCGGGTTCTATAATATTATATTCTCCCCAAAAATTTGGATCGGAAAAGCCCGAGGCCTCATCACTGAGTATAATTGATTTTTTAATTCTTTCACGGTACCTTGGTGTTTTTCCCGTTAGGTTATTTTCCCAATCGGTAATGGCCATTTCCGCCATCATGCTGTACATGGAATTAAACCACTTATCTTCCCAGTCTACTTTAAATTCCATAAAAACGCTACCATAGCCATAGTACCATTTGCCATCTTTTTCGCGATAGTCCACACGATAGGAGACCTCGGTGGGCCAAACATCGACTTTTGCCGGTTTTCTGCGCACAAAAAGTTGGGCAGCCTTGTTCCGGTCTGTAATATTCAAAGAAAAAATTGCACTTGTAAGTACTTTGTTTTCAACATCTATGTAAAGTTCACCCTGGTAAAGGGGCTCGGAGATTCCTGGGTGCTGGTCAAATCGAATCACATAGATCACTTTGTCATTTATTCTTGTGGAGCGATCAAATGTAAACTTGTAGTTGGACAGTGCTTCTTCCGAAAAGATATATTGGGGATATTTCATCATATCCACATATAATGTGTTGTATGGCCCACCTTGTAATTTTAGTGCCACGGTGTCCAGTTTACTGTAATCCGTACTTTTTCTGGCTTTATAGAGTTCAACGGCGTCTTCTTTAAAAGAACTGTATGGGGTTTTATAAATATTGACCACAGCTTCAGCCAAAGAAACATTTCTTCTTCTTCGTTTTATGGTTTCCCTATAAAAAGCTGTCATTAAGGTGGGGTCATCAAAATATCGGTTGTCACGGTTTTTAAGTGTTTCTTTTACAAGGGCCAGGGCATCTTTTGGGGCATTAATGTTGATTTCCGAAAGCTGGGTAACCGAAATTTCGAGGGAGATTTCATTTTTTTCTGGCGCCAGATCGGCAATCGGTACTTTTTTGGTTTTATACCCCAAGAACGAAACCACCACATTTTTATCGATGAACTCTTTGGGAACTTTTAAAAGGAAATTTCCCTCTGTATTGGTTATGGTGCTTATGTTGGTGCCCTCTATGGCAAGTGTTGCAAAAACCAACGATTTATTACTGGATTTGTCTTTAACCTCTCCACTGTACTGGTTAAAGTCCATGGTTTGTTGGTTCCCTTGGAAAGCAAAAGAAACCAATGGGGCCAAGAGTGCCAGTGTACAAAGTGCGGAGCACAAGAAAGCGCTGATTTTCTTGCAGATTGCGAGATTCGATGGTTTTAACGGCATAGCTATCTTCTTTTGTATTAAAAATACAAAATTTTAAAGATATGCTCACATAGTTTTTGTCCCTGAATGTGGATGTTCTATGCCGGTAAAAAGCTTGGTTTAATCTACCATGAAGAGGGCATTGGCAAAAAATAGCTTTCCATTTTCCCAGAATCCTCGGAACAACGGATTGTCCACCATATAAATTACTTGTCCACGGCCGTAATTTTCTACGCCATAAATCAAGGTTTCTGAGATTTTTTGCTGCGCTTCTATTCCGGCAAAGCCAGAAAACGGATCTGTATTTTTTTCCAAATAGACCGCATTTCCTCCATCGAGATATTCGTATGCACTGCTTCCTAATTTTAAAGAAAAGTATTCGGACCCATAGCCATACGCCAATGGATTGGAATTGTCCACTTTGGTTTTAAAAATTGCTCCGGTAATGGCTCCTTTCATTCGCTCTCTTTCCCAATCTTTGTAAGGTTGTGGTTCATTTTCGCTTGAGTCTTTCTCAAACTTTTTCTTGGTTACACCAAATCCTTTATCACCATCTAGCGCATCTATGGAGCCACCCATGGCAATGATCTTTCCTCCGTTGCGGACCCAGTTTTTAAGTTTGGATAGTTGGTCCTCACTAAAATGGTTGCCGTAGCGTCCATCGGGCAAGATCAGGATACTATATTCGTCCAGATCCACTCGGTTGGCATATTCATCATCCAGAACGGTAAGTGGGTAATGCAGCTGTTGCTCAAAAAAGTGCCATATTTCACCGAATCGTAGCGTAGATGTCGGACCGCCCGACAATACTGCAATCTTAGGTTTGGTAATCATTTGGATGTATGATGATCCAAAATCTTTTCCAGAATCAACAAAGCCAGTTGAAGCGGCTGTGTATGGTTTTTGATAGTCGGTGATGATGCCCGACATGGATGCCTGAAAATTTGAATCATGCTGATTGTCTCCTTTAGTAACGATCAAAGTTCCCCTATCATAAGATTTACCTTCCAAACTGAAGGGGTGGTCGGCTTTTCGTACTCGGATGCCCTTTTTTAACAAAGCGGACAAGAACCGTGCATCTTTCATACTGTTCCAATCAAAAAGATAAGCGTAGGCATTGGCAGGAGCTCCTATTGTTACGTTCTGAACCACATCGCTTGCCGTATTGCCGGAGACCAATGAGGTGGAGGCAATTGCGTCCAATCCATATGCATACGGTAGGGACCATGCCGTAATATCGTAGGTGAGCGAATCCGATAATTTGGCATCGGGCTCGAACAATACTTTTACCATGGTACCTTTGGGTTGATTTGTGGAAACTACCATGCCATTGTTGTTGATGGCCATGTTTCCGCTTCTTCCCGTTTTGTAATGGTGTCCTTTGTAGGAACCACTGGATACATTGCCATATTCGATTTCGTGTTTGTCCAAAAGGGATTTAAGGGCTTCAAGCTTGTCCTTGTCTCCTTTTAGTACATAACTTTTATACTTAAAATCCTTGTTTTGATAGAACTTTTTGAATTCTTGGTTTAGTTTCTCTGCATTTTGAGAAGAAACCTCAATGGTGGATAGTCCCGTGGTGTGGTGGTGCGCAATTCTGTCCTTTAGGGTAAGGGTGTCGCCAATTGCGGTGACAATTCCAAGTCCGGCCCTTCCACTTCCACCTTGTTCGTAAGTCATCCCAATAGAACCGTTGTACATGGGGTAGGTGTCGCCATAGCTTGGATATAATAGATCAAATACTTCTTTGGTAAAATAGAACCAACCATTGGCATCAAAGTATTTGGCGTGGTTTCTGCCTATGGTCGTCTGAAAATCACGTTGAAAATCGGTAATTACCTCATGGTAGGGTTCTGCTGCTGGTGCAAAATAATACGGACTATTTACGCCTTGTTCGTGAAAATCCACATGAACATGAGGCAACCATTGGTTGAACTTTTTTAATCGCTGTTGGCTCTCTACTTGGGTAAGCCAGGCCCAATCACGGTTAAGGTCGAACATATAGTGGTTACTGCGTCCACTCCACCAACCTTCGTGGTGTTCCTTGCTGTTGGGATCTACTTGGAAAGGGGTGTTTTTATATTGGTTGTACCAGTTGGTGTATCTGTCGCGGCCATCTGGGTTAATACAGGGGTCCATAATAACCACTGTGTTTTCCAAATAATTGCTTTTTTTTGTTAAAAGCTCATAAATCGTCTTCATGGAGGCTTCGGTACTCACACTTTCATTGCCATGAACATTATAGCTCAACCAAACAATGGCTTTGGACGAATTTCCCGAACCTTCTGTATTTTTTAAATGTTCTTTTCTAATGGTTTCCAAGTTGGAAATGTTTTCCGCAGAGGACACATAAGCCAAAATAAGGGGCCTACGTTCGTTGGTTTTTCCATATACTGTGAGCTTGACTCGGTCCGGTTCCGATTCGGCCAAGTACTCGTAGTAATCCACCACTTCGTGATGGCGGGTAAACTGGGTTCCAAGTTCGTACCCCAAAAATTCTGATGGAGACTTTAATTGCTGTGCGGAAACCGAAATGGATACTAAAAGAAGGAGAGAAAATAAAAATCGGATCATGTTTGGGTTAATTAGTTCTCTCAAATCTAATAATAAATTGGTGCAGAATCCTAATTTTATCAATTTGAGCCGACTAAATCTTGTATAAAATTCAATTAACGTATTTTTAGGACGAGTAAAAAAGAAGAGACTTATCTTTGATCACCTCATTTCAGTTTTAATGGAAGTAGAATGTATACCCTTTAAGGAAACCGGTTATTTTTCCCAATTAATTTGTGATTACCTAGAGCAAAAAAAAGAATTAGCACCTTACTACAATAGATTTCCCTTACCCGGTAACTTTAGTGATCAGATTAAAGAAAAATCTGCCAACTACCCAAAAGCCCACAGAAAAGTTTTGGTCGGATCTTTAAACGAGCAATACAAAAATGTGGAGGTTTCCGGCGCAACAAAAAAAAATATCCTAGCTCTCGAAAAGGAAAATTCCTTTACCGTGGTAACCGGTCACCAGTTAAATTTATTTACTGGTCCTTTGTACTTCCTGTATAAAATTGTATCGACGATAAATCTGGCCAAAAAGCTAAATGCACAGTTTCCCGATCATCAATTTGTGCCGGTGTATTGGATGGCAACGGAGGATCACGATTTTGATGAGATCAATTATTTTAATCTACACGGGAAAAAGGTGCTTTGGAACAAAAATGTTTCCGGTGGGGTAGGTAGATTGTCCACAGATGGTCTGGATGAGGTATTCGAGATATTTGCTTCCGAACTTGGTAATTTAGGTTATACGGATAAATTAAAAGAGCTATTCCAAAAGGCTTACCTTGAAAACCAAACCCTGGCCCAAGCTACAAGATACCTCGCCAATGCCTTGTTCGGAGATGAAGGTCTTGTAATTGTGGATGGTGACGATAAAAATTTGAAGAGGTTATTGGTGCCTTATGTCCAAAAGGACATTTTTCAGCATACGCCCTACGAAAAAGTTACCAAGACGATAAAAAACTTGGAGAAAATTTCAGCGGACTACACAATTCAAGTAAACCCGAGGGAAATCAACTATTTTTATCTAAAGGACGATCTTCGGGAACGAATTGTTCTAAAAAAAGGGAAATACCATGTGCTCAATACCCAGTTGGATTTTACCCCAGAGGAGATTTTAAAAGAACTTGAAGAATATCCAGAGCGTTTTTCGCCCAACGTGGTCACTCGTCCATTATATCAGGAGGTTATCCTACCCAACCTTTGTTATATCGGAGGAGGGGGAGAATTGGCTTATTGGTTGGAATTTAAATCCTATTTTGATGAACTGGGAGTGACCTTTCCTATGTTGATGCTGCGGAATTCAGTATTGTTGATAAAAGAAAAACAGTCGGACAAGATTGAAAAGATGGGACTCACGGTAGCTCATTTATTTATGAAACAGCACAGCCTTATCAACAAAAAAATACGAGATATCTCCAATATCGATGTTGATTTTTCGCCGCAAAAAAAGGTGCTGGAGGAACAATTTAAACAAATGTACGAGCTTGCCAACAAAACGGACAAGAGCTTTTTGGGAGCCGTAAAAGCACAGGAGGTAAAACAAAAAAAGGGTTTGGACAAGCTGGAAAAGCGACTTTTACGCGCCCAAAAACGAAAATTAAAAGATCACGTAACGCGATTAACGGAGTTGCAGAATGAGTTATTTCCAAATCAATCGTTGCAAGAAAGGCAGCTCAATTTTTCCGAGATCTATTTAGAAATGGGAGAGGAGCTCATCCTGATGCTACTGAATACTTTAGATCCTTTTTCTCAGAATTTCACCATAATTAAAAACAAGTAATAGCCCTAAATATCTTCCGCGGTAGAACAAAAGCCAATCTTTTTCAAAAAAAGTTTTACGGATCAGGTAGGGTATTTGTCCGGTAGGTTGTTCCTTACATATAAATAGCTATGAAAATTTAAATTTTGAGTTGGTTAACTCATATGTTTAGGTTGGTTTTGATTTTATTGAAAAGCCCCGGAGTGGTTCCCGGGGCTTTTTACATTCTTTATGTTTGGTTCCGATTCAGAACAAATCTTTAAAATGTGATTTTACCTCAAAAAGAGTGGCCTCTTTCATGGTGTCGAATCGAACGTCCGCATGTCCGACACGCTCTTCAGGACCAATGCCAACGCTATAAAAATTACTGGCTTTTGCAGCATCGATACCCTTTTCGGCATCTTCAAAAACAATACACCTTTCCGGCGATAGGCCCATTTTTTCGGAGGCGTACAAGAAAATGTCGGGAGCTGGTTTGCTTCTGGATACACTATTGCCATCACCGATCACATCAAAATAATGGGTAGCATTTAGTTGTTTCAATACCTTTTCTGCATTTTTACTTGCACTGCCGAGGGCAACGCTAAACCCTTCGGACCTAAGGTGTGTTAAAAGTTCTTTGGCACCCGGTAGATAGTCCTCGGGGGTCATGTGATCCAAACTTTCCACGTAAATATCGTTCTTTTGGGTAGCCAGTTCCATAATAGTTTCTTCTTTGAGCGAAACATTGTTGTGGTCCATGATCACTTTAATGGAATCCATTCTGGATATCCCTCTCAATTTTTCGTTGAGATCGCGATCAAATTGCCAATCCATGTCGTCCGACAATTTTTTCCAAGCGGCAAAATGCAGTTCTGCTGTATCCGTGATTACGCCATCCAAATCAAAAATGAATCCCTTAATCATAATCAGTTCTTTTTTACATCGCAAAGAAATAATGAAATCAATTAAGAAAAAAACTATATAAGACTTTGTTTTGTGCAGGAAAAAGCTGGACTGGCGATCAAAGCAGACGGGGTGTTGATAACCCGTTGGAATTACTTCTTTAAAAAACTTGTGGCAAATATCCATTAAAAGATACTTTTGCAACTAAAGCAAATTGCTATTTTTGCCCATGCATAACAACGTACTCATCCTAGACTTTGGTTCCCAGTACACACAATTGATCGCAAGACGCGTCAGGGAACTCAACATTTACTCAGAAATTAAACCGTATAACAAGGTGCCCGAAGATCTGTCGGATTACAAAGCGGTAATATTGTCCGGTTCACCGTCCTCGGTTCGCTCCGAACAGGCCCCTCATCCCGATCTATCGGGAATTAAAGGAAAAAAACCTCTTTTGGGCATTTGCTACGGCGCCCAATATCTGTCCCATTTTCATGGGGGTAACGTGGCCCCTTCCGCTACCCGTGAATATGGGCGGGCCAATTTGTCCTTTATTAAATCCGACGATGATTTTTTGAAAGGAATTGAAGAAGGTAGCCAAGTATGGATGAGCCACTCGGATACCATTAAGGAACTGCCCGAGGGAGCAGTACTTTTGGCCAGCACCCACGATGTGGAAAATGCGGCTTACAAGATTGTAGGGGAGAGCACTTACGGGATACAGTTTCACCCGGAAGTGTACCATTCAACAGATGGAAAAAAGCTATTGGAAAACTTTTTGGTAAATATAGCTGGTCTAAAACAGGACTGGACTCCGGATGCCTTTGTGGAAACCACTGTGGATGAACTAAAGGAGGAAATCGGGGACGAAAAAGTAATATTGGGACTATCCGGCGGTGTAGATTCCAGTGTGGCGGCCATGTTGCTCCACAAGGCCATCGGAGATCATCTATACTGTATATTCGTGAACAATGGCCTCTTGCGTAAAAATGAGTTCGAAAGTGTTTTGGACCAGTACAAGCACATGGGCTTAAATGTAAAGGGAGTGGATGCTTCGGCACGTTTTTTGGATGCTCTTAAGGGCGAGTCGGACCCTGAAAAGAAGAGAAAGATCATCGGAAGGGTCTTTATCGAGGTCTTTGATGATGAATCCCACAAAGTGGAAAATGCAAAATGGTTGGCGCAGGGTACTATTTATCCTGACAGAATTGAATCTGTTTCGGCAAGTGGAGGCCCATCAGCTGTGATCAAAAGCCACCACAATGTTGGAGGATTGCCCGATTATATGAAATTAAAAGTAGTTGAACCCTTAAAAATGTTGTTCAAGGACGAAGTGAGAAGAGTTGGGGCGAGTATGGGAATGTCCAAAGAAATTTTGGGAAGACACCCTTTCCCGGGTCCTGGCTTGGGAATACGTATCTTGGGGGATATTACACCGGAGAAAGTGGCTATTTTACAAGAGGTCGACGCTATTTTTATCGATGGATTAAAAAAATGGGGACTTTATGACAAGGTTTGGCAGGCCGGAGCCATGCTTTTGCCCGTAGATAGTGTAGGGGTCATGGGAGATGAGCGTACCTACGAAAAATGTGTGGCGCTCAGAGCGGTGGAAAGCACCGATGGGATGACCGCCGATTGGGTAAATTTGCCCTACGAATTTTTGCAAAAGACCTCTAACGATATAATAAACAAGGTTAAAGGCGTTAATAGAGTGGTGTACGACATTAGTTCCAAACCACCTGCAACTATAGAATGGGAATGAAAAAATATATGTTACAACTGGTTTTTACCATGGTCCTTTTGTTGGCCATGGTGCCGGTTTCCGCACAAAATTATACCACGCACGCTGTAAAGGATGGAGAGACTCTAAAGAGCATTTCCCAAAAATATCGGGTAACGCCCTATAGTATTTTACAGGCCAATAAAGAAATCAAGAGTGCTTCCGATGTTAAGGAAAACACGATTCTTATTATACCCTTGAACGGAAAAGCGGAAGACACTAAAAACGAGGCCAAACCAGATAAGCCAAAACAAGAAGAGCTGAAGCCGATTCGATTTACACGACACAGGGTAAGAAGAAAGGAAACCCTTTTTGGTCTGACCCAAAAGTATGAGATCACCGAAGAACAATTAAAAAGATATAACACAAGGCTGTATTCGGAAACATTGGACAAGGGAATGGTGCTTCAAATTCCTGTTTTTCCAGAAGTGGACCCCAATGAGGAAAAAGAACTGGATTTCGAAATATACACCGTTCAACCTAAAGAGACACGTTGGAGCATTGCCCACAAATACGGAATTAGTGTCGATAGTTTGTTGGTCTTAAACCCGGAATTGGATAAGAACACCAATTATTTGGCAGCAGGAGAAGAGTTGAAACTGCCGCGCCCCAAAGGGGATAGCCTAAAGGAACAGAAAACAGAGGTTTTTACTTCTTACACGGTACCTCCAAAAATGACACTTTATAGTCTTGGAAGGGAATATGGTATCCCAACGGATTCTATTGTACGCTTGAATCCGGAAATAATGAAAGCCGGAGGCCTAAAAGAGGGAATGGTAGTGCGTTTGCCCAAAAAGAAGTCTCAGGCCGGTATAGTGAACACCGACAACTTTGTTTTTTATGAGGTAAAACCCAAACAGAATATATTTAGAATTACTCAGAACCTTAAGATTACCAGAGAAGAACTGTTCCGTTTGAACCCAGCTTTGGAAAATGGCCTTAAAGCGGGAATGGTACTAAAGTTGCCCAAAGAAAAAGCAGAAGGACTAGAAGTGAAAAATGCCCTAGTGCTGGATAAGATCAATTTGGTGGACAGCATAAATGTGGAAAATAAACCACAGCTGGTTTTTATGCTTCCCTTTCGTTTGGACAAGGTAAACTTGAACGACACCCAAAGAGCGGAAGAATTGATCAAAAACCGAAGGGACCTGGCATTGAGCCTTGGTTTTTACACAGGGGCCATGGTCGCTTTGGATTCCATTAAAAAACTTGGAGTATCGGTCAACGTAAAAACTTACGATACCCAGTTGGACCAAGCTAAAGTAAAAGAAATACTTTTCCGTGAATCCTTAACAGGGGTAGATGCTGTGATAGGACCACTGGCCGCCGGACCTTTGGACGAGGTTGCCGTGCAGGCAAAAACCAAGAATATTCCCGTAGTGGCCCCTATTGCATCGGACAGTAAACTCAGTCACAGCAATGTTTTTTTCTCCGTTCCCAGAGATGCAGTCCTTAGGGATAAAATGCTGGCATATATGGAGAAAATCCATACTGATGAGAATGTGGTCATAATTGCGGACTCTACCCATCAAGTGGCACACGATTCTATTTTGAGCAAGTTTCCTGCTGCCCAAATCGCAAAGGTGATCGATAATAAATCGTTGCACTTGGATAGGTTTTTGATCCAATTGTCCAACGAAAAGGAGAACTGGGTATTTTTGGAAACCGATCAACCCAATATGGTGGCGAGTGTAACATCCATTCTAAACTCTGCCAATACCTCTTCGGTTACAGCAACAAACAACCCGCAAGAAAAGGTTAATGTACGCATGTTCACCACAAGCTTTAACGGGGCATTTGAGCACGAGGCAGTTTCCAAGACACATTTATCCAATTTAAAATTTACCTATCCATCGTTCTACAAGGAATCTGCGGATGATACCTTCACTAGGGCATATATGAAAAAATACAATGGCCTACTACCGGATAGGTATGCCATCCGAGGATTTGATGTGACCATGGACGTGTTATTGAAACTGGCTTACAAAAAGAATTTGTTTGAAACATCAAAATACATTGGGTTAACGGAATATGCAGGCAATGGATTTGATTATCTTAACGACTGGACCTCCGGGTACTTTAACCGCGCCTGTTACATTATGGAGTATGACAACCTTACCATTAAAGAAGTAGAAATCAATGACAGCAAAAGTAACCTATAACGGAAATCTTAGAACTACCTGTGTACACTTACGATCAGGTAGTGAATATATTACCGATGCCCCTGTGGACAACAATGGCAAGGGAGAAGCTTTTTCCCCTACGGATACCGTGGCTACTGGCTTGGCGAACTGTATGATAACAATGATGGGCATAAAAGCCAGGGATTTGGAAATTGATCTAGCAGGTTCTACCGCAGAGGTTACCAAGCATATGGCGGCCAATCCACGGAGAATCTTCAAGATCGAGGTAAAGTTTGATTTGCCCGCATCCATCTCTGAGAAACACCGTAAAATTTTGATGCATACGGCGAATACTTGCCCAGTACATTACAGTTTGCACCCCGATATTGAAAAAGTAATCGATTTTAATTGGATAAACTAGTTGCAATAGGATGTTTTTTTCTGTTTGGTTTTTTGGGTTTTGCACAAGAGATCGAAGAAGGCGTTCTATGGAACAGTAATATTAGGCTCACATGGACCGATTTTAAGGGGAAGGTTCCCCCGGCAGCCGAATCGGCTGCTACCACCGCCAGTGGTATTAGTTATTCCTATTCTGCCAACTTGCTCCACCACGAGGTTAAATTGGATTATGAGGTAAATGCGTTTTTTTATCCTAACGAAAGCTGGTACAAGCCGGAGCTGTGCAATGAAAACACCTTGGCCCACGAGCAATTACATTTTGATATTACCGAACTTTTCGCCCGTAAAATGCGTGAAAAACTACACCGCACCTCTTTCTCTGATGATGTTAAGGGAGAAGTGCGCAAAATTTATCAGGATATTTTAAAGGAACTACAAGAATACCAAGAACAATACGATTGGGAAACCAATTTTTCCAGAAATAGGGAAAAGCAATTAGAATGGAATACCAAGATTGCCTTAGCTTTAAAAGAAAGTGAATCGTAAAAAAATATTTAGGGCAGTAGTCCAAGTTCACTCAGGAACATTACATATTATTATTCTGGAAAAGGCTACACATCACATCTTAGAAAAGCATCTTTAAGCGCTGCAATTTTATCCTCCCATGTCACAATGAATTCTTGAGCCACGTAGCCTGTAAATCCGGTATCATGTATGGCTTTGATAATGGCCGGGTAGTAGAGTTCTTGGGTTTCATCAATTTCGTGCCTGCCTGGAACACCGGCCGTGTGGTAGTGCCCAAAATAGGGATGATAGTTTTGTATACTGCGGATAATATCGCCTTCCTGAATTTGCATGTGGTAGATATCGAACAGCAATTTAAAATTGTCGCTGCCCAAATGTTTGCAAAGCTCCACGCCCCAAAGTGAATTGTCGCACATATAATCTGGATGGTTTACTTGGTTAAAAAGCTCCATCTGAATTATCACGCCGTGTTTTTCCGCCAATGGAATAATTTGTGAAAGGCCGTCCACACAATTTTGAAGACCGACATAATCGTTAATGCCATTTCGGTTTCCACTAAAGCAGATTAGGTTGGTATAGCCCGCTTCCGCAACTTTCGGAATCATTTCGGTGTAATTCTTAATAAGCTGTTCGTGATATTTGGGGTTGTTCCATCCCTCCGTCAAACTTATTTCAGCACCGTTGCACATCGAACAGTGAATGTCATATTTTTTTAAAATGGGCCATCTGTCCGGACCGATCAAATCAATTGCATTTACTCCAAGCTCCTTTAAGGTCTTTAAAAAATCTTCAAAGGGAATATCGCTAAAACACCATTCACAAACACTATGGTTTATATTGTGTTTTAACTTAAATGTTTGGGGCAGTACTTGGTCGGAGGTCATGGCCGAACCAGAGGCCAGGCCGGCAGAGCCAACAGCTGCGGTGGCAATAAAATTTCTACGTTTCATTTTTCGGATTTGTTGAGGGAAAGATAGTATTTTAGGCCTATATATGGAAATGCGTCCCGATACAGAACAGCTTTTGGAAATGGCCCATTATAAAATGCCCTTTGGTAAGTACAAAGGGCGATATTTGGTGGATCTGCCTCTTGCCTATTTGGTATGGTTCAGGCAAAAAGGTTTTCCCAAAGGTAAACTTGGCGACTACCTTAATACCATGCTGACCATTAAGGATAACAACCTGGAACCCATCATCAGAAAACTGCAAAAAGATTTTCCTAAAGAATCTACCTGATTTTTGTCCCGCAATTAGTAACTTTACGCCCCGTAATAGAATGATCAATATGTCAGAGACCAAGTACATTTTCGTTACGGGAGGCGTTACTTCTTCATTGGGAAAAGGAATTATTGCCGCATCCTTGGCCAAACTACTGCAAGCCAGGGGATACCGAACAACCATCCAAAAATTAGATCCATACATAAATGTTGATCCCGGAACATTGAATCCGTACGAACACGGTGAATGCTATGTTACCGACGATGGTGCCGAAACCGATTTGGACCTTGGGCATTATGAGCGTTTTTTGAACGTGCGCACTTCACAGGCCAACAACGTGACCACAGGAAGGATTTACCAAAGCGTAATCGAAAAAGAACGTAGAGGAGAGTTTTTGGGTAAAACGGTGCAGGTGGTCCCCCACATTACCAACGAGATCAAAGAGCGTATCCAAATTTTGGGGAACAGTGGCGACTACGATATCATTATTACCGAAATAGGAGGTACCGTAGGTGATATTGAATCCCTGCCCTATATTGAGGCAGTTAGGCAATTACTTTGGGAACTGGGAGAGCATAATGGTATAGTGATCCATCTTACTTTGGTGCCATTTTTGTCCGCCGCGGGGGAATTAAAGACCAAACCAACACAGCACTCCGTAAAAACTTTGATGGAAAGTGGAATCAAGGCTGATATTTTGGTGTGCCGTACAGAGCATCATATTTCTGAAGACATCAAGGAGAAATTGGCACTTTTCTGCAATGTTAGAAAAGAGGCAGTAATCCAATCCATAGATGCATCCACTATTTACGATGTACCATTGTTGATGCAAGAAGAAGGCTTGGATACCGTAACATTGGAAAAGTTGGCCTTGCCGAACACTACAGAACCAAATCTTGATCAATGGAAGGAGTTTTTGAACAGACATAAAAATCCAAAGGATAAAGTAGTGATCGGATTGATCGGAAAGTATGTGGAACTTCCCGACTCGTACAAATCCATTCAAGAGGCCTTTATCCATGCAGGTGCCGCCAACGAAGTCAAAGTTGAGGTTAAATCCATTCATTCCGAGCATTTGTCCCCAAGCAATGTAGCTCAAAAGTTAAAAGGATTGGACGGTATTTTGGTGGCTCCAGGTTTTGGGGAACGCGGTATAGAGGGAAAGGTAAAGGCGGTAAGATATGCTAGGGAAAACAATATTCCGTTCTTGGGTATTTGTTTGGGAATGCAAATGGCCGTGATCGAATTTGCCCGAACAGTTCTTGGTCTGGAAAAAGCCAATTCAACGGAAATGAACAAGCAAACGCCCGATCCTGTGATCAGTTTAATGGAAGAACAAAAATCCATTACCGATATGGGAGGTACCATGCGTTTGGGAGCTTGGGACTGCCATTTAAAAGAAGGTAGCTTGGTGAAAAGCGTCTATGGAACTTCCGATATAGAGGAAAGGCATAGGCACCGATATGAATTCAACAACCAATATAAGGAACAATTGGAAGCAGCTGGATTGGTCGCATCCGGGCTCAATCCAAAAACAGGATTGGTGGAAGTTGTCGAAATTCCAACACATCCTTGGTTTGTCGGGGTACAGTATCACCCCGAATATAAGAGTACCGTAGCCAGCCCGCACCCTTTGTTTGTTGGGTTTGTAAAAGCGGTATTGGCCCAAAAACAAAAACAAAACAATGCCAGTTTGGCATAAAACCCGGTTTTGGGCATATATTTGCCATTTGATACACGAACAAAAGATTTCTACTAAATAATATTCATGGAAGAAAAGAAGCTGGATATTAAATCCATTATTGGATTTGTACTGATATTTGGGATACTGGTTTTTATGTTTTACCAAAATCAGCCAACACCAGAAGAGTTGGAAGCTCAAAAAGCGGAACAGGCAAAGATCGAAGCTGAGGCAGCCAAGGTCGAAAATGAAGCTCAAAAAGAGCCGGTGCAAAAAGCCAAGGTAATCGATCTTACCGATTCCATTGCGGTGGCGGATTATAAAAATACAGTTGGCGCATTTGGGTTTACCCAAACGGCAGAAGACATTACTACCTTGGAGAACGAGGTTTTATTGCTGAAAATTTCCAATAAGGGAGGCCAGATCGTAGAGGCCAAAATGAAGGACTATGTGACTTTCGACTCCATACCTGTGTATTTGGTGAAGGATGGGAACGCCAATTTTGCGATAAACTTTAGCAGTTCGGATAATAGATCGCTCAGCACAGCTGATTTGTTCTTTGAGCCATCGCTTACCAAGAGCGGCGAGAACCAGGTCTTGTCCATGAAGGCCAAAGTAGCCAATAATCAATATTTGGAGTATAGGTACGAAATGAAGCCAAACGAGTATTTGGTCGATTTTACCATTAGATCACAAGGGTTGAGCGGTGTTTTTAACACAAGTAAACCAGTTACCTTGGAATGGGACCTAAAAGGCATACGACATAATAAAAGTGTTATGTACGAGAACCGGTATACCCGATTGACGTACAATCACGATGAAGGTAACATTAGCAAACTTTCGGAAAGTAGCGATTTTGATGAGGAAACTGAGGAGGATGTAAAATGGTTATCGTACCGCCAACACTTTTTTAGCTCTATTTTGGCAACGGACGACCATTTTAAAACCGCAGCTTTAACTTCTACCAATTTGGTCGAGGAAGAAAGCAAGGAAATACTTTTCACCAAATCTTACAGTACAAAAGCGCCTTTGGAATTTAAAGGAGGGGAGTTGTCCCAAAATATGCATTGGTATTATGGGCCAACCGATGTTAAGGTTTTGGATGACTACAAGGATTTGGGACTGGCGGACTCCATACCCTTTGGTTGGGGTATTTTTGGTTGGATCAACCGATATATCTTTACACCGTTCTATACTTTCTTAAGCTCGTTCCTACCGTATGGTATTGCAATTATTATCATGACCATAGTAGTGCGCTTGGCTCTATCTCCGGTGACGTACAAATCTTATTTGTCGCAAGCCAAAATGAAGGTATTGAAGCCCGAGATTTCGGAAATCAACGAGAAATACAAGGACAACGCCATGAAAAAGCAGCAAGAGACCATGAAGGTCTATAACAAGGCAGGGGTGAGTCCAATGAGTGGTTGTGTGCCAGCCTTGTTACAGTTGCCTATTTTCTACTCCTTGTTCATGTTTTTCCCAACTTCTTTTGCATTAAGACAAAAGCCGTTTTTGTGGGCAGAAGACCTTTCTTCTTACGATACCATTTTTGAGCTACCTTTTACCATACCGTTTTATGGCGATCACGTGAGTTTGTTCCCAATTTTGGCATCCGTAGCGATTTTCTTTTATATGCAGATGACCACTGGACAGAGTATGCAGATGCAACAGCAACCAGGTATGCCGAACATGAAATTTATTATGTACCTATCACCAATTATGATGTTGTTCTTCTTCAACAACTATGCGAGTGGTTTGAGTTTGTACTATTTCATTTCCAATTTGATTACCATCTTTATTATGTTGGCCATCAAAAACTACATTTTGGACGAGGATAAGATCCATGCCCAGATCCAGGAAAACAAAAAGAAACCTAAAAAGGAGAACAAGTTCCAGCGTAAAATGCGCGAGATGATGGAACAGGCAGAGGAGCAGAAAAAAGCTGGCAGAAGATAATCCTCGGTAGTTAGTTGACTCTCTTTTACAAATAAAAAAACTCCCTCAAGAATATCTTGGGGGAGTTTCCATTTATAGGCTTAGTTTGGAAAGATTTGGGACTCCAAAGATGCACGATTATCCACGTTATTAAAATTAAAAGTTGTCAAATAGCCGGTTTCTGTGGGCAGATAATCCTTTGTTGATGTGTCATCGATAAACGGTAAACCTTACTCGATAAAAAGCCCCCTCGATATAGTTCAAGGGGGCTTTTCAGTCAACAATTCATCAAATCAAAAACTAGTTGTTTGTATCGGGGATCAATACAGTGTCCACTGCGTGGATAACACCGTTTATGGCCTGTACATCTACTGCGATTATTCCAATGCCCGTGTTTCCGGCACCGTCGGTAACATCTGCAATATTATCACCGGTACCTGGTAGGTTTATGGTAATGTCATCTCCTTCCAAAGTAGTCGCCATAATGCCATCGGACAAATCTCCAGAACGTACATTGGCAGAGGCTACTACGTGGTGCTGCAGTACGCTGGTCAATAATCCACCATCAATATCTCCCAATTCGTTCCACATATCGTTGCTGTCCAATAGAGCTTGGAAGGCATCGTTGGTCGGAGCAAATACCGTGAATGGCCCAGTCCCGGAAAGTGTGGCAACAAAATCAGGCTGACCCTCTGTTGTCAATGCTGCTTGTAAAGAATCAAAAGTTGGATCGGCCACCGCAAAGGTAACCACTGTTGGGAGGTCAATGACCGCATCAACTGTATGGATCACTCCATTGCTGGCTACGATATCCGCCATTACAACATTGCTTACGCCGTTCAGGGTTACACCATCATCTGTATTGATATAAAGACTCAGGTTCTCATCGGTATCAAATTCAGCGGCAGTGTTAACATAAGAGTTGGACAAACCTGACGAGAATGCAGCAGCTCCTACAATCACGTGGTTGGACAGGATTGCATTAATGTCGTTGGAATTTGGATTGGTAAATGCACTGAATGCATCGTTACCTGGGGCGAATACGGTAAAATCCGTTTCTTCATCAGAAAGCAAATCTGTAAAGGTCGTGTTCCCACCTTCTGTTAGGGCCCCTACCAAAGATGAAAGTCCTGGGTTGGCCACTGCATGGTCAACAATATTTGGTATATCTATTACGGCATCTACAACGTGCACGATTCCGTTCAATGCCTTAACATCCGGCGTTACAACAGAAGATACTCCATTAAAGGTGACACCATCGGAAGTGTCGAAGAACAAACTTACATTTTGATCACCAGCTCCTGTAGCTAAAGTACTGGTATACCCGGAACCAAGTCCAGTTAGATCGGTAGAAGTAATTTCTCCACTTATCACGTGGTTTAACAATACGTTGGTGAGTACCTCTACAGGCACGTCCTCCAATGCTGCACCATCCAAGAATGTGGCAAAGGCATCATCGGTCGGGGCCAATACTGTAAATGGGCCATCCCCGCGAAGCACGGTAGGCAAATCTCCGTTGGCGGCACTTAAGGCAGCAACCAAATTCTGCAAGTTTTCGTTGCCGATCGCCAAATCTGTAATTGGCACAAGGATAATGTCTGCCAACTCATCCAGAATGGCCTGTGGCAATAGAACTTTATCAATAATGTGTACCACACCATTGGATACTTCAACATTGGCAGTGGTTACTTCGGCGTCCACATCGGTAGCGTCACTAATAAATACACCACCAGTAGTGGATACTTGAATAGTTGAGCCTTGTAGGGTGGTTATGGTCTGCCCATCACTCAAGTCTGATGATAGAACGGCAGCATCTGCTACAACGTGATACGTAAGAATCACGGCCAACAGGTCTTGGAGTTGTTGAGAATTAAAATCGTCCAAGGAGTCGAATCCATCCAGTTGGGCCAATAAATCGCTAAAGGCTTGATTGGTTGGGGCAAATACGGTAAATGGTCCTTTACCGCTCAAAGCAGCTACTAAATCGTTGTTTGCACTTTCGTCTGCCTTTTGAAGCGCACTTACCAAAGTACTGAGGTCAGCGGTAGCTTGTGCAGCGTCAACAATGGTTACGGTCGGTTCTACTTCTGGCATTGTTCCCTCGTCGTCGTCCGAGCAGGATACAATGGTCAGCAATAAGAACATTAAAGATAATCGTGTTAGGGTTTTTAATGCTTTCATGTCGGTGTTTTAAAATTGTTTAACGATTTAAAAATATAGTTAAACAAAATATAAACAATATTGTTTAACATTTTTGACTAAAAATTTAACAAAATAAGTTTTGAGCTGGCCTGAGATTAGAAATGGGTCAATAGGTGTTATTAGATATTTATCATTTTAAATGACCATCAATTTGTATTTTTGTAGTCTTAAAATTGAAAAATGAAAAAGGTAGTTGTAGGACTTTCTGGAGGGGTGGATTCCAGCGTGACCGCTTACTTGCTCAAAGAGCAGGGATACGATGTTATTGGCCTGTTCATGAAAAACTGGCATGATGACTCGGTGACCATATCCGAGGAGTGTCCGTGGTTGGAGGATAGCAATGATGCATTGATCGTTGCGGAAAAGTTGGGGATTCCTTTTCAGACGGTAGATTTAAGTGTAGAATACAAGGAGCGTATTGTTGATTATATGTTCAATGAATACGAAAAGGGAAGAACTCCAAATCCAGATGTTTTGTGCAATCGTGAAATTAAATTCGATGTGTTCCTTAACATAGCATTGCAGTTGGGTGCCGATTATGTGGCAACAGGACATTATTGCCGTAAAGGCACCATTAAAAATGAAGACGGTACGGAAACCTACCAATTATTATCGGGCAAGGACCCGAACAAGGACCAATCCTACTTTCTGTGTCAGCTGTCGCAAGAGCAACTATCCAAAACGTTGTTTCCCATCGGAGATCTTTTAAAACCAGAAGTGCGAAAAATTGCTGCGGATAACAACCTTATCACTGCAGATAAAAAAGATTCCCAAGGGTTGTGTTTTATTGGAAAGGTGCATTTGCCGGAATTTTTGCAACAAAAACTGAAACCCAAAAAAGGTGTCATTGTGGAAGTACCTGCCAATGCGGAACAATTTTCGGTCAATACGCCCGAATTTAATAACCAAAGGGATAAACTCATTTTCCAAGCCGAAAAGCCCGTCTACTCAAAAACAGATGGCAAAGTAGTCGGCGAGCACCAAGGAGCACATTACTTTACCATAGGCCAACGTAAAGGATTAAATGTAGGGGGAACAAAAGAACCATTGTTTGTAATAGACACCGATGTGGACAAGAATATAATTTACACCGGTCAGGGCAAATCTCACCCCGGCCTTTATCGAAACACGTTGTTTATTAAGGAGGACGAACTCCATTGGGTACGGCCCGATCTAGCCCTAAAGTTAGATGAGGCCATGGAGGTAAAAGCCCGTATCCGATATCGTCAACCCCTACAGCAAGCTACACTATATAAAGTAGAGAATGGATTGTTTGTGGACTTTAAGGATAAACAATCGGCCATTACCGAAGGACAGTTTGCTGCTTGGTATTTGGATGATGAACTAATAGGTTCTGGTGTCATTTCTTGATCGGAAGCCTAAATTTGATTATTTTGTCGGAAAACAGAATACCTGACTTTATGCAGCATAGAATCACAGAACTTTTCGGAATAGAATATCCCATTGTACAGGGCGGCATGATTTGGGCCAGCGGTTGGCGCTTGGCCTCTGCCGTATCCAATGCAGGAGGACTGGGCCTATTGGGCGCCGGGAGCATGTATCCCGAAGTGTTGGAGGAACATATCATAAAGTGCAAAAAAACGACCGATAAGCCGTTCGGGGTGAATGTGCCCATGTTGTACCCGGATATTGAAAAGTTGATGGACATTATTGTTGAGCAAGGCGTGAAAATTGTTTTTACTTCGGCGGGCAATCCAAAAACATGGACCAAGTTTCTTCAAGATAAAGGGATAACTGTTGTACATGTAGTGAGCAGTGTAAAGTTTGCTCTTAAGGCGCAAGAAGCCGGTGTGGATGCTGTTGTTGCCGAAGGTTTTGAAGCTGGAGGACACAATGGACGGGACGAAACCACTACAATGGTACTTATTCCTTCAGTGAAGGAAAAAATCACAATTCCCCTTATTGCGGCCGGCGGCATAGCTACGGGTAGGGCCATGTTGGCCGCTATGGTTTTGGGTGCCGATGGAGTACAGGTGGGAAGCAGGTTTGTCGCATCGCACGAAGCCTCGTCGCACGAAATGTTCAAACAGATGATTGTACAGGCCAAAGAAGGCGATACCCAACTTACATTAAAGGAGCTGGCACCGGTACGTTTATTAAAAAACAAATTTTTTCAGGACATACAGCAGGCCTATGCCAAAGGTGTAAATATGGAGGAATTGAAGGAATTATTGGGGCGGGCCAGAGCCAAAAAAGGAATGTTCGAGGGTGATATGGATGAGGGCGAACTGGAAATAGGCCAAGTCTCCGGACTTATTGATGCAATTTCGCCTGCAGCACAGATCGTGGCGGATTTAATGGCTGAATTTAACCAAGCAAAAGCGGAAATGTGCCAGTATTAGAGTTTTAGATACACATTTATAGAAACTTTTAATACTTTTATACCGCGCAATGAGAACACTAATCCCCACACTATTCCTTTTTGTGCTCGCTTTACAATGTCATGGGCAAGTGGAGCGGGACAAAGCACTCCATTTTTTGGGAGGTAACCTCTTTGGACTTGCAGGGGCAGGAATCGCCAAACAAGCTTCGGATGGTAATCGGATTTGGACCTTTGTGGGTTCCGTGGCCGGAAGTACATTAATTGGACTTGCAAAAGAAACCGTCGATGCAGGACAAAATAGTAATGGCTGGGATAACGACGATTTGGCGGCGACTATTTTAGGAGGTGTTACCGTTGGTGTAACGATCGACCTATTTTCGAAAAAGGACGACCGGAGAAGATTGCGTGGAAGATATTCCCACATGGACCTTAAAACACCAATAGGACCAATTCTTAAACCACAAACCCAATTCGTTGTTTTGGAAGGAAAACTGCCAGCATTGCAAACATTGGGTATATCCGGACAAGAACTTTCGGTTAAATAATTCCCCTGGCCTTTATTTCCAGATATTTATTGATGGTGTTCACCGTTAATTCCTCGGGCTTGGTCAAAATGGTCTGAACGCCATATTTTTGAAGCTCTTTCTGCATCAACCTTTTTTCCAAGGAAAACTTTTCTGCAATCGTTTTATGATAGATTGCTTGGATGTCTTCCGCATCTTCGGCAATAAGCGATTCCAACTCCGTATTTTCAAAGAAAATAACTACCAAAACATGCTTTTTGGCCATGGCCAATAGATATGGCAACTGCCTTTTAAGACCAGAAATATGTTCAAAATTCGTGTACAGCAAGAGCAGACTGCGTTGGTTCACTTTTCGCTTAACATGGGCATACAACATGCCAAAATCGGAATCTGAAAAATCGGTGGAAATGTTGTATAAGCTCTCCATTATGGTGTTGAGGTGGGTGAGCTTCTGCACGGCAGGGACAAAGGTCTCTATTTTTTTGGAGAAGGTGAGCAACCCTGTTTTGTCGTTCCGTTTAAGGGCGACATTGGAAAACGCCAATGAAGAATTAATGGCATAATCCAACAAGCTCAGTCCGTTAAAAGGCATTTTCATCACCCTTCCAGTGTCTATAATGGAGTAAATGGGCTGTGATCGCTCATCTTGGTACTGATTTACCATTAATTGGTTCTTTTTGGCAGTGGCTTTCCAATTAATGGTCCGTACATCGTCCCCTTTAATGTACTCTTTGATTTGCTCAAACTCTTGGGTATGGCCAATGCGTCTTATTTTTTTAAGCCCAAACTCCGTTAATCGATTGCTAGTGGCCAAAAAGTCGTATTGCTGCATTTGTATGATGGACGGATATACCGGTACCATCTGATCTTTTTGGAACACAAACTTTCTTTTAATTATCCTAAGCGGAGAGGAAGCAAACACAATAAGATTGCCAAACACATATTCTCCGCGCTCAACAGGGCGAAGTAAATATTCAAACAAATGAGGTTCTCCTTTTATTAATTCGGTTTTGTGTTCAAAATCCCTTTTTTGAAACTGAACAGGTAATTCATCGATTATAGAAACGAATGCCTTAAAAGGAAACATGGAAGTCAGTTGAGCCGCCAGTTTGTTCTGGTCGCTATTGGATAATTTCTGCGGTAGATTTCTTTGGGCTCGAATACCATTTTTTGTAGCATACATTAAATAAAGGTCTAGAAAGAATAGAGTCATTAAAAGATATACCAACAACCACGCTATCGGGTAAAGTACAGGAACCCAAAAAGAGATTACAAAACATGCGGATAGAACGGCAATGTACCTAAAGAAGATGTTATGTATGTATAGCGACCGAAAAAATGACATGCCTATCTGGGGATTTCAACGGATTCCACGATCATGGCAATCACATTTTCAGTGGTCATTCCCTCCATTTCTCGCTCTGGGGTTAAAATTACCCTATGATTGAGCACAGGGAGCAATGCTTTTTTTACATCCTCCGGGATTACAAAATCCCGGCCGGAAATAGCGGCAAAGGCCTTCGCGGCCGTTAACGTTGCAATGGATGCTCTGGGAGAAGCGCCCAAATACAAATGTGGATGGGTTCTTGTCAGGTTTATAATGTTGGCGATATAATCCAGAATTTTTTGTTCTACGACCACCTCGTGGATGTTCTTTTTAAACTCCGACAACTTTTCGGGCGACAATACTGCTTTTATTTGATCTTGTGGTTTTTCGCCCTTACGTTCGTGATGGTTCTTGAGTATTGCAATTTCTTCCTCGACCGAAGGATAGCTTACTTTAATCTTAAAAAGAAAGCGGTCCAGTTGCGCTTCGGGAAGAGCGTAGGTACCCTCTTGTTCAATCGGGTTCTGAGTGGCCAGAACCATAAAAGGCTCGCTCATTTTATAGGTGGTGCCATCAACCGTAGCCTGTCTTTCCTCCATGGTCTCAAAAAGGGCGGCCTGGGTTTTGGCGGGAGCACGGTTTATCTCATCGATCAAAATAATATTCGAAAAAATGGGCCCATTTTTAAATTCGAACTCCGTGGTCTTGGCATTGAAAACCGAGGTTCCCAGAATATCGCTGGGCATTAGATCGGGGGTAAACTGAATGCGGTTAAACTCTGTTTTGAGGGTTTTTGCAAAAAGCTTGGCGGTAACCGTTTTTGCAATGCCGGGGACACCCTCGATCAAAGCGTGCCCATCCGCCAATATGGATATGATCAGTAGTTCTATAAAATCTTTTTGCCCAACAATTATGGTGGACAACTCCTTTTTTATCTGCTCTACGGTATTCCTAAGTTCTTCCAAGGGTACCCTGCTGTTAAAGTCCAAGTCGTTTGTTTCGTTATTTTCCATCAACGTTTGCTTTAAATGCTTGTATTTTATTGTTCAGATTTTGTAATTCTATTTCGGTAATATGGTCTTTGGTTCTCAAATTTACGATCAATCCCATTAAGGACCTTACTTCCTCTTCCGTGGAATTGCCACGTATGGCCAGGTGCTTCAAAAATGTTTCATCCTCCAAATTTTGGGTGGAAACATGCAGTTTGGTCCTTAAGTATTCCAAAAAGTACTCAGTTTTATGTTTTGTGATTAATTGTAACTCTCCTTTTTCAAAATACATGTCTGCAATGGTCCGTGTAAACGCCAAGGTCTGATTTTTTAGTGGGGGTACCACGGCAATGGCGCGTTGTTTCCGTTTCCCTTCAAAAACAATATAGATCAATGCGCCGATAAGTGCCAGATAGTAAGCCCATTTAAACTCTTTGGTGTTCAGAAAAAGATACATCGGAGAAGTATAGAAGGATTTACCGGATTTGTGGAAGTTGTCCATAAATATTGGCCCTTTCTTGGGAAGATAGGCCAAAAGCCCGGCGGTGTATTCCAAATTGTTATCCTTTAGGATAAAGTAATTGGTAAATGCTTTGGGAAAGGCGCTCAAAACAATTTCTCCCTTACCGAATGATTGTTTTATGGTATTCACATATTTTTTGATGGTTTCCGTGCTATCGCCTTTAGCCTGTACTTCACCTAAAATTGTGGTTCTCAAGGTATCTATTTGATCAAAACCAGTGGTATAATAATCTTTGGTGTACTTTACTTTTGGACTTTGCAATTTTGGGTTGACCAATTGATAATGAAAAATGGGCTCCAATTGTCCACTATTATATACATTTTGAATATCTAAGTTGAGGGTATCCAACAATTTTCTTTCAAAAGAGTTCGACGCCACAAATAGGTGGTTGCCCTGTTCTACCCATTCCAATAGGGCATTGAGCTCGGCTTCTTCAAAAGAAACGGATTCATTCACAAAAAAATAGGCGCCTTGTACGGAATCAGTGCGGGTCAACAATTCAAAAGGCGGTTTTTGTACTTGCTGAATCCTATTTGGAAAGTATGTTTCCATAAGATCGTTCAGTACGTAGGTGCCGTAAGGAATTTTATGATGGGACACGAACGATGGAAACCAATTTACTTTTTTGGGTTTATTGTATTCCATTACAAAAATGATTCCTAGCGCAAGCCCACCTAGTACTATATAGATCCATCCTTTTTTAGACATTGTTCAATGCATTTTTTAAGGATTTGAAAATGGTTTCGGCTTTGGTATAGCGTTCCCAGTTTAACTCAAACTCGCCGTACCATACATAATCATAAAGAACGGTGGCTCTGCCAAAATCGTCCAACAACGGACTTGTCGATAATTCCTCCAAATAATCATCGTTGGTTTTTTGTTGTTGCCAATCTATCCATTCGTGTTCAGATAATAATTGTAGGATAAACAGGTATTGATATCGAATGGCAAGGCGGTAATTTTTATCGCTCAGGGCATTTTTTATCAATTGTTCAATATCTTCATTTTTAATAATGTGTTCATCTTCCGACAATGAGACCATGTTGGGGTTCTTATTTTTTTTACCCTTGCCCTGTATGTTCGACCTTACAAAAAAGCGGATTACCAAATACAGGAATAGGGCAAGAAGCAAATAGGGGAGAATCTCCAAAAACACGGCCAAATAGCCTTCTGCATTGCCTACACCAAAGATCCACTCAAAAAATCTTCGTAAAAGATTGTAGAACCAGTTGATCACATCCGTGAACCAAGTGCTTTCCGTTTTTACCTCTTCATAATTGAACTTTGAATCATTCTTATAGGTATCCAGGTCACTTTTTTGGAACTGTACAGGGGCAATATCCGATTTATCATACTTAACAAGGGTGTCGTTCTGGGCAAAAAGAATTGTCCAAGAAAAAAGCACGTATGATAAGATCAGTAATTTTTGCATCTATTCCTCCGATGATTTTCCCAGGCTTTCGATGCGTTCAAAAGTACCTGTAAAATTTTTCTTTTCGTTTAGGTTGAAAAATATCAAGGAAGTGGCCACCAAAAAAATGATGTTCATTAAGAATTGGACCAAAGTGCTCAGAATATTTAAAATGAGATAAATGGGGTCGTTAAAAACATTCATACTTTCAGCATCCATTTCTCCGGAAAACACCCCCATTTTTATCCACATATAGATTACACTGGGCAAACTAAAAGCATAGGAGGCAATCGCCACGATAATATAGATCACAAAAAGGGTCGCAAATGTGATCCACCAGTTTTCCTTGATCAGGGTAAAACTATATTGATAGGATTCCATGGCATCTTTTTTAAGAAATACCAGAATGGCAAAAGATATGGAAAGAGGAACGGCTAAATATATTCCTGGAATTACGCAAAGAAAGATGCCGACCATTACCGACAGGCCCACCAAAATCCCCAAGCCGATTAGCGACCAAAAGGAGCCGTACACCCCTTTGTGGATCTCCTCAAAGTTTATGTTTCCTTTATTGTTGATGTACGACTTTATGTAATGTAGCACAGTGCCTTGTGCCAGAACGTAGGCTGCAACGGAACTGAACATTAAAGCCGCTACGGCCAAAACCATAATAATGGGCGAGAATGCCGCGCTGGGGGTGCTCCCAAAGGTGCTTAAACTAAAAATATCTCCTATAGTGTACATGTAGAACCCCATGGAGATCAGCATAACCAAAATATAGGGCCCCACAATTTTTAAAATGGTCCTAAAAAATGTTTTAAACTCGTTTCTAATAAAACCGAAACAGTCCGAAAGAATTTCTCCCAGTTCCCGTTGCTTTTTAAACTCGATATATTTATTGGTTGTTTGCATGTTGGTTTTTTCTATGGATTTGATTTGGATATATAATGTAATAGAATATGATCAATGCTAACGAAGACAGTATAATTAAAATTGCCAACCAGTCCGGCATTTCGGTGTGCCGGGTTACAAACCCTTCCAAGAAGCCGGCCATAATAAAAAAAGGAACGGTGCTCACCATTATTTTAAGGCCATTTTTAACCCCTCTTTTAAACGATTCCAATCGAGTGTAAGTGCCAGGGAATAAGATTCCATTGGCCAAGACCAATCCGGCACAGCCTGCGATAACGATTACTGAAATTTCTATGGTACCGTGGATCCAAATGGTTCTTGCGGATTCCCACAACAATCCTTTCTCGTAGAAAAAGTATTGAAAACTCCCCAACATAATACCGTTCTGCATCATAATATAAAGTGTGCCCACGCCCAAAAAAATCCCAAAGGCAAATGCATATATGGCGACTTTGATGTTGTTTATGGTAATGCCCAAGAACATATTAAAAGCGCCTTGTTCCTTATACACGGCCATTGGGTCGCCTTTTTCAATATTTTCCAGGGTCATGTTTACATAGCCGTTACCTAAAATGGACCGCACAAAGTCACCTTCGTTGGCAGAGGAGAAAGCACCCACAACCGCAAAAAAGGAAAATACCAAGAATGAAATCAGCAATTCCCGATGATGGTTCTTGAACATGGTCGGAAACTCGATTTTCCAAAAATGTACAATACGGTTTCTGGATTCCCGTTTGGTCTTGTAAATTTTCTGATGTGCTTGGGAGGCAAGTGTGTTCAGATAAATCTGCGTGTTGCTGCCCGGGTAAAACGTTTTTGCGTAACTCAGATGATCGGTAATCTCGATATAAAGATCCGAAAGCTCGTCTGGGTGAAGTTGTCCTTTGTGGAGCAGAGCATTTTCAAAAGCGGCCCATTTATCCTTATTTTGCCTTACAAAAGCGGCCTCGCGCATTAAATCTTTTGGTTTAAAAGTAAAGAAACTAATTTATGGAACAATTTCAAATAGAAACGGCCCAAAATATAACCATCAACCAAAACACGTCCCATTTGGGAGAGCGTATGCTGGCTTATATTATAGATAGCTTTATTATTATGGTGTATTTTATTTTGATGATTGTTTTTTTGGTTTCGTTGGATATCGAGATCGAGGATCAATGGGCTTTCTATTTAATACTCAGTTTACCTGCTTTTTTTTATTATTTACTTTTTGAAACCTTGATGGATGGCAAGACCATAGGTAAGAGTGCCATGAAACTAAGAGTGGTCAAGTTGGATGGCTCCAAACCTAACTTTGGAAATTACTTTGTTCGCTGGGCCCTGCGCATTATAGATGTGAGCCTAACCTCTGGAGGAGCTGCCGTACTCACTATTTTGATCAGGGGTAAAGGCCAGCGTATTGGAGATATAGCCGCGGGAACTACAGTGATCAGTGAAAAAAAGCGCATATCCCTGAAGGATACCCTATTACGTGAATTGCCCGAAGATTATAAACCCACCTTTCCGCAAGTAACGGTTTTTAAGGATCAGGAAATGCAGACCATCAAAGAATTGTATGACAAGGCCAAATTGAATGGAAACCATAATATTATTGTTTCTTTGGACCAAAGGATCAAGGAGGTGACGAAGGTACAGACTTTGTTACAACCTATCGAATTTGTGGATGTGGTCATCAAGGATTACAACTATTACACTCAAAAAATGTAAGGATGTTATATCAAACCATTGATATTTTAGGAACCATAGCCTTTGCTATTTCTGGGGTTTTGGTGGCCATGGAAAAACGGTTGGACCTCTTCGGGGTTTTAATTATTGCATTTGTTACGGCCATTGGCGGTGGTACACTTAGGGATTTGCTGATTGGTAATACACCGGTGGGTTGGATGCAGGACCTGACCTATGTAACCACTATTTTTATCTCCGTAGTATTTGCCATTATTTTTGTGAACAAACTTAAGTATTTAAGGCGATCGTTGTTTTTGTTCGATACAATTGGTATCGGACTTTATACCATGGTCGGTGTGGAAAAAGGGTTGGAAGCAGAGTTATTGCCCATTATGTGTGTTTTTCTCGGTACTATGACGGCCTGTTTTGGTGGCGTAACCCGTGACATCCTTTGCAATGAGATTCCTGTTATTTTTAGAAAGGAGATTTATGCCACGGCCTGTATTTTAGGCGGTGCCAGCTATTTCTTGTTTTCCCAGTTCCCGATAAAGGACAGCTACGCTTACATTGCTGCGATTTTGGTTGTGATAATTATTCGCTTGATCGCGGTTGTTTTTGGAGTTAGCTTACCGAGTATCTACAAGAAAGCAGCTTAAAAGATCGTCCCTAACTTTTTAAGAATTTGAATTAATGCTTTTTTAGTGGCATTAACCGTGTCTTAATCTTTTTTACGTTTTTGTTAGTCCTTATCAGGGTTATATAGTTCTACATTGCTTATAGAGCAAACTAAATAACCGATTATTCAATGAGGACATCACGATCACTTAAAATTTTCATGTTCATACTGGTTTCCATTATGGGATTCCATCAATTAATGGCACAGGGATGCGTTGCGATTAGGCATTTCTCATCTTGTGTTGGAAACACTTTGGAAAACAGTTTGTTAGGTCCGGGCGACATACAGGTTGGTAGTAACTATAGGTATTTTAAATCTTTTCGACACTTTAGGGGCACGGAAGAAGAACCCGATAGAGTTTCCAATGAAACAGAGGTTATCAACCATTCGCATTCCTGGGATTTCTTTTTAACCTATGGTATATCGGATAGGTGGTATGCCAGTATAACGATCCCGACCGTAATAAATACCAGGTCGTCCTTGTACGAACATGGTCGAGAAGAGCGTAACACCACATTTTCCAGGGGTTTGGCGGACATTAGAGCAGGTGTGGGCTTTTGGTTGTTTGATCTCGAAAAAAATCAAAATGGAAATTTGGCATTGGGATTGGGTGTAAAGTTGCCTACCGGCAACTACAACGCATCCGATATTTTTTACAACGTGGGACCCAACGATGGGCCACAGGTGAGACCTGTTGATCAAAGTATACAGCCGGGAGATGGTGGTTTTGGAATAACGTTGGATTTTCAGTTTTATCGAAAGATCGGAGAAGGTTTTTTTGCCTATGGGGGTGGTTTTTATCTTTTAAATCCAAGAGAGACCAACGGAACAAGAACTTTTAGGGAAACTTTAAGTCCTATTCTGCAAAATGAAGCAATTATGGCTGTTCCAGATCAATTCTCTGTCCGAGCAGGTGTCAGTCATCTTATAAGTTCCGCCATTTCAGCTTCATTGGGAGCGCGGTACGAAGGTGTTCCGGTAAAAGACCTTATCGGAGGCAACGCGGGTTTTAGAAGGCCGGGAAACGTACTTTCCATTGATCCCGGTATAGCATTTATTAAAGATAACTTTTCATTGAACCTTAATGTTCCGTTCGCAGTGAGAAGAGAGCGGCCCCAAAGTGTGACCGACCTTCAAACACAAGAAGTTACAGGGGAGCCCAGAGCGGGAGATGCTGCTTTTGCGGATTATTTGATCAATGTGGGAGTGTCCTACAGATTCTCCCAAAACAGGGTAAAGGTAAATCCTGAACTAATGAATGAATTCAAGAATTAAATCCCGATCTTTTGAAAATATCGTTTAAAGAAAAATTGCTCGTTGTTTCGGTAGGTCTGATATATTGTTGGTTTGGTGGATTAAAGTTTTTTCCAAATCTAAGTCCTGCCGAAGATTTGGCAAAGAACACCATACATCAGCTTACTTTGGGCCTAATACCGGATCAAGTCTCCATTCTGATTTTGGCCATTGGCGAGGTTACCTTGGGTGTTTTATTGATCGTTGGTTTTATGCGCCAACAAGCTGTAGTTCTATCGTTGATTCATATGGCCTGTACATTTTTGCCTCTTTTCTTTTTTCCTGGGGAAGTTTTTGGTGAAGAGCCGTTATCGCTCACCTTGCTCGGTCAGTACATATTAAAAAACCTGATCATTGTGGCTGCCCTTGTTTCGGTTTATGAAAAAAAGACAACAACGACCAGAAGAATTTTGGAAAAAGAAGTTCCAAAACAAAGTTTGGTGACCAAGGTATGGGTTACAATAAGCAGTTATAAATAAATTTATAATACTTCGGCTTTCAGAATATAAATGTTCTGCCAAGGCCAATCCCCATCACCGACCGGAACATTGTTAATGGCATCCACAACATCCATTCCTTCCACCACACGGCCAAATGGAGTGTAAGATCCATCAAGGTGGTAGGACCCCGGGTTTGTTACCACTATAAAAAATTCGTAGGGCGAAGCCAGTTTGTGTGGGTTGTCCCTTTCACTACTGGGCATGGAAATTGTGCCCCTATGGTGCTTGTGCCCTTTTTTGGCATCGGGCGGTAGTAAATATCTACCGATTTTGCCACGTTTTTTAGCAGTACGCTTATCGTCCGAATTGCCCCCTTGAATTATAAAGTCCTTGACCACTCTATGGAATTGTGTACTATCAAAATAATGTTGTTTGGCCAAATAGATAAAATTTGCCTTATGGTATGGAACATTGTCATACAGCTCTACAGTAAAACTTCCCATGGTCGTGGTAATCCTTACCCTGTTTTTTTTTAAGGTCTTGGCATAGTTAAAAAAGAAATCGATGGCATTTTCCTCCGTTAGCTTGAACGGTTCTTTCTCTTCTTCGACTTTTAGGGAATCCACTGGAGCCTGTGCAAGGCTATCCGTATTTGCAATATTTTCCTGAACTTTGTTGTTTTCTTTTTTTGGTGATTCTCCGCATGAAGCGAGTAAAAGAAATAATAAACTTGTGATTAAAGCCGATTGTCTCAACAGCATGGATTTTAATGAATTTTATCAACTTGCTCTAAAATTAAAAAATCTCCCACTTCCGGGAACGGATTCTCACAATAAAATGTCTCCGGACCTTCGGATTCAGTGGTTAAAACAGAACAAGGTGGAAGATGTAAACCCAAAAAGGGCAGGGGTTATGGCTTTGTTCTATCCGGACGTTGAACAAGAGACCAGGCTTCTTTTAATTCTTAGGAAAGTGTATAAAGGGGTACATTCCAACCAGATCGGATTCCCGGGTGGAAAAGTAGAAATGATTGATAAAGACTTAAGGGATACCGCTCTTCGGGAAACACACGAAGAAGTGGGTGTGCCTCCAAAAGAGATAGAAGTGATCAAGGGATTAAGCGAAGTGTACATACCACCGAGCAATTTTTTGGTAAAACCATATATTGGAGTTTACCCGCAGCCCAAGCCATTTGTAAAGGAAGAGAAAGAAGTAGAGAGTCTGGTAGAGGTCTATTTAAAGGATTTTATGGACGATTCCAACCATATTCAAGAAATATTGAGTACATCCTATGCAAAAAATATCAATGTACCGGCCTTTAAGTTAAATGGTTACACGGTTTGGGGGGCTACCGCCATGATGTTGAGCGAGATCAAAGAACTTTTACGGCAAGTGCTTTAATCGCTATTTTGTAAATTTGCAATCTAATCAACACAGCACATGGGGCTATTCAAGAAGAACCCTTTTGGACATATCTTATTTTTAAAACGATGGTTGATTCGTATCGCTGGTATGATGACGCATCAGCGTTATAAAGGATTTAACACGCTTGAAATCGAAGGATCACAGGTGATTCGTGAACTTCCTGAGAACAATGTACTTTTTGTAAGCAACCATCAAACATATTTTGCCGATGTGGTGGCTATGTTCCATGTTTTTAATGCCAGTTTAAAGGGCAGGGACGATTCCATTAAAAATTTGGGCTATTTATGGAACCCCAAACTCAACATTTATTATGTTGCGGCCAAGGAGACCATGAAAAAGAGTCTCTTGACCAAAATTTTGGCCTACGCAGGCTCCATTAGTATTGAAAGGACTTGGAGAGCAGATGGACAAGATGTGAACCGGCAAGTAAAATTCAGCGACATTTCCAATATCGGGAAAGCGCTGGACGACGGATGGGTAATAACCTTTCCGCAGGGGACCACTACGCCTTGGAAACCATTGCGCAAAGGAACGGCGCATATTATTAAAAAGTACAGACCCATCGTGGTGCCCGTTGTTATAGATGGCTTTCGTAGGTCTTTTGATAAAAAAGGCCTTCGTGTTAAAAAGAAGGGGATTTTGCAGTCCATGCAAATAAAAGAACCTTTGGATATTGATTACGATAACGAATCCATTGCTTCCATTTTGGAAAAATTGGAGTACGCGATTGAGCAACACCCATCATTCCTTAAAGTAATTCCACAAAAAGAGCTTTTGGCCTACGAAGAGGAAAATCAAAAAAGACGTTACAGTTACAAGGGCAAACTGGAAAGTTAGACTTCCAAACGTTTGAGGTCGTTGTAGTTTCTGCGAAGCCTTTTTAATAAAATTCCATAGAGCAGTTTGTAAAACAGCCAGATCAAAAATAGGATTATGGCAGTAAAAACCACGGAAATACCGATTACCATGGCCCAAAATGCCATAGTGTTCCCATCCTGTGAGGCAGCCTCGATAATTTTTTTGCCTTCGGGCCCATAAATCAGTACGCCGTACATATTTATGATTAGATAAGTAGTGAAAATGATGAGGTTGAACCAAACATATTGGGTAACGGTTCGTTTTACTTTTAATATGGTTTTCATCAAATTACGGGACGAATCCGTGAAGGATATCTTTTTGTAATTGTTGTAGAACTTAAGTATAAAATATAGGATTATACCGTAGTTGACCACGTTTAGAACCATAATCACCTTATGAATGTGCATGGCTTTGAGCTCCTCCATGGTCTCCGGTCCGCTAAAAATAATATTGATTCCGGCCCAGAACACAAACTCGATAATGCTGATATAGAAAATCCATTTAACTATGGAGGAGGATTTTTTCTTGATCATCGGATATATCTGCTCATAGGACAACTTGGGAAGGTTCGCTTCCCGTTTTTGCCAATCTTTTTTTAACAGCTCCAGTTCATCCAACATAACTATGGATTTAATATGGTTTTTAATTTTGTTTTCACCCTGCTCATTTTCACTCTTGCATTTACTTCGGATATACCCAGTGTTTCGGCGATCTCCGAATAATCCTTGTCCTCTAGATAAAGAAAAACCAAAGCCTTGTCGATATCGCCAAGTTGTTTTATGGCGTCGTACATCAGTTTTAATTGGCGCTCCTCGGTATCGTCGTAATCGGTAGTCTTTATCTTATAGAGTACCGAATCAAAATCCTGGGTCTTTACCCTTTTTTTTGATTTGCGGTACAACGTTATCGCTGTATTAAGGGCTACGCGGTACATCCATGTACTAAACTTGGAATCCCCTCGAAACTTTGGATATGCTTTCCACAACTGAATCGTGATTTCTTGGAACAGATCATTGTGCGAATCTTTGTCGTTGGTATATAGACTGCATACCTTATGGACAATGTTCTGGTTGTCCTCAAGTTCCGTAACAAATCGATGTTCCAGTTCTTTGTTCACTAAGCGGTTGGTAAGTTTGCTCTACTTAATAGTAGTACAAAAGTAGAATTTGTTACACTTTAAATTGAAAATTTCTATTTACGATAGTCCAAAGCGGGCGGTCTGTTGCCCAACATCGGCACATATGTAAAGTCTTTTCCTCTTCTGTCCTGCAGTTCTTTTTTGGCAGCTTCCACTGTTTTGGTATCTTGAAAAAGGTCCATTGCGGTCAAGGATAGGGTTTTTGCGGCCACCATCATCCCTTTGTGCCCAATGCTCATACCACCTGCCGCAACAGCTTGCCAACTATGGGCGGGAGTACCGGGCACCCAAGTGGCGGCCCCCATTCCCGCGGTGGGTACGGTAAAACTTACATCACCTACATCTGTAGAACCAAAGGCACGTGCCGTTTCGCGGTAAGGTTGCACGGTTTCTACGGTTTTTAGATCAAGACTTGGTTTGCCCAGACTTTTAGAAATTTTTTCGGCGAAGGCTATTTCCTCATCACTATAAGTAAAACCACCAACGGTCGTTAGGTTATCGTGCATTATTTTTTGTAGGGTAAGGTTGGGTAAAAGTTCATGTGTGCCCCCGATCATTTCATATTCCATGGTTGTACCTGTACCCAAGGCAGCACCTTCTGCAGCCTTTACAATTCTATCAAAAATATCTACGACCACATCCCTTGTGTTATGTCTTGCGTAGTAATACACCTCGGCATAGTCGGGCACAACATTTGGAGCTTTGCCCCCATCTGTTATTACGTAATGTATTCTGGCTTCTTGTGGAATATGTTCTCTCATCATGTTGACCATAGCATTCATGGCCTCCACACCGTCCAGGGCAGATCTTCCCATTTGAGGAGCTGCGGCTGCGTGGGCGGAAACACCGTAAAACCTAAATTTGGCAGATTTGTTGGCCAATGCAGCACCTGCACTTGCCGCGTTGGCAGCACTTGGGTGCCAATGTAAGGCTACGTCCACGTCGTTAAAAACACCTTCTCGGACCATGTAGACTTTTCCTGATCCACCCTCTTCTGCAGGGCATCCATAAAATCGAATGGTTCCTTTAATATTGTTGGCTTCCATCCAATCTTTTACAGAAATTGCGGCAGCAGTGGAGGCTGTACCAAATAGATGGTGACCACAGGCATGTCCGGCGGCACCACCTGCCGATTTTTTCTTGGGAACTGCTTCTTGGGATAATCCGGGCAAGGCATCATACTCCCCTAAAATGGCAATTACGGGATAACCGGAACCATATTCCGCCTTAAAAGCCGTTGGAATACCGGCAATACCGGCATCTATGGAGAAACCAGCTTCAGACAAGGTTTTCTGTAAAAGTGCCGAACTTTTTTCTTCTAAATAGCCCATTTCCGCTAGGCCCCAAATTTCGTGGGCTATTTCAATATAGGTTTCAGATTTTGATTCTAATTGGTTAATGACATCCTTTTTCTTTTTTTGAGCATGTACGGCAATTGCGACAAAAAGGAACAATACACCGAAGGGGAGTAATTTTTTCATGGTTGGAAGGTTTTTGAGTTAGCGCTTAAATATACAAAAAAACAGTCCCGAGATGGTATGTGCTGATGCGGAATACGTAAATTTGTAGCTATGTCTAGCATGAACATTCCTCAATCCAGTTTTCCCAGGGTCGTTATCATCGGCGGTGGTTTTGGTGGTATAGCATTGGCCAAAAAACTTAGTAAGAAAGAAGCACAAGTAGTGCTTTTGGATATGCACAATTATCACAACTTTCAACCCTTGCTTTACCAAGTTTCTACGGGTGGATTGGAACCCGATTCCATTGCCTATCCCATTCGAAAAGTATTGCAAGGTTATCCCAATTTCTTTTTTAGGTTGGCAAATGTTGAAGAAATAAAAACGGATACCAAAAGGGTAAAGACCAATATAGGTGAAATCTTCTACGACTATTTGGTTGTGGCGACCGGTTCCGAAACCAATTTTTTTGGGAATAAAGGTATAGAGACCAAAGGAATGGCCATGAAGACGATTCCACAGTCGTTGAACCTGAGAAGTTTGATATTGGAGAATTTTGAGCAAGCTCTACTTACCGATGATCTCCACGAGCGTGATGCTTTAATGAATTTTGTTATTGTGGGTGGTGGACCTACAGGAGTTGAACTGGCAGGGGCATTGGCCGAGATAAAAAAAGGGATACTGCCCAAGGATTATCCCGATCTGGATACACGTAGAGCGCAAATAAATTTGGTACAGGGCGGCGACAGGCTTTTGCCGGCCATGAGCGCAAAAGCTTCACAAAAGGCCGAAAAATTCTTGGAAGAGCTAGGGGTAAATGTTTGGAAAAATATTCGGGTAACCGATTATGATGGCAAACGTGTATCCACCAATACAAAGACTATTTTTGATGCGGAAACCTTGGTTTGGGCCGCTGGGGTTAAAGCTGTTGGTCTTAAAGGTTTGGATGCCGAGGAAATGCTTTGTAGGGGAGAGCGCTTAAGGGTCAACCATTTTCATCAAATTGAGGGCTTGGAAGACGTTTTTGCCATTGGCGACGTGGCCCAAATGGAAAGTGAGGACTATCCCCATGGCCATCCCATGATGGCACAACCTGCCATTCAGCAAGGAAGGAACCTGGGAAACAATTTAGTTCGCCTGCTCGAGGGCAGACCCATGAAGCCTTTTGTGTATAAGGATAAGGGGAGTATGGCCACGGTGGGCAGGAACAAAGCAGTGGTGGATATGCCCAATTTTAAGTTTCAAGGGGTATTTGCCTGGTTTGTGTGGATGTTCGTACACTTATATTTTCTTATCGGTTTTAGGAATAGGGTAGTGGTATTTATCAACTGGGTGTACAATTATGTCCGCTTCGACCGAGAGGCCCGATTGATCATTCGCCCATTTAAAAAACAGAATAGGGTAAAGCGGGATAACTTGATACAGGATTAAAACGATAAAGTAATGTTCCCAGAATATAGGGTTAATTTTAAGCCAATGGTCATGGTAATTTAACCTTCATCTGGTAAATTGGTACAAAACATTTACCATGTATAAACTTGTTTTTTTCTTTTTTTGTGGAATTTCTTTGCTAATCGGCCAGATTTGTATTGCGCAGTATGTTCCACTATCATCTTCCAAATCCATCGAAACACCAATCTATATAGAAGGTTTTACTTATCCAAAATTTGATGAGCTATCTCATTTTGCTTGGTTCAATGTCAATTTAAAAGTATTAAAGGAAACGGAATTGCAAATTATAGGAGATCATTACAGAAGGTATAACGAGGATAGATTTAAGATAGGAGTAGGGTTTAGACAACGATTAAGTGAAAAATCAAGGATTCTGGGTGGCTATCAAAAGGAATGGGATCTCTATAATAGAGGAAGGGGGTATCCAAATCCATTACCTCGTAAAGAGGTGTTCTTTGGTGTGCAACACCAGGTAAAAGAGAATATATTGATGGATGCTAGGTTGGTTCGACCTACCTACGAATCAAATTTCTATAGTATTGGTCTCGAAGGGGTGAAGACTCGACTCGATATGGGAACCCGTATCAAGTTTTGAGAATGTTTACATTCTTGGATGAAACTCATGGAGCACTTCCATCAAGTGTTTCCTGTTAACATGCATGTACACTTCGGTTGTGGTAATGCTCTCGTGCCCCAACATTTGCTGTATGGCCCTTAGGTCAGCACCGTTTTCCAAAAGATGTGTGGCAAACGAATGGCGAAAGGTATGGGGACTGATATTCTTTTTAAGCCCAATCGTTTCGGCAAGTCGCTTTATTATGGTAAAGATCATGGCGCGGGTAAGTTGTTTACCCCTGCGGTTGAGAAATACAAAGTCTTCGTGCTCCTTTTTTATCGGCAAGTGTACACGGATCTCATTACGATAAATATCAATGTATTTTTGGTTCACCTGGCTGATCGGTACAAATCGCTGTTTGTTCCCCTTCCCCGTTACTTTTATAAAATCCTCATCAAAATACAAATCCGAAAGTCTTAGGTTGATGAGTTCCGAGACCCTTAGTCCACACCCGTAAAGGGTTTCCAATATGGCCCTGTTCCTTTCTCCCTCGGGCTTCGACAAATCGATTGCGGCTATCAGTTCATTGATTTCGTCTTCGGAGAGGGTGTCCGGCAGTTTTCTGCCAATTTTTGGTGTTTCTATCAAGTCCATCGGATTATCCTCCCGGTAATCTTCAAAAACCAAATAAATAAAGAAGCCTTTAAGGCCAGAGATAATGCGAGCCTGAGTTCTAGGCGTTACCACCTTGGCGATTTCGTAGATAAATTGTTGAATGGTATCCTTATCGATTTCGATCGCATTTTCAACTATGCCTTGCTCTTCCAGATAGCCCACAAGTTTTTGAATATCCATGGAATAATTGGAAATCGTATTTGGTGATAGTCCCCGCTCGATTTTTAAGTAGTTTTGGTAATCTTTTATCGCTTGATTCCACTTCATATATTCAAATATAAGCACATAATATCTTCAAAATTAATTCCAAGTGCGCATTGGTCAATTCAGAATGCCCTTTGGTCAAACGGGGGCGTTAAAATTGTGTTGGTTTACCTAATTTCCCAACATGGATTGTTATTGTTTGGACAAAAATAAATTTGTGTCGTTGGTCGGAAAAATGGTAAAAGAGGTACTTTTTTAGAGATGATGGCGTTCTGGTGTTAATAAAATTTTAACAATGAAGAATAAGACATATGTACTGGTAATCATCGCTCTGATTACGGTAAGCTTTTCATCTATGGCACAAAGAGTGGATCGAACAAATTTTAAAGCGGGTGTTCATGCAGGGGTACCCTTCGGTGATATTTCCGATTTGGCAAATTTTGAAATAGGTCTGGATTTGGGTTATCATTGGGCACTTTCGGAATTAATAGATGCGGGCTTGTCCACAGGGTTTATGAACGTTTTTGTGAATAACGATACGGTAGATTTTGGCTCGTTTGTGTTAGAAGGGGATTTTCCGAATATCCAATATTTACCGGTTGCAGCCGCATTACGGATATATCCCACTTACGATTTTAAACTGGGAGCCGATGTTGGGTATGCCGTAGGGGTTAACCAAGGGAATTCGGGAGGGCTTTATATACGTCCCATGGTGGGAGTGAATGTAGGTAGGAGCACCGAAGTAAATATATCGTACGTGAAAATTAGTGACGATTACGATTTTTCAATGGCTGCTTTGGGCATCCTGTTTTTGTTTTAATATAAAAAATTGACTGTCATAACCCCAAATCTTACAGTTAACTATATGAATATTAACCATTAATTACACTTAAAAATGAAAAAATTACTTTTTGTTATTGCATTGGTTATGATCGGCAATTTGGCAGTAAAGGCCCAAACCAATTATCGTGCTGCTTTGGGACTGGGAATCGACCTTTACGACGAAGCCACTTTTTTTGGAGCCTCCGGTAAATACTTTTTCTCCGATAACCATGTGGGACAGGCCGATTTGGGGTTCGAGGACAATGCTACCATTGCTACTTTTTTGTACTCTTACCACAAAGGTTTTTTTAGGGCACCTGGCCTGCGTTGGTACGCAGGAGTGGGGCCGAGTATAATTTTCATCAAAAATTCTGATAATATATTTGCCCTGCGCCCTCATTTAGGACTCGATTTTAAGATCGATGGCGTTCCATTGGTGTTGAATTTTGATTGGCGCCCATCCGTTGTTTTGAGCGATGTAGGTGAAAATGAAGTGGCAGCTTTTGGCTTTGGTCTGCAATTTGCATTCGATAATTAAACTATTTTTGGACAAAAGATATTTGAGGACGGGATCATCCCGTCCTTTTCTTTTTATTGTATTTTTGAATTTATGAAGCTAATGATCATTAACGGACCCAACTTAAACCTGTTGGGCAAGCGAGAGCCAAATGTGTATGGGAGCACTACTTTTGAAGACCACTTTGCCCAGTTACAGCAAAAATTTCCTAATGTGGAATTGGAATATTTTCAATCCAATATAGAAGGGGAGCTTATTGGTAAAATCCAAGAAGTAGGTTTCAATTATGATGGGATCATATTAAATGCCGCAGCCTACACGCACACATCCGTTGGTATTGGTGATGCCGTGAAAGCAATAAATGCTCCAGTGGTGGAGGTGCATATTTCCAATACCCATCAACGGGAGGAATATCGCCATGTTTCTTACATATCACCTGTTGCCAAAGGAGTGATCCTAGGCTTTGGATTGCAAAGTTACGATTTGGCGGTTCGGAGCTTTTTAGGCTAACTCTTTTAAATACATCTTATCTGCGTAGAATGTACCAAAGGGTAGGAGCGAAGCAATAAAAAGCATGGTAAACCTTTTAAGGTTCCATTTTCTTTCCCTACAAAAAACTATGGCCACCACTACATATAGAATAAACAATACTCCATGAGCCATACCAACAACTTGGTTTGGTTCAGGAATATCCGCCCAATGCTTTAACGGCATGGTCATTCCGAAAAGGAGTAGATAGGAAATACCTTCTAAAATAGCAGTGGCCCTAAAGATTTTTAGCATAGCTTATAAATGGATTACTTCATCATAAGCATCTGCAACAGCTTCCATAACGGCTTCACTCATGGTCGGGTGCGGGTGTACTGCTTTCAACACTTCATGGCCTGTAGTTTCCAGTTTTCTGGCCACAACAGCTTCTGCGATCATGTCGGTAACGCCAACACCGATCATGTGGCAACCTAGCCACTCTCCATATTTGGCATCGAAAATAACTTTTACAAAACCATCTGGCGTACCAGCTGCTTTGGCCTTACCACTTGCAGAAAATGGGAATTTACCAATTTTAAGGTCGTAGCCCTGTTCCTTGGCCTGCTTTTCTGTTAAACCAACAGAAGCAATTTCTGGGATACAATACGTACAGCCTGGAATATTTCCATAATCCAAAGCTTCAACGTGCATACCGGCAATTTTTTCTACACACAGTATTCCCTCAGCAGAGGCAACGTGGGCCAAGGCCTGTCCGGGAGTAATGTCTCCAATGGCATAATACCCAGGTATATTGGTTTGGTAGTAATCGTTTACCAGAACTTTATCCCTGTCCGTAGCGATACCCACATCTTCCAAGCCAATGTTCTCTATATTTGTTTTGATTCCAACGGCGGATAGAACAATATCGGCCTCAAGGACTTCTTCGCCTTTTTTTGTTTTTACGGTGGCTTTTACGCCATCGCCAGAAGTATCCACTTTGGTTACCTCGGCAGAAGTCTTAATTTTCACCCCTGCTTTTTTGAAGCTGCGCTCCAATTGTTTTGAAATGTCCTCATCTTCAACAGGAACAATGTTCGGCATGTATTCTACAACGGTAACCTCTGTACCCATAGAATGGTAGAAGTAAGCGAACTCCATTCCTATGGCGCCACTACCGACCACGATCATTTTTTTAGGCTGCTTTTTTAGGGACATTGCTTCGCGATACCCTATAACCTTTTCACCATCCTGAGGTAAACTTGGCAACTCACGGCTGCGTGCCCCGGTGGCAATAACAATATGATCTGCAGAATATTCGGCAGTTTCTCCGTTTTCTGTTTTAACCTCGATTTTTTTGCCGGGTTTTACTTTTCCGAATCCATTGATTACCTCAATTTTGTTCTTCTTCATTAGGAACTGAACACCCTTGCTCATTCCATCGGCTACACCGCGGCTTCTCTTAACAACAGCATCAAAATCGTGTCCTACTTCTTTGGCATTTAATCCGTAGTCCTCGGCATGTTTTAAATATTCGAAAACTTGAGCGGATTTTAGAAGGGCCTTGGTCGGGATACATCCCCAATTAAGACAAACGCCTCCTAAACTTTCTTTTTCTACAATAGCTGTTTTGAATCCCAATTGTGACGCTCTGATGGCTGTAACGTATCCACCCGGACCACTTCCCAAAACAATTATATCGAACTTGCTCATTAGATTTTGATTTTAGTTGTTAGATTTTGAAATCTGCCATCGATTGGCAGGTGCAAAAGTACGGAAATCAAACTCCATTTCCCAAGTTGAAAAATGTCAAATATGGGTTTGTTTGTTAAATAGGGGGAAACATCTGTTCGCAGAAAATAGTATTGGTGAAAACTTTAGCCTTTTGCATCAAAATCAATGCTTACCGAATTGATGCAGTACCGTTGCCCGGTGGTTTCTCGAGGGCCATCGTTAAAAACATGTCCCAGATGGCTACCGCAATTGGCGCAAACGGTCTCGGTTCTGATCATGCCATGCGATGTATCCCGGATGTATTCAATGGCGCCTTCAACCGCTTGGTCAAAGGAGGGCCAACCGCATCCACTTTCAAATTTGTGTTCGCTCGTGAACAACTTGGCCTTACATGCCCTGCAGTGATAGTCCCCATTTTCAAAATGAAGGTCGAATTCACCCGTGAAAGGTCTTTCCGTGCCTTTTTGTCGCAAAACATAGAATTCCTCAGGGGTAAGTTGTTGTTTCCACTCCTCTTCGGTCTTGTTTACACTGTATTTTTTGTCCATATGATTTTTAAATCCACAAGTTATTGGTTGTCCGGGATAAAATCAAGGGCCGCACCGTTAATACAATGTCTTTTTCCGGTCGTGTTCCTAGGGCCATCGTTGAACACATGGCCTAGGTGCCCTCCACAAACGGCGCAATGTTCCTCGGTACGGGGCACTCCAATTTTATAATCTGTGTCGTAAGCAACATTACCTTCGATTTCTCGATCAAAGCTGGGCCAACCAGTACCGGAATCAAATTTGTGCTCGCTCCGAAATAGGGGTGTTTGGCAACCGGCACAGACGTAGGTGCCTTCTGCCTTTATGTCCAGTAGTTCACTGGAAAAAGGGTTTTCTGTTGCCGCTTTTCTAAGTACGTAATATTCGATGTCGGTAAGTTCGTTGCGCCATTCGGCATCCGTTTTACTGACTTTAAAAGCGGTTTCGGATTTTTCTTCTTTTTTCTCTTCTTGAGATGTACCCTTGCAACTGGTGAATACGATCAAAACGAGCAATAGCAATTTTTTTCCCATTCTTCTTTTTATTTAGTTGGACGTAAATAACTGGCTGTCCTAACAAAAAGATACAAAAAAGTCCCATGGATTGCCAATGGGACTCTTTATTCTGTAGTAATTATGATCTAGTTGATATCCATTTTCGTAATCTGTTCTTCGTTGATATTGAGGGCAGACATAACGCTTTCCATATTGGAAGCATCAAAATCAGAAGCTTCGGCATATTCGCTCGGTACAAACACAATTCTGAACAATTGGTTGTCCGTAAAGTCGGTACTCAATCCTGATAAATCGAAATTCCCATCTATAAAAAGTTCCAGATCCACAAAGGTGTGGGCAAACACATACTGAATGGTGCCTTGATCTAAGAAATAGTTTTGTGGGATTTGTGTCCATGCATCTGCTGTAGAGCCATCGTTTAGGTCAATTACACCATCATGCCTGTAAACCAAAACGGCGTCCGATTCAAAAACTTCAAAATTGGTCACGTCGGCAAATGTGATCAATGTGCTAAAAAGGTTGTCTTCTGGGATATAACCAAAGTCAACGCCTTCTACTTCCACAACCTGCCCTTGGATTCCGTCCAACCCATCTTGTCCGTCCAATCCATCGAGTCCGTCGAAGCCGGGAGGTCCTTGTGGTCCTTCACAAGCGGCAAAGAATAGTAAAAGAAATGCGCCTAAAATTGTACTAAATTTATTCATGATTTTTGGATTTTTGATTTGTGTTATGTTTTTACTGTTGTTGCAATAAAATCAAAAAGCGTTCCATTTTTAAAAAAATGTTGTTTATACCATCATACCCGATTTCAAAATCGTATTCTTCCGTAAAGATGCGTATTATTGTATAAGTGCAAAACCCTCATATATGTCCAAGGTAGTTCCACATAGTTTTTTTACGGATTTTGATATTGATCTTTTTAAAGGAGGCAAACATTTTCGTCTATACAACAAGTTAGGGTCGCACCTGACCGAGGTAGACGGCAAAAAGGGAACTTATTTTGCGGTTTGGGCACCCACTGCAAAATCCGTGAGCATTGTTGGTGATTTTAATCATTGGACCGTTGGTGAGCATGAACTTTTTGTGCGATGGGACAGTAGTGGAATTTGGGAAGGATTTATACCCGGGGTGGACAAGGGGACCAAGTACAAGTATAAGATTCACTCCAACAACAACGACATTTGGACCGAAAAAGCCGATCCATTTGCCCGGTATTGCGAGCAACCGCCACAAACGGCCTCGTTGGTCTGGGACGATGATTATAAATGGAAAGATAACGACTGGATGGCATCGCGCGAAACCAAGAATAGTCTCGATAGTCCGTTCTCGGTTTATGAGGTACATCTTGGTTCTTGGAAGAAAAAAAATGGTTGGGAGTCCCTGAGCTATTTGGAAATGGCGGAGCAACTGGCCGATTATGTCGAGGAAATGGGCTTTACCCATGTGGAGTTTATGCCGGTTATGGAATATCCATATGATCCGTCTTGGGGGTATCAAATTACAGGTTATTTTGCCCCAACTTCCCGTTTTGGCAAGCCAGAGGATTTTAAAGTTCTTGTGGAGGCGATGCATAAGAGAGGTATAGGTGTTATCATGGATTGGGTGCCATCCCATTTTCCAGAAGACGCCCACGGCCTTGGTTTTTTTGACGGATCCCATCTCTATGAGCACCCAGATAGGAGAAGAGGCTACCATCCGGATTGGAAAAGTTTAATTTTCAACTACGGTCGGAACGAGGTTAGGGCCTTTTTGATCAGTAATGCGATATTTTGGCTCGAGCAATACCATGTGGATGCACTTCGGGTAGATGCCGTGGCATCCATGCTCTATTTGGACTATTCCCGCGAAGATGGTGAATGGGAGCCCAATATGTACGGCAACAATGAGAATTTGGAAGCGTTGTCCTTTTTAAGGGAAATGAACCAAGAGGTTTACGCAAGTTTTAAAGGAGTACAGACCATTGCCGAAGAATCCACTGCCTTTTCTGGAGTTACCAAACCGGTAAATTATGGTGGTCTAGGGTTCGGAATGAAGTGGATGATGGGGTGGATGCACGATACATTGGAGTTTTTTAAGAAAGACCCGGTCCATAGATCTTATGATCTGAATATGATCAGTTTTAGCCTAACCTATGCCTTTACGGAAAACTTTATGTTGCCCTTTTCACACGATGAGGTAGTGTATGGCAAACAATCATTGTTGTATAGGATGCCCGGCGACGAATGGCAGAAATTTGCCAATCTAAGAATGTTGTTTGGGTATATGTTTACGCACCCAGGCGGCAACCTGCTTTTTATGGGAGGAGAGTTTGGCCAATCGTCCGAGTGGAACTTTCAGGAGAGCTTGGACTGGCATTTGACCCAGTACGATTTTCATTCTGGAATCCAAGAAGCGGTAAAAGACCTGAACAAAATGTACAAAAATAATCCAGCGCTGTACGAAAAACAGTTTAGTCCCGAAGGTTTCCAATGGATCGAATACAATGATCGGGAGAACACGGTAATATCTTATATTAGAAAAGGAAACGACCCTAAGGATGACCTAATCGTAATTTGCAACTTTACACCGGTTCCAAGAGAAAATTATAGACTTGGCGTTCCCAAGACCACTACCTTAAAACAAGTTTTTAACAGCGACGATACAAAATACTCTGGTAGTGGTATGGGCAAAAAAACAATGAAACCAACCAAAACCCCTTGGAACGGTCAACAACAATCCGTTTTGGCTACCTTACCACCCTTAAGTGTCGTGGTCTATAAGTAAATGCAACACGAAAACGTTGTAGTTGATTGCTTTTTAAAACATATTTTTCATTATTCACGCAATTGTGTTTTTTTTGTGATTCTCAATCAATTATAGATGATAACCAATACAGAAATAGTAAGGACTGGAAATCAGTTCCCCAACCATATAGTAGATTTTAAACAGGAAAACGATAAGTTTTACTTTACTACCCAGAACGGCGTTATTTTACAGCTTACCATTTTAAGGGATAGCGTGGTGCGCTTCAGGTATGCAACGGAGCATGTTTTTGAGCCCGATTTTTCCTATGCCATTAGCGAAGATGTCAACCTTGGATATAATGAGCTTAAAATCCAGGACGAGGTGCCGGAGTATATCGTAATTACATCCAAAATCAAGATACATATCAACAAGACCAACCTAAAGGTAAAAATCGTTGATATGGCCGATCTGGTGATCTCGGAGGATGAACTCGGTTTTCATTGGGAAGAAAATTTCGATTATGGCGGCAATGTGGTAAAAATGAGCAAAGTTTGCCATGCAGGTGAAAGTTATTACGGAATGGGGGATAAGGCATCGCACACCAACCTTAAGGGAAAACGGGTGAACAACTGGGTTACGGATACCTATGCCTACGGAAAGGACCAAGAACCACTGTACAAATCCATTCCTTTTTACATTGGTCTTAAAGAAAGTAAAGCCTACGGAATATTTTTTGATAACTCTTTTAGTACTTATTTCGATTTCGCTGGCGAACGCAGAAATGTAACAAGCTATTGGGCCGATGGTGGTGAAATGAACTATTACTTTTTCTATGGTCCTAAAATGTGCGATGTAGTGGAATCCTATACCGATTTAACCGGATTGCCAGAACTGCCCCCACTTTGGGCATTGGGGTTTCATCAATCGAAATGGAGCTATTATCCCGAACAAAAGGTCCGGGATATCGCATCCAACTTTCGAAAATTGAACATTCCTTGTGATGCCATTTATCTGGATATCGATTATATGGATGGTTTTAGATGTTTTACATGGGACAAAAACCACTTTCCCGACCCTAAAAAAATGATCGATGATTTAGGTGAAGATGGTTTTAAGGTGGTGACCATGATCGACCCCGGGATCAAGATAGATCGCGATTATTGGGTGTATCAACAAGCTATGGAGAAGGGATATTTTTGTCGCAGGGCAGATGGTCCGCTATTTAAGGGAAAAGTATGGCCCGGTCCCTGTAATTTCCCCGATTTTACCCATCCGGATGTTAGGGAATGGTGGGCCGACCTTTATAAAGAAATGATTGCGGACCTAGGAGTAAGCGGAGTTTGGAACGATATGAACGAACCCGCGATCATGGAGGTCCCCAGCAAAACGGCAAATTTGGACGTACGTCATGATTATGATGGTCATCCTTGCAGCCACAGAAAGGCCCATAATGTCTACGGTATGCAAATGGTTCGCGCTACTTACGAAGGAATAAAAAAATATATGTTCCCCCGCAGACCGTTTGTTCTTACCCGCGCCGCTTATTCCGGAACCCAGAGATATTGCGCTACATGGACCGGCGATAATGTGGCCACTTGGGAACATTTATGGATTGCCAATGTGCAAATGCAACGCATGAGCATGAGCGGGTATTCCTTTGTTGGTTCCGATATTGGTGGATTTGCGGAGCAACCTAATGGGGAACTATTTGCCCGATGGATCCAGCTAGCCGTTTTCCACCCATTTTGCAGGGTACACTCCAGCGGCGATCACGGCGATCAAGAACCTTGGTCCTTCGGAGATGAAATCACCGATATTGTGAGAGAGTTTATTGAACTTAGGTATCAATTATTACCATACCTATATACGATGTTCTATAATTATATCAAGGAAGGTTTTCCCATGCTTCAATCCTTGGTTTTTTATGATCAAGACGATGTGCAGACTCACTTCCGGACCGATGAGTTTATTTTTGGTAAACAATTGTTGGTGTGCCCCGTACAAGAACCGAACTCTTTGGGAAGACGAATGTATTTCCCTAAAGGGAACTGGTATAATTATTGGACGGATGAGATGGTCGAAGGAGGAGTGGAGCGTTGGGTTTCCGCAGAACTAGACCGTATACCACTTTTTGTAAAAGAAGGGGCCATGATACCCAAATATCCTGTTCAACAATATGTGGGGGAAAAGGAGATAGAAAAATTGGCCATAGATGTTTATTTTAAATCGGGAACGGAAAATTCCGAAGTATACGAAGACCATCAAGAAGGCTACGATTACAAAAAGGGCCGATACAGTTTAAGACGATTTAAATTCACGGGCAAGGAGAACGAATTGATCATACAACAGTTTAAGGATGGTAATTATATTACGCCATACCATAACTTTGTAATGACGTTCCACGGATTGCCCTTTGAAATAGACAGTGTGGAACTGGATAATGAGGAAGTTGGACTGGACGAAATCAAACTCAATGGGAACAACACTATTGAAGTAAGCAAGGATTTCACGGAGCTTCATATTTTTGGAAAATAAAATTTTGTAATTTACAGAGAAAACAAGATCGATCAAATGAAAAAGATTTTTCTATTAATTCTGATACTGTTGATAGTGATGGCTTGTAAAACCAACCCGTTTACAGGAAAGAGCACACTCAACTTTTATAGTAATAGCCAAATGTTCCCCATGGCTTTTGCCCAGTATGATGAATTTTTGGGGTCGAACAAAGTGGTAAAGGGTACCTCGGAGGCAGAAATGATCACAAGGGTCGGTCAGCGTATAGCATCGGCAGCGGAACGTTGGCTCAATGCCAATGGTTACCCTGGGTATTTAAAGGATTACCAATGGGAATATAACTTGGTAGAGGACGAAACCGTGAACGCGTGGTGTATGCCGGGCGGTAAAATTGTTTTTTATACGGGAATTTTGCCCATTACCAAAAATGAAACCGGCATAGCTGTGGTAATGGGGCACGAAGTAGCACATGCACTGGCCGATCATGGTGCCCAAAGAATGAGCGCCGGTACCTTGCAGCAAGTCGGTGCCATGGGCGCGGCAATTGCAACCAGTAAAAAATCGCCAGAGGTACAAAATGCTTTTATGCAAGCTTATGGTGTTGGCAGCAATGTGCTGGGCATGTTGCCCTTTAGCCGAAACCATGAGACCGAAGCAGATAGAATTGGACTTCAGATCATGGCCATTGCAGGATATAATCCCGATGAGGCCGCCCAACTTTGGAAACGTATGAAAGAAGCATCCGGAGGTCAGGCGCCCCCCGAGTTTTTAAGTACGCACCCATCCAACGACACCAGGATCAATAATTTGACGGCATGGGCCCCGGCCGCTAAACAAGAGGCAAGAAAATTTGGGGTCACCTCGTTTAAATAATGGGCATTTATCAATTGAAGAGTTTAAAAAAGTCATTCCAAGATGCATGGGAATGACTTTTTATTTTTAAAACAGAAGTATGGCGCAAACATTGGCACTGAAAGGAAGTAAAAAACTGTTGAATGCTTGGGCGTTTTACGATTGGGCGAATTCAGTTTACAGCCTGGTAATTTCCTCGGCCATTTTTCCACTTTTTTACGGTCTGCTGTTTAGGACTGCCGGCATAGAAACGGTCACAATTTTTGGTGGAGAAATAGCTCGTGCACCCTTGATCAGTTATGTTACTTCTTTAGCCTTTGTTTTTATTGCCATAATTACCCCGCTCATTTCCGGGGTAGCCGATTATTTGGGGAACAAAAAAATATTTCTCAAATTCTTCTGCTATTTGGGTGCGGCCTCTTGTATTGGACTGTACTGGTTTTCTTTGGAGCACATTTATTTTGGCCTGGCTTGTTATTTCTTCGGACTTGTCGGTTTTTGGGTCAGTTTTGCCATCAACAATTCCTACCTGCCGGATATTGCATATCCCGAACAACAAGATAGAATCAGTGCAAAAGGATTCTCACTGGGATATATTGGCAGTGTAATTCTTCTTGTTTTTAATCTTGCCATGGTAATGAAACCGGATTTTTTTGGAATTACCGACAACGGAGGGGAAATCGCTGAAATAAAGGCTATGAAATATTCCTTCATTTCGGTTGGTATTTGGTGGATACTCTTTAGTCAGTACACATTTGCCCACCTGCCCAAAGGTTATAAAAGAGAGGGAAAACGAGATCACATTATATTAAATGGTTTTAAGGAGTTAAAGCTGGTTTGGCATCAATTGGGAAAAAATAGGCGTTTAAAACGCTATTTGGGAGCATTCTTTGTGTATAGTATGGCTGTGCAGACCATTATGTTGATCGCCACTTATTTTGGAGAAGAAGAAATTTTGTGGGGTTCGGACAATGAACGTACAACAGGCCTAATTGTAAGTATTTTGCTTATTCAAATTGTAGCCATACTTGGGGCAACGGTAACAGCATGGGCATCAAAGGCTTTTGGAAATATTAGAACTCTCGTAGTGATCAATATTATTTGGGCGATGTTATGCGTGTATGCATATTTTCTTCAGACCCCGATGGATTTTTACATTGCTGCCGGATTGGTCGGTGTGGTGATGGGCGGGATTCAAGCACTTTCCCGTTCCACATACTCCAAATTTTTGCCGGAGACCACGGATACCACATCGTTTTTTAGTTTTTACGATGTCTCCGAAAAAATTGGTATTATAATCGGAACCTTAATGTATGGTATTGTGGCACAGCTTACGGGAAGCATGCGAAATAGCACCATATTTTTGGGCTTGTTCTTTTTGGTTGGGATAATATTACTTTTAAGAGTGGGCAAAAAAACAAAATAGCTTAGTCAGGCGTATTGGGATTTGGATACTATGGATTTTAGTGCATCATACAAAGGTTCGTTATATTGAAAAATTGCTCCTTTTCGAGTATTTTTTGTAGACAAGTGTATCCAGTTTAAACTTGTGGCCAGCGACTTGTTCAAATAATCTGTGGTGTACAATCTACGACGACAAATATGGACGGCCGTAACATCCTCAATGTTGATTTTCTTTTTGTGAAGAATAGATCCAATCAAAATATGTTTGTCAAATATATAAATCTTGGAAGTTGCATTATGGAAGACATAAAAAACACCCAGCAGGGCAACCGATACCAAAATGATACTGATGACCAAATTATCTGAATATCGTAATGAATTCAGGAGTAAACCGGATACAAACAAGACCTGGAGTGTTTGAATTATAAAAAATGGATTCTTGTAGGCGATTACCTTATAAGTATTTTTCATTTTCATAAAATTTGGGGCGTTCGATAAATGATTCATTTAAAACCAAATACGTTCTCAATATAGTAAGAAGCATCGAATTTGAGAATATAAAGAGGTCCTAATATTATTAGGACCTCTTTATTCTTTGATTGATGAAATAAACTCGGTATTATCCTTTGGTAATGTCTCCGGACCCAGAAGCTTTTGATTTTATCTTTTTTGGATTTCCGCGATAATGGATGTCTCCGGAACCTGATACTCTGGCGTCTATGGATTGGTTGGCGGTTACCCGTATGTCCGCAGAACCGGAAACAGTCGCTCTTACAAAATCGGCCTCAAGGTCGTAGGCTTTTATGTCTCCAGACCCCGATACGGAAACCGTAAAGTCCGTTGTACTGCCAGAAAGGTTTATATCTCCGGATCCGGATAAGGAAGCATCCACTTCATCGGCTTCTACCACAAGGCTTACATCGCCGGACCCTGACATGGCAGCACTGAAGTTATTGGCTCTTATGGTAGTTTTTCCTACTAAATCTCCCGATCCAGAAAGACTAACGGCATTAATGGATTCCACAGGAACGGTAACGTAAATGCCACTCTTCCAATTGGAGGGCCTCAGGTTGACACCTTTGGCCACTTTGATCACCAATTTACCGTTTTTAACTTCCGTCTTGATGTATTCCAAAAGGTTGGATTCCCCCTTGAGGGTTAATTCGCCTTCGTTTCCGGAAACCAATTCCACATCGAACCATCCGGCCATGGCCACCTCGTCGTAATCGCCTACGGAACGTTCTATGGTAACCACGTTGCCATTTCCTTTGATTCTTTTTCCCCATTGTGCACTGGCAGAAGAAATAATGCCCAATGCAAGTGTCAGTGTTATTAGTTTTTTCATGATTCTGTGTTTAAAGCTGTTTTGATTTGATTTTAATTTTGATAAAATGAGACGCCGCCGTATTCACTGTTTATGCTCACTCTGTTTCCTGAGTTTGCTTTGCCGTAGTGGCCGCTATAATACTTTTCTGATGATCTTTCTTTGCTGATGTTGATCTCAAAATCATCCTTACCGCTAACACCGGCGTACTCGGTCGTGATTTCAAAATCGAAATAATATCCGGGATCGTACCCAATTTTGATTCCGGTGTAATCTGAACGTATTTCCACATTTCCGGCATCGGGTGCCAATCGGTCTATTCTGATGGAGCCATAGTCGCTGGTAATGGATACATTGCCATGCACATCGCCCAGTTTTACACCAATATAGTCTCCGTTACCGTTCACGTTTTTCACGTTTCTTACATCAATGGAGCCATAATCGCTGGAATATTCCAAATTTTCCATTTCCTCAACGGTTGCATTCGTGTAGTCTGCCTTTACGATTAGGTTTCCGGCTTTTTCAATGGTAAACCCAGAGTAATCTGCAACAATTTCGGCACTGTTGATATAATCAAAGGTAGATTTAGAGGTATAATCGAACCTTAGTTCGTTATTTCGTCCACGAAGTTCCCCAATATCCATTTTCCCATAGTCGCAGCTTATTTTTGCATGGCCATCGATCCTATCCAAGATTATGCTGCCATAGTCGTTGCTAAGGTTAACACTGTTCTTTACGGGCAATTTTATGGTGTAGTTTACCTGCACGCTAACACTTTTGCGTTTTCCCCAGCTCCATCCCCAACTGTTTTTTCTGTCTCCGAACCGGGTATAGGCGGAAACCATACTGGGGCTGTTGTCAAATTCTATATCAATCTCGTCCAAACGTTCTTTTACCCTTTCTTCGTCGTTTCCATTGGTTTTTACATGGACTTCTATTACAACCCGGTTTTCGTTCCAAGAAGTTATGTTAAGGTTCCCGTAGCTGTTGTTTACCTTGAGCAGTGCATCGGGGTTTACGCTGTATTCTTTTTTGATCGTTTTTTCTTTGGTGTACCTGCCGTTCAACTTGTCATTGTCCACATGGGCTCCCGCTACAAGGGGAATCAAAGCCAAGACGAAAAAAATGTATTTAAATGGTAAAGCTTTCATCATTTTGTGAGTTTAAATTTTTAATATTTTCTATTTGGCTCAAAACTTCTTTTAAAAGGTCGATTCTAGTTTGGAAATTGGTGATCATGGCACTAAGTATAATTTTACTGTCGCCACCGTTGATCAGGTCCTGCTGTAGGGATTTATAGTCTTTGTCCAATCGTTCCAGCTGTGTCATGGTGTCATCCACTAGTTGTGCTGTTTCGGGAGTTTTTTCGTCCTGTAGTTCCTTTACTTGTTCCTCGATAAGATTGGCAAAGTAGAACTCCGTCTGTGAAACTTCCGGTGCAATTTCTACAACTTGCTGTTTTATACTGGGGTCTGGACCAAACGTTTTATATCCCAAAACCGCTACAAGGGCGATCGATGCCGCGATGGAAAGATGTTTCCACCAAGAGGGTCTTTTTTTGTTCAGGGCAATAGTGCCCTGGCTTTGGTTCAATTTATCCAAAAACCGTTCTTGGTGCCCATTTTGTGGCTCTGCTACATCGAACTCCCCTTGGAGTCTTTCGAACAAACTATCTAAATTATCCTTCTTCATATCTAAGCATTTACGGTCAACTTTTTTCTAAGGCTCTGTTTGGCCCTGGAAATTGTGGTTCTACAATTAGCATAGCTAATGTTCATTATTTCACTGATTTCTTCGTAATCGTACCCTTCAATTAAATGTAAGGTCAAAGAAACTCTGTAATTGTCTTTCAAACTTTTCATGGTTTCCATCACTTTTTGAGCCTTCAGTTCCGTATAACCATTTTGATCCGAAGCAACTCCATCATTATCTTCGACCTTGTACATTACATCATCCAGATCCACAGCCTGTTTTTTCTGCTGCTTTTTGTAATGATAAATACTGTTATTGATCACAATCCGCTTTAACCATGCCCCAAAGGTGACGTCCCCTTTAAACGTATGCAGTTTGGTAAATGCGCTCAGGAACGATTCCTGCATCACATCTTCAGCCTCTGCCGAGTGTTTTACAATCCTAAAAGCAGTGTTGTACATTGCTTTGTAATAGCGGTTGTAAATCTCTAGCTGTGCATTTTGCTTTCCCTGCATGCACAATTTGAGCAGTGTGTCAATATGTTCATTTTGTTGGCTCAAAAAATGAATGGTTTGTCTTATAGATTACCCAATTTACCAATTGTTACACTTTTTTATTAATATTTGATTTTTAATGGCACAGGAATTGCCTTTTAAAGGATGATAATAAACCTTTAACCAGCTGTAAATATTGATTTTGAGCGGTTTGCAAAGGTTGTAGTGTTGAATAAAAATATGGGTTATTTGTCGATGCTGACAAAATGACCGAAAAGATGATATGGGAGAGATGAAAATTACCAAATTTGACAACATAGATTTACAGGGATTGGATGAGGATGCGGAATTGATACCGTTGCTTACCCCTGAGGACGAAGAACAAATGAATAGGGAGAGCTTGCCGGAAACCTTGCCGGTACTGCCTCTTAGAAATACCGTGTTGTTTCCCGGTGTGGTGATCCCGATTACCGCTGGTAGGGATAAATCCATTAATTTGATCAAAGATGCCAACAACGGCTCCAAGACCATTGGTGTGGTGTCCCAAAAGGACGAAAGTGTGGAAAACCCCGGTCCTGAGGATATCAATACCGTGGGTACCGTGGCCCGAATTTTACGTGTGCTTCAAATGCCGGATGGAAACACAACGGTGATCATACAGGGAAAGAAAAGATTTAAAATCGATGCCGTTCTAACCGAAAAACCATATATCACGGCGAAAGTAAGTGAGGCCATGGAGCAACGGCCGGACGAAAAGAGCACGGAATTCGAGGCGATCATCGACTCTATCAAGGAACTGGCCTTTAAGATCATTAAGGACAACCCAAATATTCCTAGCGAGGCCACCTTTGCCATTAAAAATATTCAGAGTAATTCCTTCTTGATCAATTTTGTGTCTTCCAACCTTAATCTTGCTGTTAACGAAAAACAACAGCTATTGGAAATTCCCGACCTTAAGGAAAGGGCCTTGGCGACATTGAAGTACATGAACATGGAACTTCAAAAGTTGGAACTGCGCAACGATATCCAAAGCAAGGTACGTAGCGATATGGACCAACAACAACGCGAGTATTTTCTTCATCAACAAATGAAGACCATCCAAGAGGAGTTGGGGGGACTGTCTTACGAGGAAGAAGTGGACGAAATGGCCGAAAAGGCCAAAAAGAAAAAATGGGGCAAAAAAGTAAAGGAGCATTTTGAAAAGGAATTGGCCAAAATGCAGCGCATGAACCCCCAAGTGGCGGAGTACTCCATTCAACGTAATTACTTGGACCTTATGTTGGATTTGCCATGGAACGAGTTCTCCAAAGATAAGTTTGACCTAAAACGTGCCCAGCAAATTTTGGACAGAGACCACTATGGTTTGGAAGACGTTAAACGACGAATAATTGAATATTTGGCCGTTCTAAAACTTCGTAACGATATGAAATCGCCCATTCTCTGTTTGTATGGACCTCCCGGTGTTGGTAAAACTTCCCTGGGTAAATCCGTGGCGGAGGCCTTGGGTAGAGAATATGTACGCATGTCCTTGGGCGGACTGCGGGATGAAGCGGAAATTCGCGGACACCGAAAAACCTATATCGGTGCCATGCCCGGTAGGATCATCCAGAGTTTGAAGAAGGCAGGGACATCCAATCCGGTGTTTATTTTGGACGAGATAGATAAATTGGCGAGCAGCCACCAAGGTGATCCCTCATCTGCTATGTTGGAGGTGTTGGATCCCGAACAGAATAGCGAGTTCCATGACAACTTCTTGGAAATGGGCTATGACTTGTCCAAAGTCATGTTCATTGCAACGGCAAATAATTTGTCCACCATTCAGCCTGCATTGCGCGATAGAATGGAGATCATTAACGTTACAGGTTACACTATCGAAGAAAAGGTGGAGATCGCTAAAAGACACTTATTGCCCAAACAATTGGAGGAACATGGCCTTTCCAAAAAAGATTTGAAAATCGGAAAGCGTCAATTGGAGAAGATAGTGGAGGGCTATACTCGGGAATCCGGAGTGCGCAGTTTGGAAAAACAAATAGCCAAAGTAGTGAGGTTTGCCGCAAAATCCATAGCAATGGAAGAAGAGTACAACATAACCATGACCAACGAGGACGTTGAAAAAATATTGGGCCCAGCACGATTGGAGCGTGATAAGTACGAAAACAACGATGTTGCCGGTGTGGTCACAGGGTTGGCCTGGACAAGCGTTGGCGGGGACATTCTGTTCATCGAATCCATACTTTCCAAAGGAAAGGGAGTCATGAACATTACAGGGAATTTGGGTAAAGTAATGAAGGAGTCCGCAACCATTGCCATGGAATATATTAAATCGAACGCGGAGACTTATGGTATTGATCCCACTGTTTTTGACAAGTACAATGTACATATACACGTGCCCGAGGGTGCCACCCCTAAAGATGGTCCAAGTGCCGGTATTACCATGCTAACTTCTTTGGTGTCGCTATTTACACAGCGCAAGGTGAAAAAGAGTTTGGCCATGACAGGTGAGATCACCCTAAGGGGAAAAGTGTTGCCCGTTGGAGGGATAAAAGAGAAGATTTTAGCTGCTAAAAGGGCCAAGATCAAAGAAATTATTCTTTGTGCAGACAACAAAAAGGATATAGAGGAAATTAAGGAAGACTACCTTAAAGGGCTTACATTTCACTACGTAACGGATATGAGCGAAGTGATAGACCTGGCGATCACCAAACAAAAAGTAAAGAACGCCAAGACTCTATAATTGAAAATTTAAAATAGGTAGGAACAGTACATGTATTTCTGCCTATTTTTGATGCATGGGAAAAATTACGATAGCCATAGATGGTTATTCCTCTACAGGAAAAAGCACCATCGCCAAAAGGTTGGCCGCTAGCTTGCAATATATTTATGTGGATACTGGTGCCATGTACCGCGCCGTGACCCTTTATGCCTTAAATCAAGGGCTGATCACCGAAGCAGGAGAGGTAAAACAGGCCGATTTGATTGCCCAACTATCGGAGGTAAAACTAAAATTTGTGCCCAACAGGGAAACTGGACGTTCGGATATGTTTCTGAACAACGTTAATGTTGAACAGGAAATCCGAAAAATGCGGGTTTCAGGTTTTGTAAGCCAAATAGCGGCAATTAAGGAAGTACGGGAGAAGTTGGTGAAAATGCAACAGGAAATGGGCAAGGATAAAGGAGTTGTAATGGATGGTCGTGACATTGGTACCGTTGTTTTTCCCAATGCAGAATTAAAGCTGTTCATGACAGCTTCTCCGGAGACCCGCGCCACACGCCGTTACAAGGAGCTTTTGGTAAAAGGAGAGGAAGTAACTTACGCCGAAGTACTTAAAAATGTTGAGGACCGCGACCGTATCGATTCTACACGAAGTATTTCCCCGTTGACCAAGGCCAAGGATGCCATTGAGTTTGATAATAGTGATATGGGGCTGGAAGAACAATTCGATCGCATTTATTCTTATGCTCAAAGGGTGATTGCCAAGCAAGAGTAAGATAGACGTGTATATGGCTTTAAAACCTATACTTTGTTTTTAATTAGGTATGGCCACCAATGTAGTGAAGGCTTAGGTGGGTATAAAAGGTTATATTTTAATTGTACTCATATAGGTCCAAATAATAAACAGCAATTGTAAAGGAATTCGAAACCACAGATAAGATAACCCATTACCGTCCAATGTGGCATTTTGATAGTCCACTTTGTTCAAAGCGGCAACAATATTGGCAGGCAACATCAGTATCAGAAAAATAATAAGGGCCCAACCAGATATATGCTTAACACGGGGAACAAGAAGACCTATCGCTAGTATAATCTCAAATATTCCGGTTAAGTGAACAAAGGTTTCTTTGTAGGGAATAAACTTGGGTATCATCATGGACATACCTTTGGTAAATGCAAAATGACCAATTGCTGTAAACACGAGCATTATGGACATCGCAATTCTACCCGATAATTTAAAATCATATGTCCTGTTTGTGATTTTGATGATCAATAAAGAGATCGTAAAGCTGAATAAAAGAACAATCAATGGTTTCATAAGAGTATAAATCAATAAAGCACAAAGGTCTGGAACACAGATGTAAAAAAAATGAACCCAAGTTAAGTAATGCGTTTTCGTATTCTGCTCAATGCCTGAGGCGTAACGCCAATGTAGGAAGCAATATATTTTAGGGGTATTTGACGTAATAACCGAGGCCTTCCCATGAATAGGTCCAGATATCTTTCCTCTGCGGATTTGCTTAGAAATGAGAGTTCTCTTTTTGATTTTATCAAAAACATATTTTCGGCCATTCTTCTTCCAATAATATTTCCGTTTTCTGTTTTATCATATACCTCTTGTAGGTCTTTGTGGGAAATCTGCCATAAAACGGACTCTGTCAACGTTTCCATTTCGTATTCGGAAGGAGTTTGGGTCAAAAAGGAATCGTAAGCGGTAACAAATTCGTTTTCGAATAAAAAACCGAAAGTTACATCCGATTCCTCTGTTGGAATATAAAGGCGGATTATCCCTTTGGAGATAAATGATAAATGCTTTTCTATTTTCCCCAACTCCAATATTGTGGAATTCTTGTCAAATTGTACTTTCTTTAATTTTGAGGAGAAAAAATCCCAGTCACCTTCGTTCATTGGGGAAATATGGTCGATATAATCTCTAATTTCGGTCATTCGATTATTTTTTAATTATGCCAGCCAAGAATCGAATCTTCCTTTTAAATGGATATCGGCAACCTCGACCAGATTCGGGTTTAACATGTATTAATGAAGTTCGTATTTTTTTGCAGGATTACCTGAACGGCACTTAGAATTTTTAAAGTACATTTCTTATTGGTATTTTTTTCATCCCGGTAAAGGGTTTTAACAAGTCTTTGTAAATAATGCTGAGGCTTAATGTTTACATTTAACGTTCGAGTTATTCGGGTGTTGGAATGTAGACTTTTGTATGACAGGTAAATTCTGGTGGAAAAAGTTTTTATAATGATGGTTTAAATATTTAAATGAAACCTAAGAATATATATGTACTATGAAAACAAAAAATATCTACACTATTTTGTTTGTGGCTATCTTAATTTTGGGCGGTTGTTATACAAATGATGATGAATTGCTGGTAGCCAAAGAAAATAGTTTTTCAAGCAAAGCTCCAGTAAATCAGTTGGAAACATTTTTGACTCCTCACTACAACCTTCTTCAAATAACCGATATAAATAAGAAAGATGAAGCTGATTTTTCAAATTTGATTATAGGCAGGGAGTTTTGACGTTTTGGTAAATTAACTTAATAACGTAACCTGTTCATTCGCAGTAAAGAAACCCCTTTATATAAAATTCAAAGTTGCTCAGCAACAAACATTGGGTATTTAGCAAAAATCATAAAATATATTCCCTAAAACATAATATGTTTGCGGTAATGAGATATCTCCTCAAACGTATTGTGTTATTTCTGTTTTTTGTCCAAGGAAACTGCAGCTTTGCGCAAGAACCCGTTACCCTACATTTAACGGAAAAGGACGGTGTTCCATGTTTGGAATGTTATACAATTATCAAAGATGGGAGCAACCTGATTTGGCTTGCCGGAAACACAGGTTTGTTCAGTTACAACGGAGAAGCTTTTACGGAACACTCCATTCCTGACCAAAAAGGGCGATCGGTTTTTAATCTTTCGGAAGATCAACAGGGCACCATATGGTGCAATAACCTGCATGGGCAAATTTTAAGGGCCCCCAAAGGTGAACAACTATCTCTTTTTATAGACCTCAATAGCCAATTAAAAGGAAATCTGGCCCAATTGCACCATGTGGACAAAAATCTCGTGGTTAGTTCTTCCCAAGGACTTTTAGTACTTGATAAATCGACCGGAAAAACCATTTTTAAATATAGTTTGGAAGTAATTCACTCTCAAGTAGTGGAGGGGGAGCTATACTTTATTGCACGAACAGGCGAAGTATATCAATTGGCGGATAATGAATTGGTACTATTGCATAAAACCAAATCTGAAAAAAGTATTAGGTACCCATACTTTTTAAAGATACATGGAGAATTGGCTATCAGTTCCATCGAAAACCAACAATTGCAGATTCAAATATTCGGACAAAGGGACCAGTTGCATAAATTTTCAGGGTTTACAGAGCTTGGCAAGGTACGAATCGCTCAGGTTACCTATTTGGAAAATGAAATATGGTTTGCTACCGATCATGGAGTATTGATCTATACCTACCAAAATGGTGATTATCATCTTAAAAATCACATTTTGGAGGAGTTTTTTGTAACCAGCGTTGCTAAGGACAATGATAGCAATTATTGGTTGACCACATTAAGGAATGGAGTTTTTCTTGTTCCGAACATAGCTTTGGCGAAGTTGAGTTTGGAATGGTTGGATGGCAGTATTTCGTCCGTGGTAAACACCAATGACCAATTGATTCTGTCCACGACCAAAGGTGAAATTGTTTTAATGGACCTAAATACCATGAAGGTGGTAGGTTCAATACGTTTGCCGGGCAAAAGTGTCATCAACAAAATCTTTTTTAATCCTTTTACCAATAGGGTAATAGTGAGTACCAACGGGGATGGCTCATATAGCTTAGATCTGGCAACAAAACGTTTGATTCCCCAAAATAGAAAGTACGATGTGAGCAAGGACCTTGTGTTTCTCAACGAACGGGAGTCCATATACTTGACCTACAATAAATCGGTTCTGTACAATAACGCGAAGAGTAAAGAAATCGACTCTATCGTGATTATGCAAAAACGGCCCTATGCCGCAGTTACAGATACTTTGACCAAGGAAACTTACATTGCGTATATAGATGAGCTCGTGCACTACGATGGTCTCTGGAACCCTACTTCTATTTATTATAGAGATCAACCCATATATGTTTCCAATTTAGCGCGAACAGCGGATGGTACCGTTTGGGGTTCCAATCCAAAACATGGGCTGCTCGGAATCAAGAACAAAAAAGTGATCAAGACATTTAACATAAAAGATGGCTTGTTGGGCACCAATATTCAGAATTTGGAGAGCGATGGATATAAGTTATGGATCAACACCCAACATGGAATTCAAGTAGTGGATACCCAAACGGGAGATATAAAAAGCATAACAGGGCGCGATGGTATGCCCAATAGTCTGGTGGATGTAGAGATTACCAAAGATCGTGTTTTCGCTGCTTCTCAAAAAGACTTGTTCATATTCGATAAAAATGTACACACCAGCTTTAAGCAAGCTCGGGTGCCGGACATGTACTTTACCCAAATCAAAATAAATAATAGGGATACAACGGTGCAGAGTACATACAGATTGCCGCACCATCTTAATGCGATTAGCTTTGGGTTCCATACCAACACCTTTAGAAGTCCTGAATTTGTTTTGTACGAATATCAATTGCAGGGTCTGGATACCACTTGGCTTACCACAAATACATCACCTGTTACCTACGAAAGTCTTCCGCCTGGTAATTTTACATTTAATATTAGACCGGTTTCCTCAAGGTTAAAAGGAGAAACACTTTCTGTAGATGTATCCATGGCCCGTCCGTTTTGGTCGACTTGGTGGTTTTTAGCAATTAGTTTTTTGGTGATCGTTATTTCCGTCGGTCTATATTTTAAACATAAAATACGAACCAAGGAAGAGGAAAAACAAAAGGAGCTGGCAAGCTTGATCAAAGATAAACGATTGACCAACCTAAAGTTGGAAAACCTAAGATCGCAGATGAATCCGCATTTTATGTTCAATGCCTTAAATTCCATACAGCTGTACATCATCAATAACGAAAAAGACTTGGCCCGAACATATTTGGTCAAGTTTTCGAGATTGATACGAATCTATTTGGAGCATGGGCAAAAAAATGAGGTAACGCTTGCCGAAGAACTAGAAGCATTAAAACTTTATTTGCAATTGGAAAAAATCCGTTTTGAGGAAAAGTTGGATTATTCCATAAAGGTTGCACCCGAAGTGGATGTGAACGGGACAAAAATTCCATCAATATTTATTCAACCCTATGTGGAAAACGCCATTAAACATGGATTGCGCAGGGCTGCCGAACAAAACAAGCTAAGTATCACCTTTGATCTAAATGATGCCCATACCGATCTGGTTTGTACCATAAAGGACAATGGAATAGGTATAAGAGCATCCGAAGAGCAAAAGAAAAGCCGCGAACACAAACCATTTGCGAACAGGGCCAACATGGAAAGGGTAGAACTGTACAATTTAAAAAGATCAAAAAAAATACAACTGGAAGTTATGGATTTAAAAGTATTGGGCCAGCAAGGTACTTTGGTGATTATTAACATTCCGCTACAAAAAAATGGATGATGAACGCAATAGTAATTGATGACGAAGAAAAGGCAAGAAACCTCCTGTCCCATTTAATTCGGGAGAATTGTCCACAGATTCAAAAATTGGATTTGGCAAAGGATTTGGAAGAGGGTGTGGCACTAATAAAAAAAGAACGGCCGCAACTGGTGTTTTTGGATATTGAGATGCCAAAAGCTTCGGGATTGGAACTATTGGAGCACTTTACAGAACCTGTGGATTTTCAGATAATATTCACCACGGCCTACAGTTCTTATGCCGTGGATGCCTTTAAGCTGAACGCCATAGACTATCTTTTAAAACCGATCGATACCGATGAACTTAAAATTGCGGTTGAAAAAGCGGAAGCTTTGGCCAATAGTGAAGCAATACACTCCAAGATCGAGCACTTACGTACATCCTTAAAGATGATCAGTCTTAACAAAATAGCCCTGGAAGTGCCCAAGGGCATCCTCTTTGTTTCGTACAACGATATTCTTTATTTTGAAGCGGATGGAATGTACACCACTGTATATATGAACAAGGAGAACAATAAGACCATTTGCAAGCCGCTTAAATTTTTTGTGGAGCAATTGGCGGACAACAACTTATTTTTTAAATGCCACAGATCGTATTTGATCAACTTAAAATATGTAGAGGAACTAATCCGTGAGGACGGTGACTTTTTGCTTATGGAGAACAAGAAAAGAATCCCTATATCCAAAAGTAAAAAAGATGAGTTCATAAGTGTGGTGAAAGAAACATTTTGGTAATAAAAAAAGCGACCGTTAGTGGTCGCTTTTTTGTAATCGATAATTGTGGGGCTTAGCTCTTGTATTTTAAGGCTTCTTCTTTTTTTACATAGTAAATGCGCTGATCGTTCATAAGCATATAACTTTTTCCATAGCTGCTGCCATTGTATTTTTGACCTATAAAAAAGCCTTCTCGCTTGTAATTTCCTTCGGGCGTTTTCATTACGGTAATCAATTTAAGTTCTCTTCGCAAGGGAACACCGGTAAGGGCATGTGTAATTATGTTCCAGTCATTGGATTGTATATAGGTATAAACGGGCTGTTCTTTCCACTTGTAGTAAGCGGCTCTTTCCTTTATAAAACGAAGGCCATCTGCCTCCAAGCTGGCATTTTTCATACCTCTGGCCGGTAGGGCGGGAGCATTGGCCAAACTTTGCTCTTCCAAGTGCATCTGCAGCATATCAAAAACCTCAACACTACGCTTTTTTACGTATTCTGGGGTTTGTAGCAAATCCTGAAGATGCGCTAAGTCCCTTCCTATTAACAAGTACTGGTCGTTGCCGATCCATTCGTTGCCATATTTTTGCCCTTTGATAGGTACAACGGGGGGCGCAACTATAAGTACGTCTTTTTCAATAGCGTAGGCACGCTTCATTTTCATGGCTTCGGGTCCTGCAAAATTTGCAAATTCGATGATAAAGGTACCTCGATCAACCAGCTCCTTATATTCTTCCAAGATTACAAAATGGTTCTTGGCCTCATCGGACAAGTGCATGGTACCATTGTAGGCCTTTGGATCATATTCCAAGGAAAAACCACCATAGGCAAACAGGGGGAATTCAGCAAAATGACTACCCACTTGGTCTAGCATTACACTAGATAAATAGTAGGTACCGGATAAGCCTTTCTCATCGGTATAATCTTTTTTATAAAGTGGCCAGGCCTTTACCTTGTTTCTGTTGTGCATAAACACGTATGGCTCCGTAATCTCATAGAGGTTGACCATTTCTTCCTGTTCTTCGGTATGGGAAGCAGGTTCATCGGCATTGGTTGTTTCCGGTGTGTTTTGGTTGGAAATACCGCTCACTGGTTTTGCGGGCGCAGCTGTTTTGGCTTCCTCCTCTTCCTTTCCGTCCAAAGTCTTGTTGAGTTCCTTTTTGGCAGCTTTCTTCAGCTTTTTCATAAACTGGGCCTCAGTGGATTGAACTCCGAATACCATCCCTGTAAGCAACAGCACATAAATTCTTTTCATATTGTTGTAGGTTTATTTTTACCACAAAGTAGGGTTCAAAACAGTACTTATTTCTACGAAACTTTCTTAAACCACCATTTTTTCTTCTAAGCAATAATTGACGATATCATTCAGAAAAAAAATCCATCCATTCAAAAAAAATAACACTGATTGCCGATGGGGCCATTCTAGTTTTGGGCTTTAAACCTTAATTAAATCAAATTAAAAATGAAGCACACCAATCTTACATTTATCTACACGTTGGCAGTAGGATCATTATTTTTTTCTTGTTCCGATGATGCCGAGGATACCGATAACCCGATACCCGAGGCGACTGTTGAAATTACTGCACAAGATGTTACCATAACCATGGATGAAGTAACCCAAATTGAAGACGGTGAATCTTTGGAACTTTCGTTGGCATCGTTGGCCGACTACATTACTGTGGAGGGCGCGGAAGGCGTTGAACCGGTATTCTCGATCAAATCGCAATCTGTTGATGGGGCCTTTGCCATTGAAGGGAACAACCTGATCCTAAACAATAAAACTATCTTGGATTTTGAAACCAACCCAGAATTTACCGCAGTTGTAACGGTGACGGTCGGGGATGAATCCAAGGATTTGAACGTAACCCTTATCTTAAACGATGTCCATGAGGCGACATGGAGCATTGGGCCAATTGAGGTAGGTATGTACGAAAACCCGGAAAACAACGAGCAATTATTGATCGTGGCCATATCAAACTATAATCCTGAGTTGGATGGGGAAGTCACGGTAACTTTAAGCGAACAAAGTCCGGCCAATGCTTTGCGCATGGATGGAAAGGCTTTACTGGTAAACGATGCCAGTCTTTTTGATTTTGAGACTAACCCTACCATTACGGCCAAGTTTACGGTTACAGATGCCAACGGGAGAACTCAAGAAAATGTGATCACCATTTCTTTGATAGATGTGGCAGAGACCAGTTGGACGGCAGAAAACACAGCCTTTACTATAGACGAACACCCCAATAGTGGTACAGTGATCGGCAATATTGCTCCCGCATTGACCGACTCCAACATTGTACTGAGCTATTCCATTTCACAAATTACACCAGATTTATTGGTGATAGATACTAACGGAGATGTAATTGTAAACTATGGTTATTTAATGGATTATGAAACAGGTGACAAGGCAGCTACGGTTACTATTACGGATAATCAGGGCAACTCACAAGACATTTTCATTGTTGTTCACCTAAACAATATACAAGAGCCGCAATGGGGCTTTAATGTTACTTCTCAAGGGAACATTACCGTGAACGAAAACCTGCCCAATGGCAATACTTTAGGTATTTTTTCGCAATACATCGTTGACTACAGGGAGGGCGTACATGGCACCTTAAGCTATTCGCTTGCCAATGAATCCGTGCCCGGGGCATTAGGTGTTACAGGGCAGGGATTTTTACAGGTTAATGATGCATCGGCATTTGATTATGAAACCAATCCAACAATCACTGCTACCTTAAAAGCTACGGATCAAAGGGGTACCACCAATAGTGTTCCCGTTACAATTACTTTAAACGATTTGGGAGAACTTACCTTAAATGATATATCCGTATTTGTTTCATCCAGCAGTAGTCCAGGTGATGTTGCGTTTACGCCGTCCGTGTTTTTGGATGGGGTTAGAATCGCCAATACTGATTTAGCAAGCGATTATGTTGTGACTTTTAGTGATTATAAAATAAACGGGCAAAATACGGCAAGTTCTATTTTGGAACTTAATAATTCCGGGCAAGTTACGTTGTTGAATGTTTTGGGATCCCAAGATAATTTTACGGCAATTATGACCGTTACCAGTGCACAGGACCAAAACATTACCGTTTCTGCCAATGTATTGGTTCGTTTTTAAGTTTTTCCATTGCACAAACAATACAAAAGCCCAAACTTTTATTTAAAAAGTTTGGGCTTTTACTTGTTATTGCTCTTTATTGGTGCTGTAGGATATCCGCATTTGTTCAGTGTCCCAATGTCCGTCGTTGCCCATAATCCCTCTTTTGAGGTCGTCCTCCAAGACTTTTTCCTGTTGCGCCATGGATTCTCTGGCTTGGAAAATATAATCTTTATCGATTTTGGGCAATTGTGACTGGCGCTTTAGCAGTTCTACATCCATTTTGATGAAATTCTGGGCCTGCCTGTGCAAAGTATGTTTTCTAAAACCTAATTGACTTAGAACATCGCTGGCCATCTTTACCGAGGTATCCAAGGATTCACGATATATATTTTCTACCCCAAGGTTCAATAATTTAAAGGCATCGTAACGGTTTTTGGCCCTAACGATCAATTGTACATTTGGGTGTTTGTGCTTTACAAGTTCTACCAGTTTTAACGTGGTATCCGGGTTGTCTATGGCACTTATCAACATATCGGCTTGTCCTATTCCGGCAGATTCCAATAGGTCGATGCGTGTTGCGTCTCCATAATAGACCTCAAACCCCATTCTTCTTAAAAAATCCACCCTGTTCGAATCGGAATCCAAAATAGTGGCCTCAACGCCATGTGCTCTTAAAAACCTTCCAATGGTACTGCCAAAATGTCCAAAACCGACCAAAATGATCTTACTGTTTTTGGCGATATGGTCAATTGGTCGTTTCTCGGATTCCTTGGTGCCCACTTTTGGAAGGACCAAACGTTCGTTTACCATGCTCAAAATAGGGGTGAGTGTCATGGTCAATGCTGTAATAACCAGCATTATATCCATCATTTCTTTACTTAAAATATCCAATTGGAAGGCAAACGAGAGCAAAACAAAGGCAAATTCACCAATTTGTGCAAGCCCAACGGTCAATAACAATCGTTGATCCAATTTTAACTTAAAGACTGCACCTACTATAAAAAGGACCAAGGCTTTTAAAACTATAATGGCCAATAAGAACCCGCCGACGGTTCCTGGGTTTTCTTGGATTACCATAAAGTTTATGGAAGCACCTACGGCCATAAAAAATAATCCCAATAACAAATCCTTAAAGGGTTCCAGAGTGCTTTCGAGTTCGTGTTTAAACTCACTGGTCGCCAAGACCACTCCGCCCAAAAAAGCGCCTAGTGCCGGGCTAAGACCTACAAATTCCATTAAAAAGGATATGCCCGTTACGATCAAAAGGGCAGAGGCGGTCAATAACTCCCTTACCCTTGCAGTGGCCACTTTACGCAAAAGGGGAACAATCAAATACCTACCGGCAACAACGATCATTGCCACCGAAAGGATAATGGCGAGGGTCTGTAGTCCCAATGGCAAATTCTCCAATAAATTGGCACTGCCGGAATGAGTGTCCGTGGCAGCTCCGCTGGCATTATTGGACAATAATGGAAGGACACCCAACATAAAGATGACGATGATATCCTGAAAGAGAAGGATGGAAAAGGAGGATGTTCCGTAAGTGGTTTGGAACAGTCCCTTTTCTTTTAGGGTCTGCAAAGTAATGGCCGTGGATGATAGTGCAACGGCCATGGAAACGGTCAGGGCCACTTTCCATTCGTAACCTACCCAGGTAAAAAACAGATATGATAGCGCAGTGGTAGCCAAAACTTGTAATCCGCCCAAGCCCAAAATGGTCTTTCGCATCTTCCAAAAGTTTTTGGGTTCTATTTCTAGGCCGATCAAAAAAAGCATCATTACCACACCGAACTCGGCAAAATGAAGGATGTCGTCACCTTCTTCACCAACAAATCCCAAAAGAAATGGGCCAATAAGAACCCCGGCCAATAAATATCCCAAAACCGAACTTAGGCCAAGTCGCTTGGCGATAGGCACGCAAATAACCGCTCCGGCAAGAAACACAATGGCTTGAAAAAGTATACTTCCGGTCATAAGGAATTCAGATTTTTTGGTTTAGGGATGTTGTTTAGTAAGGAGCTGTCTTTTTTATTCTCCAAAAGTGAATCGTTCAATAAAGACCTGACCAGATCGGCATATTGGCTGGCATATGTGTTTAAATCGCTTTCCGATAGGTAATGGGTTCCCATAACCGCGAACGGGGGCAAGTATTCCATGCTACAAAGTCTGGCGGTCTGTTCAAAAGGGCGTAAAAACTCATTGACCGTGTACATGTTGGATCCTTGAGCGCAATAGACTTCCTGAGTGCCTCCTGTGGTAATGGCATTCAGACATTTTTTGCCCTGCAGGGCGTTTCCTTTTGGACCATAGGCCCAATTGAACTCCAGTACGAGGTCTATCCATTGCTTGAGCAAGGGTGGGCAACTGTACCAATAAAACGGATGGTGCCAAATAATGATGTCGTGGTTGTTCAAAATTTCTTTTTCCTTTTCCACATCGATCAGAAAATCTGGATAGTTTTCGTACAGATCGTTGAAGGTTACTCCTGGAATATCCTTGACTTGATCTACAAGGGCCTTGTTGGCCTTGGAAGCCTCGAACTTTGGGTGTGCGAATAATATCAATACTTTGGACATACCGCAAAAATAAGCCTAACCAACCAAAGATGACTATATTCGGGTTAATGGTCTGGTATTTTTAATATTTAAATATTATAAAATAAAAAGGGCGGTATTGTTTATGTTACTCCAAAGAGGTATTGAACACCTCGGTCAATATATCTTTTAATTTGTCTTCGTAAATGGGCTTTACAACATAGCCAGTAATCTCTTCAAACTCTTTGGCTTTTTTAATATCGTCTTCACTGTTGGAGGAAGTAACCATGAATATCTTTACTTTTTGGTCTTCCAGTTTTGGCTTTATTTTCTTGAATTCCGATAGAAAACCCCAACCATCCAAATAAGGCATATTGATATCCAAAAGGATAACTTCTGGCAAGTTGACGTTTTCACTTAAACATAAATGCACATATTCCAGCGCCTGTTCACCATCCGTAAAGCTGTTTACGATCAGATCATCAGACAAGCTGTTCAATAGTTTTTTTGTGACGAACAAATAAATCTCGTCATCATCTACCAATAAAATACTCGACTTTTTCATATTAGCTAAATTTTATTTTAAACGTTGTACCAACACCTTCTTCACTCTCTATTTCGATTGTGGCGTTCATGGCCTCCAATTGCGATTTTACTATAAATAGGCCCATACCTTTGCCAGAAACATTACGGTGGAACCTTTTATAAAGCTTGAACATACTATCTCGATGGCGGTCCATATTTATACCGAGCCCGTTATCCCGAACATACAGAACCTTTTGGTTGTTCTCCCATACTGATTCTACAATAAAATGGGATTCGGCATTAGGTTTTCTGTATTTAATGGCATTGGACAACAAATTCTGAAAAATACTCTTCATGTAAAACTTGGAGCATTTAAGAGAGTGCCAGGCGTCCAGTTTATATATGGTCTTAAAGTTGCTGGCCTCGCGGTCCAAAAGGGTTTCAACAAAATCGTTTTCAACATCCTTGAGCAACAACAACAAGTTTACGTTCTCAATTTTAAGCTTTTTATTACTCAATATGGAAACGTAGGTGTGTACATCTTCGGTAAGGGTTTTAATGCTCTCGGAAATGGATCTAAGTTTTGGAAAAAATTCGTCAAAAGATTTTTGATCTTTGGATTTACTTAATAAATCCACCACAATGGACATACTGCTCACCGGTGATTTAAGATTATGTGCCACCACATAGTTGAACTCTTCCAATTGCTGGTTGCGCAACCACAATTTGTTGTTTACTTTTTTGAGCAATAAGTTGGTTGCCTCAAGTTGCACCTTGCCCTTGGCCAATGCATTGTTCTTTTCTTCCAGTTGGACGATAAAATCCAACCGTTCTTTTTGTAGTTGTACATAGTACCATGCGACAAAAAATGCAACTATGGCCGTTAAAATGTTCATAAGTACCAAATTCTTATTGACAACAGATTGTCTGGCATCTATATAAGATTCCGGGACCTCCTGGATGATGGCCCAGTCGTTATCCGTTACAATGTTGGAAGCTTGCTCATAACGGTTCATGCCAACATCTTTTTCAAAACCGATATTCACATTTTTATATAACCAAAGGCTTCCGTTTTCTACAAATACGGTATCTGTTTTAAAAATTAGGCTTTTTAACTCGATTTTTTTCCTGATTATGGAATCCACCTTGCTCATTTTGGCTTGATGGGGAAGAATACTCTTGGAAGCATTGGTTGTGAGAACATTTTTTTGACCATCGATCAAATAAAAGTTGTCTTCGGATAGTCTTGTGTTGATCAAATTAAAAACCTTGGTCATGTTAAAATTGATGACCGCCAATCCTACTTGTTCTTGATTGGTATCAAAAATTGGGGTTACCCCACGAATAACAGGCTTATGGGGTAATTCTAGAATGCCATATTCTCTATTAAGGTCTATGGAAGAAATATAGATCTGTCCTTTTTTAAGCGACAGACCTTTTTGAAAATAATCACGATCTACCTTGCGTTGCAATGGCTTGGGTTTCAGGGTGTATTTGTCAATCCGTTCGTAACGTAAAATCTCGTTCCCATGTAAATCTAAAAATCGTAGTTGGTCGTAAGGATCGTAACCTTGCATAATCCTTATGTATTCTTCGATAAATTTGGTGTCCACCTTATTGCTGTCCAAAGAACCGACGGGTATGGACACATTGGCCCAGTAGGAGGTAATATCTATAAGGACTTCACATTGATCTAATATTTGATAGTTCTTTTTACCGATATCCTTTTGCTGTATCGCCACCAAATTATCAATCAAATTTTGTTTTGCCCAATGCGACCAAACAAGCGAGAAAATCAATAAGGGGATGTACAGTGCCGCAATAACCTTCAAAATTCTACTCCACATAAAGAAAAGTTCCGATTTGATAAATTAAAACACTATTTGTAGGGGGATACATATATAAATCTACAAAATTATTCTGTATTACATATATTGATCGTTGTAATGCATTTGATAACAAAAATTAATCGATCAAGGACTTTCATCCCAATGTGTACAGGGATTGCCGACCTATTCAAATTTGATGGAACACCAAAATTGGTGGGATTTCCAATTACATTCGTCGACACATATTTACCATTCGTCTACAGTAAATGAGTGTTTAATCGCTCTTGAAGATCAAATCTCAGGATAATTGACTTATTTTGACCATCACTTAAATTCCATAACAATGCACATCTTATTCATTGAGGACGACGCTATCGAAACCATGAAGTTTCAGCGAACCCTTTCCAAATTGGAAACCAAGCATACCTTGATCGAAGCTAAAAACGGTGAAGAAGCGTTGGAATATTTGGAGTCTGGCAAATCCTTGCCGGATATTATTTTACTGGATCTGAACATGCCCCGAATGAACGGAATCGAATTCTTGGGCATATTAAAAGAACATAAAAAAATAAAATACTTGCCCACAATAGTGCTTACCACATCCGAAAACCGGGACGATCTATTGGAATGTTACAAAATAGGTATTGCAGGTTATATTATAAAACCCCTCAAATACGAGGATTATGAAACCAAAATACGAAACGTTCTGGAGTATTGGAACATCAACGAACTGGTCAAAGCCTAGTTAAAAACGGCATTTCACAACAAAACTTACTCATTGGGTAAATGTTTTCCTACTTTTGAAACGAATAAGCCAGATTATGAAAGGAATAGTATTTACCGAATTTTTGGAAATGGTGGAAGACCAGTTTGGGTTGGAGACCGTGGATGACATTATCGAAGCGGCCGACTTGCCCTCGGACGGCATTTATACCTCTGTTGGAACCTACGATTTTAACGAAATGGTGGCCCTTCTACAAAGTTTGAGCCAAAAGACCAATATGTCCATAGACGACCTATTGTATGCCTTTGGCCATTATTTGTTCGGAAGTTTGGTAAAGGCGCATCCCGAAGTAATAAAAAGTTATACCTCTCCCATCGGATTGCTTTATTCCATTGAAGATCATATTCATGTGCATGTTCAAAAACTCTATCCCGACGCCGAACTGCCCACTTTTAACATCTTGGATAAAACGGATACATCAATTTCCATGGTATATGTTTCCTCTAGGGGACTATATCGATTGGCTCACGGATTAATAGAAAAATGTTTTGAACATTTTAATACCACCTCCAAAGTTACCTACGAACTTTTAAAAGAGGACGGAACCGAAGTCAAATTTGATGTTGTACAGGATGGCCAAGGATGAGATAGCAATTTTAAAAAGGGCGTTGGAGCGCCAAAAAAGAGCAAGGGCACAGGCCGAGAGGATACTCGAGGAAAAATCCAAGGAACTTTACGATACCGCAGAGCATCTTAAAAGAGCCAATGCGCGGCTGGAGAATCTATTGGACGAAAAAACCGACGAGGTAGATGCCGGATTTTTGAGTATCATTGATTCTTACGTGGTTATGGACCTTGGATTCAACGTGGTCCGAAGCAACGAATCTGCAAAGGATTTTCTTCAGTTCGACAAAGACAGCCCTAAAATCAATCTATCCAGCTATGTACACCCCGATTTTGCGCAATATACAGCAGAATCCGTTCAAACTCTTTTGGATACGGGTGTGCTAAAAAATTATAGATCCAAGATCATACTCCCCAATGGCGAAGAGAAATTTGTACAGATAAATGCAAGTATAATCTACGACCGTAATCGAAATCCCATTGCCGCCCAAGGAATTTTGCGTGATATCACCCAAGAAAAAGATATTGAAAATCTACTGGCAAACCAACGGAAACAATTAAAGGAATCCGAGAACAGGCTGTCCACATTGATCAAGAATTTGGAAATGGCGGTACTCTTGGAGGACGAAAACCGAAATATAGCCCTCACTAATAAAAAATTCTGCGAAATGTTCAGTGTTCCTGCAAACCCTGAAGATATGACAGGAATGGATTGTGGTTGTGCTGCAGAAAAAACTAAAGATCTATTTAAAAACCCAGATCAATTTATGGCCAGGATAGCGGAGATTCTCGAAAATCGGGAGCCGGTACTTGCCGATGAACTGGAAATGGTGGATGGCCGTATTTTGGAACGCGATTACATTCCCGTAATTAGCGATGGTGTTTACAAAGGCCACCTATGGAGTTACAGGGACGTAACGTTGAACAGGACCTTTAAGCGAAACCTCCAAGCCGAAAAGGACAAATACAGTGGAATAATTGCAAATATGAATCTAGGGCTGGTCGAAGTGGATACCAATGATCGTATTCAAATGGTAAACCAGAGTTTTTGCGATATGAGCGGATTTACCGAAGACGAACTCATTGGGAAAAATGCCAGCGACGTACTTTCAGTTCAAGATAAGTCCGTTATTGCGGAAAAGAATGCCAAAAGAATCGAAAACCAATCCGATTCTTATGAAGTAGAAGTTATCAATAAATATAATGAGTTTCGCCATTGGTTGATCAGTGGCGCACCAAGATATGACGAAAAAGGCAAGGTAATAGGTTCTATCGGAATCCATTTGGATATAACCGAACAAAAAAATCTACAACTGGAAAAAGAAAAGTTGTTGGATAAACTGGAGCAGAGCAATGAAAGCCTAAAAGAATATGCCTATGTAGTTTCCCACGACCTAAAATCGCCGCTAAGAAGTATTGAAGCCTTGGCCAGTTGGTTGAAAAATGATTATAGTGAAGCCTTGGGCGAAACCGGCAGGGAATATTTGGGCATGATCCAGGACAAGATAGAATCCATGGAAAACCTGATCAGTGGCATATTGGCCTATTCCACCGCTAATACTTCGGAATTGAACAATACACAAATAGACCTAAACGAGGTAATCTCTGGTATTGTGGACAGCATTTACATTCCAGAAAATGTTAAGGTAGTCGCCCCTGTTCCCTTACCAAATATCATCGCAGATAGGACCAAAATGCATCAATTGTTCCAAAACATTATTTCAAATTCGGTCGTCCATATCGATAAAAAAGTAGGAAAGGTAGAAGTACTGTTTCAAGAAGAATCCGATCATTGGAAATTCCGCATCAAGGATAACGGAGTGGGTATCCCGAAAAAATATCACAAAAAAATATTCGATATTTTTCAGTCTGCCTCAACCGATAAAAAATCAACAGGAATAGGTCTATCCATAGTTAAAAAAATCATCGACAGATATAACGGTTCCGTTTGGGTAGAAAGCGAAGAAGGAATCGGTACCGATTTCCATTTTACCATAGAAAAGCAACCCCTTAAAACCGAACGCCATGAAGATCTTACAAGCGAAAAAACAATCTAATACCAATTTTGAGTTTATCTCGGAAAAAACCGAGCTGAAAGAACCTTTGGTTCTCATTTTTGGTAATAGGTACTTATTGCAAGAGGAAAAACTGTACCAAGAAGTAAGAAACTTGTTTCCCGATGGACATTTGGTGTTTGGGTCAACCTCGGGAGAGATTTTGGGGGAGAAAGTATTGGACGGAACAGTAACATTGACCGCAGTTGAGTTCGAAAAAAGCCATTTTTTGGTAAAAAGCAAGAATGTGGCCGAATTTGATCAGGATGATGCCGATCTGGGCAAAGTTCTGGCATCAGAATTTCCCACCGAAAACTTAAAACATGTGTTTGTGGTTTCGGAAGGAAGCACTGTAAACGGTAGTGAACTTATCGCAGGACTGGAACATGTAGGTAAGGGTAATTTTGGTCTTTCCGGAGGACTCTGTGGGGATGATGACCGCTTTGAGGTCACCCTGTCATCCTATAATGAGCATCCTAAACAAGGAGAGGTTGTGGCTATTGGGTTCTATGGTGATACTTTGGAAATCAGTTGTGCCAACTTTGGCGGATGGACCCCCTTTGGACCAGAACGATTGATTACAAAATCGCGAAAGAACATTTTGTTCGAGCTCGATGGCAAGCCAGCTTTGGATTTGTATAAAAAATATTTGGGCGATAAGGCGAGCGAACTTCCCAAGTCGGCGCTTCTGTACCCACTTAGCGTACAGACCAATGATGAAGAACCTATTGTACGTACCATTTTGAATATAGATGAAGAACATAATGCCATGATATTGGCCGGGGACGTACCCGAAGGTTCCAAAGTACAATTAATGATGGCCACGGTGGACGATATCGCCAATGGGGCAAGGTCCGCGGCCAAACTCGCTGTGGAAGAACGTGAAAACGAATCCCAACTGGCCATATTGATCAGCTGTGTGGGACGAAAACTGGTAATGGATCAACGAACCGAGGAAGAAATCGAGGAAGTAACCCAGGTTATAGGCGAGAATGTGGCGGTATCCGGCTTTTATTCTTATGGGGAAATGGCACCATTTGCAGGTCAGAATACCTGTAAATTACATAACCAAACCATGACTTTGACTTTATTCAGCGAGTAATGCACAGCCTTTTAAAAAGACAGCTTAAAAAGTACCTGCCCGAAACTTACTCGGACAATCGTGATTTGGATCAGCTTTTGGACGCCATTGCCAACTCTTACGAAAATTACGACGAAAAGCTGAGGATGCTACAAAGGGCCACAGCACTAAGTTCGGATGAGTTGTACGATGCCAATAGAGAACTGGAAAAGGAAGCTGCCCGACAGAAACAGGTATTGAACTCGCTTGAAAGCGCACTTTCCGCCCTGCAGGCAAACTTTAAACAACAAGAAGTTCCAAAAAACATTGTGGACAGTGATTTTGATGCAGAAAAATTGGCCCGACAAATCGGGGAATTGGCTCAGCGAGCATCAGAAATGACTACCGAGAAAGATAGACTGCTCAAGAATTTGGCAAGTCAGAATGAATCATTAAACAGTTATGCCCATGTGGTATCCCATGATCTAAAATCACCCATTAGGAACATTAGCGCGCTGATAACCTGGATCGAGGAAGACGAAAAAGATACCCTGTCCGATCAGAGCAAACAAAATCTATCCTTGGCACTTGGGAACTTGGAGAAAATGGACAAGCTCATCACCGGTATACTAAAACATGCCACATTACAGGATAAGAACGCTTCCAACGATATTTTTGAATTGGGCGAAGTGCTTGCCGGTATTCAACAAAGTATTTTTGTACCCAAAAATGTACAGTTTAAGGTTCCTGGGCAGCTGCCCCAGCTGTATTACGATCGCTACAAGATCGAACAGCTTTTCATGAATTTAATGACCAACGCCGTTAAGGCTACCGAAGGCAAGAAACAAGGAACTATCCGGGTCGATTTTAAGGACGAAGGCGACCATTGGTATTTTGCCATTGCGGACAATGGAAAGGGAATACCGGAAAAGCATCAATCGGATATTTTTGATATGTTCCATAAATTGGAGGACGATGCCATGGCAACGGGCATTGGTTTGGCTCTGGTAAAAAAGATAGTATCCCTTTATGAAGGGAATATTTGGGTGGACAGTATTGAGAATATGGGAACTACATTTCATTTTACCCTAAAAAAACAAAACCTATGAGAGAAATCCCAAATCTAGAGTACGTGGACAACCTTGCCGAAGGAGATATGGTCTTTCGTCAAAAATTTATCGGTATATTAAAGGAGGAATTTCCAACGGAACAAGAGGAATACCTGGATACCATAAAAAATGCACTTTTTCGCGAAGCTTCCGAGCATGTGCACAAGATAAAGCATAAATTAAACGTTCTAGGTTTACACAATGCCTACACTTTGGCCGTAAAGCACGAGAAGGAACTGCGAGATGGCGAACAATCGTTTAAAGATGAATTCTTGTCGATTTTAAAAGATGTGGAGCACTACCTAAAAACTATTTAAAATGAATTGTATAATAATTGATGACGAAGCAGCAGCAAGGGCAATTGTGTCACAATTATGCTCAAAGGTTCCTGAAATTAATGTTATGGAAGAGTTTGATAATGCCATCGAGGCCATCAAATTCTTGAACCAATTTAAAGTGGACCTGGTTTTTTTGGACATTCACATGCCGGGCTTCACGGGAATTGATTTTATCCAGACCCTAAAAAATCCTCCAAAAATTGTGATGACCACCTCGGATACCGAATTTGCCATTGCATCTTACGAGTACGAGGCCATTGTGGATTACTTGGTAAAACCCATAACCCAAGAACGTTTTCAAAAATGTATTCAAAAAGTAAAAAATAGTTCAAGCGCCCCATCTTCAACTGCATCGACTGCGAACGAGCAAGAAAATGGCTTGGGCGAAGATTTATATATTAATATAGACCGGAGACTCATAAAACTGAAATTCGCGGAGATTCTGTTGATCGAGGCCAAAGGGGACTACATCAATATTAAAACTGAGTCAAAGGATTATTTGGTGCACACCACCTTAAAAAAAATACTGGAAAAACTGCCAGAGGACAAGTTCTTGCAAATCCATAGATCCTATGTGATCAACTTTAATAAAATTGTGGATATTGAGGACAATAGCGTACTTATTGAAAAAAGTGTGATTCCCATAAGTAGGTCTAACCGACCGGAATTAATGCGTAGGTTGAACCTGTTGTAGGCAATTATCCACACTTTTTTTAAACCTACCTACAGTTTTTTGGTTTTCAGCGCTCCACAAGTAATTACCGACTTAATGTAATATAGCTTTGTAGGAGTACAAACCAAATCTTCATAATTATGAAAAATCGATTAGTATTTACACATATTCGTAAAGCATTACTATCATTACAGTTTGGAGTATTGTATGCTGTCGTAGCTGGTACAGTCCATTATTTTGGATTGATTTAGTAAGAGCAATCGATCGGATAAACTATAAAACGCCCATTTGGGTGTTTTTTTTTGCTTGTCCCTTACTGGTAACCATCCGTCTACAGAAAGTTTTCATTCACCGAGGGAGCCATGATTAAAGGCTTGGAAATCATCAATTTTGTATCATATTCTTAAACCTACGATCATGAAGCAATTTATACTTCTTTTGGCAACATTGTTAACCTTTGGATGGGCAACTGCCCAACAATATGGTTATAAGTATTTGGGAGATTATACATCAGATGGAACCCCCCTTTATTTTGATGGAAAGGATAATGTTTCCCAAGAAACCTTGGATATGATCAGCAATGCCCTTCCCGAAGGATTTCCAGTACCCAACTATAATCCGCAGTATATAACTTCCGGGTACGATACCGATATTATTTTGGATAAAGATGCCGATGTATGGGTAACCTTTGTGGGAGAGGGTGCAGGATATAAAAACGTTCTTGGCTTTTATACTTATGATGTAGATCAACCTCAATTGACTGCTCCCAAAGAAGAAGATATTACCATTATTTTTCCAAATGTCTCCGCAAAATATAGTGGTGGAAGCTTGGAAACTGGACATAAGGTAAAAATTGGAAGATTTAGTGCCGGTACGGGCATTGGTTGGGTATTGTTGGCCAATGGTTGGAAAGGGCAGGTAACTCCAGGACTATGGCAGTTGTTCTCTAATCCCGACTATAATCCAGAAGCTCTTGAATTTCTCAGACATCACAATGTATTGTTGAACGATCCAGATAACGAGCGAATTATTTTGGGTTTTGAGGACATTAGACGGGATTATGCAAGTTGTGACAACGATTTTAACGATGCTCTTTTTTACATCACAGCCAATCCGTATGAGGCCATAAAAACCACCAATTATAATAAAATTACGGACCACGCACCTGTTACCTCCGGAAATGATGGCGGATTGGAAAGTAATGGAGACTTGGCCAGCTTGATCGCAAAAAGAAATTTTGACCGAAACAAGGCCAATACTTTTAAGAACAAGCGTGCCTTGCAAAACAAGTACGACAAGAAGACCTACAAGTCCTTAATGGCCAAATCGGGTAATTTGGATGGTTATTTTCCAAGCACTGGAATGTTTGGCACAGAAACTTCTTATGTTTCAAGCCCTGAGGACCTTTTGGCCATTACCAATGCAGATGAAGTATTCGGAATCGATTATTACCAAGGAACGGATAGGGTTTCTGCCGCTCTGGCACTGAACACCAAAGGAGAGGTGTACAACCATACAAAAACAATCTGTGATCGTCTTAACAATTCCAAACTGAAGGATTTAAGGACCATCGAGCTACAAGGACATAAATTGATCTATTCCGAGTTGGAACGAGCTAATGGCAATGTGGAGTATGCTGTGGTATTTTCGGTGAAAGAGGACGGAGCGGATCGCACAGTTTACAGCCGTTGGAACTTGGCCGAGTACCCTGCCGGGGATTATATGAACTTTCAAGTCTGGGGAAATAGTATGGGACAGGTGAGCACTGTTGTAAACGAGATTCTTGCCAATTTGGGCCAGGAATCTACATTGAAATCCAATGATGGGGAAAATGTATTGCCTACTGTATTCATTCAGAATGGATATTACAAAAACGGAAAATTGCACCTGAATATCATCAACAAAAGCAAGGCTACCTGGTTATTGCTGGATGGAAATTATAAGACCACCGAACAAGAAAACCTTCAGAATTTAAATACCATCATCGACTTAAACGGTGAATGGGAACAGGAGATTACAGTAGAGTCTGGACACTTGTTTGATATGGGACTTTCCATTATAGCCGAAAACTCTTATCAACACGATGCAATTTACTTGGCTGATGGCCCATGGGGTGTGGATTACAATACACAATCCGATAGTGTTGAAGTTTTTGAAGTGGTTGAACACCAAGAATGGGATTTAGATGGACATATTGTGGAAAGGGGAGTAGTGGCCAAGGGAGAAGTTAAGGAGACCATTAACGTATTCCGTAATATTTTGGCCGGTGACCTACAATTGCCAATCGATGATTACCAGTATCTGCACTTCAACATCAAAAACCAGACTCCCGTAGAGATAAGTTTGGTTACCGATGCCACGAGCGAGTGGAGCGAGCGTCTTCGCTATAGCTTGGATGCCAATGCCGAAAAAACGCAATACAGTTTATCGTTTTCAGACTTTGTAAACCACGAAGGAAAAAATATGGACTTTGGACAACTGCGAACCATTGTAATTTCTGTGCAGGGGGACTATCAAAATTATACATCGTTTGAACTGGAAGTGGATCAAATGGCCTTAACGGTTGATGGAGAAATTCAGCAAGAACCTGAAAATGAACAAGAAGACCCTACCACTGACGAAACCAATAGTTTGGATCTTGGCGACGATCTGATCAGCATTTTGGATCCAAATACTGAGCTGGAGCTTAAAAATTACCCGAACCCTTTTGTGGAATACACGGATATATCGTTACCGGAAAAAACCAGTAAAGTGTATGTACATGTCGTGAATTTAAGTGGACAGGTACTTTATGCAGATACCCACGCTCCAACAGGAAACGAGAATACCATACGCTTGGAGCTGGGTCATCTGCCAAAGGGAATATACTTGTATCAAGTTGGAGATGTTACCAATAGCAAGCGGTACAGCGGAAAAATTATACGACAATAAATGCGGTTAAATAGGTTGTTGTTTTTTTGATGAAGGCTCCCCTTTTTAAGGGGAGTTTTTTATTGAATAATACTGGAGGCATTGATTAATTCTTCAAATTGATTAAAAAATCATCTCTAAGGCTTGTTTTAAACAACACCGATTTTCCTTCTGAAGTGATATGATTTTGGTTTGTTTTGGTTTTGAAACTGATTGTTATGACGGAAAATGGTGAATTGAATGTGGAAGCAATACTGATAAAGGAGAATGTTTTTCCCAGTATGAAGCGTAATTAAAAAATAGAGCTTTAAAAACTGATAATTCATTCAGAAACTATTTTTAATAAACTTAGATACAACTCTAACAATTATTCAGAACCAAGAAGAAGTAGATGACTTCTTTTATAGATCAGAACAGATTATTGCGCAATTTCAAAAGGTAGAGGCCTTTGAAAGAATTACTTCTGAAATTGATAGATGCCACGCGAAGTATTTAAATGAATACATTCTTGTCCTCAACCAACTTCAGTATCATAAGGTATTGGAATGGATTGAAAACAATGCCTGCCGGGTAAAAAACGTAAGCCAAAATTGGGGACATCTTGCAGCTAGCTCAAATTTTGATTGGAAATAGGTTGACCATTGAGTCTTATTTCTTTGGATTCCTTGATTAATTGTACAACTGAAGGGGATGTATTAAATTAATACTGACGGATGAGGGAGAACCAACTCAAATTGAAAGAGGATGTTGAATTGAACAGTATTGCCATGCAATTAGATGAATTTTTAAAGACGGACAATGTGCCTAGGTCAAGAAAGGCTGTCAAGCGAATTATCAAAAACCAATTTGGAATAGAAGACTAACTAAAAAACCCGATCATTTATGACCGGGCTTTACTTTTTAGAGAATAGAAATTCTACCTTGAAGCAATGCTCCCATTAAAAAAAGGCTGCTTTTTAAAAAGCCATTTCAGTTGTATGCCCACTTCAGTAAATTGGAAGCCTGCTGCAGTCGCCGAGGCAATGTTGCTATATTTTCCGTACAACCCGCCACTCAATCGTTTGGTAAATTGGTGTTTTAGATTCATTTCTACCCTAAAAATAGAAGTCATATCATCATCTTCCACCTGCTGTAAACCCGTTGCCGCATTGATTCTATAGGTGGAGTTACCGCTAAATTTTCCGCTCACTTCAGCAAAGAATTCCCCGGCCTGGTATTTTTCAGGACTAAAATAGATGGTAGGCACTTGCTCCGCAAAGGCCAAGTACTGGTAGTTGAGTCCAAACTTTAAGTTGGGCTTTCGCAATGCAGTGTAGTACAAAGAAGTAAACAAAAGGTCGCGTTGGTTGTCATCGCTTTGCTCTGTGTGCATAAGCTGTGTGTACCATCCCAATCCAAAATTGGAACCAAGGTTGTAGTTTAAACCATAATGCTGCATTACAATTTCACGCTCTATCAAATCCGTATTAAAATTTTGAACCTCTCGTTGGTATCCAACCTCCAAGTTTTGCAAACGATACGGTTCTATAACCACTTTAGCACTTATAATGGGTTGCGAGTAGCCATTACCATTGAACTGGGCATTGTTGATTCCTGCTAGGCCCACTACTTTCAACTTCGGCAGCATAGCGTAGGTAACTCCAGCGGTTGCGGTATGCGTATGCGCTTTTGCTGAGGTTTCTGAATTTTCTGTTAATCGGTACTGATAATTTACAACGGTTTGCAACTTGGTGGACAATGGCAGGTTCACCGATGTATTGGTGGCATATGCTATGTTATTCCCATTATCAAAACTGTAAGAAGCCGTTTCTTGTACATAAGGGCTATATTGTCCGTTTATTTTTTCAATTAGCCCTTGCGCATCTTTTTGATTTTCAAAAATCGACAAGGTTTTGTTGGTGGCGGCGTATGCCTCTTCTATCCTTCCGAGGGCGAATAGCGCATTGGCCTTTCCTAAATTTCCATCAAAAGATGTACTGTCCGATGCCAGAATAGCGTCATAATGCTGTAGACTGCTCTTAATATTCCCGGTGTACATTCCATGGGTGGCTTTAAGGGCCAACACCCAATTTTTATCACCAAATTGGTTGGAAAGACTATCGATGTATTTTTTGGCAGAAACAAACTTTCGGTTCCAGATCAGGGCTTGGGCGTAGCGTTCAAACGTCTTTTCCTTAAGTTCGTTATCGTTGATCTTGTCTACTTTATTTTTTGATTGGATGGCAACCTTCAAGGCCACTTTATCGTTTTCCCCAATATGCTCGGCCAAGGCAATTCCGTTTAGAGCCACAACAGAGTCTTTTGCAGAAATGGCAAGTCTGCGATAGGACGTTTTTGCACTATCGACCTCTTTGGTAATCAAAAATACATTGGCCAAGTTCAGCAAGGTTTCCCGATCATTTGGAAAATCGTTGAAAATGGATTTTAGTTTGATTTTTGCCTCATCATAATTCTGTGCCTGTACCAAAGTGTTGGCCAACCCAAGGTTCATGTATTTTTTTGAAGTAAGCGCACTTGGATTACCAGGTTGCAATTGCAAAGCTTTTTCTATCCATTGTAAAGCTTCCTTATATTTTTGAAGATTGCTCAACGTATTGGCATAACCTAAAACAGCACCAAATTTGTTGGGGTAATCTTCAACTAGCCCCGCGTACAATTTTTCCGCAGCTTTAAATTGTTTGCCCCATAAAAAGGATTCATAATAGTTGATGCGAACCTCGTAATCATCCGGGTGCTTTTCCAACATACCATTAAATAAGGTATTGGCCTTGTTCGGGTTTCCGTTCAGCCCCACAGCACGCCCGTAGCAGATTTGAGCTGTTTTGTTATCGGGATTATTTTTAAGGAAATCACCAAAAAAGTTTTCAGCTTGGGAGAAGTTCCCTTTTTCCAAAAGTTGAAATCCGGTTTCCATTTCGGACTGGGCCAAAACTCCTTGTATGGCGACCACAAAAATGATGATGTGAATAAAGCGTTTCATAGGTTAAGCTTTTGAGGTTTTTTTGATATGGTAAAGTTAAAACGAGTCTTTCCGCGGCCGAAGGGCGAACCTTACCATTCGTCTACAGCTATCCGTCATCCGTCTACACCGTCCAATTTAAAACGTCAAATCAGTGGATATTTGCTGTAACAAGTCGAATAAATCTTAACCTCAACAACTAAAAATCATGGCTTTACAAATCACCGAATGTAGAAGAGTCTTCTCAGTAAATGGACGATTGGACAGTACCATCATCAAGATTTTTGAAAGACATATGAAAAACTTCATTAAACGAGGTACTACCGTTAAACTTGATTTACAACGAGTTTCGGTAATCGATGATTTGGCAAGTAAGGTATTGATTCAAATGTTTGCCAATGCAGTGCTTTTGGATTGCCATTTCACCATAAATGGATGGTTGCCCAAAAAGGATTTGAAGCAACTGTGTTTAAAAGCCACCTCATAATTTTTTATGCTATGACCGTTCTTAACCTAGTAAAAAACCGAATTTCCCCTCAACAGCTTTTTATGCTGAGTGCCTTATTGGTTAACGGAGGAAACTATATTTATAATTTATTGTTGGGGCGCATTTTGGGTCCAGAAGCCTTTGCGGATGCAGCCTTGTTGGTGACCTTGCTGTTGGTGCTCTCATTTTTGGGAATGACTTTTCAGTTGGTAACAGCAAAATTTGTTGCCACATTACCATCCGATCAATGGGATGTTTTTAGAAATCGAATAGGTGCTTTTGCACTTTTGATTGGATGTTTGTTGGGGGCAATGGTATTTTTCTCAGCCCCAATGCTCCAAAATATTTTGCACACGGAAAACACGGTAATGTTCCGAATTTTTGCAGTGGGTGTTCCTATCTACTTTGTAATGAGCGTAAACCGAGGTCAATATCAAGGGGAAGAATCCTTTGCCAAATTGGCCATCTCCTATCAATTGGAAATGTGGGGCAGATTGGGAATTACCCTATTGGCCTTTTTGGTAATTCGTGACCATTTTGGTGCATTGGTCTCTTTTGGAATTTTGGTTTCCCTGGTGTTTGGATTGTTCCCTTACAAAAAGTTGAGCCTTGCAAAAACAGCAAAAGCTCCTACAGGTTTGGAATGGTCAAAGGTGCGGACTTTTATGTTGATCACGGCCGGCTACGAATTGACCCAGATCATCATCAACAATAGCGATATTATATTGGTGAAACACTTTTTTGAAGCACAAGAAGCAGGTCTTTACGCTTCCTTGGCATTGATCGGCCGCGTGGTGTATTTTGTGGCCTGGATGTTCGTAATGTTGCTCTTGCCCACCGTGGTTCGTCTTAAAAAAGAAGGCAAGCCTACGGGGCATATTTTGTTTAAGTATGTTGGGTATATCGGTTTGCTTTCCACAGCAATAGTAGTAGCTTGTGCCTTGTTCCCAGAGCTTATCATCACCTTACTGTTTGGAGATGCCTATTTGTCCATGGCTTCATTGTTGTGGCAATATGCACTGGCCACATCTTTGTTTGCCGTGGCAAATATTTTTACTTATTACTTTTTATCCTTAGATCATTATAAACCCATTTTGTTTTCAGCAGTGATGGGTGTGTCACAGATAGTTTTGATTGTGTTGTTCCATAGTAGTTTGGCCATGGTGGTCCAACTACAGATTTTGGTAATGTTGGTGTTGCTTGCCGTTCAAATACTCTATTTTTTATCTCATAGGAGATAGGGTTCCCCCATAATAGAGGGCAGGCCTAGGGCTGGAAAGCACATGTTGTTTTCCGGCCCTTTTTTATGGATTTAAACTTATCGTTTCATCTTTTCCATTCGTCTACACTTTTTGTTCAACCGTCCTTTAATCGCCTTTTTTACAGGGTTTTGTGCGGATATTTGTATCACTAAAATCTTATAGAACAAAAACTTAACCTTATGAAACTAGCAATTGTAACAGCGTATCCCCCAAGTAAAGTAACCCTTACCGAATATGGATACCATCTGGTAAAACATTTTAGACTTCAAGAAGAAGTAAGCGAGATTGTATTGCTTACGGACCATACCGAAGCACCAAAAGACCTTTCCTTTGAAGAGGAAGGATGTCCTATAACTGTTAAGGAGTGTTGGAACTTCAACGACCTTAAGAATATGTACAGAGTGGCAAAGGCCATCAGAAAAGAAAAACCAGATGCTGTTTTGTTCAATCTTCAGTTTTTGAAGTTTGGTGACAAAAAGGTTCCTGCCGCTCTTGGACTTTTATTGCCTTTTGTTTGTAAAATGATGCGCATTCCTACCATCTCTTTGTTGCACAATATTTTGGAGCAAGTGGATTTGGAAAATGCAGGAATCACTCAGAACGGATTCCTTAAAAAAATATACAATTTTATTGGTACCACCCTAACACGCTTTGTATTGGCCTCGGATGTACTGGCCGTTACCATCAGCAAGTACAAAACTATTTTGGAAAACAAGTACAAGGTCAATAATGTAGCCCTCGTGCCACATGGCGCCTTCGAAACCCCACCAGCTCCCAACTACGATTTACCAAAAGGCCCTATGCAGGTAATGGCTTTCGGAAAGTTTGGGACCTACAAAAAAGTGGAGCCAATGATCGAAGCCGTTGAATTATTGCGTACAAAATCCGATCTGGATATTGAAATTGTAATCGCTGGGACGGATAGTCCAAACACACCAGGGTACTTGGAGAATGTGCAAGAGACATACAGCCATGTAAAGAATCTAAGATTTACCGGATATGTGGCCGAGGAAGATGTTCCACATATTTTCGGGGACAGTGCCGTAGTGGTTTTTCCTTACACATCTACAACAGGAAGTTCCGGAGTATTGCACCAAGCAGGAAGTTATGGAAAGGCGGTAGTGTTGCCAGATTTGGGAGACTTGGGCATCTTGGTCAGGGAAGAAGGCTACCGAGGCGAATTCTTTGAGCCGGAGAATGTGGAATCTTTATCCAAAGCATTGGAAAGTATTTTGACCAATGAGACGTACAGAACTCACTTGGGGAAAGCAAATTATAAAGCAGCATGTTCGCTGCCCATGTCCAAAATCACCGAAATGTACCTGGATCATTTTAAAGTGATACAGGCAAAAAAAGGATTGTTGCCAACTCCTGCGCAAGAATTACAGGAAATTAACGAGACAAGTATAGCATAGGTTTTTAGGTTAAGTGTGAAAGGGGGATAACTTTAGTTAGTTGTCCCTTTTTCTTTTTTTATGATTGTATGATAGGCGGGTTTCTTCTCACCATTCAGATCTATGAGGCCAAAATGCTTTTGTGGTGCTTTTCGCCAGGGTTTTCTACCCACCACTTGTGTTGGCACGGTTTCAAAATCGTGCAGGGTCCAAATAAAGGAAGGAAGCTGCTCCTCTTCCAAAACAATTTGTATTTCAGACAAATAATTGGCTTGAGCCTCTTTTGAGTTGGAAAACAAATTCCAAATACCGCTGTAACTCGATTTTCCGTATTCTTCCAACACCATCGGCTTTTCCCCGATCGCTTCTTTCAAGGCAGCGACTCGCTCTTTTAGATTTTTTGGTTCTTCGTAATAATGGAAAGAAACAAAATCCACTTGCTCGACCAAGTTTATCGCCGCTTCGGGGGCAAACCATCCAATGGTAATAGGGTGGATGCTATCCTTCTTTTTAATGAGTTGTGCCATTTCCGAAAGCCAACCCAGTACATTTTCCTTGCCACGACTGTCAAAATCGAGGTCAGGTTCGTTTTTTAGGTCCCATCCCAACAAAGCTTCATGATTTTGTAATCGGGAAACTACGGTTTCGGCGTGTCGGTGGGTCAGGGTCCAGTCCATTAGCTCATAATTCCCATAAAAATCGAATAGGGTGACCAAAACTTTCAGGTTGTTATGCTGTGCCAAGTTTAACAATTCTTCAAGCTGGTCAAGATATTCAGTTTTTACCGTAGCAGCCCCGAATGTTTCGTAGGGAACAAATACCCGAACGGAATTTAAACCTAGGGATGTTATGGTCTCAAAATCAGCATTGATGGCCTCGCTGTCAAAATTCTTCCCGAACATATCCCATGGGTTATCCTTTGGATAATAGTTGATTCCCTTTAATGAGTTCACATTGAATGAAACCTCTTCCCTTTGTGCTTGGGCTTCAGGTGGATTTTGAATTTTAACCATTTGCCGAACCCGCCAAAAACCATCTTCCAACATTAAAATTACTTGATAACTATGTGTGGATTTTTGTTGCTGCAGGAATTGCCCGTTAGCAAATATTTTTTCAACCTGAACCACATGGTTATCAGTAAGCACGGCCAATTTCCCATCCAAACTATAAAACTCCAATCGAGGATGATGAGCTAGGGTAGTGGCTTCTATCCGAACTTGATTGTCCAGATTGTTCTTGATCAATTGTTTGAGATGTTCTCTGGCGTCTTCGGTGTAGTAATCTTCAATTCCAAGTACGTCAAAAGTTGATAAGGCAATATTTTTTACATACCAAGCATTGATATAGTCTTTTTCGAGTTCGGTAAGGGCCTGTTGGGATATTTTTCTGCCACGTTGCCCATTGGTTGTCCATACGATTTTAGGTTGATAGGCTTTTTCAATAGCACCGCCAATATGAAGAATGGAAGACTTGTCCGCCCCAGTGTTCAGAAAACTCCAAGCGGCCGCCAAACCATAAATGATACCTGCATTTAAGGCCAAAAAGCTCAATAAGAGCAAGGATCTATATAGGTTTTTCCGAGCCATCATTCAGTTTTATGGTTAACCGATTTTTTAATTCCTGCTACAATTACAAATCCCTTGTGGGTATTCGCATTTATCCCTTCGGGAAGTTCAAATGTTCCCTTTCCTTTTCTTGTGGTACTACTTAAAGTCAGTACTGACTTCCCATCTGAATCTTGCATTTCCAATTGGATGCCCATACCATCGGGAACCCATTGGCCCATATAACTAAGAATAGGTCCAACGCTGATGATTCGGCCATCTTTCGAGCTATCCACCAAATAATCCATTACGGCTGCATCAAAATTCAATTTTAGGCTATTGCTTTGTGATAGTCCGTTGATGTGTGCTTTTACCTTCCACTCCGTTACCACCTCGGGATGGAGCATTTTGCCTGTTGCAACACCGTTCAAGGTAGTGCCGTACGTCTGTAAACTATTGCCAGATGCATCCTCGACCACAAAATTGACCAAGGTTCCATCGGCAACAATATTATTGTTTTGATCCCTAATGGTTGAGCTGGTAAAGGAAACTATCTGATTACCATCTGCATAGCTATGCTGTCTTTCAAAATTGATAGCGAAATCAGCAGCTTTAGTAGGCAGAACGCTAACGGTAAATTCTTTGGATATTTGATTCTCAAGACGAGACCCTATAAAAAGTTCGCCTACGGATGCTTTATTACCCACATAGGCAAATGAAATCATATCCTGTACCAATGTGGTGGTACTTTTTTGATCGGACTTAAACTTTTCCGTTAGTGTGATTTGAGTACTATCTGGCATGGGGTTTCCAAACTTGTCCTGCGGCAAGGATACGATCATGGCTTGGTCTTTTTTATCCGCAAAAATGCTGGTCGGTCCCAAATAGGTTTCCATGGACACGGCCAAGGTAGTACTAGGTCTTATGAAAAAGTCACCTGTAGCGGTTATCGTTTCATTGCCAATTAATTTCCATTGCACCCACCCGCTTTTTTGGGCAACAGTTGCTGGAAGCGAAAATGTTAATGAGGTTTGTGTACTATCCGCAGGTATGGCTATAGTGCCCCAACCATTTTGAATCAATAGGAGCTGGTTCTCTTTTTCTCCATCAAACTGAAGGGTAATGGCTTCGCCGGCTATAAACTCCTTTTGGGTAGTTGTGATTTGAATGGCCTCTACCGTTTTTCCCAAATTGGCATCAACAGGTTTGGAGCAACTGATTGCTCCTAAACATACTAGCCCTATGTATTGCCAAAATTTCATCTATTTGGGATTACCGATATAATTGTTCAACTCCACTTTAAAATAATGGTACCCTTCTCCGGTGTATGGACGCATCATTTCCCATTTAACCGCTTTGTTTCTATCTGAAAAATAGTTGTTGGTGATTTCAGTGTTGGGAGTTCCATTCACGTAACAGTTTTCCAAACCTTCTGCAATCACCTCGATTTCTTTCAAGTCCAACATAGGAATTTCGAAGCTCTGTTTCCGTTGGATACGGATGCCATCCAATGTAAAATGATGATCTACCCACAAAATATCCCCTTGGTCCGAATAGTAGGAAGTCAAAATTTGAGGTATGGTAACCTCTTGGGTACCGTAATTAAATAAGGTCCCCGTTAATAGGTTTTGGTCCAAGTGCCAGTTTTGCAAGGCCACCGATTTATATAGATCAGAAGTGGCCACGTTGCCGGCACATTGCAGGTCAAATGTAACAGGTTGCTCTTCCAGGCTGATCGGGGTAAATTGGTCGGGATCAAAAGTGGGGGGCAGGGTATCCTTTGTGGACGACCACGCAATACCTTCAAAATCTATTCGGAAAGAAGTGGTTTCCTTTGGCATTAGCTTGTGTTTGGCATGGAATTTTACATCGTGCTGTGCCAATTCCTTGTCGTTTTTATTGTACAGCGTGCCTTTTATGGAGACATCCGCAGGTACATTATCGATATTCTGAAGCTCTCCAACAATACTGTAACTGCCCTTATATTTTACCAATTTTGCCGACAATACCTCTAAAATAGGTTGTCGAAGGATATCCTCATGGTAGGTTTGCTGTGTGGTTATCCGTCTACGACCATGGTTGTAATATTGGGTTTGGTTGGACGTGATCAATTGGTTGGGCGGAATATCGTTGTCTACTTTTTTGGGTTTGATGTACCACTGTCCGTTCTTTTTAACGACCGTGTGTTGATAATTGCGGGCCACTTTCTCCAAAGGCGTGATCCATTTGGTGGCCACATCCATTTCTACATAATTTTCAGATACTTTGGTTTCAGTGATGCCGATTGCGTCCAATTTGGCGTAGGAACTCAATAGGCCGTCGGTAACCGAAACTTCCAACATATATTGAGAAAGACTTACTTCTTCTTCTGGGTCTAAATAGGAATGTGCTCTTTCAAATTCTTTAAAATCCAAGGCATCATAATAGGCTTTTACTACATTTTTAGCACTTATTTGGGTGGCATTGTCCAAATAAAAATGATAGATGCTAAAAAGGAAGATACCGATAATACCAATGCCCCAAACTCCATTTACAACGGAAAGTCCTGTGGAAATCCCATTGTATTTAGGTGCATGATGAAAATAATCGTCCACCGGGGCAGCTTTTCCCTTAAGCTTCCAGTACCACGGAATTTGAATATTGATGATAAACGCCAGAATCAAAGTCCCTACAGGAATCAGTCCCCACATCAGTTTCAAGAAATTGGGTACGTCATCTTTGGGAATTACCTTGGGCAAAGGGGAGATGTTGAGACGCTCCCAGACCATAATGCCGTTCTCCAATTGTTGCAGGCGCTGCCATCCGCAGAAATAGAGAATGGGGTCGTAAAACTTATCGTTGGAAAAAATGTATTTCAGATTGTATTTTTCAGGTACGGTCAAAAATTGCTGTAGGGAACCAATGCCCTCCACACCCCTGAACTTTGAGTTTTCCAACCGTTCAATGGCCCTAGTGGTCAGTTCGGGCAACCTACGTGCGGAATGATAGTTGCCATCCACCGTCATGGCATTGGTCTGTGCGGACAGCCATGCCATTTGATCCCCAAAACCGAGCGGTAAATAGCGCCATCTATCGTGCTCATCTTGATTTAGAAAATTAACAATGGGCAGCATGTTTATTTTCTGTGGCTGGGAGGGCCTAAAATAATTTAAGCTCATGGTAAAAATGGCCATGGTAATAAAACTGATGCCCAATCCACCGGCCAAAACATAATGTAGTGGTTTTTTAAAGGCTTTTATCAATTGTTGTCTAAAGTCACCTTCTACCAATCTAAATACAAATTCGCCAAAAATGGGCAGTGCCATAATAGTGGCCCAAAGCGTAAATCTATCCAACGTAAGGATATTGAACGCGGTATCTCCCAATAACATTTTGGGCAAGGGCGTAGTGCCTCCGGTACCCAATAGGGTCAGCATGGAAAAGGACAATCCAAAAAACAATAATCGTTTACTGTAGAATCGATAAAAAAGATAAGGCAATATAAAAAGGAGTACTCCCCATGGGATAAGAAAAAAGACCAAGCCCGAAGAGGTTACCTCCAGAAAATTATCGCGAGATCCATGCGGAATCGGAACCTGTGTAATCGGATTTTTCTTGGAATTGACCCAATACGGCAATATACAGCCTACAATGGCGACTAAAGAACCGCCACCAAATACAACAATGCGCCAAAACAATCTCTTGAACTGTTGCAAAAAAACCTTGAAGGTGATTTTGGTGTTGATGCCCACAGCTTCCTTACAGGCGTCCATAATTACCAACCCTATCAATGGAAAAATAAAAAATACCATACCAAAAATTGGGGTCACATGATGGGAGGTTACAGTAACCGCAATCATGGAAAGCGAGGAAATCAACTTGAACTTTCTGCCGGTCTTTATCCACATGTAGATTTCGGGCAGGGCGTGCATTAAAATGGAAATGCCCATTAAACTGGGCAATTGTCCGAAAATGTGCAAGGTTTCCAAAAACATGGACGAGAAGGCCGCAAGCAGGGCAGTGTATCCTGCGATTTTACGATTGGCCGTAATGACCAAGGCAAAGCGGTATGCTCCGGTGATGAACAAAGCAATGATAAACAAGGCCATGGTAAACAATCCGAACTTTAACCCTCCTACATAGGAAAGCAAAGCCATACACTGGTGAACCAATGGAGGATACCCTTGTACGGTAAACCCGGTGTACCAGCGATAATCCCATGGTTCGAACCAGCTGTTTGCGTAGTGGTCGGCAAAAAATAGGTGTATAAGGGCATCATAGGTGGATTCCAACGTAAAAAAGATGGTTGCCCCGTGAAAAATAAGCCCAAAAACCAGCGCAATGGCCAGTGTTATGTTGGTTTGTTTTTGCATTGATATCTGTCAGAAAATATAACAGTATAAAGGTCTAAATATTGTTGGAAATACGATGAACTATCCATCGGCTCAGCTTTACCATTCGTCTACACTTAATTGATTTCCAACTTTTTTCGGAAATGTAAAACAACGGTTAGTAATAGATTTGCTTCAGAAATTGTTCAAAAACCTAAAACTTAACCTATGAAAATTTTAGCAATAGACGATCAGCAACTAATCCTACTTTCGGTTCAAAGAAAATTAATCGAGTATGGATACAAGGTAAAAACGGCTACTTCTGGAAAAGAAGGAATCCAAATTTTTGAAGCGTTCAACCCTGATTTAGTGATCTTGGACATGAACATGCCGGAAATGTCGGGTTTGGATGTAATCGCCAAAATAAAAGAGATCAATATGAATACGCCGATATTGGTAATGTCGGGAAATGATGATGAGGAAGTAATCCTGAAAGGTTTCGAACTTGGGATTTACGATTATATGAAAAAGCCTATCAGTTTGGACGAAATGGTAGCTCGCGTAAAACGTACTATTGGAGCTCCATTGATCGTGTTCAATCAAAAAGGAAATACAACCCAGAAAATCCAAAAAAACTGCGTAGGTGTAGTAATTCCATGTTACAACGAAGCGGAAAGACTTTCTGGAAAGGAATTTCAGGATTTTGCAAAGAAACATCCAGGTTATCACCTTTGCTTTGTTAATGATGGAAGTACGGACAACACTCTTGAGGTTTTGGAAGAAATAAGAAGAGGTAACGAAGAAGCCATCAGTATTTTCGATTGTAAAGTGAATGGGGGAAAGGCGGAAGCAGTTCGCCAAGGAATGTTGCACTTGGCCAAAGACGACCAATTCGATTACTTAGGTTACTTGGATGCAGATCTCTCTACAGATTTCGCTGATTTTGATGAATTGGTTCGTACCATCGAAGGTTCTAATTTTGATATTGTTAGTGGTTCCCGAATTAGTAGAATGGGGGCCGATATTACCAAGGAATCTGCCAGAAAAATCATTAGCAAGACAATAAACCTGATTATTCAAAAAATCTTGGGTATGCCTTTTAAGGATACTCAATGTGGTGCCAAGGTAATGCGTCCGAATACAGTAAAATCGGTTTTCAACAAACCATTTAAAACAAGATGGTTGTTCGATGTGGAAATTTTTAAAAGAATGGGAAAAACGTATGGAAGGGAAAAAGCAACATCTTTAATTTGTGAGCAGCCTTTAAAAAGATGGATACATGCAGATGGTTCTAAATTGTCCATGAAGGATTCCATCAAGATTCTATGGCAATTGGGTCAGTTGTCCATAAAATACAAATAATTCACACCGATTACGTTGTAAAGAATCTTGTTTAAGATGGATACGACGTTGATTTAGCCATAAAAAAAGAGCCGCATAACTATGCGGCTCTTTTCTGTATTGAAAAGCATTTTATTTGCTTTCCAGGAAATCTTCAAAGGACATAAGTGCTAGTTCTTGTTTTTTTAGATACTTGTCCTTCAATTTGGCAAATTCTTTTTTTGCATTATTGAACCTTTCGGTTATCACCTCAAAGTTTTTAAGTTCTGCAGCAGAAGGTTTATCGTAGCTCGAGGCCACCTTACTGTAAAGGTCGGCCATACGCTCGCGCAATTGTGGCTCGGCGGCACCAACATAGTTGTCGCCGGTAGTAATCACCAAGGTTTCCTTGAGGTTGTTTAACTTTTCCTTGGTTTTTTTATCGCCCTTTGTGGCAGCGTTTTCTACAATTTGGTCCAACTCGTAGACCAAATAGGCGAGCTCTTGGGTCATGTTGTACAACTTCATGGTGGTGGCCTCTTTAAGTTCGCGATCTTTGGCCGATAAAGGCGAATTCTTGTCGTTCACTAAGTTGAACGTATGCTCAAAAGTTTCTTTACCTTTTGTGATAACGGCCTTGTAAGTGCCCGCTGGGACCTGTGGTGCCGTGAAACCTCCGAAGCTAAAGGTTTTTCCTTTTGCTACTTTCGGTGTTTTTCGAGTGTAGTTCCAATTTACCACATTTATTCCTTTGGACTTACCTGGACCTAGCTCTGCAATTTGGTTCCCTTCCATATCTTCGATGACCATCGTCATTTTTCCAAAAGTGTGTCTCTTTTTTAAGTAATATTTAATCTGAACATCTTTTGTTTTGCTATAGCCAACGAATTGTGTCTCTGCTCCAAAATTTCCACCAAACGAGCTGGTTTCGCTTATTTGGGTATCGGGAGTATCGAAAAAATGTAGGTTTTTGGTCAGTACATCGTTGTTTATGCTCCTTAGTGGAGAAATATCATCTATAATTATCACACCTCTTCCATGTGTTCCCATTACTAAATCGTTGGTCTTTTTGTGCAGTTCAATATAGTGGACTGCGACCGAGGGCATATTGTTTGTAAATTTTTTCCAATTTTTTCCGCCGTCCATGGTTATGTACAATCCAAATTCAGTGCCTAAGAACAAAAGATCTGGATTTTCATAATCTTCTTGGATATTTCGAGCAAAGCCGACCACATCATCGGAGATTACGCTTGTCCATGTTTTGCCAAAGTCAGTGGTTTTGTAGGCATACGGTGTCATATCGTTCATGGTATGCCCATCAAATACGGCGTAAGCGGTACCTTTATCAAAAACACTGGCCTCAATGTGATAGCACCATGTATTTTTGGGCAACCCTGGAATGTTGGCCACGGTGTTCGTCCATGTTTTGCCACCATCTTGGGTTACTTGAACATTACCGTCATCCGTGCCCACCCAGATTACATTTTCATCTACAGCGGATTCGGCAATGGTAAAAATGGTAGTATGGTTTTCGGCTCCAGAATTATCCATGGAAAGTCCACCCGAATCTTCTTGATTTTGTTTTGCAGGATCATTTGTGGTAAGGTCCGGAGAAATAATTTGCCAGGTATCTCCCATGTCTTCCGATTTATGAAGGTATTGGCTGCCCATATAAAATCGGTCCGGTTGATGGGTACTGATCGCCATTGGCGCGTTCCAGTTCCATCTTAGTTTTTGGTCTTCGCTTGCGGGAAGGGGTTGAATGGTCTTGGTCAATTGTCGTTCGGTATCGATTCGCCAAACATTTTCAGCTCCCTGCATTTCCGAATAAATAATGGGTTTTGTCGGGTGCTTCAACACACGGAAACCATCTCCGGCTCCAACAGAGTTCCAGTCACGTGCCTCAACTCCACCAGGGGAAGAGGAAGGTCCCCACCAGCTACCATTGTCCTGCAATCCTCCGTATATATTGTAGGGTTCGGCATCGTCCACACTTATGTGATAAAATTGAGAAAGTGGCAAATTTTCGACTATTTCCATAGTTGTGCCACCGTCCCAAGTGCGATAAACTCCACCATCCGTACCTACATACATAATATCGGAATCTTTGATGCTAAATACAATATCATGAATATCGGAGTGCATGTTTCCGAGATTCTTAAAGGTTTTTCCGCCATCTCGTGAGATGGAACCACTAAGACCGCCCTTGACAACAACATCTTCGTTTTGTGGGTCCACAACAATTCTCGAAAAATAGAATGGTCTGACCGTAATTCCAAAGTCGTTGTTCAATTGCTCCCAAGAGGCACCGGCATCGTTACTGCGGTACAAGCCTTTGCGTTCGTCTTTTTCCGCTTCGATAACGGTATAGAGCACTTTGGGATTTGAAGGTGCGACTGCAATGGCCAGTCTGCCCAATTTTCCCTTTGGAAAACCATTGTGGATTTTATTCCAAGTTTTTCCGCCATCGGTAGATTTATAAAGAGCACTTTTATCACCGCCGGACTCAAAGGACCAACCAGTTCTACGAAACTCCCACATGGACGCATAAAGTACATTTGGGTCGGTTGGGTCCATTGCTAGGTCGGCGCAACCGGTTTTTGGGTCTACATATAAAAGCTTCTCCCAAGTGGCACCCCCATCGGAGGATTTAAAAACACCCCGCTCCTCACTATCGCCCCAAAGAGCGCCAAGTACTCCAACATATATTTCTTGCGAGTTGTTCGGATTAACGATAATGTTGGCAATACGTTCGGATTTTTCGAACCCTATTTTGTTCCAGTTGGCACCCCCATCTGTGGTTTTATAGAGTCCATCGCCAACAGAAACGCTGTTTCTGGTCCAAGTTTCGCCGGTTCCAACATAAATGGTCTTATCCGGATCGTTTGGATCCAATGCCACTGCACCTATGGATTGGCAGTAATCGTCGAATATGGGATTGAACGTAGTGCCTGCGTCATTCGATTTCCATACTCCTCCACCGGCGGTACCTGCATAGACGATCCTACTGTTGGTAGGGTGTGCTTCCATGTCGTTGATACGGCCGCTCATTAGGGCGGGTCCAATATGCCTTGCGGACAAGTCTCCGAAAAGGGCCTTTCCATCAATATCATCCAAGGTTTGAGCGTACCCCAAAGAAATAAAGCCGACCGCGAAAACGGTCAATACAAAACGTAGTTTTTTCATGTTGTATAAGGTTAAAAAAAAGGCCCTGAACAAAATAGGGCCTTGAGTTTTGATTTTTATTTTTTCTCGGTCTCGCCTACTTCTTCTGGGAAAGTAAACTCAGCATCATCGATGGTAGGATTGAGTTCGATAGCGTCAATGGTAATGGGTTGTGATTGACCATCTTTTACTCCTTGCGTCATGGAAAAGGCAAAGTACATTCCATCCACCTCTTGATAGTCGCTCATGGTAATTTCGCTAATTTGACCTTTGGCGGGTCCCGATTTAATTTCGGAATGTATGGCAATGGGCACAAAGTTGTCCACATCAAAGAAATAATAAGAAATGTCTTCTTCTTGGTTGCCATCGATCGTAACAGGTTCTTTTACCAATTTTATTTTAAAGGTTTCGGCACCATCAATGGTTTCTTTTCCAAGGAGCTCCACTGTATACCCTTTTTCCTTGTAATCGATAAAGGAATCGGGAAAGTCATTGGTGTTCAATTTAAAATTGGAAGTAGATTCCGCATCGGATTTTTCTGCCTTCATGGTCATGAAATTGTGGCTCCAAAGGGTCTCTCCATCAAAAACTCCTTGTTTGATCGTGTTGCCTTGGAATGTAATCTTTGTCATTTGACGACCATCTTTCAAATTATAGATTTCCAAGGGTATTTCCATTCCGCCCTGGTTTACTTTAGCGGTCATTTTCATTCCTTCAATGCTTTTCCAAGCATCAAGTCCACCGGTATTCTCAAAATAGTTTTCCAATATTTCATCGGCAGTTTGCGCCTGTAGTGGCATAGTCAGGGCAAAAGCAATCAGTGCAATGGTGATTTTTAGTGTTTTCATCTTTAAGTTTTAATGTTTGATAACCATAAGTATTAAAGGTAGGTAAATTGTTACATCATTTGGGAGGACTTTTTATAAAAAAATTAACAGATCGTACAATTTGTCAATAATGTTCGCAACGATTTTTTATAGATGGGTTGTTAGGTGTTCTTACTATCTATCAAAGGGTTGGGTATTTACTGTTCAACGGAAATTGATAGGAATTCTGCCAATGACCATTTCAGATTGACTAGGTATTTAGTAGATTTGGGAAGAAACCAAACTATCTGACTCACTCATGATTCTAAAACAACGACCTTATTATTTTCTGTTTGCCTTTTTATTGACCTGCGCAACCTTTGCTCAGGATTTTGAAGCGTTGCAATACAGAACCATTGGCCCTGCACGGGGTGGAAGGGTAACAACCGTTACCGGAACTCCTATGCAGCCGGGAACTTTTTATTTTGGTGCAACTGGTGCCGGAGTCTGGAAAACCGAAGATTATGGGACCAGCTGGTACAATATTTCCGATGGATTTTTTAAAACTCCTTCGATAGGAGCCATCGAGGTTGCGGCCAATGATCCGAATATTATCTATGTAGGCACAGGTTCGGATGGTATCCGAAGCAACATTATATCCGGTAAGGGGATGTACAAATCCATAGATGCAGGTAAGACCTGGGAACATATTGGATTAGAAAATGCCGGACAGATCGGGGCAGTTGAAATTGATCCGACCAATAGTAATATTGTTTGGGTGGCCGCTATTGGCAATGCATTCCGTTCCAACGAGGAGCGAGGTATTTACAAAACCATCGATGGTGGAAAAACCTGGCAAAAGATGCTTTATGTTTCGGATGAAACAGGATTTGCCGATTTGGAACTGCTGCCCGGTAACCCCAATGTAGTGTACGCGGCCGCTTGGAAAGCTCGCCGTACCCCTTGGACCATAGATTCTGGCGGTAAAAATAGCGAAGGCGGTATATATAAATCCGTAAACGGCGGAAAAGACTGGGAAAAACTGGAAAATGGTCTGCCAAAAGGATTGATCGGAAAAATTGATTTGGCAGTGTCAGCAGTCGATTCCAGAATATTGTATGCCGTGATCGAGGCACCAGATAAGGACAGAGGCTTGTACAAATCCGTGGACCAAGGAAAATCCTTTACCCATGTTTCCGATGATATTAGATTGGTGAACCGACCCTTTTACTACACGAATATAGAATTGGACCCTACCAATCCAGATGTTGTTTTTTCCAATGCCAATCCTTTGATTAAATCGGTTGATGGAGGAAAGACCTGGAAACGTATGAGTGTTCCGCATGGGGATAACCATGATATTTGGCTAAACCCAAATAACCCAGATCTTTTGATCCAATGTAACGATGGTGGCGCCAATGTTTCCCACAACGGAGGAAAAACGTGGTCCACACAATACAATCAGCCAACCGCGGAAATCTATCAAGTGGCCGTGGACGATCAATATCCTTATTGGGTTTACGGGGCGCAGCAGGACAATACGACCATTGCCATTCCGAGTGTGGCACCCTTGGCAACCACAACTCCCAACGAAACCATTATGATGAATGTTGGTGGTTGCGAAACAGGTCCCGTAATCCCAATGCCGGGCAACCACTATATCGTCTACAACAATTGTAAGGGCCGTTTTAGTGTTTACAGTAAAAAAACGGGTCAGAGTCGCGAATATTCCATTGGCGCATCAAATATATATGGGCACAACCCTAAAGACCTTAAATACAGGTTTCAGAGGGTGGCTCCGATCCATGTATCCCCTTACGACCCAGAGGTGGTTTATATGGGGTCGCAGTTCTTGCACAAAACCAATAATGGAGGTAAAAACTGGGAAATTATTTCTCCGGACCTTACCGCCAATGAGCCGGACAAACAGGTGATTTCTGGAAATCCTATCACACGCGATATCACCGGAGAAGAGTATTACAGTACACTTTACTCCATTAAGGAATCCAAAATAAGCCAAGGATTAATTTGGACGGGCTCCAACGATGGGGTGATTTCAATTACTAAAGATGGTGGAAAAACATGGAAGAACATAAGCCCGAAAAAGATGCCCAAAGGGGGCAGGGTAGAGTCCATTGAGCCATCAATTTATAACCCGGCCAAGGCCTACATAGCTGTGGACCGACATTTGTTGGGCGATGAGACCCCTTATATTTATAAAACTGAAAATTATGGGGAAAGCTGGGAGTTGATGACCACAGGCAGCAATGGAATCCCATCGGATCATACGGCTAGGGTTGTCCGAGAAGACCCTATCCGTGAAGGTCTTCTATATGTAGGTACCGAGTACGGTATGTTCATATCGTTTGATGATGGGGAAACATGGAAGAAATTTCAGCAAAACCTACCGGTAACACCAATTACCGATATTACTTTGTTCCGCGGAGACCTTATTTTGAGCACAATGGGGCGCGGCTTTTGGATATTGGATCAGGTTACAGCACTTCGAGATGAAAACATTACACGACTTGACGATACCCCGGTGTTGTTCAAGCCGCACGACACATATAGGTACCAAACACCCTGGGGAGGGGAATTTCCGGAGTACCCTTCGACCAGTGTAACCATAGATTACTATTTGCCATCGGATATCAAAGATGGAGTAAGTCTTCAAATTTTGGGTGCACAGGGAAATGAGGTAGCTACTATTGTTAGTGATTCCAACAAATTAAAGTCGACCACCGAAAAAGTAGAAAACATGAACTTGAGCATGACTTTTGTTTATATGGACGAAAAGTTGGAGACAAAAAAAGGGTTGAATAGATTTGAATGGAATCTCGAACAAAAAGGGCCATGGGCCAAAAATGAGAAGAGAAGGTTTAAAAATGGCCCCATGGTCTTGCCAGGAAAATATACAGCTCGCTTAACCGTCGGGGAACAATCCTTCGAAAAGCAGTTCGAGGTATTGATGGATCCAAAATTGGAAGGCGATGGAGTGTCTTTGGCGAACATGAAAGAACAACAGGAACTACAATTTAAAGTTATCGAATTGCTGTCCGAGGCAAGAATGTTACAGGATAAGGTCGAGAACAAAATCGAGGAACTGAAAATGGCCAAAGCAAGCGAAGATGAACTAAAAAAGTACAAACAGGTCTTGAGCGAACTCAAAAATGCCGAAGGAGCCTACCCCGAAGTGGTCTTGGTGTCTCAAATTACCTATCTCTATTATATTTTGAGCGGTGCCGATAAGCAGCCAGGCCAAGAAGAAAAAGATAGTTATCAGGAACTGTTGGCCCAATTTAATGCCCTTAAACAAAAAGCCGGGCTATAAAATATAAAATCCCCCTAATCTAGGGGGATTTTTAATTGTTGCTCCTTATTGCAGTTCTTCACAATCAAAACCGTTGCTCTGCAATAGCAAGGAAACTACTGATGCCTTTAGCCTTTGGGATTCAACGCGAAGAATATTGTCGCAATCTTCAAGGTCAAAGTTCCAGCAACCTTTTTTCTCTATCAATCTGTTCAAAGATGGGCGAAGCAGTTGTATTTCGTCCTTTTTCTTCACAGATGTTTTAAACACAAGGACCGCCATTCTTACTTAACTACGGTCGTAAAAAAAAGGGGGCTCAACATCCAGGGCTCGCAAATACACATACCCTTGTCCGCGGTGGTGAATCTCATTGTCCACAAAGTATTGCAATTGGGATAGTACGGAACCTTCAAACTGTCCGAACAGCTTCATGTTTTCCTGAAAACGCGCTGCGTTCAGTTGTTTCCACAACGTATTGATTTCTTCTGTGTCCTGGTCCCATTTTTTCAAAAAATCGGCCTTTGTGGACCCATAATCTCTATTTTCGTCCAATTCACTGGTATGGCCAGATACAATTTCAGTGAGCCCGGGAACGGCAATGGCCAAAAGTTCTTTCACCATTGCGGCAAAAGGTCGCATTCCGCCAATACTGTAATTAAAAAACTCTTTTTCCGGGAAAGCTTCAATAACTTTTCGAGTCAGGTTTCGGTGACCCTGATAATGTCCCAAGAACTGTTCTGGAGTTATAACTTGGGCTGTTGTTTGTTCATTAATGGTGTTTTCCATGTAATTGTGATTTAAAGGATTATTGTTTCTTGGAACAAAATTATGAGCGGTAGGTGACAGCCTTATGTCAGTAGTAAAAATCAAAATAAAAAAAGTGTGCTGACAAACTGTTGTCAGTCCCTTTGGATAGTTTTGAAACTTATTATTAAAGAACAAATGAATAAATATGAGCTGGAGGAGACCATCCATCCTTGGATTGAAATCCTATCTTTGGGAGATAGCTCACACAATTTTGGGAATGGATACCGTAAAACGTTTTGATAGGATAGTAGCCATATTGATACAGCTGCAGAGCAAACGAATTGTAAAGGCGCAGGATCTTGCCGAACGATTTGATGTGAGCTTAAGGACCATCTATAGGGATATAAGAACATTGGAAGCTTCCGGGGTTCCCATTATTAGCGAAGCAGGAGTGGGGTATTCGATTATGGAAGGGTATCGATTGCCACCAATAATGTTTACCCGTGAAGAAGCTGGAAGCTTTGTGGCCGCAGAAAAATTAATGAAGCAATTCATGGATAAATCCTTGGGCGCCTATTACGAATCCGCAATGTTCAAGTTAAAATCCATTCTACGGGGTAGGGAAAAAGAGTGGGTGGAGGCATTGGAATCCCAAGTTTCCATTATCCCTGGTCAAGTTTTGTTCAATGATCAAGTACCCAATGCCCTGGAAGTATTGTTCGAGAGTATTGCAGAACGCAAGCAAGTGTTCTTAAGATATGAATCGTTGCGCGAGGAAACGCCTTCGGAACGAAGAATAGAACCTGTTGGGCTTTTTAACGAAAATGGATTTTGGTACATTTTGGGCTATTGCCATCTACGAACCGATTACAGGCACTTTAGAACAGATAGAATCCATAAAATAGCGAGAACTACGTTGGATTTTTTGTTGGAGCATGGTACCATTGCAGAACATCAGAACAAAAAGAAGGAAGTTTCCAAAACCAAAGTAAAGATATTGGTGGACAAAACCGTGGCAAAATACATTCAGGGACAGACCAAACATTACGGTCTAATTTCCGAAGAGACAAAGATAAACGGAGTGGAAATGACGTTTATGACGAGCGATATGGCCAATGGATTTGCCCGTTGGTATCTAATGTTCGGGGATTATGCAAAAATTATTGAGCCCGAGGCATTAAAGGACCGCGTTTTGGAAATATTGGAGAAAAGTAAAAAAAGACTCTCCACATAGATCAGAGTTTAATTACTATGGATTTGTTCACAGACCAAATAGCGCCCGACTTTAATCTACTGCCATATGATGGCACTGTACATTATTTTGGCCCGGTAATGGAAATTGACCGAGCTGACCATTATTTTCAAAAACTTTGGGAATCCATAGCATGGGAACCAGATATTGTGCACTTGTTTGGAAAGCGTATCGTTACCAAACGGAAAGTGGCTTGGTATGGTAGTCGCCCATTTGAATATACATACTCCAACAACACTAAAAAAGCCTTGCAATGGACCAAGGGGCTTTTGGAACTAAAGGAACTTGTCGAAAAGCATACCAAAGAAACCTATAATACCTGTTTGCTTAACTTGTACCATAATGGGGAAGAGGGCATGGGTTGGCACAGCGACGACGAAAAAGAACTTAAACCCGATGGAGCAATAGCCTCTTTAAGTTTTGGAGCCGAAAGAAAGTTTGTTTTTAAACATAAGTCCACAAAAATAAAAGTAGATCTTGTGTTGGATCATGGCAGCTTATTGGTCATGAAAGGATCAACACAAAAATACTGGCAACATCGCTTGCCTCCCACCAAAAAGGTTCATAAGCCTCGAATCAATCTAACATTTAGGAGCATCGAGGTAATGTAAGGCCCTAAATAGTATTAATCATTTGGTAATAGGGATATGCCATATTTATTCAGGAAAGGAAAGTATATTGCGATAAACCGATTGAACTACATCCAATGAAAAATTTCTTTTTTATATTTTCCTTCTTGTTCTCTTGTTTGATGGTATCGAGTCAGACCATCGATGTGATTTCGTATAACATTCGCTACGACAACCCCGATGATACCCCGAACAACTGGGATAACCGTAAAGAGTTTCTCATCGCACAGCTTAACTTTTACCGCCCCGATGTGTTTGGTATACAAGAAGGGTTGATCCATCAGGTAAAAGAAATCGATAGCGAATTGGAAGACTATGCCTATTTTGGTGTAGGGCGTGATTTTGGCGATGAACGTGGTGAACACACGGCCATTTTTTACAATACAAAAACAGTGGCATTGATAGATGAATCTACCTTTTGGCTTTCCACATCGCCCCAAACCCCTTCCAAAGGTTGGGATGCCGCTTTGCCCAGAACATGCACGTACGGCGTTTTTAAAATTAAGAACAGTGGTGCGAGATTTATGGTGTTCAATACACATTTTGACCATAAAGGCGATCGGGCACGAGAAAAAAGTTCCAAACTTATCCTTAAAAAAATAAAAGAACTGAACCCGGAAAATTATCCCGTAGTGGTTACCGGAGACTTTAACTTGGAAAGCAACAGCAAGGGAGTGCAGATAATTTTATCTGAAATGAAGGACAGTTTCGAGGAGGCCGGCAAAAATGCTTTCGGCCCCAAGGGCACCTTTAACGGATTTCGAATTGATAAAGCCGTGGAACGCAGGATCGATTACATTTTTGTCTCGGATGAGTTTAAGATCATTAAAAGCGCAATTTTAAGTGATTCTGACGATGCCCGGTATCCTTCCGACCACCTTCCCGTATTTACTCGACTAAAATTGGAACACTAAACGCATCTGGAAGGTAACCTTTGCCTCCATTTCTTATGTTGTTCCCCTTTGTTATTTGTATTGATTTTAAGTAAGCCCCAAAAAACTAAAAACAATGTTAATTTTTAGGGGGATGTAGCTTAGAGCCGTCCATTGTGTCCCTAAAATTAGTTACCTTCAAAAGGAATTAATCACAATTATGGCATCATTTACATTAAACATCAACGGAAAAAAACAAGAGGTCGATGTGGATCCGTCCACTCCCGTTCTCTGGGTTTTAAGGGACCACCTTAATTTGGTCGGCACTAAATTTGGCTGTGGCATAGCCCAATGTGGCGCATGTACGGTTCATATGGACGGCACTGCGACCAGATCTTGTATGCTAACCGTATCCATGGTCGGCAATTCGGAAATCACCACCATCGAAGGTTTATCGGAAGAAGGTGACCATCCAGTGCAAAAAGCTTGGCTGGAGGTGGATGTGCCTCAATGTGGGTACTGTCAAGCAGGACAAATAATGACTGCTTCCGCACTTTTGGAAAAGAATCCAAACCCAACGGATGAAGAAATAGAAATGGCCATGAACGGAAATATTTGTCGTTGTGGAACCTATACCAGAATCAAAAAAGCCGTAAAGTTGGCTGCTAAATCATAACACTTAAACTAGTATCATGACACTTGTAAAGACCAAAATAGGACGACGCGCCTTTATTCGAAATACGGGATTGGCCGGTGGCGGACTTGTGATAGGGTTTAGCTGGTTGGCTTCGTGTAAAATGACTCCAGAGCAGGTAAATAGCCTGCCAGAAGAGTGGTTCGATCTTAATGGTTTCCTAAAAGTAGGGGACAATGGAATGGTGACCATAATGTCGCCCAACCCAGAAATAGGTCAGAACGTAAAAACATCCATGCCCATGATCATTGCCGAAGAGCTGGATGTTGCATGGAAAGATGTGATTGTTGAACAAGCACCCTTAAATACCGATATTTTTACTAGACAATTGGCCGGGGGCAGTCAATCCATTCGACAAGGATGGGAAAGTTTACGAATGGCCGGAGCTACGGCTCGCCATATGTTGAAAGAAGCTGCCGCGCAAGCTTGGGGCGTTTCCGTAGATGAAATTACCACAAAAGACGGTGTATTGACCCACGAGGGAAGCGGAAATTCAGCAGGATATGGAGAAATGGCCTCTGCGGCCACAAGTATAGAAGTGCCGGAGGAAGTTACATTGAAAGATGCAGGTGACTTTAGCATTATCGGCAGGGACAAGAAAAATGTGGATGGCAAAAAAATAGTTACAGGCCAACCTCTTTTCGGCCTGGATACATATAGGGAAGGTATGCTTACGGCCATGATCGTGCATCCGCCCGCCTTTGGCATGAAATTTAAAAGTATGAATGCCGAATCGGTAATGTCCATGCCAGGGATCAAAGAAGTGTTTCATTTTGAAGCCTACCCCGAAGATGTTGAAAGACAATGGTCGGATGGCGGTGCAATATCCGAATTGGTGGCCATAGTTGGCAATAGCACTTGGGAATGCATGCAGGCAAAAAAAGCACTTAAAGTAGAATGGGAAGAGGTGTCTCCCATGGAAAGCACCGCTTACCATAATGACGAGCTCGCAAAATTGCTGAATAAGGCCCAAGAAGTACCTGCAAGAAAGGATGGCGACGTGGAAGCAGCCTTTAAAAAAGCGGCAAAAATTGTGGAAAGTACCTATTCTGCACCCTACTTGGCGCATAACACCATGGAGCCCATGAACTTTTTTGCGCACGTAACACCAGAAAAAGCCGAACTTCTCGGGCCAATACAAACCCCGGAGTTCTTGGAGAAAACATTGGTTTCTCGATTGGGTATGCCTGTAGAAAAGATAGATGTAATGATGACCAGAATGGGCGGAGGATTCGGCCGTCGGTTGTACGGTACGTTTGCTGTAGAAGCAGCATCCATATCCCAAAGGTTAAATGCACCGGTGAAATTGGTCTATACCCGGGAAGACGATATGACCCAAGGAACGTACCGACCATCGTACAAAGTAAGGTTTAAAGCCGGATTGGACGAAAACGGAAACCTGATAGCTTGGCATGTACGTGGCGCAGGTACCAACGATGATCTTATTTTTGAAAATCGTTTCCCCGCAGGAGCCGTGGACAACTATTTGGCGGAGAAACATAGTTTACAGACCAATGTTACCACAGGGGCGTGGAGAGCACCACGTTCCAATTTTATTGCAGGAGCCGAACAAGCTTTTATGGATGAGGTGGCCGAAGCCGCAGGAAAAGACCCATTGGATTTCCGATTGGAACTATTTGATCGGGCAATAAACAATCCAGTGGGTGATCCGGAGAAGAATGATTATGATCCAGTGCGTTACGCAGGGGTTCTTAAATTGGTGAAAGAGAAAGCCAATTGGGGAACCGATACAGGAAAGGCTCGAGGAGTCTCCGCTTACTACTGTCACAACTCTTATGTGGCACAAGTATTGGAATTGGAAGAAGGTGGTGAGATGCCAAGAGTGGAGAATATTTGGTGCGCCGTTGATTGCGGAATTGTGATAAATCCCATTGCAGCAAAAAACCAAATCGAAGGCGGTATGATCGATGGAATAGGACATTCGACCTATAGTGCATTGACATTTGAAAACGGCAGACCTGAGCAATCCAATTTTGATACCTACCGATTAATGCGCCATTCCGAAGCCCCAAAAAATATTGAGGTACACTTTGTGGACAACGGCATAGATCCAACAGGCTTGGGAGAACCATCCTTGCCTCCCGTAATAGCTGCGTTATCCAATGCATTGTACAAAGCAACAGGAAGACGTTTCTATAGTCAACCTTTTATTAATGATAAACCGCCATTGGTCGGCTGATGATATAGATTCAAAATAAATGTTCAGTAGCTGACCAGTAGAAGTTTTTTACTGGTCAGTTTTTATTTATTTCTTTTTAGAATTTTAAAATTAAAATCCAACATGTTTGTTTTCAATATGTTAAGGGTGTGTAATTTTTTTTCAAAAAACCTTGCCGTATCGGATTTTTAATTATGTTTGCCCCATAAAATGAGTTCACCCAATGTGGACGCATTGCCTATAAGCTTTGAAGACTTTTTTCATGTTCGGGCTTTTGGGGATAAGAAAGTCTACCCAAAAAGCCGTCTTGAGATCAAGACACCGAATATACGGGCTGACTTTCGAAGAACGACATCTTTTTAACCGTGATTTTTCACGGACTCCCTACTTTGTACCGTATACCGTTTTTGAATTTCGTATCTGAGTACCTCCTGTACTTCAGAACCTTTTCTATCTATCAATAATTACATTTTTTTACGAAATTCAAAATGAAAACAAAATACATCGACCTGATCGAGCAGACTTATGATTTCCCACAAGAGGAATTTAAATTAAAAGACAATAAACTTCAATTCCATGGCATAGATCTGAACGATTTGGCGCAACGCTACGGTACACCTTTAAAGTTTACCTACTTGCCCAAAATTTCACATAACATTCAAAGGGCAAAGGGATGGTTCAATTCAGCTATTGAAAAACATAAATATGCCGGAAAATACCACTATTGTTATTGCACCAAGAGTTCGCACTTCGAACATGTACTGAACGAAGCACTAAAGAACGATATCCATATCGAGACCTCTTCCGCTTTTGATATCAACATTGTGGAGCACTTGAAGAGTACAGGGAAAATCACCAAAGACACCTATGTGATCTGTAATGGTTTTAAAAGAGACCAATATGTACAAAATATAGCCCGATTAATAAACCATGGCCATAGGAACTGTATCCCGATTATTGACAATTATGAGGAAATCAATCTGTTGGGCGAGGTTATTGATGGAAAGTTCAAAATCGGTATCCGTATTGCCTCCGAAGAAGAGCCAAAATTTGAGTTTTATACATCTCGATTGGGAATTGGGTATAAGAACATAGTTCCGTTTTACAATCAATCCATAAAACCCAATGATCAGGTAGAGCTGAAAATGCTGCACTTCTTTATAAATACGGGAATACGGGACACCGCCTATTATTGGAACGAGCTTTTAAAGTGTTTAAAGGTATATATCAACCTAAAAAAAGTGTGCCCTACGTTGGATAGTCTAAATATTGGAGGGGGCTTTCCCATAAAAAACTCTTTGGCGTTCGAATATGATTATGAATATATGGTGGACGAGATCATTCATCAAATAGGTCAAGCATGCGAGGAAGCCGGGGTCGATGTACCTAATATCTTTACCGAGTTTGGAAGCTTTACCGTGGGCGAAAGTGGAGGTAACATTTACGAAGTGCTGTATCAAAAACAACAGAACGATCGTGAAAAATGGAACATGATCAATTCATCTTTTATTACCACAATGCCGGATTCTTGGGCGATTAGCAAGAAGTTTATTTTGCTATCGATTAATCGTTGGAATGAGGAATATGAGCGCGTGCTGTTAGGGGGATTGACTTGTGATAGTGATGATTACTATAATTCGGAGCAGCACATGAACGCCATTTATTTGCCCAAATACAAAAAGGACAAACCCTTGTACATTGGTTTCTTTAATACTGGAGCGTACCAAGAGACCATAGGTGGATTTGGCGGATTGCAACACTGTTTGATTCCCACACCCAAACACATCCTTATAGATAAAGATGAACATGGAAACATAAACACACGTGTATTTGCCGAACAACAGACTGCAGGAGAGTTTCTGTCCATACTTGGATATGGGGACAAAAAAACCGACACTGAACATGTGGAGGACAAGGAATTGCAAGAATCCATAAAAAACTGAAAAGGAAGTAATTAATAAAATGAAAACAGAAAAAACATATGCTGGTATTCCAAAGGAATACGGCTCGCCGGACAAGGCAAGAGTAGTATTGTTACCAGTTCCGTATGATGGTACCAGTACTTGGGGCAAAGGCGCGGACAAAGGTCCCGATGCCTTCTTGGAAGCCTCGGAAAATATGGAGATCTACGATATTGAAACTGATAGCGAGGTTTACAAACAAGGGATCTATCTGGCAGAACCCATGGGAGAATTTGATTCACCTGATGTCATGGTCGAAGCAGTTCACAAGACCGTGAAGGAATACATCAACCGTAATAAGTTCGTGACCATGGTAGGTGGGGAACATTCCATTTCCATAGGGGCCATTCGTGCATTTAACGAGTGTTTTGAAGACCTTACCGTATTGCAAATCGATGCGCACGCCGATTTACGAAAAGAGTACGAAGGAACTAAGTACAACCACGCTTGTGCACTTTATGAAGCCAACGAAACAACCAATCTGGTGCAAGTGGGAATCCGTAGTATGGACCATGCAGAAACCCTGGTAATGGATAGGGACAAAGTATTCTTTGCCCATGAAATGATCTCCGATGACTTTTGGATGGATTCTGCCCTTGATCTGATGACGGACAATGTGTATATCACTTTTGATCTAGATGCCTTCGACCCATCCATATTGCCATCTACCGGAACACCGGAACCAGGTGGACTGTTTTGGTACGAAACCCTCGATTTTTTACGTAGGGTGTTTAAGGAAAAGAATGTGGTAGGTTTCGATATCGTGGAACTATGCCCAAACGAGGTGGATAGATCATCCGATTTCTTGGCCGCCAAGCTTTACTATAAAATGTTGAGCTACAAATTTGTAAACAACAACGAATACATGGACGAAGACTTTGAAGATAGTGATGAAGACTTCAAAATGTCCAAAAACAATTTAGATTACGATGAATAACAAAGGAGAAATATCACAATTCATTCAAAAATATTTTTTGCATTTTAACTCTGCCGCACTTGTAGATGCTGCAAAAGGCTACGAGGACCAACTGAACCAAGGTTCCAAGATGTTGGTGTCCTTGGCCGGAGCAATGAGTACTGCAGAACTAGGAAAGGTATTTGCAGAAATGATCCGTACCGATAAGGTTCATATTATATCCTGTACCGGGGCCAATCTCGAGGAAGATTTAATGAACCTGGTGGCACATTCCCACTACAAGAGAGTACCCAATTATAGGGATTTGACCCCACAGGAAGAATGGGACCTTTTGGAGAATGGATTGAACAGGGTTACCGATACCTGCATCCCGGAAGAAGAAGCGTTTAGAAGGCTGCAAAAACATATTTATGACATTTGGAAAGAGGCCGACGAAAAAGGAGAGCGCTATTTTCCACATGAGTACATGTACAAACTTTTGCTTTCGGGAGTGTTGGAACAGTACTACGAAATAGACATTAAGGACTCGTGGATGTACGCAGCTGCCCAAAAAAACTTGCCAATAGTGGTTCCAGGTTGGGAAGACAGTACCATGGGAAACATATTTGCCAGCTACGTAATCAAAGGCGAGCTCAAGGCCAGCACGGTAAAATCCGGTATTGAGTACATGACATTTTTAGCGGATTGGTATTCCAAAAATTCTGAAAAGGGAATTGGCTTTTTTCAGATTGGGGGAGGAATCGCCGGAGATTTTCCAATATGTGTAGTGCCTATGCTGTATCAAGATCTGGAACAAACGGATACCCCGTTTTGGAGCTATTTCTGTCAGATCAGTGATTCCACCACCAGCTATGGCTCATATTCAGGGGCCGTGCCCAACGAGAAGATTACCTGGGGCAAGTTGGATATAAACACGCCCAAGTTTATCGTGGAATCCGATGCGACCATTGTGGCACCGCTGATTTTCGCCTACCTGTTAGATATGTAATCATGAAAAAAGGACAAACAACCGTCTTAAAAAGAGTGATCGTCGATTTTAAAAAGTTGGACAACAATATGCTCAACCTCCTAGTGGAAAAGTTCCCCGATGGTTATGACGATGACGATATTGTAACCTATCGCAACGCCAATAACGAAGTAGTGGAATGTGTTGAGGTTAGGACCGAGGACACAGCCTACCTGATCAAGGTGAGCAAGCGATTGGTAATGGCAATGGAAGAGTTCGATGATTCGGACAACGACGACGCGGAGGATACAAATCTTGGTGCCGATGAGCTCGAAAGCACCGAAGAAGAATAATTGCCAGATGTTTTATAATTCTATATAAAGATGGAATCAAAAGCAATCGCTTTGCATCTGGCCACAAGCATCAATATTCCAGCTTGTAGGAACCAGGCTTTGGGAAAAGAATTGGTCTATGGCGACCGGGATGAACTTTTTTATTCCGATGCATCACGTTACCTTTATATTTTCAGGTATGGTGTAGTTTCCTTTTTCGGTTATTCCGAAGCAGAAATATCACAATTGTTAATGGAAATAAAACCTTTCTGTGAAGAATGGAGACAGTCCGATATTACCGAGACCATGGACTTGGAACTTGTAGCCGATAAGGAAAAAGCCACGATCCATCAGGATAAAGTAATATTGCCCAGTACCAATCAGGAGGGTATTCGTTTGGCATTGTTGCACTTGTCCCAGTCCGTTGCATTGGACTTTTATGCGGGGCTATCGGAACAGGCCATGAAAGAGACCCGTCAACACACCACATATCTGGAACAAAAAGGAAAATTGGACATTGGGGGAAGAAAATTAAAGAGGCATATTGCAAAAGTCTTGAACATAAATAACCAGATCTCCGAGAACCTATATATATTTGATTCTCACGAAGTAGTTTGGGAAGATTTGGAACTCGATCGATTGGACAAAGGATTAAAGCAGATTTTTGACCTTAAGGAACGGTATCGAAATATAAAGGAACAAGGCAATGTGATCAAGGAAAACCTCAGTTTGTTCATGAATATTATGGACCATAGAGAAAGCAGTAGGCTCGAGTGGATCATAATTATTCTGATTTTGGTCGAAGTAGTGGACCTTTTTATAATGCGATTAATTAGTTAAATACATAGTTGTTTTGAGCGATTTTAAAATATTGGGAACCGAGGAATGGTGCCAGTTTGACGATTTAAGAATTCCGGCCGTAAAAGCCAGAGTAGATTCCGGAGCAAAGACATCATCCATTCAGGCCAGTAAAATTAAAATATTCAACAAAGGATTTGAGGAATGGGTTCGCTTTGAGGTGAACCCCGTTCAGGATAATAGGAGCATAGCCATCTTGTGTCAGGCCAAATTGGTCGATGTGCGCACGGTAAAGAGTTCACAGGGAATTGCAGAGGAAAGGCCGGTAATTAAAACAGCAGTGAACATTGCCGGCAATGTATTCGATATAGAACTTACCTTGGCCAATCGGGATACAATGGAGTACCGCATGCTCCTTGGTAGGGAAGCTATCAACGAGAGATACCTGGTAGATCCGTCCAAAAGTTTTATCCAGGGCGATTATACAGATGAAGAAATCGAAAAAAAATACCAACCCTTTATTACGGAGAAAAAGGGACTGCGTTTAGGCCTTTTGGCCAGTAATCCGAACCTGTACAGTAATAAAAGAATTATTGAGGCAGGAGAAATGCGAGGCCACAAAGTGGTTTTTCTGAATGTGGAGCACGTTTATATGAAATTGGATGCGGCAACACCGGAAATTCGATATCGGGGCGGGAACATATTGGATAAGTTCGATGCCGTGATTCCCAGAATAAAACCCGCAGTAACCTTTTATGGTTGTGCGCTGTTAAGGCAGTTCGATACCTTGGGAGTTTATTGCTTAAATTCCGCCGATTCCATTGGACGGTCCCGGGACAAGCTTTTCGCCTCCCAATTGTTTTCGAAAAACGACATCCATATTCCTACAACAGGCTTTGCCAAGTCCCCGATGGATACCAAAGATTTGATCCGAATGGTAAACGGAGCCCCTTTGATCATTAAGCTTTTGGAAAGTACCCAAGGAAAAGGCGTAGTACTGGCCGAGACCAACAAAGCGGCAGAAAGTGTGATCAATGCCTTTAAAAGCGTTCAGACCAATATTTTGGTCCAGGAATTTATAAAGGAAGCGAACGGCCACGACATTCGTTGCTTTGTAGTCAATGGCAAAGTAGTGGCATCCATGCAGAGAACAGCTCAAAAAGGGGAGTTTAGGGCCAATATTCACCAAGGAGGCGCCGCCGCAAAAGTGAAGATCACACCAGAAGAAAGAAAGTTGGCCATAAAATCTGCCAAAGTATTTAATTTGGATGTGGCAGGGGTAGATTTAATCCGATCAAATAAAGGTCCTTTGCTTTTAGAAGTGAACTCATCACCGGGACTTCAGGGAATAGAGAATACAACCGGCAAGGACATAGCCAATGTAATGATCGAAACCATAGAGAAAAAGTTGAAATACAACGGTTGAAATTCATTTTACAATTAAAGTATTGAAAACCAATATTTTGTGTTTTTTACACATATTTTCCTACGCTAAGCTCTCAAAACCCAAATATAAATTGAAAATGGGCATCCGTTAACGCAAACGACCCATTGGTTAATTATACCACTCAACATTTAAAGGACTGTACTATGTTTGTCTCAGCAATCAAAAAGCAATATGCTTTAAGATTAAACCTTTAATAGGATTGGGGTGATTATAGGGTACTTAGTGTTCTTTACCTAATGTCTTATTTCTTATAAGGTTTACGTTGCTCCAAGGGGTTTTTGAGGTTGAGCCCCTTGGTTGTAACGGTTTTAGATCAAATATTATGTTCCCATAAATTTGACCTACTTTTTTTTGTGTTAAGGAGTCTTGAAAAAGGCTCCTTTTTTTCTTTTCCTATAATCTCTTTGGAGAAATGTTCATTCACAATTGTTAACAACTTTTACTTAAACGTAATATTACGATAAAGTAAGGTTTTGAACAAAAAACCTACTTTTGTATCATAACATTAGAGGAAGTTTTTTATGTCAGAACAAGTAGAAAGAATCAAAACATTGATTATTGGATCAGGACCGGCTGGTTATACCGCGGCCATATATGCCTCAAGGGCAGATTTAAAACCAGTTTTATATACAGGTATGGAGCCTGGTGGACAATTGACCACGACTACCGAAGTTGACAATTTTCCAGGATATCCGGAAGGAATCGATGGACCAGCAATGATGATGCAATTACAGCAACAAGCTGAAAGATTTGGTACAGAAGTAAGAATAGGAATGGTTACTGCCGTAGAATTTAGTGACGAGATAGGGGGTATTCATAAAATTACCGTTGATGATTCGACCCAATTGGAAGCAGAAACCGTGATTATTTCCACAGGTGCATCTGCCAAATATTTGAATTTGCCCAGCGAGCAGCGATTAAGAGGAGGAGGAGTCTCCGCATGTGCTGTCTGCGACGGCTTTTTTTATAAAGGACAAGATGTGGCCATTGTTGGAGCAGGGGATACCGCCGCAGAAGAGGCTTCTTATTTGGCCAATATATGTACAAAAGTAACCATGCTGGTCCGAAAAGACCACATGAGGGCATCAAAAGCGATGCAGCATAGGGTCAATAGTATTGATAATATTGAAATACGGTACAATACCGAAATAGATGAAGTATTGGGCGATCAAGTCGTAGAAGGGGTCAGGGTAGTGAACAACCAAACCGGAGAAAAAGAAGAAATCCCTGTAACGGGTCTGTTCATAGCTATTGGACATAAACCAAATACCGATGTGTTCAAAGGACAGTTGGACATGGATGAGACGGGCTATATTATTACGCAACCCAAATCCACAAAAACAAACAAGCCTGGTGTTTTTGCCAGTGGGGATGCTCAAGATAAAATATACAGACAGGCGGTTACTGCCGCAGGTACAGGATGCATGGCCGCCTTGGACGCAGAACGTTATTTGGCTGCCGTTGAGAGCAAAGAAATGATTGTATCATAACAACTACCCAAAGTGGAAAATAGAAAAAGGCACCGAAACTTCGGTGCCTTTTTTGTTGATTGCAACTCAATCAATCCGCTTGTAATTTTCGGAAAAAGTTCGGTTACCTTCCTCATCCACCGTTATCTGACTAAACGAATCCTCCTTTAGGATAAGTTCAAAGGTGAAGTTGCGCATGGTATCCAATGCTTTCATCATTTCATCGTCCCCGTATTCGATTACCTCAATTAAGGAGCCGTCCGAAACTTTGTACGAGCCATAACCGAACCTGCCGTTCGGGTCTTCTGGTACATATCTGGTCCACATAATTTTTTCTTTGGAGTACATTTTAACCTGTCTATAACCATCCGATTTCTCAATGGTATCCAAAACATTTTCTCCATCATAATTATAAAAACTCTCCAATTCCCAAGTTCCTTCAATGCTTAGAGCATTGGAATAACGATCCGTAAAGCTTCCCACAACAAGGAAAACTACGATCAGTGTAAATAATAAAACTGATTTTCTCATAAAGCCCTTCCTTTTTTAAGTTGCTGATATCTAGTCTTTAAAAGATAGCGATAAATAATGAGAAAACTGGGGTTTATTTCATAAAAAAGGAACACTTTCAGGTGAGTACGGACTACCAAGGATTCAAAAAAAGTTCTTAAAGAACTCTAAAGAAGATGAATTCTTCTTAGAAAAGACGGGGTTTGGTCAATAAAAAAGGAATTGAAATGGCTAAATATTAAAAAATCCAACATTTTTCAGTTAAAATGTTTGATATGTAAAAAATTTTGAACAATTTTCAGGAAAATTAACACAAAAAAAAGTAATGAGGAACATTTATTTAACATTTATTGCGGTGTTTTCTTGTGTTGCGGCCTTTGGTCAAACCATATCAGGTACCGTATCCGACGTGTCGGGTACTCCGTTGCCTGGGGTTACCATAGTCGTAAGCGGCACAAGTATTGGAGCCACCACAGATTTTGATGGTAATTATACCATTAGTGCTACGAGAGGACAAGTTCTAAGTTTTTCCTACTTAGGAATGAAGCCAAAAGAAGTTACCGTAGGTTCTGAATCAACGATCAATGTTGTTTTGGAAGAAGATTCGACACAATTGGATGAGGTCGTTGTAACCGCATTTGGTGTAGAGCAGAAACAGAAGTCGTTGGGGTACTCTGTTTCCAAGGTAGACACAGAGGACCTGAACCTTGCAGGACAAGCCAACCCAATTGAAAGTTTGCAGGGGCGTGTGGCCGGTGTCCAGATCAACCGTTCTTCTGGTACATCCGGGGGCGGTGTGGATATTTTGATACGTGGGGTTACCTCCATTAATCCAAACAGAAGTAACCAGCCGCTGATTATTGTGGATGGTCTTGCCTTGAACAACGACACCTTCTCTGGAGAGGTAAGGCCTAGTTCTGGATCCAACTCACCGAACAGTTCTGAGCAGTTTGCATTTTCCAACCGTGCCATGGACCTTAACCCTGAGGACATCGAAAGCTTCAACATTCTTAAAGGCGCTGCAGCAACGGCACTTTATGGTGTAAGGGCATCCAATGGTGCCATTGTGATCACTACAAAAAAAGGAAAACAAGGAAAGGCAAAGATTACTTTAACGGCATCTACTACCTTTAGGGAAATTAAAACAACGCCAACCTTACAGACCAAATATCGCGAAGGTTTTAATGGAGCTCCGCGTACATTGTACGATCCAGATTCCGATACAGGATTCAATAGAGTGCAACAAGCCACATCTTTTTACTCCTGGGGACCAGAATATTCTTTGGACTCCTTTGATTTAGGAGAAGGGAATATTGTAGATCTCTCAAATGATAGATTTTATAGCCCTTACGATATTTTTAAAACAGGGTTCAACTCACAGGTGAATTTGAGTTTGAGCGGTGCCAACGATCGTTTGGACTACTACTTCTCAATGGGGAATAATAGCGAGAAGGGTGTTCTGCCCAATACGGACTATAACAAGACCAACTTAAGGTTAAAAGCAGGATATAAAATAACGGACAACTTTACTATGGATGGTTCCGTTGCTTTTACCAACTCAGGAGGAAGAAGGGCCAACGGAGGAGATAAATCTGTAATGAGCGCACTCTCCTATTACTCAGGAACATTCCCGATCAACGATTATGTAAATCCCGACGGGAGCGAAAGAGATTACTCCTTTGGTATCATTGATAACCCAAGGTACTTGATGGAAACCAGTAATTTGGAAGATGATGTAAACCGTTGGATAGGGAACGCAACCTTTAATTGGACACCAAAAGATTGGTTGAGAATTACGTATGCCGCCCAGATAGACAACTACTCCGATGCAAGAAACCGTTACGTTGGTCCGGATTTGGACGGTGGTTCACAAGTAGGGGGATTTATTTTAGAACAAAACATCAACTTTACAGGGTTGGAATCCAACTTTTTGGTGGCAATGAACAAGCAATGGTCCGATGACTTTACAACGGACTTTACTGTTGGTCATCAAATTTCAGATGCCAAAAGAACTTACCTGGAGGCTCGAGGGGAAGGCTTAAATGTACCCGGAGTCAACGAAATTGGAAACACGACCAATTTCTTTATCAACAAAACCATAGTGCAAAATCGTACAGTAGGGGTTTTTGGTGAAGCAAAATTCGGTTACAAGGATAAATTGTTCTTGACGCTTACAGGAAGAAACGACTGGATTTCTACTTTACCTAAAGAAAATAGATCGTTCTTTTATCCATCCGTGAGTTTGGCGTACGATGTTACCGACCTCTTTGGTGAGAACGATATCTTTACCTTTGGTAAACTAAGAGCATCTTGGGCCGAGGTAGGTAAAGGACCTGGCTTTGGCGATGTTGGACAATATTTCGTAGTCGATGGTGATTTCCCGTTCGGTGGAGTAGGGGGATATCGCAGAAGTACACTATTGGGAGATACCAATATACAGCCCGAAAAAAACCAATCAACAGAGTTTGGTGCCGATCTTAGATTCTTGGATAATCGCATTCGATTGGATTATGCCTATTACAACACGCGTGTTAAAGATCAGATTTTTACAGTTGGAACGGCCTATTCTTCTGGATTGTCCGGAATTACCAGAAATGCTGGTGATTATAAAGTTTTTGGACACGAATTTTTGTTAAGTGCCGATGTTATAAGAAATCAGGATTTAAGATGGGAATTGATCTTGAACTGGTCTACCAGCGAGGGGGAGGTTTTGGAAATACCTGAAGATATTGAAGCCATTATTTTTGCGGACTCTGGATTTGCCGGAGTAACTTCGGAGGTAAGAGCTGGTGATAAAATGGGTAATCTATATGGTTACAAATGGGAATATGTAAACGGTGAAAGATTGATCGGGGAAAATGGTTTACCGACCATAAATCTCGATGAAAGAGTTATTGTAGGTAATGCATTCCCAGATTTTATAGCCTCTATCGGAAGTAACTTAAAGTATAAAGGAATCGGCCTTAATTTCCTATTGGAATGGAAAGAAGGTGGAGATCTTTACGATTCGGGACGAAGAAACTCCATTAGGAACGGTCTTTTGGAAAGTACCTTGCAAAGAGACGTAAATGTAGTATTGGACGGAGTTCTTGCGAATGGAAGCCCAAACACTACAGAAGTCCTAATCGATCAGAATTACTACCGTAACTCCAGTGTTTACAACCGTGCCTCGGAAGTGCTGATACAAGATGCATCATGGTTAAAGATCAGGAACATTGCCCTGTCCTACGACTTTCCTTCTAAACTGACCAGAAGTTTGAGCTTGGATAAAGTAAGTTTGTCCGCAAGTGCGAACAATATCTTGCTATGGACACCATTTGATGGTTACGATCCAGAAGGAAACCAGTACAGTGCGGGAAGCAATGTTTATGGATTTACAGGATTGAACATACCATTGGCCGAAAGTTATTCACTCGGATTGAACATTGCATTTTAAAAAAGGAACTATGAAAAAAATAAATATAATTAAAACTTTTCTGCTATGTGCCGCAACAACCTTTGTAGCATGTAGTGAGGATTATTTCGACGTAAACACTCCCTCCAATACGGCCACTGTGGAGCAATTGAGGATGCAGGATCTTATTGCGCCAGTAATACACAGTACCATGGAAGGACAGCGTTCTGCCGAGCTTTCGTTTGGGAACTACGTTCAAAACTTTGTTTCAACTGGAGGAGGTGCTGCCGGACAAACATCGGCAAGCGGACTTTGGAGCCAGGTCTACCTTTATGTATTGCCAAATTTACAAGTGGTTAAAGCTAAAGCCGCCGAAACAGGAGCCAATCATATTGATGCTGTGGCCGATATTTTGATCGCAGCCAATATTGGGATAGCCACGGATACATGGGACAATATCCCTTACTCCGATGCCAGTGGAGGACCAGATAACAACTTCCCTACTTTTGATACACAAGAATCGATCTACACGGAGATATTTACTCTATTGGATGGCGCCATTGCCAAATTAAATGGGGCAGACGATTCTGGATTTGTATTGGGATCTTCCGATCTGATCTATGGAGGCGATATTGATAAATGGTTGAGAGCTGCCTATTCTCTAAAAGCACGCTATCAATTACATTTGGTGAACAAAGGAGTTGTTTCCGCTGCAGATGTGTTGGCAACTGCACAGAATGGATTCACTTCCAACGAGGATAACTTTGCCATGTATTATGACGATCAGCGAATCAACCCATGGTATTCTGCCGAAATTTTGGCACGGAGTACAGGAAACTTGAGTAACGATATTGCCAGTCAGATAGTGAGCTCCATGAACGGGGATTACTATCCTTTTGAGGGCGGTGTTGTTGAAATTGACCCAAGACTTCCTTTGTTCGCCGAAAATGGGGATGAAGCGGAGTACAAAGGTTTTGTAAGTGGAGGTGCAGGTGTAGCTCCAGATGGTACGGATGCCAACGCTAGATTTAGAACAGATGGCTTCTATACCAGTATCGATTCACCTTTAATGCTGATTACCTACGCAGAAGTTGAATTTATTAAGGCCGAGGCTGCATTTTTGGCCAATGGTGGTACAACAACCAGTGTTGGGTCCAATGCAACAGCGTATACTGCATATATGAATGGTATTGCCGCCAGTATGGATATGTATGGTGTGGATGGTACGGATTATATGGCGGACGGCGCAATTGATGTTGGAGAAACAGCGTTGAGCTTGCACCATATTATGAAAGAAAAATACATACATAATTTCCTAAACCCAGAAACTTTTGTGGATTACAGGAGATATGATTTTTCCGATGATGTGTTTACTGGATTGGAGATCAGAAGTGAAGAAGAAACTTCCGATGCAGAATTTAGTGGACAATGGTTCAGACGTGCCAACTACCCTGCGACCGAGTTGAACAGAAACGAGGCCAATGTTTTGGCAAATCAGGTTGATCCGGTTGTTCCAGTTTGGTGGGACGAATAAAGTAGTAGCATAACCCTATGAACTAAAAAGGCCATCCGATCGGATGGCCTTTTTGATTTGAGTGAGTTTTTTTAATCAAAAAACGTCTTCTTCCGTTAAATACAAAAGACCATCATCCTTTTGGTTAAGGATTCGTTTGGACCTTAAATAACGGTTGTAATTGTACTCATCAAAATTCTCGGAATTTTTATCCACACTGCTAATATGTACATTCCCCGCCGAATGAATAAATTCATTGTTGCCAAGCCACATACCTACGTGAATAACACGTTCTGGGCTTGTTTCTGTAGCTTTCTTGCCAAAAAATAGCAGATCGCCTGGTAATAGTTGATCAAAATCCTTAGTGTCATCAACCAGTATCCCTTCATGGATTTGTTGAGAAGCATCGCGAGGGATGATCATGCCGTTCATAAAATAAATTGTCTTTGTAAAGCCACTACAGTCTACCCCTTTTATTGAGGTGCCGCCCCATAAATAGGGCACGCCGAGCATGGTTTTGGAAGTTGCCACCAAGGATTCCTGTGTTGGCTCCAAGGAGGATTTCCAATCTTGGTAGGGAGAGGCGTCGGATTTTTTCACAAAAGCCATTCGGCCGTCGGGGTATTTTATTTCATAAAAAGTGCCAGTGTCGGCAACCAAACTCAAAATATTTCCTGCGACCAAATCCGATACAACCTCCGAGGATTCATCGGCATTGGAATAAGCATGCCCATATATTTTGGTGTAGATCATTTTTTCTGAGCTCTGCCATGCTTCAAATAGGGTTTTGTCCATTAATTCTACGCCACCACTATCTACCCATCCCAAATATTTATCGGGAGTTTGGATCAAGTACCAATTTCTATCTTTTTGATAAACTTTTAATGGCATTCCCAAAGTGGCCTGTGTGACCATTTCTGCAGAATGCGATGGTTTGGAACGGATATTCGCTACGGAAAGTGAAATGGTACCATATATTTTCCCTTCCAAATCCTCGGCAGGAAGTGTTTGGATACTATCGGTATAAGAAATCTGTAGCGAATCCAACTTTTGCCGAAGAGCATTTAGCGCATCTGGCATATTGGTTTTTCCGACCAGGGTATAACCGTTGGCATTTTCCTTGGACTCAATATCGAACAAGGCTACACGTTTATCGGGAGCGTACATTTCTCGAACAGATGAAATTATTTCGTCGGTTTTGCTCGGTTCCGTGCTATTTTCCGTTTTGCATGCAACAAAAATTAAGGTGATCAGCGCAAAGAGGAATAGACCATTTTTTAATGGGGACGTCAGCTTCATATTACAATTTTATAAGGTTTATTGGTATTGGTAAAATAATCAATTAAATAGAAATAGATATCAACTGATATATGAATTAAGGCTTTTTGCCAAGGTTTCCACATCTTCAGCGGTATGGTAGGCACTTAATACAATACGGCTGATCAGAGGGCCATTATCATCCGGATAACGGAAGTTGGTAAAAACAAATCGATCTTGTGTCAATGCCGCAGCTAATTTTTCATCTTGGAACTCAAAAGTAGGATGACCGTCCATGTGCATAAAAAAAGAGATATCGCGAACCAGGGATTTAAAATGATCGTAGTTTTTATTGAGTTTATCCATACGTTCGGCGTAAATGTCTTGTGCATCTAGCAAGGTGCCCATAAATGCGGGCGATGCCGGACTTGCCCCACCATAAAATGCCGTAGATTGTAGGGTTTTGATATCGTCCTTGTTACCAAAAACGGCGCCCGCTTGTATGCCCAGGGCCTTGCCCAAGGAAGAACAAACCATCAAATTAAAGGGATTAAAAGCTTTGAGTGTATGGTAACATCCATTTCCTTGATGGCCTACCACACCGATTCCGTGCGAATCGTCGCCAACCAAAATAAGCTTGTCCAAAGGAAGGTTGGATAAACGACCAAACCCGGGATATTGGTAACCCATAAAATCAATAGTATCAAAAAGAACTACCGGGGGCAAGGGACTTTCTAGGACCGTTTTTCCTGCCAGTTGCTCCAATTGGCTAAAATTTTCGGTTTTCAGTACGCCATGGGTACAAAGTGCGGCATGGGCATTAGGGGCGGCAATAACCGTGTGGCCTTTTTCCAAATGGGTCTGCACTACCAATTGGGCCGCCAAATACCCTGAGGACATGGTCAAACAGTTATCGCTGCCCACCCAATTGGCCAAATGGTCTTCGATTTTACGGTATACATCGAGGAAGACATTCGATTTTCTCGATGCCCCGTAGTGCATTCCATATTTAACGATGTTCTGTAGATAAACCTCTTTAAAAGGAAGGTGGTTTTGTACTCCCAGATAAGAGGTGCCCCCAAAATATATATAGGGCAAACCGTTAATGGAAATTTGCCTGTCCGGTATGCTTGGTATCGAATGAGCCATTATAAAAGTTGTATCCCACTTCCTGGCAACTCTGGGAAAATTACTTTTCCGTCGTTTAGTATGGTTACTCCAGTTGCTATATCTTCCCGTAACAACATGGCGCCATCCATATCCACATAATCCAGTTGCGGCAATAATTGGGCAATGGCGGAAATACCAACGGTAGATTCCGTCATACAGCCCACCATTAGTTGGAGTCCAAGTTCCCTACCTTTTTTGATCATTCTTCTAGCAGGGGTAAGTCCACCACATTTGGTCAGTTTAATATTGATTCCATGAAAATAAGGTCCACATGCTTCCACATCTGTTTCCACAATACAGCTTTCATCTGCGATAACAGGTAAAACCGAATTTTTCTTTACCAATGCCATTCCTTCCCAATCATCGGCTTTTAGGGGCTGTTCCAAAAACTCCACGCCAAGTTCCTTTAACAAAGGGGCATTATTAATGGTCTCTTCTGCGGTCCATGCGGTATTGGCATCAATTCTGAATACACTGTCCGTATGTTTGCGCAGCTCGCGAATTATATCCACATCTTCGTTGGTGCCCAACTTTATTTTATAAAGCGGCCATGGTTTTTCTTGGAGTTTGGCCACCATTTTTTCGATGGTATCTATTCCGATGGTATAATTGGTAATGGGATATTGATCGGTGGTGGTGTCCCAGATTTGATATAGAGGCTTGTCCTTTAGTTTACCGTACAGATCGTTTGCGGCCAAATCCAAAGCGCAAAGCGTGAATTTATGAAGGTTTAAAGATTCCAAATGCTCATAGAAATTCTCGGGCGTATCAAAATCGTATGCTTCAATTTGGTCTCTTACGGCCTCTATTTCTGCCATCATCCCTTCTATGGTTATTTTATAGTATGGATTGGAAGTGGCCTCACCGTAGCCAGTTTTTCCATTTAGGGTCAGTCCAACGATCAAGGTGTCCTGTTCATCCCTCGATTCTCTGGAAATTGTAAAAGTATGGGCCAGTGGAAGAATGTATTTTTTTAGGGTTATCTGCATGGGAATATCATATTTTAGCGATTTGCTAAGATAGGTTTTCGAGCAGAGATATTAAAGACAAAAGCCCACTGAAAAATCAGCGGGCCTTCAACAAATTAAAAGGGAAAATGGATCAATATTTTCTTACGCTCCCTGAAACGGATTTTTTGGTCTGCACACTTGCATCTCCAGTATATTTAATGTCCGCACCACTGCTGGCATCGGCCACAAGGGACTCTGAAACGTTCACAGAGATATCAGCACCGCTACTGGCGTCTGCGTTGCACCTTTTTACCATTAAATCCTGAGCTTTGATGTCCGAACCGCTACTGGCATCTGCGAACAAGGCATCTGCTTGTCCAGATACTTTAATATCGGCGCCACTACTGGCATCGGCGGATACTTCACCTGCCACTACCTCTACATGCAGATCGGCACCACTGCTCGAATCCAGCTCAATGTTTTCGGCCTTGATCACATTTTGGCCGATAAGATCGGCACCACTGGAGCTCTCAAGGGCAGTGATTTCCGGCAAGGTCACATAAACTTTTTTGGTGGCCCTACCAATGTTTTCAATGGCATGGATTTTTAACCTTCCCTCTTTGATGTCGGTTCCGATAAGGTCAATAATGTTTTCATCGGCTTCTACGTTAATTTTAAAATCCGAACCTTGTGTTACAAATACATCGATGCCTTCCGATGCTGAAACTACGTCAAAATTTTCGGTAACATCGCGGGTTTCCTCAACGATTTCCCCATTACCGGTTTTTCCGTTGCCAAAGTTCATATCCATCATGCATGAGGATGCAAAGAGGGATAGGAGGACGGCGATTGCTAATCTTGCTAATGTTGTCATGATTGTTGTTTTTAGTATTGATTGATTTTGATTATACGTTTCTTCAATCTGAATAAATTCAGTGTAAATGTCCCTTTTATTGTATGTATTTTAAACTTTGAGTTACCCAATTGACGATTTAAGGTACCCAATTGTTACTTTTTTTCTTTCGCTTTAACTTTTATTCCGTCCTCGTTGATTTTCATTTCAAAGGAATCTTGGTTATCCTTAATGTCGATATCGATGCCATCTTCATTAATAATGATCTTTCCATTGCCATCCTCCTCATCGTCATCCAATTCTGGACAATCCAGGCATTTTAATTCTCCATCTTCGTCCATGGTCCAATAATGTTCCACCAAGCCGGTTCGGTAGTAACCTTGGTCATTTTTAATACCTCGACCAATATATCGATTTGTGGTTTCATCAAAATACACGGTTTTGGTCTCCGGCACATAAATGGTTATGGTCACTTCTTGGTTTCTGGCCTTGTTGGATGTATCGGTGGTCAAGTATTTGTCCAGGATTATGGTATTGCCCTTCAACGTGTAGCCAAAAGCAATGTTTTTGGCGCGGTCCCTGGCCGCCAAGGTGGAACTCCCATCGGCATCTTTTCTCACATTGATGCTGATGGAATCCGTATCGGATTTCTTGATTTTGATATCTATTTCATCGGACATAAGAATTCGGTTGTCGTTTTCATCATATCCAAAAGTCATTCTTCCAAAATGAATTTCATCGCGACTGTAATCCGTGTCGCTATCCTTCATTTTAATGATCAGAGTGTCCGTGGGAACCTGCATGGCCAACTCCTTTTTGTCGTTTACACTCCCTGTATAGGAGAACTCGGCGGCTTGGCGAATGCCAAATACGATCAATGTGCCCACCGATATCAGCCACAGTCCCAATAGAGCGAACTTGGCGATGTTCCCGATGGATTTAAGGTTGTTCACCAAAATCTTCAGGCCTAGATAAAGTAGGAAGAAGAAGGGTATGCCCACGGCAAAGAACAACAGGATGGATACCAACCAAACAGGGGCTCCGGAGGTGTTCACTATTTCATAAAAATCTATCCCCGGTACGTGTATCGCATCGAACATGCCTACGGTGAACAGGCCAAAGAAGAGGCCGACCAGCGTAGATGCGCCAATAATGATCAATAGGATACCAATAAATTTGCCGAATATTTTAAATAGGAACAGGATAATGTCCCCGATGGTATCAAAAAAGGTCTTGGAGCTGCTCTTGACCTTGTTTCCTACTTTATCGTAGTCAACGTTTTTTACTTTTTCTGCAACATCATCAAACCCCTCTTTTACTTTGCGTTCTATATTGCTGATGTTGATGGGCTCTCCCCGCATATCCAATTTTTGGGAGGTGGTAGCTGCTTCGGGCACTAAGATCCATAGTAGGATATAGGCGATCAAACCGAATCCGCTGGTGAAAATGGCCAAAAGGATAAAAATTAACCGTACCCACAAGGAGTCGATGCCCAGATAATGTTCCAGACCGGCGCATACACCACCAATATACTTATGGTCGATGTCGCGGTACAATTTTTTGGCTCGGGCCGTTGGCTGATCATAGGATTTTTTGGGTTCGTCCTCAAAAATATCCTCGTCCACCATATAATCTTCGGGCTGCCCCATTACTTCGATTACCTGGTCTACTTCTTTATGGGTGATCACCTGCCGCTCGTTCTCCATTTTCTCCAAGAAGAGTTCGGCAATCCTTGCCTCGATATCGGCAATGATCTCGTCGCTTCCCTTGGTACCTGAGAAAGACCTCCTTATGGACTCCAGATACCGTCTCAGCTTGTTATACGCATCGTCATCTATGTGGAAGAGCGTATTTGCTAAATTTATATTTACTGTCTTGTTCATTTTTTGATTCTATTTTGTGTTGGTTACCAGATTGACTGCATTTCTTAGTTCATCCCAAGTGCCGTTGAGCTCGTTTAGGAACAATTGCCCTGTTTCTGTTAGTGCGTAGTATTTGCGTGGTGGCCCCGATGTGGATTCTTCCCAACGGTAGTTGAGCAGACCGGCGTTCTTGAGCCTTGTGAGCAAAGGGTATATGGTGCCTTCCACTACTAACATCTTTGCGTCTTTTAAGGCTCCCAGTATTTCCGAGGCATACTTGTCGTCATCCTTTAAGATGGACAGAATGCAGTACTCTAGAACCCCCTTGCGCATCTGTGCTTTTGTGTTTTCTATATTCATAATTTCATGGTTCTATTAAATTAACTGTTCGTTTTTGTTCTGCCAAACTTTGTTTGGCTGCGTTTCCACTCCATTCCCCTGAATTGGGCAGGGGAGTGGAAACGGTTCTTTGATTGATGATTGTTGATTGATGATGTTTTTTCGTTTTTTGATTGATGATGTTTTTTCGTTTTTTGATTGATGTTTAAACTCCTTTTGCTTGATTGATGATTGATGTTTTGGAGGTGATTAAGCTCCTTTACTGTTATTTAATGAATTTAATGGTGAACGGGTACTTGAAATATTCCCCCTCATTGGTTCGGATAGTGGCCAAAATGGAGAAGACTATATTTACTATGGCCAAGGCCAATTGCAAGAATCCTGATATGCCCACAGGCCAAATCAACCGTCCAAAGTTAAAATTGTCGCTATCTATATGAATGTTCAAATTGTTAAGTTCGCTCAAACGATGGAACCCTAAAAAGTTCCAATCGAACAAGTCCGGCCAAAATCCTATGAAAAAAGGAATGGTGATCAAGCCAGCTATAATGGAGTACAACAAAATGCTTATTTGAAAGTTGAGCGCTTGCTTTCCATGGTAATCCACAAAATCGTGTTGCTTTTTGTTGGCGGTCCATAGAATCAGAGGAAGAATGAAATTCCCAAAAGGAATAAAATACTTCGAGAACATGGACGCGTGTATGATCGCGGATAAATTTCGTTCGTGTTTGGTGATTGTAGTTGCCATTTTCTGATTGATGTTTTTTGATTGTAAAAGGGTTAACCTATTAGCTTACCATACAAATATATATCCAAAAGACAGTACTATGCAAAACAAAGTACTATAAATTAACATAATATTAACAATTATATTTTGCTTCAATTTGCCTATTTTTAAGCCAGTTAAACAAACAATATGGCATTGACACCCAGTAAAATCAATATGTTCACTTTTATGAAACTTCCTTCGGCATGGTGGTGCGGGGTTAGGCTCAAGTATATTGATGATAAACAAGCAGTAACTACGGTAAAACACAAATGGAGAAATCAGAATCCGTTCAAATCCATGTTTTGGGCCGTTCAAGGAATGGCCGCCGAACTGAGTACCGGTGCTTTGGTGATGAACGAAATCCAAAAGAGTGGTAAAAGAGTGTCCATGCTCGTGGCGAACAACAAAGCTACCTTTACCAAAAAAGCTACGGGGCGCATCACTTTTACCTGTGAGGATGGCGAACAAATTGCTGCCGCCATTCAAAAAACCGTGGAAACCGGGGAGGGACAAACTTGTTGGATGAAATCCGTAGGGATAAACAAGGATGGGGTAGAGGTATCCACTTTTCATTTTGAGTGGACGGTGAAGGTGAAGAGGTGATCGGCGTTAATGTTAAAAGGTTGAAGGTATAAAGGTGAAAGAAGAATTGATTACATCTAAAGTGTAACAAAACAACTATCATTTCAACATATAAACAGAAATCAAAAAACTTAAAAACAATCAAAAAATGAACGCACACGAAATAGATTACCACATTTACGGCGAAGAAATGCAATATGTGGAAATAGAACTGGACCCACAGGAAGCCGTGGTTGCCGAAGCCGGCACTTTTATGATGATGGACCAAGATATCAAGATGGACACCATCTTCGGCGACGGATCTAATCAAGATACCGGCGTACTGGGTAAGATATTCTCTGCAGGTAAACGTTTGCTAACGGGCGAGAGTCTGTTTATGACCGCGTTTCTCAATATTGGCCAAGGAAAAAAGCAGGTAAGCTTTGCTTCTCCTTATCCGGGTAAAATTGTTCCCATAGATCTTTCAGAAAAAGGAGGGAAGTTCATCTGTCAAAAAGATGCATTCCTATGTGCTGCCAAAGGCGTTTCTGTGGGCATTGAGTTCTCCAAAAAACTAGGACGTGGATTTTTTGGTGGCGAGGGCTTCATCATGCAAAAGTTGGAAGGGGACGGTATGGCCTTTGTACACGCAGGTGGGACCATGGCCAAGAAAACATTGGCAGCTGGCGAAACGCTTAGGGTGGATACAGGCTGTATTGTTGGTTTTTCCCAAACCGTGGATTATGATATCGAATTTATAGGGGGCATCCGCAACAAAGTATTTGGCGGGGAAGGACTTTTCTTTGCTACGCTGCGAGGTCCTGGAACCGTGTATGTCCAATCCTTGCCGTTCAGCAGGTTGGCCAGTCGGGTTTGGGCCGCTGCCCCAAGAGGTGGTGGCAAAGATAAGGGCGAAGGTAGCATCTTGGGCGGTCTCGGCGATTTGTTGGATGGGGATAATAGGTTCTAGGTTTTAGGAGTAAGCAGTCAGAAGTCGGATGTCAGAAAACTGATAACTGAAGGCCGATGTCACGGTGTCTGAAAAAAAACACTTCTTTTGTGGGTATGAATTTCAACGACCTGTTTCATTTTCTGGAAGAACTTCAAAAAAACAACAATAAGGAATGGATGGATGCAAACCGTAAATGGTACAAATCTCTCCGTAATGACTTTATCGCTTGGCTGGATGATTTGGACATGACTATGGTCCAACTCCATGATGATTATTACCCAACTCCGGGCAAAAAGGGCATCAATCGCATCAATAATAACTTGATGTTCCATCCGAATAAGCCCATTTATAAAGATCATTTTGGCGCAGGGTTGGACAAAGCGCCCAATTCTGCCGATTTTTATATCGAGATAGGCCTAAAACAATGTTTATTGGCAGGTGGTCGTTGGCGGCCCGATTCCAAAACACTACGGAGTATCCGAGATGCCATCGATTACAACGGAGAGGAATTGCAGGCGATTCTCGATAAACCATCATTCAAGAAAATGTTCGGAGGCTTGTACGAAGACGAAAAACTGGTATCGTCACCCAAAGGATTTTCCAACGACCATCCACATATTGAACTCTTGCGCAACAAAACTTTTGCCGTAGAACTCGAATTGTCCAAAGAAGAAGTGCTTCGGGATGATTTTAAAGAAAAAATTGTGGAAGTCTATAAAGAAATGCTTCCTTTTCGACAATATCTTAACCAAGCTGTAACCGTTTAAATTTAAGCATGAAATACGGGAATATCAGAAATATAAGAAAAGAACTTTTGTCCGATAATTGGTACACTTTGAATAAGGTTACTTTTGAGTATCAGCGGGAAGACGGGGAATGGGAGACCCAAATTAGGGAAGCCTATGATCGGGGTAACGGGGCGGCCATTCTTTTGTACAATATTGAAAAGGGCACGATTATTTTGACCAAACAGTTTCGAATGCCCACGTATTTAAATGGCAACAAGGACGGAATGATGGTTGAAGTATGTGCAGGGCTTTTGGAAAAAGGCAATGCCGAAGAGACCATTAAAATGGAAGTGGAGGAAGAGACCGGGTATAAAATTGATCAGGTGGAAAAGGTGTTTGAAGCCTACATGTCGCCTGGTTCGGTCACCGAAATCCTTTATTTTTTTATTGGCCGGTATGAAGATGCCATGAAAGTGGGCGAGGGAGGTGGAGCGGAAGACGAGACAGAGAACATCGAGGTTTTGGAACTGGATTTTAAAGCAGCGATAAGCATGGTGCAATCAGGTGAAATCAAAGATGCAAAGACCATTATGCTGTTACAATATGCCCAAATTCACGGAATTTTTGATCAGTAATTTTCATGCAAGTTTTTAAGGGTGCTGTACACAGTATCCAGTATTTCCGAGGTCGGTATGCGATAATGATTGTTCATAAAACTAAAGATGAGCAGCTTGCCCGATTTTGTTTTTACATATCCGCTTAAATTATAATTGTTCCCCACAGAACCCGATTTAGCAAATAAAAAAGGTTCCGTTGTTGGATCTTTCCATTGCTTTACGGTACTGTTCGGCCCCCACATGGGCATTATGCCAAACAAACGTTCTTCGGGAACTTCTTTGTGCAATTTTTCAAGAATCTGTACAAAGGACCTAGGGCTGAACAAATTGTAACGGGACAAACCGGAGCCATCTACCCAACGGGGTTGTTGGTCAAGGTCCTTTAAATGGGTGTTCAACATATGATCAATGGCCTTTTGGGTGCTCAAGGTGTCGGAAAGCATGCCAGAGGATGCCAGGAGTAATTGTTCGGCCAAAAAGTTATCGCTCCTAAATAGCATGCGCTTATAGATGGAATCTGTTTCTAAGCCATAAAGAGTCTGTTTCTCCCCTTCGGGAAAATGTTCGGACAATGTGGTTTCTTTTCCAATGGCCGATTCCAATAAATGCTTCGTTAAACTATCACTGGTTATAAAAGGAACTTCCAAAGTGTCTGTTTCCGTTGGAGAAATATAAAACCGATTTACAAATTCATCTCGACTTAGGGTAGTGTCCTTTACCAGAACGGCTTGGGTGAGTTCACTCGGGCTAACGCTCAATCCATCGGTGTGTGAGGCAAAAATAACATTGCCGTACAGGGGCATGGTTGTTTTTTCGGGAGAAAAATAGGTTTCGTAATCTTCCCATGCCCAACCTGGCCCGTACCGGTCTTCGTCGTGGTTTTTTGTATATAGGGCAATGGTATTTTGCTGCTTAAGCCAATTTATGGCACTGCTATCCTTTAAATGCGGATGTAACCAAGATGGGTCGCCCGTACCTTCAATAAAAAGAGTGTCTTGAGAAATTAAATATTTTAAAGTAGGTATATTTTTGGGCAGTAATTTTACCCCGGTGTAAAAAGTGACGATTTTGGTATTGCTGGCAGGCGTAAAATATTTTTCGCCATTTCGATTGTAAATTTCTTTACCTGTTTTGGCATCCACTACCAAAAGCCCATGAAATGAGTTTTCCAAAGTAGGCCTTGCCAATTCAGAGGTAATGGTTGTTTTTACGGATGCACAGCCGGCAAAAAGAAAGGCGAATAAAATAAACTTGGAGAAAAATAGTTTAAAGTTAAGGTTGGTACGGTTCATCGATTTTAACAAGAAGGTTTTTATTTTTTAACTGAATTTTCAACTTTAAGCGGTGCTTTTTTATTAATTTAGGTACAACCTAACAATGCAATTTAATCAATTTAATATGCCTAGAGCTATGTTTGATTACACCAAAACTATTCTTCAAAAGGTTAGTTTTGATGTTAAACTTTTCACTAGGGAACTTCAAAAAGCAGTTTCGAGATTGTTGCCCAGTGAATTAGAGGAACTTAGAATCTGGTTGCAATTGTATATTGTGGACAAACCAGAACTACATTCAACATTAATTTTATTAAAAACATAAAACTAAAGCCGCTGAAAAGCGGCTTTTTATTTTTTGCCCAATGGGCTGATGATTTTTACATCCTGAAAAGCAATGGCTCCTCGAACGATGCCGGAAATAACTTCGCGCAAAGCCTCTGTAATCTGAATTTTAAGCTCGCTTTTGTGGTAGATCAAACTGATTTCCCTGGCAGGGGATGGTTTTTCAAAGGACTTTAGGTTGACCCTTTTGTCTTCTTCCAGGTTTAAGGTGTTCAAGTAGGGCAACAAGGTCATGCCCATTCCTTCATCCGCTAAACTTACCAAAGTTTCAAAGCTCCCGCTTTCTATTTTAAATTGCTCCCCTCCTAGGCTTTGGGGCGCATTGCATAGGTTGATCACACCCTCCCTAAAGCAATGTCCATCCTGTAATAAAAGAATATCGCTCACATCCAGTTGGTCCGTTCGCAATAGTTCTTCGGAGGCCAATCGATGGTTTTTGGGCACATACCCCATAAATGGTTCATAATATAGTGGTCGTTCCTTAATAAACTCTATTTCCAAAGGAGTGGCAGCTATGCCCGCATCCAAATGGCCATCCAAGATATTCTTGATCATGGTCTGGGTCGATTGCTCCTTAATGATCAGGTTTACTTTGGGATACTTTTTTATAAAAGCGTTCAAAAACATGGGAAGTAAGGTAGGCATCACCGTTGGGATAATGCCCAGGGTATAGTCCCCTCCAATAAAACCTTTGTCTTGATCTACAATATCTTTGATGCGTTCCGCTTCTGCAACAATATTTTTTGCCTGTGCTACAATTTTTTTACCGACTTCGGTAATGGTAATCGGTTTTTTTCCCCGATCAAAAATTAAGATGTCGAGCTCGTCCTCCAATTTTTGAACCTGCATACTTAAAGTAGGTTGGGTAACAAAACTTTTTTCTGCAGCAAGGGTAAAGTTCTTGTACTCTGCAACGGCCAATACATATTGTAGCTGGGTAATCGTCATTAAGGGATAAGTTTAGGGCATAAATGTATGAAAAACTATCAGGCAAATCTATGGAAAATGGCAGATTTTGATGGACCGTATTGCAAATATAAAAGCTCGCACAATGGCGAGCTTTATCTTAGAAATTATGTGTTTTTGGATTAAAACCTAATGGTAAACTCCATGTCTTCTTTATCTACTTCAAATTTGGCACCATCAAAAGTCGGAGGTCCCATGGCCATATCGTTGCCGGACATCCCATAACTTTCTTTGGGCATTCCGTTGGCCTCAAAATCCATTCGGTTGTTCCCGTTTATATCGTGCATGGCCATTATCGCGTAGTTACCTGGCTGCACATTGGTAAACGTTAAGGTTACCTTGCCATTTTCTATAGTGCTTTGAAGGTTTTGTACCCCGGGCCCTTTCATAAAAGTGTCGGCCGTATGAAGCCCAATAAGAACCTTTCCCTCATTACTGGTCACATTGTCGATGGTTACGGTTATGTCGATTCCGTTATTTTCTTGTGCCATGGCCAATAGACTTACAAAAAAGAAACTTAGAGCGAGTGTTACAGTTTTCATAATGTTTGTTTTTGTTGTTTGTGTGTCCAAAATTGATAAAGAGGCCGGCATAATTAAAATTGAACATACCGAAATGTTGAATAAGGGGAGTGAATTGAACGGTGGTGTATGTTATGTCAATTCAGTTGTAAAAATCCACAGTTGGGTATTTTGTTTTGTGGTGGTCGAGGGTCGATGCGCAATTTTGTGGCATCAATCAAAACGAACAGACATGAAATTTATCATCAATCTATTTACCATTTTATTTTGCACGGGAGCAGTTTTTGCCCAACAGACCATCAGCGGAAAGGTGACCGATGCCAAAAAAAATCCGATTGAAGGAGCCAACATTTATTTGGAAGGGACCTACGATGGGGCTTCCTCCGATGCAAACGGCAATTTCAGTTTTGAAACAACAGAGGAAGGGCTGCAGACCTTGGTGATATCCATGTTGTCCTACGAGCCCCATTACGAGGCGGGAGATGTTTCTTTTTTTAAAGAGATCAACATTACATTGGTGGAATCCGTCAACTCCTTGTCCGGTGTAACCTTAACAGCAGGGACTTTTGAAGCGGGCGACAATTCCAAGGTATCGGTGCTCAAACCGTTGGATATTGTAACCACTGCTGGCGCGGCAGGTGATTTTGTGGCAGCATTGCAAACCTTGCCGGGAACTACAACAGTAAATGAAGATGGGCGTTTGTTCGTGAGAGGTGGTACCGCGAACGAAACACAAGTATTTATTGATGGACTTCGCGTATTTCAACCTTTCAACGCCACAGCCAACAATACACCCACCCGAGGCAGGTTTTCACCATTCCTCTTTAAGGGCATATCATTTAGTACAGGAGGGTATTCAGCTGAGTATGGACAAGCACTTTCCAGTGTACTTTTGTTGAACACTACTGATGTTCCATTGCAAGAGAAAACGGATATTTCCATTATGTCCGTAGGGGGCGGACTGGGCCATACCGAGATTTGGGGCGATCAATCGTTGAGCATAAACACCTCTTACGTAAACCTTGCCCCGTACGAAGCATTGATTCCCTCCACACAGGGTGTAAACTGGAAAAGTCCCTACGAATCCATAGCCGGTGAAGGAGTGTTCAGGAGCAAAGGGGAGAAGAGCATGTTTAAACTTTACACAGGCTTTAACCATGCCAATTTGGATATTGAACAAGAGGATATCAATTTTGATGATTTTGTACGGTTTCGTTTAAAAAACAACAACCTATATTTTAACGCATCTTACAAGTATTATTTTAAGAACGATTGGAGTCTGACTTCTGGTGCCTCGATCGCATGGGATACGAACGACATCGGAATGGAAGCCGATAGGGTAGATAGCAAGGAAACCTCTTCCCACATAAAATTTAAGGCGCGTAAAAATTTTAGTAATCGATATGATTTGAGTTTTGGTGCGGAATATTTCAATACCAATTATAATGAAACGTACACGGATCTAAACAACGATTCATTTTTTAGTGGTTATAATGATGGACTCTGGGCCGCCTTTGCCGAATCCGATATTTTTTTGAGCAACAAATTTGCCATGAAATTGGGATTGCGGGCCACGCAAAGTTCTCTTTTGGACGAGTTTAATCTTTCTCCCAGAATTTCGTTGGCCTATAAACCGGGCAAGGATGGGCAGTTTTCTTTGGCATATGGCGATTTTTATCAACGACCGCTCACAGAAGTGGTCAAATTCGACCAAAATGTTCAAATGGAGAAGGCCACACATTATATACTTAACTATCAATATATTAAAAATGGAAAAACCTTTAGGACCGAACTTTATTACAAGGACTATGATCAATTGGTGAAGTTTGATACCAACCTCCCACAGTTCAATTCCAATTACTCCAATACAGGAAATGGTTATGCCCAGGGAGTCGATGTTTTTTGGAGGGATAGCAAGAGCATAGAAAATTTGGATTACTGGGCTTCTTACTCTTACTTGGATACAGAACGCGATTATAGAAATTTTCCTGAAAGGGCAACGCCCAACTTCGCACCAAAGCATAATTTTTCCTTGGTTACCAAGTACTGGGTGGATAAATTAAGGTCCCAGGTCGGTCTTTCTTATTCCTATGGTTCCGGGAGGCCATATAATAACCCTAATACACCGGGCTTTTTACAAGAAAAGACAAGATCTTATAATAATTTGAGCTTTAACTGGGCCTACCTTATCGACCAACAGAAGATCTTGTATTTTTCTGTAAGCAATTTATTGGGTATCAATAATATTAGTAATTATCAATATGCGGATACCCCAAATATGGATGGGGTGTACAATCGAAGGGCGATTACGCCGCCGGCAGACAGTTTTTTCTTTGTTGGCTTTTTCTGGACCATCAGTAAGGATCGTAAAAGTAATCAGTTGGACAACCTATAACCTATTGCTGCATTTTAAGGTAATAGTCTACCGAGTGCCTGCCCGATCCATACACAATAAAAAAGAGGCACAAAACCAAAACAACAATGGAAAGGATAAGATTGTTCATATCCATTGTGCCCAAAAAATTGGTGAGTATGGCCCCGAAAATAATCGGGAGTTGGGCAATGGCGGCCCATCGGGTAAGTAAACCGACCACAATTAAAATACCACCAACAAAATGGGCAGGTACAATATAATGTAAAATGATCATGCCACCGGGGACGTCTTGAAAAGGGCGTCCCATTTCCTCCATTTCAACATGGTTGGTCATAAACTCGATGCCCTTGACGAAAAGTATAACACCCAGTAGGATTCGTACCAAATCCAACACAAGGTAGGTGTGCGCATTAGCCCACTTATTGCAATCTTTGATGAGACCCATGGCGATGAAGTTTAAGATTACATCTATAAGATACTCATTTTTAAGTAATTATAAAAGAAATACTAGGTAAGTTTTAATAGGTGGGACAAAAAAGCCGATTCAGATTCAAGATTTAGGTGTTTGGTAGGGTCAATTCCATTTGAATGTCGCTCCGAACATACGGTGAGGTAATTCCGGTTATTTCAACAAAACCCAATTTTCGGTAAAGTGACAGTGCAGGAGCCAATTTACGATTGCTCTCCAAAAATAGTTTTTTGGCACCAATGGAAATGGCCTTATCTATTATGTGCTGTCCTAGTAATTTGCCTATGCCTTTGCCTTGTGCTTTAGGGGAAACGCCCATTTTGGAAAGCTCTAGGTCAAAACCTTCGTATTTGCTGGGAACTAGTGCACATACACCAACAGGAGTTCCATCCATTAACGCCACAGCAATGTAACCGCCCTTATCCAAAATATACTCCTGTGGATAATAAAGGGTTAGGCGGTCCGTTTCTTCCATCTCGAAATATTTGGTGATCCACTCTTCGTTAAGAGACCTAAAAGCTTCTTTATAGGCTTCCGAAAACGGGACAATGGTAATGTGTTCTTGCATTGTGCAGGTTGGGAATATTTTGTCAAAAATAGATTGAATCTTTCTAACCCTCTATAAATTGAAACCTATTTTTTATGAATTTAAAAGACCTATCCATCAATCGATCTTACCGTTCAACGAAAAAATTACCTGTTGGACGATAAAATATGTAGCTTTACATTATATTTAGTCATAAAATTCTTACAAGTCCCAAATCTTGCAAATGAAAAGTTTAGACAAATATCAACCTGTCCCAATCAGGAATATTAACCTACAAATCCCAATCGGCTATGGTGATAAAACTACCCCCGTTTTTTCGAACTACATTCCCGTTCCAATGTAGGCGCACTGTTTTTGTGCTTTTGACGGTTGTTTTTCTTGGTCTTCCCACGCAGGCCCAAGAAGAAAGCAATCCTTACGTGCGCTACGATGTCCCATTTCAGAACTTGTTGAAATTCAATAGGTTTTTGATCAACCCTACCTTTTCTTCCATTAGGGAAGACAAGTCTTACGTAAACTTTTTTCACAGAAGCCAAAGTGCTGATTTCGACAATAACCGTCAAAATTATTTTTTAAGTTACAGCGGCAGATTGAACGATCGAGTTGGCCTTGGCTTTAGTATTTACAACCAACAGGAGGGTGTAATTTCCAATTTAGGTGTAATGGCCAATTATTCCCACGGTGTCCGGTTGGGGAGTGAAAGTAGCCTGACATTTGGTGTGAACATTCCATATTATGTGAGCAGCTTCGACCCAAGTAGAGCGGTTGCACTAGAAGACGACCCAGTTTTAAGGGAAGCCAGTGAAAGCTCCATAATTTCGTTTCAGCCCGGACTGAATTTAAGTTTGGGAAAGTTCGATTTTGGCGTGTTCGCCCAAAACTTGGTGGACTATAATTTAAAAACAGGAGAATCCCTTACCAGTTTTAATGAGAAGATTTTTTCGGGTCACGTTCAATATGCCCATCAATTTGAAAATGCAAGGGGCATTTTGGAAGATGGTCGTTTAATGCCCTTGGCTCGAGCTCGTTTCGAAGGCAGTGAGGACATCATCTTTGGTGGGGGTGTAATTTTAGACCTTCCCAAATTAGGTTGGATTCAGGGAGGTTACGATCAATTCTATGGCGCATCGGCCGGTACGGGATTTAATCTGAACCAACGATTGTCCTTCGGTTATAACTTTGAGAAAAGCCTTAGCAATAGTATCGCCAACCTTGGAGTTACCCACGAAATATCCATTGCTTACTCCTTTGTGCCCAACCTTTCCAAAAATACATTTGTTGCCAACGATGAGGATGAGGAGAAAAAGAAGATTGAGAACACGGCTGTGGCAGAAGCGGAAAACAACACGGAAAAAACAAAACAAAAAAGTAAACTGGATGTAGAAACCACTTTACGCCCATATAACAAAGAGGATAGGGCCTATTGGGAGGAGCGCATAGCCAAATTGCAAGAACAACAAGAAGATAGCTACGCGGTAATCGATGATCTGCTGTATCAAATAGATTCCATGAAACAAAGTAGGGAGCAGGATATGGAAGAACGTTTTGAAATGATGATGAGGATTGTAAAAAGACACAACGGAAACAAAATCCCCGATATTGAAAAGCATGCACAAAAATTATACTTGGCGGACAGGAAAGACTTGGATGCCATTTATAAGGAAATCGAGGCCTCTACTACGAACGCTTTGGCGGCGAACACTGCGAAGGCATCAAAAGATGTCAAAACAAAAAAAGAAGGAACTTTTCATGGAGGAGCTTTTAAGCCCATCGAAAAATTCATCGATTTGGATGGAGTTGGGCAAGGGCACTATATCGTCGCCAATGTTTTTAAAAGCGAAGTTTATTTAAAAAACTTTATGCAAAAGCTCAAAAAAGAAGGATTGGATGCGCAATACTTTAAAAACCCGGATAATGGTCTAAACTATGTGTATTTGGCCAAATATGAGGAAAATGAGGATGCGTATGCCGCTTATAGATCTAAATTGAAAGGCAAGTACAAGGATGAAATTTGGATTATGCACGTGGAAAACTCAAGATATGCCAATTGGGCCGACACCATTTTTCAAGACATTGAATAAGAGGTTGTCGCCATTATCCACCTTTCATATGGTCGGCAATCCCTTTGCTGCCCGGGTCGGAACGTTCTTCTAACTCCGAAACTATCTTGTGATGGTCTTCCATTCGCGTTTGGGACAGTTTGTAGGTGGCTTGAAAATCGGATATTCTAATTTTAAATCCCACCACACCTTTGACTTGTCGCAATGTTTTGGGCGACATTTCTTTTAAGGATACGGGGTTTTTGGAATTCTTCTCGTACTTGTCCACCAGTCTGTGCATGGATTTCATGGTTGCTTCTTCGGTCAAGATCTGCAAATTGCCATACACATGTACCGCAATATAATTCCAGGTTGGGACTTCCTCTTCCTTGTACCATGATGAGGAAACGTAGGCATGTGGCCCATTAAAAATGCACAGTACTTCCGTATTGGCAGTAAAATTTTTCCATTGTGGATTGGCCTTGGCAATATGGCCGACCAAAATATCGCTCCCGTCCACATCGGTTTCCAATTCCAAGGGAATGTGGGTGCCCCATGGCTTATGGTCCACAATATTGATTAAAATGCCAAAACTGTTTGTCCTTAAAAAATCTTTGATCTCATCAATGTTTTGATTTTGATAATGGGAAGGAATGTACATGAAACGCTTTGTTTGTTGGAACTAGGTGCTAAATTATAAATTAAAGTCTGCTTGGATAACAATTCATCCCCGAATGTTTACAGTTCGGTAATCCATTTTTTCACAAACCTTCTTTCTGGCCCAATTTTGTCCCATCAATAATTTATTTGAAACTACCGTACAATCTTTAAAAAACGACAGTCATGAAAAAACTAATTTTATCAATCGTATTACTGGGAACAATAATGGTGAATGCTCAAGATCGCTATTCCAAAGGAATGGAAAAAGCCTTTGAGTTGTGGCAAAATCAAAAAGTGGTCGATGCATCCAACATGTTCGAACGTATTGCCACTGCCGAACCGGATAAGTGGTTGCCTTATTATTACGTTTCGCAGATAAACACGGTAATTTCTTTCGGAGAAAAGGACGAGGACAAACTCAGCAAACAATTGGAAAAAGCAAAAGAGTTTTTGGATGTGGCCAAGGCCATATCGCCCAATAATCCCGAACTTTTGATTCAAGAAGCACTAATCAATACCGCTTGGATCGCTTTTGATGGAGCAACCTATGGAATGACGCTCTCCCCTAAAAATGTGCAGCTGTACCAGCAAGCTATGGAAATCGATCCTCAAAATCCTAGGGTCATACTTTCCAAAGCAGAATGGGATATGGGTTCCGCGCGCTATTTTGGAAAGGACATTACGCCTTATTGCAAAGATGTGGAAAGGGCCTTGGAACTTTTTGCTACCTTTAAATCCGAAACGCCATTTTATCCAACCTGGGGGAAAGAGAGAGCAGAAGAAGTTTTGGCAAATTGTGGCAAATAAAATACCATGAAACTTTTTATCAAGGAATTTTTTAAAGCAATATTAGTGGGGATAGCTATTTTTATAGTTCTCCTCATTTTTTTCTATGTCAAAGGATGGCAGCTCACTTATCAAGAAATCTGGGTGGAGTTTTGGGAGAGCATGATTTTCTCCGTGATCATTTACATGCTTAATGCGGCCTCCTTTATAATTTTAATGCGCAAATACAATAAGGAACTTTTTACCAAGAAATATATTGGTTATGGAATATTGGGCAATATTGTTGCCTCCATCATTGGTATTGTTCTCGCCCGTCTTGTTTTAATGGTCGGGTTTTATCAAAAAACCATTGGACAGTTTTTGGAGGAGGAACAATCCTCCTTTTACATTAGTTCCTTTGTGATTTCCATGATCGTTGCGCTCTTGTTCTATGCGGCATATTACTACAAATACTACAAGGAAAGACAGGTAAAGGAGCAAAAAATTATAGCAGGTTCGGCTTCTGCCCGTTTCGATGCCCTTAAAAACCAATTGGATCCCCACTTTTTGTTCAATAGTTTGAATGTACTCACAAGTTTAATCGAAGAAGATCCGCACCAGGCGCAGAACTTTACCACTTCGTTGTCCAAAGTGTACCGTTACGTATTGGAACAGAAGAATAAAGATTTGGTTACTGTGGACGAGGAATTAAAGTTCGCCCGGACCTATGTACGCTTGCTAAAAATGCGTTTTGAGGACAGTATTGTATTCGACATTCCAGATAGCTGTTCCCGACCCGAAGCCAAAATAGTTCCCCTTTCGTTACAACTTTTATTGGAAAATGCCGTAAAACATAATGTGGTGACGTCTTCCCGACCCTTGCATATCAAGGTTTTTGAACAGCAAGGTATGTTGGTGGTAAGCAACAATCTTCAAGAAAAACAGGTAGTAAAGAAGAGTAGTGGGGTAGGACTTCAAAATATAAAACAGCGCTATCGCATACTAACCGATCGCGAGATGGTCATTAAAAAGACCGAGAACGAGTTTAGTGTGTTCCTGCCAATGCTTACTCAGAAATACACCATAATGGAAACACAGGAGCATTATATTGAAGAAAAACGCTATACAAAGGCAAAAGAACGGGTAAGGGCCATAAAAGACTTTTATGGCAATGTATTGGCCTATTGTATCGTAATTCCTTTTTTATGGTGGCTCAATTTCCGTACAACGGACTTTCTGTGGGCCATTTTCCCTAGTATTGGTTGGGGCTTTGGTGTACTGGTGCATGGTATGGAAGCTTACGGCTATAATCCCCTGTGGGGCAAACGTTGGGAAGAGCGCAAGATCAAGGAGCTTATGGAGAAAGATGATTTTTGATCAATTGAGAATCAATGCAATACCGTTGCTCTAATACATCGTAGCTTCATTCCAAACAGTAGTTGTGCGCCAGAACCACAATTCATCCCAATAAAATTACAATTCGGGAATTCACTTTTCTTTTTGATATGGGTTATTGCGAAGTTTGAACTGTAATCAAAAAACAACAGTCATGAAAAATTTTACAGAAGACCGATACTCCAGGGCAAAGGAAAGAGTGGAGAACCTCAAAGGATTCTTTTATAGCCTGATCTCTTATTGTGTAATTATACCTTTATTGGTGTACATTAACTATAGGACCACCGATATTCCGTGGGCATTGTTCCCCGCAGCAGGATGGGGCTTGGGACTGTTGTTCCAGGGGCTTACAGCTTACGGACGAAACCCTATCTTGGGAAAGGAATGGGAAGAGCGTAAGATTCAGGAGTTTATGAACAACAAAGAATTTTAAGAATGCGTAATTTTAACTATAACACCACATCAAACTATAAAACTATGGAAAATATGGATAACGAAAACAAATACATTAGGGCAAGGGAACGAGTGGACGAGCTTAAAAAGTTCTACGGTAACCTTACTTCCTATGTGCTGGTAATTTCCGGATTGGCCTTGATCAATTACTTTTCCAACGGATTTGGGTATATGTGGTTTCTATGGGCTGCATTTGGATGGGGAATCGGATTGCTTTTCCATGCCTTGAAGACCTTTGATCTAAACCCATTTTTTGGCAAACAATGGGAAAAACGTAAGATAGAGGAATTTATGCGGGAGGATGAAAAGAACAATAAATGGAAATAATCGTGGAAAACTTTAATAAAGAAAAATATAATAGAGCAAAAAAACGGGTAGAGGAGATTAAAGGCTTCTATATCCATTCTGCAATATATATAGTGATCAATACTTTTATTTTGATCAATATTTACGTGAGAACAGACAATTTTTGGCAGTGGGAACATTTCATCACTTTAGTGGCCTGGGGCATAGGGTTAATGTTCCACGCATCCAAGACATTTGGTGTAAACCCATTTTTGGGCAGGGATTGGGAACAGCGCCAAATACAAAAGTACATGGACGAGGACAAAGAGGAAATGAAAAAATATAAGTAAGCGTGATGGAGAACAAAAACATTTCTTTGGAGGCGGCCAAAAAACGGGTTAAAGAACTGAAAGGATATTACAGGCATATTATGATCTTTGTGATCGTAAACGGTATTCTGGTATTGTTAAGAACAGGGGTGCTCAATTCACTTTTACCAGTGGCATTTCCAAAAGAATCATATTATTACGAATGGGTAAATGCCAATATTTTGATTTGGGGAGTGATATTGCTTGTACATACTTTGATTATTTTTAGGCATAAAATCACTTTCTTTAAAAAATGGGAAGAACGCCAGATCCAAAAATATATGGAAGAGGATGAAACCAATGATTATTGATAGATCAAAATTCTTAAATAAAAGAAGACGAGCATAACCAAATACAACCAAAATTACATGAATGTCCTAATAATCGAAGACGAAAAACCAGCGGCAAGACGATTATCCAGATTGCTTTCAGAATTGGAAATAGATGTTTCCACCATGTTGCATTCGGTGGAAGATTCCATTGTTTGGTTTCAAGATAATCCGCATCCCGATCTGATCTTTTTGGACATCCAATTATCAGATGGTCTTTCCTTTGAAATTTTTGATGTGGTCGAGGTAAAAAGTGCCATAATTTTCACCACTGCTTATGATGAATATGCACTACAGGCTTTTAAGCTGAACAGCATTGATTATTTACTAAAACCTATTGATGAGGAAGAGTTGGAAAGTGCGGTTAAAAAGTACAGGGATTTTAAGCCGGAAAACCGAAAAATCCCAGTCGATTTTAACGACATAAAAAAGCTCTTGATAAACCCTTTGGAACGTGAGTACAAAAAACGTTTTACGGCTAAGGTGGGACAGCACTTAAAAATTATAAATGCGGACGAAGTAGAATGTTTTTATAGTGAGAACAAAGGTACCTATGCGGCGACTTCGGACGGTAGAAATTATTTGCTGGATACTACCCTGGAGCAATTGGAGGAGGAGTTGGAACCACATACTTTTTTTAGGGTGAGCCGAAAGTTTTACGTGAACATCAACCATATAGCAGACATTATTTCATACACCAATTCAAGGCTTCAAATTAAGCTCAACCATTTTAATGAGCACGAAATTATTGTAAGTAGGGAAAGAGTAAGAGACTTCAAGCTATGGTTAGAGTAGGAGGCCTTAATAATCTGGATTTCATATTTTTAACATGAATAAAAATAAATTATAAATTTTTCTTATAGTGCCTTTTTTGACCCATGCGATCTATTTTTCCTCAATCCGATTATCGTCGAAGGCCGAAGGCAGCAGTTTGGGAATCAATTTAATGAAAATTGGTAAAAGTACCGCCCCGCCAGGCAACATAAAAATGGCCAATGAGGGTATGCTCTTAAAAATATCCAACAATTGGTTCTGCACTTTTTTCTTTTCTTCCGGGCTTAGATCTTTAATGGTCGACTTGGATAAAAGGGAGACCAATTCCCGACTTTCGGTAAGTTCTTTTTTTAATCTTTTGCTATTTCTCAGGATTAGTTTGGTGACATTTTTGGACATCCCATCATAGAATTGAACAGCTAAATTTTTGTTGTTCAAGTAGGCTATTTTTTCCTTGTTTTCCTCAAAGAAATTCTTCACAAATTTCAGCTCGGATTCTATCTCTTTTTTAGTCTTTTTCAAGTCCTTCCCCAACCCAAAAATGTAGTCGGTTTCAGTGTAGTCCAAAGTCTTGTCTTCCCAGATGGTCAAGCAAGCCATATCCAAGAAATAATCTCTCTCGTTCTCAGTAAAATTTCGGGACAGTAAATCGGTGTAATCACCATCATATTTTGCCTCGTCCAGATCAACATAGGTTAAGGAAGAACCTAATAATTGTATCAGTTTTGCATCGGACTCGTGGGTCTCTTTGGCGTTTAGTGCATGGTACACAATGTTGATGGTAACGTACTCCAAAAGTTGGGCATGCTCCATAACATTGTTGTTTCCGCGAAGGTATACCATAAAAATTAGTATATCCACATAGAGCAAAGAATTGGTTAGGCTATTGCCAAATGCCCGGCTAAAGGTATTATCGCTCAAATAAATTCTGGAATCGATCAATTTTTCCAGTTGGGATTCTGTTTTGGAACCACTGAATATTTTGTTTAGATAGGATACACGGCTAACATTAAGGGATTGATAATACTCGAATACTTTTTCCACGAAGGCTTCAAAATCGTTCTTTCCCACCTCAAAAGTATAGGTAAAATATAGCGCGGAAAGGAGATTGATCTTGGCAATTTCGTCTTCTGTTAAAGTGTGTTCCACTTCAATAAAAGAGGGTATGCCCAAGTGAACGCCATAAACGAACCCATTTGTCTTTAGTTCTTGGTACATACTGTCAAAGTCTTCAAAGAGAGAAGACTCTTGATTAACAAGGTGGCCGAACTTATTGATCCATCCGGATGCAGAAGGGTTCATGTAACTGAATTAAGAGGTCAAAGTAAAACAATTTCCACGACTTTGGTTTATGGTAAGGGCATCTCATCGCTAAAATACGGTTAAGATGATTTTAACATTTTAAAACCAAACCGCTTCCCGCAAGGTTCCGTAAGTAGGGTTGAACGTAACTTAAAAAACAAGTAACATGAAAAAAACAATGAAATGGCTATTTGGCCTAGGTGTCTTGGTAACCGCTGCAACTATCTTGATTTCCGCGGACCATATTGACGCACCTTCATCTGCAGGAACCAGTGCGGATATTGCCGATTTTTATGCTTTTGAACCAAGCGAGGGTTCTGATAACACCGTTTTTGTGGTGGATTTGCAATCCAATGTACTCCCCGATTTAGCTTACGGAACATTTGATGAGAACGTACTTACTGAAATCAATATTGATTTGGATGGTGACCTTGTGGAAGATCAGGTTATTCAGGCCATTGCGCGTGATGGGAGAATGTATTTTTTTGGTCCTACCGCACCTGCGCAAACCGGATTGAATAGTGAAGTGTACACCGATGCCGCATTGGGAGACGTGGAAATTTCTTCGAGCACTGCCATTGTGGAGACTACCTCGGATGGTGTTTCCCTTTTCGCAGGACCAAGAAAAGACCCTTTCTTTTTCGATTTCTTCCAATTTAATGCGGTGATTTCTCCAGAACTGGATTCTGCTCCGAACGGATTTTTACCTCCAGAGGAGGCTGCCGACACCTTTGATGGCGCCAATACGATGTCCATCATTGTGGAAATTCCCAATAGCATGTTGGGCACGCCAACAGCAACCAATGCTTTGGGACTTTCGGTGTATAAAACTTGGGTCACCACAAACAGAAAACAATAAGAAACTTTAAAACTGTACTATGAGACTAAGACAATCTTTCTATATCACAACTCTTTTGCTGAGCCTTTGCCTGGTTATCGGCTGTAACAATGATGACAACGGAACCTACATGGACGACGACCTTATGATGGATGATGACAATATGGACAGTGTTGACTTTGCGGGGACATTTGCACAGGTGGACCATATTGGCCGCCCAGGAATCAATACCACGCTAAGTTTTGACATGGAAGGCGAGCCAAGTGTAAAGGATGCCCATAACATCACGGTCCCTTCTGAGATGACTGCTGCCTTCCAGGCAGGATTTCAGGCCCGATTGGAGCAATATCATGATGTATATGCCCTTAAACTGGGATTGGACCCTGCCGATGTGGATTACGAAAACAATATTTTGGGACTGGACGCTGCAACGTTGACCACTGTCTTGTCGGCAGATGTTTTGGAGGTCGCTCCAGATTTGCCCACAACCTATTTTAACCCCGGTACAGATCTGGATAACGATGGAAGCATTTTGGTACCGGACGGTGATGAGGTAGCCCTTACAGGGAGACATCCAAACGACGACATTATTGATGTGTCCCTGATCTTATTTTTCGGAGGAATGCAAGGTGACCGCTTTAGCGGACAGGATTTGGATAATGATGGAATGGCAGATTTGCCAAGACTGACCTCGGACGGTGTGGGGCTAACAGCCAGTATATCGAATACCTTTCCTTATTTGGGAGCACCAGAATAATTGCTATGAAAGAGAAGGGGAGGGGAAAGTTCTTTCTTCTCCCTTTTGTAATAAAAACAACAACAATAAGATGAAAACAATAAAATTTCACACCATTTTAATGCCGATGATACTGTTTTTGGTATCATGTCAGCAACAAGAAACAGAATTCAAGACCAATAGGCAGGATTATGATATATATCTGGCCGCTGCACCTGCTAAGGCTACCTCAAAGTACTTTCAGCTTTGGGACGATAAAATTAAATCAGATAGTGTACAATTGCTCAGTTTGGGGAACGTGGCAAGTGAGTATAACCGATTTTTTAGTGGGACTGGTAATATTCAGTATTTAAAGGACGCGGAACGATCCCTAAAAAAGGCAGTGGAAATTGCTGCCGTTGGTAAGGCGGGATACCTCCGGGCGTTGGCCAGAAATTACATCTCGCAGCACCGGTTTAGGGAGGCCCTGGAGTTAGCGGAAAAAGCCCGGAGCTTTGGTAGTGGTGTAAATGAGACCCAAAGCCTTCTATTTGATGTTCATATGGAATTGGGGAATTATGATCTTGCCAATCAATACTTGGATAGCATTCAGAATATGTCCGACTTTGGTTATCTGATACGAGTGGCCAAATGGAACGATTACAAAGGAGATTTGGATACTGCGATCCAGTTTATGGAAAAGGCCACAGCCCGAGCAGAATCCTCCAAAAACAAAGGATTGCTATTGTGGTCCTACACCAACTTGGGTGACTTTTACGGTCATGCTGGAAGAATCGAGGAGTCCTATAACCTTTATCTACGTGCATTGCACATTGATCCCCAGAATGCGTATGCAAAAAAAAGTATTGCATGGATTGTTTACTCCCATGAAAGAAATGGTAGGGAAGCCCTGCGCATTCTGGATTCCATAATGCAAAAGAACCAATCCCCTGAATATTATTTACTGAAGGCCGAGATTGCCGATTTTATGAACAACGATATGCTTCGGGTGCAAGCCTTGGATGATTATTACAAAATAGTCGGAAACAATCCTCAATATGGCGATATGTACAATGCCTACAATTTAGATTTTTTGTTGGAGATGGATGTGGAGCAAAAAGCCTATAAACTTGCTCAGGAAGAGGTGAACAACAGGCCTACGCCAGAATCTTATGGTTGGCTGGCCTACAGTTTATTGCACATGGGAGAAAAGAAAAAAGCCTTGGAGCTGGTAGAAAAGCATGTAATGGGCGCCACTTTTGAGCCAGCCATTCTTCATCAAGCCGCTGAAGTCTATAAAGCAAATGGGCTGATGGAAAAAGTGAGAGAACTAAAACAGGAATTGTTGGAAGCGGCATATGAGCTAGGTCCCATAAAAGAAGCTCAGATAGCTGGTCTTTAATTTTTATCCTGCAAAGAGCAAGGTTGCAGATCGTTACGATCTCGGCTTGGTTGTTGTTTTTAGGTACGCCGCGGCATTTAGCCGTGGCGCTTTTTATTCTTTCGGCACTATTTCTTTGGTTTCGGCAACCTCTTCATGCAGTATCTCGATACCTTTTTGAATGACCAAATTGGTTGGAATGGTGATTTGTTTACCATCATCGGTCCGCATAAAAAGATAAAACCCACTAATGTCCTCTACCTTTCCGGTCCAATCAAAGTCCTTGTCCATAACCCGAATCCTGTCGCCTAAACGCAGAGGATGGCTAAAAAACAGGATTACGCTGGCCGTTAAATTGGAGAGTATGGACCATTGGGCCACAAATCCCACACCTAAAATTGCTAACACGGACGAGAGAAACAATGAGATGTCTTCCAGATTGACCCCCCAGATAAACGATAGTCCGAGAAAGGCCAAAATAAAGAACAGAATATTGTTGAGGTAGAAAATAACTTTCCTACTGTTCATGTCTATCGAACTCGAACGTCCAAACCGCCTAATGGCATTTTTGTTCAAATAATGGAGCGAGAACACAATAACGAGCAGAATTATGGTGTATAGAAAATCGGTTTTAAAAGTCATTGTATCAATCATGGTGGTACTTTGCAAATTTGAATTAACTTAAGGATCTAAACTACGAATAAACCTTTTCACTTTATATGCCATGAAAACAGATTTTGAAGAAAATTCATGGGTAATAAATTACTCACCGGACAATTACTACAACAGAAAATTTACGATCACCGATGATTCAGTGCTATCCAAGGGAGATAAGTCTATAACTTGGATAAATACTTACGGTTTGCAGTATATGGATGAATTCCGCCAGATGGTAAACGGGAACAATCTCGATGATTTCTTGTTACGCCTTCTGTTGAACCAGAAAATGGGGAACAAGGTCATTGAGCTGGAAGACCAATTGTTCATTGCGGCCAGAATCCTAAAAACTGAACACGATAGTATGGAATCCGAACAAATGTACTTTGTGGTATCCAAGGATTTTGTGTGGTGCATACAGGAAAAATGGGGAGATCATTTTGATTGGATCAGGCAACGTATATTTGAAAATAAGGGCATTATCCGTAAAAAACGAGCAGATTATCTTTTGTTTTTTATACTGGAAACCTTGATAGCGAACTATAAGGAAAAGTATGAAGAGACCGTACTGATGGAAAATGCGTTGGAAGCCATCGTAAAACAGGAACCAACACCGGAATTTATGTTTGAGGTAGAACAAAAAAAAGCTATTATTCAAGATTTTAAAAAAGCGTCTCACGGCCTTAGGGACATAATTATTAAACTGGAGAGGGTAGAAGTAAAAGGATTTCAGACCAAATATTTTAGTGAACTTCGAGAACAGATCAGTGGGCTGATCATGGACATCGATTCGGATATAATGGAACTGGAGAGCCAGATAAATCTTTTTTTTAGTATGCAGGGCCACCGTTTGAACGAAGTAATGAAAACCTTGACCATTTTCTCTGTGGTTTTTATTCCACTCACTTTTTTGGCGGGGATTTATGGGATGAATTTTGATAACATGCCAGAACTTCGGCTTGCCAATGGGTACTTTATTTTGTTGGGGGTTATGCTGATCGTTGTATTGGTCACCATCATAATTTTTAAACGAAAAAAATGGTTTTAGCCCTCTAAAACCGATGTTCTGTTACATATTTTTCTTTTTTGATAGGGTATATGGATTTTTTATTCAATGATAAACATCATATTCCCGCAGGGAGTGTCAAACTAGTTTTGCTTCATCAATTTAAATTAACACACGATGAAAAAAAGAATACTAGCAGCTGTGATCGCTTTAATGGGATTGGGCAATTTGGCAATTGCACAGGACGCCCCTGTGGATGATAGCAGTAAATGGCAGTTTAGATTAAGAGGTATTGTGGTAACTCCCGATGAGAGCGCGGATATAGAGGCCATAGGCGGAGATGTGGATATTTCGACCGCTGTTGTACCAGAATTTGACATAAGTTACTTTTTTGATGATAATTGGTCCTTGGAATTGATTTTGGCCACGGCCAAGCACGATGTGGAAGCCATTGGGACTGCTGCAGGAGATATTGATCTGGGGCATGTTTGGTTGTTGCCACCAACATTGACCGCGCAGTACCATTTTACAGGAGGCAATTTTGTTCCGTATTTGGGCGCTGGTCCAAATTTGACCTTGTTCTATGGTGTTGATGAAGGACCCGTTGCAGATGATGTGGATTACGATACAGCTGTTGGCTTTGCCCTACAAGGAGGTTTCGATTTTATGCTCAACGATAAATGGTTCTTGAACTTCGATGTTAAAAAACTGTTCTTGAACACTACGGCAACCGTAAATGCGACCACTGCTTTGGGTGCCACGGTAGAGGCCGATGTGGATATAAACCCATGGATTTTTGGAGTGGGCGTAGGTATAAAACTTTAATATTCGATTGTTTTTTTAGGTAATCTAAGTTTTGAAGGCAGTTCGGTTTATGCTGGGCTGCCTTCTTTTTTATGTTTAGACACCAACCGCACCCAAGGTGTACAATTGCTCCAGCGTTGGTGTCTCGCTTCCGCCCTCAGGTTCCAAGGTGATGCCAAAGGCTTCAGATTCGTTGGAATTTTCCAAGGTGAAGAGTTTATTGTCCTGCGATGCAAAATCATCCAATAGGCCTAGGCTGGTGGGGGTAAGTGGGTCCAATTTTAATGACCAAACTTGGTAGGTGAATCCCTCAGGAGGTTCGGGAAGCCCTTGGGCATCGATAATAACTTTCTGTTCTTCCTTGTTCCAATAAGCTTTCGCATAGGAGGAAGGAGAGATGGTTTGCCCACCAAGGGCAATTACGGAAACATCTTTATCCCTGATTTCTTGCAACAGCATTTCCTTGGAGGTGATTTCCGCTTGGGTATCGGATAAGATATCTTCCAGACTTTGCTTTTCTTGGTTGGTAAGCTCAATTTGGTTCTTGAGCTTGTTGTTTTCCGTGTACAACCAGAACAGCCCTACGGCCAATAATACCGATGCAGCCCAGCCCAAGTAGCTGCCCCAAGTAGTTCCACTACTTTTGGAAGCTTCTGGAGTAAACGGAATAACATCGTCTATTTCTTCCTTTATCTTGGCAAAACCGTTTTCCGGCATTTTGGGCGAAGCGGCTTCCGTTAGCTGTAGAACAGCATTTTCGATTGCCTCGATTTCCTTTTGTATTTGGGGGTACTGAAGCGCATAGTGCTGCACCTCAAGAATTTCTTCAGGTGACAGGGCCCCAGCTACGTAGAGTTCCAAAATTCCAGATGCTATGTAAGCTTTCACATCCATGCTTATGCCATATTTTTTCTAATGCTCGAAATACAGCTTCTTATTCGTGTCTTTATAGTGCCAATTGGCGTATTCAGCTCTTTGGCGGCTTCTTTTTGGGTGTATCCCTTAAAGTAAAGCATATCTATCAACAAAATACATTTTTCCTTCAATCCTTTTAGGAGAGACTGAAGTCCGATAGTATCCATTTTACTGTTCAGATCCTCACTGTTTTCAAAAATACCTACGAGAGAATCAACAGCAAGGTTCTTTTTTTGGTTTTTATGGCTTTTTGAACGCACTTCGTCGATGGCGGCATTCCTTGCGATATTCAGTAACCAGGTGAAAAATCGACCTTTCGAAGCATCGTACTGATCTGATTTTTCCCAGACCTTCACAAAAACATCCTGACAGATTTCTTGGGAGCGTTCCGCATCCTTCAAGATTACATTAATAACACCACATATGTTTTCCGCATACATATGGTACAAGGTTTCAAAGGCAGCGCTATCCTTTTTTTGAAATTGTTGTATGAGGTTGTCCAAGTTCATTGAAGTGGCTAAATATATAAAAAAAGAGCTGCAACATGCAGCTCTTTTATTATTTTTTAGTCTCGGAAGACTTCTATTTTTGCTCCAACAATACCGATGCATTGATGGCAACCTCCTCCCAAGTTTTACTTACACCATCCGGGCCAGTGTGCAAAATTTCGCATGCTTCGTGCAAAGAGGCCAGGGCATTAAGGGCATCCCATTGCTTTAGGTCCATTACTCCGGAAAAATTCACCTGGTTATCGTCCATAATTTCGTATTCCATGGGCAAATCGGTAGTAACTCCGTTCATGCTAAGTTTAACCGAGCAACTTTTATCTTCGGAAAACATAAAGGTTCCGGTAATAGTTTGGGTCTCTGCCATTTTTTCAAAAAAGAATTCGATGATTTTTGGGTCTCGAACTTCCGTTGGGTCATTGGTGAAAAGACTGCTTACCGGGATGGAAAACTCAAGTCCGTTCAAGGTTTCCATTGGTGTTTCGCCAGCTGAATACTTTAATTCTATCTCTTTGAATGTTCCTCCAACAGGAACTTTGTCGGTAGTTTTGTAAGCGGTGAAATTTACACTGGTGGAATCCTGCACAATACTGTAGGCCGATGCCATTTCTTCAGTTTGCTCTTCGGTTTTTTCCTCTTTTTTGTTTTGCTTACAGCTAAATGCGGTAATAAAAAGAATGCTCAATGCTGCAATCTGTATTTTTTTCATTTTGGAAGTTTTAATTTTCTACTAAGTTATGGATTATTAAAAGGGCTGTCAATAAAAAAGCTGCCCATTGGACAGCTTTTTGTTTTTTGACGTTTTATAGAACTTACTGGATGATGCCTGTACAAGCAATTCTTGCACCTGCGGCACCTGATGGTTGAGAGGTAAGGTCATCAGCACCTTGGTGCACTATAACAGCCTTTCCCAAAATATTTTTAGTATCGTCATCACAGCCAATACACCATTCATCTGTAGAAAACTCCATTGTGGCTGTACCGTCGGCGTTGGCTGTAAAATTACCGATATCTCCTTTGTGGTACCCCTCGTCGGAACCCCATTCTCCATGTGGTTGAAAAGTTGGGTTCCAGTGTCCTCCGGTGGATTTGCCGTCAGGCGAGGAGCAATCTGCCTTTTCGTGCAAGTGTATGGCATGTTCACCTTCATTTAATCCAGTAAAGGTGGCCCTCATAATTACCTCATTACTGTTTTCTGTAAAAACAACTTCGCCATTTACATTGCTATCACTCTTGGGTTCCATGGTAAAGGTGATTACTTCGGGATCTAGGGTTTCAACTACCTGATCAATGGTCTCTTCTACCTCCACTGATGTTTCTGTGGCCTCTTTTTTTGCTTGTTTACAGCTAAAAGCAGCTATAAATACTAATGTTAAGACAGTTATTTGTACTTTTTTCATTAAAACAATCGTTTTTTAGGTTAGCCTTTAATTTAGGCATTAAAAGTACTGTTGTCAAACATTTAGCAATCGAATTTTTATGGCTTCTTTTTTTTGAACAGACCTCTAAGATCTGGATTATAAAAAACTGCGAACTGTAACCGATCGTAAACGGCATTTTGGAACTGGTTTCTTAAATACCCTATTTGGATGCTACTGTTTTCCGTAACATTTACCCCTAGCGCTCCATATAATCGATTTTGCCCAAAGAGATCGTCCTGCAGATTGATAAATAGTTCATCATAAAAATTCAGAAAGAAGGTATTGGTCAGTGGCAATGTCATCTGAATGCGATATCGCGCCCGATGTTGGGTTTCGGTATAGTCGCCAAAATCCAAAAAGCGCTGCTCTAATCGGTACCGGTGTTCGAACAAGAACTCCCAAACTTTGTTTTTAAGAATAAATTGCTCAAAGATTCGATGTTCCTTGGAGTTGATCTCCCCTTCAAATTCGAAAAAGGAGTTGTCCGTATCTATAAAAGCATAACCTGCGGTTGCAATGGCATTGGGGTCAATGTGATAATTAAGTCCTGTTCTAAGCAACATTTGATTAAAGTTACTGGTGGTTTCATAAAACCTGAACTGTGCTTCGGAATGGATGCTAAAGCGTTCAGAGATTTTATTGGTGCCAAAGTACATGAACCAAGAACCGGTTTCGTCCTCGCCAGGTTGTTGCGCGTTTACATATCCCGATATAAGTATAAAAAATAGGGCTACTAATTTTCTGATCATTTATTCTTTGTTTAGTTACTATATTCAAAATACCATTGTCGAATGCTTTTTAAATGAGTTCAATAGCGAACCCAGATTTTGTCTAAGCCTGACAACGGTATTTTGAAAACATCAATTTTTAATTAAGGTTAAAGTTTTTGGTTTCTTTAAAAGGGGAAAGGTCCAATGATTCAATGGATGATCTATAAGATTTCCATGGGTCATTAAAGAATGTATTGGTCTTGTCCAATGCCGTTTTTAGTTCTTGTTCTGCGAACTCTATCAACCTTTTTTCGGTCGAAGTAATTCCGGTTTTTCTTGTGCCCACATAATAGGAGGCATTTCCAATTCTTGACATTACGGTTGGCTCGGGATTCCGAACAATACCTTGGCGTTTGTCGTCCTTTCCTAAATATAGGGCGACGATGGAATCTATTTGCTTAACTATTTCTTCGGAAGCTTTGATCTGTTCTTTGAACTTATCCTTGTCCAATTCCTTTAGCTCTTTTTTGAACGAATTGGCCAAATCTTTGCTTTCCACCAACTGTTTTACTGCGTCCGCTGCGGTTTGGGAAAAACCTTCAAGTTTTTTTCCTGTTTCATAAACTTCGTTTACGGAAGCCATATTAACGTCCAATCTGGGATCGGTCTTAACGGTTATCGAGGTCGAATCGGTGGCATCGCCATAGATAACTTTTACTTTGTATGTGCCGGGCTTTACATCGACCCCTCCACGCTCTCGGGTATTTTTTCTGATGGTTCTAGAGGGTCTGTCCGGTCCCTTTTCGTCCAAATTCCAGTAAACCCTGTGGAAACCAGCTTTTTCCGGTGTTTTGTATTTAAGGGTACGGATAAGTCGGTCTCCGTCATAAAATTCGAAGAAAATGGAGTCTTTGGTCTTTTGACCTTTGCTCTCCTCTTTTTTATCTTCCTCATCGGTGTCTTCGTCTTTTTTATCCTTCTGTTTGGCCATTTTACTTCCCTCTTTCAAATAATAGGTGATCATGGCGCCCGACCTTCGGTTTTCTGCATTATAGAGGGCATCGGCTCCAAAACGGCTCCCTGTTGGCTGTTGGTAAGCGGCCAAATAGGCATCGGGGCTTTCGAACAGTTCTATTTCTTTTTGAAGAATTGTGGTATTTCCTGCAATTTCTCTTAAAGGCCGAATATCGTCCAAGACCCATGCGGCCCTACCAAAGGTTCCGATGACCAAATCTTGTTCTCTTGGGTGTATGGCCAAATCTTTGGTGGAAACGGTTGGGAAACCTTTGTTCCATTTTTTCCAGCTGTTTCCGGCATTCAATGAGATGTAAAGCCCATCATCTGTTCCAAGAAACATCAGGTTTGGATTTTTTGGGTCTTCGATTATGGACAAAGCATAGCTTTCCACATCTTTTTCGTCGACTATGCGCGTCCACGTTTTACCATAATCCGTGGTTCTATATGCATAAGGTGTATAGTTGAATCTTCTATAATCGTTGGCCACTAATAATGCCTCTCCTTTATTGTTGTGCGATGCCTTTATCTGCGGAATCCAACTTCCTGTGGGCAGCCCCTTGATATTTTTGGTTACCTCGGTCCAAGTTTCGCCTCCGTTTAGTGTGTAATGTACACGTCCATCGTCCGTACCCACCCATAACATGTTACGTTCCACTGGAGATGGTTCTATCACAAGAATGGTACAATGATTTTCCGCACCGGTAGCATCCATGGTCAGACCACCACTTTCACTTTGTTTTTGTTTTTCTTTGTCATTAGTGGTCAGATCGGGCGAAATTACTTCCCAGGTCAACCCCTTATCCGAGGATTTGTGAACAAACTGACTTCCAAAGTAAACGGTACCGTTATCAAAAGGGTCTTGACCAATGGCTGCGTTCCAATTAAATCGGAGCATGGTATCGGCATCCGGTGAGGTCGGGCGGACAATGTAGCTGTTGCCCGTTTTCCAGTCATAACGCCTTACATTGCCTTGTTGGCTCATGGCATAACCGAACTGGCTGTTGTCCTTGTCCGGAACTACATCAAATCCATCGCCAAAAGCAATTTCTTGCCAGTAGCTGTTTCTTATGCCCTGGGATTTCCAAACATAGGCAGGTCCTCTCCAAGAACCGTTGTCCTGCATTCCTCCGTATACATTGTAGGGGTATTCGTTGTCCGTACTAATATGATAGAATTGTGCAACGGGTAAATTACCAATAAATCGCCAAGATTCGCCTCCATTTTTTGTGATATTCAATCCGCCATCGTTGCCATCCAACATGAATTGGCCATTTTCTGGGTGGATCCACCAGGCATGGTGATCGGGGTGTATTCCATTGTTTGCGCCATAGGCGGGCATTAACTGTTTAAAATTTTTGCCTCCATCTTCCGAAACGTTCACATAAGTAAAAACCGAATATACCCTGTTTTCGTTTTGAGGGTCTACATAAATTTCTGAATAATAGAAAGGACGGTTACCGATATCGCTCTTATCGTTGATCTTGGCCCATGTAAAACCTCCATCCGTAGATTTGTACAATGCATTTTTTTTGGCCTCTACCAAAGCATAGACAATATTGGGCTTGTTTCTGGCGATGGCTACACCTATTCTTCCCAAATTTCCTTTGGGCAATCCATCTTCCGAAGTTATTTTTTTCCAAGTTTCACCACCATCGTGTGTAATATGGAGCCCACTTCCTTCGCCTCCGGAGTTAAAGAACCAAGGTTCTCTTTTGTGCTCCCACATGGCTGCTATAATCTTATTTGGATTGGTGGGGTCCATTACCATATCTGCTACCCCGGTCTTGTTGTTAACGAACAAAATCTTGTTCCAAGTTTTTCCGCCATCCGTTGTTTTAAAAACGCCGCGTTCCGGATGTTCGCCCCAAGGTGAGCCAATGGCGCCCACATAAACCACATTGGGATCAGTGGGATCTATAATTACTCGATGTATATGTCTTGTTTTTTCCAATCCCATCGATTTCCACGATTTTCCACCATCAAGGGATTTATAAATGCCATATCCGCCATTTAAGCTGTTACGTGGGTTACCTTCTCCGGTACCCACCCAGATTACGGATGGATTGGATTGTTGTATGGCAACTGCACCTATGGAGGCGGTTACCTGGTCATCAAAAATGGGTTCCCATTTGATTCCCCCAGAAGTGGATTTCCACAATCCCCCGGAGGCGGTTCCTACGTACATCACTTCTGGATTGTCGTGGACCACATCAATCGCTGTTACACGTCCGCTCATTCCTGCTGGACCAATATTTCTTGGTTTCATGTCCTGAACTAGGTCCATGTTAAATTCTTGTGCCGTAAGACCTACGGTAAGTAGAAATGCAAAAAATGCAATAAACTTTTTCATTGGTGTTGTATGATGTTTTGAGTTTAGTTAAGACCATATTGCAACCGCTCCTAAACTTGGAAGGTTATTTTTTGGTCGCCTAAAGATACCAAAAACCCTCCCCGCATTTCTTAAAGGGATGTTAACAGAATTTTTGTTCCACCTACTTTTAAAAGGTGCCCGTTGCTGCAAATGATTTTTGGGTTTCTCCTGTTTTTTGCTGACTTTTAACAAAATCAATTTTTTTGAAAGAAGCAAAACCAAGTTGGTTCTATTTGATATTGTTGATACTTTCGGGGGAAGCCATTTTTATCCTTCCCTTTGTTTTGCCGCGGGTATTTAGGCCTACGGTATTGGATGTTTTGGGGTTGGACAATGTGCAGCTGGGCCTTTGTTTTTCGGTATATGGCTTGGTCGCCATGGTTTCGTATATTTTTGGAGGTCCATTGGCCGATAAGTACCAACCTCGAAAGTTAATAGCCATTGCTTTATGGATGACAGCGGCCGGAGGATTCCTTTATGCCCAATACCCATCTTTTTGGTTATTGCAGATGCTATATGGTTGGTGGGGATTCACTACAATTTTTTTGTTTTGGGCGCCTATGATCAAGGCTGCTAGAATTTGGGGCGGGCGTAACGCTCAAGGTAAGGCATTTGGGTTCTTGGACGGGGGACGGGGTCTCACGGGAGCTTTCTTCAGTTTATTGGGGGTGCTCATTTTTTCGTTTTTTTTGACAGAATCACCGGATACGGCAGGTCTTCAGGATAGAAGAGAGGCATTTACCTATGTAATTTATACCTCTTCGGTAATTATAATTTTAGTTGGTGTCCTTGTCTGGTTTTTTATGAAATCCGATGCGATCGATGAAAAGGCGGTTTTGGATCGTATTTCTTGGAATCATATGAAACAAGTTTTAAAACTTCATTCGGTTTGGCTGTTGATGATCATTATCCTGTGTGGATATGTGGCGTATAAAATCACGGATATTATCGCACAATATGCCGAGGAAGTCATGTTGTACAATCAAGTGGATGCCGCAAAAGTGGGAACTTTGTTACAATTTTTAAGGCCAACAACAGGTATTATTTTTGGCTTGATCGCAGATAGGCTAAAGATCACATGGCTTTTGGTTACAAGTTTTGGTCTAACGCTGATCGGGGGATTGATTTTCGCAAGTGGCATTATTGCACCGACCACAACAGTTTTGTTCTTTATGTCCGTAGTGGTAATTGCAGCTGGAGTTTATGCCACTCGTGCATTATATTTTGGTGTAATGCATGTTGGTAAAATTCCCTTGACCTTGACGGGCACGGCAGTAGGGCTCATTTCTTTGGTAGGTTATACCCCGGATGTATTTGCAGGTCCGGCCTATGGGATACTATTGGATGCCCACCCCGGAGAGGAACTGGGGCATCAAAATGTTTTTTGGATGCTAAGTGCATTTGCTTTTGTCGGAGGAGTGGCCGCCTTTATCTACCGAAAAAAATATGGAAGGTAATCTCGTCAGTTTCTATACTTTATGTTTTGTTCCGATAGCGATATGATCTCCTTGACTCTTTTTTGGCGGGTTTCATCACGTTTGGCTTGTTTTAGCCAATACAGATATCCTTTTTTTTGACTTTTGGTGAAATTTTTAAAATTCTCAAAAGCAGTTTGGTTCTTATCAAAAGCCTTTTGCAGTATGTCTGGAATTACGCCATTTTCCACATCGTCCAGCGCTGTCCATGAGCCGTTCGCTTTGGCAATATCGATGGTGGCCAATCCACTTTGGTGCATTAACCCATCGGACTTTAACTCCTCAATATAAGCCTTGTTCAATGTACTCCAAGTGCTATTAGGTTTTCGGGGGCTAAAGTATTGTTTGCGCTTACCGTTCCCCAGACTTTTTACGGTACTATCGATCCAACCAAAACAGAGGGCCACTTTTACGGCTTCTTCCCATCGCATACTTTCTTTACTGTGGTCAACAGAATAGAATATCAAGTGAATACCGGTGTATTCTTCATGGTTCTCGTGCAGCCATTCCCGCCACTCAACATCGTTTTTAAAATAGAATTCGGGATACTTGCTCAAATCAAATTTTATTGGTCTTTATATAAAAGTTTTTGTCAATGATCACTTCGTTGCCATCCAGTTGCTCGGATTTCCATTCTTTAGAAGGGAACAGCCATGTTTCCGATCCGTTCACAAAAGCTTTTACAGGCATATCAAAATCATCCACGATATCCACATATCGATAGGTAATGAAGCCGTTTTCAATTTTATATTCCAACTCGGGAATCATGGTTGTTCTCAGGTATTGATTAAAAAAAGCGGATAAGTCTTTCTCGGTTTTTTTGCTCAGATAATTCTCTATTTGGGCCGTTGTAACCGTCTTATGATAAAATTCTTTATTGATTCCGCGTAATATTTGGCGCCATTTGGTATCATCCTCTACCAATTGGCGGAGGGTGTGCAAAATATTGGCCCCTTTATAGTACATATCACCCGAACCTTCCTTGTTCACATCGTATGGTCCAATAATGGGGCGATCGTTTTGGATATTGGCCCGTGTTCCGATCACATATTCTGCAGAAGCCTTTTTGCCAAAATGATAGTCGAGGTAAAGATTTTCCGAGTACGCCGTGAACCCTTCGTGAATCCACATATCTGCAATATCCTTGTAGGTAATGTTGTTGGCAAACCACTCATGTCCTGCCTCGTGTATAATTATAAAATCGAAATGCAGGCCCCAACCAGTGCCGGACAAGTCTCGCCCCAAATACCCATTTTGATATTTGTTGCCGTAGGTCACCGAGCTTTGGTGCTCCATGCCCAGATAGGGGACTTCCACCAACTTAAATCCATCCTCGTAAAAAGGGTAGGGGCCAAACCAGTGTTCAAAGGCTCGGAGCATCATCGGAGTTTGAACAAACTGTTTTTTTGCTTTTTCCAAATTTTCGGGCAATACATAATAATCCAATTGCAGCGTACCATTTTCTCCTTCGTAGGTTTCATCAAAATGGGTATAGTTGCCGATGTTTACGTTGACCCCATAATTGTTGATGGGATTTTTAACCGCCCAATGGTATGTTTTAAAATCGCCATCTTCCGATACATCTTCCAATTGCCCATTGGACACATCCACGAGATGTTTGGGTACGGTAACACTAATGCGCATGCTGTCCACCTCATCGTACATATGATCTTTATTGGGCCACCAAACGCTTGCACCCAGACCTTGGCAGGATGTTGCTACGAACGGATTGCCATTTTCATCTTGTTTCCAAGAAAAACCACCATCCCAAGGTGCCCGGACTGCTTCACGTGGTCGCCCTGAATATTTGATCTTAATCTCGTTGAACTCTCCCGGCACCTGTTTTTTCTTTAGTTTGATGAAGTGGGCGTTGCCCTCGGTGGTATATTTCAGGTTTTTGCCATCTTGCAAGACCGATTCGATTTGCAATGGTTCTTGAAGGTCGATTTGAAGGGTTTTGGCAGGCTTTAATACTTTGTACCGCACAATATTGTACCCCGAAATATATTTTTTGGATGGTTCTACCTTGATGTTGAGATCATAGTAGTTCAAATCCCACCACTCCCTTTCCGGGGTGATGCTTCCTCTTAGTGTATCTTGCCTTGTAAACTCCTGTGCCGATAAAATGCCCGACACTAAAAGGAAAACGATTAAATAGATTTGTTTCATGATTATTACTGAATGGTATTAATGGCTAGTTTTAGGTGTAAAAGACCAAGTGATTCAAAAATAAGGCCTACCTAAAAACTTTATTAGGAAAAACCACAGGACTTTCGTGTCCATCTGCACCAATAGCGGCCGCACCAAAAAAATAATTGTCTATTACTATACCTTCCAAGGTATGCTCGTCTACATCGCCAACATACCTGTAATTGTCCCAGGTGGGGGATGTTGTATCCCTCCAATAGATTTTATAGCCTTTGGCTCCATCGACCTTACTCCATCTAAGTTTGGCACTGGGTTCTACAATGCCACCGATTTCAACAGTTTTGGGTGATGGCGGAGCCCAAGCAATGGAGGCTAGGTTTATGGCATTTACGGCTGTGAGTTTTTTGGCATATTCAAAATCTACATGCTCCAATACGTCACCGTAGGCGATGCCATTTTCCGTTCTGATATCTTGGTGCTGTTGTGTATAATTTTCATGGGCCTCCATTATGCGAATTCCGGCAAAACCTGCGTCGTTGAAAGGTCTGTGGTGCCCTCCACGACCAAAGCGATCTAAACGATAGATCAACATAGGATTCATTTCTGGCATATAGGTTTTAGTGGTTTTGTACACATACCTGGCCAGTTGGCGCGAGATTCCATCTACCTCCCCGCCATAGAATCGGCGAGCCCTTCGTTCTTGTTCCGTTTCGGTAGGGGGCACGGGTTCCGAGAATATCCTAAAGTCCCTATTGCTCACCACTCCATCTACTCCGGTAATGTTACCGATCATATCATTGTTCAAAATTCCTACAATATCCCATCCGCTTTCTTTGGCATGGGCTGCAAGACCTTTTCCTCCATATAGTCCCTGCTCCTCTCCAGAAAGGCCCACATAAATAATACTGCTTTCGAACGTGTACTTGGACAGTACCCTTGAGGCTTCGATGGTGCCCGCCATTCCACTGGCATTGTCGTTTGCCCCAGGAGAGGTGGATGTGTAATTGTTAGGGTCGCTCACTCGTGAATCGATATCACCGCTCATGATAATGAACCGGTTGGGATATTTAGTGCCTCTTTGGATGGCTACAACGTTAACAATTTCAACATCTTTTACGATTCGTGCATTATCGCCTTTCTTCACAAAGTTTTTTTGATAAAATACCTCTAAGCAATTACCGCAGTTCGAAGAAATTCTATCGAACTCCGATTTTATCCATCTCCTGGCAGCACCAATTCCTGTGGTCCGGGAAACGGTATCGCTCAAGGTATGCCTTGTTCCAAAGTTAACCAAAGTGGTAACATCGCTCTTTATGCGATCTGCGGAAACGGAATTTATAATGTCATAAAGTCTAGTGTCGGTTTGTGCATAACTTATGCATGCAAAAAGGAGCAGCGTTGCAAGTAGTTTAGTTTTCATATTAAAGGGAGTTGTTTTTCTTTTGAAAGTACATGGCGTGAAAATAACAAATAGGTCCTAAAAGCGTATATAGTATTCCGGGGAGACCGCAATATAATCCAATATGAAACTTGGCAATGATAATGGAAACGAAGGCGACAAAAACAAAAATTCCAAAATGCCGTGCATAAAACAAATGTAATTTATTGCCTGTCCCATTCTTCTTGTATACTCTTAGGTACATTAGGGAAAAACACGTAAAAATCAACAAAAACCCAAGGCTGTACAATTGAAATAGCGAAGAAAAATCGTCTTTGTTGATTTGTAGTGTCCCCGTCCATGAATTGATCAATGATTTGAGCGGAAATATAAAGTAAAGAATCAAAAATAGGAGAACCGTATTTAGGCCAATGATCATATTGTCCATGTAATCTGATCTTCGGAAAAAATTATAATGAACGGACCAGAGCCCTACCAGTGCAAAAAAGCTTACCGAAAAGCTCAAAAAGACTATCCAATCTACCTGTAAAATGGAATTTTCCGCTTGCGTTCCCACAGAAACTACCAAAAGGGTCGCAGCAAAAGCAAATACCGCATCGCTAAAGGCTTCAATTCTACTAATGTTGTGTGGTAGTTTCATGTATTTATTATTGGATAAAGGTTACTTTGCTAATTTCGCCATTTTCTACTTCATAAATAGCAATGGCCTCTAGTATCCTTCCATTTATAGTTGCCGTTTCTTCGTCTATCACCTTGTTTCCGATCACGATCCTGTTTTTTATACTGGCATGTAGGTCGGGGGTGTTTTCAAAGAGAGCACTGTATTGTTGTTCCAGATTCGCCCTGCCTTTTAGGTTTAATGTATTGGGGTAGCTGTATATCTCTATCTGGGGTGCATAGGTGGTGGCAAATGCCTCGATATCCCTTTTATTGTAGGCGTCCAGTTGTTCTTGTACGATACTTTCGGCATCGGTGAGAGGACCATCGGGGAATATAAAGGTCATGGATTGGATTTTACCATTCGCCACTTGGTAGATAGCGACTTGGTGCCCGTCCCTGCCGTCCACTTTGGTAATTTCCTCATCTATAATGGTGTTGCCCAACACTATGCGATTTACAACTTTAACATTAGATGTTTTTACGTTCTCGAAAAACCTTTGGTAGTTCTCGCGCATTTTTGATTTTCCTTGGTACATAGGCTCATCCGGAAATTGTAGAACACGCACATTTTCGGAAAAGCAAGAGACAAAATCGTCTAAGTTCCTATTGTTAAAAGCTTCTACCTGTTTTTGGATTATTTTGGCAGGCGACCCTTCGGCAACAAAGGCCAATCTTTTAGCTTTAGGGCTTATGGCGATTCTACTAATATTGTTGATTTCTTCTTGATTGAATTCCATGATGGTTTCCCATTCCGCGCCTTCGTCCAATTCGAGACGTAGCAATTCTTTGTTGAATCCCGTAATTATGGTTTGGGTGCCCAACCAAGCTATATCCTCCTGATTTTGGTAAGTGTCGATTATCTTTTTTATTTCGCCAGTAGTAGGGTTTAAGGATAAAATTTCCCATTTCTCGCCCTTTTTTCCAACAAAACTGACCAGATCTGATTCGGGGATGTTGTGCAAAGAGCGCCCAACATTTTTATGGACGATTCGGTGTGTGCCTGTTTCAACATCCACGATTACAAGATCCATACGATTATCTGTTAAAACCGTAGCGATCAGGGTAGATGGGTCGTACCATACATGATAACCAATTTTTAAGTCTATTATTGGTGTGGATTCCTGTGTCTGTAAATTGTAAGCATACAGGCGTTGTAAGCCATCCACATCCAGTCGTATGGCGGAAAATGCATTCTTTCCGGGAATACGTAGCGGAGAATATTCACTACCTGCTTTTGTATAGGTCAACCACTTTGATGTGCTTCCTTCTTTAACATTGAATTGAAGAACATCGGTCTGGTCCTCCCGGGTTGATGCAAAAAGGATGGAATCGTCGTTCCAAAACGAAGGTTGATTGTCGTAACCATTGTTGTTCGAAATGTTTTTTGGGTTGGTCAACAGGGGTTTGCCCTCTTTTATTTCTAGATCAAAAAGATATACCTCTGTCTCCGTTTGAGACCATCCTAAGGTAACGGAGAACAACAAGAAAATGCTCAATAAAACTCGTGTCATGGCTTTGTAAAACGTTTCAATAATTGCCTTACCCTTGTGGTATTTTCCACATGGTATTTGGCATGTGTTTTTTTAAGACCGACTTTGACCGTAATTGCGGTCTCCGGTAGTTCTTGGAACATAAATTCGTCCGTCCAATCATCACCAATGGCAAAAACAAAGTCATAATCGTCTTCGGTTAACATACGAGTGGCGGCCCTTCCTTTGTTCACATTACTGTTTTTTATTTCCATTACCTTGTTCCCGTTGAGCACGCTAATATCGTCGTTGCCGATCAAACTTCGAAGAACAGTATTGAGTTCCGTGGCCCTCTTATCCCCGAAATCAGGGTCGGTATTGCGGTAATGCCAAGCTAAGGAATAGTTTTTTTCCTCAATAAACGAGCCAGGTGTCCGATCTACAAAAGATTCGAGCACAGGTCTTATTTTGCCCATCCATTCTCCTTTAACCTGTTCCAACATCTTAAACTCGTCCCCGTTTTTGGAAATCCATACACCATGCTCTACTATCATATTATATTTTTTGGGCAAGAACCATCGGCCAAAGGTCTGTTTGTCCCTCCCGCTTATTAAAAAAACAGTAGTATTTTCTTGGTTGTGCAAGGCATCTAAAAGTTGGTACAATTCTTCATCTGGAGATGCCTTTTGTGGGTCTTTGTGGAAACCTGCCAAGGTCCCGTCATAATCCAAGAACAATAATCGTTTCTTGGATTTTTCATATTCATTTTGAATGGAGGACAATATGCCGGATGACATTTTTTCGGAAATAAAAGCTTTGCCCAGATCTCTGTTCTCTTGCAATGCACTCATAAATTCATTGGCCCAAACCTCTACATTGTAGCGTTCCAATCTTTTCTGAAGAAAAGTGTTACGGGATATTTGCTCTTCCAAAGGCATGTTAAAGGCTTGCTTAAGTGTATCTGCTTGTTGTTCAAAGTTATTCGGATTTATCAACAGAGCTTCGTTCATTTCGTAGGCCGAACCGGCCATCTCGCTTAGAATCAGTACCCCAGACTTATCTGTTCGGGTAGCAATATACTCTTTGGCCACCAAATTCATTCCATCTCTAAGGGGTGTCAGCCATGCAATGTCGCTGGATGTATATAGGTCGATCAGGCTTTCAAAGGGAAGGGAACGATAGAAGTACCAAATAGGTGTCCAGTTCACCGTGGAAAGCTCACCATTTATTCTTCCTACCAGTTCGTCCACCTCTTTTTTTAATAATTGATATTGCGGAACGTTGGAGCGGGAGGGAACGGCAAGTATGATCAATCGGACTTTTTCCTTGTATTCTGGATACTTTTGAAGAAAGTACTCGAATGCGTTGATTCGCTTTGCTATTCCTTTACTATAATCGAGTCGATCTATGGATAGGATCAATTTGGTATCCGGGGCCGATGCTTTGTGGTTGTCCAAACGAACTTGTAGATCACTTCGGTTTTCTTTACTTTTTGAATCATGGTTAACAGCGGCATCCCTAAACTTTTTGTAGTCGATTCCCATGGGGAAAGAATCCACTTTTATGACTCTATTGTCCAGATAGATCTCGTTGAAGCTTACATCCAGACCGATCAATCTGCGGACGGAGCTCAAAAAATGCCTTTCGTAATCGTACGTGTGGAAACCGATAAGGTCCGAGCCCAACAATCCTTCCAGGATTTCTTCACGCCAAGGCAGGGTCCTGAAAATTTCGAAAGAAGGAAAAGGAATGTGCAGAAAGAAACCAATGGTCGTATCCGGTCGTTTTTCGCGGACCATTTGGGGAACCAACATCAATTGGTAATCGTGGACCCAAATAGTATCGTCTTCACTTGAGTTTTCTATAATGGCATCGGCAAACTTTTGGTTTACGGCCTTGTAGGTTTCCCAATAGGTTAATTCAAACTCGGAATATTCCAAAAAATAGTGGAACAAGGGCCAAATGGTACGGTTACTGAATCCATAGTAGAAACCATCCACTTCCTTTGCATTTAGTTTTACCTTGGCACACCCATTATCCTGCAATGCTTTGTCTATTTCATCCTCGAGCCCATCGGGAATATCCTCGTCCGTGAGCCCGGACCAACCGATCCACAGACTTTCGCCACCACTGTGCACAGATTTCATTCCAGTGGCCAAACCTCCAACACTTGGTACTGCATTGAGCGATCCATTGCTAATTTGTAATTGAACGGGTAGCCGATTTGAGATTATGATAGTTTTGCCCATAAAAGGATGATTTTTGAGGTGTTTTAATTTTTTGTTTCTTTAAAAATCGGGAAATTAGATCGCAAAACCAATTCATAAGAACCCTTTTGATACTTTTTGACCTATGGACAACTTGAATTACGGAATTATTGGAAATTGTAGGAGTGCGGCATTGATTTCCAAAGAAGGCTCCATTGACTGGTGCTGTTTGCCGCAATTTGATTCAGCTTCGGTGTTTGCGAAGCTACTGGATGAAAAAAAGGGTGGGAGTTTTGAGATATTAACGGGCGATAATTATAAAATTGATCAACAGTACCACAAGAACACCGCAATATTGGTAACGCGGTATGCCGATGGCGAAAATGTATTTGAGGTACACGATTTTATGCCCCGTCACCATAAGATGAACGGGAAATACATGGCCCCTCCGGAAATAGTCCGGTACATAAAGTATGTGTCCGGAAGTCCCAAGGTTCAATTTAAGTACAATCCAAAATTGGAATATGCTGTAGGCGAGACCGAGCTTTATATTAAAGAAGATTTTATTGCCAGTCTAACCCATGAGAGTAAATACGACACATTGTTCCTCTATACTTCTTTTAATAAGAAACATATATTGGAACAAAAAGAAACCACGCTTAAGGAAGATGGGTATTTTTTGATTTGTTACCATGAGAAAATATTAAAACCTACCACCCAAAAGATTGCTTTGGAACTGGAACGGACCAAAGTTTACTGGTTGGATTGGGTGGATAAGACCCCTACTTACAAGAAATTTAAGGATCAGATAATTCGAAGTGCCATCACTTTAAAAATGTTGACCTACGACAAAACAGGAGCAGTGTTGGCGGCAGCCACTACGTCGCTTCCCGAGACCATAGGGGAGGTTCGTAATTGGGATTACCGATTTTGTTGGATTCGCGATGCTTCAATGGCAATCAAGGTTGTATCCGAATTGGGACATAAAAATTCCGCCAAAAGATTTTTACAATTCATAATCGATTTAATGCCGGATAAGGATGAGAAGCTCCAGATCATGTATGGCATCAACAAAGAAAAAAAGCTGACCGAAATATCCTTGGACCATTTGGATGGTTATAAAGGATCCAAACCGGTAAGGGTGGGTAATGCAGCTTATATGCAAAAACAGAACGATATCTATGGGATTCTGATGGATGTGATTTACGAGCAGCTTCGAAATTTTAGCAATGATTTGGAAAATGGCGAGGAGTTATGGAACATTACCAAAGGTATTGTTTGGATTGTTGGCAAACACTGGCAGGAGCCGGACAAGGGCATTTGGGAGTTTAGGGGAGAGGATAGACATTTTACCTTTTCCAAGGTGCTCTGCTGGGTAGCTATAGATAGGGCTATAAAGGTTGCCAAAATGTTTGGTAAAACCCGAAAATTGGAACGTTGGACCGCCCTTGAACAAGAAATTAAGGAAGATATCCATAAAAATGCCTGGAACAATGACATTAATGCTTTTGTACAATCTTACGGTTCAAGACATTTGGATGCCTCCGTTCTATTGATGGAACCTTATGGGTTTATCCATGCAAGGGACCCAAAATATGTGAGCACGGTTAAGGCCATAGAAGATGGTCTTAGCAATGATGGTCTGTTGTATCGTTATAAGAACGAAGATGATTTTGGACTTCCTTCATCATCCTTTACCATTTGCACCTTTTGGTTTATCAATGCATTGTTCAAGATAGGCGAGGAAGAAAAGGCTCTCGAGTATTTTGAACGACTTTTGAGCTATAGCAACCATCTAGGGTTGTTTAGTGAGGATATCGATTTTAAGACCAAGCGGTTGTTGGGCAATTTTCCACAGGCCTACTCGCACTTGGCACTTATTGAATGTGCCATCAATTTTTCCAATAAGCAAAAAGATGAGCGGATATTGGAATCCATAGGGTAATAAAAAACGCCCCGATCGGGGCGTTTTCCAATTGTGGGTTCAAAGATCCCGGCAATTATTTGAATTAGTCAAAGGTATACCCATTGTCCGCGGCAACTTTGTCGGCAATCTGAGTCCTTAGATCGACCACGTTGGGTTGGTTCGTGTACTTGGTAAAGCGTTTTAGCCCCATAAGCATCATACGTTGCTCATCTCCTTCGGCAAAAGAAACTATAGCCTCTTTGCCTTTTTGTTGAATAATGTCCACCGCTCTGTACAAATAGAGTTTGGACATTGCTATTTGTGCTTTTTGGGAATCTTCACCAAAGCGTTTTGCGTTTTTCTCTGTTCTTAAAATTGCGGATTCGGCCATATATACCTGAATCAAAATATCGGAAGCTGCCATCAACAACATTTGATGTTTTTCCAAATCCGGTCCAAATTTTTGAACGGCGCTACCGGCAATCATCAAGAACACTTTTTTTAATCGAGCCACTAGGTCTTTTTCTTCTGAAAAAAGTTCTGAAAAATCAGGTGTATCGAAAGATGGAATACCCATAAGCTCTTCACCAACAGCAGTTGCTGGGCCCAACAGGTCCACATGGCCTTTCATGGCCTTTTTAACCAACATTCCAACGGAGAGCATTCGGTTGATTTCGTTGGTACCTTCATAAATTCTGGCAATACGCGCGTCTCTCCACGCGGATTCCATTGGGGTATCGGCGCTAAAGCCCATTCCCCCGAATATTTGGATACCCTCATCCGTGGTGTGCTGAACATGCTCGGAAACAGCTACTTTCAGAATAGAGCACTCGATGGCATATTCTTCAACACCTTTAAGTTCTGCTTCTTGGTGTGAGTTGCCACTGGCTTCGCGAATCGCAATTCTGTCTTCAATATTTTTTGCAGCCCGGTAGCAAGCGGCCTCGTCCACGTAGGCATTGGTGGCCATGTCGGCAATTTTAGCTTTGATAGCTCCAAAATTGATGATGGGTGTTTTGAATTGAATGCGTTCATTGGCGTATTTGGTTGCTTCTCCGATTACTCTTCGTTGTGCTTCCAAACATGCCGCGGCCAATTTAATTCTACCTACGTTCAAAGCATTCATGGCAATCTTGAATCCATTGCCTCTTTCGGACAGCATATTTTCGACCGGAACCTTGGTCTCGTTGAAAAATACTTGGCGGGTAGAGGAGGAGTGGATACCCAACTTCTTTTCTTCATCACCTAAACTGATACCGTTTTCAGGGTCGTTCTCAACAATGAACCCGGTAATGTTCTTGTCATCCTCGATACGAGCGAATACAATGAACAGATTACAGAACCCTGCATTGGAAATCCACATTTTCTGTCCTGAAATGCTGTAATATTTACCGTCTTCGGATAACACAGCCTTGGTTTTGCCGGAATTGGCGTCGGAACCTGCTCCAGGTTCTGTTAAGCAATAGGCCCCAAACCATTCTCCCGTGGCCAATTTGGGAACGTATTTTTGTTTTTGCTCTTCGGTCCCGTACAAGGTGATGGGCATGGTCCCGATACCAGTATGTGCGCCAAAAGCTGTACTAAAGGATCCTGTTGCACCGGAAATGTAGTCGCAGACCAACATAGTGGATACAAAACCCATTCCCATACCACCATAGGCTTCAGGAACCGCTATGCTTAAAAGTCCAAGTTCCCCCGCTTTTTTCATACACTCCTCGGTATAGGCGTAGTCTTTTTGCTCGAACCGCTCCCAATGTGCCCAAAGTTCGCGATCTACAAACTCCTTGGAGCTTTCGCGCATCATTTTTTGTTCTTCGTTCAGATCCTCAAGGGTGAACACGTCCTCACATTTGGTCTCCTTGACCAAGAATTGACCTCCTCTCAGTATGTCTTTTTCTTTAGTATCGCTCATGATTTTTTGTTGTTTAGTATTTTTAATTAAGAAATTCGAATATACCTGCAGCACCTTGTCCGGTACCTACACACATGGTCACCATACCATATTTACCTTTCATGTCCCGCTTTCTCATTTCATCAAAAAGCTGTACCGATAGTTTGGCACCTGTACATCCAAGTGGGTGACCCAGGGCAATGGCCCCTCCATTAACATTAACGATATCTTGGTTGAGTCCCAACTCACGGATTACGGCCAAAGATTGTGAAGCAAAGGCCTCGTTCAGTTCGATAAGTTCAATGTCATTTTGTTTTAAGCCTGCCTGCTTCAAAGCTTTTGGAATGGCTTTTACCGGACCAATACCCATAATTCTTGGTTCTACACCTGCTGCAGCATAGTTTACCAATCTAGCTATGGGTTCCAAATTGAGCTCTTTGACCATATCCTCGCTCATTACCATCACAAAAGCGGCACCATCGCTCATCTGCGACGAATTCCCGGCAGTAACGCTTCCATTTGCAGCAAAAACAGGTCTTAATTTGTTCAAAGTAGGAATGTTGGTACCTTTTCTTGGTCCTTCATCCTTGTTTACTGTGTATGTTTTGGTTTCCTTTTTTCCAGTTTCGTTCACAAAGGTATGTTCCACTTCAATGGGCACGATTTGATCTTGAAAACGATTTTCTGCTTGCGCCTTCAATGCTTTCATATGGGAGTTGTATGCAAATTCATCTTGGTCCTCTCTGGAAACCTTGAATTGTTGGGCAACGGCTTCTGCCGTAAGTCCCATTCCCCAATAATAGTCTTCGTGGCCTTCTTTTGCCGTGGCGTAATCGGGTGTTGGTTTGTAACCTCCCATAGGGATGTAGCTCATACTTTCAGCCCCTCCGGCTATGATGCAATCCGCCATTCCCGATTGTATTTTGGCTGTTGCTATGCCTATGGTTTCCAATCCGGATGCGCAATAACGGTTTACGGTAACGCCGGGAACATCTTCAATGTTGAGCCCCATTAATGAGATCAATCGTCCCATGTTCAATCCTTGTTCGGCTTCTGGCATGGCGTTTCCTACGATAACATCATCGATGCGTTTTTTGTCCAATTGGGGAAGCTCCGTCATCATATGCTCTATGGTCTCTGCGGCTAGTTCATCTGGTCGTTTAAACCTGAACAGACCTTTTGGGGCTTTGCCCACGGCTGTTCTATATCCTTTTACTATATATGCTGTTTTCATTTTTACTTTTGATTTTTAGGTTCAAGAAACAAGAGTCAGGATTTTGTGCCTTGGCCCTTTTGTCTTGATTCCTGTGTCTAGTTTCTCAATGGTTTTCCGGTTTTCAACATGTGTTGGATACGTTCCAGCGTTTTTCTTTCAGTACAAAGCGATAGAAATGCTTCTCGTTCCAAATCCAAAAGATATTGTTCGGTCACCATGGTAGCTTCAGAAAGGTCGCCACCGGCCATAACGTAGGCCAGTTTATCGGCAATCTTTTTGTCGTGCTCAGAAATATAATGTCCGGCTTCCATGGAATCGGTTCCTACCAAGAACATACCCAAAGCTTGTTTGCCCAGAACTTTTACATCTTTACGTTTTACAGGTTTGGTGTAGCCTGCATCTGCCATAATTTTGGCGTGTGCTTTGGCAGTTGCTATTTGTCGGTCTTTGTTTACGACGACTACGTCCTTTCCTTTTTGTAGGATGCCCAAATCAAAGGCTTCGTAAGCCGAAGTGGATACTTTGGCCATACCAATGGTCAAGAAATACTCTTGTAGCACGTTGAGTTCTACGTCATTTTTCCTGAAAGTATCGGAAGCGCGGAGTGCCATTTCTTTAGATCCACCACCGCCAGGGATCACACCTACGCCAAATTCGACCAAACCAATGTAGGTTTCGGCAGCGGCCACAACTTTATCTGCATGCATTGAAAGCTCACAGCCACCACCCAAAGCCATTCCGTGCGGTGCGGCTACGGTTGGAATGGATGAGTATCGCATGCGCATCATGGTATCTTGGAAGTATTTTATGGCCATGTTCAACTCATCGTATTCTTGTTCCACTGCCATCATAAAGATCATACCGATATTGGCCCCTACGGAGAAATTGGCAGCTTGGTTCCCTATGACCAACCCTGCAAAATCCTTTTCGGCAAGGTCAACGGCTTTGTTCAAGCCAGAGAGCACATCACCTCCAATGGTGTTCATTTTGGATTGGAACTCGCAATTAAGGATTCCATCGCCTAAATCTTCTATAACAACACCACTGTTTTTAAAAACCTCCTTGGTTTTTCGGATGTTGTCCAGAATAATGAATGCATCTTGACCTGGAACTTTTTCCATTGTCTTTTTGCTGATATCATAATAGTAGGTTGCCCCATCTTTTACGGTGTAGAATGAATCCACACCTGCAGATTTCATGTCGGCAACCCATGAAGCGGGCTCCAAACCTTCGGCTTTGATGAATTCCAATCCCTTTTCAAGGCCAACGGCATCCCAAATTTGAAACGGACCATGTTCCCAGCCGAAACCGGCCTTCATGGCATCATCTATTTTGTATAGCTCATCCGAAATTTCAGGAATACGATGGGTTACATAAGCAAAAAGGGCTCCAAAACTCTTTCTGTAAAACTCTCCGGCCTTATCTTTACCGCCTACCAATACGGGAAAACGCTCTATGACTTTATCAATGGTCTTGGTTAGCTCTAAAGTTGCAAACTTTGCACTTTTTTTAGAACGATAATCCATGGTGTCCAAATCCAAAGTGAGGATTTCGCTTTTACCATTGTCGCCTTTTACTTTTTTATAGAATCCTTGACCTGTTTTGCTTCCCAACCATTTGTTGTCCATCATGGTTTTGATGAAATCGGGCAGCTGGAACAGTTCGTGACGCTCATCGTCCTTACAGTTCTCACTGATTCCGTTGGCCACATGTACCAAAGTATCCAAACCAACCACATCCACCGTACGGAAAGTAGCAGATTTTGGACGACCGATTACGGGGCCTGTCAATTTATCCACTTCTTCCACTGTCATGCCCATTTCTTTTACAGCATGAAACAGACTTTGAATGCTGAAGATTCCGATTCGGTTCCCGATAAATGCGGGAGTATCTTTAGCCACCACGGAGGTTTTGCCCAAGAATTGTTCACCGTATCCGTTCAAGAAATCCAAAACCTCTTTTGAAGTTTTAGGTCCAGGAATGATTTCGAAAAGTTTTAGATATCGAGCAGGGTTAAAGAAATGTGTTCCGCAGAAGTGTTTCTGGAAATCCTCGCTTCTTCCTTCGCTCATAAATTTAATAGGGATACCGGAAGTGTTTGAGGTAATCAAGGTTCCCGGTGTGCGGTGTTTGTCCAGATTCTCGAACACTTGTTTTTTAATGTCCAAGCGTTCAACGACCACTTCAATGATCCAATCCACATCCGCCACTTTGGAAATATCGTCTTCCAAGTTTCCTGTGGTAATACGATCTGCGAATTTTTGATGGTAAATAGGAGAGGGTTTGGATTTTAAGGCAGCGGTCAAAGAATCGTTTACCAAACGATTACGAACCGCCTTGTCTTCCAATGTTAGTCCCTTGGCTTTTTCCTTGTCGTTCAGTTCGCGAGGAACTATGTCCAACAATAGTACCTCGACCCCAATGTTAGCAAAGTGACATGCAATGCCACTGCCCATTATACCGGAACCGATTACGGCAATTTTGTTTATATGCCTTTTCATGTGCGAGTTTGAAATTTAATTATTAGTTGTTTTTGAATATATTTTTTTGTCGGTAATAAGCTTGTTTATTGTGCTCATGGTCTTAAAAAAAACATTTAGATCTTCTTCTGGTACATGCTCTTTGACAACCTCGTTGAACCTGAGAACTACCTCTTTGGATTCCTCCCGTTTTTCAAGGCCCAAAGGGGTTAGAAAAATCAGGACTCCGCGCCCATCCTTTGGGTTTCGTTTTCTTAAAATGTATCCTTTTTGCTCAATATTCTTTAAGATTCTTGACAAACTTGTAGCTTCCATTCCCATTTTAGGGCCTAATGTGGTACTTGGAGTACCCCCTTTTGGATCCATGCTCAAAAGGGTAAACCCGATGGCCATGGTAAGATCATAGTTTTTAGCTTCCTCATTGTACATTTTGCTTACCGCCTGCCAGGTAGCCCTAAGGGCGTGATCAATGGTCAAATCTTTCATAGAACTGGTTTGGTGTTCTCAAATATATAAAAATTTATTATGCATGCATAATAAATTTAGGTTAAGTGTACCTTAATAAATTAGAGTTGAATTAAATAGAGGGTAATTGTAAGCTAGTTACAATTTTTTTGCTTGGAACTAGTGTTTTTTTGACTTTATATTCCTATTGCCAACTATATGGAGCACTTTTAAAACCAAACAATCTCAGCTTTTGCCGAAGTATAAACCGTGAATTAGGTTTTTATATTATTATGATATGAAGTACGGTCTGCTCATCTAACATCCAATCTTTATACAATATTTGGGTGTTGATTGTCCAACTCATTGAAAAAATTAGATTCTGAACCTAGTTCAGGGTGACGGTTCTCAGATATACTCAGAACACCATACCGATTATTGATCATTGCTAATTGAACATTGTAGTTTGATCAATGCCCATAAATATCATTATAAAGTGCTAGATATTTTTCTTTAACAATTTTGCGCTTCAATTTTAGGGTAGGGGTCAAGTGTCCTTCATCGATGCTCCAAACATTAGAAGTAAGCCTAAACTGTTTTACTTTTTCCCATTTGGCAAACTCCTCATTGGCCAAATCCACTTCTTCCTGCATTCTTGCTATGACCTTTTCGTTTTTCACCAATTCTTCATTTGAGTTTAGCACTATATCGTGCCTTTTGGCCCATTCGTGCATAAACTCAAAATTAGGTTGAATTATGGCCGCCGGCATTTTTTCGCCTTCTCCAACAACCATTATCTGTTCAATAAAGCGAGATTGCTTAAATCGATTTTCCAGGATTTGTGGAGCTACATATTTACCGCCCGACGTTTTGAACATTTCTTTCTTACGATCGGTAATGCGCAAAAAGCCATCGGCATCCACTTCACCGATATCGCCAGTATGGAAATAATCGTCGGTCATAACCTGTGCGGTTTTTTCAGGATCTTTGTAGTAGCCCAACATTACATTGGGACCTTTGCAAAGGATTTCACCATCTTCGGCAATTTTGACTTCAACACCATTTATAATTTTTCCAACGGTGCCAATCTTCCAACCTTTGTTACGTTGATCGTTCACGGCAATCACAGGAGAAGTTTCCGTAAGCCCGTACCCTTCCATTACGGGCATTTGAGCTGCTCCAAAAACGCGTGCCAATCTAGGTTGTAAAGCGGCACTGCCCGATACCATTACGGATAAATTTCCACCAAGACCTTCTTTCCACTTACTAAAAATCAATTTACGGGCGAGCCCAAGTCTTTTCTCGTACCACCAACCGTTGGCACCATAGGGCTCAAACTTGAGTCCAATTTCTACCGCCCAAAAAAACAGTTTCTTTTTTATGCCTGTTAGATTGGCTCCTTTTGCTATTATCGCATCGTAAACCTTCTCAAGCAGACGTGGCACCACTGTCATTACATCGGGTTTTACCTCTTTTATGTTGTCACTGATCTTATCCAGTCCTTCTGCAAAATGAATTTCTATACCACAATATTGGTACAGATAAAGAATCATCCTTTCAAAAATGTGACAAACCGGTAAAAAACTGAGAGCAACACCGCCAGTCTCAAAAGGCACTCTGGCCTCACTGGAAATAACGTTGGACACAATATTATCGTGAGAAAGCATTACGCCCTTTGGTCTTCCTGTTGTGCCCGAGGTATATATAAGGGACGCCAGGTCTTTGGGTTTTACCGTGGCTTTTAATTCTTCTACGTTTTCTTGATTGGAAGGATCGGCGCCCTTTTCCAGGACTTCCTTCCAGTTTTTGCAATTTTTAAGCTCGTCAAACGAATAGACTTCTTCGATCTTTTTGATTTTTGAACTTATGGCAAGCACTTTTTCCAACACATCTTCACACGAAACAAAGCAATACTTGGCTTCTGAATGGTTAAGGATGTATTCGTAGTCGTCTTCGGAAATGGTGGGGTAGATCGGAACGGTTTGTGCCCCGATTTGAAGTACGCCAATATCCATTATGTTCCACTCTGTTCGGTTGGTCGTGGATATAATGGCGATTTTATCATTCGGCTTTACGCCCATCCGTAACAAAGCCCTGCTCACCGCATTGGCCTTGTCGATGTATTCCTTGGTGGACGTAGCTATCCATTTACCGTCACTTTTGGTGACCAATGATTTTTCTAAGGGGTATTTTTCAAGTTGATAGTATGGGAAATCAAATAATCGGGTAATAGTTTGCATAGTAAGTTTTATGTAAAGCGATTGCAAATTAGCAAATCAGACCTTAACAATGAAACAGATTTAACAATTACCTAATGTGTTTTTTGAAAAATCCCCAATTATCAACCTATATCAGCAATAAAAAATATTACTTCCTCAAGTTGTCCAACCATTCTTTTGCGTTCACAAAAGCCTGAAGCCACGGGGACACCTTGTCGTTTCTATCTTTTGGATAGTGGGCCCAGTTCCATGGGAACGTTGAACGTTCAATATGGGGCATGGTCACCAAGTGCCTACCTGTTTTGTCACAAAGCATTGCCGTATTGTAATCACTTCCGTTTGGATTGGCAGGATAAGTCTCATATCCGTATTTGGCCACAATATTGTATTGATCTTCGGTATGTGGAAGGCTAAATTTACCTTCTCCATGGCTGATCCATACACCAAGAGTTGTGCCGGCCATATTGGACAGCATAACCGAGTTGTTTTTTTCGATTTTCACCGAAGTAAAATTGCTCTCGTGCTTATGGGAGTCATTGTAGGTCATTCTACCGTGCGTTTCGTGTTCTGGGTTAATAAGATCTAGCTCCATGAACAACTGGCAACCATTACAAATACCAACAGAGAGGGTATCTGGCCTGGCAAAGAAATCTTTTAAGGCTTTATTGGCTTTTTCGTTGTATTTGAAAGCACCTGCCCAACCTTTGGCACTTCCCAACACATCGGAGTTGGAGAATCCACCAACGGCACCAATAAATTGAATGTCCTCCAGTGTTTCCCTGCCCGAGATCAAGTCTGTCATATGCACATCCTTTACATCGAACCCGGCCAAGTACATCGCATTTGCCATTTCACGTTCGGAATTGCTTCCTTTTTCACGAAGAATAGCTGCTTTGGGTCTGTTGCTGAACTTTGGTTCCTGAGCGGAGTCGAAGGAAGTCGCAACCGTTGGAAGTTTTCCATCAAAATTTTCAGGAAAAACATATTGCAACGGTTGTTTTTTGTAATTATCAAAACGGTCTTTGGCCAAACCGTTCGCAGTTTGCTTGCTGTCCAATAAATAGGAAGTTTTGAACCAAGTGTCACGCAGCGAAGCAATGTTCAAACCTATTTCGATGCCATTGTTTTTGATTTTCAAGGTACTTTCGGAAGTTGGAACACCAATTTTTGTGAAATTTACCCCGGAATCGGATAAAACTTTCTCCACTGTTTCATCTTTGGCTTGGAATACCACCCCGATATTTTCTGAGAACAACAGTTTGATGCTGTCTTCCTCCCCAATACCGGAAAGATCTAATTTGGCCCCTAGGTTATTGTCGGCAAAGCAAAGTTCCAACAAGGTAGTTATCAACCCTCCTGAAGCCACATCGTGACCGGCTAAAATCTGGCCCTTTTTGATGAGCTTTTGCAAAGTGTTGAAAGTGGTCTTAAAATATTCAGCATCCATAACAGATGGAGCTTGGTCACCAATGCCGTTTAAAATCTGCGCAAAGGAAGAACCACCTAATTTATGGCTGTCCTTGGATAAATTGATGTAGTAAATATCGCCACCGTTTTTCTGCAAAACAGGCTCCACAACTTGGTCAATGTTGTTGCAATTGGCAGCAGCAGAGATGATTACCGTTCCAGGGGAAAGTACTTCACCATCCTTATATTTTTGTTTCATGGAAAGTGAATCCTTTCCGGTGGGCACATTTATTCCTAGATCGATCGCGAATTCCGACAAAGATTCCACTGCACAGTATAAACGGGCATCTTCACCTTCATTTCTACAGGGCCACATCCAGTTTGCTGAGAGCGATACGGATTTCAATCCATTCTTTAACGGTGCCCAGACAATATTTGTCAACGATTCTGCAACACTGTTTCTACTTCCTGCAACGGGGTCTATCAATGCCGATATGGGGGAGTGGCCTATACTGGTGGCAATCCCTTCCTTTCCTTTAAAGTCTAGGGCCATAACCCCACAGTTGTTCAGTGGCAATTGCAATGGTCCGGCGCATTGTTGCTTTGCAACACGACCTCCCACACAACGATCAACCTTGTTTGTTAACCAGTCCTTGCTGGCTACCGCCTCCAATTGGAGTACTTGTTCCAAATAATCGTGGAAATGCTCCAGCGAATAGGATAGGGCAGGATACTTTTGTTGTGCCGATTTATCGGCCATTATGGTTTTTGGAGAGCTCCCGAACATATCGGACAACTCCAAATTCATTGGTGTCTCTCCTGTTTGTCCGGATGTAAATTTAAAGGTGTGGTCGCCCGTTACCTCACCAACGTTGTACATAGGGGAGCGTTCACGTGCAGAAACCCGGTTCAATAGGTCCAAATCTTTTTCCCTGATCACCAAGCCCATACGCTCTTGGGATTCGTTTCCGATCAATTCTTTTTTGGAAAGTGTAGGGTCGCCAACCGGTAATTTATCCGTATCTATGGTTCCTCCTGTTTCTTCCACCAATTCTGATAAACAGTTGAGGTGTCCACCAGCTCCGTGGTCGTGAATGGAAACGATGGGGTTATCGTGACTTTCGAACAATCCGCGAACGGCATTCGAAGCTCTTTTTTGCATTTCAGGGTTGGAACGTTGTACGGCGTTTAATTCAATAGCCGAACTGAACTCGCCCGTGTCCGCACTGGATACGGCAGCTCCACCCATCCCGATTCTGTAATTATCACCACCTAGAACAACTATTCTGTCTCCCTTCTTGGGTGTGTCTTTTAAGGCTTGGTCTGTTTTTCCATAACCAATACCCCCTGCCATCATTATCACTTTGTCGAAGCCCAATTTACGGACCTCTTCTTGGTGTTCGAATGTTAAAACAGAACCGGCGATCAAAGGTTGACCGAATTTATTTCCAAAGTCGGATGCACCGTTGGATGCCTTGATCAGGATATCCATTGGAGTTTGGTACAGCCAGTCCCTTTCTTGCATACCTTTTTCCCAAGGACGATTTTCTTCCAATCGGGAATAGGATGTCATATAAACAGCGGTTCCAGCCAAGGGCAACGATCCTTTTCCACCAGCCAAACGATCACGAATCTCACCGCCGGACCCTGTAGCAGCACCATTAAAAGGCTCCACGGTGGTCGGGAAATTGTGGGTCTCCGCTTTAAGCGATAATACGGAATCGAATTCTTTTTCTTCGTAAAAATCGGGTTTGTCGGCACTTTTTGGTGCAAACTGAATTGCTTTTGGCCCTTTTATAAAAGCAACATTGTCTTTGTATGCGGAAACAATATCGTTTGGATGTGCTTCCGAAGTCTTTTTGATCAGTTTAAATAGGGAAGAAGGCTTTTCTTCTCCGTCAATCACAAAGGTGCCGTTAAAAATTTTGTGGCGGCAATGCTCGGAATTCACTTGGCTGAACCCAAAGACTTCGGAATCCGTCAACTTGCGACCCAATTTCTTGGCCAGACCTTCCAAATAGGCCACCTCTTCATCACTTAGGGCCAATCCTTCTTTTTCGTTGTACGTTGCAATATCATCGATTTCCATAATGGGTTCTGGAACAATATCGATAGTGAAAATATCTTGTCCCAAAGCGGTGTATTTTTGGGAAAGCATGGGGTCAAAATTGGTAAAATCCTCGGCAATGGCATGGAATTCCTCTATTCTGATGATTCCTGGGATGCCCATGTTTTGGGTGATTTCGGTCGCATTGGTACTCCAAGGTGTAACCATGGCGGCACGTGGCCCAACAAAAAAGGCGTCGAGAGACGCCGCTTCAATCTTAGGTTGGTCGCCAAACAACCAAGTTAATTTGTCAATATCTTCCTGAGCGATTTCCTGAGCGGTTTGGACGGCAAAAACCTTGGTCGCCTTGTCCCCAAAAAAATGGATCATACAGTCTATGAGTTGAACGGTTTAAGAAAGTGCAAAAATACGATTTTGTGCCAGAATTCATCCTACGGTATAAGTGTTTTGTTAACGATGTATTGTTGATAGTATATATGTTTGAAAATAAACTGTCAGGATTTTGTCAAATTGCTAAAAGTGTCTTTTTAAAAACTTAAGCATAAATGAATTGAAGATGTTTTTCCTATCTTAGAAGAATATAGTTAACTCAAAACCAACCTTATGAAAACGACCAACCTCTTGTGCGGGATACTTCTTTTCGCGGGCATAATTACTGCAACAGCACAAAAAAAATATTCCAAAAGCCAGGTTAAAAAGTTAAAAGAAGAAGTAGAAACTCTTGTGGAGGCCAATAGAAAGCAGACACAGGTTATGGTGGATAAAATTTTCAGTTTTGCAGAATTGGGCTTTCAAGAAGAGGAGAGTTCCAAATATCTTACCGGTATTTTAGAGGAAAATGGATTTACCATAGAGCATTCCATTTCCAATATTCCAACGGCTTGGTTTGCCACATGGAGCAATGGCGATGGTCCGGTTATTGCCTTGGGGAGCGATGTTGATTGTATTCCCAAAGCCTCACAATACCCTGGTGTCGCGTACCACAAACCTATAGTGGAAGGCGCTCCTGGGCATGGAGAAGGACATAATGCGGGCATTCCTTTGAACATTACCTCGGCATTGGCCGTTAAGGAAGTAATGGAGAAAGAGGGCATTGGCGGTACCTTGATTCTTTGGCCGGGTATTGCAGAAGAATTGGTCGCAGCAAAAGCATGGTACGTCCGCGATGGTCTTTTTGATGATATTGATATGTGCATTTTTACCCATGTAAGCAGTAATTTCAGTGTTTCTTGGGGACCAACAAGGGGAACAGGGCTCATTTCCGTGGAATATATGTTTGAAGGCGAAGCAGCTCATTCGGCCGGGGCGCCTTGGCGAGGAAGAAGTGCTCTCGACGCTGCAGAACTTATGAACGTAGGGTGGAATTACAAAAGAGAGCACCTGCATCCATTAAAACGTTCACATTCCATTTTTACCGATTCCGGGGACCAACCCAACGTAGTGCCTTCCAAAGCCGCTATTTGGTTTTATTTTAGGGATGTTACCTACGAAGGGATTATGGAAATGTATGCCGAAGCCAACGATATTGCGAAAGGTGCGGCTTTGATGACGGGTACTAAAATGACCTCACGTGTATTGGGAACTGCCTGGCCAAGACACTTTAATAAGATCATTGCGGAGACGATGTACGAAAATATAAAGCAAGTTGGTCTCCCAACATGGTCAGAGGCCGACCAAAAACTAGCAAAAGCGGTGCAAGCTGAAATACAATCCAAGACCGCGACCGGATTACCTACCGAATTGTCAAAAATAGGACTTCCGGTATTGGAACCGGTAAGTGGAGGTTCTGACGATATCGGGGATATTTCATGGAAAATACCCACGGTAACCATGCGTTTTCCTTCAAATATTCCTGGTTTGCCGGGGCATCACTGGGCAAATGCCATAACTATGGCGACACCGATTGCCCATAAGGGTGTAACGGCCGGAGCCAAGGCCGAGGCCCTGACGGTCATGGATTTTTTATTGAAGCCGGAACTTTTGGCGCAGGCTTGGGATTATTTTAACAACGAACAGACCAAGGAAACCAAATATCGGCCTATGATTGCTGCGGATGATATGCCTCCCACGTATTTGAACAAGGATAAGCAGGATATGTTCCGATCTGCATTGAAGGAATTTTACTATGATGAGACCAAATACGATACCTATTTGGAGCAATTGGGTGTTGATTACCCCACGGTCAAGCAATAAGTTGTTGCTTCAAGATAAATCGGGATCCTGAGAATCATTTGGATTTTCAGGATTTCTTTTTTAACAAGGCCATATAAAAACCATCGAACCCTGTTTCCGAGGCAAAAACATTTCGTTCCCGAACAAATTCAAAATCTTTCCCGTTCTCCGAATCTAAAAAGTTCTTAACCTGATCCGAGTTTTCTTGGGGCAGAATGGAACAGGTGGCATAGACCATTTGACCTCCTTTTTTTACCATTTTGCTATAGTTCTGCAGAATATCTTGCTGAACCCCCATAATGCGGTCCACGAATTCGGGTTCCAATTTCCATTTTGAATCAGGATTACGTTTGATTACTCCCAATCCAGAGCAAGGTGCATCAAGCAACACTCGGTCGGCACTGTTGTGCAATTTTTTTATGACTTTAGTGGAGTCTATAGCCCTGGTTTCCACATTGTGTACACCGTTGCGACGGGCTCTCTTCTTCAGCTTTTTCAATTTACTTTCATAAATGTCCAAGGCGATCAATTGCCCTTTGTTCTGCATTTGCGAAGCCAAGTGAAGCGTTTTTCCTCCGGCACCCGCACAAGCATCGATTACACGCTGACCGGGCTCTACCTCCAAAAATGGGGCAACCAATTGGGAAGAGGCGTCCTGTACCTCGAACAATCCATCTTTAAATGCTTCGGTAACAAAAACATTTTTGCGTTCCACAAGTTTCAATGCATCTGGATAGCCATCTATAAACTCGGTAGCTATATCTTCTTTAGTCAAAAAAGCCTTCAGTTGAGGTTTTGGTATTTTAAGGGTATTTGTTCTTAGAATCACCTCTGCTTGTTGGTTTTGAGCGGCTATCTCTTTGGTCCAAAGTTCGGAACCCAACGATTTTTCACCTAGTTCGTCCATCCAATCAGGAATTGATTCCCTGAATTTGCGAATTTTGGACAATTCATCGAACCTGCCCTTAATGCGACGTTCCGGAGTACCTTCCAGTTGTTTCCAATCAGGAATCCGGATACCTCTCAGCACGCACCAAACCCCGAACAAACGAAATAAATGTGGTTTGCTGTACGGTTCGTGTACCTCGGCAATTTCCGAGTATAGGCGTTTCCATCGAACTATATCATACGTGGTCTCGGCAATAAATCCGCGATCGCGGGCACCCCAACGTTTGTCGTAACGCAATACTTTTTCGATTACCTTATCGGCATATTCCCCTTCGTTAAAAATCATGTGTAGGGCATCAATTACGGCAAATACCAAGTTTCTGTGTAAACGCATCTTGTAGAATAAGGTTGCAAAGGTATGATTTCTCCTTACTTTTGAAGAAAATAAATACAATGAGATACATATGCTCCCTGATAATGGCTCTAGTTTTATTTTCTTGTGCAGAAGAACATAAAAAGCTACCCTTTACCTCCGTTGAAATAACTCCAGTTTTTAATGATTCCGTCAGCATTCGTGCTATTACATTTTTGGATGGCAGAACACTGGCCTTTGCGGGAAGCAATGGTGTTTATGGTACGGTGGACGTAAATTCGTTGCAAGTTCGCAGTAATGTGCAGACCTACGATTCGCTGACCCCTAGTTTTAGGGCGGTAGGCAGTACCTCCGAGGATTTTTTTATGCTTTCTATTGAAAGTCCCGCTTTGTTGTACAAAACCGGGGATAAAGGAAAAATGGAAGTGGTGTACAAAGAGGAGGGCGAAGGCGTTTTTTATGATAGCCTTACTTTTTGGAACAATCTGGAAGGGGTTGCAGTTGGGGATACTGTGGACGGTTGTCTTTCCGTAATCATTACAAGGGACGGGGGGAACAGTTGGACCAAAGTACCTTGTTCAGACCTGCCCGAAGGAGTAGAAGGTGAGGGGGCATTTGCGGCGAGCAATAGTAACATTGCCGTAAAAGGAGATAAAGCTTGGGTCGGTACTACCGAAGGACGGGTCTACTTTTCCGATGATAAGGGCATGACCTGGGAAGTACAGGAAACCCCAATAATAGCGGACGAACCGACCCAGGGTATCTATTCAATGGATTTTTTTAATGAAAATATTGGGTTTGCCATAGGTGGGGACTATACACAACCCAAATCCAATAAGGCCAATAAGGTCAAAACCATTGATGGTGGCAAGACATGGCAGTTGGTTGCTGATGGTCACGAGCCCGGCTATAAGAGTTGTGTGCAGTTTGTGCCCAATTCCAATGGGGAAGCCCTGGTAGTAGCCGGATTTACGGGAATTTCCTATTCCTCCGATGGGGGTGAGAGCTGGAAGGAATTGAGTGAAGAGCCTTTCTTTACTCTTCGGTTTTTAAATGATTCCACAGCTTTTGCAGCTGGGAACAAGAGAATTGCCAAGTTGTTGTTCCGGTAAAAAAAAGCGGCGAATCAATCGCCGCTCATCAACCAAAAAACAAACAAAAACCAAATAGGGTTAAACGTTTACCACAATGTAATTGCGCCCTCTTTTTTTATACCAAACGCCCCGGTATTGGTAAAATCGACGTCCATTGCTATATACTACTTTACTGCCCCGGGGCAATGTCCTTACTTTGACTCCGGCAGGAACGGCCGTAACGATATACTTTTTTCCTTGAGCTCTGTACCAAACTCCATCAGCGTAGTAATAATTGGTCTTTTTGTGCACAATTGTCCTTGGGTTGGATATGTGGGTGACCACTGTACCATGTTTTGGGTAGACCTTTACGACTGTTGTTTGTGCTTTGCAGGAGGTGAGTGCGCCTGCTATTACTGCTATCATTAAAAATGTCTTCAAACTTTTCATATTATCGGATTTTAATGGTTTCCTGTAAATAAGACACGAGATTTACAAAAAGGTTTAATCAAAAAAGAGGAGCCTTATCGGGACCCCTCTTTACTTTCTTGTATTTAAATTAAGTTATCCGCCACCTCCCTTACGCTTACGGAATTGGTGTATCATTTGCTTTTTAAAGTCCTCTTCTGCCTTAAGCAAAAGAAGAACCTTTTGGGCAGGAATTATTTTTCGCATTTTTAACAAAAAACTTTCTTCGGCCTTTAGTTTTTCTTGTTGCAGCGCCATGATATTGTCCAACAATGTTTCGGACTCACTGTTTGTGAGATTTTGTGCATTGGAAATATTCGAGAACAGTTCAAACCGTTCTTTTTTACGAATGCGTTCCAATGTCTCTTCGTGCTCATTGTACACCGGCCAAAATTGTTGTGCCTCTTCACTTGTTAGATCAATACGTTCGGTAATAAAGGCAACTTTCAAGGTCTTTACACGTTCCCAAATTGGTCTTTGGGCATGCATGGCCAATGTAACCAAAAGTAAGGTGCTAAATATGAGTGTTCTTTTATTCATAGTCAAGGTCATCTAAATATAAATGTTCAATTTCGTCTACGTTTTCGTCCAAATAATCCAAAATGGCATCATCTTCCAGAACTTCGTTAAAAATATTGTTCAGTTCAATATCCTTTAAAGGGATAATTTCCGCAATTTCGTAGGTGGTCATCTCAAGATCGGTATTCTCCAGATAAGCTTCAATATCCGAGCTTGCCAGATCATCAAAAGAGATCGGTTCTGCCGAGGAACTCTGGTTTAGACTAAAAATCAGCACAAAAATGGCAGCAACCGCGGCAACGGTATAATAGAGTTTTTTGTTTGCTATTAATGGGATTACCTTGGTTTCTTTTGTATTGAGTTCAGATGCTACCGAGGAACTTATTTCATCAAAATAGCCTTCTGGAACGCTAAAGCCATCATGTTTGGGAATCAAGGATTCGGTGTGGCCCGCTTCTTCCTTTTTGATTTTATCCATCAAACGACTATTAAAGTCCTCAAAATACCCTTTGGGTGTATTGAAACTATTTTTTTTGTCTTTTTTCATTGCTCTTGTTTGACTTTCAAAATGGTCAAAGGTTTAATTGTCTCTAAGATACGTTTCAATTTTTTTAACGGCCAAGTGATAGCTTGCTTTTAAAGCGCCTTCCGAAGTTTCCAGCACCTCGGAAATCTCACTGTATTTCATTTCCTGATAATACTTCATGGTAAACACCAATTTTTGCTTGTCTGGAAGGGTAGCCAATGCTTTTTGTAGCTTTAACTGGATCTCACTGCCCTCAAAATAAACGTCTGCCTGAAGATTATCTACCATTCGGTCCTTTAACTCTTGATCGCTTATCCCTATTTTTTTGGACTTTTGTTTTAAAAAGGTCAGCGATTCGTTGGTAGCTATTCTGTACATCCAAGAGTATAATTTACTTTCACCTTTAAAGTTATCAATGTTTTTATAGACTTTTATAAAAGTGTTCTGGAGTACGTCATCTGCGTCGTCGTGATTAAGCACAATTCTCCGAATATGCCAATACAGACGTTCTTTGTAGGTATTTACCAATACCTCAAAGGCCTGCGCTCGACTTTCTTCCTGCTTAAGCTCTTGTACTAGGGTTTCCTCAGCGATCAATGTTCTTGTTGTTTGATGCTAGGACTAAGGTAAGGGGAAAAGGTTTAATTGTTCAATAAATAATTTTAAGAACCAATTAGTAACTAGGAATTTGGCTGAAGGTGCAGAGTGGGTTAAAAGAGGAAATGTGTGGAAGCCAGTGTCATTTTGAACGAAGGTGATAAATCTTTTGTTTAGCAGTTGGCAGTTGGCAGTTGGCAGTTAGCAGTTAGCAGATGGCTGCCTGCGGTCCAGAATCCAGCCCTTGTTTCAATGTAGCCATAGTTAACGAGCGAATGTGAACAATCCTTTTGCCTCAGAATTTGGTATATAGCCACTAAAGGTCTGGGTAAATTAAAAATTTCAATAATCCACTCCCGTGTTCGCCTTCCTACTAGGAAAACGATTGCATTTCTACCAGTTTCTTGTAGTTTTTGGCAGATTTCATCAATTCCTCGTGTGTTCCTTGTTCTACAATTTCACCTTTGCTCATCACTACGATCATATCCGCATTTTGTATTGTAGAGAGTCGATGTGCAATTACTACCGAGGTGCGGTTCTGCATCATTTTTTCCAATGCATCCTGCACCAAACGTTCACTTTCGGTATCCAATGCCGAAGTGGCCTCGTCCAAGATCATTATGGGTGGATTTTTAAGGACGGCTCTTGCAATGGATAGCCGTTGTTTTTGTCCACCGCTCAATTTGTTGCCGCTATCACCGATATTGGTCTCGTAACCTTGGGGCAGCTCCATTATGAAATCGTGTGCGTTCGCAACTTTGGCCGCTTCCATAATTTCATCCATGTTGGCATTTTCTTTACCAAGTGCTATATTGTTCTTTACCGAATCATTAAACAATATGGAATCTTGTGTAACCAAGCCCATAAGTCCACGGAGCGATTTTTTTGTTATGTTCTTTATATTGGTGCCATCTATCAAGATCTCACCTTGGTTTACGTCATAAAAGCGGGTCACCAAATTGGCCACTGTGCTTTTTCCACTTCCAGATTGACCCACCAAGGCCACGGTTTTGCCCTTGTCCACCTTTAGGTTAAATGCTGAAAGCACATAATCATCTTCATATTTAAAGGCAACATTCCTTAGTTCAATTCCCGTATTAAAATCGGATTTATTTTCGGCACCCTCTATATTTTTGATGGGGTTTTCCGATTCCAATATTTCCAGAACACGTTCTGCTGCGGAATTTCCTTTTTTAACACCGTAAGATGCTTTACTGATGGCTTTGGCCGGGGTTAAAATATTGAATGCCAATCCCATATAGGATATGAACGATGCGGCGTCCAGAGAGCCTTCCAAAAGAACCATTCGCCCTCCGTACCATAGCAATACACCAAAAACAACAATCCCAAGAAATTCGCTAGTGGGTGATGATAGGTTTTGCCGATTTAACAGTGAATTGGAGAATTTGAAAAAACGCGAGGTAGAATTCTGAAAAATTTTAAAGAATCTGGATTCGGCATTGAACGCTTTAATTACCCGAAGCCCTCCCAAAGTCTCCTCGACAATGGAAAGAAATTCACCTTGCTCTTTTTGTACCTTGTCCGATTTCTTCTTCAAGGATTTACCTATCCGGGATATGATCATTCCGGCTATGGGAATAAATATGAAAACAAAAATGGTAAGCTTGGCACTTATCAAGAACATTACAATGATGGTAAAAAGTATGGTAAGCGGCTCCCTTACGATCAATTCCAAAATAGATAGAAAGGAGTGTTGGATCTCCAATACATCCGATGTGATCCTTGCGATAACATCCCCTTTCTTCTTTTCTGAAAAATAGGAGATGGGCAGATCTACTATCTTTTGGTACATTTTGTTTCGTATGTCCTTAAGTACCCCATTTCTCAAAAATGTGATAAAATACATGGCCAGATAATTGAAAATGTTCTTAAAAAAGAACAAAAAGAGGATCAAGCCAATGGCCAAGAACAGTCCTTTCATGGGGTCGTCCCCCGAGTGAAGGGTTACCTGATAGTTCATATAACCTTCAAAATACTCCTTTAATTTACCGATACCTTGAAAGGTCGGTGGCTCGCTTACACGTTTGGTCTTGTCGAAAAGGACATTGAGCATTGGTATCAGCGCGGCGTAGGACAACGCACTGAACAATGCATAAAGGATATTGAAAAATATATTTAGAAAACCGTATTTGCGATATGGCTTCGCAAATCGGAGAATCTTTTTAAAGTAGTTCATTCACTTATAAATTCAGCTCGGATAGGATACCTTCCAATTTGGTTTCCAACTGCGAATTTACGGATTTATAATCGGCTGCATTCTCCAATTTTGAATTTGTACTGATGTAGAACTTTACTTTTGGTTCCGTGCCACTTGGCCTTGCTGCAATCCGGGTGCCATCTTCGGTTTCATAGATCAATACGTTGGACTTTGGCAAATGTAGGGTGAACTCGTCCCCGGTCTGCACATTTTTAACGATCGACGTATTATAATCCTCGATGTACAGTAATTTTGAGCCTTGCACCGTATCCACTGGGTTTTCCTTGAAATCTTTCAGCATTTGTTTAATTTCCTCTGCTCCGCTCATTCCTTTTTTGGTAATGGATATTAATTTTTCCTTGTAGAAGCCAAACTGAACGTAGGCATCGACCAATTCTTTAAAGAAAGAGCTACCGTTGGCTTTGGCATCGGCGGCAATTTCACAGGCCAAAAGGGTAGAGGTGACGGCATCTTTATCGCGTACAAAATCACCAACCATAAACCCAAAGCTTTCCTCACCTCCACCAATAAATGTAGAGTTAGGAAAATCCTTGATCATTTTACCGATCCATTTAAACCCTGTGAGCGCAGTTTTGTACTCAACCCCATAAGCTTTGGCCATTTGCTGCATCATTGGGGTGGAAACTATTGTGGAAGCAATAAATTCGTTGCCTTTAAATCCTTTTTTCTTGTATTGGTCCAATAGGAATTTGGTCATCAGCACCATAGTTTGATTCCCGTTCAATAATTCCATTTTCCCATCCAAGTTTCTTACAGCAATACCTAAACGGTCGCTATCCGGGTCGGTTCCGACCACCATATCCGCACCGATTTCCTCAGCTTTGGCAATGGCGATGGACAAAGCTTCCGGCTCTTCCGGGTTGGGCGACTCAACGGTAGGGAAATCCCCGTCAGGTTTTGCTTGTTCTTCTATAATGGTGACATTGTTGTATCCGGCACGCTTCAATACTTCCGGAATGGCCGTGATCGATGTTCCGTGCAAGGAAGTAAAGACGATGTTAAAGTCATCTTTTCCTTTTGCTCCAAAATTTCCGTTTTTAACGGATGCTTCAAAAAAGGCTTCGTCCACATCTTCATCTATCATGCTTATCAAACTGTCGTCTTTTACAAATTTGATATCCTCAAAAGAAAGTGCATTGATCTCGGCTATGATTTCCCCATCCTGTGGTGGTACGATCTGCCCACCATCTGCCCAATAAACTTTGTAACCATTGTATTCCGGTGGGTTGTGGGAGGCCGTTAGTACAATTCCGGCGTGACACCCCAAATATTTGACCGCAAAGGATAATTCTGGAGTTGTTCGCAGATCTGAAAATAGGTGAACTCGAATACCGTTGGCCGAAAATACCTCTGCCACGGTCTTTGCCAAGGATTTGGAATTGTGCCTGCAATCGTATGCGATAACTACTTGAATATCGTTATCGGTATAGCACTTTTTTAAATAATTGCTGAGTCCCTGGGTGTTTTTGCCCAAGGTGTATTTGTTTATTCGATTGGTTCCAACGCCCATTACACCGCGCATTCCACCGGTTCCGAACTCTAAATCCTTATAAAAGCGCTCTTTGAGCTCTTCTGGATTTTTTTCCATAAGGTGTTTGATCTCTTTTTTTGTGTCGTTGTCAAAAAAATCGGTCAACCAAGTCTGTGCTGTCTTTGTAATGGAATCCATAGTGTTTAGAATTGTTTGCTTCTTTAAAAATACAAAGTTTATAAGGTTTGAAAATGGCTTAAAGGTTAATTTTATCGGAGATATTGTAACGGGTGTCATTTTTTCGTGACCTCACCATGATCTCTCCGATAAAACCGGCCAAAAAAAGTTGTGTTCCAATGATCATTGCTGTTAAAGCAATGTAAAACTGCGGTCTTTGGGTAATTAAACGTCCGGTCGGGTTCAAGAATAGTTTATCGATCCCCAAATACAGGGAAAAACTAAACCCGACAAAGAACATGAGCACCCCCAAGGCTCCAAAAAGATGCATGGGCCTTCGACCAAACTTTGATACGAACCAAATGGTGATCAAATCCAAAAAACCATTAATAAAGCGTTCTGCCCCAAATTTAGTGGAACCATATTTTCGGGCTTGATGCTGTACCACTTTTTCGGTAATGTCCGAGAAGCCTGCATTTTTGGCCAATACAGGAATGTAGCGGTGCATTTCCCCGGAGACTTCGATGGTCTTTACCACATTTTGGTTAAAGGCCTTGAGGCCACAGTTGAAATCGTGCAGTTTTACACCGGAGGTTTTCCGGGCGGCCCAATTAAAGAGTTTGGAGGGTATGTTTTTGGTGATAACCGAATCGTACCGTTTCTTTTTCCAGCCCGATACCACATGGCGCCCTTCTTGGGTGATCATTCGGTACATATCCGGAATTTCTTCTGGGTTGTCCTGTAGGTCGGCGTCCATAGTTATCACTACATCGCCTGCGGTGGCTTTGAACCCGGCGTGCAGTGCCTGCGATTTGCCAAAATTCTTAAGGAAACGTATCCCTTTTACATTTTTGTTTTGCTCGGACAGTTTGGAAATAGTTTTCCAAGAATCATCGGTACTGCCATCATCAATGAAGATGATTTCATAAGAAAAATGATTGGATTGCATCACTTGCACAATCCAATCATGAAGTTCTATTAGCGATTCTTGCTCGTTAAGTAAAGGAATTACAATGGAAATCTGCATTGTTCGATTCTGGAATTCCCTCCAAAAGTAGCATTTTTTGTTTTAGTATTCCGCTTTGGACTTTTTCAAGATCAATCCGGTAATGAGACCGATAATCAATCCGATCACACAGTTAATGATCAACCCAACGGGATATTGTATCCAAGCAAAGCTTTTTTGCATTTCCACACCTTGCTCCCATTGTTCCTCGGTCATGTTCGGGTTTTGGGCCATGGCCTTGGGCTTTGCAATTTCCATGGCCTTGTCCATAAAGTCGGGTTCAATAAAATTTGTTAGAACATATTGATATGCAAGGGACAATATGGTGCCTACCAGGGCAACTCCAACAGCAACCTTTAAAGCTTCTGAAATGGCCAGGTATCCGTCGTTGGCCTTTTTAAAGGAGTTTACGGCAATAAATATAGCAGCTGCCATGAGTACAATGGAGATTACCATTACCGCGGTGCTCATCTCGTAATGCATTTTTTGGGTGTAGAGCATTATGCCGAACACCACAAAAATAGCACCTAACAAAAGCCCATAGTTAAGTGCAATTTTTCCCGTTTTAACTTGTTGTTCTTCCATTTTTTTAAAATTTGTTTTTATTATAGTTGGTTAGTGCAATATTGCCTAAATTTGTTACATATAAATTTACTTTTATTTTTTTAGTGATTTAAAGTTGGCAATATCAAAGAAATCATTAAATTTGCACCCTGAAAATTCTGAGATTAAGCATTTAAGACGATGAGAAAAGATATACACCCAGAAAACTATAGATTGGTTGCTTTTAAAGACATGTCCAACGAGGATGTTTTTATTACAAAGTCCACTGCTGAAGCGAAAGAAACCATCACTGTGGATGGTGTTGAATATCCTTTGGTAAAATTGGAAATTTCAAGAACTTCGCACCCGTACTATACTGGTAAGACTAAATTGGTAGATACCGCTGGTAGAATCGATAAGTTCAAGAACAAGTACAAAAAATTCAAGAAAGAAGAGAAGAAGGCCGAGTAGGTCGAACTTTTCAACGAAATATATGGACGCTCTCGATGGTTTTCGAGGGCGTTTTTTATTTTTACAGTATTCAAAGTTGAGCAATGAACTATATCCTTTCTGACGGTAACCACCGCGAAGACCTGTTCCCCTTTACCTTAACGCGTCCCGTAGCTGGAATCCGTATAGGTATTTTGACCATAGCCGAAAAATGGGAAAGATGGTTGAAGGCCCCAGTTAGTTTTCGAACCGAAGATTACCTGTCCGAAAAGTTTCCTTTAAGGACCAATGATCAAAATATAGTGATCAATGGGAGTTATCTTCCGAACAGTGCCTTGGTGCAGGCTGTTCAAAAACTTAAAATGGGGGAGGTGCTTATGGATAACGATGGGTATATTGCCTATGTAACCGATAGGCCCGAAATGCAATTTGAGGCTTCCAGTTATATCGCTGTACCGTTTACTGGTAGTGTTTTGGCCATTCGGAAAACATGGGATATCTTTTCCAATAATGCGGTTGTCCTCCAATCTGATTTCGATTTGGTTACCAAAGGCAGAAAAAGTGAGCCCATACCCGATACCAACCAAGTTAAAAACCCTGAAAATATATTTATAGAGGAAGGCGCTGTAGTGGATTTCTGTATTTTGAACGCTTCCACCGGCCCCATATATATTGGCAAAAACGCTTTAATGATGGAAGGTTGCACCGTTCGTGGAGGATTGGCACTCTGCGATAACGCCATCTTAAAAATGGGAGCAAAAATTTATGGTGCCGTAACCGCGGGGCCAGGAAGTAAATTAGGTGGGGAAGTGAACAATGCCGTGTTGTTCGCCAACTCCAACAAAGGACACGATGGCTTTTTGGGCAATTCGGTATTGGGGGAGTGGTGCAATATTGGGGCGGATACCAACACCTCCAATCTAAAGAACAACTACGCACCTGTACGCCTGTGGAACTACAAAATAGAAGGCTTTGAAAAAACAGGGCTTCAGTTTTGTGGCTTAATGATGGGCGACCATTCCAAATGTGGTATCAATGTAATGTTCAATACCGGAACTGTGGTAGGCGTAAGCGCCAATATTTTCGGGAGTGGTTTTCCTAGAAACTTTATCCCAAGTTTTAGTTGGGGAGGTGCATCGGGCTACACCACTTTTAGGACCAATAAGGCATTTGAGGTAGCCGAGGCCATGATGAAACGTCGCAATATGGAGTTCAACGGGACCGAGGCCAAAATTTTGGAACATGTCTTTGAGTTGACCCAAAAATGGCGGAATTTTTAATCCTTATTCCAACTTTCCCGTTAGTCCCCAACCATTGGCTCTATCGATAACCACACAGTGCAGGGTGTTAAACCCCTTTTTAAGTTTAAGCGGAATTTTGTTGGCAGTTAGGCCTAAATGCCCTTGAAACTGATTGTTTTTTGACCTGAAGGCATTATTGCCATAAAAAATGGCTTCCCCATTTAAATACACAATGATTTTATCGCTAAAATCAAACGAGAATAAACGGGTCTGGGCGTTATCCACCGCTATGGTTGCGGATGCTACTGTATAAGCTTCTTGGTTGCGTTCAAAGTTGCCCGATGTAGGCTTTGACAAATATCTGGAAATGGGCAATATGCCAGATTGCTCAGTGTAAACAGTGGTGGTCTTTGCATTTTCAAAATCTTCGAAGCGTATTTCGCCTTCTATATAAGGTTGGGCCTCAGTTATGTCCCATTCGCCTATAATACCTTTCTCGGGAGTTAGTATAGGATATGGCTCTTTAACCACGGCCTCACCGGTTTTGGTAATTTTTAAGTTGGCGAACCTATTTCCGAACAGGGCAAAAAGACCAATTTCCCCTGTTAAATTGCCCGACCTTAATCGATCTATCCGCATCACCTCTTCACCATTGATAAACAAGGTGGCGGCTAAATCTTCGACCTCTATCCGGAACAGATTCCAACCTTCGGTCTTAAAGGCGACATTCGCTTGAAATTCAGGATACAACTGCCAGTTGCTCTCGTTGTTGTAGGTAGGGGTGTATTGTACCGCATCCACTTGCCTCGACTTGTGCATGCGCATGTACACCTCTTCAAAATTTCCTTCTGATTTACGGAAGACTACGCCCGCAAAGCTACGTTTTTGGTTGGCGTACACTTCTATTTCCATAACGCCGTTGGAAAATTCGAATCCTTTGGCAAAAGCAGTGCCATTGACTATAATGGTCTCTTTACCATCAAAATTTTCAAAATTTACCGAGCTACCTTGGGCCGGAGTCCAATAATCGGGTTGTAAAGGGATATTTTGTGTAGTTTGGGCATTTATCGGTCGCATAAAGAGTAACGCGCCAATTATCAATGGGATACGTGAAAGTTTCATTGTATATCTGTTTTTTTGATTGATGATCAACACCTATGTTGTCGGAGGTAACCGGTGTTCCTAACGCTTTAAAATTAAAAAAAGCAGGGTTGGTATAGGGCTCTTTAAACAACAGCACCGTTATTTTTAACAGGCTTATAGATTGACCACAAGTTACATGGATGTCCTAAATAGTCTAAAATTGAATTTAGCTTGGTGAATAGGATGGTGTTAGGGGATATATACCTGTTGGTGAGGGTTCAAATTAAAATGTTAAGGTCATGATTATTGTTTCTTTCTGCCGGCGAACCTAGCCATGCTGTTCAAGATAGCTTTAATAAGATAGTATGGATTAAAATGTAGGTATCAAATACCTACTCCTCCAATTGTAAAAAACGTACTGCGTTTTCGTAGAAAATTTTTCTTTTATCGTTTTCGGTCAAGAAATCGTAACTGTTCAATTGATCGATACTTTTTTTAATGGCATGTGGCCACACCATTTGGTCCGAGCCGTACATAACCCTATCGATAAGGCCATATTTTTTGGCTTTACGTAAAAATTGTTCTGCATAGTCCTTTGGTTGTTCGTCCACCCATAATATCACTCCCAAATCCGAATATAGTTGAGAATATTGTAGCATTAGACGAAGAGCGTTTTCATAAAACACCTCTCCGGCATGCATCAAATAGATACGTAGATTTGGGTGTTTGGCCAGAACATCTTCCAAGGTAAGAGGGTCTCCCAATTTTAATCTAAAGTTGGGACAGCATCGGGTCGTAATATCGGAAGGACCGCCACCTGTATGCACTGCAACGGGAATATCGTAGCGCTCACAAATGTCCAAATAAGGTTCAAACTCGGGGTCGGATAGGGTGTAACCATCATAAACAGCGCCTATTTCCCCAAAGACTTTGAGTTTGCCAGAGGTTATCAATGCTTTGAAGGCCACAGTGTCTTTTGGCGGAGAGTTGGTGTAGTAGCCAGGAATCAAAATGCCTTCATCATCCAAGGTGTTGGCTCCCCCAATAGTGCTTACAACAGCTTTTGTAATGTTGTTTTCTTTTAAGGCCTTAATTAGCTCAGTTTTGAAGGTTTCATAATCTTTGGGCGAGAAAACACCATCACGGGCCGGGGCCACGAAATATGTCTGTGGGGTATAATCGTGTAGGTGCATATCAATAATAGGCGGCCCATAGTTTTGAGCGAAAGCAAAGAGTGGCAGCAGTAGTGCCATTACCATTTTTCTCATTTTGTGCATAATTTAGGTATAGCTATGAGGCAATGTGTTTCAATGCCCATGTATGCGGGGGAAGTATTTACAAGTAACAAAAAAATAATGGAATTTGTATCTATTCCGGCGGTTAGTTTAAAATTTTGGGACCTGCTGCAGAAAAAAGCCAGTGAGATTGTTCCACTGGCCTTGTAACTTATAAATAATTAGTTTATTCCGAAATCTGGGGCTTTTCGGTAAACGGGGTTATTCCAAAGGCGGGATATACCTCGGAGGGGTAGTAAATTGTTCCTCCGCGAGATACCATGGCGATACTTTTTATGGCCTTGATATTTTCCACAGGGTTTCCGGGCACTAGGAAGAAATCGGCCAATTTACCAACTTCTAAGCTTCCCAAACTTTCATGTCCTAGGTATTGTGCCATATCATAGCTGGCAAGTTTAAGTACTTCGGCGGGAGTATAGCCCAATTGCTCAGTATAGAGCTCTAGTTCGCGATGTAAGTTAAATGCACCCCCCAAATCGGTTCCAGGAACAATGAGTATTCCTTTATCTTTCATTAATTTTAGTGTTTCCACAATTTTATCGTAGGCATCCCGGTAGGCCTTATCCTCTTCATCGTCGGCAATTTGAGCCAGGGCTACTTTTAGGCTTCGCTGTTCATTGGGCGGCATGTGGTCCACATAATCCAAGGCGCCAGGCGTAACTTCGCCGTTCCGTGAGAGCATTAGGCGTTCATGTATTGACAATGTGGGGTCCATTGCTGTTTGGTTGGCCACGAACAGGTCCAAGGTTTCCTGTACTTTATCGCTGTTCAAATCCAATTGGGGAAAGCGTTTCATGGCGGTGAGGCGCAATAGGGTCCGGGTGTCTTCTTCGGGTTCCAGTACCCATCCAAGCATGGTTTGGTTAATGTGCGTCATCTCGTCGTAGCCTGCTCTTAGCATATCGTTGGCATTGGAAAATGCAGGAACATGTCCTGTAACGAACAAGCCTTGTTCGTGTGCTTTTTTTACAATGGCGGGTGCCCATTCGCCGTTCATACTATTGTACAGTTTTATACCATAAAAGCCAAGGCTGTCGTAACTGTCCACTGCGGCCAAGGCTTCCTCTTTTGTTTCCACCAAAATACCGTTATTGCTACTGTATGGACTTTTTCCTTCGATGAATCCGAGTCGGGTTATCCGTGGACCTGCCAATTCACCAGAATTGATTTTATCGATAAGGTTGCTAAGTACTTCGGTGTTGTTGCCCATATCTCTGAAAGAGGTAACTCCGGCCAAAACATTCAATAAGGCACCATTGTCCCCCGTGTGGGCGTGCATTTCATATAATCCAGGAACTAGGGTTCCACCGTTTCCTTGGATAAGAACTTCGTTGTCGCCAGTCGCATCTGCAGCTTCTATGGCCGTGATTTTTTCATTTTCCACCACAACGGATACAGGGTCGGTCAAAGACAATGTTTTAGGATCAAAAACCTTGACATTGACAATGCGTACCTTTTTAGTGTAGTTGTGGGCAAATTCTTTTTGTAGCTTTTCGTAGCGTTCTGCAGAATAGTTTTCGGCAAGTTCCCTTAAACTTTTTTCTTCGGCTTCGTATCCATCCCTGATTACAATATATCGTGGTGAGATAGCGGCGAAGAATTTGTTGTTTTCATCCACAATAAAGTAAGATGGATTCATTTCGGCACCGGATAGGGCATAGGTGGTCAAGGCCAATTCACCGTCACCTGATGCATTCGGTACATTTACCTCTTCCATTTTGGTCAAAGTAAGATTACCGGCAGGAAGCACGGGTAAGGTGTTATTGGGGGCATCCATCAATAATCGAGCAGCCAAGACTGCGGTGTACGGGCTGCCAAATTGGTTTACATAAAGCTTTGGGGCATCCAAAACAGTATTGCCCGAACCGGTGGCATCGGTCCATGAAGCACCATCGCCCTCCATGGAGAATTTTTCGTTCACTGCATTTCCAAATGTGGTGTTACCTGTTACTTCCCAGCTAACCGGGAAGCCTTTGGAGTCGAGGACAAGGGTCTCTTTTATTGTTGGTCCACGGCCATTGTTCTTATAGTCGTAATCTATATTAATGGTATCTCCAATGGTATTCACTTTTAGGTACCCTACTTTGGTATCGCTTATGATCACGGAATAGTTTTCTTCTCCTTGATAATCTGCCAAGGACGAGTTGGTTTCGGTTTTACAAGAATAGGAGGTCAATACGATCAATCCTATTAGAAGTAATCTGATTTTCATTGAGTTGATTTTAGTTTATGGTTCAAGTTAACTAATTTTATGCTTTTTTCTATTTTTTGGTAGGCAGTAAACAGTTGACAGCGGGCATTTTACAGTTGGGTTATCAACAATGCGATCATTTTCGATAACTCACAACAAATCGTTATCTTTGCGCCCCCTAAAATTAAGGCAGGCAAATGAGCAAAAAGGTCGCATTTTACACATTGGGTTGTAAACTCAATTTCTCCGAAACTTCTACAATTGCCAGAGGTTTTGAAAAGGAGGATTTTCAGCGTGTGGACTTTTCGGATAAAGCAGATGTATACGTAATCAATACCTGTTCGGTAACGGAAAATGCGGATAAACGCTTTAAAACTATTGTAAAACAGGCCCAAAAGTCGAATCCCGATGCTTTTGTAGCGGCTGTGGGCTGTTACGCCCAGTTAAAACCAGAAGAATTGGCCGAGGTGGATGGTGTTGATTTGGTGCTGGGTGCAACGGAAAAGTTCAAGATCACGGACTATTTGAACGACCTTACCAAGAACGATAAGGGAGAAGTGCACTCTTGTGAAATCGAAGATGCCGATTTTTATGTGGGGAGTTACGCCATTGGCGACCGCACACGTGCCTTTTTAAAGGTGCAGGACGGCTGCGATTACAAATGTACATATTGTACTATTCCCTTGGCACGCGGTATTTCGCGCAGCGATACATTGAGCAATGTATTGAACAACGCCAGAAAAATAGCCTCGCAGGATATTAAGGAGATCGTACTTACCGGGGTAAATATTGGCGACTACGGGAAAGGTGAGTTTGGCAATAAAAAGCATGAGCATACCTTTTTGGATTTGGTAAAAGCGTTGGATACCATCAATGGTATCCATAGATTGCGCATATCTTCCATAGAACCAAACTTGTTAAAGAACGAGACTATCGATTTTGTTGCACAGAGCAACTCCTTCGTTCCCCATTTTCATGTGCCTTTGCAGAGTGGGAGCGACGATATTTTAAAGAAGATGCGACGTCGATATTTGTCCAATTTGTATGTGGATAGGGTGAAACGCATCAAATCTGCTATGCCCCACGCCTGTATTGGTGTAGATGTGATCGTTGGGTTCCCTGGGGAAACGGACGAACACTTCTTGGAAACCTATCACTTTTTGAACGATTTGGATATTTCTTACCTGCATGTATTTACCTATTCTGAAAGGGACAATACAGTAGCGGCCGAAATGGAAGATGTGGTGCCCAAAAAGGTACGCAACAAACGTAGTAAAATGTTAAGGGGACTGTCTGCCAAAAAAAGAAGGGCTTTTTACGAGAGCCAATTGGGTACTGTACGGACCGTACTGTTCGAAGGGGAGAACAAGAAAGGCTATATTCATGGCTTTACCGAAAACTACATCAAGGTAAAGGCTCCTTGGGACCCTGCTTTGGTGAACACCTTGCACCAAGTAGAGTTAGAAGATATCGACGCGGATGGACTGGTTCGCTTCAAGTTTGTTTCCAGTGAGATTGTGGCATAAAAAAACCTCCTGAAAAAGGAGGCTTGGATGTTTTTGATCATTGATCAAATCAGATTCGGATACCTACGGGCAACATTTCCTTGTACTGCCTGTTTTTTCTTAAGAAACCTGCAATTTGCGGACTTGTAGGCACAACTCTTAGATTTTTCTCTTGGATTTCGTTCAATACAGCTTTAATAAAATCCTCTTTAAAGCCTTCTTTTGTAATTTCTTCCGGAATAACCAGTTTGGTCAAAAATACTTTACGCTCTTGTGAAGAGTACTCAATTTTGGCTAAATGCCCATTGACGGTAGTTTCAAATTGGCGTAGGAAACTATTGTCAGTGATTTCCAATGTTGTCATATAGAACTTGTTTTTTTAATGACTCGCAGAAATACCTTAAGGTATCTCTAATTCCCCCATCATATAAATAATGTATCGGTTAGGTGGGGTCGGCTGCAAAAGGGCTACAAAAGTAGTGAAAATATTGCTAATTTCCTAGTCCTTATCGATATTTGGTGTACTATGACCGATAACAAAACCCATCTCTACCTAATGCCAGGAATGGCTGCCAATTCTTCGATTTTTGAGGGGATCAAGCTTCCGGAAGACCAATTTACTTGCCATACCTTGGAGTGGTTCGTGCCCGAAAAAGGAATGGATTTGGAAGCATATGCCAAAAAAATGTGCAAAAAAATAAACGAACCCAACCCAGTTTTGTTGGGGGTTTCATTTGGTGGTATGTTGGTACAAGAGATGGCCAAGATCATGCCCGTACGAAAGCTGATCGTGGTATCGTCGGTAAAAAGTAAGCACGAGCTACCTAAAAAAATGATTTTTGCCAAGTACACCAAAGTCCACAAACTGCTACCAACGGGTTTGGTGAACAATGTGGAATTGTTGGCCAAATATGCCTTTGGCGAAACCGTGACCAAGCGTTTGCACTTGTACGAAAAATATCTGTCCGTTCGCGACAAATATTATATTGATTGGTCCATTGATCAAATTGTGAACTGGAAACAGGAAACTCCGCTAAAAAATACGGTTCATATTCAAGGGGAGAAAGATGCAGTTTTTCCAACATCCCATATAAAGGACTGCATTTTGGTAAAAAATGGCACACATACCATGATCATTCACCGTGCTCGTTGGTTCAATGAGCACCTCTCCACAATTATTTTGGAATAATTTCGTCTATATAATAGTATCTTTACATTGATAATAAATTAGGGAAGACATGAAACAAGTAAAAAACATATTGGCCTTTATTGGATTAATGGCCGTAGTGAGCACGTTGATTTTTGCCGTGCAGTCGAATGAAGTGGATGAAAAACCAGAATTGCAAGAAGTTGAAACAACGGAATCGGACAAAAATGTTGCGGATACATATCAAATAAGCGCCATTGAAATCCCTGAGGACCTGAATTTTGCCGGAGAAGCGGTTCCACAGGAAGATCCAGAGATCATGGAGCGCGTGGACCGGGAGTTTTTGGTGAACACCTATTGGCAATCCAATGCCCTTTTATTGATGAAAAGGGCCAACAAATACTTTCCAATCATTGAACCCATTCTTAAAAAGAACGGAATCCCGGATGATTTTAAATATTTGGCCGTGGCCGAAAGTGGTTTGCAAAATGTAGTTTCCCCAGCAGGGGCTACCGGTTTTTGGCAGATAATGCGCGCCACGGGCAAGGAGTACGGTCTGGAGGTCAATTCCAATGTGGATGAACGCTATCATGTGGAAAAAGCGACTCAGGTCGCTTGCGACTATTTAAACAAATGGAAAAATCGTTTTGGTAGCTGGACCCTTACCGCAGCCGCGTACAATGCCGGACCTGCCGGGGTTCAAAAATATATGGATATTCAACAAGTGGACGATTATTACGATCTATTGTTGGGGCAGGAGACAGGCCGCTATGTGTTCCGCATTTTGGCCATTAAGGAAATTCTATCCCATCCAGAGAAATATGGTTTTCAGTTAGATCAGGACGATATGTACGAAAAGGTGCCCACTTTTACCGTTGAAATTGATACTGCGGTATCCAATTGGGCGGATTTCGCAGAACAGTACGAAATAAACTATAAGATATTAAAACGGCACAACCCTTGGTTGCGCGAACCTCATTTAAACAATGCTTCCCGCAAAAAGTACACCATAGAAATACCGAACAAAGGATATTACCGAGTGGGGAATGTGGGGAAGTAATTGGTATTGGCCCTAATATTTTTGGTTACACTGGTAAATTGCTTTTTGTTTGGGGTTATCTATCTCAATACCTAACACTCCAAAGCAAAACAAAAGAATAGTTTTATTCGGGTCTACTTGCAAATTTTGCAATCCTCTTTGTCCTGTAATTGGCCTACTAGATAGCCTTGTTCACTCATTTCGTAACCACAGCAATCCATAAAGCCTTCGGCAATTTTTTGTCGTCCACGTTGTATTTGCGATTTTACGGTGGGTAACGGTAAACTTAATTTTTTTGCAACCTCTTTTTGTTTTAATCCCATTATATCGGCCAAAAAGATAGGTTCTCTGTACTTTTTAGGTAGATTAACTAAAATACCTCTTAAACAATCTTTTTCGGTATGTTCATGGGTTTCAGGAACATCCTCTGTATCAAAATCATTAAATTCAATTTTTACTTTACTGGTTTTTAAATAATCCATCAAAGTATATCGCGCTACGGAAAACAACCAAGATTTTAGCTTGTTGCTATCTTTTAGGGTGTGCAGCTTGGTGTGTACCTTTATAAAGGTGTCTTGTAAAATATCGTTTGCAACAGTTTCATCTTTGGTTTTACTGAGAATAAAACGTTTGATGTCTTCCGAATATGTCTCCCAAATCTGTGTTGTGGTCATACTTAAAGATAAAAAATCAGCTTGAATTATGATGTTCAAGCTGATTCTTGGTTTAACAATTACAATTGGTGCATGTACAGTTGTTGCATGTACAATCTGAACATCTTTCGTTGTTACAAGGTTCGCAATTGCAATTACAAGATTTATCTGTTTTCATAAGTGAATGAATTTTATGGTTCACTTAATAGACGATAGAACTTTAAAAAAGATGCATTCGAAATACAGAAATTTTTAAGGGGCCTCTTAATAACAAATTATGGAGCGGAGGCATCCCAAATCAAGTGTGCAATACCACCAAAATAAAAAGATAAAGTAAAAATTAAATCTTTTTCATCTGCTGCTGCATCATTTTGATTTGATCGGTAAGCATATTGTTTTTATCCAATTTTTTGGCTTCTTGCAACAATTGTGTTGCTTCACGCTTTCTGCGCTTTTGCATGGCAATACCGGCCAAGCTCAATTTGGTCATGGCCACATCGTAATCCATGGTCAAACCAAATTTTAGGGCCTTTTTAAAGTATTTCTCGGCCTGGGTCAGATTTTTCTGGGAGTAGATGATACCGTGCAAATAATTGTAATATCCCACTTGCTTTTTGATCAAAGCAGACTCAGGGTTCTTAATTTTATCCAACCAGCCCTGTACACCGTCCAAATCCTGTTTTCTCATTTTAAGAAACGCCAAAAGAATGAACTCGTTCCGGAAATAAAGAAAAATGAAAACAAGGGAGAGCAAGATCAGTGCAATTCCATTGCCAATATTGCCCTCAATAAACTGAAATACGGCATAGGCTATAATAAGAACGGCAATAACGAGCTTGATATTTTTATTGAACATGTGGTCTAGAGTTTTTACCTTTAGTTAAGCGCAGGCAAAAGTACTAAAAACTTAATTAAATATTTTAAGTTTGGGCTTGCCAAAGTAAAAAGTCTTTGTATATTTGCGCCCAGAATTTTTTAGGGAAGAGTAACTTCCCATCAACAAATCCATAAAACAGTTCGGAAATGAAAAGAACGTATCAACCATCCAAAAGGAAGAGAAGAAACAAGCATGGTTTTAGGGAGCGCATGGCGACTGCCAATGGTAGAAAAGTTCTTGCGAGAAGAAGAGCCAAAGGAAGAAAAAGATTAACTGTTTCCTCTGAGCCAAGACATAAAAAATAATGATAGTATTTATTATTTAAATTAAAGGTGTTACTTTTCTAGGTAACACCTTTTTTTTGACATATAAGCAGATAACCGAGAAACCCCTTAAGAAAATGCCCAAAAGAAAAGATTTAAATTCCATTTTGATCATTGGTTCTGGTCCGATCATCATCGGTCAGGCATGTGAGTTCGATTATTCCGGTTCCCAAGCACTTCGCTCCCTACGGGAAGATGGTATAGAAACCATTTTGATAAATAGCAACCCCGCCACCATTATGACGGACCCAGCTATGGCAGATCATGTTTACCTTAAACCGTTGACCACTAAGTCGATAATCGAAATACTTAAAAAGCATCCCAATATTGATGCGGTTTTACCGACCATGGGCGGGCAAACAGCGCTGAATCTTTGTATCGAAGCAGATGATAAAGGGATATGGGAAGATTTTGGAGTGGAGATCATCGGGGTTGACATTGATGCCATCAACATAACCGAAGACCGAGAAAAGTTTAGGGAATTAATGCTGAAAATTGGAATAGGCATGCCTCCCCAGGCCTCGGCGACCTCGTTCCTAAAAGGAAAGGAAATTGCCCAAGAATTTGGATTTCCATTGGTAATCAGGGCTTCTTTTACCCTTGGTGGAGCAGGTGCGGCCATAGTTCACGACCCGGAGGATTTTGATGGTCAGCTGAGCCATGGGTTGGAAGTGTCCCCAATTCACGAAGTGATGATCGATAAGGCCCTAATGGGGTGGAAGGAATATGAATTGGAACTGCTACGTGACAAAAACGACAACGTAGTCATCATCTGTACTATCGAGAATATGGATCCAATGGGTATCCACACAGGGGATTCCATTACGGTGGCTCCCGCTATGACCCTATCGGACAGGACGTTTCAACGAATGCGTGATATGGCCATCCATATGATGCGCAGCATTGGGGATTTTGCCGGTGGATGTAACGTACAGTTTGCCGTTAGCCCGGACGAAAAAGAAGACATTATAGCCATTGAAATTAACCCGAGGGTTTCCCGTTCCTCTGCGTTGGCATCCAAGGCCACGGGGTATCCGATTGCAAAAATCGCTGCTAAATTGGCCATTGGTTATACGTTGGATGAGTTGGACAACCAGATTACCAAGTCGACTTCAGCTTTGTTCGAACCAACATTGGACTACGTAATCGTAAAAATACCACGCTGGAACTTTGATAAATTCGAAGGTTCTGACAGAACCTTGGGACTCCAAATGAAGTCGGTAGGAGAGGTGATGGGAATTGGGCGTTCGTTCCAAGAAGCCCTACACAAGGCTACACAATCCTTGGAGATTAAGCGTAATGGTCTGGGAGCCGATGGTAAAGGATACAAAGATTACGAAACCATCATTGAGAAATTACGTGTACCCAGCTGGGATAGGGTTTTTGTAATCTATGACGCCATTCAACTGGGAATACCATTAAAACGTATCCACGAGATCACCAAGATAGATATGTGGTTCCTTAAACAATACGAGGAATTGCACTTCTTGGAGATGGAAATATCAAAATACACCATAGAAAGCTTGCCAAAAGCACTGTTGTTGGAAGCAAAACAAAAAGGTTTTGCGGACAGACAGATTGCCCACATGTTGGATTGCTGGGAAAGCGAAGTGCACAGCAAACGTATGGACTTGAACATCAACCGAGTATACAAACTGGTGGATACCTGTGCTGCGGAGTTTAAAGCGGTAACACCTTATTATTACTCTACTTTCGAAGAAGAAATCGAAACACCGACCGGAGAACGCTACGTGGCCAATGATAGTGTGGTGACCGACAAGAAAAAGATTGTTGTTTTAGGGTCTGGTCCCAATCGAATAGGGCAAGGAATCGAGTTCGACTACTGCTGTGTACACGGAGTTTTGGCGGCTGCCGAATGCGGTTACGAGACCATTATGATCAATTGCAACCCGGAAACCGTTTCCACCGATTTTGATACAGCGGACAAACTATACTTTGAACCCGTGTTCTGGGAGCATATTTACGATATTATCCTTCACGAAAAGCCAGAAGGCGTAATTGTGCAGTTGGGCGGACAGACCGCGCTCAAACTTGCCGAGAAACTGGATAAGTATGGTATCAACATCATCGGAACCAGCTTCCAGTCTCTCGACTTGGCCGAGGATAGAGGTAGTTTTTCCACCCTGCTGAAGAACAACGATATTCCTTACCCGAAATTTGGCGTGGCCGAAACAGCGGACGAAGCTTTGGATTTGGCCGAGGAATTGAAATTCCCATTATTGGTAAGGCCTTCTTATGTATTGGGTGGCCAAGGAATGAAAATTGTGATCAATAAAGAGGAACTGGAAGCCCATGTGGTGGACTTGTTGCGCAAGATACCGAACAACAAGCTGCTGTTGGATCATTACTTGGATGGCGCTATCGAGGCAGAGGCAGATGCCATTTGCGACGGTGAGGATGTGTACATTATTGGGATTATGGAGCATATTGAACCTTGTGGAATCCATTCAGGTGATTCCAATGCAACATTGCCACCCTTTAATTTAGGCGAGTTTGTGATGCAACAAATAAAAGATCATACCAAAAAAATTGCGTTGGCACTTAATACCGTTGGTTTGATCAATATTCAGTTTGCTGTAAAAGATGATACGGTTTATATTATTGAAGCGAACCCTAGGGCATCGCGTACAGTACCATTTATTGCCAAGGCATACAAAGAGCCTTATGTGAATTATGCCACTAAAGTAATGTTGGGAGATAAAAAGGTGAAGGATTTCAACTTTAATCCACAATTGGAAGGCTATGCCATTAAGCAACCCGTTTTCTCTTTTAATAAGTTCCCTAACGTAAATAAAAATCTGGGGCCCGAGATGAAAAGTACAGGAGAGAGTATTTTGTTCATCGACAGTTTAAAAGATGATGAGTTCTATAACCTGTATTCCAGAAGGAAAATGTATTTGAGCAAGTAATTCATTACTGATCGAGAATAAAAAAGGGCCGCAGATAGCGGCCCTTTTTATGTTTAACGATGTGTTATTTTACTCCTGTTTTACTGACTCCAACTTTGCTAATCTTTCCTGTAGCAATAAGAGTACTTTATTCTGATCGGATAGCTTTTGGTTAATTTCTTTTAAGCTTTCTATTTCTTTTTGCTGCTGAATGGAATGTAGGGTGAGCTCTTCGATTTTTTGTAACAAAGTTGCGTCCATTTCCCCAAGATCTATACCATTGTTTTTTATCTCTTCGGCACTTGGAACATTGGGTAGATGTCCATTCTTATTGATAAATGCTTCAACTTCTTTTAAACTTAAAAGCGTGTAATTTTTTTCAAACACAAAATCAGGCCAATTTCCCTCAAGTTCCACTTTAACAGATTCGGCGACCATGCTTCCAGCTACGGCAAACATATATCCTTGTGTGTTGGAAGTTCCGATTCCCACATTTCCGGTTGCATAGGAAATGTCATTGCCGGATGTGGTCCATGGTGAAGAGCCAGAAGACAAAGGTGCCCCATTTACCAAAAAGTTGGTAGCATTGATTGTACCTGCCACATCTAAAGCATATCCTGAAGCAGCAGTTCCGATTCCCACATTTCCAGTTGCATAGGAAATGTCATTGCCGGATGTGGTCCATGGTGAAGAGCCAGAAGACAAAGGTGACCCATTTACCAAAAAGTTGGTAGCATTGATCGTACCTGCCACATCCAAAGCATATCCTGAAGCAGCAGTTCCAATGCCAATATTTCCAGATGTATATGAGAGGTCGTTGCCAGAAACAATCCATGGTGAAGAAACCAATGTGGTTCCGTTCAATAGGATTTCTGTGGCGTTCAAGGTAGCAACATCCACATCTCCCGTTGTAAATGAAATATCACTGCCGGTGGTTGTCCAAGGTGAACTGGAATTCTCCAAAGGAGTGCCGTTGACCAAAATATTGGACGCGTTAAGTGTACCTGCAATATCCAATTCGTAATTAGGGGTATTGGTGCCTATACCTACATTTCCACTTGAATAAAATATATTATTTCCGTTCAGGTTCCAAGGAGAGCTTTGCATAGGGCTTCCACCAACCAATAGGTTGGTTACGTTTATTTCCGTGGCATTTAACGAGCCGTTAATATCCAGGGCATAATTCGTGTCGGGGGTTAATGTCCCAATTCCAACAGTGCCGGATGCAGGGAAAGAGTTTTGCCCGTATGCAATTGCACCAAGCAATAGAGCGAATACGGTGTAAAATGGGGTTAGCTTTTTCATGTTTTGTTGTGTTAGTGCAGTAATATTGCTTTGGTAAAATATTTTATTCATATTCCCTTAGTTCAAAGGAGAGATTATCAAAATTGTCCGCAAAAGCGTTTATCCCGTTTTGGAGCTCCAACCTTATTTCCGTAGTGCTTTCCAAAGTTCCCCTTACACTTGTATGGGTGGTTGGGGTGCTGAAAAAGATAACGGTTTTACTAATGTCGATAGGGCTATCGAGTGTTCCTGTGTAAATGCCCTGGGCCTCCCGTGTCCAGGTAATGGTAATATTGATATTGTTTTCTAGGACTTGTTCGGTCGGGTCATTGGTGCCCGATTGGCTTATTAGGGAAGTATAACTTTGATATGTAAAGTCGCCAGCTTCTCCATTACAAAGGTATTCGGAGGTGGTTACTTCATTAATATCCAAAATGCCATTTGAGTTGTTGTCGATACCAACATCCAGCTTGTATCCTCCGTTTGAGCAATTTTCACCAGGTAGTTCAATTGCCGTACTCACCAAGCTGGACAACCCTGTTGATGATTCTGTGTTACAAACATATTGGGAAGAGGTAACCTCGCTCGCCTCCAGTGTTCCATTACTATTGATGTCCAAACCAAAATCCAATCGAAAGCCTCCATTTGCACAATTAGTACCGGGGTCTTCAACCGCAGTATTTACTAAACTATTTAAACCGTTTTCTCCATCTAGTCCATCAATGCCGTCTCTGCCATCCAGTCCGTTGGTGCCGTCTTCTGAACTACAGGCTATGAGGGTTAAAAGAAATAAAAATAAAGATGTAAACTTCAGGGGTAAATGTTTCTTCATGGGGCTAAGTGTATTGAACATTAATTTCCCAAATGTAGATAAATCAGCTATTGAAACTAACTGACAGTAGATAGAAAGTATGAAAAATCAGATGAAATGCACGGAGTACAGGCTCAGAATCAGTGAATAAGTTTAAACGATTCGGCAATCGTTTTAAAGGTTTTTTTGTGCTCTTGTTTTTTGCTATTTAAAGTCCATGCCATTATCATGTAAACATGATCGTTTCCTTCTACAAATGTTATAAAATATGAGATTTCGTTGTCCACATTTCTCAATGTAGCGTCAACTTCTTGGTATATTGAATTCAAGTTGTTGATTTTAAATGGTTTTGGGTTGGTCTTACTGTTTACTTTTGTGGTTCTGGAAAGGATTTGTAGCCTGGCCTGTCTGTAGTTTTCCAAAAGGGATAGATTTTTATCGTATTGTCCTAAATCCTCATAAACTTGCTTAAATCCAGATTTGGGTTCATCAATGATCAAAAGGTAAGCTTCGTTGAGTAGGCTTTGGTATTGTAATGAAGCTTCTTCGTTCAGACCTGTAGTGGTTGTCATAAATCTAGGTATGTCAACACTGTAATTCCCTTTAACGGTCACGGTATGGAAGGCATCCATATCTAAAGATGAATCTCTTTTCTTTTGTTTAGAGTCCAAACAAGATGCTAGCGCAAGTACAATCGGAATTAAAACAATAGGTGCATTTTTCATATAGAGCGCGTTGTTTATATTCAATGGAAATGAAAATATAAATAAAATATCAGATGCGAACCTTGAACTATCAATTTTGACGAATTATACAGTGCCCTCAATATTCATAGAATTGAAGCGTTTGTAAGGCATTAAAAGCCCAAATTTCCATTTTTTGCTATCTTGGTTTTATGTTTGACCATGAATTGCTAAACTATCTGGAAGGGTACCTTACCGAAGAACGTAAACAGCGTTTTTGTGATGTATTGCAAAAAAGGACCCGACATATTACCGTAGCGGTTGAAGATGTTTACCAGTTGCACAATACTAGTGCTATTTTACGAAGTTGCGATGTTTTTGGGGTCCAGGATCTACATGTGGTGGAAGATCGTTTTGGAAAACGGATGGACAAAAATATTGCCATGGGCGCCGAACAATGGGTGGATGTGAACCGATATCAAACCACAACGGATTGTATCTCAAAACTGAAGAATGAAGGGTATCAGATTGTAGCAACCACTCCACATGACGATTCATCACTGCTTCATGATTTCTATCCGCAAAAAAAATCGGCCATTTTTTTTGGAACAGAAAGAGAGGGGTTGTCCAAAGAGGTTATGCAACGGGCGGATGGGTTTTTAAAAATACCCATGGTCGGATTTTCAGAAAGCCTAAATGTTTCTGTTTCCGCCGCTATAATTATTCAAGAACTGGCGCAAAAAGTACGCAGTTCCAATCTTGATTGGCAATTAACCCCTATGGAAGTTCTCGATAAGCGGTTGGACTGGACCAAAAAATCCATCAAAGATGTTGAGGGAATCATTAAAAGATACCGGAACACGTAAAATAATTTTGTACTTTTAATTGTAAATCAATCAATTACAGTTATGTTGCTATTATATATCCTCCTCGCTTTGGTGCTTTTGATCGGTATTCTTGCCATGATCGCACCTAAAAATTACGATGTTTCCCGATCCATAGAAATTCACAGGCCCAAGGCTATTGTTTTTAAGTATTTAAAATTCTTGAAGAATCAAGATGAATGGTCTCCATGGGGCAAAAAAGACCCCAATATGCAAAAAGAGTTTACTGGAACGGATGGTGAAGTAGGGGCAACCAGTTATTGGAATGGAAATAAAGAAGTAGGGGAAGGGGAGCAGGAGATTATCAAAATAGTCGATGGGGAACGTATAGAAAGTGAACTCAGGTTCTTAAAGCCATTTAAATCCACTTCGGATGCATACATTACCACCAAAGAAATAGAGGCTGATATCACCAAGGTGGTCTGGGGATTCTCAGGAAAGAACAAATTCCCGATGAGCATTATGATGTTGTTCATGAATATGGACAAAGCTGTGGGAAAGGATTTTGAAGAAGGATTGGCAAGCCTTAAAGAGATTTTGGAAAATCAATAGCATATGGAAAATAATTTGGTGGGCTGGTTCGAAATACCGGTAACGGATATGGATCGGGCGAAAAAATTTTATGATACTGTCTTTCAGATCGAGATACAATTACAGGACCTTGGCGGAACCAAAATGGGCTGGTTTCCGCGGACCGAGGGTAAACAGGGATCTTCCGGGTCGCTCATTCAAAATAAAGATTGGTACACACCTAGCGAAACCCATGGTGTGCTTATTTACTTTTCCAGTGCGGATGTAAACAACGAACTGGGCCGTATCGAGGATGCCGGGGGCAAAATATTACAGAACAAAACACAGATAAGCCCGGACATTGGTTATATGGCCTTGTTTAGCGATACCGAGGGCAACCGGTTGGCCCTTCACTCCAGACAATAGATTTTATTCTACAAGTTCGAGCAGGGCAATGTCAAAATCGTTGTCCAAAACTACTTTACCATTGGTTACGATTACTTCGGTTTCGGAGTAAGTGTCGAACAATTTGGTGCCATCGCCAAAGAAACCTTTTACGGAAAGTGACTTTTTTCCTTTGGGCAGATCCAATCCTACTGCCACTTTATCCTTGTAATCCCCATTTATGTAGGTTCTGGAAAATACATAAGGGGATTTTGACAATCGGTTGTGTTTGCCGGCACCTACAGCAGGGTGATTATTTCTGAACCTGCCCAATTTTTGCCAGTGTTCATGTATTTTCTGTGTCTCGGGAATACTGTCCAAATCCTCCCAATTCATAAACGAGCGAAGGGTGGCGTCTCCTTGTGTGCCTTCAATGGTAAGGCTTCTTGCTGTTTCGTCCCCATAATACACCTGGGACGCCCCTGGGGTCAATAAAAGTACATTGGCGGATCGGTACGGCTTGGTTCGGTCCTTGTCGTAAGGGGCGCCATCGTCATGCGATGTTAAATAATTAAGTACACTTTTGCCCTTAAGTTTGGTGTTGAGCAATTTGTTGTACTTTTTAAAAATGGTCTCGTAGTTGTTGTCCGCATCATTTTTTAGCTCAAAATTGATGAGGCTTTTAAACCCGTGATCAAAAAAGTCTACCTTTTTATTTCCAAAATCAAACTCGCGACCTCCGGAGACTCCGTAATTGTATACTTCCCCGACCATGTAAAATGGATTGTCGTCCAAGATTTGATCTTGGTGTTTTTTCTTCCATGTTTCAAAAGCGTAGGAAGCCTCGGTATACAGATCGGTCCAAGCATTTTCGTTTACGTGTTTTACCGTGTCCACTCTAAAACCATCAATTCCTAGGTCGTTGATGTAGTCCGTAAGCCATTTGATAATATAATAACGGGGCGCACGGGGATATCCGGTTCGCTCAAAAAATAATTGAAGTTCATCTAGCTCTTTGCTCAGCCTGCCCTCTTTTTTCCATTTGGCCAAAAGCGCGTCGGGCAATTCCACAGCGGTATCGGATTCTGTTAATATATCCGGTAAGTTTTCCACCAAGGTGCATGCGGTGGTGTTCTCGTATGTTGTAAACTCACAGTTGGGTCCGGTTCTCACCCAATCGTCCGGCCAAACAGGATCCTTTTCGGTTACAGGTCCGGTATGGTTCAGAACTACATCCAAAAGAATTCGGATTCCATGTTTGTGGGCGGTCTTCACTAAATTTTCCAGGTCTTTTTTAGTACCAAAATTAGGGTCTACCGAAGTCCAGTCCTTGGCCCAATAGCCGTGATAACCATACGTATTTCCCGTTCCTTCGTCGGTCGCTCCATGAATTTGTTCCACTACCGGGGTAAACCAGATGGCATTTATGCCCAAATCGGTAAAGTAACCTTCTTCTATTTTTTGGGTAATTCCTACGATATCACCTCCCTCAAAGCCTCGTAGCACTCCAGTCTCTTCGGTTCTATCAAAATTTACATCGTTATTGGGATTTCCGTTGTTGAAACGGTCGGTGAGCAAAAAGTACACGTTGGCACCTTCCCATACAAAAGGAGCTTCTTTCTTGGTTGTTTCCTTTACAATTGTTGGCGGGGCTTGCTGCTTTTTTTGAGTCTTTTTGCAGCCAGTAAATAGGGATAGTATAGACAAAACAACAAGCAATTTTTTCATGAACCGGAATTTTGTTTAAAGCTAGAAATTCTATACGTAAAGATAAAAATTATTTATCGTGGTATAGTTGTTTCCAGATTATTGGTTTAAGCGCTTGATTAGTTCCTGTTTAGGACTTTGTATTCCTCGTAGCAGCTGGAAATTGCGTCCAAAATTTGAAGGTCGTTTGCTGTTTTTATAAAGGATTTTGAATAATTGCAATTGTTGAGTATGTCCTCGATATCGACTTTTTCCAATTGAAGAAGTTCGGTTAGTGTTTCTCTATCGAATTTTGAAGCCAGCAGGTCCCGAATGTTGTCATCTTCTTTAATTTGGCGGAGCTTTCGCATTTGCCGCGGTTTTTTACCAAACAGATTTCTGAGCAGGTCTGCAGGATTTAAAATAGCACCCAACACCTTGGTAACTGCACTAGGACTTTTGTTTCCTGCCTCGTAGCTGGTGTTTAGTCCAGAAATACTGTATTGGTATGCATTGTTGATCGGCAGATTTTTTACGTCAATTTCCAAATAGCCTGTTAGTTGGTATGGGGTTACAATAACCTCTTCAAGGGCGTAAGCAAGCTCTGTCAACGCAATCTCGGTATTCCCAAAACGGATCATATCGTTGGTCACCCTTACTTTTTGGGTCTTAAAGCCCAAGTAGGAAAAATACAAAGTATCGTTCACTGCAGCAGGAATGGTAAACTTACCTTCAGGATTGGTAATGGTACCCTTGACCTGATTAAGGTTGACCACGTGCACACTTTCTAAAGGAAACTCGGTCTGGGCATTGATCACCGTTGCGGAAAACTCCTTTACTACTTGGTTTTCATCATCTTCAATTTGAGAAAAACCAAGTAGTGGGATTAGGGACAATAGTATAAGTAGTAATCTTCTCATGCAATCTTTGTAGCTATAAAAGTACTAAACAAAGAAAAATAAATAGCAGAGACGTGCCATTTAATATAGAATTAACTAATAAAAGCCCTGTTTTTTCTTGCCTCCTTTTTTGCCGTACCCTCCTTTTTTTCCTCCTTTGTAGGACTTGTTGCCTCCTCTTCGGCCACTGCCGCCGCCTTTTCGATTGCGACGTTTTTTACCTCCTTTTCCGCCGCCACCACCTGGGTTTTTGGACACTTCAACATTTATAAAACGTCCTTCCAATTTAAAGTCTGTAAAGGTTTGAAGAATAAACTCGGTAAGTTGCGCATCGGTGTTGAAAAAGGAGAAAGAATCCTTGGTATCCACATTATAGACGTCTTCTTTTTCCAAGTTCAAGGTATCTCTTAGGAAGTCTTTCAAGCTCATCCAATCATAACCATCGCGTTCACCAACATTGATAAAGTATCGTACGGATCCTTCGGATGGAATATCCCCGGACGCCCCACCTTTCTCCCTTCCGGAATCCTGGGTGTTTAGATCTTTGGTCTTACTGTAATAGTTGTAGAATTGGGTAAACTCTACCGAGAATATTTTTTTGATGAGTTCTTCGCGATCTATCCCTTCCAAAACATCGTTGATGGCGGGCAAATAACTGTCAATTTCTTGATTGACCTTGGTTTCTTTGATCTTATTGGCCAAATGGTATAATTGTATCTCACAGATTTCAATACCATCGGGAATTTTTTTGGAGATAAAATCCTGTTGTATTTTTTTCTCTATCGCCTTGATCTTTCTCAACTCCGAGCGGGTCACAATTACCATGGAGATTCCGGATTTGCCGGCGCGTCCCGTTCGACCACTACGGTGGGTATAGGTCTCTATTTCATCGGGTAACTGGTAGTTGATAACGTGGGTTACATCGTCAACATCAATTCCACGCGCGGCAACATCGGTAGCTACCAACATCTGTACTTGCTTTTTTCGGAACGAGTTCATGACCAGATCCCGTTGGTTCTGGCTCAAATCACCATGTAGTGCTCCGGCATTGTACCCGTCTTCGATCAATTTTTCCGCAACACGTTGTGTATCCCTTTTGGTTCTACAGAAAACTACGGAGAAGATACCTGGGTTGGCATCGGCCAAACGCTTTAGGGCTGCATAACGATCACGGCCTCCAACAACATAATATTCGTGCTGTACTGTGGAAGCTCCGGCATTTTTGGAACCAACTGTAATTTCCACAGGTTTGTACATGAACTTTTTGGCAATGGTTGCCACTTCTTTTGGCATGGTTGCCGAAAAGAGCCATGTTAGCTTTTCTTGCGGGGTGTTGGATAAAATGTCCTTAATATCTTCATAGAAGCCCATATTCAGCATTTCATCGGCTTCATCCAGAACACAATAATCAATTTTGGAAATGTCCACCATATTTCGGCCGATCATGTCCTTCATACGGCCAGGGGTAGCTACAACGATCTGTGCACCTCTTTTTATCTGTCGGGCCTGTTCGGTAATGCTTGCGCCACCGTAAATGGCCACCACATTGAGTCCTTTTATGTATTTGGAGTATAGTTTTAATTCGTTCGTTATCTGCAAGCAGAGCTCACGTGTAGGGGAGAGGATCAATCCTTGTGTGGTCCTGCTGTCCGATTGAATCTTCTGGATCATAGGAAATCCAAATGCAGCAGTTTTTCCAGTTCCCGTTTGGGCCAGGGCAACCAAATCGGTTTCCTGCTCCAATAAAATTGGGATTGATTTTTCTTGTACTTCGGAGGGGGATTCAAATCCAAGGTCGGAAATAGCATCCAATAGGGGTTTGTCCAACCCCAAGGCTTCAAATTTTGTCATAGCGGTGTAATACCTTTAATCGCAAATATGTTTGTGTTGTATAGAGCGATTATAGTATTTCCCGTTCAAGCCCATCACAACACCTTGCCCATACCGGCGGCGTTAATAAAGCGGCAAAGGTACACTTATTTTGATCGCTACAACCTAAGTGGCGTTCTTTTTTAAGAATTCCACCAATTTTCGAATGGCCCTACCACGGTGACTAATGGAGTTTTTTACATCGGAAGGCAGTTCGCCAAAGGTTTTATCGAATCCATTTGGTTTAAAGATGGGGTCGTAGCCAAACCCTCCCTTGCCTTGTTCTTTATCCGTTATGACGCCATCGACCGTTCCTTCAAAAGCGTGGACTTCTCCATTTAGATTAAGATGTACTACGGTCTTAAAATGTGCTTTCCGATTATTTTTTCCGTTCAACTCGTTTAACAATTTCTGCATATTGTCCGAGGCATCTTTTTGTTCCCCCGCATATCTGGCCGAGTATACTCCAGGAGCTCCGTTTAATGCATCCACAAGTAGGCCGGTATCATCCGAGAAACAGTTCAAACCATAGGTTTGGGTAATGTGATCTGCCTTAATTTTGGCGTTTTCTTCCAATGTATCCCCCGTCTCGGGAATTTCGTCAAAACAATCAATATCTTTTAATGACAGTAGTTGGATATTTTTTGGAAGCAATTGCTGAACTTCTTTCAGCTTATGGTCGTTATGTGTGGCAAAAACTAGTTTCAAATCAAAAGGTCTCTATTTTGAGATTCAAAAGTAGTAATTTCGGACTTTAAGTTATTTGTATGAAATTAAAAGTACCGCCAGCTTTGGTGATGTTGATTTTTGGAGGGACAATGTTCCTTCTGGATAGGTTTTTGCCAGTAGGTGAGTTTGATTTTTTTGGCAGGAACCAACTGGCTTGGATACTTTTTGTCTTAGGAGTAATAGTAGGATTATTGGCCGTGTTGCAATTTTGGACGGGAAAAACAAGTTTGGATCCCATGCACCCTCAAAAAACCAGCAGGTTGATGACCAAAGGGGTTTACAATTTTAGCAGGAACCCTATGTATTTGGGGCTTTTGCTACTACTATTGGCTTTAGGCCTTTGGCTGGGCAATGCTTTTAATACCCTTGTGGCGGCTGGTTTTGTGTCCTATATGAACCATTTTCAAATACAACCGGAAGAAGATATGCTCCAACAAAAGTTTGGTAAGGAGTACCGTTTCTACTGTAAATTAACCCGGCGATGGTTCTGATTAGGATACAGCCACTTTTTGACCTTTAGGGTACTGAGAGCTGGACTTTGATTTGCACATAACTGCAAAATGATGGTTTTTGGGTAGCATTTAAAACAAATCGTAATGGATTTTTGATTTATCCGTAAAAGTGTAAGGTTTTTGATAACTTCCAATTACAAGGATGGAATTAATGTTTAATTTTATGCCTTAATTTTTTTGAAGCGAATCATGGTAGAGACAGGGCGCAAATATGTGTTCGATTTTGATAGTACCCTCACAAGGGTTGAGGCGTTGGATGTTTTGGCGGAAATGACACTGCAAGGAAATCCAAAGAGAGATGAAATAGTGTCGGAAATCCAAAAAATCACCAATTTGGGGATCGATGGCGACATATCTTTTACGGAATCGTTGGAACGCAGAATCCGATTGCTGGATGCGAACAAAAAAGATCTGGAAGATTTGGTGACCGAACTGCGTCAGAAAATTTCCAAATCCATAGAAGCCAACAAGCAGTTTTTTTATGAATATTCCGAAGATATTTATGTAATCTCCTGCGGGTTCAAAGAGTTTATAGACCCAATTGTTAAAGAATACAACATTCCATCCGAAAGAGTGTTTGCAAACACCTTTACTTTTGATGAAGCTGGCAATATAACAGGTTTCGACGAAACCAACGTGCTTGCCACCCATAACGGAAAAATAGAATGTTTAAAAAACTTGGATTTAGATGGCGAGGTCCAGGTGATCGGCGACGGCTATAGCGATTATGTAATGCGCGAGGCCGGGATAGCCCATAAATTTTTCGCCTATACCGAAAATGTGCATCGAGAAAAGGCTGCCAATAATGCCGACCACGTAGCACCTAACCTAGATGAATTTTTATTTGTGAACGATTTGCCAAGAAACTTATCATACCCCAAGAACAGAATCAAGATCCTTTTATTGGAAAATGTCCACCCGGCTGCATTCGAAAACCTATCGGAAGAAGGGTTTTCAGTGGAACTGATCAAGACCAGTTTATCCGAAGAAGACCTCATCGAGCGAATCAAAGGGGTGCATGTACTAGGAATTAGGTCCAAGACACAGGTTACCCAAAAAGTGTTGGATGCCGCCGATAAGTTATTGGTGGTCGGAGCTTTTTGTATCGGAACCACCCAAATCGATTTGGAATACAGCAAAAAGAAAGGCGTAGTGGTCTTCAATGCACCGTACAGCAATACCCGTTCCGTAGTGGAACTGGCCATTGGACAGACCATTATGCTCATGCGGAGCATTTTTCCCAGAAGTACGGAAATCCATAATGGCGAGTGGAATAAAACCGCCGCCGGTTCGCAAGAAGTGCGTGGAAAAAATTTAGGTATAGTTGGTTACGGGAATATAGGAAAACAAATGTCCGTTTTGGCAGAAGCCATGGGGATGAAGGTGTATTACTATGATGTTAACGATCAGCTGGCATTGGGTAACGCAGTAAAATGTGACACCTTGGAGAGTTTGCTCAATGTTTCGGATGTTGTTACCCTGCATGTAGATGATAACAAGGCCAATAAAAATTTTATAGGTAAGCGTGAAATCGACCAAATGAAAGATGGAGCCAAACTTATTAATCTTTCCAGAGGGTTCGTAGTGGATATAGAAGCTTTGGCCGATGCACTGGAAAGTGGAAAATTGGGCGGAGCGGCGATAGATGTTTACCCATCCGAGCCACGTAGTAATGGAAGCTTTAAAACACCATTGCAAGGATTGTCCAACGTAATCCTAACCCCTCATATTGGTGGTAGCACCGAAGAAGCACAACGAGATATTGCCGATTTTGTGCCCAACAAAATAATGGATTACATAAATTCTGGAAATACCGTAGATGCGGTTAACTTCCCAAATATTAGGTTGCCTAAACAAAATGGGGTCCATCGATTTTTACATATACACCGGAATGTTCCCGGAATAATGGCCAAGATAAACGAAGTGTTGGCACAATATGGACTCAATATTTCTGGACAATATCTGTCTACAGATAGCGAAGTTGGTTACGTGATCACCGATTTGGACAAAGAATATAATAAGGAAGTGATCAAGGCGCTCAAGAAAATCGAGAACACCATTAAGTTTAGGGTTTTATATTAATTATTGGTGGTGATAGGGTTCGTTCCTGAGAATGGTGAACCCCCGATAAATTTGCTCAACTACGAACAGTCGCACCATTTGGTGGGAAAACGTCATTTTGGATAAACTGATTTTTCCGGCGCTTTTGGAATAAACGGCATCGCTGAAACCATAAGGTCCACCAATGGCCAACACAAGATTTTTAATGCCACTGTTCATCTTTTTCTGCAAGAACTGGGCAAAATCAACAGAGGTGTATTGTTTTCCTTTTTCATCAAGAAGGATCAAGGTGTCCGTAGGTTGCAATTGACCAAGGATAAGTTCGCCCTCTTTTTCTTTTTGCTGGGGTTCCGAAAGATTTTTTCTGTTTTTTATATCTGGAATAATATTCATTTGAAACTTGATATAATGCTTCAACCGTTTTTCGTATATGGCTATAAGTTCTTCAAGTTCAGACTTATCGGTTTTTCCTATGGCGATCAAAGTAATCTGCATGCCCAAAAATAATCCATTCCTCATAAAATTAAGCATGGTTTGTGCATGGACAAGGAACAATGTTTTTATTATTTTCGTTAAAATCCCAATTGAATGATTTCCGAAGCACAATTTCAAAAAGAACTAGATCTGATCATTGCCAATGCCGTTAGGGAAGACGTTGGCGACGGAGACCACAGTTCCTTGGCCTGTATTCCCTCAACTGCACAAGGAAAAGCCAAACTCCTTGTAAAAGACCAAGGTATTATTGCAGGTGTGGAATTTGCAAAAAAAGTCTTTACCTATGTAGACCCACAACTGAAAACGGAAATTTTGTTGGAGGACGGCACCCCCGTTAAATACGGTGATATAGTTTTTTATGTGGAGGGCAGCTCGCAAAGCATTCTAAAGGCCGAACGCTTGGTGCTCAATGCCATGCAGCGTATGAGCGCCATTGCCACAAAAACAAAAGGATATGTAAGTATTTTGGAAAGTACTGGCACCAAAATTCTGGACACACGAAAAACTACCCCGGGGATTAGGGCCCTAGAAAAATGGGCGGTAAAGATAGGAGGGGGAGAAAACCATCGGTTTGCCCTCTACGATATGATCATGCTCAAGGACAACCACATCGATTTTTCTGGAGGTATTACCAATGCCATTCAAAAAACAAGGGATTACCTTAAAGAAACAGGAAAGGACCTTAAAATTATCGTGGAGGCCAGAAATTTAGAGGAGGTGGACGAGATATTAAAATCCGAAGGGGTCTACAGAATACTCTTGGATAATTTTGATTACGATCAAACCCGCGAAGCGGTCAAAAGAATAGGAAATAAATGCCTTACGGAATCTTCCGGAGGTATAACAATGGAAACCCTGAGAAAATATGCCGAATGCGGCGTAAATTATATTTCTTCGGGAGCCTTGACCCATTCCGTACACAACATGGACCTAAGTTTAAAAGCCGTTTAAATGTCTGCAGCCATAGAAGAGCAGTTGGAGAAGATACCCGTGGTCAATTGGATTGTACAGGTTTTGAAAAAGATTAAGCTCAAAGCTTTTGAGGGCCTCTCCTTCTATGATTTGATCGAAATGTATTTGATGGGAATTGTCAAAGGAGCACTTTCTTCAAGGGCCAGTTCTATCGCTTTCAGTATTTTTCTAGCATTGTTCCCCCTACTGATATTTTTGGTGACCATGATTCCTTTTATTATTCCATATGTGAGCGTGGGCAACGAGAATTTTGATGCCCAGTTTTTGGATTTTTTGGAATCTTTCCTTCCCTCGGCGACAAGTGATTATTTTGGTGATATTTATCAGCAGATAAAGGATCAAAAGCAGGGCGGATTACTTTCCTCGGCATTTATTTTGTCTATTTTTTTAATGGCCAATGGCGTAAATGCGATATTTGGAGGTTTCGAAAACTCTTACCATGTGGAATTGACACGGAATTTTTTCCGTCAGTATGCCTATGCACTTATGGTAGGTTTAATTCTGTCCATTTTATTGATCGTGGGAGCGGTGGCATTTGTGTATTTTGAATTTTATATTGTAGAGTACACCAGTGAATATTTAGGCAAAACGTTGGGTTACGATGTGGAAAAAGGAGATACCATCGGAATACAGGTAGCCAAAGTGTTGTTTTTTCTAAGCCTTTCCTATTTTACAACGGCCATACTGTACTATTTTGGGACTGCAGAAGGCAGGCAAGCCCGATTTTTTTCCGCAGGTGCGTTAATGACCACCCTATTATTTTTATTGACGTCCTATTTGTTCGGAATTTATGTTGAAAAATTTGCTCGTTACAACGAACTCTATGGTGCTTTGGGTGGATTATTGATATTAATGGTGTTTATTTGGTTAAATTCCAATATCTTATTATTGGGCTTTGAACTGAACGCAACCCTGAACTCATTAAAAAAAAGACATGAAAAACAGAAAGACATACAATAAATGGATCGGTTTGGTGTGTTTTCTCTGCTGCCAGATAACCCTATCGCAAACAGTTTTTGGTAAATGGAAAACTATCGATGATCGAAATGGGGTAAATAAGGCAATCATCGAAATTTACGAGGAAGATGGATTGATGCACGCCAAAGTGGTAAAAATATTGGAAGAGGGCAAAAAAGATGCAAGGTGCACAAAATGTGAAGGAGAAAGAAAGGACAAGCCCGTTCTTGGAATGAAGATCATGGAGGATTTTGAAAAGAACAGCAAGGGCATATATAAAGGGGATACCCTTTTCGACCCTGAAAAAGCTATGACTTTTAAAGCTAAGGTCTGGTTGGACGAGGAGAACAAAAATAGGCTAAAAGTACGTGGATATTTAGCCTTTTTGTACCGTACACAAACATGGCACAGGGTAATCGAGGAATAATTTATGGAGTATTTTTTAGAGGTAGTTTTGCCAATTCCTTTGGAAAAGCTTTTCACCTATAAAATATCGGAAGCAGAAGCCGATTTTATTCAAGCGGGAATGCGAGTTGCCGTACCTTTTGGCAAGACCAAGATATACACCGCATTGGCCTACAAAGTGCATACCAATGCCCCAGAAGCCTACGAACCCAAAGAGATTTATCAAATTCTGGACGAACGGCCCGTAGTGGACAAAGTGCAGTTGAAGCATTGGGAATGGGTGGCCAATTATTATATGTGCACGTTGGGCGAAGTTGTTCGGAGCGCCCTGCCCAGTGCCTTTTTGTTGGAAAGCGAAACCCTAATTTTGCCCAACAAAAATGCAAAGGTAGACGAATTGCAACTCACCGATGACGAGTTTTTGATCTACGAAGCACTTCAACATCAAACCGCATTGAAAATCTCCGAGGTCAGCGATATCCTGGATAAAAAAAATGTGTTGAAAATAGTCAATGCCATGGTGCACAAAGGTATTGTGCTTCAAAAAGAAGAACTGTACGAACAATACAGACCTAAATTGGTACGCTATGTTAAGCTCGCCGAGCAATTTGAAGGCGAAGAACAACTGTCCGAACTGCTGAACGATCTAACCAGGGCTCCCAAGCAGAGTCAAGTGGTACTTTCTTTATTTCAATTAAGGGCCAAAAGTGCCAAACCCATACCTATTTCGGAACTGGAAAAGGAGAGCGGGGGTTCCCGTTCGGTAATCAAAGCCTTGATCGATAAAAATATTCTGGAAGAATACCATATCCGAAAAGATCGGGTGGAGTTCGATGGGCGATCGGGTGATGTTGGAGCTATTGAATTGAACGAGCATCAACATCGGGCCCTAGACGATATACAGCATGGGTTCGACGAAGAAAAACCCGTATTGTTGCACGGGGTAACTTCTTCAGGAAAAACAGAGGTGTATGTAAAACTCATCCAAAAATGTCTGGATGAAGGAAAGCAAGCGCTGTATTTGCTTCCTGAAATTGCTCTGACCTCCCAATTGATCAACCGATTACAGCAATATTTTGGCCATCAAGTGTCCGTATATCATTCAAAATATAGCATTCACGAAAGGGTGGAGGTATGGAACAATGTATTGAATGATGCAGGAAAAGCTCGAATCGTAATTGGAGCACGTTCTTCACTTTTTTTGCCCTTTACCAATTTGGGATTGGTGGTCGTGGACGAGGAGCACGAGAATTCTTTTAAGCAATTCGACCCGGCACCAAGATATCAAGCCAGGGATGCGGCCGTTGTGCTCGCGGCATTGCATAGTGCAAATATTGTTCTAGGTTCTGCCACTCCGAGTATAGAGAGCATGTACAATGCTAAGACAGCAAAATATGGGTATGCATCCATGGCACATAGATTTGGCGATGTTTTAATGCCCGATATCAACTTGGTGGATATTAAGGAAGCTACCAGAAAACGCCGAATGAGAGGTCATTTTTCGGAAACGCTTATAAAGGCCATCGAGGAAGCGCTGGAAGAGGGGGAGCAGATCATTCTTTTTCAAAACCGAAGGGGATTCGCTCCGGTAGTGGAGTGTACCACTTGCGGGCATGTGGCCCAATGCCCCAATTGCGACGTTAGCCTGACCTATCATCAGCACAGAAACCAACTTCGCTGTCACTATTGTGGTTATCACATGGCCTTGCAGCAAGCGTGCTTGGCTTGTGGGAGTCCAACTTTGGATAAAAAGGGCTTTGGTACGGAACAGATTCAGCTAGAATTGGGTCAGTTGTTTCCAGATGTTTCCGTTGGCCGCATGGATCTGGATACAACGCGTGGAAAATACGCATACGAGAAAATAATCTCATCTTTTGAGAATCAGGAGATGGATATTTTGGTGGGAACACAAATGGTGACCAAGGGTTTGGATTTTAGAAATGTAAGCCTTGTAGGTATAATGAATGCGGATTCCATGCTCAATTTTCCCGACTATAGGGCCCACGAGCGTAGTTTTCAAATGTTGACCCAAGTGGCGGGTAGGGCAGGGCGTACCAAAAAGCGCGGTAAAGTATTGATTCAGACGTACAACCCTTATCATCAAATATTGCAGCAGGTAACTACCAATAATTATGATAAAATGTTCCAAGAACAGTTTTACGAGAGGGAACAGTTTAAGTATCCGCCCTTGGTGAGGCTCATAAAAATAACCTTGAAGGATAAGGACTTTAATAAACTGAACGAGGCCGCGGAATGGATGGCAGGCTCTTTGCGCAATGTGCTCGGAACTCAGATTTTAGGGCCGGAATACCCGCCTGTAGCTCGTATACGAAGGGACTATCTTAAAAATATATTGATAAAAATACCAAGAAAACAACCATTGGCCCAAACAAAAAATAGCATTAAAAGAATTGAAAAATCCTTTAATGCTATTTCTAAGTATAAAAGTATCAGATTGGTCTACAATGTGGACCACATATAAGATTATACGTTTGCCAGTGCTTCGGCGAGCTCTGTTTTCTTATTTCTGCTCAAAGGAATCTGTCTGCCCCCTACTTCAACGTTCTTACTGTTGAATTTTTCTATCTTCTCGAGATTCACAATATAAGATTTATGGATACGTAGAAATTTTTCGGCAGGCAATTGCTTTTCAAAAGATTTCATGGTGGATAAAATTACGATATTGGCTTCATCTGTCACCAATTTAATGTAATCTCCCAGTGCCTCTATCCATTTAATGTCGTTTAAGATTACCTTACGTTTTTTAAGGTTGCTCTTAACAAAAATGTGTTCTTCATCTTCTTCCACCCGGTTCATTTGCTCGTATTTGGCAACGGCTCTTTTTACGGAAGCTTCAAAACGGGCCAAAGTTATGGGTTTGTGAAGGTAATCGGTTACGTCGTAGTCAAACGCTTTCAGTGCATAATCAGGTTTTCCAGTGATCAGAATTACCTGTGGAGGGTTCTCTAGGGCCTCTAAAAGGTCAAAACCACTTATGATCGGCATCTCAACATCTAGGAAGATAAGGTCGATATCGTGGTTTTTTAAACCATTTTTGGCTTCAATGGCGTTGCTGTACTCGGCAACCAAGGCCAAATGTGGATGATTGTTGACCAATTTTGCCACGGCCATGCGCTGCATGGAGGAATCGTCTACAATTATACTTTTTAATTTCATGAATGGGGTGATTTGTAGGGTTTTAAATCATCGGCAAAGTACACAAAAAAGACGTTTAGGAGCAACAAAAGATGTAAACATGGTCTATTTTGTTGTGTAAATTACCATATGTGTTATTTAGGTTTACTAGGTTTAACAGTGTTGATAACTCTTGTACTTAAACGAAGTTTTTTTGGTTTTCTTGCAAGAGGAAAGAATTATTCTTAACTTTGCGCTCCTTTAAAAATATAGTATAATGAACCATTACGAAACTGTTTTCATTTTGAATCCCGTTCTGTCTGAAACGCAGATAGAGGAAACAGTCAAGAAATTCGAGGATTTCTTGATTAAGAATGGTGCCAAAATGGTCTCCAAAGAAGATTGGGGACTTAAAAAATTGGCCTATCCCATTCAGCACAAAAAAAGTGGATTTTACCACTTGTTCGAATTCCAAGCACCTGGCGAAGCCATTGGACCTTACGAATTGGAATTTAGAAGAGATGAGCGCGTTATGCGTTTTTTGACCGTTAAATTGGACAAGCACGCTATTGCTTGGGCGGAAAAAAGAAGAACTAAATTAAAAGCAAAGGCATAAGGGTATGGCATCTATAGAGCAACAAGCAAAATCAAAAAAAGACGGGGAAATCAGATATTTGACCCCGCTTAATATTGAGACCAGCAAGCAAAAAAAGTATTGTAGGTTCAAAAAATCGGGTATTAAGTACATAGACTATAAAGACCCGGATTTTTTGATGAAATTGGTAAACGAGCAAGGTAAATTGCTTCCAAGAAGACTTACAGGTACTTCATTAAAATACCAAAGAAAAGTGGCACAGGCCGTAAAACGTGCCCGTCACCTAGCGTTAATGCCGTATGTTGGCGATATGTTGAAATAAAAAACACCAGAGAATGGAACTTATTCTAAAAGAAGATGTACAGGATTTGGGATTTAAGGATGATATCGTTACCGTAAAGAACGGTTACGGCAGAAACTACCTTATCCCTCAAGGTTTGGCCGATTTGGCTACACCTTCTGCCAAAAAAGTTTTGGCAGAAAACCTAAAACAAAGAGCTCACAAGGAGAAAAAGGTAATAGATGAAGCAACCAAGGTTGCCAATGCGTTGAAGCAATTGGAAATCAAAATTGCTGCAAAAGTTGGTGCAGGCGACAAATTGTTCGGATCTGTAACCAACATAGATCTTGCCGCTGCCTTGGACAAAGAAGGGCAACAAATTGACAAAAAATTCATCAATATTAAAGGTGGAGCTGTCAAAAGAGTTGGTCCTTACGAAGCCATTATCAGATTGCACAGGGAAGTTATTGTAGAATTCCCTTTTGAAGTGGTTGCGGAAGCAAAATAAACTTCAGATTATAATACTATTAAAGCCCTCCTATTTTGGAGGGCTTTTTTATTTTGATCAACTGACCATTGCTAATCGAACAATTCGAAGTTCACCTTCATGTTTTTCAATATTTGCCCATCAATTCAAATAGGGCAACCGTTAACTGAATTGGTGCATACGTCAAACGAGGGAAAATAGAAGCATCCTAAATAGTATCATTGGGGAATTAACCAACCCAAATTGTACAAGCTTTTATTTCCATTTATTATGTGTGGTTTCTTGGGTCTTTCACAAAGTGTCGACCTGGACCGATTGGGCAAAGCAAAACTCTTTGATTATAACGGAAGCTTATCGGCCAACGGTGTTTTCTATGAGGGTACTGCAAACCGTCAAGCATTCACCTATTTTCTGAATGGAAACCTGAACTTCAACATAGCAGAGGTGTATAACGTTCCGTTCTCTTTTGCTTATACCAATCAAAATTTTGATTTTTCGAGCCCTTTTAAACTTAACCGCTTAAGTATTAGCCCCTCCTATAAGTGGATTACGCTCCATATCGGCGATGCAGCTATGACTTTTTCTCCCTACACGCTCAGTGGACATCAATTTACGGGAGTGGGGGTGGACCTTGCTCCTCCAGGACCATTTAAGATCAGTGCCATGTACGGGAGGTTTTTAAGGGCGGTGGAATATAATGTTGATGAACCCAATCAGCAAACGGCTTATTTAAGAAGAGGTTTCGGACTCAAGACTTCTTATGCCTTTGATCAATTGGATTTGGGGTTGATTTTCTTCAAAGGATTCGATGATGAAAACTCCCTTCGAGAACCTTTTCCCACCGAATTGGGATTGACGCCCAAGGACAATGCAGTCGTTTCGCTTTCAACAGATGTTCGGGTTAAGGAAAAAATCAATATCCGAATGGAATACGCCATCTCTGGCATCACCGAAGATGTCAGGGTAAATGATGAAAGCGAGGGCAAAGGTTTGTTGTCATTCTTTTTGAACGAAAACATCACCACCAATTACACCAATGCTTTCAATGCTTCCATAGATTATAGTATGGGAAATGGAACCTTGGGTGGGGCCTACGAGCGGATAGACCCGAATTACAGGACGTTTGGTGCCTATTATTTCAATAACGACCTGGAAAATATTACCGTAAATGCCTCACAGACCATTTTTGATAATAAACTAAATATTGGAGTGAACGCAGGTTTGCAACGGGACAATCTGGACGATTCCAAAGCCTCGGCAATGAAACGGTTGGTAAGTGCCATCAACCTGAACTATACGCCAACGGAAAAATTGGGTATCAACGGTTCCTTTTCCAATTTTCAATCCTATACCAACATCAGGGACCAGTTCGATTATATTAACCAAACAAATGAATTGGACAACTTGGATACCCTAAACTACCGCCAGATTTCCAAAAATGCCAATTTGGGCATCAACTATACGGTAAAACAGACCGAAACACGCAATGATAGGGCCCATATTAATCTGGTATATCAAGATTCCAACGAAGGGCAAGAAGGAAAGTCCATTGAAAATAGCGGTAATCAGTTTTATAATGGTTCGGCCTCATACGCACTGGGCTACCCACAGCAATCGTTGACCATCACCGTGGCGGCCAACACCTCCTACACCAAAACTGGAGAGACCGATACAGGACTTACCCTTGGACCCACGCTGGGAGTTGCCAAACAGTTTTTTGACAAGAAATTGCGGAGCAATTTTTCAGCTTCCTACAATACCTCCTTCACCAATGGGGAGCAACAAAATCAATTTTACAACCTTAGGTTGGGGGGCAATTATGCGTGGAAGGAAGGGCACAATTTTACGTTGAACATACTTTCCCTCTTCCGAAATACGGTACAGACCAATACCACGGATTTCACGACCACTTTTGGCTACACCTACACCTTTGGGCGAGGGAAAAAGAACAATGTGGACCGCCCCCCGTCTTCGTTCGGACAAAGTCCTCCCCAAAATGATTTGTTGACTTTCCGCTACAGGGATGTGGTGTATAGTGGAACACCTTCGGAGATAAAACAACAACTGCAAAATGTGTTGCAGCAATCTCGTTACGAACAACTGCCGCAAGAAAAGCGGGCGGAACTCGACCAGATGTTGCTGGAAATGGAAAAGACAAGCAATCCTGAGCGATTAAAGGACATGGCAATTGCTCTTTTGGAAGAATTACATCGATTTGAGGAATTGAACAAGATAAAAGAATGAACACCGCAGAGCCCGCCCCAAGCCTGCCGATTAAAATACCTACTTATGAGAACATGGTTCACTAAAAACAAAACCAAGAAACAGTCTGCCGGACACGGCATACGGGCTTATTGCTCATTGCTGTGTGTCCAACTACGATATTGCCTACTGCTATGCTGCCTACTGTTCTGCTGCTTACTGTCCACCGCCCAGTCCTTTCCCGTGCAGGTGATCGCGCAGGCCACACCGCCCGCCCCGACCAATTTCTCCGATTTTGCCAATCCTAGTGCCCTGAACGGACCGCTTCGTGTGCAGATCGTGCTCAACGACTTCCAGATTTCTGACAGGCAGGTGCGTTTACAGGTGGCGTTCAACGGGAACGGCATTGGTTTCCAGAGCAACGAAAATGTAATCGGGGCCACCCCGCTCTTTTTGGAAGGAGGGATTCCCACCGTGTTGGACCACACCTTGCTCGCCCCATACTTTGAGTTCGGCAACCTAACGGGAATACCCCCCAATGTGTACGGCAGCCCCATCCCGGATGGCGTTTACCAAATCTGTTTTCAGGTGTTCGATGTACTTACGGGCAAACGGCTCTCCAACAATGCCTGTGCCACCATAAACGTTTTCAAGAACAGTCCGCCCTTTTTGGTACTGCCCGAAAATGGTAGCCATATCGTGGAGCGGAGCCCACAGAACATTGTGTTCCAATGGACGCCAAGGCACATCAACATAAGCCAAGTGGAGTACGAACTCAGTTTGGTGGAGATTTGGGACAATGCCATGGACCCCCAAGCCGCTTTTTTGGGTTCCACACCCTTGTTTACCACGACCACAAGCGCCACCACCTACGTGTACGGCCCGGGCGACCCCATGCTGCTGCCCAACAGGACCTACGCTTGGCGGGTACAGGCCAAGGTCAAACAGGGAGCGGAGGACGTTGGCATGTTCCTGAACCAGGGGTATAGCCAAATTTTTTCGTTCAAGTATATAGAAGGCTGCTACGCACCCAATAGTATACACCATGAGGTAAGGGGCGCCAACCAAGCCAATATTTTTTGGGAGGACAACAGCACCAGTGTGCCCCAGTTCAGGGTGCGGTACCGTGTCCGGGGCAACGGCAATGCATGGTTCCATAACCAGACCACCGCCAACTGGACCACACTCTGGGACCTGCAGGCCGACACCACCTACGAATACCAGTTAAAAAAGACCTGCGTGGTGGGCGAGAGCGATTGGAGCCCCCTACGGCAGTTCACCACCAATTTGGAGACCGAGGAAGAAGACCTGTACCAATGTGGGGTGTCCCCCGATGTGGGCATTACCAACCAAGGACCCTTGCCCCAGTTGAGTGTGGGCGAGAGCTTTACCGCGGGCGACTTTCAAGTGGTGGTAACTGAGGTAAACGGGGGCAACGGCTACTTTTCGGGCAAAGGTTATACCCATTTGCCCTATTTGAGCAGCATAAAACTGGCGGTGCACTTTACCAACATATTGGTGAACACGGACAGGCAGCTCGCCCAAGGTACCGTGATCACGGCGTTCGACCCCACCATGGGCAATATTGTGGATACCGGCGAGGTGGTGCAGAGGGTTGGGGAATTTGGGGAAGCTGTCGGGGAGCTTGCTTCGTCCATACTAGAGCTGCTGCAAAACTTTACGGGAACTCCAGAACAAATTGAGCAACTCGAAACTGAAAACGAGCAGCAGAACAGTTATGTGGAGGAACTGTTGGCCGATGAAACCATTCCCCAAAATGTAAGGAATGAGTTGGCCGCAAACCAAAATGCCTATAACGCCGCCAGCCAAGACTTGATAGATGAGGCCACGCAGGGAGGACCCAACCCCGAAGGCTACAACACGGCGAACCAACAACAGGCCTACAACGACCTTGAGGCAAGTATACAGGAGGCGGAGAGTTACCGAAACGCCTCATCCACCGCCAATGAAATTGCCTTTGACCCCAAAGATGCCCTTGCACTTGAAGGAACTGCCGAAACAAACATCGTGGTCTACTTGTCGCCGGCAGGAGTGCCCGTGGCATTGCCTGGAGAGGTCCCTGTGGAATATTATAAGGTAAAAAACGGGATTACCGCTTATGGTGCCTTACAGAGCTTTACCATTGAGGATGGCCCCGATGCCGGCGAATACAAAGCCCATAAAAAGGGAAATGAGTTTACGGGCTATAAAATCAATAAAGATTCGGAACCCTATGATTTTGGAGCACTGCCCGACCCGAACAACATCCGTTTTCGGTATATAAAAGAGGGAAAAACCTGTGCTCCACTTTTATATGAGGCACAATACCAACCCACCAACATCAACACAACTGGGGTGGGACCCTTGGTTACGGATTGGGGCGATATACAATGGGACCTGCTGCCCATTGAAAAGCAGGGGTACACCACCTGCCTTCCCCCGTTGGACTATGATGGGTTTACCGAATACTTTATGGGAACCTATAACCCCTTTGGCTATGGTGGTTTTTTACGCAAAGTGGTGGCCATGTACGGCAGTGTGGCCCATGTGTACTCCATTGCCGACCAAGAAAACGGTTGGATAATACACTACCAGTACAATAAGGGGAATGGAAGATGGGAGCCCATTGCCGTGCCCGGGTACGATGTGGACACCGCAGCGGTCCTCGATTACCTTTTTGGGCAGGTATTTAGCTCGGCAGCAGGGCATTTGGTGTTGGATGCTGCGGGCATGGTGCCCGTGGCCGGGGAGGTTTTTGATGTGGCCAACGGCATATGGTACACCATTGAGGAGGACGGTACCAACGCGGTCATCTCCTTTGCCTCTACCATACCCTTGGTATATGCCACTACGGTGAAAAATGCGGGAAAAATTGTTAAATTAGCCAATGGCACCACCGTTTTGGTAAAGTTCTCCAAGGAGGCAACGGAGCGGTTGGTGGACGTTCTTAAGCGATTGGATTTAGATGCCGCGCAGCTCCAAAAGCTCAGTGATGACCTTACGGACAAGGAATTTGCTGAGGCGATTTCGGAGAACGCTGAGTTGGCAGATAGTTGGAAGGTCTTATCGAATGGTAAAGCTTCTTTGCGAAATATCGACAATATCAACGCGGTAGATGCTTTTAGAAAAGTGAATCCTAATATCTCTGATGATGCTATACAAAGTGCTTTTGATGGATTGAAAGCAAGCAGGAAGCAATCCTTTGTGGATGCATTAGGAAGTTGTGCTGATAACAAAAACCTCATAGGTTCATTAAAAAAATCAAAGCTTGCATCAGTTGAAGAAATCAAAGGAGCATTGAATAAGATGCGTGATTATAAAACAGGGAAGCCACAGTCAGGTAATTTAGGTTATCTAGAAGGTAATGTATCAGGGGCCAGCATTGATGAAAATAAGTTTTGGGAAAGTGTTTCTCTGACGGATGCACGTAAAGAGAATCATATTTTTGATGCAATAGAGGCAACAGGATCGTCAGGAACCTGGTTAAGGATTACCGATTCAGAATATCGCATGCTTAATGACTTAGCAGAAAAACTGGGAGGAATCAAAGGACAAATAAAATCTGATATATCAGGAACACTTAAAATTGTGTCGGAGAATCCTTATTGTTACTCTTGTCAAGGGGTAATACAACAATTTAGTGACATGTTCCCAAATATTGAAATAACGTTAATCGATGGAATCAAATAAAGAACTCGTATTTAAAGTAATGGTAACCTTTCCATATTTATTGGAAAAGGAAGTAAAAGACTTTAATAAATTTTATGGGACAGATTTTGAGATTGTTGAGACTACATATGATGAAGTTCCTTTTTGCAAGTTAAAGGTTACAAAATTCGAACCTTCTCATGTGTTTGATTTGGGTTACAGTTTAGCTTCATTACAATATAAGATGCGAGAAGAAGGGGAGGTTGATTGGTGATTTTAAAACTAAGAAGATTCCTGTCAAATTCTGAAAAAGCCAAGAAATTAGGTGTTCCTGAGTCCCAACTGGATGGTAATCTGGTTAGGATAGATTTTAAGCTTACAGATAAAATTGATATACCTTCAGGAAATGAATTTGGTGCTAATAGTGATTGGATACCAGGAGGAAAAACATCAGGCGGAATTTCAGAAGCAGTTGTAAAAACTGAAGAGATGCAAGAGGGAATAGATTATACCGTAAAAGCATTGTAATGGAGAAAGTTTTAGAAGAACTGGCAAAGCATCCTTGGGATTTTATTGTTTTTAAGACAGATAAGGGTTTTGTAATGAATGTTGTTTTTCATGCTAGTGCAATGGATTACTCCAGAAGTTTCCGTCTTGATGAAAACGAGGCTCGTCAAGGAATGGAAGAGTTAAAACAACTCTCCAAACGAATAAGAAAGGACTATAATTCATTTAAGAACCGAGAAGTTACTCTGGTAGTTAGATAATAAAAAACAGGTCTGGCTCTTAATGACCAAGAAACGATTCTAAGAGAAATAGAAAAAAGAATGGGCTTCAATGAAGGAGATTTGGGAGATGATACTCTTTTTGCAGTAATTAAGCAAGAGGATGTGGGCACATTCAAAATGTCATCTGGTAATGAAGGTGCAGGAGCAAATAATAATTGAATTCCTGGTGGATATACATCTGGAGGAATGCCAGAGGCTACTTTGGATTTATCTACCGTGACCAACTTTATTCCTTATTAGTTATGGCAAGAAAAATTCATAATCATAATGGTTGGAAAGTTATTTGGACGGATAGCGGAAAATATGGACTGTCATATGATACAAATGTTTTGGGTGAGCAGATAAATGGTGAGTTGATAGAAATCAATGAAGAGGTTTTTAATGCCGCTTCCAAGCCTGGAATTAGCCTAAAAGATCTATTTGAAAAGTATGATTTATTCAACTTCAAAGTAATAAGAAGGCTTGGCGATGTTGTCCACCTCAAAAAAAAAGAAAGTACTCCAAATAAATATTATGGGCGTGGTTTAATAGCAACGGATGAAGATGGGCATTATTTTATGGAGTATCAAAAAGCAGCTCACGGTGGAGGTTCAAGGAAGATTGAAATAACGGAAGAAGTATATAGAGACATAAGGTTAAACGATTTGGGAGCGACCGAGGTATTAAAGAAGTACAATTTGTATCACTTGGATGTTCCGGAAAATGATGTATTTTAGGTTTAGCCATTAGCCAATGGCACCACCGTTTTGGTAAAGTTCTCCAAGGAGGCAACGGAGCGGTTGGTGGACGTTCTTAAGCGATTGGATTTAGATGCCGCGCAGCTCCAAAAGCTCAGTGATGACCTTACGGATAAGGAGTTTGCCGAGGCAATTGCGGAGAATCCTGAGTTGGTTGATGCGTGGAAGAAGCTTGATGATTTAGGAGATAATGCTTTTAATCAACTAAGAAAAGACCCTGACTTTTTAAAGAAGTTTGATGATGTTGTTAAAAATGATGGTCTGAATAAACACTTACTTGAGGGTGATGTAGAAATCATTGGCACGAACGCTGCGGGTGAAAATATATACAATGTCACAGGGGTTCACTCAAACAAAGCTTTTGCAGATGGAACTACTCGAATAAAACCGGGTACTCAAGTGGAGGACTTGGGAGATGGATTTTATAAGGCGAAAGTAGAAAAGCAAATTAATGGTTTTGTCAATGATCAAGGTACAAGTTGGAAAGTGAAGACTAATAAATCCACTTTCTTTCCTGATAATTGGAGTGCGGAAAAAATACAAGCTGAAATTGTTAATGCCTTTAAAAACAAAACTTCTATTGGTGGTACTAAATATCAAGGGACAACCACTACATGTCATACAGTTGTAATGTTTTTGGACGAAGCGGGTAAGATTAAAACAGCATTCCCTAGTTTATAGCATATGAATTTGTTTGAGAAATACAATATTGAATTGCGATTTATTAGTGATAGAGTTCATACCGTTACAGAAGATAGTAAGCATCAAATTCTTGCTCAGTTTTTAGACCTGTGGAATAGGTCAAAAGATATAAAAGAAGATTTATTGCCAGGGTTACTGCCAGTAGTAGATGGGGAAATGGAGTTTAATGATATTGGTGCTGATGTGGTTGGCTTAGCTTATGTTAAAGCTGATAGAACTAAGTTAATGGGAAGTGATGTTGGTTATTCTGATTTAGAATTGCCGACTAAGGATTTTAAAGAATTAATTATGCAGTGGCTCTCCATTTTGGAAAAAGAGGGCAGATGAAATTTTAGGAAACCTGATTTACAGATTGAGCTTTTTTATGACCACCGCTAGCGCATTCTATGGTAAAACACAAGAATAACTTTCTGTTTTTAACCAAGTACCCCATCGGCTAATAAAAGAGTATTATACGAATAATTGAAGTATGATAGAGAGATTAAAAATAGGTCAAGATACCGTTGAAAGTAAAGGTTTTTTATTCGATTATCTATATTCTTACCTGTTACGCTTTGCAAAGTGCAACAAAATTCCTTTTGGTAAGAGTTTAGAAATTCCTAATTATTTATTGACTGATTTTTTAGTGATGTTAGAAACATCGCTTCAGGATTTATTAGAAGATTGTTATGAAGAGCCTACACATAAACAAAGATCAAAGTTTCCAACTCGATATCAGAAGATAAATCTAAACAATAAATTGTATGTAGTTGATTACAGAAAAGACATCGCAGGAAAAATTGCTTATCGAATTGATGCTCTTATCAACAGGATTAAAGAGCTTAATTAACTAGCTAACTACTTCTGCATATCTTTTTGAAAGATAAAGGCTTTGATGACTGACTTTTCACAGTCATTGATGGTTCTTATCAAGTCCTGAAATTATAGAGCCAACAGGCTGATGCATTTATAAACCAAATAAAAAGTCTTAATTTAGACGAAGATGCCTTAAAGCTGCTCAACCAGGATTTGAACAACAAGGCTTTTGCTGAGGCTGTTGGGAAGAATCCGGAACTACTTGATAGTTGGAGATTATTGGATAATCTTGGCGCTGATGAAGTGTTGAGAAAGAGCAAAGAGGCCTTAGAGTATTTTACCAACGGCAGAACTGATAAAATTTTGCTCGATGTTGAGGAACTTTTGGGCGGGCATTCCAAAGCAAGGCACGGTGCAAACCTTAGCATGGTTGAAATGGAACAAAGGGTTTTGGGAACGCATCCAAAAATACAACAATCAAGACATGCTCTTAGATTTGAAACAGAAGCAATACATATAGATGCGGTCAACAAAGTATTTAAAGAGCATAAAGATGAAATAGAAGTCTTTTTTAGCAATCCAAATAACGTATATAAAGAATGGAGTCTTGATTATGGTTCAAAAGTTGGTAGTGGATATTCTAACATAGGTACTTTGAATAACCCTATTTCACAGGCTGTAACATCGGACAAAATTACAATATCATTTAAAAGAGTTGCAAATAACCCAACTGGTTATAGGCTTGAAAGTGCTTTTCCAGATGTAAGATAAGATTATGAAGGAACTAGAAATATTAAAATCGCTACTTGCTTCCAATTTTCAATATAGTTTCTATAAAGACGCTATTCTTAACATACGAAATGAAAGAAAGGAGATTGCGTACTACAAAGACAATTGGTCAACTATTGTACGAATAGTGCTTAATAAGGAATTAAAAGATGGTCAGGCTCTGGATTTGATTCATAATACAGCCAATTTGCCCTTATATGAAAATAGTGATGAGGAAGCTTATAAATGGCTTAATCTGATGTTAATCAATGCCTCTGGTTCAGACGATGATGTCGTATTGGATTACAAGGATGTTTTCAAGCCAAAAGAAGGTTAATTTTCAAAAAGACCTTAACAGCCCGAACAGGTATATTTTGGATAGTGGATATCCTGTATATGAATAAAAATGAAAGAAGAAGCTGAATTAAAATTAAAAAGTATCCTTGGAGAATTTTTTAGGGATAGCTTTTATAAAGAAGCCATTATAAATCTAAGGAAATCATTGGCAGAAAGAAATGATTATCAAAGATGGGAGAAAGTCATTAGGTTAATTATCAATAGGGAATTAGAGGCAGGAAAGTCATTGTCATTTGTACACAATACGGCAAACCTCCCATTAGACGAGAACTCTGATGAAGAAGCGTATAAATGGTTAACCCTAATGCTTATTAATTCAATGGGAGCGGAAGATTCTCCAATAATTGAATATTAGAATAAATAGTACCCCGCGCTAGCGCAAGCACTTGCGCTGAGCGGAGCCGAAGTGTCGCGCTTGTGCCGCATATGAGTAAGAGATGAAATAATCACATAATGTTCTTTGAGATTATTTAAGAATAAATACGAGCGGGACGCCTGTCTGCCGACAAAGGCAGGCTCGCACCCGCTAGCTCATTCCAAAAAAATGTTTCCCTGCATACCATAACCATTTGTTAGAGGATCATTCCTTGAACAGGTGCTCAAAGACAATCAAAAAAAGGATACTTTTAATATTCCGTTGCTTCGTTTGGTGCATTTGTCAACTCAAATGGGGCATCCGTAAATTCATACCTCCAATTTTGTAAAGTATTGCCTTACTTACCCGTTGTCCGTTCATGCTTATGCAACGGAAACAAACAACTATATGAAAACCAATCTACTTGCTTTATCACTGCTATGGTGTTGTGCAACTTTGTATGCAACAACTACTCCGATTGATTCAATTACCAAAGGTAAAATTGACATCTCCAAGGGCCTACTTCAACTGGCCAACCCTACTATAAAAGATACTACAGCTTTTGAGCCAATTGATACTGACCGAATAATGCAACAATGGCAGCAACAAAAGTCTCAAAAAGAAATGTCCAAGACCAAGTTCAGGAGTTTTCCGGAACTGGAGTCATCTACTATGGACGTACATTATGGTTTGACGGTGGATGTAGCGGAGTTTTCGCCAGAATATGTGGCCCAGCAGTTCAGTATTGATGAAGAGACCCAAAAAGTATTGGACAAAGCCAATAAGGTGTTCCAGATAATTGAGAGTGAGCAACGTTTCATTCAGATTATTGGAAGGCAACAAGCAGTGGAGCTGCCAGTTGGACTAAAGCAGAATATATCGGGAAATTCTTCTATTACCTTGGGTATCTTCCGAATGGAATACCATCCCACCTATACCGAAGTCGACCTTTTTGCCAAAGTGGAACTGGGCGAGTTGAACACGGAATTGATGTTCAGTGCCACCAACGTACGGATATCCAAAAGTGGGGGCATTTACGAGGAAGCCAGACTCAATCTTTTGAGCGATGTTCCGGTAGGTATGGGAGGAGGGCAGTGGTTGCTCACTTTTTTGGGAGGGTTTGACCCTGACGGACAAGCCAACGAACAAACTTATATTACTATTAACTGTGAGGGAAAGGTCAGTGAAATTTCCATTACCGCCGATGTGCGGGTAGCCAAAACCGTAGCAATTCCAATTACCGAGAATGGTGATATTAAATATCCTAATAAAACAGAGCCGGGTAGTGGAGAAAATGTGGTAGGGAACGATAGTTATGTGGGAGCAGGTTTCTCTATGCGGACAACCAATATTAACGATTTGCTCATTCAAATTGATTTACCACCTTTTGAGTTGAGGGCCTTGCCCAATTGGGGCTTTAAAATGCAAAATGCGGTCCTGGATTTGAGTGATACGGCCAATTCTAGTAGTATGGATTTCCCAGAATTATACACGGCTCAAAACCTATTGGTTCCCGGCAATGAAAATTTATGGAGAGGTTTTTATGCAGAAGAAGTAAGTGTGTATCTCCCTCCGGAATTCAATAAAAGAAATATGGAGGATCGTGTCACTATCGGAGCACAAAATTTATTGTTGGACAATTTTGGGGTTTCAGGCGATTTTTTTGCAACGAACATTATCGGTATCGATGAAGGAAATGCCAATAAATGGCAGTTCTCCTTGGACTCTTTGGGAGTGGACCTAAAGGTCAATCGTTTTATGAAAGCGGGATTTAGGGGAAGAATCGTACTTCCTATTAGTGATTCCGAAAGTTCTGGTGGGCAGTTGGGGTATTCAGGAATCATTTCTTCCAATCAGGATTATTTTGTGAAGGTTGAGGTGGAGGAAGATGTGCCTTTTAATATTTTCAGGTCCAAAGCTATACTATTTAAAGAGTCCTATATCAATCTGGAAGTTGAGGACAAGAAATTCTATCCAGAGGCCAATCTCTCGGGGGTTATGGCCTTTGATCAAGACCAAAATGCCGAGTTGTCTGGTTCAGATGACGATTTATTGACTTTTTCAGGACTTAAATTCCAAGATTTCCATATTCAAACCAAACAGCGACCATACCTATCCATTGGGTATGCGGGTTATTTGGACTCTATTTCTGCACCCGAAATAGCAGGTTTTGAACTAGGGGTATATGATATATCCATGACCACGATCGGAGATGATGAAGCGAGACTGTCCATGAACAGTTACATCAATTTGGATGAATCTGGAATAAAAGGCGATGTAAGGGTCCATATTTTGGGTAAGTTGGAGGAAGGTGACTATTTAAAATGGAAATATGATTCCACTGAAGTCAGTGATGTTCAGGTAGATGTAACTCGAAAGGGATTTGAATTCAGTGGTCGGTTGGCTTTTTTCAAGGAGAACGTGGTGTACGGAAAGGGCTTTGCCGGAGAATTGGATTTATATTCCGAAAGTCTGGGAATAGAAATCGGAGCCCGAGGTTTGTTTGGAAATACGGGCGACTACCGCTATTGGTATGTGGATGCCCATGGGCGCCCCACCAATTCAAGTAATCCCAACTTTACGATTTATGATATTGGAGGGGGAGTTTATCATCACATGCGAAAATCTGGGCTGAATGATGCAGCAGGATCCATGTCCGGTATATATTATGCACCGGATGAAAATATTGGATTGGGATTCAAGGCCCTTGCAGCATTTGAAGTAAAAAAGGGAGCTTCTTTTACAGGTTTGGCCGCTATAGAGATGAGCTTTAATTCCCAAGCGAATGGGGGAGGAGTGAGTAGACTTGGATTTTACGGAGCAGCTGCTTTGATACAAGGAGGAGGTAAATCAAGAGATCCATTTGGTTCTGTGGATGATATGCAACAAGGCTTGTCGGATAGAGAGGCATCGTTATCCAATTTCCACGAACTTTCCATAGATCGCGAGGGTATTCAATACTTTGCAGACCATGTTTTTCCGGAGGTTCTCACGGGAGAAGAGCTTTTTGCGGCCCAAGTGGCCATAGACTTTGATTTTGAGAACAGAACCTATTGGGGCATGTTCGATGTGTTTTTGAACGCAGGTCCAATCAAAGGTGCGGGAGAAAAAAACAGATTGGGGTATTTGGAATTCTACAATGCTCCTGATGACTGGTATATCTATGTAGGAACCCCAATTAAAAGATTTGGCTTAAAGGGAATACCCATTGGTCCCCTTACCGCAAAGGTGGATTTATACTTTATGACAGGCACCATACTTCCAGACCCTGCATTGCCCCCACAAAATGTCATTGATATTCTTAACCTAAAGGGAGACGAACTTCTTTTTGGACGAAACTTTAATCAAGAATTGGCACAGGGAGCAGGCTATGCCTTTGGTGCCTCTTTTTCCGTGGGCAAAGACATTGATTGGGGCATTGTGTATGCCAGTGTTTGGGCAGGCGTAGGTTTCGATTTAATGATGCGAGATTTTGGGAATGCCCATTGTTTGGGAAAATCAGGACCATTGGGTATGGATGGCTGGTTCGCTACGGGTCAATTGTATGCTTATCTCCAAGGGGAAATCGGGGCCCAGATTAAATTGTTCGGTATCCGAAAAAGGGTGCCCATTTTAAAAGCGGGCTTGGCAGTGTTGGCACAGGCCCAATTGCCCAACCCGTGGTTTATCAAAGGGTATGCAGGTGTGGATGTTAGGGTGCTTGGGGTGGTTCGTATTCGCACTAGATTAAAAGTGACCATCGGTGAAGAATGTGAAATTGTTGGGAAGTCTGGGTTACAGGATATAGTGATGATTTCGGATGTATTGCCAGGAGATGGGTATCGAGATGTTGATGTTTTTGATGCTGTTCAAGTGGCCTTTAATGCTCCAATGGAAAGTGAACTTCGGATACAGGATGAAGAGGGATGGAAAACATATAGGATGCATTTGGATGAATTTGAAATTAACAATCAAGGCAGTCCTATTGAAGGAGTGTATGAATTTAACGAAGAACAAGATCTTTTGGTGTTTAAATCGTTCGAAATTCTCCCTCCTGAACAAGATATATATGTAAAGATAAAAGTTGGTTTTCAACAAAAAACCAATAGTGGCTGGATAACTGTGCGTGAACAAGGAAAACCCATATTTGAGGAAAAGGAGATAACCTTTACAACAGGAACAGCACCAACCTATATTCCGAGAAATAATATAAAATACATGTATCCAGTGGTTGACCAAGCCTATATGTTGCCCAAAGAGAGCAATAAAGGTTATGTACAGCTAAATTCAGGACAAGAATATCTGTTTGGCAATGGATACAAGGATGAACTGTACTTTTTGGATGAAACTGGAAACAAAATCAAGGCTGATTTTAATTATAACTCCTCTCAAAAGCGACTCAATTTTACTATACCCAATTTAGAAAACCAAACCACATATACGTATGCTCTTATTACGTTAAAACCAAGTGATGTCGATGAATCATTGGCAATGACTCAAGCAGAGTTTGACGAAGTATCCGAGGGGCTGGAAATTTCTACCAATAGTATAGTGGGCAGCGCGAAGAGTGGGGCATTTGTATCCCGATTGGATTTTACGTTCACCACAAGTCGGCATGATACGTTCATTCAAAAAATGAGATCCCTTATCATTGATCAATCCATTACTTCTTTGGACAGTTATTCACAACAAAATCGAGGTATTGCCAACGTGGGTAGAATAAAACTGAGGATGGATGATTACGAACCCTTCGGTATTAATGACTTAATTGGAAGTCAATATACGGACAATGAAGCGCTGATACATCCCGAAGCCTTATCCAACAACAGGTATTTTCGAGACGAAATCTACACTTTGCTCTATGAAGAATACCCTCTGGATGGCAATATTAGGGTAGATAGAGACGAAAGCCTTTGGGGAATACCACCTACGGGTCCAGTTAAGGTAAGCAACACCTATGTAGCTTATACAAGGGATAATGTTTCTCCTGATTACCTCAAAAGTAACTTCCCATTTATATGGACATTGCCCATAGCCTACTATTCAGATTACACAGATCTTAGACTTCAAGTAGCTTATAGATATACGATGCCACGAATTTGGAACAGGCAAAAATATGAAAAGTATGATTATATCATTTGGGGAAAGTTCCCTTTTATGAATAGGGAAAAGTATGGGGTTAGGTTCAGATATATACTTCCAAAAAAGGAAACGGGTAATTCATTTAAACTGAATTATGAGAATACTTTTTAAAATAGATACTGTAAAAAACACAGTCTTATTATGCTTTACGTTTTTAGCTTTTTTCCAAAGTCGAGGACAAAACTTGACAAGCGATACCATCCCTTTAAGTTTGGTAATGAAGTATAGGATTAAAGAAGGCAAGGTATTGCTCCGTTGGGGAGCCTCGGATAAGTTTACATGGAAACTAGGTGTTGACAATGGATACATTTTGGAAAGGTATACAATCGAACGTGGTGGAGAGCCGGTATTGGATAGGGATGTCAAGATACTTTCAGGCGGACCTATAAAACCTAAACCTTTAATTGAATGGGAGGCCATGGTTGAAAGTAATGATATGGCTGCTGTTGCGGCCCAAGCCATTTATGGGGATAGCTTTACAACCAGTAGAAATGACGATAATTTGCTGATGCAAGTGATCAATGAAAGTGAAGAGTTAGATCAGCGCTTTGCTTTTTCCATGTTTGCCGTAGATCAAGATTTTAAAGTGGCTCAATGTGCTGGTCTTGGCTTTGTGGATACAAGCGTTAAAACAAACGAAAAATACCTGTACAACATCAAATTGGCCAATGTACCAGAAAATGTGAAAAACGGCAACACTGGTGTGCTGGTAGATCCAAAGGACTTGAATGGACTTCCAAAACCTTTCGATTTTGCAGCTTATTATTACAACAATGCCTTTGTACTGATTTGGGAGTACGACTCACTATTAGACTATTACACTAGCTATAATTTGGAAAAATCCGAGGACGGCAAAACATTTAAAAAAATAAATGAAGCTCCGATTACCAAGCTGGCAGTCACCATGGTCTCTGGAATTTCATATACAGACAGTATTCCAGCATATGGCAAAAAATATTGGTACCGCGTAAAGGGAAGAACATTGTTCAGTGAAACAGGGCCACCTTCCGATACAACATCGGTCATTGCCTTTGAAGAACTTTTGGCGGTTCCACAATTTACATCAAACAACATTATTTCAGAGAAAGAAGTGGAGTTGCAATGGGATTTTCCAAAAGATGAAGCCTGGAAACTAATAGGTTTTGATATGCTTCGGGCACCCAAGGCCATAGGCCCCTACAAAGCAGTGGCCACAGCGTTGGATAAGCAAGAAAGAAGTTTTGAATATAGTGGACTAGAGACCATAAATTACTTTAAAGTAAGGGCGCATGGCATCGCAGGGGACTACCAAGACTCTTCACCAGCTATGATTCAGCCCGTGGATTCCATACCTCCTGATAAACCTTTCGGACTTCAGGGTACCGTAGATACGCTTGGTGTGGTACAACTATCTTGGGACCCCAACACAGAAATGGATTTGAAAGGGTACACGGTGTTGCGTGCCGACCGGGAAAACCAAGAATTTAACCGATTGACCAAAAGGGAGATTCTTGAAACTAACTTTCAGGATACCATTAATATAAAAACATTTGCAAGCAAGGTATATTATCGAATCATCGCATCTGACCTTCGTTACAATGAGTCCCCTCCCTCCGATACTTTGATGTTGGAGCGCCCCAGTCGGGTACCGCCCACCAGCCCTGTTTTTACGGAATATGAGCTCTTGGGGGATACGGTTGTTTTAAAATGGACGCCAAGTTCGTCTGAAAAGATTGCCAAACAAGTCATATACCGAAAGACGCTAGGACTCCAAAATAGCCTATGGAAACCTATTTTGGAAACTGGGGAGCGCTCCTTGGCAGAATTTATGGATTTGGAAACTGAACCCAATACCAGATACGGCTATACCATTACTTCTGTAAATTCTGAGGGACTGGAAAGCAAACCATCCCCTTTGCTTGCCATTACGACCCCGCAAATATTGTTGAAACCACAAATTAAGGGATTCTATGCCGAAGTGGATCGGGAAAACAAGCATGTCACCTTGAGTTGGCGCTATAACCAACCCAAAGTACTGGAAATACAGTTGTTCAAAAAGCAAAATGAAGGAGCTCTTACCTTGTTTAAAACCTTTGAGCCTACCACAAGACAATTTAAGGATACAAAGCTGATTCCAAATTCCAATTATGGTTATGGCATAAAAGCGGTTTTTACAGATGGCAGCGCAAGTGAGTGGAACGAAATTGAAGTAACTTATTGAATTATGAATGGAAAACTTGTATTTATTCTGTTTGTTTTTTTATGCATTTTTAAAAGTTTTGGTCAGGAAAATGCAGTATATACAATTCGATTGAATTATGAATTCAAGGAATGGGAAGATGGCTGTGAGAGCTGCTGGACTCATTACAGAGCTTTTCCACATGTTGGATTGACCAGTAGCAACGGAGGAACAATAGATGATTTTTACACGACCAATGAAGAGAGCTTGGAACTCACCTATTATGAGAAAAGAACTTATCAAATTCATCATTTAAATAATAATATTGCGAAAGACTTTTGTGGTGTTCAAGGTTTTAATATTTCAGATGATTTTACGAATAATTCAACCAATGTATGTGTTGCTAGGAAGCATAAGACTGATAGAATTTTGGACTACGGGGAAGTTGTTGAATATGGAAATGCTGATTCTGAGAATATGAACACTTTTTGGTACGATCAACTTAAAAGTTATGCCAAAAGCTGGTTATTGGCATATGAACCAAGTACGGAAGAAAATGAATCTATTTCAAGATACTATTCTGAATTGTTATTTGAAAGAGATGGTGTGCAAGTTGAAGATGGACATTGGGAATATTTGGTGCAAGGCAATAATGACTGGAAACCTATCAATAATAATCAAATAAAAAGTCTTTTTCCATTAAGTATAACAGCAGAAGAACTAGATGATTTGTTACCCGAGGACTTAAAAAGTTTGGGGAATATTAAATTAAGATTTAATTTGTTTGCGCAGGGCTCAGGCTATTACCTAAAATTCAGTAATGCAGAACCTACGCAAGATGTCCACTCAGAAGAAAGAACAATTGGTTTTTACTCTTTTGAAATAAATCCAGAACCACCAGGCCTTGACCCTCAAATAAACCCCAATCCAGCCCCAAGCCCGGTTACTTGCAATGGTGGTTTTGATGGTGGCTTTACCATCACCTTTGACCGTGTACTGACCGATGAAGAAAAAATGGTAATACTTGTTTATCGAAAGACAGGTAATAATACCTATGAGGAAGATCCTTGGGAACCAAGTGGTGAATTACTTGCTGAGGATTTCAATAACAAAACATATGATTTTGAGGGAACCATCCTAAGCGCTGGTACCTATGGTATAAAATGGATGGTTGGGCTTGAGGGAGAAGGTGAAGACGAACTGGAGGTCGTTGATTCTGATTTTGTGGACATAGTTATAAATGAACCCCCAGCCTTCAACATTGAACTAGATGACATTATAAACGTTACCTGCAAAGGTGGCAACGATGGCGAAATTGCCATAAACCCTTCTGGCGGCTCCCCACCGTATACGTTTAATTGGAAAAGGAACGGAAACAATTTCGTTTTGCCACAAGGTTCTACGAACACCCATTTGGTCAACCTACACGAAGGGGCATATACTTTGATTCTAACCGATAGTCATGATTGTAACTATGAGTCCAAAGAATTTGTGGTTGGTTTCGAACACACAAGTCCTCTACTAGATGCATATCAAGTGTTTCAGCCGGGCATATCTCCAAATTACCTACCTACCGGGGCTATTATTATCAACAGTATTATTGGAGGGAGCGGCAATTACATCCTTCATTGGAAAAAAGATGGTAATCCGTTTGAGCCACAAGATCTATACAATTTAAACCAGCTAGAGCCGGGGAGTTATATGCTGACAATAGAAGACGCCGATACTGGTTGTATGTCCGCTGAAAATGTAATTGACATTCTGGAACTAGATCCATTATCAGTCGAAATCACCGAAACCTTGGAAATTACCTGCGAGGGTGATGTAGGAATCCTTGAAGCTAACCCCAGTGGTGGAACCAATGGGGGATACGAGTATCTTTGGTCCACAGGAGAGACTTCACAATCCATAAATGTAGGCCAAGGTGAGTATTTTGTGAAAGTGACTGATAATGGTGACAGTGAGGTGGAGGAGTTTTATGTATTTAATTATGTGAATCCTTTGCTAACCGTTGAGGTCAGTACAGCCGATATTGTATGTAAGGGCGAGGGCACTGGCACTATTGAACTTGATATTTCAGGCGGAACAGGCGGACCTTACACGGTCAGTTGGCTGGATACACAGGATGATGGCCCTGTCAGAAACGATTTGGAAGCGGGGGAATATATCTATTTTGTTTCGGATGGTAAGTGCCAGGTGAGTAATGAAAACGAACCCATTATAATCGATGAACCCGAAGAATTTTTCACCATTGAAAAAATTTCTCAGACCAATATCTCCCTCAATGGAGAAACTGATGGGGCTTTTGAGCTCTCTCTGGAAAATGGTTCGCCCCCATACACCTACAATTGGACTAAAAATGACCAACCCTATGAACCTACGGCGGAATCTACAGATACGCAGTTAGTGGGGTTGGAAGCAGGAACCTATCAAGTTATTATTATCGATGATTTGGGATGTCAGGCCACCTTGGAGCCCCCCATATTGATTAGCGAACCCGATCCTTTGGCCATCGTTGGGGTCAATACGGCCAATGTCAACTGTAAAGGAGACTTTACCGGTTCGATAACAGCAAATGTAACTGGGATTCCACCCTTTACTTATATATGGAAAAAGCAGGGAGATGTAAGTTTTTCAGCGCCAAACCAAAAGACAATCACAGGACTTTCCAGTGGTGTATACATACTATCCGTTTCCGATGCCTCTATTGTGCCCGAGGTGACCGAAATGGTCATGATTTCAGAACCGGAGAAGAAGCTAGATGCGGTGGTTATCCCCAATATCACTGAATGCTTTCTTGGAAATAAAGGGAAAATTCAAATCAGTGCATCAGGTGGATTGGCACCATATAAATATTCCATCAATAAAGGTATCGATTTTCAAGAAGAACCGGTTTTTGATGAATTGGAATCAGGAGAGTATGATGTTGTTGTGCAAGATGCCAACCAATGTGAACATATTACTACCACTATATTGGGTCAACCAGACCAAACCAATGCGGAGTTTGCGATGGCCAGCCAAGTTTTGGTAGGTGAACCTGTTTTGGCTGTGGACCTTAGCTATCCTGTACCGGATGAATTGGAGTGGGTGGTTCCGGACGAGGCGATTGTGTTGAGTAAAAATTCGGATGAATTGGAAATCGTTTTCAATCAGCCAGGAGAATATGAAGTGGGTGTGCTGGCGTATCGGGGGGATTGTTTGTCCACCGAAACCAAGAAGATTTTAGTTTTAGAGGGAGAGGGAATATTAAATGAAGAGGTTGAAGAGGAAAGCGGTAAAAGAATAGAATACTTTATTATCTATCCCAACCCAACCACTGGAAGGTTTACATCAGCTATTCAATTAGGGGAACCTAGTAACATAAGTTTAAAAATATTCGGGCTGGCCAATAACAACCTAATTGCCCAAGAGCAGGCATTTGGTAATGATACGTATGAAATTCCAATGGATATATCCGGGTTGCCATCTGGTTTGTATGTTGTTGTTTTGGAAACACAGTTTGGAAACTCCGTTCAAAAAATAATTCTAAACTGAATCGAATTCTTTTCCAAGAAAAAGTAGGATTTTAATGTTTAAATTTTCGTTAATAAATCATAAAGAGTTATGGTCGGCCAGCACTTTTTTTATCTATGTTTGTAATCGAACAAACTAATAACTAACTCGTTATGAATAAAATTCAACTCTTTGGACTGCTTTTTTTATTGGTATCCACTTCTGCTTTTTCACAGGTTACCACATCCAATATTCGAGGAACAGTTTCGGATGATCAGGGTGTGCCCTTATTGGGTGCAAATGTGGTGGCCGTGCACACACCGACCGGCACACGTTATGGTGCCATAACCAACGAGGAAGGACGCTTTAACCTCCTTAATTTAAGAGTAGGAGGACCTTATGAGGTTTCCATTTCTTATGTCGGATTTAAAGCAGAGACGCAAAACGACGTTTTTTTATCGCTCGGTAAAACATTCAACCTTAATGTCAATTTGGTATCCGATAGTCAACAATTGGAAGAAGTGGTGGTGGTATCGGATAGGGGAGGTACCTTTGGTAGTGACCGGACAGGTGCCGAAACCAGTGTAGGACGAAGGGAGCTGACCCGTTTGCCTACAATTTCAAGGTCGACAAACGATTTTACCCGATTGGAGCCCACTGCCAGCGCCGGTTCGTTTGGAGGAAGAAATGATCAATTCAATAACTTTTCACTGGATGGGGCCATATTTAATAACCCCTTTGGACTGGATGCTGCGCAACCGGGAGGGCAAACGGACGCCAATCCGATTTCCATCGATGCCATTGACCAAATCCAAGTAAGCATTGCTCCGTATGATGTTACCCAATCCGGATTTACGGGAGCCTCCGTAAATGCCGTCACCAAAAGTGGTACAAATGAGTTCTATGGAACCGTTTATGGTTTCTACCGTAACGAGGACCTTACCGGAGGTAAAGTAAAGGGCGATGATGTGTTCAAGGCAGACCTAAGCCAGTCTCAATACGGAATCAGCATAGGTGGCCCCATTGTAAAAAACAAGTTATTCTTCTTTGCCAACTTTGAAAAAGACGATAGGACGGATTTGGGAAGTGCAGGTTTTGTACCAAACAGAGGTACAGGAGGAATAAATGAATCTCGAGTGTTGGCCTCGGATTTTGAATTGGTTTCCAATATTTTAAGCCAGGTAACCATTGGAGACGGGCAGTTCTACGATCCAGGAAGTTTTGAAGGGTTTAATTTTGATCAAGAATCGACCAAAGGCATATTCAAGTTGGATTGGAACATAAACGAAAACAATAGATTGGCAATTATCTACAACTTCTTGAACGCCTCCAAAGAAAAGCCCGCACACCCGACCGCTTTGGGGTTCAGAGGGCCAAATCTAACCACATTGCAATTTGAAAATGCTGGTTATGAAATCAATAATAAAATTCGTTCGGTTCAATTGGAGTTAAATTCTACATTATCCGATCAAGCAATCAATAAATTACAGGTGGGATACACCCATTTTGATGATTTCCGAAATCCAAAATCCACACCGGCACCAACCATCACACTATTGGATGAAAATGGGAGTTCTAACTATATCATTGCAGGTCATGAACCTTTTTCCATTAATAATCGTTTGGATCAAAAGGTGTTTCAGCTTACCAACAACCTCAACTTTTTTGAAGGGGATCATACCTTTACAATCGGATTTTCCTTTGAACGGTTCGAGTTCGATAACTCATTTAATTTAGGCGCCTATGGTGCTCAAGGTGTCTTTTTTCCAACGGGTTCCATAGCAGATTTTAGAGATCCGTCCAACGAAGCCGATCTCGTAGCTTTCTATCAAGATGCATTTAATGCAGCCATAGCAGCGAACAATTCTTTGGAAGCAAATGGAGAGGGAAACCTTAATGGATGGGCTCTGGCCGAAACCAATGTGGGGCAATTGGCTTTTTATTTGCAGGATGAATGGAATGCCACGGAGAATTTTAAATTGACTTATGGAGTGCGTTTTGATCGTCCTCTTTATTTCGATTCTTCTAGAAAAGCTCAGGATGTGATCAAAGTTGCCCCTGCCTATGTTCCCGATATTCCCTATGTTAACCCTAATAATGGGGAGACCGTATTTTTTGACTCCACTAAAATGCCCACTGATCAGTGGTTGGTATCGCCTCGCCTAGGATTTAATTGGGATGTAAATGGGGACAATACCCTTCAGTTAAGAGGAGGAACAGGTGTGTTTACAGGACGTTTCCCTTTTGTTTGGTTGGGCAATCAAATAGCAAATCCAAATGTTTTCTTTTATCAAGTAGTAGCCCCGGATTTTAAATGGCCACAAGTATGGAGAACTAGCTTGGGTGCAGATTATAGATTCGACAGTGGATTGATTCTTACTGCCGACCTTTCATATTCCAAAGATGTAAACGGCCCGCACGTACAAAACTGGGGCTTGACCGAACCATCTGAAACATTGCAAGGAGTGGATACCAGGCCAGTTTACGCCGACAGTGATTTGATCAACAATGCTTATGTATTCTCCAATTCCAATAAAGGTAGAATTTGGAACGCAGTCCTCAAGGCACAGAAAACTTTTGATAATGGCTTGTACACGAGTTTGGCCTATAGTTACCTAAATTCAAAGGATGTTAATTCCATTGAAGCGGAAATAACAGGAGATGCTTTTGTGGCCAATGCAATTTCCGGTAATACCAATGATGATGTATTGTCCTACTCGAGGTATGGCGATACCCATAGATTCGTTGGTGTTATTTCAAAGGCCTTTAAAACAGGGACCACCATTTCCGCGTTTTATGAGTACGCGCAAGGAGGAAGGTTCAACTATATTTATGGAGGAGATATCAACAACGATGGTTCGGCCATAAACGATCTTCTATATATACCCACTGCATCGGAAATTGGACAAATGAACTTTGCCAGTGCCGATCAGGCCCAAGCCTTTGAACAATTTATTCAACAAGATGATTATTTAAGCGATAATCGAGGGGAATATGCCGAAAGATATGGAGCGTTGGCTCCTTGGAGAGGTAGATGGGACATGAAAATTCTCCAAGATATTAAGATTACCGACAAAAATACCATTCAATTAAGTGTTGATGTTCTTAATATTGGAAACTTGATCAGCTCTGACTGGGGAATTGTTGAAATTCCGCAAAATCAACAGGTTTTGGGAGTTACTGTTGACGAGAACAATGTTCCGACATATACTTTTGATACGAACTTTACTGATACCTTTAGCTCGGATACAAGCTTGTTGTCCAGATGGCAGGCTCAATTTGGAGTTCGCTATATATTTAACTAACTATTGCAGAAATACAGTGTAAAGGCTGCGCTATTGCGTAGCCTTTTTTATTTTTGCAGCATGAAATATAAAAGACTTTCTAAGGAACAACTGGAAGAACTGCACCCGGAATTTATCAACTTTTTGGCAACACAATCCATTACAGCAGATGAGTGGAAGACCATAAAAGAAGAAAAACCTGATGTGGCCGAAGAAGAGATTGATGTTTTCAGCGATTTAATATGGGAAGGTGTTCTGAACAAGGTGGAGTATTTGGAGAACATTTCCGAAAGGCACATGCATTTATTTCACTTGACGGATAAGGAAATGAAGTTATTTTCTGTGAAGATTCTTAATCCCGAAATCGACCTTCGGACCGAGGTAGGTTTTGGTTGGTTCAAAAGAAATTACCAATCCGACTTTGTGGAATACCTGTCAGCTTCCAAAGCTTATGGCGAGGATAAGAATGTCGATAAATTTGAACTCATCAAGCAAGGGGCAGTAATCACTAAAGGAGAACTGTACCAATGGTTCGAGCAGATCATGGAACATTGATTGCGAAGCGGAACTTAATTATTAAAGATCAAACCTAACTATATATAAGAATTGGTTTTAACAACCCAGAATGGGATATAATATAGTAACAAAGGGCGGCCAATTTTGGCCGCCCTTTGTTTTCGGTTGCATAGTTTGCTGTTTAATCAAAACTTATTCCAATCCATAAAATTCCATTACTTCGTGGTAATTGGCAACATCTATTCCGGCACTTTTTAAATTATTGGTTGCGGAATTTTTACCGGCCATAGAATCCGAGTTGATCTCAACCATTGCAATGTGCAAGATAGCGGATATATTTTCTGCCCATTCTGGAAAAGCGGTAGGAGTTCCATCTATATTATATGCAATCAATCCAAATAGACCTTCGGCATACAGGTATTCTAGCCTAATATCCAGACCTATAATTGTGCCTGGTAAATGGTAAAAAGAACTCTTCTCTAACTCGGAAACTTCTAAATAAACTAACAAAACATGGTTTTGTAATGCCTCGGTAGTAAATTCAGGAACTTCAATACTGATTGCCCCGCCATCAGCTTGTGTAATATCGAACTCTAGCTTGGTTACATTGGCATTGCCATTTTCTCCTTGTTCCCCCTGAGGTCCTTGTTCCCCCTGAGGTCCTATTTCACCTTGGATCCCTTGTTCGCCATCTTCACCTTGAATTCCTTGTTCTCCATCTTCGCCAGAGCAAGAAAATAATAAAGTGCTGACAATTAAGCAGCTGAAAAATAAAATTTTTGAAGTTTTCATGTTGTATGGTTTAACAGTTAAAGGTTCAAAGAGAAAACAAATACTCTCATTTTACATCTGTCAATTGATAGATGAGTGGTTTGATTTGATGGATGCTTATTTTCAATTCATATAGTTTTTGGAAAAGGATTTTAAATTTGAAGTTTTGTCTAATTCTCCAATGAAGAATAAATTTTTTAACACCGTATATTTGCACGAGAATTTAATACCACATGGCAAAAAAACCATCCATCCCAAAGGGAACTAGAGATTTTTCACCGGCAGAAGTGGCCAAACGCAACTATATTATCCATACCATTAAAAAGCATTTCGAAACCTATGGTTTTCAACCTATCGAGACGCCGTCTTTTGAGAATTCGGATACGCTCTTGGGCAAATATGGGGATGAAGGGGACCGTTTGATATTTAAAATCTTGAATTCTGGCGATTTTATCTCCAAAGTGGATGATGTTACCTACAGCTCCAAGAATTCAGCAACCTTGACGCCGAAAATCTCGGAAAAAGCACTCCGCTACGATCTTACGGTGCCGTTTGCCCGGTATGTGGTAATGCACCAGAACGAGATAGATTTCCCTTTCAAGCGTTATCAAATCCAGCCTGTGTGGCGTGCGGACCGACCACAAAAAGGGCGTTTTCGTGAGTTTTACCAGTGCGATGCCGATGTGGTTGGGGCCAATTCCCTGCTTCAGGAAGTAGAGTTTGTTCAACTTTACGATGCCGTTTTTACGGATTTGGGATTAGAGGGAGCTACCATCAAAATAAACAACAGAAAAATTTTATCCGGAATCGCAGAGGTCATTGGGGCCAAACATTTGTTGGTCGACTTTACGGTGGCATTGGATAAATTGGACAAAATAGGCGAGGAGAAGGTAAAGGCGGAGATGTTGCAGAAAGGCATTTCCGAAGCTGCTATTGCCAAAGCACAGCCTTTGTTCGATATGTCGGGGACTGCTGCCGAGCAACTGGAAAAGCTAAAGGCCATTCTTGCTGATTCCGAAATTGGTATGCTCGGTGTGTCAGAACTGGAAGAAATTATTGCAACGGTGGACCTTTTGGGATTGCAATCGGCCAAGCTTAAGTTGGACGTAACCCTTGCCCGTGGTCTCAATTATTATACAGGCGCCATTTTCGAAGTTGCAGCGCCGGAAGGGGTAAAAATGGGTTCCATTGGCGGTGGCGGCCGTTACGATGACCTTACCGGTATTTTTGGACTAAAAGATGTGAGCGGCGTTGGTATTTCTTTCGGATTGGACCGTATTTATTTGGTTATGGAGGAGTTGGGCTTGTTTCCGGACAGTCTGGACACATCTTTGGATGTACTGTGCCTCAACTTTGGTAAAAAAGAAGCGCAAGCTGCTCTACAATTGGTGGCGGATCTACGTAGAAATGGTGTACGAGCGGATTTGTACCCTACGGATACCAAAGTACAGAAACAATTTAAATACGCAGATAAAAGAGGAGTGCCATATGTAATTCTTTTGGGTGAAGAAGAATTGAACACGAATGCTTTTGTGGTTAAAGAAATGAAGAGCGGCGGGCACAAAGCTTATGCTATTGATGCTGTGGCGAAGTTTGCCAAGGATATTATAAACTAGACTCTTTTTTTTATTTCTTGTACAATGGTTTTGTAATAGGTAGGTCCGTGTGGGACATATTTACCCACGGAGGCCAGTCCCCAAGTTTCTTCGGCAAACTTGAACAGGGGTGTCAGGGCCAAATTTTCTACTTCGTTTTTTTGTTTAACAAGTTGGTCCAGTGGTGATTTGAGTTGGCACAAGTAAATGTGATGCAGCTCGGCATCGATAAAATCCTCGGAAATTTTATGTACAGCTTTAAAAGTTCCCAGGGATTTCAGGTCAGTTTCGTTTATAGTCAGGCCTATTTCTTCCCTAACTTCCCTTATGGCCGCAGCAACAACATTCTCGCCAGCGGAAACATGCCCTGCGACCGAAACATCCCAAAGTAAAGGATGGGTGGCCTTGTTTTTCCCCCGTTGCTGTATCAAAATACGACCATCTATAGTGTATAACCAAACATGGACGGTAGGATGCAAAAGCCCTTTTTGATGGGCTTCCGATTTTAAACAGGATTTCCCCGTCGGTTTTCCATGTTCGTCCAAAATGTCGATGCGCTCATCCATATTACCTAAAGATAAAAAAAAGTCACCCCGAAAATGTTTCAGGGTGACAGAATTTTATTAGCTGAAAATATGGATGGGGTTCAGTTAATCAAAATAACTAAAAGTTTCCCCATCTTTTATATTCAACAATGTTTCGTAGATCAAGCGGATTACGTTTTCCACATCGTCCTTATGTACCGTTTCCACTGTAGTGTGCATATAGCGCAACGGAAGTGAGATCAAGGCAGAGGCAACACCGCCATTGCTGTAGGCAAAGGCATCGGTATCCGTACCCGTAAAGCGGGAAGAGGCATTTCGCTGGAAGGGTATTTTATGGGCTTCTGCAGTTTCCAAAATACGCTCACGAAGTTTATTCTGTACCGCTGGAGCATACGAAACCACCGGACCGTCGCCGATCTTTGTTTCTCCTTCCGTCTTTTTATTGATCATTGGGGTAGTGGTGTCGTGGCAAACATCTGTAACGATCGCAACATTGGGTTTTATGGTCTGTGTAATCATTTCTGCACCACGTAGTCCAATTTCCTCTTGTACCGAATTGGTAATGTACAATCCAAAAGGAAGTTCTTTTTTGTTCTCTTTGAGCAAACGGGCCACTTCGGCAATCATAAATCCGCCCATACGGTTGTCCAAGGCCCTACAAACAAACTTGTCCTTGTTCAATATATGGAATTGGTCCGGGTAAGTGATCACGCAACCAACATGAACGCCCATTTTTTCCACTTCCTCCTTGTTCTTGGCACCTATATCGATAAAAATGTTGTCTAATTTTGGAGGTTCCTCCTTGGCTTTGTTCCTGGTGTGGATGGCAGGCCATCCAAAAACACCTTTTACAATACCATTTTTAGTGTGGATGTTCACCCATTTCGATGGTGCAATTTGGTGGTCGCTTCCTCCATTTCGGATAACGTAGAGCAAACCTTCTTCAGTAATATAATTAACGTACCAAGAAATTTCATCAGAGTGTCCTTCTATAACCACTCTATATTTGGCATCTGGATTGATTACCCCAACGGCAGTGCCGTAAGTGTCCGTAATAAACTCGTCCACATAAGGTTTTAAGTAATCCATCCAGATTTTTTGACCTTCCCATTCGTATCCGGTGGGAGAGGCGTTGTTTAAATATTTTTCTAGAAATTCGAGGGATTTTTCGTTGATGATATTCTTCTTTGCCATGAATATGATTTAGTCTACAAAAATAAGAATATTCACTTTTATTTAATAACCATATCATACCTTTATCCTTACTTTTGGCAAGACTATTGAGTAAAAAATCTTATGCTGCGTAACTGCTTACTTTTTGTTTTTATGGCAATTACGGCTCTTGGGTTTGCTCAGGAGCCTGCAAAGGATTCCCTTATGGTACCGTTGGATTCCACGGTAAATGATGCTTTTGATGACTACTATGTCCGATTTGAAGGGGACTCTATTTTAATGAGTTCAATTGCCTTGGACGAAGTTTATATTTTTGGTAAACTGGAATTCGCCGACCAAAAGGATAAACTCAGATATTACATTCTTCGAAGAAAAACCTTAAAAGTGTATCCATACGCTAAATTGGCCGCTGAACGATTGGTGGAGTTGAACGATAGCCTACAGCACATCAAAAAACGGAAACACCAAAGACGTTATACCCGAAAGGTCCAAAAATATATAGAAGGGGAATTTTCCGAAGAATTAAAAAAGTTGACCCGGACCGAAGGTCAAATTCTAGTAAAGTTGATACACCGTCAAACCGGGACAACAGCCTTTGATTTGGTTAAAGAACTGCGTAACGGTTGGCGGGCCTTTTGGTACAATACCACAGCAAGTTTGTTCAAAATCAGTTTAAAGGAAGAGTTTAGGCCAGAAATTGTCCACGAGGATTATTTAATCGAGGATATTTTGCAAAGGGCTTTTGCTGCCAGTCGATTGGAGCGACAAAAATCAGTTTTGGATTACGATTATGCCCAATTGACCAATAAATGGAAAAACACACCACCAAGTGCAGAGAATTAATCTTTGGGCTTTTTTCCAAATATGGCTTCCATTACAATGCCTACCGATCTAAATCCCAAATAAATAGCCAAAATGGCAAAGAGGGCACCTAAAATTAAAACGGGCCAGTAGAATGGATGTCCTTCATTCTTAAAGGCCTGATAAATTAAAACAGGTCCCATGAACATGGCCAGCACTGTGTAACCAAACGATTTTATTCCTTTTACCAGAAGTTCCTTGTTCGTATGCCTCATGGGACCAAAGTAGGAATATTAGCTTATATTTAAAGGATATCGAACCAATAAATTAAGCATGGAGCTACTAATTCTCGGAGTTGTCGTCCTTTTTATCATTATTGCCACCGTAAAATTTAAAATGCACCCAATTTTCTCTTTGACCATTGCTGCGGTGGCCTCTGGTTTTTTGTTGGGGATCGCACCTCAAGAAATAATGTCGACCATGGCGGAAGGTTTCGGGAAAACACTTTCGGGCATAGGTTTGGTGATCGCTTTTGGAACCGTAATAGGGATTTATTTGGAAAAAACCGGAAGTACCCAGATTTTGGCCAATAGTATTTTAAAGGTAATCGGGCTTAAAAGGTCTCCTTTGGCCATTAATTTGGCGGGATTCGTAATATCCATTCCTGTTTATTGTGATTCGGGATACATAATACTTTCATCTTTGAACAGGGCCATAAGTAAAAAAACCGGTATCCCTGCTTTGGTATTTGCCATTGCGTTGGCGACCGGATTGTATTCGGCGCACGTATTTGTGCCGCCAACACCAGGACCGTTGGCCGCTGCCGCCATTTTAGATGCTGATTTAGGTACAGTTTTAATTCTAGGGCTTTTGGTTGCGGTCCCTGTTTCTATCTCTGGTTACGTTTGGGCGCGGTTTATAGGAAAAACTTTGAACGAGGAGGAGCATAAGGAGCAAGTGGTGGAAAAAAGCGAGCTTGGCGCTACTATAAAACCATATAGAGCTTTCCTGCCTTTATTGGTGCCTATTGTTTTGATCGCTATGAATTCAATTGTGAACTACCCAACAAGACCGTTGGGGGAAGGGTGGGTGTTTTTTACTTTTGATTTTATAGGGAGTCCCGTAATTGCATTGTTGGTCGGGGTAATTTTTGCCTTTGCGCTGGGCAGTAAATTTTCGTCAGAACAAAAAAAAGATTGGGTTCCCGAAGCGTTTAGGCAAGCAGGGTCCATAGTGCTGATTACTGGTGCCGGCGGTGCATTTGGAGCCATTTTAAGGACTATGGACATTGCTTCTATAATAAATTTGGAGTCCAGTAGCGGTATTGGTGGTCTGCTGATAGCTTTTGTGATTGCAGCGGTTCTCAAAACAGCCCAGGGCTCGTCCACTGTTGCCATAATTACCACATCCGCAATTATAGCACCTTTATTGGAAACCTTTGGTTTGATTTCCATAACGGAAAAAGCACTCGCAGTTTTGGCCATAGGCGCTGGGGCCATGACAGTTTCGCATATAAACGACAGCTATTTTTGGGTGGTTTCTCAATTTTCCAATATGAACGTAAAAACAGCTCTGAGAGGACATACTTTGGGTACACTCATCCAAGGTGTAATCGGTATTTTAATGATTTTGATCCTCTATGTACTGCTCTAAAATGCTATTGGACAATAAGGCTCGAAGTATATTCCTGTGCCACGGCAAAGAAACCCAGCGCATAGTCGTTGGGCCGTTCCACATTATCCAAAATAGTAATATTGTCCAGTCCGGTAATATCGAACACATTGCCGCGAACGGTTGCCACCGGAGTTTGAAAAAACCCACCATCGTTCTGGGTCTGCTCAAGAACCAAATCCATGTAGTTGTAGAATTCCTCTGTAGAGCCTAGAATACTAACGGTTACCTCGTCGCCGGCAGAAATTTCATCATCGTAGAAATAGGAGAATTCAAATTGTTGACCTTGGAAGAATTCATCTTCGATCACCAAAAACTCATTGTACATAAAATCGAACACATAGTAATTGTCCTTAGTACCATCATCGGTAAATGTTACCTTTATTTCGGTTTCATCTTCATCTATAAATGTGTCCATACCCTGTTCCAAATTGTCTATGGGCACCGTATGTGCATATTCCGTCTGCGCAAAGTACTTCCTGTCCTTGTGTGTAAGCTGTAGGATAAACACAACACCTGGCTCTGCCGAGGCAGTCCTAATTCGCTGATCTGTTGTAAAATTTGGGTCTGGAACATATACTCCTGTACCCGGTGCTTCCTCGGTCAGGTTGCAAAAAGATAGCGTTTCAAACAATCCTTCGTCTGTTAGAACCCCATAGCTTATCACTGCATTTTCCACTTGTGTGGGTTGGTTCTCATCAAAAAACTGACTGGTTTCGCGCATGGTGATCCTTACGTCCACAAATTCTTCACTTTTGTCAACACGTAAAAGTCCATCAACTACCAGTCGTGCTTCCACTTCGGGTAGATCCACATCGATGGGGTCTTCGCAAGCGCCAATAATTAAAGTGATAAAAATGTATGTTATAATCCTTTTCATATCACTAGAATTTAAAATTATAGGTTACGGACGGAACTATGCCAAAAATAGCGGTACGAACGGCTTCGTTACGCCCAGTATCCTCATTTTCCCTAAAATTGATGGATGCCGCATTTTTACGGCTGTAGGCATTATAAATACTAAATACCCATTCGGATTGTATTTTCTTGCGGCTGTTTCGTTTGGGTGTTAGGGTGGCGGAAATATCCAATCGATGATAATCCGGTAACCGTTCTTTATTGCGCAAACCGTAATAGGGAACATTTACACCTTCAAACTCGAACTGACCAATGGGATAGTTGGTAGGTTGCCCTGTTTGATAAACAAAATTGGCATTGATATTCCATTTTTCGTTTAGGTCAAAGCTTCCGTAAAGGGAAAGGTCGTGGGTTTTGTCATACGGAGTATTGTACCAATCCCCAAAATTGATTCCGGTCTCCAGATTGGAACGTCCAGAATCGAACCCTAGCTCCCTGCCAGGGGTTCTTTGTTCCGATTTGGAGAGTGTATAGGCCAGCCAACCCTTGAACCGTCCTTCATTTTTTCGGAACAGGACCTCCAATCCGTATGCCCTTGCCTCTCCGTTCAGTATTACCCTTTCTATAGCCTTGTTCGCAATAAGGTTGGCTCCATCTATATAATCTATCCTGTTTTGGATGTCCTTATAAAAGGCCTCGGTCTCCAAACTGTATTCACCATTTTTTATATTTCTAAAATATCCCACGGCGTATTGATCTAGCAATTGCGGCTTTACAAAAGGGCCACTTGGTGTCCAAACATCCAAGGGCGTAGGGGAGTTGGTATTGGATAACAAGTGCAGATACTGGGCCAATCGGGTGTAACTTGCTTTAATGGAGTTTTTTTCCTTGAACGAATAGGACATGGAAATTCTGGGCTCCAGATTAAAAAAGGTCTTGAGGGTTTCTCCTCGCCCGGGACTAATCGTATCTATTGCCTCCCCTTCACGGTAAGTAAGGGTAAAAGGGTCAAATTCAACTGGGTTGTTGTTCTCGTATACGTAAAATTCATCTTGTCCAAAACGATTGAATTGGCTGGCCCTTAGCCCATATTGTATACTTAGGTTGTTTGTTATTTTTTGTTCTACGTCGATATATACAGCATTTTCATTTGCATATTTTTTGGTCAACTGTTCTTCCAGAATGCCTGAGTCGGGACTGTTGGGTACAATTTTTCCGGGATTGAACACATAGTAAATACCGTTCACACCATAATTTAATTGAAACTTGTCGTTCAAGTAGTGTTTGAGGTCATATTTAATGTTAAAGTTACGAATGCCCGAATCCCATTCAAACCCCACAAAATCAAGCTCTAAACCATAATAATAATCGGAATAGATCAAAGAAAGATTGGAGAACAGTTTGTCGGAGAACAAATGGTTCCAGCGTAAATTTCCGACGGCATTCCCATAGACATTAACAAATCGCTCGTTTACATTAAAAAGGTCGCGGCCAAAGTACCCGGATAGGAATATGTTGTTGTTTTCATTTATTCTGTGATTGATTTTTGCGTTCAGATCATAAAAGTATGCCTTGCTGTTGATGTCGAACAAGGGCAAGAACAAATGGGCGTACGAAGCTCTACCGCCAATTAAAAAGGCTGCTCTATCTTTTTGGATGGGTCCTTCCACGAGCAATCGACTGGCTACCGCACCGATACCTCCGTTTACTTTTAAATCTTTACTATTACCCTCTTTCTGAAAAATATCGAGTACGGATGAGACCCTACCACCATACCTAGCGGGAATTCCTCCTTTAAAAAGCTTGACATCCTTAATGGCATCCGGATTAAAAACGGAGAAGAACCCGAAAAGGTGGGAAGAGTTAAAAACGGTCGCCTCATCCAATAAAATCAGATTTTGGTCGGCGGCCCCACCGCGTACATTAAATCCGGAAGAGGCTTCACCGGCATTTGTGACCCCGGGCAACAACACCAAGGATTTTATAACATCTGCCTCGCCAAGTACCACGGGCACTTGCTTTATGGTCTTTGCGGTCAAAGTGGTCACGCTCATTTGTGGTTTACGGATATCCAGTCGTTCTACATCTTCCGTGACCACAACTTCCTCTAATTCTTCGGCTTTTTCAAAAAGGTTAAAGTCCTGCTTTCGATTTTGGTCGAGATTTATGGTCTCTATTACTTCTTGAAAACCTAGATAACTAACGATTACCTGGTACTGCCCTTTGGGCAGGGTAATGGAATAAAAACCATATTCGTTTGTGGTCGTACCGGTTTTGAGCTCGGAAATGGCCACGGTTACTCCGATCAGGGTCTCGTTACTGGTAGCTTCGGAAATTGTACCGCTCAGTGTGTAGCGCTGTTGGGCCTGGAGCACAAAAAAATGCCCAAACAGGGCGAGCAATAGTGCAAGTAAATGTCTGGGCATTCGATTGGTTTTTTTAAAAGTACACATTTCCACAAAAGAAGAAAAATGAAAATGGTGAACTTGGTTTTTTTAACATATCCTGCCTTAAATATAAAAGGGTGATCCTGATCAGATCACCCTTTTGTATGTTTATATGTTGCTTTTATTGCCCAATGGAGTTCAAAATCCTGTTGAATGTATCACTAGGTCGCATTGCTTTGGATGCCAATTCCGGATTTGGCAGGTAATACCCTCCAATATCCACGGGTGATCCTTGAGCATCTATCAATTCTTTTGCAATGGTACTTTCATTGGAAGATAGGTCCTTGTACGCTTTCGAGAAAATTTCTTTAAGCTCTGTATCATCGTTTTGTTGGGACAATTGCCCGGCCCAATATAGCGATAGGTAAAAATGGCTACCGCGCGTGTCCAGTTCGTTAACTTTTCTGGATGGTGATTTGTCCTGGTTCAAGAACTCTTCCGTTGCCTTGTCGAGAGCGTCGGCAAGAACTTGGGCTTTTTTGTTGTTGTTCTTTTCCCCAAAAAACTCCAAGGAAACGGCCAAGGCCAAAAATTCACCAAGGGAGTCCCATCTTAAGTGTCCTTCTTCCAAGAACTGTTCTACGTGTTTAGGGGCTGAGCCACCTGCTCCTGTTTCGAACAGTCCTCCACCATTCATCAATGGAACAATGGAGAGCATTTTGGCGCTGGTTCCTACCTCTAAAATTGGAAACAGGTCAGTCAAGTAATCCCTCAATACGTTACCTGATACGGAAATGGTGTCTTTTCCGTCCTTCATGCGTTTTAAGGTAAACTTAGTAGCCTCGATAGGGGAAAGGATTCGGATATCCAGACCATCGGTATTGTGATCCTTTAGATATAGATTTACTTTTTTAATGAGTTCGGCATCGTGTGCTCTGTTTTCATCCAGCCAGAATACCGCAGGGGTGTCAGTGGCCCTTGCACGAGAAACGGCCAATTTGACCCAATCCTGAACGGGTGCATCTTTAACTTGGCACATTCTCCAGATATCACCTTTTTCCACGGCATGTTCTATTAATGTATCGCCAGCGGCATTGATCACTTTTACCGTACCTGCTTTCTCTATTTCGAAAGTTTTATCGTGTGATCCGTACTCTTCGGCCTTTTGCGCCATTAACCCAACATTGGGCACCGTACCCATAGTGGTCGGGTCGAATGCACCGTGCTCTTTACAAAAGTCGATGGTTGCTTGGTAAATACCGGAATAGCTGCTATCTGGAATTATAGCTTTTGTATCCTGAAGTTCTCCATTTTTGTCCCACATTTTACCGGAGTTTCTGATCATTGCAGGCATGGAGGCATCAATGATTACATCGCTCGGTACATGTAGATTGGTGATTCCCTTATCGGAATTTACCATGGCCAGGTCAGGACCGTTATCGATACTGTCCTTGATTGCTTTTTCAATTTCTTTATGCTGCGCTTCGGGCAACTCTCCGATTTTATCCAACAGGGATTCTAGACCGTTGTTCGGGTTTATCCCTAATTTATCGAAGGTCTCCCCATAATTTTTGAACAGTTCCGCGAAATATACTTCCAAGGCATGGCCAAATATAATCGGGTCGGAAACCTTCATCATTGTTGCCTTAAAGTGCAAGGATAATAATATATTGTTCGCTCTGGCATCGGCGATTTCCCTTGTTAGGAATTCTACCAATGCTTTTTTGCTCATTACCGTGGCATCGATAACCTCGCCTTGTAAAAGCGAAAGATTGTTTTTAAGTACGGTGGTCTCTCCATCGTTGCCGACCAACTCAATGCGGATATTGTCAGCATGTGACAAGGTCATTGATTTTTCGTTGGATTTAAAATCGCCGTGAGACATGGTGGCCACATGGGTCTTGGAGTCTGAAGACCATTTGCCCATGGTGTGAGGATGAGCCTTTGCGTAGTTTTTAACGGCTTTTGGAGCACGTCTGTCCGAGTTCCCTTCTCGAAGCACTGGATTTACCGCACTACCTTTTACTTTGTCGTATTTTGCTTTGATTACCTTTTCTTCGTCGGTCTTTGGTTCGTCCGGGTAATCGGGAAGTTTGTATCCCTTTGCTTGTAGTTCCTCAATGGCCTCTTTTAACTGAGGGATGGAGGCGCTGATATTCGGAAGCTTAATGATATTGGCTTCTGGTGTTTTTGCGAGTTCGCCAAGGATTGCCAGGTCGTCCGTAACTTTTTGGTCGTCGGTCAATAGTTCGGGGAACACAGCGGCAATTCTACCGGCCAAGGAGATGTCCTTGGTCTCTACTGCGATATTGGCGGTCTCGGTAAATGATTTAACAATGGGCAAGAATGATAATGTTGCTAAGGCGGGAGCCTCATCTGTTTTTGTGTAATATAGTTTTGCCATTTATCTGAATTTGTTTGAGCGGTTGCAAATATACGATTTATGGACGGTGAAGAACGAATGGAAAAGAGTAAAAAGTAGGTGGTTTTGTTGTGAATTTATTAAAAACAAAAGCCATATCCTCTTTTTAAAGAAGGATATGGCTTTCAGATAGGACTAAAACTTGTTTTGTTGCCAAAACCATAATCTATTAGATTACATTTTAAGTCCCCTCGACGTTTACTCTGCCATGCTTCTAATTTTTCAATTAACTACATGCTGCAAAGTGATACTATGGCATTCCTAAATTTTATCAAAATGAAAAATTGCTCTTTCATTCGCACATAAAATTTACTTTTTCCGTTGAAGAATTGCCTAAGCTTTCCTCCAATCGAAAATCCTTTTGTGATCAGTAGTGTTACCAATTAAAAGGGAATACATAGTTTTAAAGAACGTCAACTTTAAATAGATATCATTGTGATGGTATCCCAATCATATCTTTGTCTAAAGTAGAGGGAAAATTTGTATCGCGCAACTTTTTAAACGATTAAAAATCAACACGATATGAACCGTGGTTATTAACAATTGTTCATAAAAAAAGCACCTGTAACAGGTGCTTTTTCATGTTGTACGGAATATGGATTATCCCTTGATCTCTTTAATACGGGCCTTTTTACCGGTAAGACCTCTAAAGTAGAAGATTCTTGATCTACGTACTTTACCTTTTTTGTTTACTTCAATTCTTTGCAAAGCAGGCATGTTCACTGGGAAAATTCTTTCCACACCAACGGTACCGGACATTTTACGAATGGTAAAAGTTTCTGTTGCGCCACTTCCTCTTCGTTGGATCACAACACCTTTAAAGAACTGAGTACGTGTTTTTTCACCTTCCTTGATTTCGTAATAAACAGTGATGGTATCACCAGCTGAAAATTTTGGAAATTCTTTTTTTGGAACAAATTCGTCTTCAACAAATTTTACTAAGGATTCCATTTTTGTCTTTTTAATTGTTTTGGACAAGACCAACTTTCACGGATTTCGTCAGAGGTTGATTTTGAGATTGCAAAAGTAATGCAATATTTAGAAATAGCAAGTGGTTTTTTGCTTTTTGAACCTGTTATTGATTTTTGGGATGTTTCTTCACCTGCTTTAGGGAGAACCAGAACAAACCAATCGCAAAGAGAATGTAGGGGAGGGGTGTCAACAAACTACCCAGCGCATTGGCTTTGATAACCGATTCGGGTCCTGCTTGGGCCGAGAATGTGGTAAGGAGAAGAGTGCCGAGGGAAAATACAATGGAAAGCAGGCTGCCCAGAAGCATAAGTGTAGTGCCCAGGTTTCTTTGCTTGGTGAAAAGAATGCCGCTCGCCAACACAAGAATTAGTTTTCCCAATATTTGGAGAGCACCTCCGGCCATAAAATATGCATCGTAATTTTCCATAGTATCTTATTCCAAAAGGTCAGGTCTTCTTTCGCGGGTGCGCTGCAATGCTTGTTCTTCCCGCCATTTTTCAATCTTTGGAAAGTTACCGCTCAGCAATATCTTTGGAACCTCCATGCCCTTGTATTCTGCAGGTCTGGTATAGACCGGGGGAGCCAATAAGTTATCCTGAAAAGTATCGGTTAACGCCGAAGTTTCATCGTTAAGTACACCGGGCAGCAGTCTAATCACCGCATCGCACAAAATGGCAGCGCCCAATTCACCTCCGGAGAGCACGTAGTCGCCCACTGAGATTTCCTTTGTTACAAACAAATCCCTTACCCGTTGGTCCACTCCTTTATAATGTCCGCAGAGTATGATCAAGTTTTTTTTAAGGGATATCTGGTTGGCCATTCCCTGGTTCAAGGTTTGGCCATCCGGTGTCATATAAATGATCTCGTCGTACTCTCTTTCGGATTTTAGTTTTGAGATGCATTTGTCGATAGGCTCGATCATCATCACCATGCCTGCACCACCACCAAATTGGTAATCGTCCACTTGCTTATAATTGCCCGTGGTATAATCCCTTAAATTATGCATGTGTACTTCTACCAGTCCTTTTTCGATGGCCCTTTTTAAAATAGATGCTTCGAAAGGACTTTTTAAAAGCTCTGGAAGAACTGTGATAATGTCTATCCGCATGGACTTTTGTATGAATGTTTATTCCTGCCAAAAGTAATGAAAGCTATCCTAACGGGCATAAAAAAGAAAGGCTCCTATTTTAGGGAGCCTTATGGTTTACTTTTTTTGCTTATTGAGCTCATCCTGTAGTTGCCGGCTAATTTTCTGTTCACGTTCCAGTGCGCGACGCCTATGGTTTTGGTACTCTTCTTCCAAATCGGCCAGTGCGGATTTGGCTTGCTGCGTAAGGAAATTACTATTTCTGAATCGATAAATGAAAAAGAGCAATAGCAGTAAAAGACCAAAAATAATGGCCCATAAAATAAAATTATAGGTGCCTTTGCTGATCAGTGCCCCAAAAAAGGAGATACTGTCCTTTTCTTCGGTAACGTTGTTCAGCTTGTTTGTGGTATCCTGTAATTTCTCGTTTAGATCTTCGATTTCGGACTTGTTCGCATCTATAGTGGCGGACAGGTCCTTTATGGTTTTATTGGCCGTATCAATGGAGTCAAAAATATTGTTTTTGGTTTCGTACAGCTCGGATAGCTTGATTACTTCATAGCGGATCCCATTGGCCCGATAATTTCCAGACTTTCTTTCCAGTTCTTCAAACTGCCCTCTCAGGGTGTTGTCGGCTTCTTGGACAGGAGGTTCTTCTTCCTGCGCATGGACCAAAAATGATGGAATAAGTAAAAATAGGCTGAATAAAATGCGTAATTGCTTCATGTTCAATAATGTTCTCGTATTAAATTTTAGATTAAGGGCGGGACGAAATTACGCCAATATACCTAATTATGAAAAAGAAAACCGGTTCTTTGAACAATTCGTCATCCACTAATAGTAGGTATAACGCCTAACTTTTGCGATATATTTTGCCAATCGTATTACTTGATGGGAATACCCGTACTCATTGTCATACCAAATATATAGAACCACATTTTTACCATCTGCCGAAACAATTGTGGCATTACTGTCATAAATGGATGGAGCAGTGGTGCCAATTATATCCGAAGATACGAGTTCGTTGCTCAGGGCGTATTTTATTTGCTCTACCAAGTCTCCTTCCAAAGCATATTTTTTTATGATGGTGTCTATACCCTCTTTGGAAGTCTTGTTTTTTACTTCCAAATTTAGAATGGCCAATGATCCATTGGGTACGGGAACTCTAATGGCGTTGGACGTTAGCTTGCCTTGCAAGGAGGGCAACGCCTTGGCCACGGCTGAGCCGGCACCGGTTTCCGTGATCACCATGTTTAGGGCGGCGGCACGGCCACGACGGTATTTTTTGTGCATATTGTCCACCAGATTTTGGTCGTTGGTATAGGCATGTATGGTTTCCAGATGTCCCTTCTTAATGCCCAAAGAGTCCTCCACCACTTTTAAAATTGGGGTAATGGCGTTGGTCGTGCAAGACGCTGCGGAATAAATCTTGGTTTTGTCCGGATTAAAATCCTTATGGTTTACGCCATGAACAATATTAGGTACTTCCTTACCAGGAGCGGTCAGCAATACTTTGCTTGCCCCTTTGGATTTTAAATGCCTGGAAAGGGCAACATTGTCCCTAAAGGCCCCTGTGTTGTCGATGATCAGGGCGTTGGTAATGCCATATTTGGTATAATCTATATCTTCCGGCTGATTGGCACTGATGATCCTTACTGTTGTGCCATTGATCACCAAGGCTTGCTTTTCCTCGTCAATGTCCACCGTTCCGGTAAATGGCCCGTGAACGGAATCCGTTTTTAAAAGTGCAGCCCTTTTTTCCAAGATTTCCTTGTTCAATTCTCCACGAACCACAATGGCACGCAAGCGCAGCTGACTGCCACGTCCTGTTTTGGCCATAAGTTCCCTGGCTACTAGGCGTCCAATGCGGCCGAATCCATAGAGTACAACATCTTTAGGTTTTATGGCCTTGGAAGATTCCGCATCCTTTAGTTTATCTATCACAAAGGCCTTTACGTTCAAATGGGCGTTTTGGTTATTGTTGTATTCGTACGTTAGTTTTCCAATATCCAATTTGGCTGGAGGCAGATTGAGGTCGTTGATTGCCCTAAGAATTTCTACTGAATCAAAGATCGACATCGGCTTTTGGACAAATTCACCGGCATAATCGTGCAGGTTGATGATGTCGCTCACATTTTTATCGATTATCTGATTTTTAAAGAGTACGACTTCTATGGCCTTGTCGTACCATAAATCGCTAATGATTTTAATAAATTCCGTGGTTGCCTTTCTTCTATCCGCTTGGAACGCAAGCTCTTTTTCGTACGAATTGTTGTTGCTCATGGATGATGGTTACAGTTGTGTAGTTTAATTTTCGGCAAAATTAGATATTTCAAACGTTTTCGTAAAACTTATTGGACATAAAAAAAGCGTCTTTTTAAAGACGCTTTAAAAGTGTGACCCTCAGTTTACTGAAGTATCATGTGTTCTTTTTCTCCATTTGCATTGATCATGGTAAAACTGGTTCTACCGTATCTGGATATCTGACCAAATTTTTCTTTGGCATCTTCTATGTTGCTGATAGGCTCACCATCCAGTTCAATGATTATTTTATTGGTAAGGTCGTATCGGGCATAACCTTGTGGGACATCGATTATTTTTACGCCTTTGGATACGCCAAATTTCTTTTTATCCTCTTTTGTCAAGTTCATTACCTTGAACGAAGTTGCGGGAAGGATAACACTGTTCTGTTTTTTTAAGGTAACATTTTTTACAAGACTTTCGCCGTCGCGCTCTAACGTTACCCTAACTACATCACCGGGTCTTTTTGCGGAGAGGTACCCCGTAAGTTCCGAGAATTTTTGAATATCTATATTATCCACTTTTTTAATAATGTCGCCTTCCAGCAAACCTGCATCGTCAGCACCGGATTCTTCTTCGACCCCGGCAACATATACTCCTTCCAATTGATCTAGTCCCATTTCGATTGCGGCCTTGGACTTGGTATTTGCCGCCGATATGCCCAAAAGTCCTTTCTGCACATTGCCAAACTCCATTATATCTTCCACTACTTTTTTGGCGATATTGCTCGGTACTGCAAAGGCATATCCAACATAAGAACCTGTTTGAGAGGTAATAGCAGTATTGATTCCGATCAGGTCCCCGTTGGTGTTTACCAACGCACCACCACTGTTTCCAGGATTTACGGCAGCATCGGTCTGGATAAAGGATTGTGTTCTGGTAGGTGATAAAGACCGGGCTTTTGCACTAACAATACCCGCTGTGACGGTTGAGGTAAGGTTAAACGGGTTGCCTACTGCCAGCACCCACTCCCCGATTTTGGTATGGTCGGAATCACCAAAGGCCAAATAAGGAAGCGCATCGTCCGTATCAATTTTTATAAGGGCGATATCCGAATCTGCATCCGTCCCGATTACTTCAGCTTCATATGTTTTGTTATTGTTCAAGGTAACTTCCAATTGACTGGAATTGGCAATTACGTGATTGTTGGTCACTATATAACCGTCCGGGGAAATAATTACCCCTGATCCTGTTCCCACCTGTGGGGTTTGCTGACGTTCGTAACCATAAAAGAATTCCGCAATACTGGAAGGGCCTCTACTAATGGTCATGTTTTTAACGTGTACCACGGAATGCACTGTTTTTTCGGCAGCCAAGGTAAAGTCGACCTTATTGATTCCGGCACCTCTTGCCGAAGTATCTAGATTGCTAGTGGACAAAAATGGAGTCTCTTGTTCAGAAGTGACCCATTTATAGCTTTCCTTCTCAAAAAATAATTTGTAGGCTCCCAGGGTAATTGCTCCTGCAAATACGGAAACCAAGAGTAAACTCGCTATTTTCTTCATAATTCAATAATTATTTAACATTTAGCTTTGTCAAAATTAAAATAATTCAATTTTTGATCAAGTTGGTTTAACGCTGTTTTAACTACAAAAAAAACCTTAAAGAATCCCCTATATTTGTTCCTTTGTAGATAATCATGGAACTGCACTTTTTTAAATACCAAGGAACGGGAAACGATTTTGTAATTATCGATAATCGTCAACATATTTTCCCCAAAAACGATACCAAGCTGATTTCAAAACTTTGTGATAGAAGATTTGGCATAGGTGGAGATGGCTTGATGCTGCTTGAGAATGACAATATGTCGGATTTTAAAATGGTTTATTTTAATGCCGACGGGAAAGAGGGCAGTATGTGTGGCAATGGAGGACGATGTTTGGTAGCTTTTGCACATTATCTGGGCATATTTAAAAAAGAGACCACGTTCAACGCAGTGGATGGACTGCATTTCGCAACTATAAGCGGAAAACAGGTGAAGCTAAAAATGATCGATGTGGACAAAATCCATCAAAAGCCCAACCACAGCTTTTTGGATACGGGTTCCCCGCACCATGTGCAGCTTGTTGACGAACTGGAAAAATTTGATGTGCCCAAAGAGGGAAAGAAACTTCGATATGGTATTTATGGCGAGTCGGGTAGCAATATCAATTTTGTGGAACAAAAAGCGGAAGATGCTTTTCGGGTAAGAACCTATGAACGTGGCGTAGAAGACGAAACATATTCCTGTGGAACCGGGGTAACAGCAGCGGCCCTAACCATGTTCGAACTAGGTAAGACTGCCGCTAAACAAATACATATTGAGACCATTGGAGGTGATCTTACCATTTATTTTGAAAAGCATAACGGTAAATACACCAACATTTTTTTAGAAGGACCTGCCGAACAGGTATTTAAAGGAACCATTACATGCTCAATATAAAAGGAGAACATATTTATTTGCGCGCGCTAGAGCCTGCCGACTTGGATTTTCTGTACAAATTGGAAAACGATACATCGGTCTGGGAGGTGAGCGGTACCTTAAAACCGTATTCCAAGAAGGTGCTTCAATCCTATCTGGACAATGCCCACAGGGATATTTACGATGTTAAACAGCTGAGGCTTTGCATTGGCGATCAAAATGATCCATGTATCGGATTGATAGATCTTTTTGATTTTGATCCCAAAAATCGGAGGGCGGGAATCGGAATCGTTATTGCCGAACCTAGTTATAGAAACAGGGGTGTAGGAGCGGAGGCATTATCACTATTGTGTGATTATGCATTTTCCGTTTTGGATATGCATCAATTATATGCCAATATTTTAGAAGATAATCTCGCTAGTATCCACTTGTTCAAAAAGTTGGGATTTAAGGAAATAGGCATCAAAAAAGAATGGATACGGACCCATAAAGGGTTCAAAAACGAAATAATGTTTCAAAAGATCAACACCAATGAATCTTAAAAAAGTACTTTGGGCCACGGCCATACTTGGACTGATAATTTGTGGTTTTATCGCATATCGGATTTATAGCGCCATTTTTAGCCCCAATACACAGTTCAATAATAGCAAAGCATATGTTTACATTGCTTCGGATGCTTCGTTTTCCGATGTTGCCACCTCCGTTGAGCCTTTATTGAAAGATATGTCTTCTTTTGAGGCTGTTGCCAAACGCAAGGGATATATCAATAACATAAAAGCAGGAAAATATGCACTCAAAAAAGGGATGAACAATAACGACATCATCAATACCTTGCGCAGTGCCAATATTCCTGTGCAGGTTTCCTTTAATAATCAAGAATCGTTGGCTTTGTTGGCGGGACGGGTCGCTGAGCAAATAGAGGCAGATAGCTTATCGTTATTGCAAACATTCAATGATCCCGGTTTTCTGCAAGAGCATGGGTTTGATGAAGATACCAAGTTGGCCATGTATATTCCCAATACCTACGAATTTTTCTGGAATACAAATGCAGAGGGCTTCAGGGATAGGATGAAAAAAGAATATGACCGCTTTTGGACAGATACCCGACTACAAAAGGCCAAAAGTTTGGGCCTTACGCCAAACGAGGTTACTTCTTTGGCCGCCATTGTACAAAAAGAAACAGCAAAGGTGGATGAGCGACCTCGTGTTGCCGGGGTTTACCTCAACAGAATCAAAAGAGGGATGTTGCTCCAGGCCGATCCTACCGTAATCTATGCCATTAAAAAGGAGACCGGTAACTATGATACAATTATAAAAAGAGTACTCTTTCGTGATCTGGAAATGGATTCTCCATACAACACCTATAAATATGCAGGTGTTCCACCGGGACCTATCACCATGCCGGACATTACCTCGATAGATGCCGTTTTGAATCCAGAAAAGCACGATTATCTCTATTTTGTGGCAGACGTTTCCAACTTTGGGTACCACATGTTTGCCAAAACTTTGGCGCAGCACAACCGAAATAAAGTGCAGTACACCCGTTGGTTAAATCAACAAAAGGTACTTAGATAGGGCGCTTTACCGTTGATATTCATCACTTTAACGGATTTTAAGCCTCATTTAAGAAATCTTTATGAGCTTTAGGGTACCCGTTAAAATATCTCCCCCTATATTTGCCGGCCAAATTGATTTTTGATACGTATATGTATCGAGATCACAAAAGAGAACATTATGAAAAGATGGATTGGTTTTATACTGCATCTTGCCATGATCGTAGTTTTGACAAGTTTTGGTACTTACACCGTAATGAAAAAGGAAACTGTTGAAATTCCTGATTCACTTAAGGTTATGGCCAATTCGGAGATTTTTGCGCCACAAAGCTCCATTGCACTTTTAGAAGAGGACGAGGTAACACCTCCTTTTTTGGGCAAAGCCTTTAATGGCTTTAAGGAAGCGCTCGCTTTCAAAGAATCCCAGGGTAAATATCATAGAGTAAACACATTGGGTTATTTAGGTAAGTACCAGTTTGGTAGTAGTACCTTAAATTTGATGGGCGTTTACGATATGGATGATTTTCTGTCGAACCCAGAACTTCAAGAAAAGGCTTTTGAGGCCAACATTGCCCGTAACAAATGGATTTTGCGAAGAGATATCAAACGTTTCAAAGGCAAAACGATCGGTGGCATTCAAGTTACCGAATCCGGAATATTGGCTGCGGCACATTTGGCCGGAGCCGGTAACGTAAAAAAATATCTGCGATCTTATGGGCAAAACGATGTAACCGATGCGTACGGAAGTAGCATCTCCTACTATATGAAGAAATTTGCAGGCTATGATATTTCCAATATCAAGCAACAAAAAAATGCCAAGGTTTAATTGAAACTGCGTATTGAAACAAAAAGCCCCGAATTATCGGGGCTTTTTTTATGCTTGTAAAATATAAATGGTAGGTCTTTTGTCTAAATCTAAATCGATTTCCCCCCATTCGTGTACGGTTTTGGTGGCGATAAACTCCGTAGGCAACGTAATATCGCAGGCAATACACAACCGTGTTGATTTTTGAAGTGTTTTTATCAGCTCCTTGAGCATTTTATTGTTGCGGTAGGGAGTTTCCATAAAAATTTGGGATTGGCCTTTGTCCCTGGAAAGTCGCTCCAAACTTTTCAAAATTTTCTTTCGTTCTGCATTGTCTATGGGCAAATAGCCGTTAAAGGCAAAGTTTTGCCCGTTCATGCCACTGCTCATCATGGCCATTAGAATGGAGGAGGGGCCTACCAATGGAACTACTTGTATTCTTTTTTCGTGTGCCACACGCACTACATCTGCACCTGGGTCGGCAATACCCGGACAACCAGCTTCGGAAAGAACACCAATATCGAACCCATGTATACAGGGATCTAAAAAGGATGGTATTTCTTCAGGGTTGGTGTACTTGTTCAGTAACTGCAACTTAAGTTCGGGTTGTGGCTTGTTAGGACTGACTCGTTTAATGAACCTACGGGCAGTTTTTTCATTTTCAACAATGTAGTGGTCTATCCTTTCTATGGTGCCTTTTACCGAAATGGGCAAAACTTCCAAGGGAGCATTGTCTCCAAGTGTGGTTGGGATCAAATAGATTTTGCCAACTACCAAACCGGGTTTTTCATCTTCCATGGGTTTAATTTAGCTTTTTCGCAATTGCCTCACAAGCGGTATTGATCATTTGGTACACATTTTCAAAACCATCGTCCCCGCCGTAGTAGGGGTCGGGTACTTCGATAAGTCCCAATTCCACTTCGGTCAAAAGTAGTTTTACCTTAGCAGCTTCTTTTTGGTCGCTTGCCAAACTGGCCACATTGGAAAAATTGCTGCGGTCCATTACGTAAATGTGGTCAAACTCCAAAAAATCCTTTTTGGAGAACTTTCTGCATTTTTGGTCTTGTATGTTTAGGCCATATTTTTGGGCAACGGCAATGGAACGCTTATCGGGCGGATTGCCCACGTGGTAACCGGCTGTTCCTGCAGAATCGACCAGTACCTTATCGGGATCAACTTTGGATTGCAGTATGCCTTCGGCCAAAGGTGATCTGCAAATATTACCGAGGCAGACCATCAATACTTTGGTTTTCATAAGGAAAAAGTGAAGTTGGGTTTAGGTGAACTTTTTGTTCAGATCCTCAATATATTTTCTGAATTGCTTGTCCGTTTCCGCTAAGTTATCCACTGTTTTACAGGCGTGGAGTACCGTTGCATGGTCACGTTTTCCGATTTGTGACCCAATACTTGCCAAGGATGCCTTAGTAAACTTTTTCGCAAAGAACATGGCCAACTGTCTCGCCTGTACAATATGTCGCTTTCTTGTTTTGGACTGTAGGGTGGCCACATCCATTTCGAAATAATCCGAAACCACTTTTTGAATGTAATCGATGGATACTTCGCGCTTTGTGTTCTTTACAAATTTGTCCACTACCTGTTGGGCCAATTCCAGAGTTACCTCCCGCTTATTGAAAGAAGATTGGGCTATCAACGAAATAATGGCTCCTTCCAGTTCGCGAATGTTGGTCTTAATGTTTTTGGCCACGTGGTCTATAATCTCTTCCGGCATTTCAACGCCATCGCGGTAGAGTTTATTTTTTAAGATGGAAACCCGTGTTTCGTAATCTGGACTTTGCAATTCTGCAGACAATCCCCATTTAAAACGGGAGAGTAAGCGTTGTTCAATGTCCTGCATATCCACAGGAGCTTTGTCCGAAGTCAATATCACCTGCTTGCCATTTTGGTGCAAATGGTTGAAAATGTGGAAAAATACATCCTGGGTTCCAGATTTACCGGATAGAAATTGTACATCATCTATAATAAGTACATCTATTAATTGGTAAAAGTGGATAAAGTCGTTTCGAGTGTTCTTTTTTACCGATTCGATATATTGTTGGGTGAATTTTTCCGCAGAAATATAAAGAACGGTCTTTTCCGGGTACTTATCCTTTATTTCTACACCAATGGCGTGGGCTAAATGTGTTTTCCCTAATCCCACTCCCCCAAAAACCAACAATGGGTTGAAGGAAGTTCCCCCGGGTTTGTTGGCCACGGCCATACCCGCGGAACGGGCCAAACGGTTGGAATCTCCTTCCAGGAAATTATCGAAATTGTAGTTGGGGTTTAATTGGGATTCAATCTTAATGTTCCGAATTCCTGGAATCACAAATGGATTTTTTAGCTCGGGACTTTTGGAGGTGATCGGCACATCCAATTCTTGGGGTCCAACAGCGGTACGGTTGGAACTTGGGATTTGCTCCGTAAAGGGTTCCTTGTTACCGTATTTGTTTTCCATTTTAATCACATAGATCAGCTTTGCATTGTTGCCCAACTCTCTGGTCATGGCAACTTTTAAAAGCTTAACATAGTGTTCTTCGAGCCATTCGTAGAAAAACTTACTGGGAACCTGAATGCTCAAAGCCTTATCTGTTAATTTAATAGGCTTTATAGGCTCAAACCAAGTTTTGAATGCCTGCGGTTGGATGTTATCTTGGATAAAAGCCAAACAGTTGTTCCATACGGAATTAGCAGTAGCACTCATAGAAGTTTTTCCTTGTTTTAATGGTTAGCTTATAATTTAAGAGTAAGCATTTATAGGGTTATTAAATGCTTATTGGATGCGACAAATATGTGAACAATTCTTTTAAAAAAAAAATCAAATAGTCATTGAAAGTTCTGTTTTTTTTTCGCATGTTACTCTCAAAATCAACGAGCCTCTAAATATATAATTTTTAAGTTAAAAATGGGTTTAAATTCACATTCTTTTCGGGTCCGATATGCAGAAACCGACCAAATGGGAGTCGTTTATCACGGCAATTATGCACAGTATTTTGAGATGGGCCGGGTGGAGTGGTTAAGGGCCTTGGGAATTACCTACAAAAGTATGGAGGAGAATGGGGTTATGTTGCCCGTAATTTCCTTACGTATTGATTACAAAAAGTCTGCGCTTTACGATGACCTTATTACGGTTAAAACAAAGCTGAAATCCAAACCCATGGTCAAGATAGAGTTCGATTACGAGCTAATAAATGAATCTGGTGAGCTGTTGGCCGTTGCAAATACAGTTTTGGCCTTTATGGACAAGAAAACGGGAAGACCCATTAAGTGTCCGGAATATATCTTGGAAAAACTGAATGATGGATTCTTAGGTGAACCGTAGGAGGAATTCAGATGTCAGTAATGGGTAAAGGCTTTGAGTTACTGGATATTTTATCAATTATGTAATGGGCGTTATGGCCACAGCTTGCATTTCATCGAAAATTTGAAACACGTCTTCGGACTCACTTAACCGGACAGAAATAACAAAATCACAATCCAACTCCATTTTTTGTGAAACAAGGTCCAGATTTTTCTGTTTGATGATACGCATTACCTTATCCATGTCTGCATAACCAAATTGCAACCGGTATTGCGACCTAATGATTTTTTTTACGATTTTGGAATTTTCCAGGGCCATTTGTGCTGCAGTTTTGTAAGCCTGTATCAATCCTCCGACCCCAAGTTTGGTACCGCCAAATATCCGGGTCACGGTGATGAGTACATTGGTAACATCAAAAGATTGTATTTGGCCATAAATGGGCATGCCGGCGGAGTTGTTCGGCTCCCCATCATCATTGGCCCTATAGATTGGATTTTCCGTTCCCAATTGCCATGCATAGCAAACATGGTTGGCCGTATGGTATTTTTTTCTCAGCTCCTCTACGATGGGTTTTACATCATCTTCGGATCTAATGGGGAAAACCTGTGCATAGAATTTACTCTTTCTATCCTTATATAGTATCCCCTCGGAAGGTCGATGTAAAGTTTTGTAGGTATCCGGTCGCTCCATTAAAACAAAGCTACCAATATTATACTCAAAACGGAGAGTGCTACACCTGCCCAGTTTTTAGGTGTAAGTTTTTCCTTGAACAGTAGAATACCGATCAAGGTAGATAGCATAACGATCGCCACATTGTTTATGGTAAATATAGCGGCACTGCCCAATAGGTCCGCCCGTAGCGCACGGATAAGAAAATAGATGGAAAAGTAATTGGGTATGCCCAAGGCAACTCCGCCCAGTACATTTTTCATGTTCAATTTCATTTCCTTTTTGTTGGGTCTAATAGCGATAAATACCAATCCCGATAAAGCTGCGAACCCAAAGATCATGGACGAAAAAATTGGAATTTCAGGGTCCGATAAATGTTCTTCTTCAAAATACTTAATGCTGGAATCAATAACCCCGGAACCTAAAAATACCAATATGGGCAGTATTAAATGTTTACGGTCCACATGGATTCCCTTTCCCTTACCGGACACCAAATACACTGCGGCCAATGCCAACAGGATACCTATGGTCTCGAATGCACTTAACTGCTCCCTATATAATAGAACGCCTAGCAATACCGGTATTACAAGCGACATTTTTGTGGCCACAGATGCTACCGATACACCGGCAACCTGCGATGTTTTTGCCATTAAATTAAAAATAGTGATGAAAAGCACCCCCATAAATATGGGTCCCCATATCCAAGATGCGCCCAAAATTTGTTGTATTTCCAATGGTTGGTCGTACAGTAATAATCCAACCGAGCAAGCCGTAAAGTAATTCACTATAATGGCGATCAGGGTCTGTACTTTGTACACATCGTACAGTTTAAATACCACAAAAATCCAAGTGGAACTCATTACACTAAGGGCTAGGTAGAGCATTTATAATTTCGATTTTAATTGGATTATGTCCTCTTTCCCCACAGCTAAGTTCCAAGTATTTATGCCCAATGCGGCGGCGGCATCGGTATTCTCGCTCACATCGTCCACAAAATAAGTTTCTTGGGGCACTAGGTTGTTTTCCTGTAATACAAATTCGAATATTTCGCTGTCCGGCTTTCGCATACCGATTTCGTAGCTTAGGTAGAACACATCAAATGCGTTTTTGAACCTATTATAACGTTTCATCCCCATTTCTTGCTTTACACATTCTATATGTAAGTCGTTCGTATTGCTCAGCAATAACAGTTTGTATTCGTTTTCTGCGGCCAACTGCTCAATAAAGTTCAGTCGCTTTTCGGGAAAATCCAATAATATGGAGTTCCAGGCATCCACTAAGTATTCCCTGCTGGCATTTGGGAAATAAGAGGAAACACTGTCCAAAAACTCCGAAGAACCCAATAGTCCTTTCTCATAATTCTGAAACAGCTGTTCCAAATCTGGCGTTATGCCACTAAAACCATGTTGGACCATGGCTTTTGCGGTGGCAGGTTTATCCAAATTAATAAGTACATCGCCAAAATCGAGAATTATATTTTTAATCATTTATATATATGGATAGGGTGTCGGTTAAAATTTGTGTTCTTTCTTGCAATATTCCTTGATGTTTTGGTGCGGGCAATCCATTTTTAAAGCGAACGGAACCTTTAAAGACCCGTGCTTCGTCCCATAAATTTTCATCTATAAAGGTTTGAAGTGTTCGTGAGCCTCCTTCAACAATTACACTGTTGATGTTGTGCCTGTATAGAGCATTGCAAATTTGTTGAGCCAAAGGTTTTGAAAAATCAACCAAGGCGTAATCCACTCCTTTAATATATTTTTTTCCATCGGTAACCTCGGTCAGTACGATTGTTTTTACGGAGGCATCCAACACGTGAAAACGTTGGTCTAATTTTAAATCACGGTCCAATACCACACGAACCGGGCTTTTACCGGCCCAATTGCGAGTGGTCAAACTTGGGTTGTCTTCCAAAACGGTTTTAGTACCTACCAGAATTGCTTGCTCTTGACTTCGCCATTGGTGCACCAACTGTTTGGAATGGGCATTGGTGATCCAAAAAGGCTCAGAGTTGTCACTTCGCTTAGCGGCATCGGGAGCTAAAAAGCCATCATCGGAAGCGGCCCATTTTAGAATTATGTAAGGCCGTTTTTTCTCCATATAGGTCAGAAACCGCTTGTGGTGTGCCCTACATGCGTTTTCAAGAATGCCGACCGTAACCTCACATCCGGCAGCTTGTAATTTTTTGATGCCTTTTCCGGCTACTTTATCATGTGGATCCTGTAACCCAATAAAAACCTCTTTGAGTTTATGTTTAGCAATTAAATCAGCACAGGGGGGTGTTTTTCCATAGTGGGAACAGGGTTCTAAAGTAACATATAACGAGGCTTCTTTCAGCAAAGTTTTGTTCTTCACCGAACGTATGGCGTTTACCTCTGCATGTGGACCACCATAAGGATCGGTAAAACCCTCTCCAATAATTTTGTTATTATGCACGATAACACAGCCCACCAGAGGGTTTGGAGCTGTAGTTCCCAGGCCTTTTTTGGCCAGTTCAATGCAGCGAAGGATGTATTTTTGATGTATCTTCACCCGGCAAAAATAGAACAATAATAGCACAAAATGGGAGATACGGCGATTCGAGAAATAACCCCCGATGACAACCCTCAGGTGGCCCAGGTAATACGCAAAGTTTTTGAAGATATGGGAATTCCCAAAGTGGGCACTGCCTATGCCGATAAATCCTTGGATGATATGTTTTCAGCTTACAATGTGCCCAAAGCAGCTTATTTTGTGGTGGAGCACCAAGGAAGGATTGTCGGATGCGCCGGTGTAGCACAACTGGACAACTACGATGGCAACGTATGCGAGTTGCAAAAAATGTATTTTTTGGAAGAGGCCAGGGGGAAAGGGTTGGGCGCGCAAATGATCCATGTATGCTTGCAAAAAGCAAAGGAGTTCGGTTTCGAGGCATGTTATCTGGAAACCATGCCTTACATGGAAGCAGCGCAAAAACTGTACAAAAAGAACGGATTTGACTATATCGACGCCCCAATGGGCAGTACGGGACATTATTCCTGTCCGGTCTGGATGCTTAAAAAATTATAATGCAACTAAAAGAAGTCAAAAACATTTTCCATAAGGAATTGGGCGACATTTACTCAAAAGAAGAGATCGATTCTTTTTTTTACTCTTGTATAGAGCATTATCTAAATCTGCAACGTTTTGTTTTGGCTATACAGCCCGGTTTAACCTTGTTAAAAGAAGAGGAGCAGCCGCTTTTTGAAGCTTTGTCCGAACTAAAAATGGAGAAACCCATACAGTATATATTGGGAACTGCCCATTTTATGGACCTGGAATTACAAGTAAATAAAAATGTACTGATTCCACGGCCCGAAACAGAGGAATTGGTTCAGTGGATTCTGGATGATTTTCCAGTGAAAAAACCGTCTAAAAAGGACGCTGGGCGAAGTCGAAGCGTAATTTCGACCCCGCTCAATGACCGTTCGTTTAAAATTCTTGACATTGGAACAGGAAGCGGGTGCATTGCAATAGCATTGGCCAAACATCTACCGGGTGCTAAAGTATATGCACTGGATGTTTCCGAGGGAGCGTTGAGCGTTGCTCGAAAAAATGCGGAAATGAACGAAGTGGATATTACATTTTTGCACCATAACATTCTGAATCCTGGACTTGAACTTGAGTCTGAACTTGTGTTTGATGTAATTGTGTCCAACCCACCCTATGTCAGGGAGTTGGAAAAAAGTCAAATCCATAAAAATGTGAAAGATTTTGAACCCCATACGGCGCTATTTGTCCCAGATAACGACCCATTGGTGTTTTACAGGGCAATTACAGATTTTGCTGAAAAATATTTATCAAAAAAAGGAAAGTTGTATTTTGAGATCAATCAATATTTGGGAGACGAGACCAAAGCGCTTTTCCACACCCAGCACTTTTCGGAAATTGAAATGCGCAATGATATTTTTGGTAACCCGAGAATGCTAAAAGCTGATAGAAAATGAACATCCAAGAACAAATAGCATCGCTTCGTAACGAACTTCGCGAACACAATTATAAATATTATGTGCTCGACGAGCCTTCCATTTCCGATTATGAGTTCGATATGAAGCTCAAGGAACTCCAAAAATTGGAAGAAGAACATCCGGAATATTATGATGCCGCATCACCAAGTCTGCGAGTAGGTGGTATGGTCACCAAAAATTTTGAAACCGTTGCCCATGAACATCGTATGTATTCTTTGGACAATTCGTATTCCAAGGAGGATTTGGAAGATTGGGAAAAACGTATCCAGCGGATTTTGGGCGATGTGGAAGTAGAATTCACATGTGAACTCAAGTATGACGGGGCCTCTATCAGTCTAACCTATGAAAATGGAAAATTGGTCAAAGCCGTTACCCGTGGCGATGGTTTTCAGGGGGATGATGTAACTAACAACATCAAGACCATAAAATCCGTTCCCTTGCAGTTAAAAGGGGATTATCCATCAAAATTTGACATTAGGGGAGAGATTATTTTGACACTCGAAGGTTTTGCTAAAATGAACGCCGAGCGGGTGGAAGCGGGCGAGGACCCTTACATGAATCCAAGGAACACGGCTTCCGGCAGTTTAAAATTACAAGATAGTGCCTTGGTGGCACAGCGTCCGTTGGAATGTCTGTTGTATAGTGTGGTTGGCGACAATTTGGGTATCAATTCGCAGTTCGAGATGTTGGAGAAAGCGCGTTCTTGGGGATTTAAGGTCCCAACCGTGGCCAAATTGTGTAAATCTACCGATGAGGTGCTTCAATTTGTAAATCATTGGGACACAAACCGTCATCATCTGCCCTACGAAACGGATGGTGTAGTGGTCAAGGTGAACAGTTTGCAACAACAAGAGGAATTGGGTTATACGGCGAAGTCGCCCCGTTGGGCCATGGCCTATAAATTTAAGGCTGAGCAGGCCGTGACCATTCTCAATAAGATAACCTATCAAGTGGGGCGTACCGGCGCGATCACCCCTGTTGCCAATCTTGAACCGGTTTTGCTGGCAGGGACTACGGTAAAGCGCGCATCCTTGCACAATGCGGACCAAATAGCCAAGTTGGACGTTCGCGAAGGGGATACCGTTTTTGTGGAAAAGGGAGGAGAGATTATTCCAAAAATTGTGGGGGTTGATTTTACCCAACGCAGTCCAGACTCAAAACCCACCCAGTATATTGCCCATTGCCCTGAATGCGGAACGGAACTGATCCGAAAAGAGGGCGAAGCCCAACATTTTTGCCCCAATGATGTAGGTTGCCCGCCGCAGATAACCGGCAGGATCCAACATTTTATTTCGCGAAAAGCCATGGATATTGAAGGTTTGGGGGGAGAAACCGTGGAATTATTGTTTAAAGAGGGTTTGATTCAGAACTATGCTGACCTTTACACGTTGACCAAAGAACAAATTCTACCATTGGAACGAATGGCGGATAAATCTGCTGAAAATTTGGTGAATGGAGTTCAAGCTTCAAAAACCATTCCGTTTGAACGTGTCCTTTTTGCTTTAGGAATTAGATATGTTGGAGAAACCGTGGCCAAAAAATTGGCAAAGGCATTCAAGGATATTGATGCTTTGATGACTGCTTCTCACGAAGAGCTTGTGGCTGTGGATGAAATTGGTGATAGGATAGCGGAAAGTGTACTCGATTTTTTCTCAGAACCTGCAAATGTTCAGGTGGTAGATCGATTAAAATCTTACGGTCTTCAGTTTTCGTTGTCCGAGGAGCAATTGGAAAATCAAACAGAGCTGCTAAAGGGGCAGACATTCGTTGTTTCTGGAGTATTCGAGACGATTAGCCGAAACGATTTAAAGAAGATGATAGAGGATAACGGAGGAAAAGTCTCTTCTTCCATTTCTTCAAAAACCAGTTTTTTGGTCGCAGGCGATAAAATGGGTCCCAGTAAACGGACCAAAGCGGAAACCTTAGGTGTGCCCATTATATCGGAACAGGAATTTTTGCAAAAATTGGAAGTATGAGGCCAAAGACTTTTAAGCAATTTGCTTCTAGCTTAGATTTGGATGTGCCGCCAAACGATTGGCCCGAAGCTTTACAATCTTTATGGTTCGACGCCAAGGGAGATTGGGAAGCGTCCCATAATATAGCCCAAGACCTCCCTACGACCATGGGTAGTTGGATCCATGCCTACTTGCACCGTAAGGAAGGAGATAAGTGGAATGCCGGATATTGGTACGATAGGGCAGGCCGTTCTTTTCCAAATTATAGTTTGGAGGAGGAGTTAGAAGAGTTGGTGGAGGCTAATCTATAGCCTTATTTGTTCTACTGATTTTCCTAAACCCTAATACTCACTCCCTTGGCAGAGGCTTTACTATCGGCATCAAAATAAAAATCGATTCGCCCTACATTGATACCGTAGCAGCCCACTTGGTTCACCAGTACTGAATTGCCGTTTTGGTTGATACGCACATCGGGCTGGTCCAAAAAGGTGTGGGTATGCCCACCAATGATAAGGTCGGTGTGGTACGTTTGCTGTGCCAATCGAGTATCGCACGGTCTATCCGGTTCTTTGTAGTCATAACCCAAATGAGAGAGGCAAACGATCAAATCACATTGTTCCTCCTCTTTGAGTCTTTTTTCCATGTCCAAGGCGATATCAAAAGGATCCAGATATTGGGTTTCCTTGTACAGTTTTTTGGTTACCAGACCATCTAACTCTATCCCGAGTCCGTAAACGCCTATTTTTAGGCCATCCACAGTATAAATTTTGTAAGGCTTCACGTAACCATCCATTACGGTATTGGAAAAGTCGTAATTGGCAGAGATCATTTCAAAGGAGGCATTGGGCATTTGGGCCAATAAGCCATCAATTCCATTATCAAAATCATGATTGCCCACCGTGGCGGCATCATAGTTAAGGGCGCTCATTAGTTTAAACTCCAATTCACCACCATAAAAGTTAAAATAGGGAGTGCCTTGAAAAATATCCCCGGCATCAAACAGCAGCGTGTTCGGATTTTCGTTGCGAATTTGTTCCACTAAAGTGGCCCTGCGGGCCACTCCGCCCAAATTAGCATATTTGGAATGGGAATTGGGAAAAGAGTCGATATGGCTGTGCACATCGTTGGTGTGCAAAATCGTGATATGCTTTTTGCCCAGGTTGGTGCATGAGGCCAAGCTAAGGCCGCCAAGCCCCACCAATGTGGAGGCAGCGGTGGTATTGGTTATAAAATCTCTTCTTTTCATTTAATCCAATTGTTTTATGCGGTCGTCTACTTCAGATTTTAGGGTATCCACTTTTTTTAGGTGGTCGATGATGGCATTACGTAGAAGATAATCGATTTCTGTCGTAGAAACGATTTCGTCGAAAAAGCCAACGCTCGGACCTCCATTTACCAAGTAATCGGAGGTGGCCACGTAGTAATTTCGACTTTCATCAAAAGGTTGCCCTTTAATATTTACGGACTCCAAGGAACGGTTTTTGTCCGTTAAAATCTGTAATCGCGAAACGGGGTGGGGTCTCGAAGATTTGGCTACAAAATCAATAAGTTTCCTAGCGGCCGAACCGCTCAGTTCTACCACTACGATATAGTTTTCAAAAGGCATTACTTCATATGCGTTTCTTGCACTTACGTTGCCCTGCGAAATTATGGAGCGAACACCCCCGGCGTTAAGTACAACAAAATCCAGTTCTTTTCCGGTTCTGGAATTAAATACGGGCGCAGTTTCTTCAAAAACGATATCCGCCATTAGGTTGCCCATGGATGTGTTTCGTTTCCCATCGTTCAATAAAAGAGGTTGGGGGGCGTAGGCCAATGTACTGTCCAGTACTTCATTTATCCTACTTCGGAAAGGAGCAATATACTTTTCAATGGAGTCGTTTCCGGTAAAGGTGGTGTCCACAGGAATCTGCTTACCCTTGATTTCTGTTAGTTGGACAGCATCATTTTTGCATGAAACCACAACAATTAATGTTATAAATATAACAAAGTGTTTAATTTTTAAAATCTTCACAAGCGTATCTTTGTTAAGTCGTCTTGGTATAATATTTACCTTTGTAAAAATCATCAAAAATATGTTTTTGAAAGGACTCCAAGACAAATTTAAAGTTAAATCCGGGCTAAAATATTTAAAGGAGGAAATGGAAAAACCTCCTAAGTCCGTGACCAGGGAGAAGGGAGTTGCCAGCATTGGCTGTATAGTGGATGTGGACAATTTCTCCAAAGCGGAGGTCTTTTATGAACTGATCGAAGAGTTTTCGTTAAGGCCCAATGCCATTAAGATCATAGGCTATAAAAGTGAGTACGATAAAAACTCGCCCTACGCCATTCAAATGTTTTCGGACAAAGATCTTGGCTGGAAAGGGCAAATAGAAAATGGCTATGTTCTTGAGTTTTTGGGACGGGAGTACGATATCCTTATCAATTATTACGAAAGAGATAGTTTAATGATGAAGCTGTTGTCCGTTAAAACACCTGCCCGGCTAAAGGTCGGTCTCGCTGCCCAAGACCCCAAGGTCAACGATTTGATTTTAAATACACCCTTGAACGATTTTGAATTGTTCAAGAGCGAATTAAAAAAGTATTTAAAGGTCTTAAAAGAAATTTAATAAAATGGAGCAGTTTGTTGGAACAGGTGTGGCCTTGGTCACTCCTTTCAAAGATGATTTTTCGGTGGATGCAAATGCACTGGCAAAAATTGTTGAATACAATATTCAGGGCGGCACGGATTATTTGGTGGTATTGGGCACAACGGCCGAAACGGCCACACTTTCCCCGGCCGATAAACAATTGGTGGTCGATGTTGTAGTACGGACCAACGCGGGTAGACTGCCGTTGGTTTTGGGTGTTGGCGGGAACAATACGATGGCTGTGGTCAAAGATCTGCAAATGTTAGATCTTTCCGATTTTGATGCGATCTTATCTGTTTCGCCCTATTACAACAAACCAACACAGGAAGGGATTTATCAACACTTTAAAAAGATTGCCAGCACATCGCCCGTTCCAATAATCCTCTATAATGTACCCTCGAGGACAGGAAGCAACATGTTGCCCGAGACAACGTTGAGATTGGCACAGGATTTTCCCAACATTGTGGCCATAAAAGAAGCATGCGGGGAATTGGCTCAGATAGATAAGATCATTCAACAAAAACCAGAGGGTTTTTTGGTGATTTCCGGAGACGATTCCACAGCTTTACCTACCGTTCTGGCAGGTGGGTCCGGTGTGATTTCCGTTTTGGGCCAAGGTTTGCCCTCCCTTTTTTCTGAAATGATACAATTGGGATTGGATGGTAGCGCCAAGAAAGCATTTCAAATCCATCATACATTATCTCCGTTGATGGGTCAGATTTTTGAAGAAGGAAACCCGGCAGGAATCAAAAGTATCTTCGAACATAAGGGAATCAGCACAGCCGCTGTTAGGTTGCCATTGGTCGAAGCCTCCCAAAACCTTAAGGAGAAAATCAACAATTCATTGAAAAAACTGGACAAGGCCGCTGTTTAAAAATAGTTAAATGTTGCACAAATTGTTGTGTGTTGGCCAATGTACCCTTTACATTTGAGAGGTAAAATTCATTTTTTATATCCATTCAATATCACTAATTTTGCAAAATGTTTTTGAAAATGAGGTCAATACTTCTCTTCTGTTTAGTAGCAGTTTTTCTCGTATCCTGCAGCGAGTACCAAAAGGTACTTAAGGAAACCGATGTAAAGGCCAAGTACGATATGGCCGAAAAACTTTATAACGAAGGTGATTTTAAAAGAGCGGTGCGTCTGTTCGAACAGATAGCGCCAAAGTATGTGGGCAAACCACAAGGGGAGAGGGTTATGTTTTTCTTTGCGGATTCTTATTTCAAGAACAAGGATTATTATTTGGCCGGATACCAGTTCGAACGTTTTGTAAAGTCGTATCCACGTAGCGATAAAATCCAAGAAGCCAGTTTCTTGGGCGCAAAAAGCTATTATATGCTTTCCCCGAGGTATTCGCTGGATCAGTCGGAAACAGATAAGGCATTGGCAAAACTCCAGACATTCATCAATAATTATTCGGAATCGGAGTATTTTGAGGAAGCCAATACAATGGCCAAGGAGTTAACGGCGAAAAAAGAAAAGAAACAAATTGAGATTGCCAAGCAGTTCAATAAACTGGGAGAATTTAACTTGCCGGTTTTGGTTTCCGCCATCACCGCATTCGACAATTTTATCACAGATAATCCAGGTTCCATTTACAGGGAAGAAGCGCTATACTACAGGATAGAAGCTTCCACTCTGTTGGCATTGAACAGTACGGAGGATAAGAAAAAGGAGCGCTTGGAAGACGCGCTCAGTTCCTATAAAAATTTAATGCGTTATTTTCCAGAAACGCAGTTTAAGAAAGAAGCTGATAAGCTCGCGGAAACAGTTCGAGAAGAATTGAGCGCTTATCAAAATACCACATTGTCCAAATAAAAATTAGTTTTTAAACCACTGCACATGCAAGATTTGAAAAACACCAAGGCACCGGTTTCCACTGTTACTCTTAACAAAAACGAGTTCGACGCAAAGACCGAAAATGTTTATGAAGCCATTTCGATTGTGGCAAAAAGAGCGGTTCAGATCAACTCCGATATTAAAAAAGAGTTGTTGGAAAAGCTAGAGGAATTTGCCACGTACAGCGATAGCTTGGAAGAGGTATTCGAAAACAAGGAGCAAATAGAGGTTTCCAAGTTTTACGAGAAACTGCCAAAACCACATGCGCTTGCCGTACAAGAGTGGTTGGAAGATAAAATCTACCATAGAAACACAGAGAAAGACTCTTAAGTAATGCTGGGCGGTAAAAATATCCTTTTGGGAATTTCCGGGGGAATTGCCGCGTACAAAACCACATTTCTGGTAAGGTTACTGATCAAAGCTGGTGCACAGGTCAAAGTTGTTATGACCCAGAGCGCCAGCTCTTTTGTTTCTCCACTTACACTTTCCACCCTTTCCAAAAATCCGGTCTTGCTCGATTTTATAAATGAGGAAGACGGGAGTCTGTCATGGAACAACCACGTGGAACTTGGCCTTTGGGCGGATATCATGATCATAGCCCCGGCCACGGCCAATACCCTTTCCAAAATGGCCAATGGAACCTGCGACAACCTGTTGTTGGCCACATATTTGTCAGCTAAATGTCCGGTGTATTTTGCACCGGCGATGGATTTGGATATGTACAAGCACCCTTCTACCGAGGCTTCTATAAAAAAACTGGAATCCTATGGAAACAGTTTGATTCCTGCCGAGTCTGGCGAACTTGCCAGTGGTTTGCATGGCGAAGGCCGAATGGCAGAACCTGAAAATATACTTTCTTTTGTTCAAAATGATTTAAGCAAAGGACTTCCTTTGTCTGGCAAGCAAGTATTGATTACCGCAGGACCAACACACGAGGCAATCGACCCTGTTCGCTTTTTGGGCAATCGTTCTACTGGCACCATGGGTTTTGAATTGGCCAAGAAAGCGGCCGACTTGGGGGCAAATGTAATTTTAGTGTCAGGTCCAACGCATTTGAACGTAAATCATAATAATATCCAATTGATTCGGGTGGCCTCTGCACAAAATATGTACGAAGCCTGTCACGAACACTATGGGGATGCCGACATTGCTATATGTGCTGCCGCGGTTGCAGATTATCGTCCTAAGTCCATTGCTTCGGAAAAATTGAAGAAGAAGGACGACGATTTAAATATTGAACTGGAACGTACACCGGATATTCTAATGTCGCTTGGAGAGGCCAAGACCACCCAGTTCTTGGTAGGTTTTGCCTTGGAGACCCAAAATGAGCTTGAAAATGCCAAAAACAAACTCAAAAGAAAGAATTTGGACGGCATTGTGCTAAATTCATTAAAAGACGATGGTGCGGGATTTGGGGGGCACACGAATAAAATTACCTTTATAGATAAGAATTCGGGGATAAAAACGTTTGATTTGAAAACGAAGCCCGAAGTGGCTTCCGATATTTGGGAAGAAATTATCTCCAGAATCCATGCGTAACATACTTTTTGTCATTTTTCTTTTGTTTGCTGTCTTAAGGGCCTATGCACAGGAACTCAATTGTCAGGTCACTGTAAACTCGGACCAAGTAGGGCAGACCAATCAGCAGATATTCAGGACACTGGAGCGTTCGCTCAACGATTTTGTGAACAAGACCAAATGGACGAATAGGGTGTACAGGGAAAACGAACGGGTCAATGCCCGTATGTTCATCACGGTTACCCAATACGAATCGGACCGTTTCGAGGCCAATATCCAAATACAGTCCACCAGACCGGTGTTCAATACATCTTACGAAAGCCCTGTTTTTAATTACAAGGACAATGCCTTTAATTTTCAATATCAGGAATTTCAGCCTTTGGTATACAACCCAAACTCATTCGATTCCAATTTGGTTGCGGTAATTTCGTATTATGTTTATGTTATGTTGGGTTTGGATGCCGATACCTTTTCTTTGGAAGGGGGCAACGATTTTTATCGTAGGGCGCAGAATATCGTAACTCAGGCACAAAGTTCCAGTTATAGTGGATGGAGTCAAGAAACCGGGGATAGGAGCCGTTTTGAACTTGTGGACAATCTTTTGAGCAATTCTTTCAGGGAGTATCGGATTGCCATGTACAATTACCACAGAAAAGGACTCGATATTTTGGCGGACAATAACAGTACGGGAAAACAAATCATTATGGGGAGCCTTCGCCTGTTCGAAACATTGATCAGTAGAAGACCGAACGCATTTTTGATTCAAACTTTTTTCGATGCCAAATCCGAGGAAATCCAAAACATCTTTTCCGATGGCCCCAAGGTGGACGTTGTAAAACTTAAAGAAACCTTGAACAAGGTAGCCCCATTTTACTCTAGCACTTGGAATGAGATAAAATACTAGGGCAGTTCTATAAAGAGGATTATCTTTACGGATAAATTCTTCAATATTGTTAGCAAATCTTTCCATTCAAAATTATGCGCTCATCGATGATGTAAGTGTGTCATTTTTCGACGGTTTTACAACAATTACCGGGGAGACCGGAGCAGGAAAATCAATACTGTTGGCAGGTTTGTCCCTAGTTTTGGGAAAACGAGCCGACTTATCCTCTCTAAAAAACAAGGACCAAAAATGTGTGATTGAAGCTGAATTCGATATATCCAAATACCAGCTTAAATCATTTTTTGAGGGAAATGACCTTGATTATGAGGAAACCACTATCCTGCGCAGGGAAATATTGCCCAGTGGCAAATCCAGGGCGTTTGTAAACGATTCCCCTGTTACCCTTGATGTAATGCGATCGTTGGGCGATCAATTGGTAGATGTACATTCCCAGCACCAGACCATGCGGCTTACCGATAACGATTTTCAGATGAAGGTGCTCGATGCCCTTGCAAACAATGCAGAATATCTTTCTAATTATGCAAAGGCATTGGATGAGCTGAAAAAGGTGTCGAAAGAACTCCAAAAATTAGTGGATTTCCAGTCCGAGGCGTATAAAGAGCAGGATTACAATACCTTTTTGTTGAAAGAGCTTGAGGATGCCAAGTTAAAGGAAGGTATGCAGGAAGAACTGGAGGAGGAATATGAGCAACTGAACAATGTGGAACAGATTATGGAGCAATTGTCCGCAGGGCATCAGTTGTTGAACGATGAGCAATTAGGGGTCGTGGGGCGCCTAACTGACCTAAAACGGGCATTCCAAGGCTTAGTGGATTTTGGAACTGACTATAAAACATTGTATGATAGAATTCAATCCGTTCTGATCGAGACCGATGATATTGCTTCGGAACTGGAACGATTAAAAGATGGAGTGGAGGCCGATCCGGAACGGTTGGAAGTGGTTAACGGTCAATTGCAAAAATTATACGATCTTCAGAAAAAACACCATACCGATTCGGTAACGGATTTAATCGAAATTCGCGAGGAACTGGCCAAAAAGGTCGAGACCGTGGCCAATATCGAAGATAGTATAGGACAAAAACGAGAAGAGGTAGATATGCTCACGCAAAAAACTGATGCTTGGGCAAAAAAAATAAGTGAAGGCAGAAAAGCTGTAATTCCAAAATTGAACGAAAGGCTGCAAAAAAACCTGGCATCGCTCGGCATGCCGTCCGCTACATTTAAAATTGAGGTAAACTCTTCTAAATCATTTAAAACCAACGGAAAAGACGATTTGGTATTTTTGTTTTCAGCTAATAAAGGTTCAAATTATGGAGAGTTGAAAAAGGTAGCTTCGGGAGGGGAAATGTCCCGTATTATGTTGACGATAAAATCCATTTTGGCGGAATATGAGAGTTTGCCGACCATGATGTTTGATGAAATAGATACGGGCGTCTCAGGTGAAATATCCAACCGTATGGGGGAAATTATGCAACAAATGAGTAGTACCATGCAGGTGTTCTCTATTACGCACTTGCCGCAGGTAGCATCTAAAGGAAGCTATCAATTTAAAGTTTACAAACAAGAAAGCTCGGAAGGTACAAGTACGCACATTAAACAATTGAGCAAGGATGAGCGTATCCAGGAATTGGCAGAGATGTTGGGGGGCAAGTCCTTATCCGAATCCGCCTTGGCACACGCCAGGGAGCTGCTGCAGTAAAACCATGGGATTTATAGAAATTTCACTATCAAAATTGTTGATCACTACCTTGTATTTAGCTCAGTGCCTTATTAAAAAAAGCATCTGAAGATGTTATATGTACAAACAAGTTGAGTAGGACAGGAATCTAAATACTTGTGCAGGATTAACATTCAATTAGTTTAAATATCTTTGTCGAACAATTAACAATCGCAAAAAATTATGGCATACAATCTTTTAAAAGGTAAAAAAGGAATCATTTTTGGGGCTTTGGATTCGAATTCCATTGCTTGGAAAACCGCAGAACGCGTTCATGAAGAAGGAGGTGAGTTTGTTTTGACCAATGCACCCATTGCCATGCGAATGGGACAAATAAACGAATTGGCAGAAAAGACCAACTCTCAGATTGTTCCTGCAGATGCCACCAACGAGGAAGATTTGAAAAATCTCGTTGAGCAGTCCATGGAAATTTTGGGCGGAAAACTGGATTTTGTGCTACATTCCATCGGAATGTCCGTAAACGTTCGAAAAGGAAGACATTACACGGACGAGAACTATAGCTTTACCGAAAAGGGTTGGGATGTGTCCGCATTGTCTTTTCACAAAGTAATGCAATCGCTATACAAAGCTGAGGCCATGAACGAGTGGGGGAGTATTGTTGCCTTGACCTATATGGCGGCTCAAAGAACATTTCCGGACTATAACGATATGGCCGATAACAAGGCGTACTTGGAGTCGGTTGCAAGAAGTTTTGGATACTTTTTTGGAAAAGAACACAAAGTAAGGGTGAATACCATTTCGCAATCACCGACACCCACTACGGCAGGACAAGGGGTTAAAGGCTTTGATGGATTTATCAACTATGCGGAGAAAATGTCACCCTTGGGCAACGCATCAGCAGACGATTGTGCAAATTATACGGTATCTCTTTTCTCTGATCTTACCAAAAAGGTTACCATGCAGAACCTATTCCATGATGGTGGATTCTCCAATACAGGTGTAAGCCAAGAGGTGATCGATGAATTTTCAAAGTAAGATTACATTCCAATAAATCAAGATCAATTCGAGCGTAGCCCAAATATTTGTCAAACCAGGCAATGAAATTTTGGATTACGCTCGTACTGATGTTTCGCCACAGAACCTCGCTTTTTGATGAACACATTTTTTTCCATAATAGTTCCGGTTTACAATAGGCCCGAAGAGGTTCGTGAGCTATTGGAAAGCTTGCAATCGCAGAATTATGCCGAGGATTTTGAAGTGGTTATTGTGGAGGACGGATCTGCCGATAGTTCTGAGCAAATTGTAAACTCTTTTCGGGAAAACCTTCAGATTTCCTATTATTTCAAAGAAAATTCCGGGCCTGGCGACTCCAGAAACTACGGAATGGAACGCGCAAAAGGGAATTACTTTATAGTTTTGGATTCGGATTGTATTCTTCCCAAACAATATTTGTCCGAGGTCGATAAAGAACTTAAAAAAGAGTTTGTCCATTGTTTTGGCGGTCCTGATGCCGCCGACACTTCTTTTACTACAATTCAGAAGGCCATCAATTATGTAATGACTTCTTTTTTGACCACAGGAGGTATTCGTGGGGGCAAAAAAGCAGTAGGCAAATTTCAGCCCCGTAGCTTTAACATGGGTATTTCCCGAGAGGCTTTCGAAAAGGCCGGAGGGTTTGGCAGGATTCATCCCGGAGAAGACCCTGACCTTACTTTTCGAATTTGGAAAGCAGGTTTTGATACAAGGTTGTTTCCAGATGCCTACGTCTACCACAAGAGGCGTATCGATTGGAACAAATTTTATATTCAGGTGAATAAATTTGGCAGTGTACGCCCCATTTTGAACAAATGGCACCCCGGAACGGCGAAACCGACCTATTGGTTCCCTACTTTGTTCATATTGGGACTGAGTGTTGCGATCATTCTTTCAATCTTTGGACTTTGGTTGCCATTATTGCTCTATGTATTCTATTTTTCGATCCTGTTTTTGGATGCATTGATCAAAAGTAAAAACCTAATTGTGTCATTTTTGGCCATATTTGCTGCTTTAATTCAGTTTACCGGATATGGAATTGGTTTTTTCAAGTCCACAATGTTGCTTAACTTTAGTAGTAAGGAGCCAGAGGAACTGTTTCCAAAATTGTTTTTCAAGAAAAAGTAAAAGTGTTCAAAAGGGTATTGCATGGCCTCAATAAAAAGAAAGTGAAGGTGTTTTCACTTTTCTTGTTATGCTCATTTTTGGCATGGTTTATCAGTAATCTTTCCGAAACCTATGAGTCCCGGACAATTTTTACATTAAATTATCGCAATTTGCCAGATTCATTATTGTTGGGTAAGAATGCCGAAAATCAAATAGAAGCAAAACTACGGACCAGTGGATTCCAGTTTTTATACTATAAAATTTTTAAACGACGAATTGATGTGGACCTGTCCCAAGTAATTTATAGCAATGGCGGTTATGTTATAGGCGAAGATGCCCTCAAAAAGCAAATGGATCAGCAATTGTCCCAAAATATTTCTCTGTTGGAATTGGACAGGGACCCGTTGGAAGTAGATCTGTACCAAGTGAATTCCAGAAAAATACCAATACAGCCTAAATTGGACCTTAAGCTTAAACAGAATTATATTTTGGACGGTAAAATCTCAATGTCTCCCGATTCTGTGGTGGTCAAGGGGCCTAAAAATGAAATCGATACTATTCAAACCATAAAAACCGCTGTTGTTCAGCTTAGTGATGTAAGCGCGGATTTTTCGAGAACTGTATCCCTGACTTTTCCAAAAGGTCTTGACAATAGTATTTTTTCGATCTCCACCGCTACAATGAGTGGCAAGGTGTCCAAGTTTTCTGAAAAAATATTCGAGGTTCCGATCAATGTCGTTAACGTTCCGGAAGGCTATCAGATTAAAACCTTCCCGAATACCGTCACCATACTTTGTAAGGCCACTATAGATAGATTGAAGGAAATCGCCGCATCTGACTTCGAAGTTGTGGCCGATTACGAACAACTGGCAGGTTCCGGCAGTAGCACCTTGTTTCTGGATGTGGTACAGAGCCCTCTAAAAGTATATGATATTAAATTGGAAGATAACAGTGTAAACTTTGTTTTGGAACAACAATGATGATAGTTGGACTTACAGGGGGTATAGGCAGCGGTAAGAGCACAGTGGCCAAAATGTTCAAGGAGCTTGGAGTGCCCGTGTACGATTCGGATAAAGAAGCCAAAAAGTTGATGGTGGACTCCAAAGAAGTAAGATTCAAAATTGAGCAGTTGTTGGGTAACAATGCCTATGCTAATGGCGGTTTAAACAGACAATATATTGCCGGTAAGGTGTTTAAAAGTCCGGAACTACTTCAAAAATTGAACAATATTGTGCATCCGGCAGTTAGAACCCACTTTTTGGAATGGGCCAAAACGCAAGAAAGTCCCTATGTAATCCAAGAGACTGCATTGATATTTGAGAACGGGGCACAAGAAAAATATGACCGTACCATTTTGGTGACCGCTCCGGTCGAAAATCGAATTCAAAGGGTCATCGATAGGGACAATGTGGGCAAGCAAGCGGTTTTGGACCGAATGGAAAATCAGCTGAACGATGAAAAAAAGCGAAGAATGGCCCATTATTCAATAGAGAACCTGGACTTGGAGAAAACCAAGGAAAAGGTTAAAGAACTACACCTCAAACTTTTAGCAATGGCCATTAAATTTTAACATTTATGTTAAGTTTTGGTTAAACGCTCAAATTACTAAATGTTAAATTTTTAATTTTACCCCAATGAACAAGAAGCTATTCGTTCTTCTGGTTGTTCTTATGAGCTTATCCCTTTTAGGGATAATTTTTGTGCAGGTATATTGGATTCGAACATCCATAAACGACAAGGAAGAACAATTCTCAAGAACAGTTACGGACATACTGGATAAAGTAGCGAGTAGGGTGGAGAAACGGGAGATGAAGGAATACTCGGACCGTTTGGCTTCTCTTGCAGATAGTGTTGGTGAGCCAAAAAGTGCCCATTACAAAAATTTTATGTTTGTAGAAAGGGACCTTAATTCGGACGAAATCCTTTTCTACTCACATGGTATCCTGGAAGAAGATTACACAATAACCTCGGCGTTCTTTGATAATGGATTGGGTGGAAACGATTCCACTACATTTAAAAACTTTACCAGCCGAAGAACCAAAAGTGTTTTTAAGGAAGAATTTGGTATTGATGGTAAAAGCTATAGTTTAACTCCAATTGAGAAAGTAACCAATATCGGTAAACTCGACAAAATTGAGTTGGCTGCATGGGAAGATGTGTTTATGGAGTATTCCAAAACACAACCCATACACAAACGGGTTTCCAATCAAGAACTGGAACTTCTCCTTGGTCAAGAATTGAGCAATAGGAATATTGATATCGATTACGAATATGGTGTTTACAGTCAAGGCTATCCTACTAAAATAAGATCCAGAAAGTTTAAGTTCTCTGGCTCTAAAATGTACAAAGCCCCAATTTTCAAGGATAGTGAGGGAGTTTCCAATTTCTCATTGCTGTTAACCTTCCCGAGTATGAAGAAATACATATTCAGTTCGGTGATGGGAATGGCCGTATTGTCCTTTGTGTTCACGTTGGTAATTTTATTGGCGTATTCCAGTGCCATTTACCAGTTGATCAAACAAAAACGGATTTCGGAGATCAAATCCGATTTTATCAACAACATGACACACGAGTTTAAAACGCCCATTGCCACCATAAATTTAGCGGTAGAGGCCATTAGGAACCCAAAATCCATTGAGGATAAGGAGAAGGTGTTACGATATTTGGGCATGATTCGTGATGAGAACAAGCGCATGCATGCGCAAGTAGAAAATGTGCTGAGAATATCCAAGTTGGAGAAAAACCAATTGGACATAAGTAAAGATAGGGTAAACATGCACGATATTATAACCGATGCCATCGCCCATATCGAGTTGATTGTTCAGGATAGAGGGGGGTATGTAAATGCCCATCTCGATGCAGAAAGATCGGAGGTTTTGGCCAACGATATGCACTTGACCAATGTGGTGGTCAATATTTTGGACAATGCCGTAAAATATTCACCGGAAACACCAAAGATTGATGTGTTTACCGAAGTGGCAAAGAACAGCATAATAATAAGAGTACAAGATCAAGGCTCGGGAATGAGCAAGGCAGTACTCAAAAAAGTATTTGAAAAATTTTACCGGGAACATACCGGCGATATACACAACGTTAAAGGTCACGGATTGGGATTGGCCTACGTAAAACGAATAATAGACGATCATCAAGGCGAGGTTTATGCCGAAAGTGAAAAAGGAAAAGGAAGCACTTTCTTTATAAAACTCCCTTTAATTTAAAAAGCGAACTATGGATACAGAGAAAAAGAAGATACTATTAGTGGAGGACGATCCAAATTTTGGAATTGTGCTAAAAGATTATTTGAACATGAACGACTTTGATGTTGTTCTGGCCAAAAACGGAATGGAAGGTTTCGAAAAATTCAAAAAGGACAATTTTGATGTTTGTATTTTGGACGTAATGATGCCTTATAAAGACGGATTTACCCTAGCACGGGAAATCCGTGAAAAGAACGAAAATGTTCCGATCATCTTTTTAACGGCCAAGACCATGAAAGAAGATGTATTGAAAGGATATAAAGCAGGTGCGGACGATTATTTGAACAAACCTTTCGATTCTGAAGTATTGCTTATGAAGTTGAAGGCGATTCTGCAAAGAAAAGCCTCTAGTTCCTTGGCCGACAGCAAACAGTTCGAGTTCGAAATTGGAAACTTCCATTTAAACTCCAAACTACGTTTTCTAAAATATAAAGAAGAGGAGCCCATTAAACTATCACCAAAAGAAAATGAACTTTTACGTTTGTTGGCGCTTCATGAGAATGATCTAATGCCACGAGAATTGGCACTAACAAAGATTTGGAGAGATGACAACTACTTTACATCGAGGAGTATGGATGTTTATATCGCCAAGTTGAGAAAATACCTTAAGAAAGACGATTTGGTCGAGATTTTGAATATTCACGGCGAAGGTTTTAGACTTGTGGTAAAAGCCGAAAACGAGCAATAAAAAAGGTTTTCATACCAAAAAAAGCCACCTTTTATGGTGGCTTTTTTTATGCAAAGGCATAAATTATAGAAACGGTTAGTACCCCAACAAAAGCCAATATAGTGGTCATTATGGTCCAAGAACGGAAGGTCTGCTTTTCCGTTATGCCCAAATACTGACCGACCAGCCAGAAACCACTATCGTTGACATGCGAAAATATACTGGCGCCGGATGCAATTGCAATAACCAAACAGGCAAGTTCAATAGAGTTTAAACTGCTATTGACCAATAAGGGGGAAACCAAACCTGCCGCGGTAATCATGGCAACTGTGGACGAACCCTGAACAATACGGACTATAGCAGCACTAATAAAGGCAAAGGCCAAAACAGGAATTCCTGCATTACTCAAAGAGGAGGCTAAAAGTTCGCCTGCCCCTGTATCTGTCAACACTTGTTTAAAAACGCCTCCTGCACCCGTCAAAAGGATTATGGTTCCTGCTGGGGCCAAGGATTTGGTGGATATCTTTAATAGTTGGTCTTTGGTAAATCCTTTTTTTAGCCCAAAAAAGTACCAGGCCAATAAGTTCGCAATGATCAATGCAGAAAATGGATGGCCGACCAATGCGGTAATATTCAATAAATTGGTATTTAAAGTTCCAAAAGTTCCCGCAGAAGCCATTGTATTCAACAAAATCAAAACGATGGGCAGCCCTATAATTAGTAATACTTGAGTAATTGGGGGGAGTTTAGGATGGTTTTCTTCTTCAATTCCTTCCGGTGCCGCAACAAATATCTTTTTCGAAATGTGTTTTCCGAACCATAGCCCGGCGATCAATGCTGTTGGAATTCCTGCGGCAAAGCCCATCAATATTACCCAGCCCAGATCTACTCCAATAATGTCGGCCACTGCTATTGGTCCTGGTGTTGGTGGGATAAAAGCGTGAGTAATAGCCAAACCTGCCAACAGGGGTATGGCATATAGGAGAAGTGATTTACCGGTCCTACGCTGTAGGGCATAGATCATGGGGACCAATATGATAAAAGCTACATCGAAAAAAACGGGAATAGCAATCAGAAAACCTGAAATTACCATAGCTGAAGGAGCTTTTTTTAATCCAAACTTGGCAACCATAAAATCGGCAATGGCCTTTGCACCGCCCGATGTTTCCAATATTCCACCAAAAATAGCGCCCAAACCTACCACCGTTGCCACAAAACCCAAGGTCCCGCCCATCCCTTTCTGTAGCGTTCCGATGATCTGGCCGGCATCCAGCCCGGCAATAAGGCCAACGGTAATACTACCGATCAATAAAGCAACGAACGCGTGAATGCGGAGCTTTAAAATCAGGAATAATAGAATGGCTATTCCAATAAGAACGGCCAACAGTAGATTAATTTCCATGGTTAGTTGAGTTGTTTGAGTATGTCCTTGACAATACTGTCGGGAGACTTGTCAATGGAAACCGAAATTTCGTTGGAAGGAGGTTCCAATGTATCGAACTGTGATTTTAGCAGGTCCATGGGCATAAAATGGTCTTTTCTGGTTTCCAATCTGGACCGAATTAATTCAAAAGTGCCGTTCAAATAAACAAACGCCATACAATTTCCCATTCCTGCTCGTAAGATGCTCCTGTAGTTTTTTTTAAGTGCCGAACATGCTATTATTGCACCGACTTTTTTGTTTTTCAACGCCAATTTATTGAGTTCGATAAGCCATTCTTTTCGATCGTTATCGTTCAATGGGGTGCCGGAGCTCATTTTTTCGATATTGGCTTCGGGGTGAAAGTCATCGCCATCATAAAAAGGCAAGTTGAGTTTTTTTGAAAGCAGTTTGCCGATTTTGGATTTACCGGAGCCACTGACTCCCATAACTACGAGCACGGTTTTATTATGAGGCATAAAGGTCGGTTTTTAATTGGTCTGTAACCATTTGTATCACTTTCTCCGGCTTACTATCAAAAGGGACCCACAAAATAGAATTATTTTTTCGCAGCCATGTTAGCTGCCGTTTTGCAAATCTCCGGGTATTTTTCTTGATTTCAGATACGGCAAATTCCAAAGTGCAATTATCGTCAAGATATTCAAAAAGTTCCTTGTAACCAACAGTTTGCAGTGCATTAAGTCTTTTATGCTCGTGTAGTTTTCTGGCTTCGTCCAATAATCCGGCCTCCATCATTAGATCTACGCGCTTATTTATTCTTTGGTAAATGATTTCCCTGGGGGCATCAATTCCAATATAGAGTGTTTTAAAGGGTCTTTTGGCTTTGGGTCGGTTTAGAAAAGAAGAATAAGGTTGATTGGAAGTTCTGCAAACCTCAAGGGCACGGATCAATCTATGCGGATTTTCCATATCCACTTTTTGGGCGTATTCCGGGTCTCTCTTTTTAAGTTCGGTCTGAAGGCTTTTTAAGCCTTCCTTTTCCAAAGTTTGGTTCAGTGCCAGTCTAATTTCCGGGTCAACATGGGGAAACTCATCCAGTCCGTTGACCACGGCATCCACATACAGTCCACTGCCACCAACCATTACGGCAATATTGTTTTCCTTAAATAGGTGTGTGAGCAATGCAATGGCATCTTTTTCAAAATCGCCTACGGAATAGGGTTCAAAAATGCTTTTATGCTGAATACAATGATGGTTGGCTTCTTGTAGCTCCTCCAGGGAGGGCACTGCAGTTCCGATATTCATTTCCTTAAAAAACTGACGGGAATCTGCCGATATGATCTCCGTATCGAAATATTTGGCCAGTGTAATGCCCAACGCTGTTTTGCCTATTGCAGTTGGGCCAACTATAGCAAGTAGGATCTTAGTGCTCATAAACCATGTCCGCAGTTATAACAATGCGATGCATCGTCTCTGTGCCCCCCAATACCACAGCATGGACAAGCTTGTGTATTTACGTGGACCATGGGTTCTTTATCAATATCCTTTTTGTCATCTTTACCGCTCTTGGCAATTTCTGCGGTCACAATTCCAGTGGGCACCGCAATAATACCATACCCCAAGATCATAATAACCGTGGCCAAAAACTGTCCTAAACTGGTTACAGGCGTAATGTCACCATAGCCTACGGTGGTCAGGGTAACAACGGTCCAATAGATACTCCTTGGGATACTCGTGAAACCAGCTTCGTTTCCTTCAACAATGTACATCATCGTACCCAGGATCACCGAAAGGATCAAGACCACATAAATAAATACTGCGATTTTAGTTCTACTGGCTTTTAGTGCTTTTTTTAGCTGTGAGGCTTCCCCAATGAACTTGACGAGCTTTAATATCCTGAAAATCCTTAGCAAGCGAAAAGCCCTTACCGCCAAAAGTACTTGTGAGCCGGCCAAAATATAGGAAAGGTACAAGGGAATGGTCGATAAAAAATCTATGATGCCATAAAAACTAAAGATGTATTTCCATGGTTTTTTTATACTGATGATCCTTGCAATATATTCGATGGAAAAAAAGATGGTCACAATCCACTCCATTGCAAGAAGGCTCTTGTGGTACTTCTGATCGATTTCCTGAACACTTTCCAGCATTACCAGAATTACACTGATAATGATCAATACAAAGAGCATCAGGTCAAAAAACTTGCCCGCAGGGGTATCCGCTTCATAAATTATTTCATGAAGGGTATTTTGCCATTTGGGAAGTGGTTTATTGTCCATAAGAAGGTGAGGTGGTTAACGGTATGGTTTTTAGTCGATGGTTTTTTCTTAAGTAGGTTTCCACTATAAAAGTAGTGTTTTCATCGCTACGCAACGGAGTCATAATCGATTCTAAGATATGAATATTATTGATCTGATGATTGAGTTCAACGTACCCAAATCCTTGAAGCTTACCATTTTTAACCAAAACAAAGCTTCGTTCCCCGGTCTCGCGCCCGCGATCTGTTAATGCAATGTTTTTATCTTGAATACTGTACTTTTCAAAAACGGACAATACTTTTTTGTTGCAACAATCTGGGTTGGATCGATTTTCCTTTTCTTGATTATTAGTTTCCCATCCGAGAGATGCGGGGCATAGGTCAAACTCTTCAGCAACTTTTTTTAGAAAGCTTTTTGCAGCTTGCGTTCCGTTGAATGCCATTTTTTTGTATTCCAAAGCCCTGCTTTTTTCCACGTCCAGAATTATGTGGTCCGTTCCGTTCCGATTAAAGTCTATGGTGTGGGTAAACAGTTTCTTTCTGGAAACATGATTGTACCGTGGTTTGGTTCTCGTTTGCTCTAAATATGCTTTTAGAATGGCAATAAGTTCACTGCCCGTAGTTTCGTAGGTAACCTTTTTGGTTTCTTTTTGCAGTTTGCGAGCTAATTTTCCAACATTGGTAAAATGCTGGTTCACACGCTTTTTAATGTTTTTTGTTTTACCTAAATAGATGATTTCGCCATCCTTGTTGTGCATATAGTACACACCGGTATCGGATGGGAGGTTAAAAACCATGTCCAATTGATTGGGGGATAGTTCTCCGTGGGTTTCTTCGCGAATGACTTCGGTAATGATCTTCTTTTCCGAGTCCTTGTTCAGCAACAATTTAAAAAGCTTCAAAGTAGCAAGGGCGTCGCCATTGGCACGGTGCCTATCACTCATGGGAATACCCAGTGATCGTGCCAATTTGCCCAGGCTGTGCGATTCTGCTTCGGGTATGAGTTGTTTGGAAAGGTCCACGGTACAAAGTGTCTTGCGTTGAAAATCATAGCCCAATCGCCTAAATTCCGTTCTAAGGATGCGATAGTCGAACTGGGCATTATGTGCCACTAGAACAGCTCCTTCGGTAATTTCAACGATACGCTTGGCCACTTCATGAAATTTTGGCGCCGACCGCAACATTTTATTGTTGATACCGGTAAGTTTGGCCACAAATGGCTGTATTTCCCTCTCTGGGTTGATCAAGCAGATAAATTTATCGACTACCTCGTGCCCATCGAACCTATGGATGGCAATCTCTGTAATGCCCTCCTCGTTATATTTTCCTCCGGTGCTTTCAATGTCGAGTATCGCGTACATGGAAAATTACTGGTTATGAATAGTTTCTAGCCCCAAATATACTGCTTCCGATCCGCACCATGTTACTGCCTTCCTTTATGGCTAATTGGTAATCACCGCTCATTCCCATGGAAAGAATGCCGATGTCGGGCAATTCTGTTTTAAGATCATCAAACAAAGATTTAAGTAGGGCAAACTCCTTACTAACTTGTTTTTTGTCATCCGTAAAAGTTGCCATGCCCATCAAACCAACAATTTTGATGTTTTCCATGGTCTTAAATTCCTCGGAATTGATGAGTTGATCGAGTTCGTTCTTATCAAGACCAAATTTAGTGTCCTCTTCGGCAATATGTATTTGTAGTAAGCAAGGTATTACACGGTCATGCTTTTTTGCCTGTTTGTCGATTTCCTTGAGTAACCGAGGGCTGTCCACCCCATGGATCAAGGAGACAAACTCGGCCATGTATTTTACCTTATTGCGTTGTAGGTGGCCTATCATGTGCCATTCGATGTCCTTGGGCAAATCTTGCCATTTTTGGACCATTTCCTGTACTTTATTTTCTCCAAACACCCGTTGCCCGGCATCATAGGCTTGCATAATATCTTTATTGGGCTTGGTTTTGGAAACGGCAACCAAGGTAACCCCTAAAGGGAGTTCGGATTTTATTTTATCGAGATTATCTTTTATGGACATAGTTTTCTATAATTCATAAATCGCCAGACCGCTGCGGAGCTTAGGCTCAATATACGTGCTTTTTGGGGGCATTACCAAACCTGCATCGGCAATGGCCTTAATTTCTTCTATGGTTGTGGGAACAAGGCTAAAACCAACGGCAAAAGCTCCCGAATCCACCATATCTTTCATTTGGATCAGGTTGTTTTTGCCATAACCGTAACATATCCGGTCGTCGTTTCGTAGGTCTGTAATCCCCAAAATGGGTTCCAAAACAGTTTTGTACAAAATTTGAGTGTCCAATTTACTCAAAGCATCGGGAAAAACGTGATTGGTTTTTCTAAAATGAAGGGTATAAAACTCTCCGGCCAAATACATGCTGAACTCATGTTTTTTGGAGGGTTTTCTCAGTCCGTCCATTCTTTTCTCGATACGGAAATGTTCGTCCAACTGGATAAGGAATTCTTTCTTGGAAAATCCGTTCAAATCCTTCACCATTCGATTGAACTCAAAAATTTTCATCTGGGACTCAGGAATCAGATAAGCCATAAAATAATTGTAGGCTTCCTCTCCGGTATGGTTGGGGTTTTCGGTCTTTTTAATATCGGCCAACAAACTGGAAGAGGCGCTACGGTGGTGTCCGTCCGCTATGTAGAGCGAGTTTAGGTCTCCAAAAGCACTTTCCAGTTTTTTTATGCCCTCGGGGTATGAAATTTTCCAAAGCTTGTGGTTTACTTTGTCCGTAGTGGTAAAATCATATTCGGGCTCGCGCTGTATTTTTCGTTGGAATATTTCATCTACCAAATCACTGTCCTCGTAAGTCATTAAAACCGGTTCTGCATTAAAACCTACGGTGTGCAGGTAATCTGCAAAAAGTTCTTCCCGGTCTTGTATGGTGTCCTCATGTTTTTTGATGACGTTGCTCCTGTAATCATCCACGCTACATGCACAAAAGAAGCCTAAACTCTTAAAATCATCCTTTTCTATTTGATAGAGATAAAAACTGGGCTCTTCGTCTTTCAAAAAGATGTTTTCTTCCAAAAACTCCAAATACCGATTATGTACAAGTCCAAAACGCTCCTTACCCTTAATGTTTTTATCGAACTTGAATCCTGGATTGATGATATGTAAAAACGAGAACGGGTTGTACTGCAGTACAGCCTTGAGCTCTTCTTTTGAATATTCCTCGTAGGAGCGCGATGCAACAAAAAAAGCTTTGTCCTTTGTGGGGCGAATGGCCTTAAAAGGCTTAACAATGGCCATGAAATTCCTTATATAGTTAAAAGAGGTGCTTCCCTCTAATTATTAATTATCGCTACTTAATTTCGAAATACTTGGTCTTCTTTGTCATTTCGAATGTAGTGAGAAATCTTGGTAATGATTTAAAGTTATGAGATTCCTCGTCGCTTTGTTCTGTTGGAATAACGATCAAATTCTTTTTAATCCTATTTAAATTGTGCGGAAACGTTTTCGGCTTTTCTGGACTCGGAATAATCGTAAAAGCCTTCACCTGATTTTACCCCTAATTTACCGGCCATCACCATATTCACAAGTAGAGGGCATGGGGCATATTTTGGGTTTTTGAAACCATCGTACATCACATTTAGGATGGAAAGACATACATCCAATCCAATAAAGTCGGCAAGTTGCAATGGGCCCATGGGGTGAGCCATTCCCAATTTCATTACCGTATCTATTTCTCTAACGCCGGCGACACCGTTGTACAAAGTTTCGATAGATTCGTTGATCATGGGCATTAAGATCCTGTTGGCCACAAATCCAGGATAATCGTTTACCTCGGTCGGGATTTTGCCCAATTTCTTGGATAGCTCCATAATGGTTTGGGTAACCTCGTTTGAGGTACTGTAGCCCCTTATGATCTCTACCAATTTCATAATTGGAACAGGATTCATAAAATGCATTCCGATTACTTTTTCCGGGCGTTTCGTGGCCGCTCCTATTTGTGTTATGGAAATGGAAGAGGTGTTGGTTGCCAAAATGGTTTCGGGCTTGCATATTTCGTCCAAATCCTTGAAGATCTTTAGTTTGATGTCCAAATTTTCCGTAGCTGCCTCTACCACAAGATCGGTATCGTTTACACCGTCCTTTATATTGGTGTAAGTGGTTATATTGGCCAATGTACCCTCTTTTTTGGCTTCGTCTATCACTTTCTTGGCGATCATACGGTCCAAATTTTTGGTTATTGTGGCCATTCCTTTGTCCAAAGATACTTGGGAAATGTCCACAAGATTTACATGATATCCGTTTTGTGCGAATACATGGGCAATTCCATTACCCATGGTTCCGGCACCGATTACAGCTATTTTTTTCATTGTATTTAGTTTGTATGGCTTTGTTCTCGGAACGGAGAACAACACTGAGTTAATTTTTAAAGGATTCGATTATTTGAAGGGCCACTCTAAGGGCATTGGCACCTTGTTCCAAGCTCACGATCGGTGTAGTATCGTTGTTGATGGCATTGGCAAAGGTTTCCAATTCGTCCAAAATGGCATTGTTGGCGTCTATTTCGGGGTTTTCAAAATAGATCTGCTTTTTATCGCCCTCGGCATTCTGGAGAATCATATCAAAATCACCAGGGTTTTCTGGTGCGTCCTTCATTTTTACAACCTCTACCTTTTTCTCTAAAAAGTCGACGGATATGTAGGCATCGCGCTGAAAGAACCTGGATTTACGCATATTTTTTAAGGAAATCCGACTCGATGTAAGATTGGCGACACAGCCGTTCTTAAATTGGATTCGGGCGTTTGCTATGTCTGGGGATTGACTGATCACCGAAACGCCACTTGCGTTTATTTTTTCGACTTCGGATGGAACAACGCTTAAAATAGCGTCAATATCATGGATCATTAAATCCAAGACCACGGGAACATCGGTTCCCCTGGGGTTAAATTCTGCCAAACGGTGCGTTTCTATGAACATGGGATTGTCGATCTTGTCCTTTACGGCCAAAAAAGCAGGGTTAAATCGCTCCACATGTCCCACTTGCCCTTTTACGCCATGCTGTTTGGTAAGTTCGAGCAATTCTTCGGCTTCTTCAAGTGTGTTGGTGATAGGTTTTTCAATAAATATGTGCTTGCCTTTTTCAATGGCCTTTTTGGCACAATCAAAATGTGAAAGGGTAGGGGTTACAATATCTACAACATCAACGGCATCGATCAATTTATTGATGTTCTCAAAATAATTATATCCAAATTCCGCTGCGACTTTCTTGGCGTTGATCTCATCGGGGTCATAAAACCCGACCAGTTCGTATTTGTCCGATTGGTTTAGGAGCCTCAGGTGTATTTTCCCTAAATGTCCTGCTCCAAGGACACCAACTTTTAGCATATTTCCTGTTTTCGTCAAAAATAAGGATATGATGTCAGTTTCCATAAATTTTTGATCGGAAGTAGAGGGATATTTTTAGGGAACTTTTTAAATTCGTGCCTCCAGACCACAGACCATGAAGGATACGCTCAAACATAGGGGAATGCGCAAGAACTTGGCAGAAGTTGTAGCTGCCAAGGGAATTACCGATCAAAAAGTTTTAGAGGCCATAAAGACTATTCCAAGGCACTTGTTTTTAGATAGCAGTTTTGAAGATCATGCGTATCAGGACAAGGCATTTCCCATTGGTGCGGATCAAACGATTTCCCAACCGTATACCGTAGCTTTCCAGACGGAATTGTTGCAGGTTGAACCCAATGCCAAGATTTTGGAGATAGGTACCGGGAGCGGGTATCAAACTGCTGTTTTATTGTATTTAAGGGCTAAAGTGTACACCATTGAAAGACAATCGGAACTGTTTAAATCCACCCGATTGTTTTTTAATAAAATGCACTATCGCCCCAAGAAGATGATTTTTGGGGATGGATATAAAGGATTGCCGCAAGAAGCTCCTTTTGATGGTATTATTGTTACTGCTGGCGCCCCAGAAGTGCCCAAACCGTTGTTGTCCCAACTAAAAATAGGTGGTAGGCTGGTAATCCCGGTAGGTGTTGACGAGCAGATCATGACACTATTTGTGCGTAAGTCTGAAAAGGAATTCGAGAAAAAGGAATTTGGGTCGTTTCGGTTTGTTCCGCTGTTGGAAGACAAAAATTAATTGTTGAAACTCTTTTTGATCCGGGAGAGATTGCGCTTATTGTCACGATCCTTTATGGTTTCCCGCTTATCGTACAGTTTTTTCCCCTTGGCAAGTCCAATATTCATTTTGGCGAGACCTCGATCATTTATAAAAACATTTAAGGGAACAATGGTCAATCCGGTTGTGGCGACCTCTTTTTGAAGTTTTTTCAACTCCCTTTTGTTGAGCAATAATTTACGTTCTGCTTTTGGCCTATGGTTGTAATGCCCACCATGGCTATACTCATCGATCTGCATATTGATCACAAACAGCTCGCCCTTGGGATTAAACTCACAAAAACTTTGCGAAATAGAGGCTTTGCCCAATCGAAGGGATTTAATTTCGGTACCGCCCAAAACTATACCTGCTGTGTAGGTATCCAGGATTTCGTAATCGAACCGGGCTCTTCTGTTTTTTATGTTGATATTTTTCTGCATTGGGGACAAAAATATAAACTCTTTAGCAAGATTTTTGTAATGTTACGTTAGATTTTACGAATAAGTATCAAAACTCATCTATGAAAAGAATTTTATCCCTGCTCCTCTTAGTTATTGTTATTGGTTGCAAACAAGAACCTAAAAAAGAACTGACCGCCCAAGATATTGTAAATAAATCCATTGAAGATAGCGGGGGTAAACTGTTCGAAACCCATGAAGTGACCTTCGATTTTAGGGATTTAAAATATAGATCGGAAAATATTGACGGTAATCGGGTGTATACGCGTACAAGGGATTTGGACTCGGTAGTCGTAAAAGATATTATGACCATGGATAATTTTGAGCGATACATGAATGACTCCTTGGTAAAAGTCAAGGATTCCATGGCTCAACTTTATACCAACTCCATTAACTCTGTCCACTATTTTGTGCGGTTGCCATTGGGGTTGAACGATGCCGCAGTAAACAAAGAGCTATTGGGCAAGGAGACCATTAAAAATAAAGAATACTACAAGATTAAGGTAACATTCGACCAACAAGGAGGAGGGGTCGATTTCGAAGACACTTATGTATATTGGTTTAACACAGAATCATTTAAACCTGATTACTTGGCCTATAGCTTCCATGTAAACGGTGGTGGACAGCGATTTAGAAAGGCATATAACGAGCGTTATATTGGCGGTATCCGTTTTGTGGATTATGAAAACTATAAACCCAAACAAGAAGGAAGCGATATATTGGAAATTGGCCAGTTGTTCCATACGGACGGGCTGGAACTATTATCCAAAATAGAAACTAAAAATATTACCGTTACGGACGAATCGGAATAAGGCTATCTTTGGTCAATACAATTTTTTTGGAATAGAAATGGTTAATCCATTTTTAGTCGAATGTCGGTTGGGACACCATCGATAAAACGAACAATAAAAAGACTGCTGTTGTCCGAGTCGTCCATTTGATCGTATTTTTCCAAGCCTAAAATTTTATTTACCAGCATGGGGGTGGTATTGCTGTGGCCTACCACTAATATATTCTTACCTTCATTAATAAGCTTAAACTCCTCAATATCCAAAGTTTGTGGATCGTAGTACTCAATATCGATATCTTTTTTGATAGAGGTCGGCGCAGCGGTCATGGATGTGCGCTCGTAATTGGTGGAATACACTTTGTCCAAAGAAATAGGGTCGAAAACTTCTGCCCAGCGAATAGCTCTGTCGAGACCATCTTGATTTAGCTCCGGGTCCGGGTTGTCCGGATCGGTCCTGTCCTTTTCTGCATGACGAATAAAATAAAAGGTGGAGATAACAGGGTCTTCCACAATTTTTGTATCTTTTTTGCATCCGATACTTCCAACGAGTATAATTGCAAGAGCAATTAGCGGTTTGATGGTTCGCATAGTTCTATTCAAAGTTCCCTAGTTTTTATTTGTCCGTTTAAAAGTAACGTTTAATTTTTATTTTCTTGTATGCGAAAATTAGTGGTTTGTATTTTGGTACTGGTAAATTTCTGGTTTAGTAGGGGGCAAGAACTTGTTTTGCCATCGGATTTTAGGCAACATACGCTCACTCAGTTCAATGCCAGTTTGTGGAACCCTACCTATTCCCTGGATTGGAACAGGCCGAACTCACTATCCATTTGGACGCGTTGGCAATGGCAGAGTATCGACGGAGACCCAACATCTATCTTTGTAAATTATACCCATCAATTAAATCAGATGGCCGTTGTCGCAGGTGGTTTTTTGCAACATAATACGGGCTTATTTTTATACACGGGAGGCAACTTGAATTTTGCGCAAACTTTTCAGCTCGATGATGGGGTCGACCTAATGGCCGGACTAAATACATTTGCTTTTAGGCAAACCGTGGCAGATGAGCGGTTTGGGCTGGAAGACGAACTTACCCCTGAGGAATTGGAAGATCTTGAGGGATTTAGGGTCCAATTTTCACCAGCTCTTCGACTAATGGTCAATCGTTTTAGTGTTGGTGTGGCATTTGAAAATGCTGTGGGTTTTAATGTATCCGGGAATGGCGAGAATATGGATAGTTTTCAGGTGGTTACCGGAACATTGGCCAACGACTTTCCAGTAACGATATCAGATGCTTTTGGGGACAGTTTTGTTCGGCCTGTGGTGTATGTAAAATCTGTACCAGAGGGCGATACCCAATATGGCATTAATGGGCTTTTGTCCACATCCAAGTTTTGGGTGCAGGGCGGGTATAATAGTTTTTATGGTGCATCCGGAGGGCTGGGTGTTACTATAGCCAATACTTTTTCCGTAGGTGGGCTTATGGAATTTGGAACAGACGATCTATTGACCGATGAAGATACTACCATAGAAATTGTAGCGTCTTATCACTTTGGAAAAACAAAATCCAGGGAAAAGCATCAAGACCCTGAAGGTGACAAAGAAAAATCAAGGCAGCTCGAAGAAGAAATCGAGCGACAACGCAAAGAAAAGGAACAAAGGGAACTCCAAGCTAGAAGAGAGATGGAGCGAGAGAAAGATTCGTTGTCCGAAATCCAACGAAAGAACGTGCAATTGGAGCTTCAACGTAAAAAAGATAGTATTGCACGTTTACAGAATCAAACAGTGGAAGTAAAACCCAATGAACGATATGAGGAAGTTGAAAGCGAGGACGGTCTGCAGGCCGGTTTTTATCTGATCGCCAATGTGTACGGCACAAAGAAATATTTCGAGAGTTTTATGGAAACGGTCCTTGAGATGGGACTAGAGCCCAAATCTTTCTACAGAAAATCCAATAGATATAATTATGTATACTTGGAAAGGTATAACACCATGGAAGAGGCCAGAAAAGCAAGGGACAGTAAATTTTATGGCAAATACGTGTACAAAACATGGATTTTTAGGGTCAGAGGGAATTAATTCTATTCAACTATCCATGTTTGCCTTAACTTGTAAGTCATCGATAGTGGTTAAAAGGGGGGAAATCTGGTCGCAATGCATTCTTTCCTGTCCGAACCATTTTGAAAGCAACCAAAGGATTCGTCTTATTTTCTAAGCTCTTGTTTTATCAAATATTCCAAATAGGTGATGGTGTTCATCAAATATTTGCGATCCTGTGTCATCGTACTCATTGCAATGGCGCCTTGGATCATGGTGAATAATTGCTTGGCAAACTGCAGAGGCGGGACCGCAAGTCTGATTTCGTTTTGTTTGGCACCGTTTTCTAGTACGAGTGCGATTTTGCCCTCGACCTCCTTTATGGTTTCTTTTACGGCAGCGGCCAAGAGCTTGTTGTTTCCTTGTGCATCAACACCAACATTTAGCAGTGGGCATCCACCCATGGGCAGTGTAAATACGTCATATTGTTTGTAAAAACCCAGTAAGGAGTACAGTTTATCCAAAGCAGCCGTTCCAAACTCCAGTTTATGGTCTATGGCCGACAACAACAAATTTCTATTGTACTCGAAAGAAGAAAGGGCCAGGGCCTCTTTGTTTTCAAAATTACCATAAATAGCACCTTTGGTCAGGCCGGTGGCCTCTGTAAGATCACTCATACTGGTGCCCACGTAGCCATGTTTGTTGAAAATGGGAGCCACGGTTTCAATAATGTACGCTGTGGTCCTTTCGGCTTTCTTGGTCATTTTAGTAAAGGTTGGTATTGGTAGAAACTAAGATATAAAAAATTAGATACTGTCTGGTATTTTCCAAAACAAAAGCCCCTACTTTAACAAAGTAAGGGCTCGTTTTAAGGGCGATTTAATGTTATTCCACCAATTCGTTCTGATTTCTGAACACCAATTGGTCGTCAAAAGAATCCAGTAGAACAATACTGTCCGAACTAATTTTGCCCGAAAGCAGTTCTTTGGATAAGCTGTTCAATACTTCTTTTTGAATCAATCTTTTGACCGGTCTGGCACCGTATTGGGGGTCGTAACCTTTCTCTGCCAAATAAGCAATGGCTTCTTGTGTGGCATCCAACGTAATATTTTGCTTGGACAACATTTTCTTTAAGTTTTCCAATTGAAGCCCTACAATGTCCTTGATATCCGATTTGCTCAACGGGGTAAACATGATAATGTCGTCTATTCGGTTCAAAAACTCTGGCCTAATGGTTTTCCTTAGTAATCCCAGCACCTCTACTCGAGCTGCATCGGAAGCACTTTCCACATCCACGGCATCTTCGAACTTCTCTTGGATAATGTGGCTGCCCATGTTACTGGTCATTATAATAATGGAGTTTTTAAAATCTGCCACTCGACCTTTGTTGTCGGTCAGTCTTCCCTCGTCCAGCACTTGCAAAAGGATGTTGAACGTATCTGGGTGTGCTTTTTCTATCTCGTCCAACAGGATTACCGAATAAGGCTTCCGCCGTACGGCTTCCGTTAATTGTCCACCTTCATCATATCCTACATACCCCGGAGGGGCCCCGACCAACCTGCTAACGGAATGGCGTTCTTGGTACTCGCTCATATCGATCCGTGTAATTGCATTTTCGTCATCGAACAAGTATGAGGCCAGGGTTTTTGCCAACTCGGTTTTACCTACCCCTGTTGTACCTAGAAATAGAAAAGAGCCTATAGGTTTTTTGGCATCTTGCAATCCGGCCCTACTTCTTCGGATGGCATCGGAGACGGCAATTATTGCCTCATCTTGGCCCACTACGCGCTTGTGGAGTACATCTTCCAATTTTAAAAGTTTCTCCCTTTCGCTCTGCATCATCTTGTTGACCGGGATACCTGTCCATTTGGCAACTACTTCCGCAATATCCTCATAGGTTACTTCTTCTTTGATCAGAGTACCTGCGGTTTGCTGCGTTGCAAGCTCTTCTTGTAACTTGTCCAATTTTTCCTGGGCTTCTTTGATCTTGCCATACCGCAATTCTGCTACCTTACCGTAATCGCCGTTGCGTTCGGCACGTTCGGCCTCTACTTTATAGTGTTCGATATCCTCTTTGGTTTTTTGGATATTGTCCACCACGGTTTTTTCACTCTCCCATTTGGCGAAAATTTCGTTACGGTCTTCCTTAAGGTTGGCCAGTTCCAAATTCAACGACTTAAGTTTGGTCGTATCGTTTTCTCGTTTAATGGCTTCGACCTCAATTTCCAGTTGCATGATCTTTCTGTCCAAAACGTCTAGTTCTTCGGGTTTGGAATTAATTTCCATTCGAAGTTTGGAAGCGGCCTCGTCCATAAGGTCGATTGCCTTGTCTGGCAAAAAGCGATTGGTAATGTAGCGTTGAGATAGTTCCACGGCACCGATTACGGCATCATCCTTAATTCGGACCTTGTGGTGGGCTTCGTACTTTTCCTTTATACCTCTAAGTATGGAAATGGCACTTTCGGTATCGGGTTCGTCCACGATTACCTTTTGGAACCTGCGCTCCAGGGCTTTGTCCTTTTCAAAATATTTTTGATATTCATCCAAAGTTGTGGCTCCTATGGCTCTGAGTTCACCACGTGCCAACGCAGGTTTTAGAATATTTGCAGCGTCCATTGCACCCTGTCCGCCACCTGCACCTACCAGTGTGTGAATTTCATCTATAAATAGTACAATATTGCCATCGGAGGAGGTAACTTCCTTGATTACGGCCTTAAGGCGCTCCTCGAACTCGCCCTTGTATTTTGCTCCAGCAATAAGGGCACCCATATCGAGCGAATAGATTACTTTGTCCTTTAGGTTTTCCGGTACGTCTCCTTGAATAATTCGGTGCGCCAGACCCTCCGCGATCGCGGTTTTACCTACCCCGGGCTCACCAACGAGCATGGGATTGTTTTTTGTTCTACGGGACAAAATTTGCAGTACCCTTCGAATTTCTTCGTCCCTCCCGATTACGGGGTCCAATTTGCCGCTATCGGCCATTTGGTTAAGGTTGTTTGCATATTTATCCAAGGAATTATAGGTGTCCTCGGCACTTTGCGAGGTAACCTTTCCACCTTTTCGCAGTTCTTGAATGGCAGTTTTAAAATCTTTCTCCGTAGCACCCTGATCTTTTAAGATCTGGGCAATTTTACTTTTGGATTTAAAAATGGCCAATAGCAAATGCTCGACCGAAACATATTCATCGCCCATGTTCTTTGCAATGATGCTGGCCTCGTTCACCGTTTTACCTGCTTCTCTGGATAGCATTGTTTCCCCTCCCGAGACCTTGGCAAAACTCTGCAGTTCTTTGTCCAATATTTGGTTGATGAGGTTGGTATTGACATTCAATTTTTTTAGTATGAAAGGCAATACGTTTTCATCGACTTCGGCAATAGCCTTGAACAAATGCTCGTTTTCGATTTGTTGATGCCCAAATTCTTGGGCCAACTGTTGAGCCCTTTGAATGGCTTCTTGTGATTTTATGGTAAAATTATTAAAGTTCATAGTTGTTGTTTTTTTTGAATTAAGTCAACAACCTTACCATGAAGAAGATACCGTCAAAATGTCTGTGAAACTTAATAAAAACAAGACATTTAGTCAGTTGTAAGCTTTTTGTTCCCCTACGACTTATCCTGTAAATTTGTGATATGGGATTATTTGACAGTGTTTTCGGAAAGAAGGAGAAAACCAATACGGAAAAGAAGGAATTGCCCTGGGTTCCATTGGAATCATTAGAGCAATTGGAGACGATTAAGGAGAAATCAAAAGCGAGACCCCAAATTGTTTATAAGCATTCCAGTACATGCGGTATCAGCAGAATGGTATTGGGCATGTTTACCGAAGGATATGATATGGATTTGGAGGTCGATATTCATTTTTTAACGATTCAGCGCAATCGGGATGTATCGAACGCGATAGAGGACCAGTTCAAAGTACGGCATGAGTCGCCACAATTGCTAGTAATCAAGAATGGCGAAGTGGTTTTCCATACATCCCACGGAGCTATTTCGGATGTAGATTTGAAACAGTACCTGTAGGTTTTGGATAGGTTTCGACTCGAGCGTGGCCAAGAACGTTAATACATCTCGACCACGCTCGATACGGCACCATTTTTTAATTGAACTGGTACTTGGATACAATGCTCTTTAGGCGTGCTTTTAGATCTTCGCCTGCATCGTAGACCATTTGCTCGTTCGACGGAAAAGGAACTTCCCTAGCGTTCAAGTACAACAAAAGGTCGTCTTCCAAGGCTCTTTTGTCTCCTTGATAATTGGCGAAGATATGTTCAAAAATAAATTCGCTCGATAGGGGGTAGGAGTTGATTTCCTGTCCGCTCCGTAAATCTGTAAAACTCACTTTTGCGCCAATTTGAGCACTTTTGGTCTGGGTAAACTGGAACAATTTACAAGTAACCGTTCGCATTTTATCTACTTTTATTTTGTTTCCCAAACTATCCTTTACCACATTGCCATCTTTGTCCAAGAGGTATTGCCAACCGTCTTTGATTTGTCTCTCTTTTATCACTTGGGTTTCGTTAATACGCTCCGGAGACACGTTGATCTCCATAAAATCCAAGTTCATGGCATAATCATATTTTACATTTTTCAAGGGGTTGGTGTGGTATTGCAACCAGAAGTTATCAATGCCAAAGGCATTAAAATCCAAAAGCTCCGACTCCAATCGCTCCGGGATGATCTGTTGTGTCTGATTTGCAATGTCCACCCTTACGAATTCCAAACCTTTATTGTAGGCTTCATCCATTTTTGCTACCGTTTCCCGGTAGCCCGGGTTAATTTCCTGCAAATATTTTAAATCATCATAGGCATTTCTGTAATCCGATTTATACTTGGCCGTGGATAGTAGGTTCAGGGCATTTTGGTATAAATGCTCGGAAAGTTCGTCCTTGGTATTTAAGATATTGTTATCGTAGTTTACAAAATTGAACTCGGCGTTTCTTCCTTCATCTGAAATATACAAAGGTAGTAAAGGTCTTATACGCTGTTGGATTTGTTTTAACTGTAAATATTTATTGTAGATGTTTTCCAAATTCGCGGGATTGCCATCATTCTGAAGAAATGAAATTTCTTGTTGCTCCCTCGCGGCATTTTTGGCAAAGGCCTCTTCCAATAAAACAATGTACTGTTGATGTCCTTTTTTGGTCTTGTTCTCGGCCAGGTTCTTTATGGCCTTGTTCATTGCTGTAATGTAGTTGCCCGTATTGAGGGCCTCCTGTGTTTTCTTTACGCCGCTGCAAGCGCTAAAAACAATTATTGCGGTTAAGAGTAAAATTTTTTTCATAGGTTCAACTTTATTGGTTTGATTAGGGGGAATTCAATAGCTGTGCCAAAATTCCCCAATTTATAAACGAAAAAGGTCGAAGGGTAGTATATCGTGGACCAAAAGGCTTAAAAACAGGGTTTTTATTACTTTTTGGGATTTGGCACATTGTTAACTGTTGTTTAATAAAAATACACAGCTAACGGTTTTTTATAGATAAAAATCTACGGGCAATTCGTAATTTTACCGCTTATTAAAAACAAAGGCAAATGCAACGAGACCACAAAATTTTTGAACTAATAGCACAAGAAAAGGATAGACAATTGGAAGGTATTGAATTGATAGCTTCAGAAAACTTTGTAAGTCCACAGGTAATGGAAGCTGCAGGTTCCGTACTTACCAATAAATATGCAGAGGGATATCCTGGAAAGCGCTATTATGGTGGTTGCGAAGTGGTGGACCAAGTAGAGCAATTGGCCATTGACAGGGCCAAGGAACTTTTTGGAGCGGCATACGCCAATGTACAACCACATTCGGGTTCGCAGGCCAATGCATCGGTTTACCATGCATGTTTAAAGCCGGGTGACACTATTTTAGGTTTCGACCTCTCCCACGGCGGGCATTTAACTCATGGTTCGCCCGTAAACTTCTCCGGTAAATTGTACAACCCGGTCTTTTATGGCGTGGACGAGGAAACAGGCATGCTGAACTACGACAGAATTCAGGAGATCGCCGATAAGGAAAAACCCAAATTGATCATTGCCGGGGCATCTGCCTATTCGCGCGATATGGATTTTAAACGATTTAGGGAAATTGCCGATAGTGTAGGCGCTATTTTGTTGGCCGATATATCGCACCCTGCAGGATTGATCGCAAAAGGAATTTTGAACGATCCTATTCCGCATTGCCATATTGTGACTACCACTACCCACAAAACATTGCGTGGTCCGCGTGGTGGCCTTATTTTAATGGGTGAAAATTTTGATAACCCATTTGGCATACGATTAAAGAACGGTAACCTTAGAAAAATGTCGGCACTTTTGGACCTAGCGGTTTTCCCAGGAAACCAAGGAGGCCCACTGGAGCATGTGATCGCTGCCAAAGCGGTTGCTTTTGGTGAAGCACTTTCCGACGAGTTCTTGCACTATATGGTACAGGTGAAGAAAAATGCCGCTGCCATGGCCAAAGCCTTTATGGATAAGGACTACAAAGTAATATCGGGCGGTACGGACAACCACATGATGTTGATCGATTTGAGGAATAAAAACATATCCGGCAAGGAAGCCGAACAAGTTTTGGTAAAAGCGGATATTACTGCCAATAAGAATATGGTACCTTTTGATGATAAATCACCATTTATAACCTCAGGTATACGTTTTGGAACGTCGGCAATAACCACAAGAGGCCTTAAAGAAGAAGATATGGAGACCATTGTTGGGTTCATCGATGAAATTTTAATGGATGCTGAGAACGAGGCCAAAATTGCCCAGATAAAACAAAAGGTCAACGATTTAATGAAATCGAGACCCTTGTTCAGTGTTTAGTAATCGCTAGCGTAAAGCGTTATTCGTACAAGAAAATACTTTCGTCGAACAGTTTTTTCTTTCGTAGGGAATATATTAGGGCCTTGTGCTTTTGTCCTTTATCAAAGTAAAGGCCCCAATAATCGTAATAACCGCACTTTGTCCGTAGTGTAGAGGTTTTCTTTTGGATAGCGGCGTTATTGTCTTCAAAAACAGGAACAAAAATCTCATACGGCATTTCGGTCAATCCTTTGGTAAAATAAACAAAGTGTTTGCCTATGGCCGTTAAAATATTGCTGGCTTCTTCGAGGATGCTGTTCTTGTGCAAACGGGTTATAACTATAGAGGTATCCTTAAAATGGAGAGATAGCTCTAAAATGTCCATGGGATAGGGACTTTTATTGTTCAGGACCTCCAGTGCTTTGTCCAACGATTTGGATATGTCCGAGTGGGTCTCTTCTACAAAATTATAATTGCCCCAATCGCCATTGTTAAAATGACGTAGGCATTCCCCTATACCAAAATTATGATGAAGGTCGATGACCAGATTAGTGGAATGGTTTTTTGAATCGTGCCTGCAAATTACTTTGGCAGTAGCGAAAAAATACTTTTCGAGTACGCGTAAAAAATCATCCAATCCATCGGTGGCCAAATAGGTTTTTGGACCAGATTTTTTATGATTGTTATTTGGTTTATTTGATGATGACATGTGGAGTTGATTGAACTTCGTGATTCCTTCAACATAAAATTAGGATGAATCTTTTGCATGGGATTACAGATTATCCTTAAAAATTCTGGGGGTTTTCCCTTGTTTGTAAGTTTTTTTTGATTTTTTGGGCCTAAACCAACCACAAAATCGTCACAACGCCTTATTTTACGGTATTCGAGCCTAAATAAAACCTCGGTTTTTTGCGGCTAAGATCAGGGCAAGATCGTTTTCGTTTTCGGTTCCGAACAATGTCTTTAGGTGCCTTTTTCTATTTTCAATGGAAGATGGGGAGAGCCTGATAAATTTTTCCAGATCCTTGTTCTTTGTTCCTTTGGAAAGGTGATATAGTATTTGTTTGTCCTTCTCATCTATTTCTATGTCATTGGCCATCTTTTTTCTTATGGCCCCCAATGCCTTGGACGAATAATAAGGAGGCTCTGTCATTATGGTTCTAACGGCTTCTTCCAGCGTTTTGGGGTCAATATCCGTTTTAACCAAGTAACCATCTGGATCCACGGATTTCAATATACTGTTGATCCTAAAGTTGTCGCTAAAGGAAGACATAAAAACAATTTTACTCTCGGGAACAATTTTACGGGCCAAAATACCAAGATCCTCACCGGTATAGGGCTGGTCTTCATTTGGGGCAAAAAGTTGGACATCCAAAAAAAGGATATCGTATTTAAAGGTATTAACGGAATCCTCTATCAGTTTTTTACCTGTGTGGTAAGAGGTAGCTGTATCGACTATAATATTGTGGCCATCGAATTCTATGCCTTCGAGTATGAACTTGTACCCGAGCATGGTCATTTCATGGTCGTCTATTGCAAGTATTCGTAGTGTTTTCATCGTAGGTATTCTTATTAATTTGGGGGACTATGCGTTTACAACATGGTTTTGGTCCGTTGTTTCGAACTCAACATATTTGGCCGGCATGGTAACCGATATAGAGGTACCTTTCCCGGGCCGACTGTCAATGTCCAAAACTCCTTTAACTTTTTTAACTCTGGAAACAATGTTCCTTAACCCGATTCCTTTCTTTTTTCTACTGGGATCAAAACCAACACCGTCGTCGGTTATGGTTAGTTTTAATTTGCCGTTGGTTGATTGAAAGGATATGGATACATTTTGACTTTTTGCGTGTTTTACACAGTTTTTTAATGATTCTTGAACTATTCTATAGGCATTGATCTTAATGTCTCCCAGCAAATTGTCCCAATTTAATTTTTTGTCGTAAGCAAAGGAACAATTCATGCCGGACGATTTCTCAATTTCGTTGATCATGTCTTCCATGGACACGATAAAATTATGAAATTTTTCATAGGATGCATGGTTCAGTTCATGGGAAATTGTGCGAATTTCCTCTTCGACAAGACGTAGTTTTTCTATTAAATTGGTTCTTTGGTCAATTGAGGCTTGGTCCTTTCTTTCGTTCAATCCACCTAAAATAAGCCGTATGCCCAGCATTTCCCCCAAAATACCATCGTGCAGCTCTTCGGATATTCGTTTTTGTTCCAATTGTTTACCTTCTTTAAACTTTCCTTGTTGGGATAGCATTAAATTGTAAATTTCTTGATTGCTCTCCTGTAAACGCTGTTTCGATTTTAATTGACTGTTGCTCACATAAAGGGAAATAATGATCAAAAATCCGATACCAAAAGTTATAAAAAGAGCGGTAAAGTATATCCAAACTTGTTTTTCCTTGATCAAAATTTGGTTGGCTTCGATAACTTGATCGGTTTCCAATCGTATTCTGGCAAATTTATCTCGTTTGGTTCGTTCCTCTACCTTTATAATATCGCTTAATTGGGCATATTCCTCAAAATACGATTTAGAATTGGCCGGGTCTAGGCCGTTCAACAACCGCAGTGCGTCCAACATACGGTCGTTGTTGTAGGTTTCTTTGGCAACCTCGAACGATTCCTTGGCTTGGGCAATAGCTTGTAGGGTGTCTTTTTTAGCGGCCAAGACCTCTGCATAGTAATAATTAAGGCGGGCACGATCGTATAAATCGCCATATTCTGCGTTTACCACAAAAGCTTCGTTTAGGAGCTGTTCTGCTTGCTCGGCATCGTTGTCCAGTTTTAAAACAGTGTAAGCAAAACTGCCCAAGGCTTTTTGGTATGTGTCCGGCAGACTTTGCTTTAGTTTCTCATTATTAATAAGCTGTAAGTATTCATTTTTAGCTTTTTCATAATCCCCTGCATTTAAATACACACTGGCGATATTGTTTTGGATAAACCACATCGATTTATTTTTACCGGGATTATCTGATTTATCCAAATATTCGAGGGCTTTATTGTAGGATTCAATAGATTTTTCGGTATTTCCCAAACCTTTGGCAAGTACTCCGAGAACATTATAGCTGCTATGAAGCCTATAATTGTCTTCCAGATCATCGAATATTTTTATGGCGGCAGTAGCGCTGATCTCACCGCCCAAATAATCCTTGTAAGAGTCCTGTACCCGAGCCATTCCGTAATACATTCTTGCTCGGAGTGATTTTGAAGTGGAGTCCACAGGCATTTTTTCGAAACTTTTTAATGCGTTGCGGTAATAAAACATAGCACTGTCCATTACACCTTTGGATTGTAAAAAAAGAGCCAAGTCCCAATTGGAATAGCCCAACACCTTGTTTGATTTGGCGTTCTGCGATAGCTTGATCAATTCTTGATTGGTTCTCCTAAAATTTAAAGAGTCCCTAATTCTTAAATAGGCCAAAGAAATTTTGGAGAGTTGCTCAAGCTTTATGGAGTCGTTCGAAAGGGCCGTGGTTTTTTCTTCCGCTTGTTTTAAATAGGCCTTTTTGTCCTCCAAGGTCAGCTCTTTTGCGGTCTTGGCAATGTTTACCAGCTCCTGTATGGAATCTAGTTCCGGGCCGGTAATTGCCTCGGTTTTTGGGGACTGCTTGGCGCACCCCCAGATCAATACTGCCAGTATAGCAAAGGTTACTTTCTTCAAACTAATGTGGTTTATTTAACCAAGGTAACAAAAAAAGCCCCAAAGCAGTGTAGTTTGGGGCGTGGTTTTATAGTATTGTTACATTGGTTTTAGCGAATATCCGTGGGGCTTTGTTGTAACCTTATAAGGCTATTCTTTCTGAGGCCCATCTCAATTCTTTGTTGTAACGATATTTCTTGTTGACTTAACTCAGTGGTAAGCGCTAGGCTCTGCTCCAATTTCTCATCTTTTTTATATAAAAGTATGGTCAATACAATCAGAACTAAGGCAAAAAGTTTATTTATGTGAGGTTTTGGCATAATTAGCAAGATCAATTATTCGTTGTCACCACGTCCATCTGGGGGAATAATATCATCATCGTTTGCACTCTCGTCAATGGTAAGTTGTTCAAACAGGGCCTCGGTTTCCTGTACATCCGTTTCGGTTTCACAAGAGTAGAATCCTACTGTTAACAAGGCCAATGCTAAAATGCTAAATACTTTTTTCATAATATTAGGTTTTTGGTATAAATATTAGGTTTATACCGGCTAAATTATGGGGCATTTAAAGTAAGCGAAGTAGTTTTGGCCGGGGAGTAGTAAAGCCAAGGTTTCTGCTAGAATTTGGCTATGATCTGTTAGAATTCTGTTAATTAAGGGCCTTTGTTGCCGTTTTGGAGAGTGTTTGCTTTAAAAGATCCACCTTGTCCTTGTAGGTCTTGGAAAAAGGAAGTTCTTCTACTTTACCATAATTAAGGCTGCAAATGGATTTGCCATAGTTTATCCGAGAAACATACCGGCTGTTGATGATATAACTCTGGTGTACCCGTATAAATTGCCCTGGCAATTGTTTTTCGAAAGATTTCAGGGTTTTAAAAGCGCTGACAACGCTCCCGTCCTTCATAAAAAAATCGGTAGAGTTGTTATCGGATTTTAGATATAGGATGTTGTTCATATCCAAGTATCTGTAATCTTTATATGATTTTAAACAGATAGTGGAGGGCGTATCTTGCTTTGGATGCATCTTGCGCAAACGCAAAACTGTTTTTCTTATATCAAACTCGTTATGGGGCAGGATCCAATAATCAAAAAATCCGCTCTTAATGGCATTGTATGCATATGCCTTGGTTTTGGCGTACCCTATTATTATGGGAAGTGTCTGCATATATTGGTTGAGCTCCGCGACCATTTGGAAGTAATCCACACCATCTTTACCTAGATTGATGAGAACCACATCGGGGTTGAACTTTAAAATGGAATTTAGACCTGCCGAGGCATTGGTATCGACACTTGTGCACATAAAATCATCGTATTCCTCCAAGTACAGCTGTAACTGTAGCTTAGAAGATGCATCCGAGTCTATTATGTTATAGGTGTATTCCATTTACAAATTGCTGATTGCAAGTTACTAACGCACGAAAAAAACTCATTGCAGTTTTCCCTTAAAAAAACTAGGGATTTCTTCCTAAAACGGGTTATTTTCCTACAGTTTTCCATAAAAAAACGTTAAACAGGAAATAACTGTAATTTTTCTTGGAGAATTTTTAACCCAAATTTTAGGTCAGAATTAATGGTGGTCCACACCCTTTTTTATTACAAGTTTTTTAAGAAAAAATCAAAATAGGGTTTGGAAAGATGTGTGTTTAGTAGGTTCAATAAATAGCTTTGGTTTTTGTTTGGTCTACTACTATATTACAATTTGTACCATAAGGCTCAAAATTTTAATCGGAAGAATTTCGGTTTTGCCCTATAAATTCGATGAACTGCTGTTTTTTAATGGGATCAAAGCACAAAAACATGGTCAAAACTTTGTTTTACAGAGTCTTAGTCGTACAAGGGAGAGGTGCTGTTATTCAAAAAGTACTTTGATTTCTTCAGGAATTCGTTTGGGACGGAAAGTCCTTGCGTCCAACAGGCACCATTCCGTTACACTTTTTACCAAAAGATTTCCCGTTTTGCGGTCTGTAATTTCCACCACACGGGTCGATATGGGCCCTTTGCTGCTTTTTATGTACGTTTTCAGGTGTAGGGTATTGCCCAATAAGGCTGATTTATGGTATGTGATATTGTGGTTGCGGACCACCCAGATCATACTCTTTTGAGTTTCTTGCGACGTAGCAGAGGTCCAATGTTTTTTGGAAATATCCTGGATCCATTCAATATACCGGATATTGTTTACGTGGTTCAGGTCGTCCAGATCATTTTGGACAACCATTACGGTTTTGGTATAACTCCGCATTACTACTTCTTAAGGATTTTTACCTCAAAAAGTTTGTCCCAGTTTTTACCGGTCACAAAAAAAGTTTTCTTTTCTGGATGATAGGCAACCCCATTGAGCACCGAATTGTTATCGTCCCATTCAGCACCTTTCTTCACTTTATTTTTTAGACCTCCAAAATTAATTACACCCTCTATAGCACCGGATGTTGCATCTATGATCATCATGCTCTCCTTTTGGTACACGTTGGCATAAATTTTTCCGTTCACATATTCCAGTTCGTTGGCCTTATTAAAAATTGATTTGTTGGTCGCTATCTCAATGTACCCGGTTTCTTCAAGGGTATCTGGGTCCAAGAACCATATTTTTTCGGTGCCGTCGCTTTTGAATATTTTATCGCCATCGTTGCACAGGCCCCATCCTTCGCGACTTTTACCATAGGTAAAGTTTTTGATTTTTTCCAAATCGCCAATGTTGTACACAAAGCCGATACCGCTCTGCCAGGTAAGTTGATACAATTTATTTTTCAGTATAGTGATGCCCTCTCCGAATATAGAGGCATCCATATCGATCTGTTGCATAACTTCTCCCGTCTCAAAATTGACCTTTCGCACAGTGGAAGCTCCTTTTTTGCCCGTACTCTCATATAAAACTCCTTCATGAAACTCCAGGCCCTGTGTATAGGCACCGGTATCGTGGGGGTAGGTGTTCAAAATTTCGTAGGTGTAAATTTCTGGTGCCGACTCCGCCAATACCCTGATCTCTTTTTCAACTTCTACGGTTTGATCTTCAATATTGAACTTGGCAATAAGTGTTTTGGTGCCCAAAGTGGGCAGGTCCATGGTCAATTTTCCATTGGTGAGGGGCATTTCCTTACCATCTATTAAGTACTGCAGATTCGAAATTTCGATGTCCTTTTTGTTCTTTAAAGCAACACCCACCTGCTGGTTTAGCTGTATTGATTTGTTTTCCAGCTGAATGGAGAAGTGCTTGGCCGGGTCGGGATTACCGCCACAGGCCAAAAAGAAAAGCAGTGTAGTTGTTGCGAAAAAAAGTTTGCCCATGGTTTTGAGTGTTTGTGTCATAGCAAGTTATCAAGAATCTTCGAAATTAAGAATGAAATGGGATTGCCACAAATTTTAAAAGGTCGTATATTTGCACTCGGCAAGTCCTACACGACCAGCTCCTGCAGAATCCCCCAGGGCGGGAACGCAGCAAGGGTATGTGGTCGTAGCGGTGCGATGTAGGTAGCTTGCCTTTTTTTGTACCCAAAAATCAGATGATCATGGATAAAAAAGTTGTACTGATCACAGGCGGTTCTTCAGGAATTGGTAAGTCCATTGGCTCATTTTTGACCCAAAAAGGCCTTACGGTTTATGGTACTACGCGAAATCCTAAAAATTATCCCGGCTTTGATCATTTTGAACTGGTCCAATTGGACGTGAAGGACGTGGAAAGTATACAAAAAGCAGTTTCCTACGTTATTTCCAAGGAAAACCGATTGGATGTTTTGATCAACAATGCCGGTGTCGGCATTACAGGGCCTATTGAAGAGACACCACACGAGGAAATTCTACATGTTTTCGATACAAACTTTCATGGTCCCGTGCATGTAATGAAGGCGGTATTGCCACAAATGCGCCAACAGGGTGGGGGTACCATCATCAATATAACCTCTATTGCAGGATATATGGGATTGCCTTTCCGAGGATTCTATTCTGCCACCAAAGGTGCTTTGGGGCTAATCACAGAGGCATTGCGTATGGAAACCAAAGATTTTGGCGTTACCATTACCAATGTCGCACCAGGGGATTTTGCGACCAACATAGCCTCTGGCAGGTACCATTCCCCGGTGATCAAAGGTTCGGCTTATGCAGAAAAATATGGTCAAACCCTTAAAGGGATCGATGAAGATGTGGATGGTGGGGGGGACCCCGTTCAAGTAGCTGAGGCTGTATATAAGATCATAAATCAAAAGAAGCCCAAGGTCCATAATCCGGTAGGGGCATTTTTACAAAAATTTTCACTTAGGTTAAAGAAGATATTACCCGATAAAGTCTACGAAAAATTACTCCTCAACCATTATAAATTGTAATTTTATACCTCTTACGAACCTATATAAATACTTAGAAATGAAGTTTTTTATCGATACTGCCAATTTGGACCAGATTAAGGAAGCCCAAGAGTTGGGCGTACTGGACGGTGTAACCACCAATCCCTCCCTAATGGCCAAAGAAGGTATTACTGGAAAAGATAATATCCTTAAACATTATGTGGACATTTGCAATATTGTGGATGGTGACGTTTCCGCCGAAGTGGTGGCCACGGAGTTCAACGAAATGGTGAAGGAAGGTGAGGAGCTTGCCAAATTGCACGATCAGATCGTGGTAAAAGTCCCTATGATAAAAGATGGGGTAAAGGCATTGAAATACTTTTCCGATAACGGTATCCGTACCAATTGTACTTTGGTTTTTTCACCAGGGCAAGCGCTGTTGGCCGCTAAAGCCGGAGCAACTTATGTTTCCCCTTTCTTGGGTAGATTGGACGATATTTCCACCGATGGACTTAACCTGATCGCGGAAATCCGTTTGATTTATGATAACTACAATTTTGATACCCAGATATTGGCAGCATCAATCCGTCACACGATGCACGTAATCGACTGTGCAAAGTTGGGTGCCGATGTAATGACCGGCCCATTGTCCTCGATCGATGGATTGTTGAAACACCCCTTGACCGATATTGGATTGGAAAAATTCTTGGCGGATTATAGAAAGGGAAATTCCTAATAGAAAAGAATAAACAATTAAACAGGCCCTGAATGAAAATCGTTCGGGGCTTTTTTATTCGCTATAAGGAAGTGTAAAGATTGGCAAACCCATCTACTATTACCGTATCCTTGGCAATAACGCATTTGTTGAGCCCGTCAATGATCATGGCCATCTGGAGCTCCTTAAAGTTTTCTCCAAAATACTGTTTATTGGTGTCCAACTGATACTCTTCCATTAGCTGTTGCCATTGGTTGTAATTGGTTCTTAGGTTAATCCCTATAAAATTGTAATGCGGGTATTTTTCTTCAAGAGATGTAATATGCTGGTTTACATTTCTAAAATGTCTTTTTTGCTCAGCGGTCCAGAAGTAAAACACCGTATTCTTTTTGTTGTTGGCCAGTTCCTTTATGGACACTTCCTCATTGTTCATGTTCTTGACCAACAAATTGGGCAGAGCCGTGTTCGGCTGCAAATTTTTGATGCCTTTGTAAAGTAGATCGATCTCTTCCTTGTGTTGATCGTTGGATGATAGCTTTTTGAACTTCTCGATAAAAGCTGATGCCTCCTCGCTGGTTTTGTGTTCCCTCAATAAGTAATCCATGGCAACATTTCTAAATAAAATGTCTCTTAGCTCTACCTGATGCACCAAACTGTCAACAAGGGCCAATTTATGTTTGTTAAAGTGCAATCTATCTACAACAGGCTCTTTATTGTCGGAAGTACAATCTTCCAAACAAGCGGTATAGGACATATTGCCAAAATGCCATTTCATAAAATCAAAATAGGGTCTAAAATAAGTCAGGTCCTTATTGTTTAGATCTATCTTTTTTCGGTACTCGTAAAAGCTGTCGTCCAACTCGTGGATGGTTTCCTCCCCGGTTCGTTTTTTATGATAAAAAGGATATTTCTCTTTGGTAATGTAGGTGTTGTAATCTATGGAAGCCTCCGCCATTGCATAAGCACGATCGGAGAATTCGTTCTCCAGGGCCAAATCTTTTAAGTGATTCACTTTAGCGGTATGCAATGAATCTATTTTTTTGCTAAAAGTTTCTGGATCCATTACGTAAAAATCTTTAACGACATCCTCCTCTTTTTCGTTCTTGAGGAAAACCTCGATCAAGAAATTATTGATTTCGCTTCCTTTTCCGGAGTAGACCAAAGATTCGTCGAACTCAACCGTGTTCAGTCTGGCCAAAAGACTATCCCCTTTGCTTAAGTAGACATACTGTAGTTCTGGGGCATGATCAAAATGATATAACCCTTCTTCTATGTTATCAAACCTGAAAGCAAAATGGTTGTTGTTGTCCAACTTTACGGAATCAACATAGGCATCGTTGTGATACAGCACCACATAATCACTAGTGGGGTTCACAATTTCACCCCCAAAATAGATGGAGGATTTGTTTTCTGACGTACCAGAACAAGATACAAGTGAAGAAAGTACAGTGAGGCCGAGTAATAATCTTACCATATATAGCTAAGGATACAATTGAATCAAAAATAAACAACCCGATTAGCCTAACTTGTTAACGTGTAGTTAAATGTTGTTAAACGGTTATTTTTGATCGGTTAAATATGGGCATTTAAATTAGAATTACGAATCCTATTTAACTATTTTTGCAAAAAATAAAGATAGTTGCATGTTATCAGTATCGAATTTATCCGTACAGTTTGGCAAAAGAGTTTTGTTCGATGAGGTCAATGTAACCTTTGCCCAGGGAAATTGTTACGGTATTATTGGCGCCAACGGCGCTGGAAAATCCACTTTTTTAAAGATTTTATCGGGACAGATAGATCCCACCTCGGGACATGTGCACTTGGAGCCCGGCAAGCGTATGTCCATTTTGGAGCAAAACCACAATGCCTACGATGAGTTTCCTGTGTTGGAGACCGTGGTAATGGGCAACAAGCCTTTGGCCAAAATTAAAAAAGAGATCGATGCACTGTACGCAGACTATACAGATGAAAATGCAGAAAAAATCGGGGAGCTCCAGGTCAAGTTCGAGGAAATGAACGGCTGGAACGCCGATAGTGATGCTGCCGCCATGCTTTCCAATCTAGGAATTACCGAAGATTTGCATTACACCAACATGGGCGATCTGGATCCCAAGTTAAAAGTAAGGGTACTTTTGGCACAGGCCCTTTTTGGAAGCCCGGATGTATTGATTATGGATGAGCCGACCAACGATTTGGATTACGATACCATAAATTGGTTGGAAAACTTTTTGGCCAATTACGACAATACGGTGATCGTGGTTTCCCACGATAGGCACTTTTTGGATGCCGTTTGTACCACTATTGCCGATATCGATTTTGGAAAGATCAACCTGTTTTCCGGAAACTATACGTTCTGGTACGAGAGCAGCCAATTGGCAGCCCGACAAAGAGCACAGCAGAACAAAAAAGCGGAAGAAAAAGCAAAGGAACTCAACGAGTTCATACAACGTTTCAGTGCGAACGTAGCTAAGAGCAAACAGGCTACTTCCCGTAAAAAAATGTTGGAGAAACTAAAGGTCGAGGACATTAAACCGTCCAGTCGAAGGTATCCGGCCATCATCTTTGATCGCGAACGCGAGGCTGGGGACCAGATTCTGAACGTAGAAAAGCTCTCTGCGATGTCTGATGATGGAGACCTGCTGTTCAAAGATGTCAACATCAATTTGGCGAAAGGGGATAAGGTGGCCATTTTGTCCAAAGACTCCCGTGCCACTACGGCATTTTACGACATTGTAGCCAATAAGATAAAGCCCGAGAGCGGTAAATTTCAATGGGGCGTAACCACCACACAATCGTATTTGCCGGCCGATAATTCGGATTTTTTCCAAGAGGACGTCAACCTTGTGGACTGGCTGCGTCAATGGGCCAAAACCGAAGAAGAAAGGGAAGAGGTGTACATTAGGGGATTCCTGGGCAAGTTGTTGTTCAGTGGAGAAGAAGCCCTAAAAAAGTGTACGGTACTTTCAGGTGGTGAAAAAGTGCGTTGTATGCTAAGCCGTATGATGATGCTCCGTGCCAACGTACTTATGCTGGACGAACCAACTAACCACTTGGATCTAGAAAGTATAACGGCGTTCAACAATTCCTTAAAAAACTTTAAAGGCACCATACTGCTCACCACGCACGATCATGAGTTCGTTAACACGGTAGCGAACAGAATTATTGAGCTTACACCAAACGGTGTTATCGACCGCTATCTGAGTTTTGACGAATATATGTCGGATAAATCCATTAAGGCCCAGCGCGAAAAAATGTACGCAGTAACCGCCTAGGCGTTAAAATATTTGCTTTTCCAGATAGCGGGGTTAAAGTTTTTTCCAAGGGCAAATCCATAAAAAATAACTATGGATGCGATACATTTGAACATAAAAAAGAAGATAAGGAAAAACTCCGCTGTGGAACTTTTTTTGGAAAAAAGTCCTTCAGGGACCAATAAGGTTGTCAAATAACTGATCAACAATACCAGAACGATCAGATTCACCATATTTTTGAACGGCCAGGCAAACCATTTGCGCAAGGGGTGAAGGTCGTTGCCCCATTTGTGGATCAAATAATAATAATTGTTACCTATTGGTGCGAACAAAAGAGGGTCGTCCTTGTCCTCTAATTTGAACAACTTGGAAGGAGCTATGATCTTAAATCCTTTGAGTTGGGTTTGATGCATAGCTTCCAAGTGCTTTATTTTTGAAATGGCCTCCTGTGGAATGTCACCTTTAAATAGAGAACTGTCCAAAAAGCGTAATCTGTAGTCGATACAGATATCCTTAATTTGATCAATGTGATAGATTTTTTCTGTTTCCAAGAGCTCAAAATCAAAGGTATTGGCCAAGGTGTTGCTTGGTGCATCAATACGCGTGGCAATTTGCTCTTCGTTAAGTGCATCTTCATTTAAAATACGTTGCACTTCAGCTAGAATGTTATTGTCGTTTTTGGCTCTACGTTTTCTGTCCTTAAGTTTTTGTTCGATGTTTGTTCCTTTCAAAATCATGCTATTTTTTTGGTAATCTTCTCAAATTTAAGCATTTGATTTTTTGATCATGACATCCATCATAAACCATGAATGTTAAGTTTGTGTTAAATGAAATCTTGGTTGTAAAAAAGTACTTCGTTCTCTCGTAAAAAGATGTATCTTATCGGAGTTTTTGGCATTTAATCGTATAACAGTACCTTAAAATATAAAGTTTCGGCTTTTGATCGCAGTATAATGAAGACCCCCATCTCTAAATTCCTACTTGGCCTTGGTTTGGCTTTTAGCCTTTTTGCCTCTGCACAAAATACATCGAACGCATTGGCCTATGGGTCAGATAAACTCGATAATCACAAAATCTTGTTCAATGCTGTAAATGCAACCGAATTGGGGTCTCTTCTTGCTAAATCGGGCCCATTTACCATATTTGCACCTTCCGATGCAGCGTTCGCTAAGTTTTCCAATAATAAGATAACGGAATTGATCAATGCAGAGGATAAGAGTGCGTTAAAATCATTGTTGGCCTACCATATTGTAGCTGGCCAATTAACGGCATCAAGAATGTTGAGAGCTATCGGTAGAGGAAATGGCACAGCGGCTTTTACCACAGTTCAGGGCAAAAAGCTCACGGCTCATTTGGATGGTTACGACATTGTACTGACCGATCCGGTCGGAAACACGGCCAGAATTACTACGGCAGACTTAAATCTCGAGAACAAAGGGGTTATCCACGAGATTGACAGTGTTATTTTGCCTGCACAAATGTAATTATCGAAGTTCAGCTCCCAGTTGCTTCTGGTATTGGGTCAATAATTTCCCCATTATTTTGTCGATTTGCTTATCGGTAAGAGTTTTGTTTTCGTCCATAAGGGTGAAGCTTACCGCATAGGATTTTTTACCATCAGGAAGATTTTTACCTGTATAAACATCGAATAGGTTTACCTTTTTAAGTAACTTTTTCTCCGTGCTCCAAGCAATATCGTACACCTTTTGAAAAGTAATGGAGTCGTCCAATAACAGGGCGAAATCCCTTGTTACCTCTGGGAATTTTGGAATTTCTTTAAAAGTAATATTGTTCCTGTTAACGGCATTGAGAACGGAATCCCAATCCAAATTGGCATAGAATACCTCTTGCTTAATATCAAAACGTTTCAATGCTGATTTAGCCACCAAACCAAGGGAAGCTATTTGATTGCTGCCCTTCACAAAGGTAATACCCTCGGCAAGATTATCGTCAGTAGCTGGCTCAACGTCCAAGTTTCCTAGACCAAGGCGTTCAAAAAGAATTTCAACAATTCCTTTTAAATAGAAAAAATCGGATTTTCGTGAACTTGTAGCCCAACTATTTTCCGTGCGTTCTCCCGAGATAAAAATGGATAAATGCTGATTTTCTTGGAAACCTTCATCCATTTTGTGGTAGGTTTTCCCAAATTCGAACAATTTTAGGTCGTTTTTTTGCCTATTATGATTGTAGCTCACAGTTTGTAGACCAGAGTGCAGCATGGAGGTTCTTAAGATGGATAGGTCCGAACTTAATGGGTTCAACATTTCCACGACAGATGTATTTTCCTCAACAAAATCCGAAGAAACCAAGCTATTGGTCATAATCTCATAGAATCCCTTTGCAGCCAAGGTATTCCCGATGATATCCTGTAATCTGTGGTTTTCAAAGCGGGAAGATTTGGCAATGGATGCGTTTAGTTTTTCCTTAAAATCAACATTATTGTATCCGAACACCCTTAAGATCTCCTCAATAACATCCACCTCTCTTGTTACGTCGACTCTGTAGGTAGGAATGGTAAGACCCAATCCGGACTCTGTTACATTGTTGATGCGTATTTCTAGCGAGGATAATATCGATTTTATGGTATCTTGGGGTATCTCTTGTCCAATTAGTGAGTTTATTTTATTAAAAGTCAAGAAAACCTGTCTGTCCTGTGGTTTTTTAGGGAAAAGATCAATTATATCCGAAGTGATATATCCCCCAGCTATCTCCCTAATAAGCAAGGCGGCTCTTTTTAGTGCATATTTGGAAAGGTTGATATCGATACCTCTTTCAAACCTGAAGGAAGCATCCGTGCTCAGACCATGTCTTTTGGCTGTTTTCCGGATGGATACAGGGTCAAAATAAGCGCTCTCCAGGAAGATGGATGTAGTGTGCTCGGTGACCCCGGAGTGAATACCTCCAAATACACCGGCAATACACATGGGCTTTTCACCATCACAGATTATGAGGTCGTCCTCGTGCAATTCCCGTTCCACCTCGTCCAGAGTAGTAAACTTTGTGCCTGCTGGTAGTGTTTTGACCTCAACTTTGTTGCCCTTTATTTTCGAAGCATCAAAAGCGTGCAAAGGCTGTCCTAATTCGTGCAATACATAATTGGTTACATCCACTACATTGTTAATGGGGGTAAGTCCAATGGATTTCAAGCGATTTTTTAGCCAATCTGGCGACTCCTGAACAATCAAGTTGCTAATAGTGACCCCGCAGTATCTTGGTGCTAGATCACTATCCTTGACCTCAACATCGATTTTTAAAGATCTATTGTCAACGGAGAAGTTGCTGGTAGATGGTGTAACCAGTTCTTTCTGTATCTCTTTTTGTTCCAGCCCGGCCTTAAGATCGCGAGCCACACCAAAATGGCTCATGGCGTCGGCCCGGTTAGGGGTCAGTCCTATTTCAAAAACCTCATCGTTCTCAATATCAAAAACTTGGGCGCATGGAGTTCCGGGAACCAAGTCATCATTTAGGACCATAATACCATCATGACCGTCACCAAGACCTATTTCGTCTTCTGCACAGATCATACCTTGGCTTACTTCGCCTCGGATTTTTCCTTTTTTAATCGTCCAAGACTCACCTTCTTTAGTGTACAATGTGGTCCCAACGGTGGCAACCGGTACCTTTTGGCCGGCAGCTACGTTTGGAGCGCCACATACAATCTGCAATGGGGCTTCTTGTCCAACATCTACGGTGGTCAGTTTAAGTTTATCTGCATTTGGGTGCTTTTCGCAGGTCAGAACTTGTCCGACCACTATGCCCTTTAAACCACCTTTAACTGATTCGAATTGGGCAATACCCTCAACCTCCAGGCCTAAATCCGTTAATAGCTCACCTGTTTTCTGAGCATCCCAATCAATTTGCACAAATTGCTTTAACCAGTTGTAAGAAATCTTCATACCCCATTTTTAGAGGGCACAAATATATAACAATAGAGCAACAGATTCAACGATTATAATGACCTTAGACCGTAACTGATTCTTCAAATTAAAATGTAATTGCTACATTTAAGAAAAATCTCTCACTATATGAATAGGATAGCCTTGGTAATGGCTGGGCTTTTTTTGTTATTGGCCTCTTGTAAGAATAATAAAACACCAGAGCTTAAGGAGGGGCAATGGCTTGCCGAAATCGAAGTTTCGAATGGGCAACGCTTGCCTTTTGAGTTTACTTTGTCCAAAAACATGGACAGTGGTTACGTTATGAAAGTTTTTAATGCTGAAGAAGTAATTACCATTGATGAATTTGAATTTAATGGTGATTCCATTGATATCCGTATGCCCATTTTTGAGGGTCACATATCCGGAACATTTACTGATGAGCAGATCACGGGACAATTTTTGGAAGAAAGTAAAGGCAGGAGTGTGCCGTTTAAAGCTACTTATGGTTTTTCCGAACGCTTTAAAACTGCAAAAGACGCTCAAGTGAACATTTCCGGTATCTGGGAAACCTATTTTAATGTAAATACCGAAGGGGAATACCCTGCCAAGGGTATTTTTATGCAAAATGGAAACAAAGTAAAGGGCACCTTTAGGACCAATACGGGAGATTACCGTTACTTGGATGGGGTGGTTACGGGAGATAGTCTAAAACTATCCGCTTTTGATGGTTCACATGTATTTTTGTTCTTGGCCCAAGTGACCGATAGCACCCTAAACGGTACATTTTACTCTGGAGAGCATACCGTTCAGGAGTTTATGGGAGCAAGAAACGAAGCTTTTGAACTGCCCGACTCGAATAGTTTAACTTATTTGAGGGAAGGCTACGATAGATTCAATTTTTCTTTTCCCAATACAGAAGGGGTAGAAGTGTCCTTGGACGACCCCATGTTCAAAAACAAGACGGTTTTGGTGCAAATTATGGGTACTTGGTGCCCCAATTGTTTGGATGAGACGCGTTTTTATGTGGATTATATAAAAAACAATCCAGAACTGGACGTGCAATTTGTAGGGTTGGCTTTTGAGTATGCTAAAACCGAGGAAAAAGCATTTGAAGGGATTCAACGCTTAAAAGAAAGGGAAGAGGTCCCTTATCCAATTTTATTGGCGCAATACGGAACATCCAATAAGCAAAAGGCGAACGAAAAATTACCTATGTTAAACCACATTTTGTCCTACCCAACAACTATTTATATAGATAAAAATGGGGATGTAAGGAAAATCCATACAGGTTTTAACGGCCCGGCAACTGGAGATAAGTTTGTTGAATTTAAAAAGGAGTTCAACAAGACCATACAGGAACTGGTCAATACCGAAGATGGTAATTTAGGTAATTGATCTATATAATGGTCGACTTGCCTAAATCTATATTTTCATCGTTCATAAGGGTGTCGTCCTCAAAGTCGACTATACTATGCGCTATAAAGTCCCCGACGTGATTGGTGCCGTATGGGCTATCCTTCTTTAAGTCTGGGGTGACTATTCCTTTTTTCAGTGATTTATCCACTGCTTTTTTAACGGCCAAAGCCTCTTCGTTAAGGCCAAAATGCTCCAAAAGCATGGCTGCGGAGAGTATAGATGCGATCGGGTTGGCAATATCCTTGCCCTTGGCTTGTGGGTAGGAGCCATGTATGGGTTCGAACAATGCATTTTCCTCTCCTATGGAGGCGGATGCCAATAACCCAATGGAACCACCAATTACACTGCCTTCGTCGGAAATAATATCCCCGAACATATTTTCTGTCAGGATAACATCAAACTGTTTGGGATTCAATATAATCTGCATTGCCGCATTGTCCACAAATAAATAGTCCAATGTAACCTCCGGATAACTCTCGCCGATTTTGGTCACCACTTTGCGCCATAAACGCGAGGACTCCAGTACGTTGGCCTTGTCAACCAAGGTAAGTTTCTTATTTCGACCTTTCGCAGCTTTAAAGGCCAAATGTGCAATTCGGCTTATTTCTTCTTCGGTATATTCGCAAAGGTCGGATGCTTTAGTGCCTTCCTCGTTCAGTTTTTTCTCGCCAAAATATATACCTCCGGTAAGCTCTCTGTAGATTACAAAATCCGTTCCCTGGATTACTTCTTTTTTTAAAGGCGACCTGTCCAAAAGAGTTGGGTAGGCTTTAACCGGCCTAATGTTCGCAAACAATTCAAGTTCCTTTCGTAATTGCAATAAACCTTGTTCCGGACGAACCTTGGCCTCAGGGTCATTATCGTACTTTGGGTCGCCAATGGCACCAAAAAGTACAGCATCTGCCTCTTTGCACAATTTTAATGTGTTATTGGGTAGGGGAACTCCTTTTTTGTCTATGGCGATAGCGCCTACCGGTGCCTCTTTAAAAAGAAAATGTTGATTGAATCTTTCTTCGACCGCCTCCAAACATTTCACCGTTTGGGCCAAAACTTCCGGTCCAATACCATCTCCGGGGAGCAATGCTATTTTTAATGCCATATACAATTGTTGTTATGCTAAACTCTTCATTCCAATATTGCTGGTTTCCACAATTTCGTGAATGTCCTCGTCCATGATTTCCTTTTTTCTATCGGCATACTGCAAAAAGTTCTGATATACCGTATCCAATTGAAGCTTGGTGAGTTCGTAACCAATATTTTTTGCTCGATAGGCGAGAGCAGCACGCCCGCTACGTGCCGTAAGCACAATGGATGATTCGCTCACTCCTACATCTTTTGGATCTATGATCTCGTAGGTCTCTCTTTGTTTGATCACCCCGTCTTGGTGGATTCCAGAACTATGCGCAAATGCATTGGACCCTACAATGGCTTTGTTCGGTTGAACCGGCATACCCATTTTTTGTGAAACCATGGTACTGGTGTCCCAAAGCAATTTGCTATTGATGTCCGTGTCCAAATTTAGGTAAGGATGTTGCCTCATGATCATTACCACTTCCTCCAAAGAAGTGTTCCCGGCTCTTTCCCCAATACCGTTTATGGTACACTCGATTTGCCTAGCACCATTGATAACTCCCGCAATGGAGTTGGCCGTGGCCAATCCCAGGTCGTTGTGGCAGTGACAAGATAGAATAGCTTTGTCGATTCCGGTTACGTTCTCCTTCAAGTACTTCATTTTTGCACCGTACTCTTCGGGCAGGCAATAACCCGTGGTGTCTGGAATATTGAGCACTGTGGCCCCTGCTTTGATTACCGCTTCGCAGACTCGGGCCAAAAACTCATTGTCGGTTCTACCTGCATCTTCTGCATAAAACTCAACGTCCTCCACAAAAGACTTTGCATAGGAAACGGCCTCAACGGCACGTTCAATAATTTTATCTTGTGTGGAATTGAATTTATATTTAATATGGGATTCGGAAGTTCCGATTCCAGTATGAATTCTTGGTCTTTTAGCATCTTTTATGGCTTCGGCGGCAACTTCAATATCTTTTTTTACCGCGCGGGTCAATCCACAGACCGTTGCATTTTTGACCAATTTGGCAATTTCGTTGACAGATGTAAAATCACCTGGGCTAGATATGGGGAACCCTGCTTCGATTACATCAACACCAAGCTCATCCAGTCTTTCGGCAATGATTAATTTTTGTTCGGTATCCAGTTTACAGCCTGGTACCTGTTCCCCATCCCGTAGCGTTGTATCAAAAATTTCTACCTTATCTTTACCCATTATATCAACCTGTTTTTTTCTATGACTTACGAAAATAGAGAAGGAGGGCTGAAGACGAAAAGCAATTGCGTAACCGTTACAACGTTAAACTGCTTTTAGGTTGATTTAATATACTGATTATCAATTGTGTAAATAATATTTTTTACGATGACAAATGCCCATAAGGATGCTTTGTTCGTTTTGGTAAAGTCGCTATCAAAATCCGAAAAACGCCAATTTAAGCTGTATGTTGGGAGATTGGGTGTAAACGCCGATGCTAAATTTTTGGCATTGTTCAATCTTTTGGACAAACTCCGTAAGTATGATGAAAAGCAGATTTTGGATAGTGGCATTGTCAAAAAATCACAACTCTCCAACCTCAAGGCACATTTGTACAAGCAAATATTGGTGAGCCTGCGATTGAATCCGGTAAACCAGAACGTCCGTATCCAAATTCGGGAACAATTGGATTTTGCTACAATTCTATACCAGAAGGGACTGTACAAGCAAAGCTTGAAGATTTTAGAGAAAGCCAAAAGCTTTGCTATCGAAAACGAGGAGAAAAATGTGGCATACGAAATTGTAGAGCTGGAAAAAGTAATAGAGACCCAATACATTACCCGAAGTATTCCGGATAGAGCGGACGAACTTGCTGTGGAAGCCAAGGAATTGTCGGAGCTCAATGTGTTGACCAGTAAGCTTTCCAACCTTTCTTTACAATTGTACGGAATGATGTTGAAAGTTGGCTATGCAAGAAGTGACGAGGATCTTAATAAGGTCAAGACGTATTTTGATGCACATATGCCGGACTATACAATTGAGAAAATGGGTTTTCGGGAAAAATTATGGCTGTACAAAGCACATTTATGGTACAGTTTGTTAATTCAGGACTTTTTGTCAGCCTATAAATATTCCAGCAAATGGGTGGACCTTTTCTATGAGAACGATCATATGATATCCTTGAACCCAGTATTCTTTTTAAAAGGGAACCATTATCTGTTGGAGTCTCTTTTCTTCGTAAAATATGCATCACAGTTTAGGGAGACGCTGGAGCGTTTGGAACAACAGGTAGGTGATGACAGGTTCCCCAAGAACGACAACATTGCCTCGCTTGCGTTTTTGTACATCAATACCAATAAATTGAACCTTCATTTTTTGGAAGGCACGTTCGATAAAGGCATTTATTTGGTCAATATTATAGAATATGGTATCAAAAAACATAGGCAACAGATAGACGAGCACCATATTATGTTGCTCTATTATAAAATCGCGTGTTTGTATTTTGGAAATGGGGATAACAAGAACTGTATTGCCTATCTAAAAAAGATAATATCCAACAAGCAACTTAAAATGCGCGAGGATTTGATGTGTTTTGCAAGGGTCTTGAGCCTTGTTGCGCATTATGAGGCCGGTATGGATTATCATTTGGAAGTACAACTTAAAAGTACGTACAAGTTTTTGTTGAAAATGAACGATTTACATGAAGTTCAAAAGGAGATGATAAAGTTTCTTCGAAACCTTGGGGACATCTATCCGACCGATTTAAAAGGCGAGTTTCAGAAATTGTACAACGAGCTCAAAAAATATGAGAACCATCCTTACGAGAAAAGGGCATTTCTCTATTTGGACATTTTATCTTGGCTGGAAAGTCATTTGCACAACAAACCCGTTTCCGAAGTCATCAGGGAAAAAGCCTTGGCTCTTACTCGTTAAGGCAAGCGCTCCAAACAGGATCGATCGGTGGTGGGGCCAAAAATGCAATCGGTTCTTTTTTTACCGGGTGCAACATGGCCAAACTTCTGGCATGTAAATGGATTCCACCATCTTTGTTGCTGCGGTCAGCGCCATATTTTAAATCGCCCTTAATAGTGCAGCCGATAGCTGCCAATTGCGCCCTTATTTGGTGGTGTCGGCCAGTTTTAAGGTCAATTTCCAATAAATAATAACTATTCAATTTTTTAATAACCTTATATTCTAAAATTGCTTTTTTGCTATTGGGCACCTCCTTGTTATGGGCGTAGGATTTGTTCTGTTTTGGATTCCTGACCAACCAATGGGTCAGCGTGTCTTTTTCTTTTGGAGGTGCATCCTTAACGACCGCCCAATATATTTTTTTGGTATCACCCTCTGCAAACATTTTATTTAAACGGGGTAAAGCCTTCGATGTTTTTGCAAAAAGAACTATTCCAGAAGTAGGCCTGTCCAATCGGTGCACAACACCCAAGTACACATTGCCAGGTTTGTTATATTTTGCTTTTATGTATTTTTTTACGACTTCGCTCAAAGGGTCGTCGCCGGTTTTGTCGCCCTGGACGATATCCCCGACACGTTTATTTACAACGATGAGATGATTGTCTTCAAAAAGCACTTGAAGGTTCGAGGGGACGGAATACTCTTTATTGCTAACTGACAATTGTAAATTGTAATTTAATACGATTCTTCTTCATTCGGGAAATCCTGACTTTTAACATCATCCACATATTGGGAAATGGCATTGCTCATTTCATCGTAGAGGTTTAAATACCTTCGTAAAAATCTTGGGTTGAATTCATGCGTCATTCCCAGCATATCGTGCACTACCAGAACCTGTCCATCTACATCGCCCCCTGCACCTATTCCAATTATGGGAATGGAGACGCTTTCTGCCACCTCTTTCGCCAATTTTGCAGGTATTTTTTCCAAAACAATGGCAAAACAGCCCAGTTCTTCCAATAATTTGGCATCGGACTTTAATTTTTCTGCCTCTTCTTCTTCTTTGGCGCGTACCGTGTAGGTTCCAAATTTATAGATGGATTGTGGGGTAAGTCCCAAGTGCCCCATTACAGGGATGCCCGCCTCAAGAATTCGGCTAATGGATATCTTTATTTCTTCACCACCTTCCACCTTTACGGCGTGGGCCCCACTTTCCTTCATAATTCGGATAGCGGAACGCAATGCCTCTTTGGAGTCACCTTGGTAACTGCCAAAAGGGATGTCCACCACGACCAATGCCCTTTTTGCCGCTCTTACAACAGAGGTGGCATGATAGATCATTTGATCCAAGGTTATGGGCAAGGTAGTCTCGTGTCCCGCCATAACATTACTGGCGGAATCGCCTACCAAAATAGCATCCACATTGGCACCATCCACGATTTTGGCCATGGAATAGTCGTAGGAGGTAAGCATGCTTATTTTTTCTCCATGCTTTTTCATTTCCACCAACGATTTTACCGTTACCCTCTTGTATTCTTTTTTAGCTGTAGACATCGAAATTATTTTTGATGGTTAAAAGTAAGCAGATTTGTTTAATTTAGGAGGTAATCAAAAAACTAATAAAATGAGAAAACTGTTTAGTACCGTGATTTTTTTTGCGGTAGTGTTATTTGGAAACGCCCAAGGTCCAAACCCATCTAGCGAAGAAACCAAAGCCGAGGTAAAACAGGTTATCGAAACTTTTTTTGATGGATTCCACAAACAAGATTCTACGATTATAAAAAGTACCGTGGCGAATAATGTTGTTTTGCAGACCACGGGTAGGAATCCAGAAGGGAAGACTCTGTTCAGAACGGAGGAATTTTCAAATTTTCTAAAATCGATAGTGGGTATTCCGGACACGATGGAGTTTGATGAAAAACTCACTTCTTTCTCCATTCAGGTGGACAGGACCATGGCCAACGCCTGGGTGGGCTATGAGTTTTGGTTGAACGGGGAGTTTAGTCATTGCGGCATTAATTCTTTCCAATTGATCAATTTTGATGGCGAATGGAAGATTATTTACCTTATTGATACCAGGGGCAAGGAAGGCTGTATGGACTAGCAGTCGCTCAAAAACACACCCACAGCGAGACCACCTTCCGAGGTTTCCTTGTACTTGGAACTCATATCTTTTGCGGTTTCCCACATGGTATTCACTACTTTGTCCAAAGGTACTTTACAATCTTTTGGGTCGGTGTCCAAAGCCAACTCCGCCGCATTAATGGCTTTAATGGCCCCCATTGCATTGCGTTCTATGCAAGGAACCTGGACCAAGCCGCCAATGGGATCACAGGTAAGCCCTAAATGATGCTCCATGGCGATTTCGGCAGCGATCAATACTTGTTCCGGGGAACCGCCCATCAATTCGGTTAAACCAGCTGCGGCCATAGCGGAAGAAACTCCGATCTCGGCTTGGCAACCGCCCATAGCCGCGGAAATTGTGGCACCTTTTTTAAAAATACTGCCCACTTCGCTCGCAACCAACAAAAATTGCTTAACATCGTCAAAGTCGGCGTCGTGGTTCTCGATAACCATGTAGTACATTAAAACGGCAGGAATAACACCTGCACTGCCATTGGTTGGGGCAGTGACCACTCGTCCGAGCGAAGCATTCACTTCGTTTACGCTCAGAGCAAAGCAGCTTACCCATTTTATGATCTGTCGGAACTTCACTTCGGTATCCCGTATGCTCTCCAACCACTCCTGCGGGTTGGAGTAGGGTACATCTCCCTTTAACTTTTGATGAATCTCGAAAGCACGCCGCTTAACGTTCAATCCGCCCGGAAGCTTTCCTTCGGTATGGCAACCCACATACATACATTCCAGCATGGTGTCCCAGATTCGCGCAATACCTTCGTCAATTTCGGGTTCCGTTCGCAATGAAAGTTCGTTTTCCATCACGATCATTGAAATGGATTTGTTTTGTGAACTACAGTGTTCAAGAAGTTCGTTGCCGGTTTTTACTGGGTGGGGGAATGCTTTAAAGGTCTCTTTGTTTTCCTTGGCATGGGTTCGCTCTTCCTTTACCACAAAACCGCCACCAATGGAATAATAGGTTTCGGAAATTACATCTCCCGTGTTCAATGTTGCTTCGAACAACATTCCGTTGGCATGGAATGGCAAAAACTCTTTTTTAAAGAGAATATCGTTCTGAAAGCTAAAGGGAATTGTTCTTTTTCCGCCAAAATTTAATTGGTTTTCTGCTTTTATTCTGTCAATACTTCCTGCAATACTGTCAATATCCACAGTTTCTGGGTCGGTTCCCAATAGTCCCATGACCACGGCAATGTCGGTGGCATGTCCCTTTCCTGTTAGGCATAGTGAGCCATAAAGATGCACTTTTATATGTTGGACGTTGTCAAAGACATTTTGTTCTTCAAGTTCGGCGATCCACCTTTCGGCTGCACGCCATGGGCCAAGTGTGTGGGAGCTGGAAGGTCCCACGCCTATTTTTAGCATATCGAACACACTAATACACTCCATAAACTCAATTTATAGTTTCAAATATAGGAAGCTAAGAAATACAAAAATGAGAATTTTTAAATATTGAGAGTCACATTTTGTGACAATCCGAACAAACCTTGCTGTAACAGGGTTAAAATCAAATAATCCTCAAAAATATGACAGCTTGTCATATTACGGCCCGTGGCATGAACATTGACATTTAAAGAGCAAACGAAAATATTTTTAAACAGACATAACTTTAGATACGATGAGCAAAATTATAGGTATAGACTTAGGTACGACCAACTCCTGCGTCTCTGTAATGGAAGGTAACGAGCCTGTGGTAATTCCAAACGCCGAAGGTAAGCGAACCACTCCATCGATGATTGCATTTGTTGAAGGAGGGGAAATCAAGGTAGGTGATCCGGCAAAAAGACAAGCGGTAACCAACCCTCACAAAACGATTTACTCCATTAAGCGGTTTATGGGCAACAAATACTCAGAATCCAGCAAGGAAGCCAATAGGGTTCCTTATAATGTGGTAAAAGGGGACAACGATACGCCACGGGTGGATATCGATGGTCGTTTGTACACACCTCAAGAATTATCCGCAATGATTCTTCAAAAAATGAAGAAGACGGCAGAGGATTACTTGGGTCAAGATGTTAGCAGAGCGGTAATCACCGTTCCTGCATATTTTAACGATTCGCAAAGGCAAGCTACCAAAGAAGCTGGAGAAATAGCGGGTCTAACCGTAGAACGTATAATCAACGAGCCAACCGCAGCATCTTTGGCGTACGGTTTGGACAAAAAAGACACGGACCAAAAAATAGTGGTATTCGACTTTGGTGGTGGTACGCACGACGTTTCCATTTTGGAATTGGGCGATGGTGTTTTTGAAGTATTGGCTACAGATGGCGATACCCATTTGGGTGGTGACGATGTGGACCAAAAAATAATCGATTGGTTGGCAGAAGAGTTCATTAAGGATGAGGACATGGACCTTCGTAAAGACCCGATGGCCCTTCAACGTTTGAGAGAGGCTGCCGAAAAGGCCAAAATTGAATTGTCTTCTTCTGCACAAACAGAAATCAATTTACCTTATGTAACTGCCACGGCATCAGGTCCAAAGCACTTGGTGAGAACATTGTCTCGTTCCAAATTCGAGCAATTGATCGCGGATCTGGTAAAAAGAACGATCGATCCATGTGAGAAAGCATTGAAATCCGCTGGACTTTCCAAAAGCGATATCGACGAGATCATATTAGTGGGAGGTTCTACCCGTATTCCTGCGGTACAGGAAGCCGTTGAGAAGTTTTTCGGCAAAAAACCGTCCAAAGGTGTAAACCCGGATGAGGTTGTGGCCGTTGGTGCTGCAATACAAGGTGGTGTGCTAACAGGAGATGTAAAAGACGTTCTTCTTTTGGATGTTACCCCGCTATCTTTGGGTATCGAGACCATGGGAAGTGTATTTACCAAATTGATCGAGGCGAATACGACCATCCCGACCAAGAAGTCACAAGTGTTCTCCACGGCGGCGGACAATCAACCTTCGGTTGAAATCCACGTGTTGCAAGGAGAGCGCCCAATGGCAGCCGATAACAAGACAATAGGTAGGTTCCATTTGGATGGAATTCCACCTGCGCCAAGAGGTACGCCTCAGATTGAAGTGACCTTTGATATTGATGCCAATGGTATCATCAAGGTTTCTGCTACCGACAAGGCTACTGGAAAATCCCAAGATATCCGTATCGAGGCTTCTTCTGGTTTGACCGAGGAGGAGATCAAAAAGATGAAGGCGGAAGCCGAGGCAAATGCCGAAGCAGATAAAAAAGCGAAGGAAACTGCCGATAAATTGAACGAGGCCGATGCGATGATCTTCCAAACAGAAAAGCAACTGAGCGAGTTTGGTGATAAATTGTCCGATGACAAGAAAAAGCCAATCGAAGAAGCTTTGGAAGAGTTGAAGAAAGCTTATGAAGGCAAGGACCTTGCGGTTATCACACCAGCTTTGGAAAAAATCAACGAGGCATGGAAAGTTGCTTCCGAAGAAATGTACAAAGCACAGGCCGAAGCGCAAGGTGGTGCCGCAGGAGCATCTGCCGGTGGAGCTGAAGGTGCTACCAATAATGGTGGAGCAGCTGAAGGCGACAACGTGGAAGATGTGGACTTTGAAGAAGTGAAGTAAATCAAATACGTTTTACTATATAGAAAAAACCCTGACGATTATGTCAGGGTTTTTTGTTTAATGAAAGTTTCCGGTTTACGCGGCGTTCAATTGTTGTGTCTCCATTTCCTTGATTTTTCTCAACGCTTCCGATTTCGAGTTCACATTTAACTTTACATAAATGTTCTGTATATGAAAATTCACGGCGCTGGGTGTAACAAATAGCTTGTCCGCAATCATTTTATAGGTAAAGCCCTGGGTGAGCAACTCTATGATCTCGTTCTCCTTTTTAGAGAAGACATCGAACGATTTTGTTTGGAACGAATCGATGATTTTTTTTGCCACATCCAGTTCCAGGGCAATCCCGTGCCGGTCCAGCGCATCGAGGGCATTTAACAACCTATCTTTGGTAATCGGTTTGATCAAGTAGCCATTGGCACCCTTCTTAAAGGCTTCCTTTATGAGTTGAAAATCGTTTTTTCGACTCATCATCAAAACCTTAAGGTCCTTGTTTTTACGATAAAAATAATCTAGGCCCTCTATTCCAGAAATACCGTTGAGCATGGTTTCGCAGATTATAATGTCCGGATGTGAACGAACAAAACTAGATAATAGACCATGAACCGAGGTGTAGACCCCGAGAAGTTCGTAGTCTTCAGTTTCTTGGAAGTACTGGGTGTAAATGCCAGCAAGCGTGTCGTCATTGTCGATGACAGCAATTTTTAATGCATTCTTTTTCATGATAAGAAAGATTTGGGGGTAAACTGTTACATAAATTTTTGTAGGTTAAGTTTAGGACAATATCGTCCGCATCCACAATTTTGAAGTTGGGACAAACCAATAAAATGCTTTACTGCATTGCCTAATACAAGGGCAACAACAGTATGAACACCATATTGGGTTCTCCAAAATCGGGTCTGATCCCTAAAGGGATCAAGAGCTATACATTGTGTAGTTGAGGATTTTACTCGTCAAAAAAGTAAAGTAAAAAGAGGTTTTGGGACGCCTTTTTTTGGAGTGTGGTAATTTTTTTTCATGACATAATAGATTTGGGATTGTATTATTTCACTAACGAATTTAGAAAATTTTAACTATCGCAAGTAATATTTGTAGTCATTTTCGTTCAAATGCACTTTTTTACATTTGCTCCAAAGTGGTTTTTATATGATCTAACACACTATAAATTAGTGTAAATAATATATAATCAAGTAGTTGTAAAAAAAATAGGATGCCGTCCCATCAGCATCCTATTCTTGAAGTAAATCGGTCAGATTGAAATAATACAACCCGCTATTATGATAGTCTGTCAGTTTCCCCCTGTCTTTCTTATCATTGTCATGAGTGTTTCTAATCTCGGCTATGAAACAGTTTCACAAGACACGTATCAGGTTTATTGACCGATTCAGTATGTAAATTGTAACCTATTATTATTGTTGATCTTGGAAAGACGTATCCGCGTATTCACGGGTATCATCGTTCAGCACAGTTTCGAATCCGGCGTTATTGCTGGCAACATCGATATACTGTTTCTGCTTACTTGAACGTCCGTAGGCTACTGTATATTGTGATACCGTGTTGTTGAAACCTCTATTGGACACCACAAACCCCATTTTTTTCTCTGGACTTAGCTGTATCGCATATTCGTCGCTATCACTATTAATATGGGCGCCAAGGTTTACGGATGCGGTGAGTGTGTTTTTTACCACTTGTGAGGCATATAGGTCTAATCCTCCATATCCATCTCTTCCTTCGGAAGCAAAAAACAGTAGAGTTTCATTATAGATGCTTGGGTAAAGTTCATCTTCTTTGGTATTGACTTTGGGGCCCAAGTTTTTGGAAACGCCCACGGAGCCATCGGCTGCAATCTCCGTAACGTAAATATCGTACTTGCCAAATGAGCCTTTCATGTTCGAGGCAAAGAACAAACGCTTGCCATCTGCGGTAACAGTAGGATGTTTGGCAGAGTAGTGTTTTGGACATACCTCCAATTGGGTAATATTGGCCCACTCACCGTTCACTTTTTCGGCACGGTACACGTGGTATACCAATTCTTTTTTGGAAAAAACACCATAAAGGGGCTTCTGGTAAGTGCCCTTGCTAAAATAAGCTGTTTTTCCATCTTCCGTTATCGACATGGAAGGCACATAACCATCAATTGTGGAAACGCTCCCGTTCATCGTATCGTTTATTATTTTTTCGTCTGCCTGTGCAAAAGTAGTCTGGCTGGTTAGCATTAATCCTGAAACAAGTAGGCTGTAAATAGTAGATCGTGTCATGATGTATAGATTTGGGGGTTAATACACAGCAAAGATCAAAAACAATTGCAGGGAATACTTATCAATTTTTCATAGGTTTTTACTTTTAACGACTAAAAAGTGCATTTCACCGATTATTTTTTAACTAATTAACACGGGTGTTCGCTTTAAAATGTATTTAAACGTGGTTTTTGTGTTTTTTGACGACTGTCGCGATATTTTAAAAATCAGCCTTTAAAAACCAAAACTTGATTCAGGTGATTCGTTCGGTGGTAGGATTGTTTATTATGGAGCTAAAATCAAACTAATTGAATTAACTTCGTGATTCTGAAAATTCAGCAAATAATTGATGTTGTCTGTTGTCCTACTTTAAACCCTTACTACTATATGAACATTACCATAGAAAACATCATATTAATAGGTTCGGTATTACTGCTGATCAGTATTTTGGCCGGTAAGACCACCTATCGGTTCGGTATTCCCACTTTATTGTTGTTTTTGACCATTGGTATGTTGGCGGGATCGGATGGAATAGGGGGGATTTATTTCGATAATCCCAAAATAGCACAGTTCGTGGGTGTTGTATCCTTAAACTTTATATTGTTCTCGGGCGGACTGGATACCAATTGGCAGTCTGTAAAACCGGTGTTGAAAGAAGGAATTGCACTGTCCACCTTGGGGGTGTTGTTAACGGCTGTAGGGTTAGGTTATTTTGTGTATTTTATAACCGATTTTACTTTATACGAAAGTCTTTTGTTGGGGGCAATTGTGTCTTCTACGGATGCAGCTGCGGTATTTTCGATATTACGTGGCAAGAATTTGGCGCTAAAGAAAAACCTAAGGCCCACACTAGAGCTGGAAAGTGGGAGTAACGACCCCATGGCCTATGTGCTTACCATTGCTTTTTTAACCTTGGTGCAGTATCCCGAAAAAAACATTGTATCGGTTTTGCCCATGTTTTTACTACAAATGGTGCTCGGTGGAGCAGCTGGCTTTTTGTTCGGAAAACTAAGTAAGATCATTATAAATAAGATTCGGTTGGATTTTGAGGGGTTGTACCCCGTGCTTACCATTGCTTTAATGTTCATTACTTTTTCGGCAACCGATTTTATTGGGGGCAACGGCTTTTTGGCAATTTATATTTGTTCCGTATACCTTGGTAATCAGAATATAATCCATAAAAAAACCATCATGCGAATGTTCGATGGACTCGCATGGCTTATGCAGATTGTTTTGTTCCTTACCTTGGGCCTGCTGGTATTTCCAACAGAAATAGTGCCTTTTATTGGAATAGGAATAATGATCTCCCTATTTCTGATTTTTGTGGCCCGGCCATTGGCCGTACTGATTTCCCTTTTGCCTTTTCGTATGAAGATGAGACGACGATTCTACATTTCTTGGGTAGGGTTGCGGGGAGCAGTGCCCATTGTATTTGCTACCTATCCGCTTTTGGCAGGAATAGATAAGGCAAATGTTATTTTTAATATTGTCTTCTTTGTTTCGATTACATCCGTTTTAATTCAGGGGAGTACGCTGTCCATTGTGGCCAAATGGCTCCATGTGGGATTACCGGAGCGTGTAAAACCCTTGTCCGCTACGGATGAGTTGTTGTCCGAGCACCCAAAGGCGATAATGAAGGAAATAAAAATAACGAAAACCTGTCCTTCCAATGGAGTTAAGATCGTTGACCTTGGATTTCCAAAAAATGCCATTATCGCCATGATCGAACGCGATGGAAACTATATTACCCCGAACGGACTTACCGAAATAGAGGCAAACGATAAATTGGTAGTGTTGACCGATAAGCCCGAAATCCTCGATAAGGTATACGAATCCCTCTCTTTAAAAAAGAAAGAAGAAGAATAAGCTTGAGATTAGAAAATTTTTCTGATCACAGGGATTTGGGACCTGTGCAACCATGCCAGAGCGATACAAAAACTTAGCGTTACCAAAGCCAGAGTAAAAAGTACACCTCCATCATTTTGTACCACTATTCCCAATTCTGTAATATGGGAAAATATGGCGCCCAGCATTATGCCAATGCCCAAAATGGCGCCTATCCAAGTAGTTTTAGGAACCAAAATAAGAATGGCTACGATCAATTCGATTATACCAAGACCAATTCTGCCATAAGGCTCCAAACCGAGTGTTGTAAAAATATGGACGGATTCCGGGGCTGCCGAAAATTTAAAGTAAAGCGTTTGTAAAAGGATAGCTGCTGGAACCAATCTTAAAATTAAATGGACAATGTTTTTTGTTTTCATAATGTTACTGTTTGTGTTGAATGATAGATTGGTCGTTACAACATGGGGTAAATAACCGTAAATCAGTAAATAAGTGTCCGATCTGTGAATTCTTCATTCTCTGGTCAAGCTATTTTTAGAGTTAGGGAAAGAGTAGAATCCAAAGCAGAATTGGTTACTTTTATGACCATGAAAAATTCACTGAAACTTCTCATTTTATTTCTGTTCGCATTGCATTCCTGTTCGGATACTCCATGGCTTTCAGGGTCTCTTCATTTGGAAAATGCAGAAGATTGGAAGCCTATGATTTATGTGGTCCATCCAGAAAAATTTAACGATTTCGCCCAAAGTTTTGTGGGAAAGGTATTGGATTCGGCCGAAGTAAACAGCGATGGGAGCTTTCAATTGGGAAAATTGCCAGACTTTAAAGATAAAACGGTGTTGATGCTTGTGGTGCAGAAAAGAGGGGAGAAGTACCCCAATAAATTACTGAACGAAAACCCGAGTACGGACAATTATTTTCCATTGGTGTATGAGCCAGGTACTTCTTTAAGGGTTGATGCCGAGATGGCAAATTTTCAATCTAGCTTCTCCATTGCGAATCCATCACCTGCCAATGCAGCGATGTTGGAATTGAGGGATTTGCGTAGGGATGCTTATAAATATCACTTTGAAAAGGAAAACAGCTCGAACTTAACCGATGAGGGATTATTGGAGCGCGAGAAAAATCTAAAAGCATATCAAGGCAAGTTAATTGATTTTGCGGATACCACAGCGCACCTATTGCCAGCCTTAATGGCCATTCGTTGGGCGAGTCCGGAAGGTAATTTTGAGCGTATTGCGGAAATGGTCTATGCACAATCCCTAAAATGGAGCAACTTATATCCTGGTCATAAATGGGTACAACAATTTACAGTAACAGTCGATAAAAAAAACTTACCAGTTCTTATAGGGGATTCGATTCCAGAGATACATTTACCCATGATGGATGGAACGGAAACTTCTTTGCGGCAATTGTCCAAAAACAAAAAACTGATATTGTTGGATGTTTGGGCATCTTGGTGCGCACCCTGTAGAGTGGAAAATCGAAATGTACTGGTGCCTTTGTGGGAAAGGTATGGTTCCAAAGATTTTATGATCGTGGCCTATGGTTTGGAGAGTAGCAAGAAAGCATGGGCCAAAGCTATTGAAAAAGACGGAGCATATAGGTGGTTACATGCTTCACATGTGCAAGGCGACCAGAGCCCTGTAATGGAGGAGTTAAGGTTAAAGACAATTCCGGCCAATTTCTTGTTGGACCCAGAGGGAAAAGTCTTGGCCAAAAATTTACATGGTCAGGATTTAGTTCGGTTTGTTGACGAATATATGGTTAAGAAGTAATGTATGTTACAAAAATTGATAGTAATAATTGAAGGAAAGCTCGATTATGGTTCCTAAAACAAAACTGATAATAAGCTCGGGCACGGAAATTTTTCCAAGGTTATACGTATTGGAAAAAGCCAAGTATAATGCCCAAAAAGAACAGCCCAGCAGGATAATTGTGGCATAAACAGGTACGTTGGAAGTAAAAAGACCTGCTAAATCAAAAATGGGGTCCAATACTGCGGTAAAAGCGAACAGGGCAAGCGTAAAATTACTTTTTTTATGCCCTTTGAACAGATAAATGCCGGCAATGAACAATTCAATACAAATGGCAATAGGCCCAAACTGATTGTAAAATTGAGGTTTAAAGTAGGCCTCAAAATCTTTCGGAAAAATACTGTTTGCGTAAAACAGAGCACCCAAAGCAAGGGCAATTGCCATAAATAGTATAGCGTTTAACTTTCTTTTCATCATAATTTGGTTAAGGTATTTCCGCAATCGCCGGAACAGTTTAACCCATTACTCACCAGATTTCCAAATAAAGTTTGGAGCCTGCTGATAGGTATAGGTGTCATCGGTCAAAATTTTCAATTCTTTGGTTTCCCAATTCATCAATCCTATATGAAATTGGGATTGCTCGTTGTCGAAGAGCTCAATGGCCAACCAATTACCATCCGGACTCCAATCGTGCCAGCCTTCATTTTGCTTGTTCTCAGTAAGTTTCCAACTTTTATTTCCATCAAGGCTCACCGCATACAGACTATATTTCCCATTTTGTTTGCTTTGATAGGTCACGAAATTTTCGGTAGGGTGCAATTTAGGAGCTCCCGCCCTGTATCCGTATTGGGCGGCAGTGGTGTCTTGTTCAGGATAATGGGTGAGTTGTTTTAGGTTTTTTCCGTCCTCATCAATTATGTAAAGTTCTTCATTGAATCCTTGGACTCTTTTGCTGTTGGTGCGACCGCCCCTAAAAACAATCTGTTCTTCATTATTGACAAACAACGGATCGGCTGCAAATGGTAGTCCCGTTTCCAGTCTTTTTATGATTTTTCCGTTTTTGTTGAGCACATAAAAAGTAGATTCATCAATAAGTTTGGGTTTAACGATGAGTTCGGAGCCATTATGTCTAGTACTCATCCAACTATCGGCCAACTCCAAATCGGATACTTTTTGGATATTTTTGCCATCAAAGCTGCTTTTGTAGAGAAAGTAGCAGCGTTTACAGGCATTTCTATCCGAAATAAAATATAAGGTGTCCTCTTGAGAAAAGTAGGTCCATTCCAGATCGGGCCGATCGGTAATGTTCGTTTTGTTGGAACCATCGAGTTCCATGGAGAACACCTCATAATTATCAATATCAGCATCCAACAAAACATTATATACCAACCCTAATTCGAGTTGATTCTTTTGTTTGTCCGTATTGCAAGACATCAAAAGCAAAACAATTCCAAGGGAGGTGATAACTTTGACCATGATTCTTCTATTTTTAAGAATATCAGGCTGAAGTTACTAAACTCCCCGAAATATTAAAATGCAGGTACTCTATTAAGCCTTCACTGTTTTATGCGTAAAATATTTTTTCTTGAGCCAAAATGAAACTTTCACCAATAAAATTAGTGCTGGCACCTCTACCAATGGTCCAATAACTCCCGTAAATGCCTGTCCGGAGTTAAGGCCAAAAACGGCAATGGCCACGGCAATGGCCAGCTCAAAATTGTTTCCCGCAGCTGTGAAGGCAACTGCAGCAGTTTTGTCGTACTCGGCTCCCATTGCTTTTGTGATGAAAAATCCAATAATGAACATAAGCGCAAAATAAATCAACAAGGGTACGGCAATGATCAATACATCCATTGGTATTTCAACAATAAGCTCTCCTTTTAACGAGAACATCACAACAATGGTGAACAATAGTGCAATCAAGGTAATCGGTGAAATGGCAGGAATAAAGGTTTCCGTATACCAATCTTCCCCTTTAAGTTTCACCAAAATTTGGCGGCTTAAAATCCCCAATAAAAAGGGTATCCCTAGGTAAATGGCCACACTCTCGGCAATGGTACCAATGGATATATCTACGATCGCACCTTCAAATCCAAAATAGGGAGGGAGGACGGTAATGAAAATCCATGCGTAAAAACTATAGGCAAATACTTGAAAAATACTGTTCAGAGCTACCAATCCGGCACCATATTCGCTGCTGCCTTCGGCCAAATCGTTCCAAACCAAAACCATGGCAATACAACGAGCCAAACCAATTAAAATAAGCCCGACCATATATTCAGGGTAATCCCGCAGAAAGATTATGGCCAGTGCAAACATCAAAACAGGCCCCACGATCCAATTCAGAAAAAGTGATATGGAAAGAATTTTGGTGTTTTTAAAAACCTTTGGGAGCAAGGAGTATTTTACCTTGGCCAATGGCGGATACATCATTAAAATCAATCCAATGGCAATGGGAATATTGGTAGACCCGCTGCTGAAAGAATTTACTAAATCCGGAAATGTCGGAAAAAAGTAACCTATTCCGACCCCAATGGCCATCGCCACAAATATCCAAAGAGTTAGATTTCTATCTAAAAAGCTTAATTTTTTGGTTGCCATTATTTTTGTATTTGAGAAAAAACATAAAACATTTCAGTTGCGATTTGCTCGCTTCGTTCCCTGTATTTTTGAGCCTGTTCGGGTGTGCCATCAAAAGCTTTGGGATCCTCGTATGTAATTGGAATCCGCTTTTCTGCACCCGGAACAAACGGACACCCCTCATCAGCCTGGGAACAGGTCATGATGGCCGCGAAATCTGATTTTGGGTTGAAATCATCATCCATTTTTTTGGAAAAACAGATGACAGGGTGTACGTTTTCGGAAAACTTGATGCCATACACTGGGTTTTTTCCTTCGGAGAGCATGTTTATTTCAAACCCGCAGCTTGCTAAAGTTGAAGCCACCATCGGAAATAGGGCAGTGGCTTCTGTTCCCCCGGAAAAACAGCTCACATTATCAATCCCAAAATAATGGGCCATGGTCTGTGCCCAAACTTGAGATAAATGACTTCTACGTGAGTTGTGGGTGCAGATTAAATTCAGTCGAATGGGTTGGTGGTTATCCAATTTTTCCTGAATGTACTCCACAAGAGGTGATAAGGTTTGTTTTCTTTCCTCAGCAATTGATGTTGTATCCAAATCGGAAACAAATTGGTTTAATTTTTCAAAAAGTGCCATAAGTTGGGTTTTAGCAGCATCCACTTCCAGGAGTGCAAGTTTGTGTGTTTTGCAATTCGGATAACTTTACTTTGGGCTTTTCGGTTGGGATACCACAATTGTCTTTGGCCAAACAGTCGGTTTGTTTGGTGGTCAATAGAAAGTTGGTTCCGTCAAAATCAAGAGCGAATTTTTCAATGGTCTGCCCTTGGTATTCCACTTCTACTTCTAGATTACCGATGCCCAATGTTTTTTGGGACAATTCTATAATATGGACCAATTTCTCTGGATGCAGTCTATGGTCGTAATCATCGGCGTTCCAAAGTTGAAAGTTGACCACCTCCTCGTTGCGAACTGTTCCACCACAGTCAATGAAGTGCTTTGTGATTTTACCCACTTCGGTAACATGAAAATGGTTGGGAACCAAATTTCCGTTGGGTAATTTAAAGGCGATGATGTTCAATTTGCTCAAGGCGGATTTAACTTCTTCTAATTTCATATCTATATATTTATTGTAATATTGCGATTAATTGTTTTAAATTTTTTTAGCAACACTCTTTGGTTTTGGTATCTTGATTCAGAAAATCGGACATTACGGATTTCATTTGTTTCCATTCGTCCTCATCAATACAATAACAGACACTTGTGCCCTCGACATTTCCTTTGATTAGGCCAATTTTTTTCAGTTCCTTCAAATGTTGGGAAATAGTGGGTTGTGCCAAACCAATTTCATCTACCAAATCACCGCACACACAGGTATTGAGCTTAAACAGGTATTGCAAGATAGCCACGCGGGCTGGATGTCCAAAAGCCTTGGCGTACTGCGCAATCCGATTTTCTTTCTCGGTAAATATTTCTGTTTTGGCTAAGCCCATTATCTTATTTGTATATTGCAATATTACGATTAAAGAAGTGCATACCAAAGAAAATAGCTAAATTATTTTAAAACGAAATTTAAAACTCTGTGCAAACTCTTATTATTCTTAGTACATTGCGTTGTGTACATCTATGCATAACGCTAAATTCTTGAAAGTAACACGTAAAATATATTTGGATTATAATGCAACCACACCCACCGACACAAAGGTAGTGGAGGCCATGCTGCCGTATTTTACCCAAAATTTTGGCAATGCGAACAGCGACCATTCTTTTGGTTGGTATGCTGAGGACGCAGTCGAAACTGCTAGAAATCAAGTTGCCAAACTGGTAAATTGTAGGGCAACTGAAATAACATTTACATCTGGAGCTACGGAAGCCGCCAATCTGGCTTTGTTCGGATTTTGCAAAGGGAACAGGAATAAGGGAAATCATATCATTTCCTGTAAAACCGAGCATAAAGCACTTCTAGAATCTTTGGAAGCATTGGAATCTGATGGTTTTGAAGTCACTTATTTGGATGTGGACAGACAAGGAAACTTTGATCTGAATGTATTGAAGGCAACGATAAAGCCGTCCACAATTTTGGTGTGTTTAATGTTGGCCAACAACGAAACAGGCTTGATTCATCCGATTAAAACCATAGCCGAAATAGCGCATTCCAAAAATGTTCCTGTGATGTCCGACATTACGCAAGCTGTTGGTAAAATTCCTGTTGATTTACAAGAATTGGGAATCGATATCGCTATTTTTTCATCACACAAACTCTATGGACCTAAAGGTGTTGGCGCACTTTACTTGAATAAAAGAAAAAATATTTCCATTGATAAACACCTTTATGGAGGCAGTCACGAAAAAGGAGTCAGACCAGGAACTTTGAATGTTCCTGGCATTGTTGGTTTTGGTGCAGCTTGTGAAATTGCAAAGCAAAGCTTGGTAGAGAATCAGCAAAAATTCAAAAGTCTTCAAAACCAATTGGAGGAGGGGTTGTTGACAATAGAAGGAGCAACCATTAATTGCCTGGATGAAGAACGGTTATCCAATACCACAAATGTGTCGTTTAAAGCAATTGATGGCACCAAGCTTCTTCGTTATTTGAACACGTTGGCCGTTTCTCGGGGTTCTGCGTGCACTTCAAATCAAGTAAATACGTCCCACGTGCTAAAAGCGATGGGAATTGAAGATGAAACGGCCTTGGCCAGTCTTCGTATCAGTACAGGGCGAAGCACCTCTTCGGAAGACGTTGAAAAAGCCTTGTCTGAAATCAAAAAAGCCGTTAACCAACTAAAAACAATTGCTGTATGAGAGAGTTGGACATGATCATATCAAAGTATCAAGAGCTCAGGTTGCAAGAAATCCGTTGCATTTTGGCCACCGTAGTACATGTTGAGGGCTCATCATATCGGAGAGCCGGTGCACGAATGTTGGTGGACGAATATGGAAATATCACAGGAGCTATAAGTGGAGGTTGTTTGGAAGGTGATGCGCTCAGAAAAGCACTTTTTGCATTGGACCTACAGGAAAACAAATTGGTCACATACGATACCAGCGATGAGGATGATGCGGTAATCGGTGCACAATTGGGCTGTAATGGAATTATTCAAGTCTTGTTCGAGCCCATTAATTATACCGATAGGCATAATCCCTGTGAGCTATTGAGAACTGTTGCCGAACAGGAAGTTCCAATGGCGGTGTCTGTTGTTTTTAATTTGGATAAATCCCAACAACAACTGGGAACCAGTTTGGTTACGGATGAAAATCAGGCAGTTTCAGGACAGCAGCTTCCCGATGATTTACAACAAGCTTTGCTTGTTAAAAGTAGAGAGGTCATCAATGAAAATGCATCTTGTTTTGCAGAGCTCACAACGGAAGAGAAAACAGATTTTGTGTTCATCCAAATCCAACAACCCCCAGTAAAATTGATTTTGGTAGGAGCAGGGAACGATGCCCAAATCCTGGCGCAACAGGCTGATTTGTTGGGATGGAAAGTAACCGTTACCGATGGTAGACCAACACACGCCAATAAAAAACGTTTTGTCGGATCATGTCAAGTTATTGTTACTAAACCAGAAGAAACACTAAAAAACATCAATATAGATCAACGCACTTGTTTAGTGTTGATGAGCCATAATTATAATTATGACCTAGCGGTACTCAAGTTATTGCTTGGAAATGCAGAGACACCATATATCGGTATCCTTGGGCCGTTAAAAAAGTACAATCGTATGCTTAACGAGCTTTTGGATGAAGATATTGAAGTGTCAAAGGAAGATCTAGCCAAAATCCATGCACCCGTAGGGTTGGAAATAGGCTCAGAGACCCCAGCCGAAATCGGATTAGCCATTTTGGCTGAGATTCAGAGTGTATTGACCAACAAGGGAGCGCGACCCCTAAAACAGAAAACTGAGCCGATTCACGATACAAAACAGAATCAATTTCAAAAAATAACCCTATGAGTTCAGAAGAAAACATTGCGGTGGTTGTTTTGGCAGCAGGTGGCTCTACCCGTTTAGGTCGACCAAAGCAGTTGGTTGAATTCAAAGGGAAAACACTTTTGGAGCATACCCTGAAACAAGTGATTATGCTTGGCTTTGAACACAAGATTTTGGTACTGGGCGCAAAACATCAAGAGATACAGGAGCAAACCGATACAGATGGGTTTACAGTGGTGGTTAACCCCGATTGGGAACAAGGAATGGCATTAAGCATAAAGCTGGGCTTAAAAACCGCCTTGACAGTGAAAGAATTGGACCATGCACTCTTTCTGGTATCCGACCAACCCTTTTTGGAACACATCAACTTAACCAAACTGGTGCAAGCTCAACTCACCAAGAAACCAAAAGCGACCTATTCCAAATACGACGATAGTATTGGAGTTCCCGCTATTTTTAACAAGGAGGCATTTCCGTTGTTGATGGAATTGGAAGGAGACGAAGGAGCGAAAAAGTTGATTTACGCAAAAGAATTCGACTATGGTACTGAAACCTTTAACAAAGGCGGGTTTGATGTGGATACGGAAGAGGATGTTCGACAATTAAAGAAAATGGAAGCATGAATGTGACGATAAAATATTTTGGTTTGGTGGCGGAAGCCGCTGCAAAGTCGGAAGAGATTTTGGAACTGCACGGAGCGATTACCGCTTCGGAGCTGAAAGTACAATGTTTGAACGGATTGGCTATAGCGGACAAAGATTCGGTACAGATAGCCGTGAACCAAAATTTGGATGATACCATATCAATTAATGATGGAGACGAAGTGGCTCTATTGCCACCGTTCGCAGGAGGATGAGCAGGTACGACAGACAAATAAAACTAACGGAAGTTGGACTCGAGGGCCAAGAAAAGCTTCGCAATGCCAAGGTGTTGCTAGTTGGTGTTGGAGGATTGGGCTGTCCTGCTGCGATGTATTTGGTAGGTGCAGGAGTAGGTAAAATTGGTTTAATGGACCATGATAAGGTCGATATGTCCAATCTGCATCGACAAGTTTTGTTTCAAGAATCGGATGTTGGAAAATCGAAAGCTGCGGTGGGTAAACAACGCTTAGAAAAACAAAATAGTGAGGTGCGGTTTGAAGTGTATAAAGAGCCGTTGACCATGGCTAATGCTGAAAACATCATACAGCAATATGATGTTGTTTTGGATGGTACGGACAATTTTGAAACAAAGTATCTCATCAACGATGCTTGTATTTTGGCAGATAAACCTTGGGTATTTGCATCCATTTACAAAAATGAAGGGCAATTGTCGGTCTTCAATTATAAGAATGGCCCTACCTATCGTTGTGTGTTCCCGAAAAGTACGCGACAGAACATCAGTTGTGAGGCTACAGGGGTTTTGGGTGTATTACCGGGCATCTTGGGAACGCTTCAGGCTGCCGAAGTCCTTAAAATCATCCTTGGGGAGGGAGAGGTGCTTTCTGGTAAGCTAAAGTTGATCAATATGATGCAAGCTAGCGAGCAGACCATCAACATAAACAAACGCCCTGCAGAAGTAGAAAAAATTTGCAAAAACGGAATAGCGCCCGTTTACATCGATTGTGATTTAAAAAACAAAGAACATTGGTATCTCGACGTGCGAGAAGTGTTCGAACAACCCAAACCGAAAGGCAAAAAGGTGCTGAGCATTCCAATGGGGGATTTAACATCTCGATACCAAGAAATACCAAGCAATCAGGACGTTTTTGTGTTCTGCCAGTCAGGAAAACGAAGCAAAAACGCCATAGAAATACTTAAAAACGAATTCGGCTTTCACAATTTGAAAAACGTAGAAGGCGGTATAGAAACAATTATTGATGGATAAGAAGAAACCAAAAAAAGTATTTGTACAAGGAGCGATTCCTCCCGAAAAAATAGCAACTTCGGTGGCGAACCACCAGAGCAAGACCAATATTGGCGCCCATAGCATTTTTTTGGGGCAAGTAAGAGCGGACAAAGTGGATGGCAAAACCGTCACCGCAATTGATTACACGGCTTATGAAGAAATGGCGGAAAAAGTGTTCCATGAAATTCGGGAAGAGGCCTTTGCCAAGTTCGATATAACCTGTGCCCATATTTATCATAGTTTGGGCAAGGTAAAGGTTGGCGAGTTGTGCTTGTTCGTGTTCACCTCTTCGGCACATCGAAAAATCACTATTGAAGCGACCAACTTTTTTGTGGAGGGAATAAAGGCGAAAGTACCTGTGTTTGGCAAGGAGATTTTTGAAGACGAAACCCATCAATGGAAAGTAAATAGGTAAATGGTAGACATTACACATAAAGTAACCACTTTGCGGGAAGCCACCGCAGAAGCTATCGTAAAAACGAGTAGTCAAACTACGATTGATGCGATACAAAACAATGCCGTTCCCAAAGGGAATGTGTTTGAAATGGCAAAGGCAGCCGGCTTGTTGGGTGTTAAAAAAACACCAGATTTGTTGCCTGATTGTCATCCCTTGCCCATTGAATACACGGGAATCGATTATGAAATCAACGGCTTGGAGATTATCATTTCCATGACAGTCAAGACCATTTACAAAACAGGGGTAGAGGTGGAGGCGATGCACGGAGCCAGTATAGTAGCACTCACCATGTACGATATGCTGAAACCGATTGATAAAAACGTCGAAATAAGCACCATTCGGTTGAAATCCAAAAAAGGAGGGAAGTCCTCGTTTAAAATAAACTCAGAGGGATTGACTGCTGATGTGGTGGTCTGTTCCGATACCATTTCGAAAGGAAAAGGGGAGGACAAAGCAGGCGAAGCCATTATCGAGAAATTGAAGTCTTTGGGTGTGCCATCCCAAAAAAGCATCATTCCCGATGAAGCTGACGAAATCATCCAAAAATTGAAAAATACCAAAGCCGACCTGTTGATTTTTACAGGAGGAACAGGTGTAGGACCAAGAGATGTCACCCCACAGACCTTGGAGCCCTTGTTGGACATCAAACTAAAAGGAGTAGAAGAACAAATACGAAGCTACGGGCAAAACCGTATGCCGTATGCGATGTTTTCACGTTCCATCGCGGGCATAAAGGACGGCAAATTGATATTGGCACTGCCGGGCTCCACCAAAGGTGCGGCAGAGTCCATGGATGCGATTTTCCCCCACGTGCTGCATGCATTTAAAGTGATAGAAGGAAAAAGGCATGATTGACAAAAAACCACAAATAATAGACAATTTCGGTAGGCCACATACCTATCTGCGTATTTCATTGACGGACCGTTGCAACCTGCGGTGCTTTTACTGTATGCCCGAAGAAGGTATTGAGTTAATGGAAAAACCCAGCATCATGACCTTGGAAGAAATCATTGAGATTACAGGGACATTTCGGCATTTAGGGGTGGATACGGTACGGTTGACGGGCGGCGAACCTTTGGTTCGGAAGAATTTCGGCTATTTGGTCGAAGAGTTGGCCAAGTTGGGTGTCACCCTAAAATTGACTACCAACGGCATTGTGCTGGACAAATATTTGGACTTGTTTGATAAAATTGGCCTGCGTAAAATCAATTTTAGTTTGGATACGTTGGACAAGGCAAAATCGATATTCATCACCAAACGGGATTATTACGAGCGCATTATGCGCAATCTCGAAATGGCGCTCGATATGGACATGCACATCAAACTAAATGTGGTATTGATCAAGGGAGTTAACGATAATGAGATCAACGATTTTATTGCACTGACCCAACTTAAAGATTTAAGTGTCAAATTTATTGAGTTTATGCCTTTTAAGGGGAATAAATGGGACTGGAGCAAGGGAGTATCCAAAGAAGAAATTTTACAGACAGTCGGAGACAAATTCGGGGAAATAGAGACTTTGCAAAACCCAAAACACAGTACGTCCACCAACTTTAAGGTGAAAGGGCACCAAGGCAGTTTTGGGATTGTGAGCACAATTACCAATCCGTTTTGTGATGAGTGCAACCGCATTCGATTGACGGCCGATGGAAAAATGAAAAATTGCCTTTTTGCCACCTCCGAAACCGATTTATTGACCGCGTTTCGTAATGGAGAACCCATAGAAAACATCATTTTGGAGTCCATCAAATTCAAAAAACATTCCCGGGACGGTATGGACGTAAAAATGGATGCCGACCATTATGAGCAGAACCGTTCCATGATTTCAATAGGAGGCTAATGGTTACGATAGAAGAAGCACTTGGCATTATAGAAGACCAGAAAATTGACCTGAAAACTGAGGTTAGACCTCTTGAGGCATCACTTGGGTATGCCCTTTCTAAAAATATTATATCGCCTTTTGATGTCCCCGAGTTTGATAATTCCGCCATGGATGGATATGCCCTGTGTGGACTTTATCAGGAATATAAATTGGTAGGTGAGGTGGCTGCTGGCGATTCCAAGGAAGTTTCATTGCAAAATGGCGAAGCGGTTCGGATTTTTACTGGTGCGAAGGTGCCTGAAAATACTACGGCTGTGATGATGCAGGAGAAAACCTCCGTTAAAGACAAGACGCTATTTCTTGATGAAATGCCCAAAGTGGGTCAGAACATCCGAAAAAGGGGCGGTCAGTTGGCGGAAGGGCAAGAGGTTTTTGAAAAAGGACATATGTTGAATCCACCCTCTTTGGCGTTAATGGGCAGTTTGGGAAGGTCTGAACTGGAAGTTTTTTCCAAGCCGCGAGTCAACATCATCACAACAGGGAATGAACTCGTAAAACCCGGTCAACCAAAGTTGGTGGGACAGATTTACGAATCCAACAGCTACGCAATTTCTGGAGTATTAGAGCAATTCGGGTTTGAGCATCATCAAAAAACACAGATACAAGATGATTTTGAGGCCACAAAGGCGGGCATTCAAACCGCATTGGAGTCTTGTGATGTGTTGATTATTTCTGGAGGTATTTCGGTAGGGGATTATGATTTTGTAAAACAATCCCTCGAAGAAAATGGAGTTAAGGAGTTGTTTTACAAGGTGTTTCAAAAACCAGGAAAACCGCTCTATTTTGGAAGAAAGGACAATAAGTTCGTGTTTGCTTTGCCAGGAAACCCGGCCTCATCGCTGACTTGTTTTTATGTGTACGTGCTTCCGTTGCTTCACAAATTATCGGGATATCGGAGGACTGGTTTGCCAACCTATCAATTCCCAATAAAACATGGGTATGAAAACCGTTTTGGGCGCCCATCTTTTCTAAAAGCTGCTATTTTGGATGGAAAAGTTGAGGTTTTGGACGGTCAAGGTTCCTCTATGATTCAATCCATGGCCAAAGGAAATGTACTTGCTTTTGTGGATGATGGAGAAAAGTTAACAGCAGGTGATTTGATCAGGTGTAAATTAATTTCCTAAGCAATGAGCGTTGAATATTTGCCCATTGTCTTCTTTTTAATCGCGCTGTTTTATAGTTCGGTCGGCTTTGGGGGTGGGTCCAGTTATTTGGCTATCCTCAGTCTTTTTTTGACAGACTTTTACGAGATACGCTCCACAGCGCTAATTCTGAATATTTGCGTGGTCAGCATAGGAACTCTGTTTTATATTAAGAATCGGGTGTTCAACCTTAAAAAGTTTTGGCCTTTTTTGGTGGCAAGCATTCCATTGGCCTATCTGGGTGCGCAATTGCGACTTTCAGAGGCTTCTTTCTTTTTAATTTTGGGAACTGCATTGATCTTGGCAGGTATTTTTATGCTCTTGCGTTTTGTGAAGAAAAAAATGGACACCAAAGCATTTTCAAATCCCAATAAAGTGATATTGGGAGGGGGTATAGGATTACTTTCAGGAGTTTCGGGGATTGGTGGGGGTATTTTCCTTTCTCCGGTATTGAATCTATTAAAATGGGCGAATCCAAGAACGGTAGCTTCGTTGGCATCTGTTTTTATTTTGGTCAATTCCATTTCTGGGTTGATCGGTCTGAATATGTCGGGGACCTTTACATGGAACAGTGAATTGATATGGCAGCTTATAGTTGCCGTTGTGATCGGTGGAAGTATTGGTTCCTATCTGTCCAACAAAAAATTTAATCTTAAGTTTTTGGGAATGCTCACCAGTATTTTGGTGCTCTATGTGGGTTTTCGTTTGATATTACTTCACGGATTTGGTATCCGTATTTAAATCAGCTCTAACATTTCTTGAGTGTGTTGCTCCACAGTTGCCTGAATCTGGGTATTCATCTGTTGAAAGGCAGATAGCACCTTTTTGCCCCTTGGTGTCAATTCGGCGCCTCCACCTTGAGTACCGCCTTTATGAAGTTTCACATAAGGCTGTTGTCCCCGTTGGTTCATATCTTCCACCATGGCCCATGCTTTTCGGTAGGACATGCCCATTTCCTTGGCCGCTTTGGATAGGGAACCGTTTTTATCGATCAAAATTAATAGTTGTGCTCGCCCTGGTCCAAAAAACTTTTTTCCATCGATATCGATCCAGCATCGTACTTTGAGATCTTTTTTATCTGTCATAGTAGTCCAATTTAAGAATCAATTGCAAAAAATAAGAAGAGTTTGGTATAAAAACCACCACTGGGCGAATATCAAACTGAAAGTGTTTAATGTATAGCTAAAAAAGATAGCATCATGCTTTTCCAGAATAAAAAATATTTTGAAGTAAGTCGAGATAAAATATTTATCTAAAGTATTGTTTTATAACCGATAAGAATTAATATCTGTTTTTACGCATATTAGTCATTCTAATTTATAGCTAATATTCAATACTAAAGGCAAGGGTAATCCGTTTAAGTACTTTAAATCAAGAAAAAGACTACAGATCATATAAGATATTCTCATTTCATTTATTGTAGAAGCATAAACCAAAGTTCCCTTACATGATAGAACCTTACTAACCACACCACCCAAATCCGAAAGTTTTATTCCACTCCCCATAGTTGATATATCCATTGTGGCGGAACCAACATAGTTGCCGATAGGTGACCTGGATTTCTTATGTCCTTACCTGGGCAGTTTATTTTAATATTTAACCAACAGTAATGCAATCAACCATTATTTAATATGAAGCAACTTTTAACTCCTATTTTATCCTTCTTTTTTCTGATTCTACTATATGGGTCGGTAAATGGACAGACCGTAACATCCGCAACCTCTTGTGGTGAGTTAACTACAAATTACACGGATAGTTCCCATTCGGGAAATACCAACGATCCGATTTTTCTTTTTGAGGGCGGCACTAGTTCGGGCGAGCTCTCGTTCGAAGAGGTGGTTGGGGCCACTTATGACTGGTATATCTTTAACCCTTCCACAAACTCCTATGACGAACACGCATTGAATTCAACCCCGACCCAAACCAACTTGTCGGACGGCGGCTACCTAGTGGTAAGGACAGATGGAGGGGGCACCATTACAGAAGGCAGAGCTTGGGTATGGAGCACTAGTTTAGTGGCGGATGCAGGAGCCGATATCAATATTTGCAATGGGTCCAGCACTACCATCAATGGGTCTGGAACCGTTCTTAACCCTAGTTTTACGTATTATGATCCTGTCCCGAGACCGTTTAAAATAGATAACAATACCATAATTACAGTAACATTTGATGCTGTTCATAGCTATGTCTCCGATTTGGCCTTCTATTTAATGTCGCCGGATGAGGCAACTATTGTGACTTTAGGTGTGAACGAACCAGGAAATGCTTGTAATGGAGGCAGTAATGTTTCCAATTTGAGTTTTACCAATGACCCCTCCATTGGAACACAAATTTTTGATCTATGTGGAACGGGAGCTCCATTAACGGGCACCTATAACCACTATTATGTCGATTATTCGCCAGCATCGGGCGCAACTGCTATAGATATGTCTTCATTAATTGGATATGATGCCGGACAAGGGGGCTGGAAAGTAATGATATATGATTGTGAAATGTTGGACACAGGCAGTCTTACTGGCGCGTCCATTACTTTTAATGATGGTTTGGGCAATACCAGAACATATAGCAGTGGGGCAATTAATGTAGCTATTAATGACAACTCTTGCAGTTCCGGTTCAGCCTCAATTTATGAAGTCCCATATATTACAGCTGCCCCAGCATCGGAAACCTTGACGATTGCCACAGGTACAGGTGTTAATAGTACGGGTGGTTTTGAATGGTCTTCGAGTACAGTAGGGCCAAACGGTCCTTGGGGGGCATCATTCAATAATTCAACGGCATCGCCGGTTATAAGTCCCGATCAAACAACTTGGTATCGATTGCAAATCGATAATGGTCTGGGTTGTAGCTCCGAAGATGTAATACAAGTCTCAGTTACCGATGCTCCAAATTCTGGAGTGGGAACCGATACGCAGGCATGTATTGGGGATACTGCGATAGACTTGAATGGTTTGCTATCGGGAGAGGACACCGGTGGTGTTTGGTCGGTTTCAGGAACTTCTGTCGATGCACCAGGTATGGATTTCGATGCAGCGGCCGGTACGTATGACCCTACAACAGCAGGCGCCTATACCTTCGAATATAACGTAACAGCGGTATCACCGTGTACCATCGATGCCATTACATCGGTAACTGTTACTGTATCATCATTATCGGACACGGGAACGGATCAGCAACTTTCTATAACAAATGCATCTGGCACTATCGACCTATTTTCTAGTTTGGGAGGTGCTCCAGATGTTGGTGGTATTTGGTCTATGGATGCCACGTCCACCGATGCGGGATCAAGTTTCGATGCAGTTATGGGAACGGTGGATACTTCCGGACTTTCCTTTGGAACTTATGTGTTTAACTATACCATTGCCAGTTGTATTACATCGGTAAGTACAATCACCTTGGAGTACCCAAATCCTTGTGGGGCCGTGGACACCGATGGTGATTTAATCAATGATTTATGTGATGATGATGACGATGGAGATGGATATTCGGATATTATGGAGATTGCTGAGGGCACAGACCCAAAAGATGAAAACAGTGTTCCCTTGGACACGGATATGGATGGGGACCCCAATAGTACCGACCCCGATGATGACGGGGATGGCATTACGGATGCCAATGATGCCTTTCCGTTAGATGATTCGGAAGATACTGACACCGATGGGGATGGAACAGGGAACAATGCCGATACTGATGATGATGGGGACGGATTTTCGGATCAGGCAGAAATTGATAGGGGAACAGACCCTCTGGATGCTACAAGTTTTCCACAAGAGGATGATCTTGAAGAAGAACCAATTGTTCCCGAATCAAAAATAGTGCCCGCCCAGGCATTTACTCCGAATGGTGATGGAAATAATGATTTTTGGGTCGTACCAGGTTTGGCAAATTACCCTAACAATCGAGTAACTATTTTCAACAGGTCGGGCCATGAGGTTTTCAAAACGCAATCCTATCAGAACAATTGGGGGGGCTTTTATAAGAATAACAATAAAAAACTACCAGCTGGCTCATACTTCTATATTATAGATTTAGGTGATGGCAGCGCACCGCTTCAAGGCTGGATTTTCATCAATTACTAATACATACCAAATAACCAAAATGATATTTTTAAAAAATAAACCACAAGTTTTAATCATGGCCCTGCTATTTACCATTATGGCAGCAGGTCAACAAGACCCCAATTATTCTTTTTATCGATATAGTATGAATATTATAAATCCTGCATTCGCAGGTAGTTCAGAGACTTCTGAGCTGGTGTTGGGTTTTAGGAGTCAATGGGCAGGTGTGGAAGGCGCACCAGAAAGCCAAAGTGCTATTTTTGGCATGCCTGTTGGCAAAAAACTTGGATTGGGAGTATCTATCCTAAACGACCAGACCTTTATTGAGAAGCAAACATGGTTGGCTGTGGACGTTTCGTACTTTATTCAACTTAATGAAGAAATAAAACTATATTTTGGTCTAAAAGGTAGTGCAAACTCCTATAAGGCCAATACCGATGGATTGGTAACATACGGGGTAGGGCAAGATGCAGCTTTAACTAACGTAGATAGCCGCTTTACGCCGAACATTGGGGCAGGGACCTACCTCCAACATGAGCGCTATTTTATTTCCTTGTCCACGCCCAAGCTTTTGAGCTCGGACCGTTTGGAGGAGCGTGATGGCAATGCGTATCTAAGTGAAAACCGATTGCATGCCTATTTGAGCGGTGGCTATACATTTTTATTGGGCAAGACCTTGGATTTGAAAACCTCTGGAATGTTTCGTTATGTAGATGCATCGCCTATCTCTTTGGAATTGACCGGTATCCTTGATTTTGGGGAACGGTTTGAGTTTGGAGCTTTGTACAGATTCGATGAGAGTTTTGGAGGGCTGGTGCTGTTCAATATCAGCAACGGTTTTAATATTGGTTATGCCTATGAAGCATCTACCAGTAAAAACATTGATAATCTTAGCGACAATACCCATGAAATGTTCATGAGGTTAAAAATGTAGTAGGTCGATAAACCTACGTTTAGGCCCCATGAACTTCATGGGGCTTTTTTATGTTAATTAACGGATAAATATGGATTACCTTAGGTTTTCCCTATTGATACATTTTGCAAATGCAACTTTGCATTGCTTTTGAATCCTCATCTTAAAAAAACAAAATCCCGTTCAAGAAAACTTGACGGGATTTATTTTTTCAAGCAGAACCAAAGTTGCGCTTGATTGCGGAGGAAGAGGGATTCGAACCCCCGGAGGTGTGACCCTCAACAGTTTTCAAGACTGCCGCATTCGACCACTCTGCCATTCCTCCTAAGCGGGTGCAAATATATAAAGGTTTTTGTTATCCCAAAAGACCTTTTTATAATATTCTGAAAATAAATTCCCCATCCTGCCATCTTTACAAATCACCTTCAAACTTTGGTAGATTCATAAAGCTATTTTAAGGCAATGGTCATACCTTTGCTGTTATGCTAGAATGGTATCATTATTGCCTCTTGGTCGCAGTCGGATTTGCAGTTGGATTTATTAACACTGTTGCAGGAGGAGGTTCCTTACTCTCCTTGCCCACACTTATATTTTTGGGATTGCCTCCCGCTATGGCCAATGGCACCAATCGTGTGGCTATTGTGATCCAGAACGCTATGGCCACCGCTGGGTTTAAAAGCAAGGGGATCAGTACTTATCCATTTAATATTTATTTGGGGATTTCCGCTTTTTTGGGGGCTATAATCGGTGCATATATTGCAGTGGATATTGATGATGAAACCTTCAATAGAATATTGGCCATAGTGATGATGGCCGTGGTGCTCATCATTATTTTTAAACCTAAAATGAGGATAGATGACATTCAAGAGCGACTTACGGGAAAATATCTGTGGATCGCCATTATCGTATTCTTCTTTTTTGGAATTTATGGAGGCTTTATCAATGCGGGCCTCGGGTTTTTAACAATACTTTTTTTGCATTATTTTAATCATATGAGTTTGGTGCGGTCCAATGCTACCAAAGTTGTTGTGGTATTGATATATATGTTATCGGCACTGGCCGTATTTGCTTATAACGATAAAGTAGACTGGAAATTAGGTCTTATACTCGCCATTGGAAATGGCTCGGGCGCGTGGTTCGCCAGTAGGTTTTCGGTAAATAAGGGAGACGGATTTATTAAAACATTTTTAGTTATCGCCGTAGTTTTAATGGCCATTAAACTATGGTTCTTTTAAAATAAGATTAGTATGCCAGGATTTGAACTTTTTGGAGACAAGGAAAGAAAAGAAGTACAGGACGTTATGGACTCCGGAGTGTTAATGCGCTACGGGTTTGATGCCATGCGAAATGGACACTGGAAAACCAAAGAGCTGGAGACTGCTTTGGCGAAAAGAATGCAGGTTAAATATGCCCACGCAGTAAGTAGTGGAACAGCCGCTTTAACAGTGGCGTTGGCCAGTGCAGGAGTGGGGGCGGGTGACGAAGTAATAATGCCAACGTTTACATTTGTTGCAAGTTTTGAATCCATATTGGCACTTGGAGCTGTACCGATTTTGGCCGATATTGATGATACGCTAACATTAAAACCCGAAGCCGTTGAAAAAGCAATCTCTCCAAGAACCAAGGTAATTATGCCCGTACATATGTGCGGATCTATGGCCAATTTGGATGCGCTGAAAGCCATTTGTGATCAACATGGATTGTTGTTATTGGAAGATGCTTGCCAAGCGATTGGGGGCACCTACAATGGTAAACCTTTGGGTAGTATTGGTGATATGGGATGTTTTTCGTTTGATTATGTTAAGACCATTACCTGTGGTGAAGGCGGAGCCATAATCACCAATAATGGCACCTATTATGAAAATGCCCATAAATATGCCGATCATGGCCACGACCATATAGGAAACAACAGGGGAGCAGAAGAGCACCCATTTTTAGGATATAATTTCCGTATTTCTGAAATGAACTCAGCAGTTGGGGTGGCTCAACTTTCTCGGCTGGATGAGTTTTTAAACATTCAAAAACGGAACTATAGTATTTTGCGAGAAGCCTTGTTCAGCATTCCCGAAGTGGTTTTTAGAACCGTACCGAACGGAGGAGAAGAGAACTATTCATTTCTAAGTTTTTTCCTTCCTTCGGAAAATCTAGCCCAAAAAGCGCACCAAGTGTTAGGTGATATGGGAGTAGATGGATGTTTTTATTGGTATAACAACAATTGGCACTATTATAAAAAGTGGGAGCATTTGACCAATATGAAGTCGTTGGGAAATCTTTCAAAAGATGTAAAGGAGGTATTGCCAGATTACAACGAAGCTGATTTCTCTGAATCTGATAAATGGATGTCCAGGAACATTTCCTGTTTGATCAAATTGGGATGGTCGGAAGAGGAGGTTAAAACACGGGCCAAGCAAATGGTCGATGCCATAAAGGCAGTGTTATAAGTGGTCTGTTATCGATTGCATCTAGTTCGGTGATGTTGAACTTTCAAATCAGTATTTTACATACTCCACGATTTCCAAGCCATAGCCTACCATACCAACGCGCCTGGTTTGCCCAGAATTGGTAAGCAAACGGATCTTGGAAATATTTAAGTCGTGTAAAATTTGTGCGCCGATTCCAAAATCCTTGTTGTCCATTTCAATTTTTGGAGCCTTGTTTATGCCTTCTCCTTGTAGTTTTTTAAATTCGGACAACCTGCTCAATAAATTCATGGATTGGTTGCCTTGATTTATAAAGATCATCGCACTTTTGTCTTCTGTGTTCAAGGCATTGAACATACGCTGTAAAGTTTCATCGGGATTATTGGTCAATGTCCCCAGAATATCGTTGTTTACCAAGGTAGAGTTGATACGGGTCAATACTGGTTCACCGCTCTTCCAATTACCTTTCAACAAAGCAACGTGCACCTGGTTGTTGGTGGTTTGCTTGTAGGCCCGCAAACGAAATGCACCAAACCTGGTATTTATGGTAAACGACTCTTTGAGCTCGATAAGGCTATCGTGCTCCATACGATAGGCGATCAGATCCTCTATCGAAACAATTTTTAGGTCAAACTTTTTGGCAACTTTCATTAACTGTGGCAAACGGGCCATAGATCCATCTTCGTTCATTATTTCCACAATTACCCCGGCCGGTTGCAGTCCGGCCAATCTGGCAAAGTCAATGGCAGCTTCGGTGTGGCCTGTACGGCGCAGTACCCCTCCCTCTTTGGCAATCAACGGAAAAATATGTCCTGGACGCGCCAGTTCGTGGGGTTTGGTTTCCTCTTTGGTCAGTGCCAGAACCGTTTTGGCCCTATCGGAAGCCGAAATCCCTGTGGTAACCCCATGTCCTCTTAAATCCACAGAAACAGTAAAAGCGGTCTCCAACGGGTCGGTGTTGTGATTTACCATTTTATGTAGCCCCAGTTCTTTACAACGACCCTCGGTAAGAGGTGCACAGATAAGGCCCCGGCCATGTGTGGCCATAAAATTGATGGTCTCCGGAGTAATCAGTTCTGCCGCCGCCAAAAAATCACCTTCGTTCTCTCTGTTTTCATCATCCACTACAATTATTACCTTCCCTTCCCTAATATCGGCTATAGCATCTTCTATGGCATCCAATTCTATTTTTTTGTCCATGGCGATCATTGGTCTTCTTCTGTGTCTTTCTTTTTAAATAATGATTTGATGCGGTCTATAAAATGACCGAATCCTACCAACCCCTTATCCGCAGTTGCACGTCTGGTAAGCGAAATGCCCAAGGGCAGCATGATCAACGTGGGCAGCCAAGCCCCAATTGCGGGGTGAATGTTTCCTTCTTTGGCGTAATTTCCGGCAAATACACCGATAAAGTAATACGTCAAAAATAAGATTATTGCAACGACCATGGGCAATCCCAGTCCTCCTTTTCGAATAATGGCCCCTAAGGGCGCCCCAACGAAAAACAAAATGATACAGGATAGGGCAAGGGCATACTTTTGGTGCAGGGATAAAATATGGCTATTATAAAATTTATACCTGCTTTGAAGTTCGTTCTTTTTTGATTTTACTGTATTTAAAATACTTGAAATCTCATTTTGGGCCTTTTTCATTACCTGGATCTGTTCCCATTGTTCCAAACTTGCAATAAACCCATCGATGGTTGTAATGGAGTCCTCTTCTTTTTCTGTATTTTTCTTGATTTCGGGTTGGATGAGTTCCAATTTTTTTTGGGTAGTGTCCCGTGGTCTTTTAACCGGAAAAGCTCCCATTCGATTGGTCACGTTTTTGGAAAAGGCTTCCACTTTTTCCAAATTGTTTTCACGAAGAGAGTCGATATCCTTTATCAATCGACCTACATTTTTCATTTTGTTGGTCGTAATATTTTGATCTTCTTCCAGGTCCTGCTCATCGAGCTCGGAAATATCGATATTAATGGTGTACTTTTCAAAATCTGCCCTGGCAAATGGCTGTTTTCGGCGCTCCTTGGAATCTTTTGGGAGATGTTCGAGGTAATAATTTCCATCTTTAAGCACCAGTTGAATGATATCGGATTCCTCACTACTGATCAATTCACCGGATTTCGCCTTGATAACCTCATTGTTTATATTCTGGTCTGTTTTTTTATGGATGATCACATTATCTAGAAAACGGTCTTGTTCACCATATTTTTTATCAACTTTTATGTTCATGCCCTCACCTGTTCCTTCAAAATCACTAAAAACACCTTCTGTAATGGCAGCTGCCGGTTTTACTTTGGCTATATTTTTTCTGAGGTTGAACATTTTCTGCTCCGATTTTGGGATTACATCATTTGCAAAAAAGAAAGTGACCAGGCCAAGGAACAGTACAAAAACGATCAAGCTTCGCATTCCCCGTTGCAAAGATATTCCCGAAGCTTTCATTGCCGCAAACTCATAGTTTTCGGCAAAAGTACCAAAGGTAAGGATGGAGGAGAGGAGAACCGTTAAAGGTAGTACCTTGTCCACCAAGGTTGGGATAAAGTAGAAAATAAACTTGCCAATAATAACCATGCCCAGTCCTTTTCCCGCAAGATCATCTATGAAAAGCCATATTCCCTGAAAGATGAATATGACGATCAGAATGAAGAAGGAACTGAAGAAGTTGTATAAAAATCTTCTTAGTATATACTGATCAAGTATTTTCAATGCCTAGTTTCTTATAATATAGTACCCTTTGTCCTCGTACTTTTTCTCGTCAAAGGTAAACAGAGTACTTGAAATGGGCTGATTGGTTTTGAAAGAATTAACGGTGATAGTGGTTTTTGTACCGTTGTTTCCCGTTTGGATCAATTTATAAATGTGCTTGGTCTGTATGTCGATACCTAGCAGAACGGATTTGATCTCGGTGTTGGAGTCGATGGGGATTAGTTTAACGTACTGTATTTTTCTTCCTCCCACATTTTGTAGGATGTCCCATTTATAGTTATGTCCCGTTTTGTAGAAGGTCAACATTTTGGAAGGGCTTACGTTGTCGTTGTCCTCGTTGACATTTTCTATGGTCACTTCTTCATTTTCTGGAACCACGGTGTACACTTTTTTTCCGTCGTAAAGTTGATTGGCCCCGAAATAGTTAAGTACATATTTTTCGCCGGCAAGGGTTACGTTACCGTTGGTTTCCTGTTTTAGGTTCGCTTCTGTGTTTTCCAAAGTGGATTGGAAATCAATATGTATGTTGTCGTAACTTTGAACTTTGTTGTAAACTTCATCCAAAAGTGCCTTGGCTTTTTCAGAGTTTTGGCCGTAAGAAAAAAGCCCTGTGGCAAACAATACAATTAAAAGAATACTTTTCTTGATCATCATGGTCTTATTTTGCTTCATTTTCTAATAGTTGATCTAGGGCGTACATATCGGGAACCAGAACTTGTCTTGCCTTGCTTCCTTCGAATGGTCCAACAATTCCTGCTGCCTCCAACTGATCTATGATTCGACCAGCTCTGTTGTATCCCAATTTTAATTTACGTTGGATCAAAGATGCGGAACCCTGTTGGGCCGTCACGATAACCTCGGCAGCCTCCCTGAACATGGCATCCCTGTCCGCGATATCATTATCAAGACTTGTGCCACTTTCTTCACCGACATACTCTGGCAGTAAGTGCGCTTCGGGGTAAGCCCGTTGGGAGCCTATGTAGTCCGTTATTTTAGCTACCTCAGGCGTGTCCACAAAAGCACATTGCAGCCTTGTAACATCGTTTCCTTGGGTATAGAGCATATCTCCGCGACCGATGAGCTGGTCGGCACCTTGTGCATCCAAAATAGTTCTAGAGTCAATCTTAGAGGTTACCCTAAAAGCTATACGTGCGGGGAAGTTAGCCTTGATTATACCGGTGATCACATTAACCGATGGTCTTTGTGTAGCAATGATCAAGTGGATTCCGATGGCTCGTGCCAATTGTGCCAATCTGGCAATTGGGGTTTCCACTTCCTTGCCGGCCGTCATGATCAGGTCGGCGAACTCATCAATGACCAATACAATGTAGGGTAAAAACTTGTGCCCATCATTCGGGTTTAATTTTCTTGCCTTGAATTTTGCATTGTATTCTTTAATGTTCCGGACCATGGCAGTTTTTAACAGCTCATATCTATTGTCCATTTCAATACAAAGCGAGTTCAAGGTGTTGATCACTTTTGTGTTGTCCGTAATAATGGCCTCGTCGGAATCGGGCAATTTGGCCAAAAAATGACGTTCGATTTTATTGTAAAGGGTCAATTCAACCTTCTTGGGATCTACGAAAATAAACTTGACCTCTGCTGGGTGTTTTTTATAGAGCAAAGATGTAATTACAGCATTTAAACCTACGGACTTTCCTTGTCCCGTAGCACCGGCCATGAGCAGGTGGGGCATTTTGGCAAGGTCGACCACAAATGTTTCGTTACTGATTGTTTTTCCAAAGGCAATAGGTAGTTCCATTTCGGCCTTTTGGAACTTATTGGATGCAATAACCGACCTCATGGATACAATGGTTGCGTTTTTGTTGGGTACCTCGATACCTACCGTTCCTTTGCCGGGAATCGGGGCAATGATCCGAATGCCCAGTGCAGCCAAAGAGAGAGCGATGTCGTCTTCCAGGTTTTTGATTTTGGAGATACGGATTCCGGCTTCGGGAACAATTTCGTAGAGGGTAACAGTTGGTCCAATGGTAGCCTTGATTTGTGCAATCCCGATTTTATAATTTTTGAGGGTGCTTACTATCCGGTTTTTGTTCTCCTCCAGTTCTTCTTGATTGATGGTAATGCCTCCCGAAGCACCGTGTGCCTCCAAAAGGTCCATTGTTGGAAATTTATAGTTCCCCAATTCCAATTTTGGGTCGAACTCACCAAAGTCTTCTACCAATTTGGCTGCCTTGGCATCGGTTTCCTCTTCGATAGGGGTTTCCTCTACTTTTAGGGATATATCGGATTCTTCCTCCTCGGGAATGTTTACGTCGAGCCCAGCTACATCCAATGGAGGAATATCTTTCTTATGGGTATAGGTGTCTACTTTTTCGGGCACGGTATCCTCTGTGGTCAATACCAAGCCGTCTTCTTCATCTTCAATAGGGGATTCCGTGGTTTTTGTTGATGGTTCGTCCTTCAAGTCCGATTGTATTTTCTGTTTTTGCCTTTTAAAGAAATTGGCAAATCCTTCTGGAGTAAAGTTGAACAATTGCACCAATATTACCATGAGAACAAAAACCAGAATCAAGAAGACTCCGATCTTACCGGTATAGTCCTGAAGAAAATCGTTTATTTCGTAACCAATAAGACCTCCCAAAAGTGGAAAATCGGCAGCAAAGAAACCAAGGGCCACAGCCCCCCAGATTACTCCGACCAATCCCCATACCCATTTAGAGACCAATCGTTTAGTGTTTAGGCCAAGAAATAGGTACAATCCTGTTATGGCCAATAAAAACGGAAATGTAAAAGAGGCCAGCCCGAATCCTTTGTACATAAAAAAGTGGCTCACATTGGCCCCAAATTTGTTGAGCAAATTACTGGCCTCGGCATTGCGGTCCGCAAATTGGGACAGCATACTTTGATCCTCTTGCCAAGTAAAATAAAACGACATAAATGAAAAGAAAAGCGCAATGCTCAGAACAATCAATAGGCTACCAAAAATAATCTTGTTCTGCTTGGAAAGTGTAAAGGACACTTTCTTTTTGGCAGTTTTGGTGGTCTTGCTCGATTTGGATTTTGTTCTTTTTTTGGCCATCAATCGGTTTTAAGCGGGGCTAAGTTACAAATTTACGTTGCTTATTGGGTTGTTGGATTTTTTCTAAAATATCTTGGGTACATAGATGATCAATCCAATGATGCTCGCAATTATGGACACTATCATAACGGCTCCTGCCGAAATATCTTTTATTAGACCAATTTTAGGATCTAAATTCGGTTGAACATAGTCACAGATTTTTTCAATTGCAGTATTTGCGCCTTCAATACCCATAACCATACCTATGGATAAAAGTTGTAAGGCCCATTCGGTTTCCGTTATTTGAAAGTAAAACCCAAGGGCCGTAACTATCAAAGCGATAATAAACTGGATTTTTATGCTGGGTTCTGTCCGTAATAACAAAAACATGCCCTTGAGGGCGTAACCCACGCTTTTGATCCTATTTTTTAAGAAAGATTCTTTAGGCATCCATCAATGCTTCAAGGGCGGCTTTGTAATTGGGTTCGTCCACAGTTTCCGCCACTTGTTCGGAATAGATTACTTCGCCATTTTCGTTGACCACTACTACCGATCGAGAATGTAGGCCTTGCAATGGGCCATCGGTAAATTCCACATTGTAGGATTTACCAAAGTTACCATCCCTAAAATCGGAAAGGGTCTCTACTTTATCAATTCCTTCTGCACCACAAAAACGTGCCTGGGCAAAGGGAAGATCCTTGGATATGCACAATATTTTGGTATTTTCCAATTCGGCCGCTTCTTGGTTGAACTGGCGCACGGATTGTGCACATGTTCCCGTATCGATGCTCGGAAAAATATTGAGAACGACCTTTTGGCCTTTGTAGTTGGATAGGTCTACGGTTGAAAGATCATTTTTTACTAAAGTAAAATTCGGTGCCTGGGCACCTATTTCGGGTAGATTCCCGAGGGTATGAATTTCGTTTCCTTTTAATGTTACAGTTGCCATATTCGTAGTTTTGATTCGAATCCAAAAATACTAAAAAAACCTTCCCGAAGTCTGTTACGGGAAGGTTCTTATTTCTACTTGCAATTCAATGTCCGCTACTTGTCTATGGAGCCGAGTACCCTTGACATAAAACCATTCAGGGCTTCTTTCTTGGGAGTCCCTTTTTTGATTTCGTTGGATACCTCTATGGCACCATAAAGATTGGAGATCAACTCGCCGATAATGTCCAGTTCCTCATCTTTCAAGCTGGAAACCTCACAAACACTTTCCAAAGTGTCCGCCGTTTCTTGAAGATAATCCTCATCGTGCTCTTCGGCAAAGTTGACCATTTGTTTAATTATGGGCAATTTCATTGATCAAGTCTTTTAAAACATCGTACTTATTGGTCTGTACCTGATTTTTCAAGGATCCCTTGGAGAAAGTGGCAAAAGTGGGCAGGTTGTCCACATTGGCCAATTTTCTGGATTCCGGGAATTTTTCGGCATCGACCATTACAAACTTAATATTCTCGTTCAACGAAGCTTCTTTTTTGAACTTCGGCTTCATGATCCTGCAGTTGCCGCACCACGATGCGCTGTATTGCACCACAACGTTGTCGTTGCCGGCAATGACCTCACTCAAATTGTCTTTGTCCAATTCTAGAACCATATCGTCTTAGTTTACGTGGTTGGCCAAGTAATTGGATACACCAGCTCTGTCGGCGTTCATGGCTTCTTTACCTTCTTCCCAGTTTGCTGGACAAACCTCGCCTTTTTCCTGTACGTGGGTATATGCGTCCACCAAGCGCAAGAATTCGCTAACATTTCTTCCCAATGGCATGTGGTTGATGCTCTCATGAAAAACGGTCCCTTCTTCATCGATCAAGTAAGTGGCTCTGTAGGTTACATTGTCGCCCTCTACCATAACGGAATTGGTTTCCTCGTTATAGTCTTCCTTCATAATGTCCAATATCCCCAAGGCAGATGCCAAATTCCTGTTGCTATCGGAAACTAGGGGATAAGAAACACCTTCGATTCCACCATTGTCCTTTTCAGTGTTCAACCATGCGAAATGAACTTCGGCAGTATCGCAAGAAGCACCGATCACTATGGTATTTCTTTTTTCAAACTCGCTTAAGTTTTGCTGAAAGGCAAAGAGTTCTGTTGGGCACACAAAAGTGAAATCTTTAGGGTACCAGAACAACAATACTTTTTTGTTCTCTGCCTTGGCTTTCTCTAAAATATTGATTTTGAATGTATCGCCCATTTCATCGATGGCGTTTACCTCAATACTTGGAAATTTTCTTCCTACTAAAGTCATTTATTGGATTTTTTTGATTTTCTAGTAGCAAAAATAGAGTGGTTTTATGGCTTTTTCAAGAATGTAAATTGCTATTTCTTATAGCTGGATAATCCGTTACTATGCCATAAAAAAGATGTGTTTAAATTGAGCATGTCTCAAAATTGAGCAACATATTTTGAAGAGTTCTCAATAAAATGAAGATGTTTAAAAACCAGGGCGAAAATTTATTCCCCGCTTGGAGTGGCCAGTTGTTTTATCTTGATTCTAAAAGCGGCAAAAAGTAATGTCATAATCGGACTTAACCAGTTAAAAATAGCATATACCGCATATTCGGCTACCCCTACACCCAAAACACCGCTGTGGTATGCCCCGCATGTATTCCAAGGGACCAAAACAGAAGTTACGGTTCCCGAATCTTCAAGAGACCTACTCAGGTTTTCGGGGGCCAGTCCCCTTTCTTCGTAAGCTTTGGAGAACATTTTGCCGGGTACTACAATTGCTAAATACTGATCGGACGCTGTTACATTCAATGCCAAACAACTGCCTACTGTACTGGCAAACAGCCCAAAAGTGGTCTTGGCCAATTTTAAGAGCGATTCCGTAATGCGTTCCAGAGCTCCGATACCATCCATAATACCACCAAATACCATGGCACATACAATTAACCAGATGGTACCGAGCATACCCGACATACCGCCTGAGGAGAACAAATCGTTCAATACGGGATCTTCGGTCGTAATTGCAGCATCAACAGTTATGGCATTTAAAATGCCTTTGTAGCCTGACTCGAAATTTAGGGAGGTCCCGCCACCAATGTTGGCAACAATGTCCGGCTGAAAAATTAGTGCGAATACGCCACCCAGCAAGGTTCCTATCAAAAGCGCCATTAACGGCGGGGCTTTTTTAACGATCAATGCGATTACGGCCAAGGGTACGATAAAAAGCCAACCGTTTATGTTAAAGGTAGAACCTATATTCTCGAGCAGATAACTTGTATCCGCCACTCCGGATGTATCAATGGTGAAACCAAGAATAATAAAAACGATCAGGGTTACCATAATAGTGGGAACTGTGGTGTAGGTCATGTAGCGTATGTGGGAGAACAAATCCCCACCGGCCATGGCGGGTGCCAAATTGGTCGTATCGCTCAAAGGAGACATTTTATCTCCAAAATACGCTCCAGAGAGTACGGCACCGGCCGTCATTCCCAACGAAATGCCCAAAGCATCCCCGATACCGATCAAGGCAATACCAACGGTAGCTGCAGTGGTCCAACTACTTCCCGTGGCAATGGAGATTATGGCACAGATTACAACGCTGGCGGCCAAAAATATGGTAGGATTCAATATTTGAAGGCCATAATAGATCATTGCCGGAATAATTCCGCTGATCAACCAAGTGCCTGACAAAGCACCTACCATTAAAAGGATAAGTAGGGCACCTGTGGTGGACCGAACATTTTCGGCCACTTCTGCAATCATACTTTTGTACGATACCTTATTAAAAATACCAACTACCGCTGCAACGGCACCGCCCATTAAAAGGATAAACTGGTTGGAGCCACTAAGGGCATCGTCCCCAAAAACATAGACATTGTATGCCAACATGGCAACAAGGGCAATAACTGGAATCAGTGCTTCCCCTATTGACAAATTTTTATTTTCTACTATGTTTTCATCTTCCCTAAATTTAGGCTTTTCCGTATTTTTCGGCATTTGGTCTGAGTTTGTTAGAAGGTAATATTACGATTTTGCACTATGTTGTGCAAGCCCCTTACGCTCGAGAACTAGGCCAAACTCGTATCTGGAGCCAAGATTCCCAGCTCTTCCATGCACTCCCGCATGGTTTTGTATGTTTTTTTTATATCGTTGTCCAAACCAATGGAAAAGCGGATAAGTCCTTGCGATAGGCCAATTTCTTTTTGTTCCTCTTCCGGAATTTCGGAGGAGGTCGATGTGCCAGAAGCACTGAAAAGGGTTTTGTAAAAGCCCAAGCTTACAGCTAAATACCCGAGTTTTTTTCGTTGCATAGATTCCATTAGGGCGTTTGCTTTTTCCACTGACCCAACATCTAGGGTGAGCATTCCCCCATAACCGTATTCGGGATTCATTTGGGCGTTCATCAGATCATGGCCAGGATGGTTTTCCAATCCGGGGTACACAACTGTTAAACCATCGTTCTGGAACTGTTTTGCCAAATAATCGGCATTTTCGCTATGCTTTTTGATCCGAATGTGGAGGGTTCGCATATTTTTCAAAATGGAGGCGGCCCTCAAACTGTCCATAGTGCTGCCCAACAACATACCAGCTCCGTTGTTCACATCTTTTAGGCTCAAGCAAAAATCGGTAGAGGCACAAACGGCACCTGCAACACAGTCACTGCTTCCGTTTATAAATTTGGTTAGACTGTGCACAACAATGTCGGCCCCCAATTGTGCAGCACTTATGCTCAACGGGGAAAAGGTGTTGTCCACTACAAGTGGCATACTGTTTTTCTTTGCGATTTTGGAGAGAGAAGGGATGTCCGCTATTTCCAAAAGAGGATTGCTCATCGCTTCGCAATATATCATTTTGGTTTTTGGTGTGATGGATTTTTCGACCGTATTTAAATCGGTGATATCGATAAAGGATACCGAGATATTGAACTTTTTTACGAAATTTTTCAAAAACGCGTAGGTGCCCCCATAAATGGTTCTACTGCAGACAATGTGGTCTCCAGCATTGCATAATTGAAGGATTACCGCAGTTATTGCTCCCATACCACTTGCATAAACATTGGCGGATTCCGTTCCTTCCAATTGCGCCATGGCCTCGCCCAAATACAAGTTAGAAGGGGAGGAGTGACGGCTATACAAATAGCAGCCTTCCGTGTTTCCTTCGAAGGTGTCGAACATGGTTTTTGCAGATAGGAAGGTATAGGTTGATGAATCTGATATAGAAGGGTTTACACCTCCAAATTCACCGAAATATTGAAGGTCCTGTATGTGTTCTGAAGCTTTATAGTCCATTTTGAGTTGTTTTTTGATAAAAATAAGATATCACAGGAATATTGTCAATCCTTGTAGATAAATCAGGAAATATGTTCTTTAAAATGAAAAATATTAGGAAATTGTTCTTAAAAAACACAATTTAGCCAAGCATGTTAGAAAAATTGACGTTATGAAATTGGATAAATTGGATGTTGAATTGATCAGATTGCTTCAAAATGATAGTAAAAAAACCACAAAACAATACGCGGATGCTTTGCATCTGTCCAAAACTGCGGTCTACGAACGAATTCGTCGATTGGAACGCAATGGTGTGGTTACCCAATACACGGCATTGGTGAACAAGCACAAAGTCGGCAGGGATTTTATGGTGCTCTGTCAAATACGGTTGATCCATCATACCAAAGAAAATGTACTAAAATTTGAACAGGAGATTTTACAATTGAAAGAGGTTTCCGAATGCTTCCATGTCGGGGGGGATTACGATTATATTCTGAAAATCTATGTTGCCGATATGAAAAGCTATCGAGACTTTATGCTCACAAAGCTTACTGCCATTGCCAATATTGGCAACACCCAAAGTTCTTTTGTGATCAACGAGGTAAAGAATAGTCCATCCGTTCATATCTAATGCACAATCAACAATTATCAATTGACAAAAGCCAAACAATCCCACTTTGTACTTCTTTAAACGAATCTGCATTGTCGGTAGACAGGTTTCAAAATGCTCAAAGGTTTATGATTCTTTATGTATTACAAAAGGACTGTTTGCGGACAACTGTTCACTAGTAACCTCTCACTTCATACCTCTTACTTCGTACTTCCCCCATCCCCATTTTTAACGATTTCAATCGGCAGCAAATTGTTAAAATATCCTCATCCGTCAATTCAAAACGGTCATCCGTCAATTGAGAGGGTATAAACAGGGTCTTTTTGAGTTGTTTTGCTCAAAATCTTTAAAACTTAGAATAATTATTATGATGAGAAAAAAACCATGTAAAAATGGGTGCAATCATAAAATGAGGTTCTTCACCGGCCTATTTGTTTTATGTGCGGCGCTTAGTTTTACGGATTCCAGGGCTCAGAGCGCTGAGATCGAAGGAGAACTTGCCATTGGCGCCAAAGTAGGTATCGGATTTAGTCAATTTAGTCAGCCAGGAAATGTGGTCGCTGCTACGGCCGGAGGTTTTGTTCGCCGTCAGTTTCTACCATATTTACAGGCCGAAGGGGGATTGTCCTTTGACCTATATGGGGGTGGGCGTGCAGACATGGACAGGGATCTCGGCCTTCTTTCAGGGCAATCATCTTTCTATGGAGCTAATGGTAACATCAGCCGACTGCAATACCTTAATCGTCAGGTATTGTTACATGCAGCCAAGGCACATGTATCTGCCCGATTGGAGCTTCCAGAGCTAAAAGATGCGCCAATGGTACCTAAACTTATTGTTGGTGGGAGCAGCTCTTACATTTTTAGGGCAGTAGAAAACCACGATTCCTATTTTGTTTTTACAGATAATACAAGCATCATCCTTTCCAACCAATGGGAAAATGTAGGCGGTGACTACGACAGTTTTGATTTTGCCGTGCACTTTGGCTTTGCCCTGGACTTTAAAATGCCCAATGGTCAGATTTTCTCCTTGGAAATCATCTATGAAAAGGGGTTAAAGGATATCAACAACATAATGGTGGGGCAGCCCGCGAACATAACCGAACTGCGTGTGCAACGGTTAGGGTTCAATTTTGCATATACCATCTTCTAACACTACAACGAGTTCAATATAAACTATATCCAAATTCCATTACAATTATTTTAAATACACAAATCATGAAAAAAATTATGAAAAAAAGCATGAAAAAAAACAGGCTCATATACAGTTCCATTTTGGCATTGGCCAGTGTGGTATTTGTATCTTCCTGTCAGGATGATTTCTCTGAAGGAGATCTTCTAGAATTGCAGAACGACCTTGCTAAAGAATCCGATTCAATTGCCGCTGCCAAGTCTTTGGAGGCGCTCAACGCCGCTGGTGAAATGGTGAGCTTTCAATTTAAGGTCGTTGATACGGATGGCCTAGGGGTAGAAGGGTTGAATGTATCCATGGTAGCTGCAGCCGAGAGTGGTACGGCAGACAACCAAACCTTGGTGACCGATGCTTCGGGATCCGTGTTCTTTGATCGTGTGGCAGTTGGTGGAAACACGGTTACGGTATCAGGAGAAAGCATTATCGATGTCACGCTTAATGTGGATTTTGGTCAAATTCAGGAAGGGAAGCACTTCCAGATCGTTGATCAACAGATTATTCCAACGCCCGTGACCGAAAATGCGATCATTACCGTTTTGGGGGGCAATTCGGCTACGGCAACCGTTAAAGGTGTGGCCACTATTGAAACTGATTTGACAAACGATACAAAAGAGGTGCCACAGGACATAAGGATTTTGGCCAATTTTGATGATAGCTTGGTAAGCCAGGGTTCCGTTGATATAGACTATTTTTATGCAACCAATGACAATGCATTAAGTTTAGGCTCCGCTATGGTGGACAATGCCACCGGGGAGTACACCATGGAAGTTCCGGCCGGAGTGAATTTTGATTTGATGGTTCCTGAAATCCAAACAGAGCAGCGTTTGGCCATAAATGGTGTTGACGGAAAGGATCTGGACCAACCGGAATACCGAAATATACTGACCAGCTATGGCCCTCAATATGGAACTGATTTTATTCCTACCGTACCTGGCGCAAGAATTGTTTTTGATCAACCGGAGAGTGCCGGAGGCGAAGGCTTTATATTAGCTTTGAGTAAAGTAGGTCGCACTTTGCCAGTGGTAAGCATTTCATCTTCAACACCGCAGATTAACAATTATATGATCAATCAGTTTACAAACCGTGGCTCGGGCTATATAGCATCACCCAAAGTAAGTGTTAGCGATCCAACGGGTTATGGGGCTTACGTAAGGGCTGAAATTAGGGTTAATTCAATTACTGGTGCTACTTTGGCGAATGCCGGTACCGGGTACGTTGCCAATACTGAGTATGACTTTGATTTTGAAATAGATTACACCAATGCAAATGGAGATATCTTTACGTATGAATATCCTTCAGGTGACAACCTAATCGCAGTTACGACCAATGGTACAGGTGAATTTACACAAGCGGCTTTTGATAATGCTTTATCTACTGCTACAGGTAACTTTTTCGATAACCCCATCAGTATATCTAATTTTGATGTTGTAGAAATGAGGATTGTCCAAAACGATAATGCTAACGGAGATGCGGTATATATTGTAACAGCAGCTAATTCTGAAGTGTTTGAGATTCAAGTTATTGATGGGGGAGAAGATTATACCGATCCTTCGTTCACTTTTGATTCTGGTAGTGCAGCGATCACAACGCACGCTTTTGGTACTCAATGGAGGTACGATGTGGATAATTCTGGAGTAACCGCCCCATATACTTTGGTGCCTTCTGATATTAGTATTCATTACCAACCAGTATCAACAGCTAGTGTATTTGAGGATTATGACTATTTGGATATGTCCGATTTTACTATAGATGCAAATGGTAATGTTCAGTTTCAGGACCCATTGGCCAATGACCATATAACAGAATTTTTCTCTTCAGAAATGCCAAGAATAACGGTGGTTGAGCCAGAGTCCACGTCTGCATCCAAGTATATCAATTCTTTCGATATTAATGAAGATGGACAGGTTGAAGACATAAGTACGTATAGCGATGAGTTGAATGATTTCTCTAACAGCAACGGGGAAGGTTATACTGATAACTTTGGGGCGGCCATAGTACCAAGTATTGATGGCGCACCAGGTAGCGGTGCTACAATAGAAATCACAGATGGAATTTATTACTCTAACGGAGAATATCAGTGGTTTGGAGATTATATTATCACCGACCAAGGTAGCGGATACTTGCAGAACCTTAATGTACAGAATTCTACATCTAGCTATAGTTTAGGTGGTGATGCAACAAATGTTACGCTGGAAGAAGGAACTACCCATGTAGTGAACATTAGGTATGGTACAGGTAATAAGAGTGAAGATGTCTATTAATATTTAAAGTGAATTTTTTAGAGTTTACTTTTATAAAAGCCGGATCGTATGGTCCGGCTTTTTCTTTAGATAAGGCCTTAATGGGTTAGTTAAGTGTTATTTGATTGTAGTTTAAAAGAGATTGTCCCAAAACAAGAAGGCAATCTCTTTTTTTTGTTTTGATCAAATCCGTAAAGAAGCTGTGCTATTCGGATAAACATTGTTATTTTTGTTTTGTTTATCGAATCGAAAATAATACTATGAATCAATATGATGTAGCTATCATCGGCTCTGGACCAGGAGGCTATGTAGCGGCCATTCGATGTGCCCAATTGGGGATGAAAACGGCAATAATAGAAAAATATGCCACACTTGGGGGAACCTGTTTAAATGTAGGTTGTATCCCATCCAAGGCGTTATTGGATTCTTCCCACCATTACGAAGATGCCATAAAACATTTTGAAGAGCATGGAATCGAAATACCCGGCGAGATAAAAGTCAACCTCGAGCAAATGATTGCCCGTAAACAAGGTGTTGTGGACCAGACTACAAAGGGTATCGAGTTTTTAATGGGCAAGAATAAAATAGATGTGTATCACGGTATCGGTAGTTTTAAGGATGCCACCCATGTTATCATTGCAAAAGAAGATGGCGAAGAGACGATTGAGGCGAAAAATATAATTATAGCCACAGGTTCCAAACCTTCTTCCTTACCCTTTATCGAAATTGATAAGGAGCGAGTGATTACCTCTACCGAAGCCTTAAAACTGAAAGAGGTTCCCAAGCACTTGATCGTAATAGGTGGTGGAGTTATTGGATTGGAGCTCGGTCAGGTGTACAAAAGATTAGGGGCGGATGTGACCGTGGTGGAGTATATGGATCGAATTATTCCTGGAATGGACGGGGCACTCTCCAAAGAACTTACCAAAGTGATGAAAAAGCAAAAGGTAAAGTTCAATCTTTCCCACAAAGTAAAATCTGTTGAGCGCAAAGGTGATGAAGTAATTGTAAAAGCCGACGATAAAAAAGGAAACGAGGTTACCATTACTGGCGACTACTGCCTGGTAAGTGTTGGTCGTAAACCTTATACCGATGGGTTGAATGCCGAAGCCGCCGGAGTGAAATTGGATGATAGGGGAAGAGTAGAGGTGAACGAACACCTGCAAACCAATGTGTCCAATATTTATGCCATCGGCGATGTGGTGAAAGGAGCTATGTTGGCGCACAAGGCCGAGGAAGAAGGAACTATGGTCGCTGAACTATTGGCAGGGCAAAAACCACATATTGATTATAACTTGATTCCCGGTGTGGTTTACACTTGGCCGGAAGTTGCTGCTGTTGGCAAAACCGAGGAACAACTAAAGGAAGAAGGGGTGGAGTACAAAACAGGGCAATTCCCTATGCGCGCCTTGGGAAGAGCAAGAGCCAGCATGGATATCGATGGTTTTGTAAAAATCCTTGCAGATAAAAATACCGACGAAGTATTGGGGATCCACATGATCGGGGCACGTTGTGCCGATTTGATCGCAGAAGGTGTTACCGCTATGGAGTTTAGGGCGTCTGCGGAGGATATTTCTCGAATGAGCCATGCGCACCCAACTTTTGCAGAGGCAGTTAAAGAAGCGGCATTGGCAGCGACCGATGATAGGGCACTGCACGTGTAATCAAAAAAGTAGGGTTGAATTTGATTCTAATATCAACTTAGAATATACCCGCAAATATATAGAAGAAGATAAGTACAAAAAGAGCATTCAATCTTAGGATTGGATGCTTTTTTTAGCTCCGAACAGTTCGTAATAATCGTCGCAAAAAGAGCCTAAACCGTACATAAAGTTCACGGAAAACAGGGATTGACGCCTCTCTTAATTCCAGTAGCTGGATTCGGGCGAACCTAGCGCCCAAAACAACCTGAGATTTAATAAGTGTCTCGTACTTGTTGTATTGTAGTGCAAAATAACTACAAGCTATCATAAAAAGGATTGCTCCGGGTATAATTATTTCAGGGGATAGCGAACGATTAAAAAATCGGTACAGCCCCAACCCGGTAAAACTGCCGTATAAAATGATGAAGTGTATTACATAAATGGATAAGGTGCTTGCCCCGATTTTTAAAATCGTTTTATTGGTCATTAACTGCCTTAGGACCATAAACACGGCAAAAACAACAAAAACATTGCCTAATCGAATAAATAGGTAGTTATTGGACAAAATCAATTTAAGGAATTCAAACCCGGTCCAATCGTATAGTAGGGCAAACGCGTCGGTGGATTGATAAATTAGCAGGTATCCCATTCCCAGTGAAAGTGCAATGGCGGAGGGATATAAATATTTAAAATCCTTATAACGGGTAAACAATACCGAAATAAAAGCACCTAAAGTGGCATAACCGAACCAAGGTATTATAGTGAACACAGAGCCATTCGCCTTTGTGAAATAGTTGGCAAGGAAATCGGGTAAAAATGCAAAAGACCAATCCTTATAAACCCTCTCAAAAAGGAATAGAATCAAGGTGAAGCTGATCAAAACCAAAGGGAACACCCATTTTTTTCTTTTCGATGTGAATACATAGATTCCAATAAGTCCCAAGATGGACATTCCAATACAATGTAATACGTCGACCAGATAGAAAGCATTGTAAATCTGACCTTTAAATAGTCCTCCGAGGTTTAATCTTAGCAAATATCCAATGGCCAGAAGTTGTAATCCCCGTCGAATTCCTTTGGAAACCCTGGGATTTTCCATACCCGATTGAGGCACTCTAATGAGCAGGTATGTAAATATAAAACCCGATACCGTAAAAAATACCGGAGCGGTAATTCCTCGAAAATACAGCCAAATGCTGTAAACCGGATTGTTCGGGTCTCTAAAAACAGGGTCGAGCAAACCGTCGATAAAGTGACCTTGGAGCATCATTAATATGGCCCAGGCCCGCATGGCATCAATAAAAAATAACCTATTACTTTTGGCTGTCATCTAAATTTACTTCGACCTATATACTTGTTTTGCAGTATGTTTGGATGTTCTGTGCGTCAAAAATATACAAAATAGTCGCATCTCTGCTTTGATCGAGGTATTTTAGCGAAACAATCAACAATTTTATACTATGGCTGCAATTTTGGCACTGGCCGGAAGCAATTCTTCAACATCCATCAATTTTAAATTGGTAAAGCATACGGTTTCATTGGTGCAAGACAATGATATTCAGGTGTTGAACATGGCAGAACACCTTTTTCCGATGTACAGCGAAGATCACGAAAAAGAAAATGGTTTTCCAAAGCAAATACAAGAACTACAAACTAAGATCAAAAATTCCGAGGGGCTTATTTTATCCGTAAACGAACACAATGGAAATCCTTCGGCTTATTTTAAGAACGTATTGGATTGGCTATCTAGATCGAACAGGGGTTTTTTGGAAGGAACCAAGGTTTTTTTAATGTCAACATCAGGGGGAAAAAGAGGAGCCAAGGGCTCTATTGAAGTTGTAGGGAATATGTTGCCGAGATTTGGGGCAGAGATAACAGCGACCTTTTCCTTGCCTTCATTTTATGATAATTTTGATGGTGCAATTGTTGACAAGGCTTTAAAGGAAGATCACCAAAAGGCACTCGACACATTTTTAGATTCGTTAAAATAAATAGGTATTGCGGACGAACCGTTGTTTTAAGATAAGCCCTGACTTACAAAGTAAAATAGCGTTGCTACAGTGGTCCAGGTCGAACAGGGAAGTGGTTTGGCTGGACAGTAACCGGCACCAAGACCCATACTCCACTTTCGAGGCATGTTTGGCAGTTGGCGCTCAAGAATGGGTCAATACCGACGCCGAACTTCAAACATTTATAGAACGAAGAAGGGATTGGTTGTTCGGCTGCTTTTCGTATGATTTTAAAAATGAACTTGAAGATTTAACGTCCAACAATTTTGATGGACTTGGATTCCCTTTACTTCGTTTTTTTTGCCCCAAAAAGATCATCATTATAGCAGACGGACAACTTAGGTTCAACTATTTAAACGATTATGCCTGCGAAATTGATAGCGACTTGGCCAAAATTCGGGAATACGGCTCTCTGGATCTACCCAAAAGTGATGCCGAGCCCATCAAAATAAAAATGCGGATCCACAAGGATGCCTATTTTGAAAAAGCCAATCGCTTTTTGGAACATATTCATCGAGGCGACATTTACGAGGCCAACTTTTGTCAAGAATTTTATGCAGAAGACGTTGTTATAGAACCATTGGAAACCTACATTAGATTGAACAGTATATCCGAACCCCCGTTCGCGGCGTATGTAAAAATGCACGATCAATATTTAATGTGTGCCTCACCGGAACGCTATATAAAAAAGATAGGCCAAAAGGTAATCTCTCAACCGATCAAAGGAACTGCACCGAGGGGAAAAGATGCCAATGAGGATGAAAAAATTAAGGATGAATTGGCAAGGAACAAGAAAGAACGGGCAGAAAATATTATGATTGCCGATTTAGTGCGCAATGATCTTTCCAAGAGTGCCATAAAGGGTACCGTTAAGGTTGAGGAATTGTGCAAGGTGTACACGTTTAAGCAAGTACACCAATTGATTTCAACAATAATTTCAAAAGTGGAAGAAAATAAAAACCCAGTTGAAATCATAAAAGAAACTTTTCCGATGGGCAGTATGACGGGGGCCCCAAAAATTTCCGCCATGAAGATTATTGAAGATTTGGAAGAGACCCGAAGAGGGTTGTACAGTGGAACGGTCGGATATTTTGATCCTCAAGGTAACTTTGATTTTAATGTGGTGATCCGAAGTATTTTGTACAACGCCGAAAAAAAATATATTTCTTATTCTGTTGGCGGTGCCATAACTGCAGAATCCAAACCAGAGATGGAGTATCAGGAATGTCTGCTCAAGGCCAAAGCAATGCGAACCGTTTTGGAAGAAGGCTAAGGTTTATTCGTAAATTCGCGCTATGTTTTTAAAATTCAAGGAGCATATTGCCAAAAATTTACCTTTTTTAAAGGATAATAGGCTATTGTTGGCTTGTAGTGGCGGATTGGACAGCATGGTGCTTGTACATTTATGTCTTGGACTGGGATTGGATATAGAATTGGCCCATTGCAATTTTAAGCTCAGGGGAGCAGAGAGTAACGGTGATGAAGATTTTGTTCGTAATTCGGGAAGGCAATGGGGGGTTCAAGTGCATGTAAAACATTTTGAAACAGAAGAGTATGCCAGGAATCATGGCATTTCCATTCAAATGGCGGCACGTGACCTTCGCTACCAATGGTTTACCGAGATATTGGACAACACAAGTTGTGGGTATGTGCTTACGGCGCATCATGCAGACGATAGTCTCGAAACCTTTTTGATCAATTTGTCACGTGGAACAGGGCTCGATGGGCTGTCTGGAATTCCTGAAATCAATGGAAAGGTGATACGTCCTCTCTTGCCATTTTCTCAAAAAGAACTTTTGGGATATGCTAAATCAGAAAATATAAATTGGCGAGAGGATAGTAGCAATGCCAGCACCAAATATCTTCGAAATAAAATTCGCCATCAAATAGTTCCTCTCTTAAAGGAACTGCACCCTACTTTTCTTCAAAACTTTTTGCGTACGCAGAATAATCTGGGCCAATCCAACGGTATTCTTAAAAACTCCATACTAGAATTAAAGGATCGCGTGTTCCAGCCTTGGAAAGGTGACATCAAAATAAGAATTGAAGATTTACGGCAACTCGACCCATTGGATGCCCATCTATATGGCCTATTTAATGATTTTGGGTTTACGGAGTGGGATGATGTAAAAGGTCTACTGTCCGCGGAGAGTGGAAAACAAGTGTTTTCAAGAACTCATCGGATGGTAAAGGATAGGGATTGTCTAATCCTGTCAAAACTGCAAAGTAATGCGGGTCAATCCTACTATGTCCATATAGCGGACACTCGCATTGATCGACCTGTTAAATTACTGTTGGAAGATGTGCGATGCATTGATGAAAGGGCTAAAAATGTCGTATTTTTGGACAAGGAAAAGTTAAACTTTCCGTTAGTGTTAAGGAATTGGATAAATGGCGACTATTTTTATCCATTCGGTATGAAAGGAAAGAAAAAAGTGTCCAAATTTTTCAAGGATGAAAAAATGGATCTTGTTTCCAAAGAAAAACAGTGGCTTCTCTGCTCGGACAACAAAATTGTTTGGGTTGTGGGCAAACGGGCCGACGAACGATTTAAGGTTGATGATTCAACCCGGAAAATACTTAAGATTACCCAAATTACATGAGATTAGCAGTACTCTTTCTAGGATTTCTCTTTATTAATTTTACCATTTTTGCCCAAACCGATGAAAACCCTGCAGTTTGGAGCCACGAAGTGCATGAAATTTCGGATACTGAATACGAATTGGTGTTCAAAGGGAAGATCATGGACGGGTGGCATGTGTATTCCCAATATACCGCAGAAGGAGGTTCACTGCCCAGTGAGTTTACTTTTGAAAAGGCCGGAGAGGATTACGAGCTTTTAGGAAAGACCCAGGAAAGTGAAACTATCAAAGAGTACAGCGATATCTTCGAAGTTGAGGAGACCTTTTTTAAAGAGGAAGCCATTTTTACCCAAAAAATAAAACTACTGGATACCTCCGTCAATCAAATTTCGGTGAACCTTTTTTATCAAATCTGTAAAGAAGTTTGCCTTCCAGTGGATGAATATTTTCAGATATCGTTGGACGGTAGCGGTTTTGTGGCCGAAGAAACTGCTTTGGACGACCGGAGTGCTGCTCTTGGGGAGTCTCTTAAAGTTGATTTTAAAAACAAACAGTTGTTGAACCAAAATGGAGTAGGGGGATCTGATGGAAAATCCAGTCTTTGGGTGATTTTTGGGCTTGGTTTTTTGGGAGGTCTGATCGCTTTGTTGACCCCATGTGTTTTTCCAATGATTCCATTAACGGTTTCCTTTTTCACCAAACAATCGCAGAATAGGTCTAAAGGAGTGGGCAATGCCATATTGTACGGTTTCTTTATTGTGTTGATCTATTTTCTGTTGAGCCTGCCCTTTCATCTGTTCAATTCGGTCGATTCTCAAATATTGAATACCATCGCCACCAATATTTGGCTCAATGTGTTCTTCTTTGTCATTTTTGTGTTCTTTGCCTTTTCATTTTTTGGTTATTACGAATTGACGTTGCCAAGTTCATGGGCCAACAAAATGGACGCCGCCTCGTCCAAAGTAGGAGGTGGGTTGGGCATCTTTTTTATGGCGTTGACCCTTGCCATCGTATCCTTTTCCTGTACCGGGCCCATTTTGGGAGGACTTTTGGGGAGTACAACATTGGCAGAAGGCAATGTGGCCACAAATCTAACCATGGGAATGGTAGGGTTTGGCCTGGCTTTGGCGCTCCCCTTTGCTCTGTTCGCCATGTTCCCGGCCTGGTTAAATTCTTTGCCCAAGTCCGGCGGTTGGATGACCACAGTTAAGGTGGTTCTCGGATTTTTGGAATTGGCCCTCGCATTCAAATTTTTGTCGAATGCTGATTTGGTGGGCAATTGGGGTATTTTTAAAAGAGAAATATTTATTGGGATATGGGTCGTACTTTTTGTGTTGACCACACTGTATTTGTTCGGTGTGATTAGATTTCCTCATGACGGACCAAGAAAAAATCTTTCACCAGCACGAAAGCTAACGGGAATAGTAAGTTTGGTTTTTACGGTGTATTTGGTTTTAGGGCTATTTAATGTCAACCAATTGCAATTGTTGAGCGGTTTCCCGCCACCAAGCTTTTATAGTGTAGTGGAAACGGAAAGTGATTGTCCCTTGGGATTGGATTGTTTTAAGGATTTTGACGAGGGCGTGGCCTTTGCCAAAGAAGTAAACAAACCCATTCTGCTCGATTTTACGGGATGGGCATGTGTCAATTGCAGAAAAATGGAAGAAAATGTATGGAGCGATCCAAGCATCTATCCAATTCTAAAAGAGGAATACGTGCTAATTTCACTTTATGTGGACGATAGAAAGGAGCTGCCTAAATCGGAACAGTTCAATTTTAAATTCGACTCCGGAAGAATTAAAGCTATCGAGACCATCGGTCAAAAATGGGGTACCTTCCAAACTGTTAACTTTAATGCGGCCTCTCAACCCTATTATGTGTTATTGTCCCCAAATATGGAAATCTTGAACCAAGCGGTACAATATGTAGATGTGGAAACCTACGGGGCATGGTTAAGATCGGGATTGGAAAAGCATAACCTTTCCATGGGAAATTAGTTGACATTCGTCAAATTTTTTTAAGTGGATTAAGAAAATAATTATAACTTAGGATGGACAAATTGACTTAACCCATCTTCGTGAAAAAACTCAAAAAGGTACTCTTTGTACTTCTAGGATTACTTCTACTAACAATTATTGGCGTTGCCATATTTTTAAACAGCCTTAAACCCGATTATGGAGGAAAAAAAACGTTGCCTGGCATATCTAGCGAGGTAACCACTTATTTTGATTCATACGGAATACCTCATATTTATGCCAAAAATGAAAAAGATGCCCTAAAAGCGCTTGGATATGTACACGCACAGGACAGATTGTGGCAAATGGAGTTGTTGAGACGTGTGGCAAAAGGAAGGCTGGCAGAGGTTTTTGGAGAAGATATGGTTAAAACGGATAAATTTTTTCTATCCCTTGGCATTGATGACCATACCAAAAAAACAGTTAGTGAACTGGATAAGGATAGTGAGGCCATTGTACTTACGCAAGCCTATTTGGATGGTATTAACGAATTTGTAAAAAACGGTCCGACCCCCATCGAATTTTATTTAACGGGTCTGGAAAAAGAGCCATTTACCATTGACGATGTCTACAATGCCGTAGGATATATGGCCTTTAGTTTTGCCATGGCTCACAAAACGGACCCCTTGTTGACTAGTATGCGCAATAAATTGGGAGACGATATTATAAAGGACCTGGCGATCACGTCCGATACTTCTACCGTTTGGATAAAAAATTATAAAGGAGTCAAAACCGATACACTGGGCACTCAAATTACCGCAAGTGTCACGGCTGCCCTAGAAAACCTGCCGATTCCAATGTTGGAAGGAAGCAACAGTTGGGTATTGGCGCCCGATAAGACCAAAAACGGTAAAGTCCTTTTTGCGAACGACCCGCATATAGGATTTGCACAGCCATCCGTTTGGTACGAAGCGCACATTAGCACGCCTACCTACGAGAAATACGGGTATCATATGGCAGGGATTCCTTTTCCTTTATTGGGTCACGATAGAAACTTGGCCTACGGTATGACGATGTTCGAAAACGACGACATCGACTTTTACTACGAGGAGACCAATCCCACCGATAGCACGCAGTATAAAACAGTTGAAGGCTGGAAAAACTATGAGGTCGTTAACAAGACCATTAAAGTAAAAGATGGGAAAGACGTTGCTTTTACTTATCGGAAAACACATCACGGTCCTATTTTAAATAATATAGCGGATCAAATTACGGGCGATCGACCGGTTGCCATGTCCTGGATCTATACCAAGCCAAAAAATAAGGTAATGCATGCATTGCATGGGATCAGCCATGCAAAGAACATGGAGGAGTTTAAAAGTGCTTTGCCCAATATACATGCGCCCGGACTTAATATTATGTACGGCGATGCAGAAGGGAATGTTGCTTGGTGGGCGAGTGCTCAGCTGTACCAAATGCCGGATAGTTTATCTACAAAATTTATTTTGGACGGAGCCTCGGGAAAAGACGAACCCTTGCGCTATTTGGACTTTTCAGAGAATCCAATGGCCGAAAATCCACCCTGGAACTATGTGTATTCGGCGAACAATCAACCCGATTCCATCTCCGGCATGTTGTATCCAGGGTATTATCTGCCCGAAAACAGGGCCAAACGTATAGTTCAGCTGCTCGATGCCAAGAACGATTGGGACAAGGAAGCCATGTCGGAAATGATTCTGGATGTAACCTCCCCGGTAAACAAAGAAGTTATCAATGAGTTGATCAAGTTGTTCGATGTTACCCATTTGTCCGGTAAACAATTGGTCCTTTTGGACTCCTTAAAAAATTGGAACGGAGAATATACGCTTAACTCAACAAGCCCGGTAATTTATCACCGAACATTGTACCAAATGGTCAAAAACACAATGGAAGATGAGATGGGGCCAGAGATGTTCAAACAATTCTTGTCCACCCATTTATTCAAAAGACAGATTGCCTGGGGTGCCCAAATGAAGGAAGGTGAATGGTGGGATAACATTAACACGCCCAATGTGGTCGAAACCAGGGAAGATATTGTAATGATATCCTTTGCACAAACTTGGGAATCGTTGGTCAAGGATTTTGGAGACGACCCGAGCCAATGGACCTGGGACAAGGTACATACTTTGGAGCACCAGCATCCATTCGGGCAAGTGGAATGGCTCCGTAAGTATTTTAATGTAGGTCCTTTCCCCATTGTAGGAACAAGGGAAGTAATCAACAACCTAGCTTTTCCTTATGATGAAACTGGTTTTTACAAAGTAAACTCGGGACCATCTACCAGAAGAATCATCGATTTTTCAGATATTGAGAACAGCATCAGTATTTTACCTACCGGTCAATCCGGGAACCCATTGAGCAAGCATTACAAAGATCAAGCGGAAATGTATGTGAACGGCGAATTCCGTAAAATGATGATGAACAAACAAGAGATCGAGGAAACCGCAGAATCGGTATTGATCTTTTATTGATCCAGATGGGCCATCCATCAATTCAAAACAGGGCATTCATCAAAAAGCGATTCTTTTTGAAACAGGATTGATTACTTTTTCAATCATTTTCAACAAGAATGCTTATGCTCATAAAAGTTTACGGAAGTGCCGTGTTCGGTATCGAGGCAACTACCATTGCTGTGGAGGTCAACATCGATAAGGGAATCGGGTATCATTTGGTAGGATTGCCGGACAATGCCATAAAAGAAAGTAATTATCGAATTGCTGCAGCACTCCAAAACAACGGTTTCAAAATACCGGGAAAAAAGATTACCATAAACATGGCCCCGGCCGATTTAAGAAAAGAAGGCTCGGCCTACGACCTTACTTTGGCCCTGGGTATTTTGGCGGCATCCAACCAGATAAAATCCGACAACATTGAAAACTATTTAATTATGGGCGAACTTTCGCTGGATGGTAGTCTGCAACCCATAAAAGGAGCCCTGCCGATAGCTATAAAAGCCCGGGAGGAAGGCTTTGAAGGATTCATCCTCCCTTCCGAGAACGCAAGCGAAGCCGCCATAGTGGACGGTCTAAAAGTTTACGGGGTTGAAAATATTGAACAGGTCATAAATTTTTTTGACACCAAGGCTCCTTTGGTGCAAACCCATGTGGATACTCGCCAGGAGTTTTATGAGCATCTTCAATTTCCAGAATTTGATTTTGCCGATGTAAAAGGACAGGAAAGCATTAAACGTTGCATGGAAATAGCAGCGGCCGGTGGGCATAATATAATTTTAATCGGTCCGCCTGGAGCCGGTAAGACCATGCTCGCCAAAAGGTTGCCATCCATTTTACCGCCCATGACCTTGCATGAGGCTTTGGAAACCACTAAAATACATAGCGTTGTCGGCAAGGTGAAAAATAAGGGGCTGATGAGTCAGCGGCCTTTTAGAAACCCACATCACACCATAAGTTCTGCCGCTTTGGTAGGGGGAGGAAGTTATCCTCAGCCGGGAGAGATCTCTTTATCGCACAATGGTGTTCTTTTTTTGGATGAACTCCCAGAATTCGAGCGTCGGGTACTGGAAGTAATGCGACAACCTATGGAAGATAGAGAAGTAACCATTGCCAGAGCGCAATTTACGGTCACCTATCCCAGTAGTTTTATGCTAGTAGCGAGTATGAATCCAAGTCCAGGAGGATATTTTAACGACCCGGACGCTCCGGTTACTTCATCGCCGGCAGAAATGCAACGGTATTTGAGCAAAATATCGGGCCCGTTATTGGATAGGATAGACATTCACATTGAAGTGACTCCAGTTCCATTTGATAAATTGTCCGATGAACGTAAGGGAGAAAGCAGCGTTGTAATAAGAAAAAGGGTAGAGGCGGCTCGAGAAATCCAAACCAAAAGGTTTGTGGACATAGAAAGTATCCATTACAACGCCCAAATGGGAACCAAACAAATCCGTACGTATTGTAAGTTGGGTCCTTCTTCTAAAAATTTATTAAAAGAAGCCATGCAACGCCTCAACCTATCGGCCAGGGCATATGATCGTATTTTAAAGGTGTCCCGAACCATTGCAGATTTGGAGCAATCCGAACAGGTTCAAGAGAATCACATTTCCGAAGCCATACAGTACCGAAGTCTGGATCGCGAAGGATGGTTGGGTTAAAGCCCCCAAAGAACCCGACCATAAGATTGATGTGATATCAAGGTCCAATTTGGAATTCGTGTGTATCAAGCACACGAGGTCGGAAAAATTGAAAAGGTAAAATCTACAATAGGCTAAATGGCTTTAATATTGGCTTTTAGTCCAGAAATGATTCCCAAAATATTTTCTACGGTTTCGTCCAAATAATATTTAATGGCCAAATGGGGTATCCTGACTGTGGTAAATCCATTTTTAAAGGAATGCATGGCATCTTCAAGATCATTTATGGCCTGTTCATGGGTTATCATGTTGTAATCTTTGTCGATCTCTATATTGAGCTTAACTCGAGAAATGGCAATATCCACGGATTTTTTACCGTCCCACCATTCCAACATGGGGTGGACCCCGGCCTCCTTTAATGCATAAAATAGGTGTATAGCCTCAAGTGGGGTGTTGTTATCCAGTATCACCCTTTTGATTAGCTTTGAGTGTCTTTCGCAAAGTGTAATGCCAAGAGAGTCTTTGGATGCCTTATATTGTTGGGGGCCAATAGTTTTGCCGCAATCCTTACATGTCATAAGTTTTTGTCAGGTTTAAGTCTAAGTATGATTTGGGACTATTATAACTTTCAGAAAGTTGAATTAGTATAAAAAATCGATGTACCGCACCCCACTTTTAGATGAAATACGCTTTTTTGGATGAAATGCACGATTTGTCCATTTATCCTATTAAATTGAAGGCTTCAAAATAAGAATATAATGTTTAAAAAAATTGGGCCAGGTGTTTTGGTCGCGGCCGCCTTTGTCGGACCTGGAACCATTACCATGTGTACTTTGGCGGGAGCCCGTTTTGGCTATGCTCTAATCTGGGCTTTGGTGGTCTCCATTATTGCAACCATTGTTTTACAGGGAATGGCCGGTAGAATAGGGCTTGTTACCCAGAACGGGCTGGTGGATGTGGTTAGGTCCGAATTAAAAACACAATGGGTCAAGAATATGGTAATAATTATTGTGCTGGGGGCCATTTTAATAGGAAATGCGGCCTACCAAGCTGGAAATATTGGAGGTGCCACCCTTGGGTTGGAACAGCTATTGCCCCAGCCACATTTAAAACCATTTTTACCCGCATTTATTGGGGGCATCATTTTTTTGCTATTGTGGTTTAGCGGTTATAAAACATTGGAAAAAATATTTGTGGGCCTAGTGGGGATCATGGGCGTGAGCTTTGTGGTTTGCGCCATTATAACAAAACCATCGATTTATGGAATATTAAAAGGCATGTTCGTGCCCAGATTACCGGAAGATGGGCTATTGACCGTGATAGCTTTGGTAGGCACAACGGTGGTTCCCTACAACCTATTCTTGCACGCATCTTTGGTAAAGGAGAAATGGAAAAACAAATCCGATTTAAAAGCTGTGAATTGGGATACCATAGTGTCCATTGGATTGGGAGGGTTGGTTTCCATAGCCATTTTGATAACCGCCTCTGCCGCACCCATTTCCGATATAAACAATGCCTTGGACATGGCATTGGCACTGGAGCCCTTGTTTGGTAAAATGGCATTTTTGTTTATGGCAGCTGGGCTCTTGGCCGCTGGTATAACATCCGCCATAACGGCACCTTTGGCCGCAGCCTATGTGGCCAGTAGTTGTTTTGGTTGGGAAGGTGGAATGCAGAACAAAAAGTTTAAAATGGTATGGGGGAGTATTGTGCTGTGCGGAATAGTCTTCCTTTCGTTTGATATAAAACCCATCGAAGTTATTCAGTTTGCACAGATTGCCAACGGTATTTTATTGCCCGTAATGGCCTTGTTGCTTTTATGGATTGTGAACAAAAAATCGGTGATGGGAGAACACCAAAATTCTGTGATTCAAAATGTGTTTGGTATCGCAATCGTCGCTTTTGCCATTTTTCTCGGTGCAAAAAGTATTTTAAAAGTAATAGGTTTGTTGTAAATGGATCATTTAACCATAGATATCAATTGTGATGTAGGTGAAGGAGTAGGCAATGAGGCGGACATTCTTCCTTTTATAAGTTCCTGCAATATTGCCTGCGGCGGACATGCTGGGGACAGTGAAACCATGGGGCATGTGGTTGCTTTGGCCAAACGGCATCATGTTAAGGTAGGTTCACATCCATCTTACCCGGACAGAATGAATTTTGGAAGGGAAGTGATGCATATTTCAAACCATGAGTTATCAAAAAGTATTAAAAAACAATTGGCGGACTTTGATGAGGTTTTAAAACAGCAGAACGTTTCTTTACATCATATTAAAGCCCATGGGGCACTATATAATCAAACTGCAAAGGACGAGGATTTGGCAAATGTATTTTTGAGTGCCATTGATGGTTATAAAGATAGGGCAATACTCTATGTTCCCTTTGATTCGGTAATAGCAAAAATTGGAGAAGAACGCGGTTTTAAAATTTGGTTTGAGGCTTTTGCCGACAGGAATTATAATCGCGACCTATCCTTGGTTTCCAGAAAAGAGAACAATGCCCTCATCGAAAATCCCGAAGCGGTATTGGCGCATATATTGCCCATGATCAAAAAACAAGAGGTTCTTACCATAGAGGAAGAAAGGCATCATATTCAGGCCAAAACATTTTGCGTTCATGGTGATACGGTTTCTGCCTTGAAAATATTGATGTATCTTTCAGAAAAATTACCCCAAAATCAGGTGCACCTAAACTCATGAAAAGTTACCCCATAAGCATCAAACCCTTTGGAGAGCGAGCCATTTTAGTAGAATGGCCCAAAGAGGTAAACGAAGCCATTCTGGCCGATATTCTGGATTTTATGGATGCCTTTAAGGAAAAGGGCATTCTTGGCTGGGAAATGTCCGTAGCCTACAATTCCGTTACTATGGTGTACAATTTTGGTCCGGTGGATTTTGATGAAACCAAGGTCGTAATCCAAGAGTGCCATAAAAATCAAACAAAGTCCAAGACCCAACGCATTCAGCATTTATGGACACTGCCGGTGTGCTACGATCTCGAGTTTGGCCTGGATATGGAAAATGTCGCGAGAACTTTAAACCTATCCACCGACGAATTGATCAAGCAGCACACTTCGCATGAGTATGTGGTGTATGGCATTGGTTTTTTGCCCGGATTTATGTATTTGGGAGGACTGCCATCAACTTTGGAAATTCCACGACGCGCCGAACCGAGACTAAAGGTCGAGAAAGGGGGTGTTGGATTGGCGGGCAAACAAACGGGAATTTATCCTCAGGAGTCTCCCGGCGGTTGGAACATTATAGGAAACTGTCCGGTGAACCTTTTTGACCCCGATAAATCAACCCCTTGTTTTATAAATGTGGGGGATAAAATTCGATTTACGAGTATTTCCGAGGCGGAGCATAAACTTCATAAAATAGAAGGGGAGGTGGGTATTTATAAACCGGAAAAAATTGCTCTCAATGCTTAAGGTGCTAAAAGCAGGACTTTATTCAAGCATCCAAGACCTTGGCAGGTTTGGGTATCGCGATATAGGTGTGCCGGTAGCTGGAGCAATGGATAGCGAATCGGTAAAAAAAGCCAATCTTTTGTTGGACAATGAAGAAAACGATGCCGTTATGGAAATTACCATGACAGGACCCACGCTTCAATTCAATTACGACACCTATATAAGTTTGTCCGGCGCACAAATAATGGCCACTTTGAACAATGAACCCGTGGAAAATTATACCGTAATCAAGGTAAAAGAGGGAGACATATTGTCTTATGGGCGACTCGAAACAGGTTTTAGGGGATATTTGGCCATCAAAGGAGGGTTTAAGACCGGAAAAGTACTAAATAGCCGCTCATTTTTTTATCCAGTTACAAAAATGGGTAGAATAAAAGATGGTGATGAATTACCCTACGAAGCCACTCAAAACTATGCCCCTAAAATTTCTGGGGTCAAAATTGAAGAGCTATTTGGCCTAGGCACCTTAAAGGTGTTTAAAGGACCGGAGTTTTCCTTGTTGTCCGATACACAACTTGCCGATATTTTCACAAGAACCTTTAGGGTTTCCAAGGAAAACAACCGAATGGCCTATCAGCTTGCCGAATTGATTACCGGACATTCCGATTCCATATTGACTTCCGGAACTTTACCGGGAACCATTCAGTTGACCCCTGCAGGGCGTATGATCATTTTAATGAAGGATGGTCAAACCACCGGCGGTTACCCACGTATTTTGCAACTTTCAGAAGCGTCCATCTCCATTTTGGCCCAAAAGAAATACGGGGATGAATTGCGGTTTAAGCTTGTTTAAGATATTTACAGCCAATTCATTACTTAAAACAGCCATATCCCACACCGATACAGGCCTTTTTTATTTCCAATAAAATTAATTGAATGTTGGATTTTTAATCAGTCTAAAAATCTGATAATAAGATAATTAAGTTTATTATGTTTCCAGTGGATTTGAACAGTGTACAACTGTTAAAAATCTAGGGCTTTTTAAACATTTATCTTTGAAATTCGGTATAAATTAAGAAGAATACCGTGTTTGAATGAATATTTGATAATGGAATTGAACAAGTTTAGCAAAAAAGTAACCCAAGACCCAACGTTGCCAGCAGCACAGGCCATGTTACATGCCATAGGTCTAACGGATAATGATCTTCAAAAACCCTTAATCGGAATTGCCAGCACGGGATACGAGGGAAACCCTTGTAATATGCATCTTAACGATTTGGCCCTCGATGTAAAAAAGGGTGTCGAGTCCTCCAATTTAGTGGGACTTGTCTTCAATACAATCGGGGTGAGTGATGGAATATCCAATGGCACTCCCGGAATGCGTTACTCATTGCCATCAAGAGATATTATTGCAGATTCCATTGAAACCGTGATCCATGCCATGAGCTACGATGGCCTGGTAACTGTGGTTGGTTGCGATAAAAACATGCCGGGCGCCCTAATGGCCCAATTACGATTGAATCGTCCATCCATTTTGGTATACGGGGGAACCATTGCTCCAGGATGCCACAATAACAAAAAGCTGGATATTATTTCTGCATTCGAGGCTTACGGGCAAAAGGTCGCAGGCGCTATAGACGAAAAAGAATACAAAGAGGTCATCCATAAAGCATGTCCGGGTGCCGGAGCTTGTGGAGGAATGTACACCGCAAATACCATGGCTTCGGCTATTGAGGCTATGGGGATGTCCATGCCTTTTAATTCTTCCATTCCAGCGGTAAACGATAAAAAACAAGCAGATTGTGAAGCCTCTGGTGCTGCATTGTACCATTTGCTCAAGGAAGATATAAAACCAAGGGATATTGTGACAAAAAAATCTTTGGAAAACGCCTTTAGGTTGGTTACGGTACTTGGCGGGTCAACCAATGCAGTACTTCATTTTATGGCCATTGCACACGCTGCAGAAGTTGATTTTACCTTGGAAGACATTACAAAAATAAGTGAGTCAACCCCATTACTGGCCGATCTAAAACCTAGTGGAAAATACTTGATGGAAGACTTGCATAAGGTGGGAGGAGTTCCAGCGGTATTAAAATATATGTTGAAAGAAGGTATGCTTCATGGTGATTGTATTACGGTTACAGGGAAAACCTTGGCCGAAAATCTGTTGGATGCTCCAGATTTGGCCGAAGGACAGGATATTATTAGAAAAAAAGAACAGCCCATTAAGGATACGGGACATATACGAGTTTTGTACGGAAACCTGGCATCCGAAGGAGCGGTAGCCAAAATCACAGGCAAAGAGGGGCTGGAATTTACTGGAACCGCACGTGTTTTTGATAGTGAGGCTGATGTAAATGAAGGTATTCACAATGGAAAAGTTCAAAAAGGAGATGTAGTGGTCATTCGGTACGAGGGCCCAAAAGGAGCTCCCGGAATGCCAGAGATGCTGAAACCCACTTCCGCCATTATGGGCGCCGGCCTTGGAAAGGATGTGGCCTTGATCACCGATGGCAGGTTCTCCGGTGGCTCTCACGGATTTGTGGTAGGGCATGTTTCACCAGAAGCTCAAGTTGGTGGTGGAATTGCCTTGGTAAAAGACGGCGACGAAATCACCATTGATGCGGTTAAGAACACCATCAACATCAACATCTCCGATGAAGAGCTGGAGCAGCGAAGAAAAGAATGGAAACAACCCGAACTAAAAGTAAAGTCGGGCAGTTTGTACAAATATGCAAAAACGGTATCGTCTGCAGCTAAAGGCTGTGTTACCGATATGTTTTAATACTATAGGGAAGAAATCCCCAATAACATGCTTATGGAAACATTAAAAGCACAGAAAAAGAAGAATCAAAATAAGGAGACAATGCGGATTACGGGAGCAGAAGCCATTATCCATTGTTTGCTGGCGGAAGGTGTGGATTTGATCTATGGATACCCTGGAGGGGCCATTATGCCGGTTTACGACGAATTATATAAGTTCCAAGACAAACTCACCCATATTCTCACTCGTCACGAGCAAGGCGCTACACATGCGGCGCAAGGCTATGCCCGGGTAACCGGTAAGGTGGGGGTGGCCATGGCAACGTCGGGACCTGGTGCCACCAATTTGGTAACGGGTTTGGCAGACGCTCAGATAGATTCAACACCAATGGTCTGCATCACCGGACAAGTGCCGAGACACTTATTAGGTTCCGATGCTTTTCAAGAAACCGATATTGTTGGGATATCAACTCCTGTGACCAAATGGAACTATCAGATTACAAAAGTGGAAGAAATCCCAGAAATTATAGCCAAGGCATTTTACATTGCAAAATCCGGAAGGCCCGGACCTGTATTGGTGGATATCACTAAAAACGCACAGTTCGATGAGCTGGATTTTGTTTACGAAAAATGTACCAAAGTAAGAAGCTATAAACCTGTGCCCAAGCCAGAACCAAACAGTCTGAAGAAAGCAGCGGAATTAATCAACAATGCCAAAAAACCGTTTATTGTATTTGGACAAGGTGTTATTTTAGGTGAGGCCGAAGCCCAACTAAAAGCTTTTGTGGAAAAAACAGGGATTCCTGCTGCATGGACCATATTGGGCCTATCCGCGATGGATACCGAACACCCTTTAAACGTGGGTATGGTGGGTATGCACGGTAACTATGCGCCCAATATCCTTACCAACGAATGCGATTTGCTTGTAGCCATAGGAATGCGTTTTGATGATAGGGTAACCGGAAATCTGGATACCTACGCAAAGCAAGCCAAAATTGTGCATTTTGAGATAGATCCGGCCGAAGTGAACAAAAATGTAAAGGTAGATGTTGCTGTTCTGGGCAATGCCAAAGAAACATTGGAAAATATTTTGCCCTTACTGGACAATAAAGAGCATGCTGACTGGAAAGCTGAATTTGATAAGCTTCATAAAATCGAATACGATACCTTGATCAAAAAGGATATTCATCCGACCAAAGAAGGTCTTACCATGGGCGAGGTTATTGAACAGATAAATGTGGCTTCCGCACAAAAAGCGGTGATTGTTTCCGATGTAGGGCAGCACCAGATGATCGCTTGTCGCTATGCCAAGTTCAAACAATCCAAAAGCAATATTACTTCCGGAGGCCTGGGAACCATGGGGTTTGGTCTTCCAGCGGCCATTGGAGCCAAAATGGGAGCCATGGACCGCGAAGTGGTCGCTATTATCGGAGATGGAGGGTACCAAATGACTATACAGGAACTTGGTGTAATTTTTCAGCACAATGTACCCGTTAAAATCGTGGTATTGAACAACGACCATCTAGGGATGGTGCGTCAGTGGCAAGAACTTTTCTTTGATAAGAGGTACGCCTCGACGGTTATGACCAACCCGGATTTTGTGAAAATTGCGGAAGGATACCATATCAAATCAAGAAGAGTGACCGAAAGGGGCGACCTTCAAGATGCAGTACAAGAAATGATGGCATCCAGGGACCCATACTTTTTGGAAGTGAAAGTGGAAAAAGAGGATAACGTATTTCCCATGATTCCATCAGGGGCGTCCGTTTCCGACATCAGATTAAAATAAATACAGATAGCCCTTGATTGAAAACCTAAAGGGTTTTCTTAAGGGCTTTAGCATACAAAACACTATGGAAAAACAATGGTATACCATTTCGGTGTATTCCGAAAATCATGTGGGATTGCTCAATAGGATATCCGGGATATTCTTAAAGCGACATATTAATATAGAGAGCTTAAATGTTTCAAAATCAGAGATTGAAGGTGTTTCCAAATTCACGATTGTAGTTTTTACCACCGAGGATTGGACACGAAAGATTGTTGGTCAAATCGAGAAACAGATTGAGGTCATCAAGGCATACTATCACACCGATGATGAAACCATTTATCAAGAATCCGCCTTGTTTAAAATCGCTTCGCATTTGCTGTTCGATGAGCGTCAGATTCAGAATATCATCAAAGAGAGCAATGCGCAGATCGTAACGGTTAATCGTGAATTTTTTGCCTTGGCCAAAACAGGTCGTAGACACGAAATCGACGAAATGTACGATGCGCTTGAACCATACGGTATAATGCAGTTTGTTAGATCGGGCAGGATAACAGTGACCAAAGCAACCATGCCGATAACCGAAATGCTACAGGAATTTCAAGAAAACTAAATAGATAAAATCAAATATCAAAAATGGCAAATTACTTTAATTCACTATCACTTCGCGAACAATTGACCCAATTGGGAAAATGTAGATTTATGGACTCCAGCGAGTTCGCTGATGGTGTTACCGCACTAAAAGGAAAGAAAATTGTAATTGTTGGATGTGGCGCCCAGGGACTGAACCAAGGGTTGAACATGCGCGACTCTGGATTGGATATTTCGTATGCCCTACGTCCAGCGGCTATCAAAGAGCAAAGACAATCCTATAAAAATGCCGTTGAGAACAATTTTGTGGTGGGAACTTATGAAGAGTTGATTCCAACAGCCGATTTGGTCATCAATCTTACTCCGGACAAGCAACACACCAATGTGGTGAGCACTGTTATGCCCTTAATGAAGCAAGGAGCTACCTTATCCTACTCTCACGGATTCAACATTGTGGAAGAAGGAATGCAAGTGCGTGAGGACCTTACCGTAATCATGGTGGCGCCAAAAAGCCCAGGTTCCGAGGTACGTGAAGAGTACAAAAGAGGTTTCGGTGTGCCAACTTTGATTGCCGTACACCCAGAAAACGACCCAGAGGGTAAAGGTTTGGAACAAGCTAAAGCCTATGCTGCAGGAACAGGTGGAGATAAAGCGGGAGTTCTTGAATCATCATTTGTGGCGGAAGTAAAGTCGGATCTGATGGGTGAGCAGACCATTCTTTGTGGTTTGTTGCAGACAGGATCTATCCTTTCTTTCAATAAAATGGTTGAAAAAGGTATCGATGAAGCCTATGCATCCAAATTGATTCAATACGGATGGGAAACCATTACAGAAGGATTGAAACAAGGAGGAATTACCAATATGATGGACCGTTTGTCCAATCCAGCTAAAATCAAAGCTTTTGATTTGGCAGAAGAGTTGAAAGAGATCATGCGTCCCTTGTTCCAAAAACATATGGATGACATTATGAGCGGACATTTTTCCAAAACCATGATGGAAGATTGGGCCAATGGAGACAAAAACTTATTGGATTGGAGGGCTGCCACTGGCGAGACCGCTTTTGAAAAAACACCGGCAGGCGATATGGACATCTCCGAGCAAGAATATTACGATAATGGGGTCTTGATGGTGGCTTTTGTAAAATCTGGTGTGGAATTGGCCTATGAGACCATGACCGAATCCGGAATTATTGGCGAGTCTGCTTATTACGAATCTTTGCACGAGACGCCATTGATTGCCAACACCATTGCAAGAAAGAAATTGTTCGAAATGAACCGTGTAATCTCCGATACGGCGGAGTACGGTTGTTATTTGTTCGATCATGCATGTAAGCCGCTTTTGACCGATTTTATGAAGAAAGTGGAGACTGATATCATTGGTAAGCATTTTGGTGAAGGCAAAGATATTGGTGTGGACAACGTAAGATTGATAGCCGTAAACAAAGCTATCCGTGAGCACGATGTGGAAGTGGTTGGCTCCAGATTGCGTGCATCGATGACGGCGATGAAGCCGATCGGATAAAAACCTTTGGTCCCATGAGCAAAACTGTGGAAACATATTTTCCGCAAATAGCGGATATTTACCAAGCAGCGAAGACCATTGCCCAAGTGGCGGAGGAAACGCCATTGCAACGAAGTATCCGCTATTCCAAAGTTTATGGGGCCAATATTTTTCTTAAACGCGAAGACCTTCACAGAGTACGCAGTTACAAAATCCGTGGTGCGTACAATAAAATTAGCTCCCTAAGTCAAAAACAACTGGATAGTGGTGTGGTCTGTGCCAGCGCAGGGAACCACGCTCAGGGCGTTGCCTTTGCCTGTAGTCATTTACAAGTAAAAGGGACTATTTATATGCCGGTAGTGACGCCAAAACAAAAAATAGACCAGACCAAGATGTTTGGAGGGGAGTGGGTAGATGTGGTCCTGGAAGGGGATACCTTTGACGATTCCAAAAAGGCAGCTGAATTTTTCTGCAAACAGAAAGGCAAAACCTTTGTCCATCCCTTTGATGACGAAAAAACCATAGAAGGTCAAGCCACTGTTGGTTTGGAAATGCTTCAGCAATCCAGCGAGCCGATCGATTATGTTTTTGTGGCCGTTGGCGGCGGAGGATTGGCATCGGGACTTTGTGGTACATTCCAAGCTTTATCGCCCAATACCAAAATAATAGGAGTGGAGCCCGGAGGGGCACCGTCCATGCTCCAATCCATTGAAAAAGGGGAATTGGTGGAACTTGAAAACATCGATAAGTTCATCGATGGGGCGGCGGTCCAGAAAGTCGGTTCGCTGACATATCCCATTTGCAAAGAATATCTGCACAAAATGGTAACCGTTCCCGAAGGGAAAGTATGTCAGACTATATTAGATCTTTACAATAGGGATGCTATTGTTGTAGAACCTGCTGGGGCTTTGACCATTGCTGCATTGGACTATTTTAAGGAAGAAATAAGGGGCAAAAATGTGGTTTGTGTGGTGAGCGGAAGCAATAACGATATTACCCGTACTGCCGAAATTAAAGAAAGGGCTTTACTCTATGCCCAACTAAAGCATTATTTTATTGTGAGGTTCCCTCAGCGACCCGGTGCGCTAAAGGAATTTGTTGTCAATATTTTAGGTCCAGATGACGACATCACGCATTTTGAATACTCCAAAAAATCGAGCAGGGAAAATGCCCCAGCCATTGTTGGGGTGGAACTAAAATCACCAGATGATTTGGAGCCTTTGATTCAACGGATGAAAAGCAACAATTTTTTCGGGGATTATCTTAACAATAAACCTGATCTGTTCCAATATTTGGTGTGATGCCGCCAACATTTTTAAATAGTATAATTAAAATTTTGTTTCTCCATCGATATAGATGTTCATTAGGTGTAAAACTAAGTGTTCTTAGCTTTTTTTTATGCTAGATTTGTGTGGATGGGATGACAGATATAATACCGGAATTCAAATAAAAAGAACATTAAATGGCAACAAAAGCAATACCAGAAGCATTTCGAATTACTGAAGAAATTCATCAAAAAACATATTTGGTCAACGGGGAGTTGCGCAAATGGGATGGGGCAACCAGTTCCGTGATTTCCACGATATCCTCAACGGAGGAATATGCTCCGACCACATTGGGCAGTGTTCCCGATATGGGGGAGCCCGAAGCCTTGGAAGCATTAGATTCTGCCTTGAAGGCATATGATAGGGGTCAAGGTCTCTGGCCTACCATGAAGGTAAAAGATCGAATTGAATGCATGGAAACCTTTGTGAAGAAAATGGAGCAGAAGCGCGAGCAAGTGGTTAAGCTTTTGATGTGGGAAATTGGTAAATCCAAGCCCGATTCTTATAAGGAGTTTGATCGTACCGTAGAGTATATTTACGATACTATTGAGGATTACAAACAATTGGATAGGGATTGTGCCAAATTCCAGAAACATGATGGGGTGTACGCGCATATCCGAAGAGGGCCTCTTGGTGTGGTTTTATGTCTTGGGCCCTATAATTATCCCTTGAACGAAACTTTTGCTTTATTGATTCCAGCCATAATTATGGGGAACACCACCATTTTTAAGCCGGCAAAGCATGGGGTTTTATTGATCACGCCTCTTTTGGAGGCATTTCAGAGTAGTTTTCCCAAAGGAGTGGTAAATATACTTTTTGGTAGGGGCAGAGCCGTTGCGGCGCCCATAATGCAAACAGGCAAGGTAGATGTATTGGCACTGATAGGGAACAGCAAGTCGGCCAATGCTTTACAAGAGCAGCACCCTAAAAGCAATAGGTTGCGTTTGGTCTTGGGCTTGGAAGCCAAGAATCCGGCCATTGTACTTCCCGATGCCGAGTTGGATTTGACCATTAATGAGTGTATTTCGGGCACCTTGTCCTTCAATGGGCAGCGCTGTACCGCTCTAAAGGTAGTCTATGTCCACGATGAAGTAAAAGATGAGTTTTTAAAGCGATTTGCTGAAAAAGTAGATGGATTAAAATTCGGAAATCCTTGGGATGATGGTGTAAGTTTGACGCCACTTCCTGAGCCGGATAAACCAGCTTATATCCAAGAGTTGTTGGATGACGCGTTGTCGAAAGGTGCAAAAATCATCAACAAAAAAGGAGGGAAGCATTTTGATAATTATATTTGGCCAGCCGTATTATATCCGGTAACCAAGGACATGCGAGTGTACCAAGAAGAGCAGTTTGGGCCAATTATCCCAGTACTTTCATTCCAAGATATTGAAGAGCCTTTGGACGATATGGCGGAATCCAACTACGGACAGCAGGTAAGTTTGTTCGGTAAGGATGTGTATACGCTATCTCCGTTAATCGATACGTTGGCAAACTTGGTGTGCCGCGTAAACCTGAACAGTTCCTGTCAACGTGGGCCGGACGTATATCCGTTCACAGGGAGGAAGGATTCTGCACAATCTACATTAAGTGTTCACGATGCTTTGCGTTCGTTCTCCATCCGAACCTTTGTAGCATTTAAGGACAACAGTTTGAACAACCAGACCGTAGAACAATTAATGGAAGCCAAAGTGAGCAACTTTTTGAGTACGGACTATATTTTATAAAAAAGCATCGAGAACGGCAAAAAGTTCTAAGCAAAATAGAATTCTTGTCAACCTGAACTCGTTTCAGGTTCTCACTTAGATAGGAATACTAAAGTGATGAGATTCTGAAATAAATTCAGAATGACGCATCGTGATTGTGGAATAGTAAAAAAATAGTTGAAGATTAAATTTTTTATAAAAATAAGAAAGCCCCGAACCTCGGGGCTTTCTTTTTGGTTTTTATGTGGGGTTGATTAAATGTGTTCAGCCAACCAATTTCCAACTTCGCTGGTTTTGTAAGCTTTTCCACCATCGGCAAGATCTTCGGTCACAACTCCTTCGGCCAAGGACTTGTTCACTACTTCGCGAATAGCTTCAGCTTCGTCCTTAAGTCCAAATGCCGTTTCAAACATCATTGCTGCAGAAAGTACGGTGGCCAAAGGATTGGCAATGTCTTTTCCGGCAGCTTGCGGATAAGAACCGTGGATAGGTTCGAACAAAGATGTTTTTTCGCCCAATGATGCAGAAGGCATCAATCCCATAGATCCTGAAATCACCGAAGCTTCATCCGTTAAAATATCACCAAACAAGTTTTCTGTAATCAGTACGTCATAAGCACTTGGCCATTGCACCAAACGCATGGCCACGGCATCCACAAATTCATAGGATACTTCCACTTCTGGATAGTCCTTTTCCAATTTCTGAACTGTTTCCCTCCACAAACGCGAAGTTTCCAAAACGTTGGCCTTGTCCACGCAACAAAGCTTTTTGGAACGTTGCATCGCCATTTCAAAGCCTTTTTTGGCCAGGCGCTCCACTTCGGCACGTGTATAGGTGCAAGTATCGTAAGCAGTATTGTTGTTGTCTTCGCGACCTCGTTTTCCAAAGTAGATGCCTCCGGTCAATTCTCGAAGAAACACTAGATCAGTTCCTTCGATACGCTCTCTTTTCAATGGTGATTTGTCTATCAGTGATGGAAAGGTGAAAGTTGGTCTAACATTGGCGAACAATCCCAATTTTTGACGCATTTTCAACAAGCCTTGCTCAGGCCGTACCTTGGCGGAAGGGTCATTGTCAAAACGCGGATGACCAATGGCGCCAAAAAGAACGGCATCGGCTGCAACACAGGCTTCGTGGGTTTCGTCCGGGTAAGGTTCGCTAACGGCATCAATCGCTGCGGCACCTGTTAGGGCAGGGGTCCAGCTTATTTCGTGACCGAATTTTGCGGCTACGGCATCTGATACTTTTACGGCTTGATCAATTACTTCGGGGCCAATTCCATCTCCGGCCAAGAGCGCTATGTTTAGTTTCATTCTATTGATTATCTATTATACTAAATTCAACATTTTCTCCGTGGCCTTGATGGCAGATACCGTTTGGTCTGAATCGAGCCCACGGGTAGTAAAGTCTTTTTCTTTGGTCTGCCAAGTGATGATGGTCTCGCAAAGAGCATCTGAGTTACTGCCCGGAGGTATGCGTACAGCATAATCCACTAATTTGGGCAATCCCCTTCCTTCTTTTTTATACACCTTTTTCAATGCATTGATAAAAGCATCAAATTGTCCATCGCCCTGGGCATTTTCCTCATAGGTCTTCCCTTCGATTTCTATGGAAAGGGTAGTGGAAGGTTTTAAACCTTTGGAATGTGTCAGTACGTACGATTTCACAAAAACCTTTTGTTGGTGGAGATCGCTATCGAGAACATCTGAAATGATATAAGGGAGGTCATCTTTGGTGACGCGTTCTTTTTTGTCGCCAAGCTCGATGATTCGCTCCGTGACTTTTTTCAGTTCGTCATCGTTCAAGGTCAGTCCAAGCTCTTGAAGGTTCTTTTGAATATTGGCTTTTCCTGAGGTTTTGCCTAGGGCATATTTGCGTTTTCTACCAAAACGTTCGGGTAATAGGTCATTAAAGTAAAGATTCTTTTTACTGTCGCCATCTGCATGTATGCCAGCAGTTTGTGTAAATACGTTGTCTCCAACAATAGGTTTGTTGTCAGGTATGCCGAAACCGGTAAAGGCAGACACCAATTTACTTACTTTGTATAGGGATGATTCCTTTACACCAATCTTGATCTCCGGCAAAAAATCGTTGATTACCGCCACGGCGCTAGCCAAAGGAGCATTGCCTGCACGTTCTCCCATTCCATTAACAGTTAGGTGAAGTCCGTGGGCACCAGCTTTCAACGCTTCCATCACGTTCGCTACACTCAAATCGTAATCGTTATGTCCATGAAAATCAAAATGGGTGTTTGGATACCTTTCAATTATTTCCTTGAAAAACGCGCCGGTTTCCGTATGGGTCAATACCCCCAAGGTATCTGGAAGCAGAACTCGCTTGATGGGTTGTTGGGTCAAGAAATCCAAAAACTGAAACACATAGTCTTTGGAATTTCGCATTCCATTGCTCCAATCCTCCAGATACACATTGGTTTCAATGCCCAATTCTTTAGCTTTTTCAATTACTGATTGAATTTCACTAAAGTGCTGTTCTGGAGTCTTTTTGAGTTGATGGGTTAAATGGTTTAATGAACCCTTTGTTAGCAAGTTCTGAACTTTTGCCCCGGATTCTTGCATCCATTTAAGGGACACCCCTTTATCCACGAAGGTCAAAACCTCCACTTTGGAGATATAACCTTCTGCAGCCGCCCAATCTGTAATATTTTTAACCGCCTGTAGTTCTCCTTCTGAAACACGGGCAGAGGCCACCTCAATACGGTCTACTTTGAGTTCTTCCAGCAGGAGTTTGGCCAAGGTGAGTTTTTCCGAGGCCGAAAAGGAAACCCCAGAGGTTTGTTCACCATCCCGTAGGGTGGTGTCCATTATTTCTATGGTGCGTGCTTTCATTTTTTAATGCCGTAGTGTTCCAGACGGATGGGTTATAAAGGCGTGCTTTCAGCGTATTTCTCAATATCTCTTTGGATGTTCAACAAATAGTCGATATCATCAAAACCATTGAGCATATTGTCTTTTTTGTAATTGTTGATGTCGAAATTTTCATTTTCACCAGAAGCCAAAATGGTAATTTTTTGTTCCGGGAGATTTACCTCTAACTCGGTTTTTGGGTCGGCCTCAATGGCCTTGAAAATTTTATCCAAGAACTCTGGGCTCACCTGAACGGGAAGCACTCCAATGTTCAAACAGTTATTCCTAAAGATATCGGCAAAAAAACTGGACACCACACAACGGAAGCCGTAATCGTATACCGCCCATGCTGCGTGCTCCCTAGAGGAACCGGAACCAAAGTTTTTTCCTCCTACCAATATTTTGCCAGAATAAATAGGATTGTTGAGTACAAATTGTTCTTTGGGTGTGTCATCAGAATTATATCTCCAATCACGGAACAAATTGTCCCCGAAACCTTTACGCTCGGTAGCTTTTAGGAATCGTGCGGGGATGATCTGGTCCGTATCCACATTCTCAATAGGTAATGGTACCGCGGAACTTGTTAGTATGTTGAATTTATCGTATGCCATTTTTCTTTCAATTATCAGTTTCAATCTTCAATTACCAATGGATTGTTCATTGATAATTGTTTATTGCTCATTGTAAATTTTTATTATTAAGCTAAAACTTCTTCTTGCATTAATTCCCTTGGGTCGGTTACTTTTCCGGTAACAGCTGCTGCTGCGGCCACCAAAGGACTTGCCAACAAGGTACGGGCTCCTGGCCCTTGTCGCCCCTCAAAGTTTCTGTTTGAGGTGCTTACCGCATATTTGCCAGCGGGAATCTTATCATCGTTCATGGCCAAGCAAGCAGAACAGCCGGGCTCTCTCAATTCAAATCCGGCTTCGGTCAAAATATCCAAGATGCCTTCTTCTCTGATAGCTTCTTCCACTTTGTGTGAACCGGGAACCAACCAAGCGGTCACGTTGTCCGCTTTTTTCCTTCCTTTGATGATGGAAGCGAAAGCTCTAAAATCTTCAATCCTACCGTTGGTACAGCTTCCAAGGAACACAAAATCAATGGGTTTGCCCACCATAGCCTCACCTTCATTATAGTCCATATATTCCAAGGATTTTTTGTAGGTGGCAGCTGAGCCATCAATACTTGCAGCGGTAGGAATGTCCTTGCTAATTCCGATGCCCATTCCCGGATTGGTGCCAAAAGTGATCATGGGTTCTATCTCGCTGGCATCAAAAGTAATTTCTTTGTCGAACTCTGCATCGTCATCAGAATATAGAGTACTCCAGTAGTCCATGGCCGTATCCCAATCCTTACCTTTTGGGGTGTACTCTCTTCCTTTAATGTACTCAAATGTGGTTTCGTCAGGGGCGATCATACCTCCGCGCGCGCCCATTTCAATACTCAGGTTGCAGACCGTCATACGACCTTCCATCGACATATTTTTGAAAACATCGCCAGCATATTCGGCAAAATAGCCGGTGGCGCCGGATGTGGATAATTTGGAAATGATGAAAAGCGCCACATCTTTTGGTGTTACGGCTTTGCTCAATTCTCCATTTATATTGATGCGTAAACTTTTGGGTTTTGGTTGCATGATGCACTGCGTGGACAGTACCATTTCCACTTCACTGGTCCCGATGCCAAAAGCGATGGCGCCAAAGGCCCCGTGCGTTGAAGTGTGGGAATCCCCACAAACAATCGTTGCCCCGGGCAGTGTTATTCCATTTTCCGGACCAATTACGTGTACGATTCCGTTTTTCTCATGACCCAGTCCCCAGTAGGGGATACCGTGTGCATTGGCATTCTCTTCCAAAGCCTTTAACTGATTTGCGGACAAGGGGTCCTTAACGGGCAAGTGTTGGTTTCGGGTAGGGGTGTTGTGATCGGCGGTTGCAAAGGTGCGTTCCGGGTATAACACTTTTATTCCTCTATTTTTTAAGCCTAAAAAGGCTACGGGGCTCGTTACTTCGTGAACTAGGTGCCTATCTATAAAAAGTACATCCGGGCCATTCTCGATATGTTTTACCACATGCGAATCCCAAACCTTATCAAATAATGTCTTGCTCATTGTGTCATCGATATTTTGTAAGCCTACGAAGTTAAAAATTGTGTGTAGAAATGAATTTTGGTCAGTACTAAAATTACGATGTTCAACCGCTATTTCAATGAGCTGTTTTTAAATTGACTAAATCTAACGAATTGATTTTTAGTTTGTAACGAAGAGATTGGCAGGATTGTGCAATTTGTTGATTACAAACCTAAATCGCTGTTAACTAATATAATTCCAAATGGTTTTGTTGGCCATCATTTTGGAATAGGCGTTTAAAATAGGTGCATTTTCCACTTTTTCCAGTCTAGGGTCGTCTTTCAGTAATTGAATGGCATGGTAACGGGCTGTTTTCAGGATTTGATTGTCTTTCACAATATCAGCAATCTTAAGATTGAGCATACCGCTTTGTTGCGTACCCATTAAGTCGCCGGGGCCACGGAGTTTAAGGTCGACCTCCGCAATCTCAAAACCATCATTGGTGCGCACCATGGTCTGTAAACGGGTCTTGGAATCCTCGGAAAGTTTGTTGCCCGTCATTAAAATACAAAAGCTTTGTTCGGCACCTCGGCCTACACGCCCTCGAAGCTGGTGCAATTGGGAAAGGCCGAAACGTTCAGCACTTTCAATGATCATTACAGAGGCATTGGGTACGTTTACACCTACCTCGATTACCGTTGTAGCAATCATGATCTGGGTTTCTCCTTTAACAAAACGTTCCATTTCATAGTCCTTGTCGGCAGGCTTCATTTTACCGTGCACTATTGAAATTTGATACTCGGGCTGCGGGAAATCACGAACAATACTTTCATATCCGTCCATTAAGTCCTTGTAATCCAAAGCTTCGGACTCTTGGATCAGTGGGTATACTACATAAATTTGTCGCCCTTTTTTAATCTCATCTTTGATGAACCTAAATACTTTCAAGCGGTTACTGTCAAAGCGATGTACTGTTTTAATGGGTTTTCGGCCAGGAGGGAGTTCATCAATTACCGAGATGTCCAAATCCCCGTACAGACTCATGGCCAAGGTTCTCGGGATCGGAGTCGCAGTCATCACCAAAATGTGAGGGGGCGTCTGATTTTTATGCCAAAGCTTGGAGCGTTGCGCCACGCCAAAACGGTGTTGTTCGTCCACGATGGCCAAGCCGAGGTTTTTAAACTGGACTTTATCCTCCAAAACCGCGTGGGTGCCTACCAAAATGTTCAAGTTCCCATTTTCCAGTTGATTGTGAAGCAGAGTGCGTTCGGATTTCTTGGTGGAACCTGTCAATAGGGCAATTTTAACGTCCATGTTTTCCAACAGTTCTTTGAGTCCGTTGTAGTGTTGTGTCGCCAAAATCTCTGTTGGGGCCATCAAGCAGGCTTGAAAACCATTGTCAATCGCCAATAACATGCACATCAATGCCACAATGGTTTTTCCTGAACCCACATCACCCTGTAAAAGTCGGTTCATTTGGGCGTTGCTGCCCAAATCGTTCCGGATTTCCTTAATGACCCTTTTCTGGGCGTTGGTCAATTCAAAAGGAAGATGGTTCTCAAAAAACTCGGTAAACCTTTCACCTACGGCTTCAAAAGGCATTCCTTTGATTTTTTTCTTGCGGAGCATTTTTTTGGAAATGAGCTGTAATTGCACAAAAAACAACTCTTCAAACTTTAACCGAAACTGTGCTTTGGCAAGGAGCTCCTGGTTTTTCGGAAAATGTATATTAAAAAGAGCGGAACTTTTCGATATCAACTTCAGTTCATCTAGAATACCGGGCGACAAAGATTCTTGAAACTTGCCCCCGCATTCCAAAAACAATTGTTGGATCATTTTGCCCAGTTCGCGGTTGGTAATACCCTTATTACTTAATTTTTCTGTGGAAGGATAAATGGGCTGCATGGTCAATTTTACACCCTGCTCATGCTTTTGCAAGGTTTCCATTTCGGGGTGTGGCATGGAGAATGTACTTCCATATTTGTTCACTCTACCAAAAACCACGTAGGGCTCGTTCAATTTTAAATTTTCCCTGATCCATTTATGGCCCCGGAACCAGACCAGTTCCATTTGTCCGGTTTCATCCACAAAAGTGGCTACCAAACGCTTTCCACGTTTTTGCTCTACGGTTTTTATATGCACAATTTTACCCACTACTTGTACATCGGCACCGCTGGGTTGCAATTGATTGATCTTGTAGTAGCTCGTCTTGTCCAAATAGCGATTGGGGAACAGGTGTAGCAGGTCCCTAAAGGTCTCAATCCCCAATTCGGTCTTTAGGGTATCGGCCCGATTGGGACCGACACCTTTTAAATAGGCGATGGGAGTTTGTAGAAAATTGGGATTCATCGAACTAAAATATGTATTTTGGATAGACTTTTGATAAGATGATGGTATGAAGCTGAGCCCCGTAATCGTTTTTTTCTTGTTTTCACAGTTTTTGTCCGCTCAGATCCAGGATAAAGTGGATTTTCTGCGAGCCGATATTTTAATTGAGCCCACACCTGTCGATAAACAGATAAAGGGTTGTGTTTCTTATCATTTTAATGTGCTCGAGGATGTGGATTCCGTTTTTTTTGATGCTGTGAGCATGGATTTTTTTAATGTTTCTTTTGATGGTGTAAAAATCGATTTCGATTACAATGGCAAGAGAATTATGATCAAAAACGAAATGAAAGAAGGGGAGAACCATATCGTTTCCATGGATTATGTGGCAAAACCTGAACAAACGGTATATTTTCTAGGTTGGGACGATACCGTAGATGGCAATGAACAGGTATGGACGCAAGGGCAGGGCAAGTACACCAGTCATTGGTTGCCCAGTTTTGATGATATGACCGAAAAGGTAGAGTTTGATCTTAAAATCATTTTAAGAGAGGATTATACCGTAATCGCCAACGGTAATCTTCTCAAGAAGGAAACATTGACCAATTCCAACGGATATATGTGGCAGTTTGATATGGAGAAGCCCATGAGCAGTTATTTGATCGGTTTTGCCATTGGTAACTATAAGATGGAAACCATGGAATCATCCTCCGGAATCCCCATGGAACTCTATTATGAGCCTAAGGATAGCCTTAATGCGGAACCAACTTATCGGTACAGTAAGCGCATATTCGATTTTTTGGAAAACCGAATTGGCGTGGCCTATCCTTGGCAAAATTACAAGCAGGTGCCTGTTCACGATTTTCTGTACGCTGGGATGGAAAACACAACGTGCACAATTTTTTCAAATCAATATGTTGTGGATTCAACTGCTTTTGTGGATAAAAACTATGTTAACGTTAATGCCCACGAACTCGCCCATCAATGGTTTGGCAATTTGGTAACGGAGACCAGTAGCGAACATCATTGGCTGCACGAGGGGTTTGCTACATTTTATGCCTATTTAGCAGAAAAACACATTTTTGGCGATGATCACTATTATTGGAAATTGTTGGGGACCGCAGAAGCCTTGAAAAGCTTTTCGGAAGAGGATCAGGGCGAGGCGCTTTGGAATCCGAATGCAGGGAGTCTTACCTTCTATGAAAAAGGAGCATGGACATTGGTTATGCTTCAAGAGCGGGTAGGGAAGATGGCCTTTAAAAAAGGAGTGCGCAAATATCTGAACAAATTCGCCTTTAAAAATGTGACCATACCCAATTTTATAGAAGAAATGGAAGAGGAATCGGGCACTGATCTTTCGGATTTTGAAGCATTGTGGTTGGAAAACCCGGATTTCCCCTTTGAAGAAGTCATTATGTTTTTGAAAGATAGAAACAGCTCAATCAGAACGTATTTTGAACTTAACAAACAGATAGCCCAAGAACCGGAGGGCACCGAGGAAATTTTGGTAAGAAACTGGAGCACTTTATCTTCAATCCACTTAAAGGAAAACCTTATTTTAGATTATGGAGAAGCAATGCCAACTCAATTATTAAGTGAAATTATAGCTTCCGAAGATATAAAGGCAAGACAGGCCGTGGTACTTTCCTTAAATAAAATACCACCGGAGCTAAGGGTGAGTATTGAGAATCTTTTGCGAGATAAAAGTTATACGACCATTGAAGCTGCCCTGTACCGTTTATGGACTGATTTCCCGGAGCACAGAACCAAATATCTTGATGAAACGGATGGAATTAAGGGCTTTCCCAACAAGAATATTCGAATACTATGGTTAACGTTGGCCTTGGTAACTCCCGAATACAGGCCGGACACCAAAGCAAACTATTTTAACGAGTTAAGCGAATTAACGGGAGCTGAACATTATTTCGAGACCCGTATGATGGCTTTCCAGTATTTAAAAAATATCGGTGGATTTAACGATATGGTACTGAAAAACCTGATAGAAGCATGCGGACATCATGTTTGGCATTTTAAAAAATCGGCCAGAAGCCTCTTAAAGGAGTTTCTGCAGTCCGACGAAAATACGGCAAGGATTAAACGCATATACCCTTTGCTAAGTCAGCAAGAAAAACAATATTTGGAAAAAACTATAGGTGAATGAGGGCATTGGTGATTTCGGGAGGAGGTAGCAAAGGAGCCTTTGCGGGCGGTGTTGCCCAGTTTTTGATCCAAGAGGCCAAGCACGAGTACGATCTGTTCGTCGGCACCTCCACTGGCAGCTTGTTGATTTCCCATTTGGCGCTGAACAAACTGGATAAGATCAAGAATATTTATTCCAATGTGAACCAGGATAGCATCTTCAATAATTGTCCGTTTATCATCAAGAAAAAACACGGTGTAGAGATCATAGCCATAAACCATTGGAACGTGATTCGAAATTTTATTAAGGGGAAAAAGACCTTCGGAGAAAGCGAAAATCTTAGAAAATTGATACGACGCTCTATAACCGAGGACGAGTTTAATGAGTTAAAACATGGTAATACGGACGTAGTGGTCACGGTGTCCAACCTATCCTTGAACCAAGTGGAATATAAGTCGATTAACGATTGTACTTACGAAGAATTTTGTGACTGGATTTGGATCTCTTCCAACTATACGCCGTTTATGAGTTTAGTGAAGAAGAACGGATGTGAGTATGCAGATGGTGGATTGGGCTCATTGGTACCCATTGAAGAGGCCTTAAATCGTGGCGCCACGGAGGTTGATGTTGTTGTGCTTCATACCGAAGTAAATCATTTGAACCGCATGTCCTCCAAAAACCCCTTTGATCTGATCACTACCATTTTTGGGTTTATGCTGGATCGGATAGAAAATCAAAATATTAGAATAGGAAAATTGGTGGCGAATCAAAAAAATGCCATTATCAATTTTTACTATACACCTACCGTTCTCACCACAAACTCCTTGGTGTTCAATAAGGACCGAATGACCTTGTGGTGGAAACGGGGATATTTATATGCCAAGAACAAGAACGATGAAACAAGCCCAATTGAGCCAGAAAAGCAGGAATAGCTTATTTCCAAAGATCGCTCACCTCTTTTTTAACATAGGCTAAAGCAGCGTTGGATGGGGATTCTTTCTCCATGGTCTGGTTAAGAATGTCCTCCCTAAGCTTGTCCGGAGAATCTGTCTCGCTCATTCCGGCCGATCGAATAATTTGAATGGTCGTATTTTTTGCAGTTTTGATAATGTTCCAGCAAGAATCGGACATGTATATCTGTTGGGACAGATTATGCTCAAATTCATTCTCGATTTGTTTGATCAATAGATTTTCGTAATCACTTTTGTGCTTGCCCTTGGGAGCGACCCGTACCACAAGATTGTTCAAGGTGATCCGCTCCAAGAATAGCGCCATACGTTCGTACGCCTGTAACCGGATGGGCAATGTTTCCTTTTGCGAATCTTTATGCAGTAAAAAACGTCTGCGCCCGTCTTCGTTTCGGGTGTGCAATCTAAAAAAGTAGAAGGCTACGGCACCGGTAACAACCGCCGGTAACAAATAAGCAAATAACTGAAGGATTTGATCTCCACTCATAAGGTAGTTTGGTTTTTGTTGATTTTACACTACCTACAACGCATCAAAATTCTAAAAAGTATTTTTTTAATAGGTTATTGCGCTGCCTTGGCGCTTTCTTTGGCCTGTGCGTAAAATGCTTTGTAGTTGGGCTGGAGCTTAATATTGATTCCTTCTTTGAAATTGCCATCTTTTGCAGAAATTGCAATGTTCTCTGCTGGGATTTCCGAATTCGTCACCAATTCCGTAGCTACCGATGCCACTTGATTGTACGTTGATCCAAATTCACCGGTAATGTTCAATCCCTCCACTTCGGCCTTAAAATTGGGGTTGCTTTTAATAATATTGGCTATTCCGGCCAACCAGGTTTTTCCCTCCGCTGTCAATTCGGACGATGTATCGGAGCCAAAAAGAACGTTTAAACTGCTACTAACGCTAATTATACCTCCTTCTACAGCTACTTTTGCATTTTCTCCCAAGGTTTGTTTTATCCGTGTCAAAGACACAATGGCAGTCGAGTCGTTGGCGGATATCATGTCATTGATACCACTAAGTTGCTTTTCTTTTCTAGCGAGGGCTGCCATGGCCTTGTTAACGTTTTCTGAGTTTTGTTTGGATAGTTCCGAAAAGTTGCTCAAGTTGCCCAAAAGGGTGGCATTGGCATCTCGTAAACTTGCATTTTCTGTTTTAAGGGCCTCGGCTTCGGCACTGCTGGATGATATTTCTCGTTTTGCCTTTGCCAATTCCTGTTCCACTTGAGAGATTCTACTTTTAAGGGTATCGATTTCGGCAAATAGTTCACTTTTTCGTTGAGAAAATGTACTTGTAGAAACAACTAAAAATAGGATTGGGAGTAAACTTTTTTTCATAAGTAGCGTAATTGTATATTTAAAATTATTTGGGTTTGGATCATTAAACTTTTTCCATTGCTGCTTTTCCACCAAGGTGCTCACATTCGTAAAATTCTTGCATGGAATTAAAAGGTACTTTCTCTTTTTGATATTTGTACACTCTTCTAATGTCGCTGCTAAGATAATCATCATCCACATTTACCTGGACATCTTCCATATTAAATTGACAAGGATGCTCGTAACCGGCAGCATGGGTAATTTCCAAAAATTCTTTTTTAAAAGTGTTAAAGTATTGTGCCAGCCTATCGGATTTTAAAGGGATATTGATCCCGCTCTGGCGCCATTTACTCTGTGTGGCGACACCAGCAGGGCACCTATTGGTATGGCATACCTGTGCCTGAATACATCCGATGCTCATCATGGCCTCTCGGGCAACATTAATGCAATCCGCACCCATGGCAAATGCCATTGCTGCTTTTCCAGGAAAGCCCAATTTTCCACTTCCGATAAACACGATCCTATCTGTTAATCCATGTTCCAGGAACAATTTGTACACCGATGAAAATCCGTAGGACCACGGTAGCGATACATGATCGGCAAAGCTCGGAGGGGCAGCTCCGGTTCCCCCTTCGCCACCATCAATGGTAATAAAGTCAGGGCCTTTGCCCGTTTTCTTCATCAAATCGGCAAGTTCTTGCCATTGGTCTATTTTCCCGATGGCGCCCTTAATTCCTACGGGCAATCCTGTTTCCTCGGCAATGGATTCAATAAAGTCCATTAACTCTGGAATTGTGGAAAATGCTTTGTGCGTAGGAGGGGAGATTACGTCCTTGCCAACCTCAACACCTCGGATTTCAGCTAGTTCCGGGGTAATCTTAGATCCTGGCAGAACACCCCCTTTTCCGGGTTTGGCACCTTGCGAAAGTTTTATTTCTATAGCTTTGATACAGGGGTTTTCATCTACCAAAATTTTAAGTTTTTCCATGGAAAACCCACCATCTTTTGAGCGGACACCAAAATATCCTGTCCCAAAATGAAAAATAACGTCCCCTCCTTGTTTGTGATAGGGGGATAGGCCGCCTTCTCCAGTATTATGGTAGGCTCCGCACTTTTCCACACCGCGGTTCAAAGATTCGATGGCAGCGGCGGACAAAGAACCAAAACTCATGGCCGAAACATTGATAATGGACGCGGGTCGATAGGGTTTTCTTCGTTTATTATGGGCACCCATCACTTTGGCGCAGGGTAAAAAGTAGGGATGCGCGTGGTTTGGATGGTTTTCCGGCATTTGGAAACCGATCATCGCATTCTTTATAAAAATATGTTGATGTTTGTAGATGTCCCTATCGGTGCCAAAGCCTTCATAATTATTTTCTTTTTTTGCCGAAGCATAGATCCAGCTACGTTCAATCCGGTTAAAAGGCAGTTCTTCCCTATTGTTGGCCACAAAATACTGTCGCATTTCCGGACCTATACTTTCGAGCCAATACCGTAAATGTCCAACTATAGGGTAATTGTGACTGATCGTATGGGCTTTCTGAAGAAAAATGTCCCGAATAGCGACCAAAACCAGAAATAGTAATACCCAAGCCCACCAGGGCAATCCGGCAAAAAAATCAAGAAATGCTTCCATTGACGTCGTATAATGTATAGTTACAAATATGAAGCCCCAATATTCAATTTCCAAATGTTGGTGAATATTGGGACTTGTTTAATTATAATCGAATATTATTTGCTTCTGTCCAGGTAATCCAGTGCAATTTCAGTCATGGCCTTAACGCCCAATTGAAGTCCGCTATCATCAATTTTAAAATCTGGGGTATGATGGGGAAAGTGTTCGTCTGGGCCGGCATTGGGATCTTTTCCACCCAAAATATAAAAGAAGCCGGGTATTTTTTCCTGATAAAAAGAAAAATCCTCAGCTCCTGTAATTGCTTTGATCAAGTGTACATTTTCTGTACCCGCTACTTCTTGAAGGCTGGAGAGTGAGCTTGCGGTAAGGTCTGGGTCATTGTAAGTGATTGGCACACCTTTGGCTATTTCCACTGTGGCTTCGGCTCTGTAGGCTTTGGCGATGGTCTCTGCCATTTCCTTCATTCTTGTATTTACCTGCTTTTGCATATCGTAATCCAACGTTCGGATGGTTCCAACCAATTCGGCACTTTCCGGAATGATATTGTTACGAACACCACCGGAAATCTTTCCTACCGTGATTACGGCCGCCTCCTTGGTCAATTCCAATTCTCGGCTAATAATGGATTGAAAGCCATCTACTATTTTGGAAGCCACATAAATGGGATCTACACCGCCCCAAGGTTGTGAGCCGTGCGATTGTTTTCCTTTTATCTTTACAACAAAACGCTGTGCTGCTGCCAAAGCGCCTCCTGGTTTATATGCAATATGGCCAACAGGCAGGTAGGAACCAATGTGCAAACCATAAATGGCATCCACATTGGGGTTTTCGAGAACTCCCTCTTTCACCATAAGTTCTGCGCCACCTTCTTCTCCCGGAGGGGCACCTTCTTCGGCCGGTTGGAATATAAATTTGATGGTTCCATGAATTTTGTCCTTATTGTTGGATAAGACTTCAGCTACCCCCATCATAATTGCGATATGGGTGTCGTGCCCACAAGCGTGCATCACCCCGACTTCCTGTCCCAAAAATTCCGAGGTGACTTCAGATCTGTAGGGAAGATCGTTTCTTTCGGTAACAGGCAGCGCATCGATATCAGCCCTAAGGGCCACTACTTTACCCGGATGGTCCCCTTTTAAAAGTCCTACAACACCAGTATGTGCGATTCCGGTCTGAACATCGATGCCTAAGGATTTTAGATGTTTGGCAATTTTTTCGGCGGTTTTAAACTCCCGGTTGCTCAGTTCCGGATTTTGATGAAAATCACGGCGCCATTCAATTACCTTGGATTCAATAGCGGCAATGTCCTTTTCGAGCCCATGGTCCTGGGCATACATGGTTAAACTTGCGGAACATAGCGCAAGTGGCAGTAGTATTTTTTTCATAATAGGGCTGGTTATAGTTTAATTGGTCGGTACCCTTCGTTCTGCAGTAAGATATTGGCCGTCATCGCAGAGAGGGCAATCTTCACTCCAGGAATCAATTCTTCTTTAGGTAGTTCTCTGGTTTTTGAGGATTGACCACACATAATAACTTCCACACCGGCATCCAATAAACTTTTAACAAGTTCAAGGTTCGGGTTGGCTGCTTCATACCTTTTTTTGTAGGCTTCGTTCGTTAATAAGTTTCTTGCGGCAGTTCCGTGGACTATTAGTGCTGCTTTTATTTGAGAAACCGGTACGCCGCTCTGGGCATGCATGTTTAAAAAACGCGCAACCGTATTGATATTTCGATTTAATTCGGTATCCGACTCAGGCCCATCCTTTACATCAAAAGCTACTTTGAATTCCTGTGTTGTATCGGTCACAAAATCAGGATTGTCTATTTCCCATACCGCACCATAATCTTCAATGATCGGGCCGGCCTTGGTAGATTGGGAATATCCATAAAATGTAAATAGAATTAAAACGAACAGGGGTAATCTTTGAAAATTCATTAGCAAAATAAGTTGAGTTGTTAAATATATTCAAAATTACATCCAATTCCGAAAACACTGTTTATAAAAATTGAAAGCTAGATTTTAGCAAAAGATCATTTATGGCTAATTTCACACCTACTTTTAAAAGCTTCTGGCCCTTGAGTAATTTTATAGATGAATTGAACGATGCGCAGCGGGCCCCCGTACTGCACAAAGATGGACCATTAATGGTAATTGCCGGTGCCGGTTCAGGAAAGACCCGAGTGCTTACCTACAGGATCGCCCACCTAATGGAACAGGGGGTGGACTCTTTTAATATTTTGGCACTGACCTTTACCAATAAGGCGGCTCGCGAAATGAAAAAGCGGATTGCGACCATAGTTGGGAACTCCGAGACCAAAAACTTATGGATGGGGACGTTCCACTCCGTTTTTGCCAAATTATTGCGATATGATGGCGATAAACTTGGATTTCCGAGCAATTTTACCATATACGACACGCAAGATTCGCAACGTTTGATCGCATCGATTATTAAAGAAATGGGGCTGGATAAGGATATTTACAAATATAAGCAAGTCCAGAACCGAATTTCGTCCTATAAGAATAGTCTCATTACGGTAAAGGCCTATTTTCAAAATCCTGAGCTGATGGAGGCCGACGCCATGGCCAAACGGCCAAGGCTGGGAGAAATTTATCAAAATTATGTGGATCGCTGCTTTAAGGCCGGTGCTATGGATTTTGACGACCTGCTCTTGCGCACCAATGAGTTATTGACCCGCTTTCCCGAGGTGTTGATGAAATATCAGGACCGTTTTAGATATATTTTGGTAGATGAGTACCAAGATACCAACCACTCCCAGTATTTGATCGTAAAAGCACTTTCGGATAGGTATCAAAATATTTGCGTGGTAGGAGACGATGCGCAGAGTATCTATTCTTTCCGAGGAGCGAATATCAGCAACATCCTTAACTTTCAGCGCGATTACGACAATGTGGCCGTGTACCGTTTGGAGCAAAATTATAGATCTACCAAGAACATTGTAAATGCGGCCAACTCCATAATTGCGAACAACAAGAACCAGTTGGAGAAAAATGTATGGACCTCCAACGACGATGGTGGTCTCATAAAAATACATCGCAGCCCCACCGATGCAGAAGAAGGACGTTATGTGGCAGGATCCATTTTTGAGAACAAGATGCAGCATCAAATGCAAAATGGAGAATTTGCCGTGCTGTACCGGACCAATTCACAATCCAGGGCCATAGAGGATGCCCTAAGAAAACGGGATATTCCCTATCGAATTTATGGGGGCTTGTCTTTCTATCAAAGAAAGGAAATCAAGGACGTTTTGGCCTATTTACGGCTTGTCATCAATCCAAAAGACGAGGAAGCCCTAAAACGTGTTATCAACTTTCCTACAAGGGGAATTGGCCAGACAACTATCGATAAGCTTGTGGTCGCTGCCAACCATTACGGACGATCTATTTATGAGGTAATGGACAACCTGGATCGGCTCAACCTGAACATTAATGCCGGAACCAAGCGTAAACTGACGGATTTTGTTACCATGATCAAAAGTTTTCAGATCATGAACGAGGGGTCGGATGCGTTTGCCCTAGCCGAACATGTGTCCAAAAAAACAGGCTTGCTATTGGAGTTTAAAAAGGACGGTACCCCAGAAGGGATTGCCCGAATGGAGAATATTGAGGAACTCTTGAACGGAATCAAGGATTTTGTTGAAGGCCAAAAAGAAATTGCTGATGCTACGGGGAGTTTGACCGAGTTTTTGGAAGATGTAGCCCTGGCAACAGACATGGACAAAGATGTTGAGGATGACGATAGGGTGGCTTTAATGACCATCCATTTGGCAAAAGGACTGGAATTTCCGTATGTATATATTGTGGGGATGGAGGAAGATCTGTTTCCATCCGCGATGAGCATGAATACACGAAGTGAGCTTGAAGAGGAGAGAAGATTGTTCTATGTGGCACTCACCCGGGCCGAAAAACAGGCTTTCTTGACCTATACCCAAAACCGATACCGATGGGGTAAATTAATAGATGCCGAACCCAGTAGGTTTTTGGAGGAGATTGAGGAGAAATATGTAGAAAACCTGACTCCTGTAAACGATGGGTACCGATATAAATCCATGATCGATAAAAATATTTTTGGAGAGGTGGATAAAAGTAAACTTCGACAAATGAAACCGAAGAACGGTACCCCGCCAAGTGTGCAAAAACCCAACGAGGATCAGCTTAGAAAATTGAGAAAGCTGAAACCAGAGATATCTTCACCCACCAGTTCGGCCGATATAGACCCGGGAATAGTTGTAGGGGCCAGAGTGAACCATACCCGGTTCGGGAGAGGCAAAATATTGAATATCGAAGGTGTTGGCAACGATAGAAAAGCGGAAATCGGTTTTGATCAAGGTGGCATTAAAAAACTGCTGCTACGTTTTGCCAAATTGGAGGTGCTGGACAACGCTTGATCCAGTTTTGTACTTCGCGTTAAAAAGAACACCATTGATTTGTGGGTTTTTAAAGAATGACATAAAATTTGTGAGTGGATAAAATTGATTAAATTCAGAGCTTATATTTTGAATTTAACCACCAAACCAACCACTCGCCAGATGAAAAACCTCTTTTTAAAACCTGTTTTTTTAGCTGTTGCCCTACTTATTGTAATTTTATTCGGGGTTGCCGGTTATCACTATGCCATCGGGTATCCTGCCTGGGTCACGATGGTTTTGGGAATACTCATTGGAGCTGTTCTGCTGGTCATTATAAAACTACTGCTCAGTTGGCTGGTACCGTTGTTCAAAAAAATACCGCTTTCTTTTTTAACGTCGGTGTTGGCAGGTTTAATTGCACTGGTAATTATGAGGATGTACGCTTTTGGTTGGCCATCCCTACTGTTTTATAGTTTGGTGTTGTTTGGTCTTGTCTGTTTGATTTTATTCACAACGGGTATTTGGCAAATCATTCAAAAACAGAATGTGAAAGTAGGAGGTATTCTTGTCGTTTCGAGCTTTATACTAGTTGCTTTTGGATTTTATGGATTCAATTCTTTGGATGGTGACCCTTACTCGGAATCCACACAGGTAATTGATGGTGAAGGAATCACTACACTCAGCGATATGGGAATCGATGACCCTTCGACCAAGGGGAATTATGAAGTTGAAGTCTTTACATATGGCAGTGGAACGGATTCCAAAAGATTAGAATATGCGGAGGGGGCAAAAATAAAAACCCCTACCGTAGATGCATCTTTACTGCTACCAGAATGGAAGGGCAAAAAGAAAAAGTGGCGCGAAAAATATTGGGGTTTCGGTGTGGACAGTTTTCCGTTGAATGCCCGTGTGTATATGCCTAAAGGCACTGGGCCTTTCCCTATGGTTATGATGGTGCATGGGAACCACAGCATGCTCGACTATTCCGATGGAGGCTATGCCTACCTTGGGGAATTGCTGGCAAGCAGGGGAATTATTGGTGTTTCTGTAGATCAAAATTTTATCAATGGACACTGGTCCGGGGACTTTAGAGGAAAAGAAATGCCCGTTCGTGGTTGGTTATTGCTCAAACATTTGGAACAATGGAGCAAATGGAACCAAAACACTACATCGGGTTTGGCTGGTAAAGTGGATTTGGACAACGTCGTCCTTGTAGGACATTCCAGGGGAGGGGAGGCGGTATCCATTGCTGCTGCTTTTAACCAACTGGACAGATTTCCGGATAATGGTAATGAACAGTTCGATTTTGGATTTGGGATAAAAGGTGTGATCAGCATTGCTCCAACGGATTACAGGTACGATCGAGAGATTAGTTTGACCGACATTAATTATTTGTCCATTCAAGGAGCATACGACTCGGATGAAACCAGTTTCTGGGGTATGCGGCCATACCATCGTTTGCAGTTTTCGGAAGGTTTCGAAGGATTTAAGGCTGGGCTGTATATGAATCATGCAAATCACGGTCAGTTTAACTCCACTTGGGGCCGCTCGGACTTTGGAGCACCTATGAAATGGTTGCTCAACCTTACCCCATTGGTAACAGGAGAGGAACAGCGAAAAGTTGCCAAGGTATTTATTGGTGCTTTTGCCGAAGTTGTTCTTAAGAAGAACAAAAGTTATTTGCCAATGTTCAAGAATATGGAACTGATCCATAATTGGTTGCCTAAAGAAACTTATAGAATTCAGTATGCGGACAATTTTAAAAATGTTCTGGTGGATTTTGAAAGGGATTTGGACCTTTCCAATGGATTGGATGGTATAAAACTCAATGCCGAACATTTTAACATTTGGCGGGAAATGGAATTATTGGCCAGAGACGGTGGTAGTCAGCAAAACAATGCTTTGGTACTTGGGTGGAGACATAGTTCGGATATTCAAAGTGATTCAATTCCCGTTTATTCCATTGAGCTGCCGGAAGCATTGAAGAATTTTGGGGAAATGGATACTTTGGCACTTTCCTTGGCCATGGGCGATTTATCTGAATTGGCGATAAATGAAGAAGGAGAAGAGAGGAATTTGACTCCAAAAAGTGGTTTTAATTTTAGCATTATGCTTAAGGATAGTTTAGGAAATTCTGCTTCGGTTCCTTTGGCAGAGAACAATAAACTTCCGGGTGTGGTCAAAAGCAAGTTTACCAAGTTTGATTTTTTGGATAGGAATATGATAGGTGATGAATCCGAGACCCAATTAAAAAGCTGTTTTGTTCCGATCTCCTCTTTTTTAAAACAAAATAACAGTCTAAACATGAACAATCTGAAAAGCATTGATCTGGTTTTTGATAAAGATACCATGGGAGTTGTTATTTTGGATGACATCGGGTTTTATCAAAAAAGAATAGATTGATACTGGAACTACTGATCCTCCATTTCTGAAATGGTGTGATTATGAGATAGTGGACTTATGAAGAGAAACTTTTGATTTATGCCAAGTACCAATATATCTTATCTTTGTGATAAATGCCTTGTACATTAACTAGTTTGTAAATAGATGGCGGAGCTGATTAGACTATATGAAGAAAATCCAAATCCTAAGCAGGTTCAAAAAGTAGTGGATGTGCTAAAAAAGGGTGGATTGGTCATTTATCCGACCGATACGGTTTACGGTCTCGGCTGCGACATAACCAACTCAAAAGCCTTACAACGGGTAGCCCGTATTAAAGGAGTAAAGCTGGCAAAGGCCAATTGGTCATTTATCTGTGCCGATTTGAGCAATCTTTCGGATTACGTTCGACAAATAGACAGTCCTACTTTTAAAATTCTAAAAAGAACACTTCCAGGACCTTATACTTTTATACTACCAGGAAACAATAATCTACCCAAAGATTTCAAAAAAAAGAAAACCGTTGGTATCCGTGTTCCGGACAATGCCATTGCAAGGGCATTGGTTACCGGGCTGGGGCATCCAATTGTATCTACATCTATTCGTGATGATGATGATATACTTGAGTATACTACCGATCCGGAGCTTATTTTTGAGAAGTGGCAAAATCTTCTAGATGTGGTCATCGATGGAGGGTACGGTGACAATGTAGCCTCTACGGTCATAGATCTTTCGGGAGACGAACCAGAGGTAATACGTGAAGGTAAAGGGAGTTTGGATATTTACTAATAAAAAAAGCGGCCATTTGGCCGCTTTTCTTTTTAAGCTTTAGCTTCTATTTTCTTATTTACCGGTTCCACCGATAGCAGGATCTTTCATTCCTTCTTCGATCATGTTATAGAACTGATCGATTTTTGGAAGTACAACAATTCGTGTTCTTCTGTTCTTAGCTCTGTTGGCAGAAGTGTTGTTGTCCACAAGTGGTACGTAGTGGCTACGTCCAGCAGCAGTCATTCTAGATGGTTCTACACCAAAATCGTTCTGAAGGATTCGAACAACGGAAGTTGCTCTTTTTACACTCAAATCCCAGTTATCTGCTAGTTCGGAGGTTTTAATTGGCACGTTATCCGTGTGTCCTTCTACCATAAACTCAAAGTCAGGCTTGTTGTTTACGACTTTCGCCACTTTACCAAGTACTTCTTTTGCAGCGTTGGTTACGTTGTAGCTTCCGCTTCTGAACAACAATTTATCGGAGATGGAAACGAAAACAACACCTTTCTCTACGCTGATCTCAATGTCCTCATCATCCAAGTTGCCCAATACACCTTTTAAACTCTGAACCAAGGCAAGGTTTACAGAATCCCTACGGGTAACGGCATCTTGTAATTTTCTGATGGTAAGGTCTTTTTCGCGAAGACTTTCCAAAGATTTTTCAAGGTTCTCGGCACCTTTAGTGGTAAGGGTGGTCAAGTTGCCCATGTTGTTGATGAGCTCTTGGTTGTTTGCTTTAAGGAAGGCATTTTGGTCTTCGAGGGTTTTTAGCCTAGAGTCTGCAGTTGCTTTTTCTTCCAAGCAATCGTTTAGTTTAACGGTTGCAGAATTCAATAGGTCTTGGGTTTCTTTGTGTTTGGCCTCTAGTTCGGAATATTTCTTCTGCGATACACAAGAAGATAATAGAACTGTCATTGCCAATGCTCCTAGAAAAACTTTTTTCATAGTTCAGAATATAATTTAAGGATTGTTAGATTTATCAAATGTTAAAAAACTACACCAAAATTAGATAAAAAGCAAGGTCCCTATATTTCGGCTTCGTTAATCTTTTACTAAATTGTTAAAATTCTCTACCTGATGTACGAAATAAGACCATACTATGGATGTCGCGGCGTAGTACTTTAATAAAAAATTAGCTTTTTCGCGCTTTTTGTACATTTTTGTAAAGTTAGCGTAAAAACTTAAATGAGCTTTTAAGATAGCGGAACAGTGATCGAACTTCAATTGAAAAATAAAACGCAGAGCAGCGATACCATCTAGCAATAAGCGGGCAAAAACCAAAGGAAGCGCCTTTTTTCTTGGAAGGTTTTTGGTTATGGAGTAGAGGGAGTTCCTAAAATTAAGGAAGGTTTTTTTGGGATTCATATTGGATAAGGTGCTGCCCCCTAAATGGTACACGTGGCTATGGCCTACATAATACACTTTATGTCCGGCATTTTTTGCTCTCCAACATAGGTCTATTTCTTCTTGGTGGGCAAAATAGTCTTCATCAAACCCATTAAGCGATCTAAAAACCTCACTTCTTATAAACATACAGGCACCTGTCGCCCAGAATACCTCTTGGATATCGTTATACTGGCCTTCGTCCTTTTCTATGGTCTGGAAGACCCTTCCTCTACAAAAGGGGTAACCGAACATATCGATGAAACCTCCCGCCGCCCCTGCATATTCAAAATGGTCCCTTTTGTTCAAATCCAATATTTTTGGTTGGATTATGGCTGCATTCGGAAGTGTTTCAAAGGCATTTTTTATAGGCCCCAACCAATCAGGGGCTACTTCAACATCGGAATTGAGCAAACAGAAGATATCTGCCTTTATGTTCTTCAACCCGTCGTTATAGCCCTTGGCAAAACCACCGTTGGTGCTGTTTTGTACAATGCCTACCGTGGGATAATGTTGTTTTATAAAATCTACCGAACCATCGGTGCTCGCATTGTCCACTACATAAATATCGGCACCTTGGGAATACTCCATCACAGAGGGAAGAAATCTCTCCAGCAGAGCTTCTCCATTCCAATTGAGTATGACTACGGCGATTTTCAAAACGGAGGCAAATTAACGGCTAAATTCAGGAATATCCTCTAAAAACATGTATTTTTCATTCTTATGATCCATTTCGCAATAATAATGCGCCAACCCATTGGTGACCATTAGATATTTGGATTTTAATTGGAGGTTGTACCGAGCTATCTGATCAAAAACCGCTTGGGTAATGTTCACCTCGGGAGCTTTACATTCTATTAATAGAAAAATAGAACCGTCGGGATTGAACACGACCACATCGTAACGTTTTTTTAAGTTGTTTATGGTAAGTTGTTTTTCCACATTGATCAGGCTCTTCGGGTAGTTTTTTGTGAACACCAAGTACCGAAGCACATGTTGCCGGACCCATTCTTCGGGTTGGAGGACCACAAATTTTTTACGTATCCCATCGTAAATGTACTGCCTATTTTGGCTATTTTTGATTCGGAACGAATAAGGTGGAAAGTTCAAATCTTGCATTTTACAAAACTGGTGATATAATTTGAATGGACAAAGTAAAAGAGATCGTAGCGGAAATCAATAAGGGCAATCCAAAGCCCATTTATTTTTTGATGGGGGAGGAGCCATATTATATTGACCGAATTTCCCAGTACATTGCAGAAAATGTGCTGACAGATGACGAAAAAGGGTTTAATCAGATGGTGTTGTACGGGAAGGATACCACGGTGGACGAAGTTGTTGCCAATGCCAAGAGGTTCCCGATGATGGCGGAATACCAGGTTGTGATCGTAAAAGAGGCGCAGCATCTTTCCAGATCCATAGAAAATTTATCCTCTTACGCAGAGAACCCCCAACCGACCACCATTCTTGTGCTTTGCTACAAATACAAAAAGTTGGACAAGCGAAAAAAATTGTACAAGACCATTAAAAAAACGGGAGAGCTCTTTGAGAGCAAAAAACTGTACGATAATCAGGTGGCGGATTGGATCAGAAGAACCTTGGCCAGCAAAAAATATAAAATATCGCCCAAGTCCTGTGTTATGCTAGTGGAGTTTTTGGGCACGGATCTGAGCAAAATAAGCAACGAGCTGGACAAACTCACGTTGATCGTGCCTCCATCAACGGAAGTTACGCCCGACCTTATCGAAGAGCATATTGGCATTAGCAAGGATTTCAATAATTTTGAATTGAAGAAGGCGATCGGAGAGCGCAACGTAAAAAAAGCGTCCAGGATCATTGATTATTTTGCCCAAAATCCCAAGGACAACCCTTTTGTGGTCACCATAACCCTTCTGAATACATTTTTCACGCAATTATTGCAATATCATGGACTGAGCGACCATTCTCCCGGGAATGTGGCCAAAGTACTCGGTGTAAACCCATATTTTGTAAATGAGTATGTTGTGGCGGCTCGAAACTATCCCATGAAAAGGGTAAGTGGCATCATCTCTAATTTAAGGGTATTGGATTTAAAAAGTAAAGGAGTAGGAGCCAGTAACATGGCACAGGCCGATCTGTTGAAAGAACTCCTATCTGAAATAATCTAAACGATTGTTACTTTTTATCCACGCTGTATTTGCCAGGCCCCAATAGCATTATAACCACAAATACGGTAAGGTAAAGCAAAGCTTTTTCCTTTGTGCCGAATGGATCAGCACCGTGAATCATAAAACCGGCAACGAACATGGTAATTGCGGTGGGTATGGCAGCCCATCGGGTCTTAAAACCAATAATGATCAATAGCGGGCATATAAATTCGGCCACAACGGCCAAAAAAAGTGAAGGCGCCTGCCCAATACCAAATGGGTTGGCGAATTCTGTGTTGCCATTGATGAGATTCATTAATTTGGGGTAACCATGGGTTAGCATAAATGCAGATGGTACAATCCTTAAAAGTGCCAGCCCAAAGTGGATCAAAGTGTTGTTTTTCATGTGGGGAAAAAATTAATCCCCGTGAAAATATAAATTATGTTTCTAAAAACACAACTTTAATTGACGAAAGGTACTTTTGAGTTGATCTTTAAGTAAAACTACCGCAGGGCGGGATAAGTTTGTGGGTCGGATTCGTGCATTATATGGTACACTTTTTCAAAAATATCCTCTGCATTTGGTTTTGAAAAATAATCCCCGTCCGATGCATAGGCCGGTCGATGTGCCTTGGCTGTCAACGTTTGTGGTTTGCTATCCAAATAGCGGTAGCCTTCTTGTTTTTCCACCACTTCTTGCATCAGATATGCCGAACATCCGCCTGGTACATCCTCATCGATAACCAAAAGCCTATTGGTTTTTTGCAGACTTTTTACCACATCGTGTTCCAAATCAAAAGGCAACAAGGATTGGGCGTCTATAACTTCGGCATCAATACCAACTTCCAAAAGATCTTGGGCTACTTTTTCTACAATCCTTAAGGTGGAACCGTAAGATAGCAGGGTAATGTCCTTACCATCTTTTAATGTTTCGACCTTGCCGATTGGTGTACAGTACTCACCTAAGTTGTCCGGTTTTCTTTCTTTTAGGCGATATCCGTTCAAACTTTCAATGATCAAGGCCGGTTCATCACTCTTCATCAAAGTATTGTAAAAGCCTGCAGCCTGTGTCATGTTCCTTGGGGCCAGAATATACATGCCCCGCAATAAGTGCACTAGGCCGCCCATGGGTGAACCGGAGTGCCATATTCCTTCTAAACGGTGTCCTCTGGTACGAACGATCAACGGTGCTTTTTGTTTTCCTACGGTTCTGTACATTAAGGTAGCCAAATCGTCGCTCAAGGTTTGGATCGCATACAGGATATAATCCAAATATTGTATTTCCGCAATTGGGCGGAGTCCTCTAAGGGCCATACCGATTCCCTGACCAATTATAGTGGTCTCGCGGATACCCGTATCGGCGACCCTAAGTTTGCCAAACTTTTTTTGAAGTCCTTCCAGACCTTGGTTAACATCGCCAATATTGCCCGTATCCTCGCCAAATACCAAAGCTTTTGGATATTTGGTGAACAGTTTGTCAAAATTGTCCCTAAGGATTACACGTCCGTCAACTTCTTCGGAATCTTCAGAATAGATGGGGGGTACCGGTGCAATGGATGTTGCTTTATTGCCAATTTCGTTATAAAGATGCGAACCATACTCATATTCACCATTTTTAATATAGTTGTCCACCCACTGCTGAAGCGCTTTCTTTTCCGGGCTTGTTTCGCCCAAGAGATAACGCAATGCCTTTCGGGATTTAGTGGCCAAATCTTTTTTAAGGGGTTCCTCAATTGCGATCAAGTCATTTTTTAGCTTAGTGATAAAAGCTCTGTTCGGACTTTTGCTTGCTGCTTGGTCCAATAACTGAACCAATACTTTTTTAGCTTGTATTTGAGGGCTCAGGAATTCGGTCCAAGCTTCTTTTTTGGCAGCCCTTACCTTTTGTTTGATCTCCCTCTCCGTTTTTTTGAGTTCTTCTTCGGTACTAATACCGTTTTCTATGATCCACTCCCTAAAACGCTTGTTACAATCGTTTTCGCGTTCCCACTCCAAACGCTCGGAAGATTTGTATCTTTCGTGTGACCCAGAGGTAGAGTGACCCTGTGGCTGCGTAAGTTCCGTTACATGTAAAATTACGGGTACATGTTGTTCCCGAGCAATGTCGGAGGCATTCTCAAAGGTGTGGATAAGTGCCGTATAATCCCAACCGTGTACTTTTAAAATCTCAAAACCATTCTTTTCTTCGTCCCTTTGCAGTCCGCTAAGTGCTTCGGAAATACTTCCTTTGGTGGTATGGAATTCGGATGGGACCGAAATGCCGTACTCATCGTCCCAAATACAGATAACCATGGGAACTTGCATTACCCCGGCAGCATTGAGTGTTTCAAAAAAATGCCCTTCGCTGGTACTTGCGTTTCCTATAGTGCCCCAAGCGACTTCATTTCCATTGTTGGAAAAATTCGATTGTTCTATTCCTTCTACGTTTCGGTAAATTTTGGAAGCTTGTGCAAGTCCTAGCAAACGAGGCATTTGACCTGCGGTGCACGAGATATCGGCACTACTGTTTTTTTGTTCGGTCAGGTTTTTCCAAGTTCCATCCTCGTTTAAGCTGTGCGTACCAAAATGGCCTCCCATTTGACGGCCTGCACTCATAGGTTCTTTTTCCAAATCTGTAGTGGCGTATAGGCCATGAAAGAAAGATTTTGGGTCCAAATAACCCAATGCCATCATAAATGTTTGGTCGCGATAGTATCCGCTCCTAAAATCCCCATTCTGAAAAGCCCTTGCCATTGCCAACTGTGGGAGCTCTTTTCCGTCCCCAAAAATTCCGAACTTGGCCTTGCCGGACAGTACTTCCCGTCTTCCCATTAAACTACATTCCCTGCTGGTAACGGCAATCTCATAATCTTGAAGGATCTGCGTTTTGAAATCGTCAAAAGAAATATCGTTGCTAGTACTTGGGTTGGGTTTCATAAGGTATTGAAGATTTCTGCAAAAGTATTAAAAACGAGTCAAAATAGCAATAGCAATCCACACTAATAAATTGAAAAAAAGTTAAAAATACACTGAAAAAATCTATTATATGTTAATTATATAACCAAAAAGAAGTGTTCAATTATCAATATGATAATCAAAACCACTTCCTTGTAAAGAGCCCGATAAGGGTTTTCGGGCTTATGGTGACTATAAAACGGATTCTTTCTTCGTAATTGTCCTGGGCGATTTCCCAACCTCTATTTGAATATACGGGAAAGTAAAGCTCAAAGTAATCCGTAACCAAATTTAGGCGCACACCGGAGTCGTATACAAAACGGGTGTTTTGGCCTTTATTTTTAATGAAGCCCAAATCGCCATAGGCTTCCACCCAACGCCATATGTTTGTGCTCGCGTTGGTCGTAGCTATCCAATCGTTGGCATATGGATTTTCGAGTTTCGATTTAAACCCTCCTTCGGCAATAATTACCTGTTGGCTATATATTCCAGAACTTTCGGACCTTCCCAGATAGTTTAGGTCGAACATATAGTCCGTGGGTCTGTCCAGCGCAAAGCTGAAAAAATTGGATTCGGTTGTGTTCCTCAAGAATTTTCCGGCATACACTCGAAGGTTCAATTGTCTATTGCTTTGGAACAGTTTTCTGTATTCCCATTCAAACGCAACTTTGGTGAAGTCACTGGAATGTTGGGCATCAATAAACCAAGAGGAATAATTCAAAATGTTATTGTCCACATCGGTAAACCGAACATTCATAACACCATAGTCGGGTTCGGTGTCCAATTGGCCTTCCAAATTCTCGTCTATATTCCTAAAAACGTTCCTGTACCTGAACAATAAGTATTGTCTTCGGTTGGATAAAAGATCGTCCGGTCGCCACCCAAAACTAACGGCAGGTGTCAATGTGGTAAATCTGGAATTTTCCTGAAAGTGCGATGTAGATGTGGAAAACGAATAATTGGTTACAAACAATCCAGTTTTGTTATGGTACTTGCGATAGCGTAAACTGGCCTTTCCCACCAAGGTGCGCTCCAAAAAGGAATACGTCGGGGAAATATCGTATTGGAAAGGGCGTTCCAAAAAGGTTTTGTTATAGAGGCGTAATCCTGGTGTTATCCCGTCGTATAAATTAAAGTTGACTATGGGCACATAAAATATCTGGTTGTAATAGGGGTCTTCCGTATCCTTGAAAAATTGAAACTTGAGCTTTTTGTTACTGGAAAAAAAACCGTTCAATGTTTTCCAATTGTCCCTTTGGTTGAACTCAGGTATTTTTTGATCATAGTTCAGCACTAAACGATCTTCACCTTGTCTTGGTATGGTAACGCTCTTGGTGGTATCAATTCCGGAAAACCAATATTGCGAAACCACGGAATCCTTTTCGAGCCCAAAAACGGATATGGGCACATTGGTCCCTCGTTTGTTCTTTAGTACAAAAGTGATGGAATCCTCTGTTTTTTTGATTTTTTTGATTTTGAAATCGATTTTTTTGTCCGTGTTCACATAAGAATCAAAGAACCAATCCACTTCTTTATCCGCATATTTTTTGATTGTGTTATGAAAATCTTTAGCGGATACGTATTGTTTCAGTTTATAGTTCTGATAAAAATCAAGTACGGTACTGTCCACTTTTTTCTCGCCCAAATAGGCCGATAAATAGGACATGCCCAGCCCGGCCTTGTAACTATTCGCGATCTTTTGGTTGAATTTGATTAGGGAATCGTTTCGGGTGGTCAGGGCCTGATCGATGTTTTTCCTTGCAGAGAGCATACTAAATAGTGCGTATTGCTCATTAAAATCCATTTGTGCAAAATGAAAGTTCTTTATGCCCCAAATTCGTGATAGCTTTCCTGCCAGTTTTTGATCGGGATAGTACTCTTCCACATATTTTATCATAAGGTAGTACCCGATTGCATCGTTCACCCAGCGTTCTTCGCGCGGATTTAGGTACAGAGACTCTTTCAGATAATTGCGGATGGCCGTTTTTAGGAACTTCATTTCAAACTGAAATTGCTCCTCGTACGGCCTAATAAATGAAGGGAGTTGGCTTATGCCATATAAAGGTGATTTGCTGTAGTCGAACTCGCTGACCAATAGGTTGCCATGGGGGTAACGGCCCAAATTTTCGTTTAAAAATTGGGAAACCCTATTAATGGAAATACCTTGGGCTATTTCGCCATATTTGTTGGATTCTATATCTGTGGTTATGGTAACGTGCTCGGTAACATGTTTGGTGAATCTATCATCAGCGGTTAAGATAATCTCGCAATTTTTTCTATTGTCCCCGAGAAGCTGTACATGATGCCCTCCAGGAAAATTGGAAATGTTGGATGTGCGATAGTTGGACGCCAAAAACAAGTCTTCGGGATAGGTAAAATTTATTCTGGTATCGGTAACATCGGTATATAGATCATCCAAGTTAATGTTGTTGTACAATTTCCAATCATCATCGAAAACAGCAGGGGTAAAATACCAATCCTTAAGGTTGAAACCTTGGTTGTTTAAATGGCCATAGCCGGTAAACTTGGCATCGGGCAATCTAATGGTATAGGTAAAAAACAGTTGGATCGATTCCCCCGGTTTAAGTACCTCATTAAGGGAAACGGCAATATAATCCATGTTACCTATTCGATTCCAGTCGAGCCCGGCATAGTTTTGATCAACTATGGTCCGTATCGTGGTTTTTCCCCTTTCCCTATCTTTTGCCAAATGGAGACTGCGGTTAAACTCTTCCGCGAACCTTTTTGCCAATGCGGTATTTTTATTGGAATAGGCATGGTTCCAATCGTTAAAATAAAGGGTGGAAAGTCCTTTGTCCGATTGGTTTACATAGGTAAAATGTTGCCGTATTCGTATTTGATGGGTAGGTCCATCGAGGGTAGCCACAATTTTATTGGTATGTTGCGCCGATATATTCGGGCACAACAAAATGCATTGCAGCAGAACGCCAAAAAATACGAAACGATAAGCCAATGTGGTAATGTTAAAAGTTTGGGCTTAAGGTTCGGCCTTTGTAGAAAGCATCTATTATTTCCACAACTTCATCCTCTGTATCGGCCAATTTAATCAAATCTAGGTCTTTTGGACTTATGTTCCCTTCCTGGACCAAGGTGTTCTTGATCCAATCGAGCAGACCTTTCCAAAATTCACTGCCCACAAGAATTATAGGGAATGTATGGATTTTATGTGTCTGGATAAGTGTCAAAGCCTCAAAAAACTCGTCCAATGTACCAAAGCCTCCGGGCATCACAACAAAGCCTTGTGAGTATTTTACGAACATTACCTTTCTAACAAAAAAGTAATCAAAATCCAGACTTTTATCATCGTCGATATAGGGGTTATCGTGCTGTTCGAAGGGAAGGTCTATATTTAAGCCCACAGAAGTACCGCCGGCCAGGTTGGCTCCTTTGTTTCCCGCTTCCATAATTCCGGGTCCACCGCCAGTAATGACTCCATAACCCGCTTCCGCGATTTTTTGTGAGATCCGTACGGCTAAATCGTAATATTGATGTCCCGGTCGTACCCGCGCCGATCCAAAAATGGAGACACACGGCCCGATTACGCTCATTTTTTCGAATCCATTAACAAATTCGCCCATAATTTTAAATATGGCCCACGAATCGTTTGTCTTAATTTCATTCCATCCTTTGGAATGTTGTTCTTTGCGCATTTGCATAGTTGTATAGTGTTTTAAACTGCGTGTTTTATTTTTTGTTTTGTGTTCTCCAACTCCTTTTTTAAAAATTTGGCGGTATAGCTCTTTTTGTCCTTGGCCACTTCTTCGGGGGTACCCTTGGCAACTACCGTTCCGCCGCCTCTACCACCTTCATGCCCAATGTCTATAATGTGGTCCATCATTTTTATCACATCCATATTATGCTCGATGACCAAGATGGTATTGCCTTTGTCCACCAATTGGTTCAGTACCTCCATAAGTACCCTGATATCTTCGAAATGAAGACCGGTGGTAGGTTCGTCGAGGATGTAAAAAGTATTTCCTGTGTCCCGTTTGGACAGTTCGGTGGCCAGTTTGACCCGTTGTGCTTCACCTCCGGATAGGGTAGTGGACTGTTGCCCCAATGATATATAACCCAAACCTACATCTTTTATTGTCTTTAGCTTTCGGTGGATTTTTGGAATGTTCTCAAAAAAATCCACAGCTTCATTGATGGTCATTTCCAGGGCATCGGCAATGGATTTGCCTTTGTACCGGATCTCCAAGGTTTCCCTATTGAAGCGTTTGCCGTTACAGGTCTCGCATTCTACGTACACATCGGGCAAAAAATTCATTTCAATTACTTTGAGCCCACCTCCCTGACAAGTTTCACATCGCCCACCGGCAACGTTAAAACTAAATCGACCTGGTTTGTAACCACGGATGGTTGCTTCGGTGGTTTTGGCGAACAGGGATCGAATTTCACTAAAAACCCCGGTGTACGTGGCCGGATTGGACCGTGGTGTGCGCCCTATCGGGGATTGGTTGATATCGATGACCTTGTCTATATGTTCCAAACCTGAAATTTTTTTGTAGGGCATCGGTTTTTTTACACCATTAAAATAATGGGCATTCATAATAGGGTAGAGGGTCTCGTTCACCAAGGTGGATTTACCACTTCCCGATACGCCGGTTACCCCGATCAGTTTTCCCAAAGGGAAATCAACAGTTACATTTTTTAGGTTATTGCCCGTACAACCAGATAGAGTTATCTTTTTACCGGTTCCTTTCCGACGTTTTTCTGGTACGGGAATTTCCATTTCGCCGGCAATGTACTTTGCTGTAATCGTGTTTTGACCCAACATTTCTTTTGGGCTTCCTTCGGAAATAATTTTACCTCCATGTTTACCTGCCCGTGGCCCTATATCGATTACATGGTCGGCACATTCGATCATGTCGCGATCATGTTCCACTACGATTACGGAATTGCCGATATCACGCAGCGCTTCGAGAGAATGTATCAATCTCTCATTGTCCCTTTGGTGAAGTCCTATGCTGGGTTCGTCCAGGATATAGAGAACACCCACCAATTGAGAACCTATTTGGGTCGCCAATCGGATACGTTGTGCCTCACCTCCAGAAAGTGATTTGGAACTTCGGTTCAATGATAGATAATCCAGGCCTACATCCAATAAAAATCCAACACGGGCACTGATTTCCTTTATAATCTCGTTCGCAATGATCTTTTGGTTGCCCTCCAAGGTATCATCCAAGTGTTTGAAGAAATCGGCCAACTCTGCGATATCCATTTGCGCGAGTTCCGCAATATTTTTGCCATCAATTTTAAAATACAATGATTCTTGGCGTAACCGCGATCCATTGCAACTTGGGCATTCCACTTTGTCCATATAATCTTTTGCCCATCTTTTTATAGATGTTGAGTTGGCTTCATTATATTGGGTTTTGATAAAGTTGGAGATACCCTCGTAATCGATTTTATATTGTCTTTTAACCCCTAGACTTTTAGAATCCACCTCAAAACTTTCCTTACCACCGTTCAAAATAACGTCCATGGCTTCTTCTGGAATTTTTTCAATGGGATCGGTCAATTCAAAATTGTAGCGCTGCGCAATAGTTTCCAATTGTTTAAAGGCCCAAGACTTTTTGTACTCTCCCAAGGGAGCAAGGCCTCCGGATTTTATGGATAATTTTCTGTTTGGAATGATTTTATCCACATTTACCTGGTATACATGCCCCAAACCACTGCACTCTGGACACATTCCTTTAGGTGAGTTAAAAGAAAAGGTGTTGGGTTCCGGTGTTGGATAGGAGATACCTGTGGTCGGGCACATTAGGTCCCGACTGAAATATCTTGGCACCGTTTCCCCTTCTTCCAAGATCATAAGAACATTTTCACCGCTGTACATCGCCGTATTTATGGTCTCGCTCAAGCGTTTATGGAAATCCTCGCTATTTCCCACTTTTAAACGATCTATCACAATTTCAATATCGTGGGTTTTGTAACGGTCAACCTTCATTCCTTTGGTAATGTCGGTAATTTCCCCATCGACCCGCACTTTTACAAATCCTTGCTTTGCAATCTGCTCAAAAAGTTCGCGGTAGTGTCCTTTTCTGGATTTGATCACGGGAGCCAACACATTTATTTTTTTGTCCTGGTAAGACTCAATGATCAAATCCTTGATCTGTTCATCGCTGTAACTCACCATTTTTTCACCCGTGTTATAGCTGTATGCATCGCCTGCTCTAGCAAAAAGTAGACGTAAAAAATCGTAAACCTCTGTAATGGTTCCCACAGTGGAACGTGGGGATTTGGAGGTGGTTTTCTGCTCTATGGCGATCACAGGAGAGAGTCCATCGATCTTATCCACATCCGGGCGCTCCAAACCGCCCAAAAACTGTCTAGCGTAGGCCGAAAAAGTTTCAATATATCTTCGTTGCCCCTCGGCATAGATCGTATCAAAGGCCAAAGAGGACTTTCCACTGCCCGAAAGTCCGGTGATGACCACCAATTTTTCACGTGGGATCGTAACATCAATATTCTTTAGATTATGGACCCTTGCGCCCTTAACCTCAATATGTTCTTCGTAATTGATCATAAATCATAGCAAACTTCAAAAGTAGCGATTTGAGATGTAAAAAGGAAGTGGCCTTTTGGTTTCGTTTTTGTTTATTGATGGTTTATTTTTACCGTGTACATTGTCACCTCGAGCGCAGTAGATAGGTGCTTGTTTATCCAATGTTGGGTCTGGACTGCGCTCGACCTGACAGAATAAAAAGAAACAAATATGAAATTACTAGGCATAGGCTCAAGAATAGATCACCCAGAATATGGAAAAGGGGTGGTGACCAATGTATCTTCCAAACATTATTGGGTGACATTTTTGGAAAACGGATTGGAAACCATTGATTTGGATTCAGATTTTGAAGTTATTGAAGCTGTGGAAGATGAAGTGGACAGTGTAAGTTTTTTTGATGTGGAGCGATCTTTGGTGAAAATATTGGAAAAATGGAGCGACACCCACGAAAAAGTGGCCATGGCCGATAAATGGAAAGGTGGAAAATTGGTTATGGAACCCGGTGACTCAACTGCCAATAAGGAAATGCCCATTGATACTTTTTTCCATAAAATTGTGATGGTGCGCGACCGCATCCGCGTGATGGAACAAAAAATCAATAGTAGCAAAAACTTGGACGATCAAGAAAAAGTGGACCTACAACAATATATTACCCGAATATATGGCAGTTTGACCAGTTTCAACGTACTGTTCAAGACCAAAAGCGACCATTTTGTGGGGGAGAAAAGCAAAGGATAGATTACACCGCCTCCTTCTTCTCGCTCAAATACTTCCAATAGCGTTTAGGTACGTGCTGCGTATGTAATTTTGGGTTGATGCGCGAGGCAATATTGGTACTTTTAAAATAATCGTTCCAAAGGGTCTGGTATTCGTATTCCTCGGTGGTAAAGGCATCACTTTTTATAGTTTTGTTGTGGTGGATGTCTTTCAAATTGAGGGATACCATTTCTACGTGGTCCAAATTATAATAGATGCCATATTTACGTTTTACATCATAAATTAACCATTTTTGGTCCGCATAGCGATCACGGAAATGTTTGGAAATTAAGGGGAGTACATCAAAATCGGGTTCAATGTTGGCAAAGTAAATGTCGTCCTTGGTCAATTGAAACCTGACAAAGGCTTCCATCCGATGTTTTTCGCGTCCCACTTTTTTGGCCAATTGCGCGATGTGCAATACTGTCGGGTCCGAATAGTCCAAATACTTGCCATTTTTGGTGCGCATTAATTTTTGGATGTAAGAGTAAAGCATCATTTCCACTCCTTCGGTTTCACTTAAAAAAGCAAAATAGACACTGGAAATGGCATTGTTACTCTTATTTCGGATACCGTTCCAAACTCGTTTAGCTTTTTCCACGTGGGTAAAAACGGTTTCGGTTTCAGAAAACAATCCGCTTTGGGTTTGATTATTCTTTTGGATGTCGGCCACGTTGATTTTTTCATCAAACGCAACAAAGACGGTGGTCAAGAACCCGTTAAAACTACCGTCATAAACTAATGTTGTTGAAGCATTCATAACGTTTGCTTTTTAGTTTTAAAACCTCTCGAAAACTCCTTCGACTGGGCTCAGGATGACATTTCGAGATGAAATCATTGTCAATTCCTAATTGAACAACGACAATTGCGTACTGTATTGATTCCGAAACTTTCCAGAGGAATGCTGCAGAATCATCCCTTTTATCTTATCCGCATCCAAGTCTCGGCGCTCCCAATCTCGGGATTCGCACACCATAAAATATTGGGCACGGTTGAGGGCCACACCAATTTTTTTGAGATGGTCCCAGTTCAGTTTTCTAAATTTTCTAGCCTTTATAATTTTTGATACGGACTGCATTCCAATACCAGGGATTCGTGCCAATAGTCGCTTGTCCGCAGTGTTCACATCCACTGGAAAATAGTGTAGGTTGCGCAGTGCCCATGAGAGTTTAGGATCTACGTCCATATCCAGATTTGGATGTTGCTTGTTCAAGATTTCACCAATGGAAAACCCATAAAAGCGCAATAGCCAATCCGTTTGGTACAATCTGTTCTCGCGTAAAATGGGCACCTCTGAACCTATCGATGGCAATCTGGAGTCCTGGGTTACAGGCACATATCCGGAATAATATACACGCTTCATATGATATTTTTTGTAATAGTATGTCGCTGAATACATTATATCCTTATCCGATTCTCCTGATGCACCCACGATCATTTGTGTACTTTGGCCGGCAGGAGCATATTTTGGGGTGTTTTTTATAATCTTTCGCTCCGATGTATACCGTACTATTTCATTTTTTACCTTTTCCATCGGTCTGGTAAAATCCTCGTGCTTTTTATCTGGAGCCAATAGTTTTAGGCCAGAAATTGTGGGCACTTCAATATTTACGGAAAGGCGATCTGCATAAAGCCCTGCTTCGTACATTAATTCATCACTCGCTCCAGGAATGGATTTTAAATGAATATAACCGTTGAAATTTTCTTCTTCGCGCAGTTTTTTGGCAACAGCTACCAAACGTTCCATGGTGTGGTCGGCGCTTTTAAAAATACCGGAACTCAAAAAAAGACCTTCGATATAGTTTCTTCGATAAAAATTGATGGTAAGATCAACAACTTCCTGCACCTTAAAAGCGGCCCTGGGAACATCGTTGGATTTACGGGTTACGCAATAGGCGCAATCAAAAATACAATGGTTGGTGAGCAAAATCTTTAGTAGCGATACACAACGGCCGTCCGCGGTGTAGGTATGGCAAATACCCATTTTGGACGCATTGCCCAATCCTTTATTGGAATTGGTGCGATTGCTGCCACTGCTTGCACACGAAACATCATATTTGGCAGCATCGGCAAGAATGTTCAGTTTATCACGTATTCTGTCAAAATTCATAACTTGGAAATATTCCAATCAAAAATATGGAAATAATCCAATTAATGGAAATAATCCATAAATTATTTTGGAAATAATCCAAAAGTGGTATATTTGAGAATAGATTGTCTGTATGATTGTTTTCGATAATAATTAATTTTTAAATATCTCGACTGCTTTTGACACGACATTATTGACTTGATGATGGAAAATGAAATAACCCTAAAACGATTTACCGATATCCGAAGGGAACTAGGTTATACACAAACTGATTTTGCCAATTTGCTGGGCGTTAAAAATACCACTGCGGATATTGAGCGGGGGAGAACCAAGCTTTCCGGAAAGGTGGTTACCGAACTTTTGAAACAATTTAAGATAAACCCATTGTGGTTATTCGGTGAGAGCGACCAAAAGCACTTGGATACTTCCAAGACAAGCGTTATTCCTAAAGTGGTTACGGTGGACAATAGTGAAAATGACAACATGGTGATGGTGAACGCCAAAGCTGCGGCAGGATACCCCCAAAATATTTCCGATACGAGCTGGTACCGGCAACTACCCGCTTTTGATATGCCCATTCCCGAGTTTAGAAATGCCACCTATCGGGGTTTTCAGGTAGAGGGGGACAGTATGCTGCCCAATTTGAGGCCCAACGATTGGGTGTTGGCGCGGGCCATAGAGCATATAGATCATGTGAGCTCCAATAAAATGTATGTGGTGGTTTTACAGGACTCGGTAATGGTAAAGAAAATAGAACGAAAGCCCAATTCCAACAATATTACCCTTGTTTCATTAAACGAAACCTATCCACCTTACGAAATCAAGCCCTATCAGATCCAAGAAATCTGGGAAGTGAGCAGTAAACTTACCTTTAACGTGGATGCTACTACCGAAACAGGCTTATTGAAACAGTTGCAACAGTCCATGGAGGAATTAAAAAAGCAGATTGCCAAATAGTTTTAAGAGAAAACCTTGTCTTTAATGGTCTTGGCAAGGGTGTGTGCAGCTGTTGGGTCTAGACGAAACCATAATTCCGGTTCAAAAATTTCCAGTTCGGCCAAGGCCAAGTTACCCTCGTTATCCCTAAAAATATCCACTCTGGCATAAACTGGTAATTCTGGTGCTGCCTTAACAATACTTTGGGCAAATACGATTTGTTCTTGATTGGGGGTATACTTTTGAACAGTTCCGCCAAAATCATCCTGAACCCTAAAATCCCCGGGTTTGGCTGTTTTTAAAACTGCATGGGTAAACGCTCCGTTAAAGACCATCATGGATATTTCTCCTTCCGAAACAATGTTTTTTTGAAACTCCTGTAGCATCATTGCTTCTTTGGCAATTAATTCCTGGAAAATACTTTCATGTTCTATAATCTTATTTTTTTCAATTTTATAAGTGTGCCTTGCCGATGCGGAGACACAGGGTTTTAAAATAAAAGTATCAGCATTGAACCTATGGTTCGCTTCAGAATTTGAAATTGCATCTGCCAGCGTGGTGGTTGTGCCTTTCTCGATAAAAACTGTTTTGGGAATTGTTACTCCGTTGATTGATAGGTCTTGTAAATAATGCTTATCTATGTTCCAATGAATGAGTTGCTGGGAATTAATGAACCGCGTTTTTTTCGAGGCCGTTTCCAACCATTTGGAAAATTCGGAATATCGGTCAAAATAATCCCAAGTGGTTCGAAACAGGGCAAGTTTTGTAGTCGACCAATCAAAACTGGGGTCGTCCCACGATTTTCGCCCTACTTTTAAACCCTGATTTTCCAAAGCTTCCAAAACCAACCGGTCTTCGAGCAATACATTTTCAATATAAGGGTTACTTTTTTTCGGGGCCACATACCTATGGTCCGTCAAAATAACAACATCAAAATCCATTTCAAAGGATGTTTAATAACCAACTGCCGTATCATCTCCACGTTTGTCTGCGCCACCTTCCAGTTTACCGTTGGGCAATACCCGTATGGCATCCACTTTGCCAATGATCGGGGTTCGCTCTTCATTAATGATATATCCTTTGGATTTTAATTCTGCCTTAAGTTCTTCGGAGAAGCCTTCGGGTTCAAAAATCACCATATCCGGTAACCATTGGTGGTGAAAGCGAGGCGCGTTCACGGCTTCTTGCATACTTAAGTTAAATTCGTAAACATTTAAAATGGTCTGAGCAACTGCGGTAATTATTGTAGAACCTCCTGGGGTGCCCACAACCATATACAGTTCCCCATCCTTTTCAACAATGGTGGGCGTCATACTGCTTAACATGCGTTTTTCCGGAGCAATGCTGTTGGCTTCGGCACCGATTAGCCCGAACATGTTGGGAACTCCGGGCTTGGAACTAAAATCGTCCATTTCGTTATTGAGAAAAATTCCTACTTCTTCACAAAAGAGTTTGGACCCATATCCTCCATTGAGGGTAGAAGTGACGGAAACTGCGTTACCTTCACTATCCACTATAGAAAAATGTGTGGTCTGATCACTTTCAATAATTTCAACCTCACCATGGCTAACATCTGATGAAAGTGTGGCTTTATCAAAAGAAAAATTGGACATTCTGCCCTCTAGATATTCATCGCTCAACAGCATATCGTAAGGGATGTCCACAAAATCGGGGTCGCCCAAAAAATAGTTTCTATCGGCGTAGGCCCTTCGAGAGGCTTCGGTAAACAATTGAATGGTCTTGGTTGAGTTGTGACCAAATTTTGAGATATCGTAGGGTTCCATCATTTTAAACATTTGATTGATCGTGACCCCTCCGCTGCTGGGTGGGCTCATGGAGATGATCTTTACTCCTTTATAATCAAAAACAATGGGATCTCTCCATACAGCTTCATATTTGGCCAGATCTTCCTCGGTGATCAAACCACCGTTTTCTTGCACAAAAGCAGCCAATTTTTGCGCCACTTCGCCTTTATAGAAACCATCACGCCCTTCTTCCATGATTTTTTGAAGGGTTTTGGCGTAGGCCGGATATTTTATGGTGTCGCCCGCTACAAATGGAGAGGCGAATTTAGAGCTATCCCCATTGGCTTTAATAAATTGTTCTCTGTAACCTTCCAATCGCCGAGCTTGTTTATCGGTAACCACCACGCCTTGGTTGGCAAGCTCTATAATTGGTTGAATGATATCCTTTAGCGGTAATTTTCCAAATTTTTTATGGACCTCGAGGACGCCGGCAACGGTTCCGGGCACACCAATTGCTGTTCCGCCAAAGGTGCTCAGACCAGGAATTACATTGCCCAAAGAATCCAGATACATATCTTTGTGCGCTGCGAGCGGAGCCTTTTCCCTATAATCGATTCCACCGACCTCTCCATTGCTTTTACGGTAAACCATAAATCCACCACCACCCACACTACCTGCAAAAGGGTAAGCAATTACCAAAGTAAGCTCCGTAGCGACCATGGCATCAAAAGCATTTCCGCCTTCTTTCATAATATCTACGGCCAGTTGAGAGGCTTCTTTACGAGCAGAGACGGCCATGGCCTTGTCTGCCACCAATCCGGTCGGACTAGCTGGTTGGGGCTGCTGTTTACAATGTACAAAGAGAAGTAGGGGCAGAAGGAGAATCAGTTTTCGCATAGCGCATTAAATTTTTGTTTGGAAAAGGTAATCAATTCTTCAAAAAAAGAGCAGAATTCATATTCGAACTCTGCATAGTATTCCTCCAGATCTAAAATGGCAAAATTCATTCTGGACTTGTTCTTGGTACGTCGGTTCATACCATTGAGTACGCGTTCAATGCCTTCCAGGTTGGCATAGTTGAGCAACCAGTTGTCCGCAATCATATAGGGCATCATTCGTTTGGTGGCAATGGGCAAGATATCGTAATTATCGCCCAATAAGTCATAAAACCCTTCTACATATTCAGTTAGGGGTACGTTGGAATAATTGTCCCAATTTTTGGCGAGGAAATGATCGTAATAGATATCGACGATGACCCTGCTGTAATGATGATAGTTTTTATGAAGCCGTTTGCTGCTTTGTTTAGCAATGGGGTGGGCATCCGTAAAGGTGTCGATTTCCCTGTGCAATAGAATCCCTTTTTGAATTCTATCGGGAAAGTGTTTGAATTTATTTCCACGGATATGGTCGGCAAAAAAATTGCCCAAGGTAATTTCCGGGTCATCAAAAGATAAGTAGATATGTGCTAAGAAGTTCATCGGGACAAATTCCTTTTCTGTCGAAATTTACAAATTCAAAACATGGAATCGGATATGCCCCACTATATTTGCAAAAACTTTTTTAACAATTATGACACTGATCAAATCAATTTCTGGAATACGAGGAACCATTGGAGGAAACACAAACGACAACCTTACTCCTGTAGATGCGGTTAAATTTGCTGCAGCTTACGGTACTTGGTTAAAATCGTATGCCAACAAGAAACATTTGAAAGTCGTAATTGGCAGGGATGCCCGATTGTCCGGGGAAATGATCCAGAATTTGGTGGTTTCCACATTGGTTGGTCTGGGCATCGATGTGATTGATTTGGGACTTTCTACTACGCCCACTGTAGAAATAGCGGTTCCATTGGAAAAAGCTGACGGGGGAATTATTTTAACAGCAAGCCATAACCCAAAACAATGGAACGCTCTTAAGTTGTTGAACGAAAGAGGGGAGTTTTTGGATGCAGAACAAGGAGCCAAAATATTGGCTTTAGCGGAAAAAGAGGATTTTGAATTTGCTGAAGTGGACAATCTGGGTGAGATCACAAAGAATGATTCGTATATCGATATCCATATTGATGAAGTCTTGGAATTACCTTTGGTGGATGCGGAGACCATTAAAAAAGCCGGTTTTAAAGTTGTTGTTGACGGTGTAAATTCAACAGGGGGCATTGCTATCCCCAAACTATTGGAAGAATTGGGCGTAGAAGTGGTGAAACTCTATTGCGATCCCACGGGGCACTTTCCGCACAACCCTGAACCACTAAAAGAGCATTTGGGTGACATTTGTAAAAAAGTAGTGGAGGAAAAAGCCGATTTTGGCATTGTGGTGGACCCAGATGTGGACCGTTTGGCCTTTATAAGTAATGATGGCGAAATGTTCGGGGAAGAATATACCTTGGTCGCCTGCGCTGATTATGTGCTGTCCAAGACCAAAGGGAATACAGTTTCCAACTTGTCGTCTTCAAGAGCTCTGCGCGATATTACCGAAAAACACGGAGGCACATATGAAGCAGCAGCCGTTGGAGAAGTGAACGTGGTGACCAAGATGAAGGCAAACAATGCCATTATAGGAGGAGAGGGCAATGGAGGAATTATTTACCCAGAGAGTCATTATGGACGAGATGCATTGGTGGGAACAGCGTTGTTCTTGATGTTGATGTCTGAGCGTGGAGGAACCGTTGCCGAACTCAAGGCAAGTTACCCCAGCTATTTTATGAGTAAAAAGAAGATACAATTGACTCCCGATCTGGATGTGGATGCCCTTTTGGAGGCCATGTTCAATAAATATAAAGATGAAGAGGTATCCACGATCGATGGAGTCAAGATTGATTTTCCAGAAAATTGGGTGCACCTGAGAAAGTCCAACACGGAACCGATAATACGAATTTATACGGAGGCTAAATCACAGGAAGAAGCCGATGCCTTGGCAGATAGAATCATTGGTGAAATAAAAGTGGAGGCGGGAATTTAGAACGCCGACACCCAATTGCATCCCTATTGGAACTTTTGGGGCATCTTGTCCTTGTGTTTCCAGCGTTTGTGGGTCCAAAAGTAATATTCGGGCGCTTCGTTTATGGATTCTTCAACAAGGGCCAAGAATGCTTTGGTAAGCGCAAACTCTTCCATTTCTTTTGGCTTTTCGGTAATTAAAGAAAAGGTACCGCTGTAGTGGCCACGTTTTTCCTTGCTCACTTTTAAATATACGGCCGGTAGGTCCAATTTTTTGCACAGCATCTCGGCACCTGTATGCGCCGGAACGGTAATACCCATAAAAGGGGTCCACAACAAAGCCTTTTTTATCATTGGGGATTGATCGCTCAAAATACCGTACATGCTTAAATTACCTTCCTTTTTATTTTGGGCCACAATATCCCGGGTTTCCTTGGTGGTGATCAATGTAGTGCCGAATTTCTCCCGGATGTCCCTGACCAATTTATCAAAATACCTATTGCCTATTTTTTGATAGATGGCATATCCTTTTGAGGCAATGTGGGCATCTAGCGCAATTACCCATTCCCAACTGGCATAATGTGGGAACATGAGCATTATGCTTTTGTTCTTTGCTTCGAGCTGATGCAATACTTCCAAATTGGAAAAAGTAAACCGTTGTTGAAGTTGTTTGTTGGAAATGCCCATGGTCTTGATCATTTCCAAGAACATATCGCACATATGCTGGTAGAACTTTTTCTCTATCAAGATCCGTTCAGCGTCCGATTTATCTGGAAACACTAATTTTAAGTTGCCGCGGACTACTTTTTTACGATAGCCGATTACTTTATAGAGCAGCACATATACGCCATCGGAAATAAAATATATAATTTTAAAGGGAAGTCTGGAAATCAACCAGAGCAATGGATAAACAAGGATATAAACTACCAGCTGCATAGACTATTCTTGTCTGCAAATATAGCTATTGCAAATATTTATACTGCATTTACAACATGTAGAAGTTTCACTTTGTATTTATAGAGCTAATAATTATATCACTGTTGTCTATTTGTTATACCATGTTACATATTTACTGTGCAAATGCTGTGCGAATAAATTGATGGGTTTATTTTCTTTGGAAAACATTGTAGGGATATAAACCGGATGAGTCTTATCTAATATTGTAAATCAACTAGCTTAAACAAGTGGAATGGCATTGGAACAAGTTTGATTTAATAAATGCTTTCTCCTCACATTTTGTTACTCATGAATTATAATTATTTTTCCATTTAAAGCTAATAATCCCTAATAATCCCCCTCTTAAAAATTTGATAATCAATATAATATAAAGTTATTAACAATTTTGTTTATAATTAAATTATTTTGAGGGATTTGTTGATTTATTTTTGGTTTAACTTTGAATCATGGATTCTTTTGAGATTACAGAACAGGACAGAGAAGAGCTAATCGAGCATTATTCTCTTAAGCTTAAACAGCTCGAAGAAAAGGTTGTTCGGTACCAGAACTTGTTGAATAAATTAAAAGGGAAACCTTCAAGTGGCAATACTGACTTAAAATCTCAAATTAATTCTGTTGTTGGTGGAATCAAAGGTTACGAGGTTGAAAATATGAAAGGCGAAAAACCAAAGGTTCCAAAACAAAATTGGAAACAATTATGTTTAGGGTCTCTAAAGGAAATCAATGCTTTTGTAACAACGCAGGAAATATATGAGTTTGTAGTTAGAAAGAACCCAACTTTTATTAAATATGACAAAGAGGATATGGTTGCTAAACTTTCTACTGCTCTATCGAATTTGTATCCAAAAGGGACTGTAAGAAGAATCAATAATCCATTAGGCAGGGGATATTTTTGGGCTTTACCCATATGGTATTCACCTGAATTAATTTCTTATTACAAAAAGAAACTGGCTTTAAAATACGGGCTTGATGAAGAGTCCCTGTTTAATGAAGGAAAATCTAAAAAATGATTTTTAATGTAGGCACCTAGAAACAATAACTTCAATATCTTCAAAAAAAATTGAATTGGAAAGAAAAAAGCGAAAAAGGATTCCCATGATAAAAGGAACATTGGTAGTAGATAAAGAAGCATTTGTGGAGAATTGTGCTTCACAAAACGCAAAACCTATTCATGAATATGAAGAGTTTAAGGTTGAATTGTGGGTAGACAAACATTATCAAGACAGAAGTCAGTTTGGCGATGAGAACGGTAAGAGGGAGGGAATTGAAGTAGAGAGAGTTCAAGATTTAATGATTAGAGCATTTCGTTACCTACTTGATATATATTTAAGGGGGGTTAATTTTAAGTTCATAAATCATTTTGACCCCAATAAACCTGACAAACCTCCAATAAAAGTAGTTCTGAAAGAGATTCAGGCAGATGGAACGTTAAATGTAGTAGTTCAAATTCACTATCTTGAACCTGGCAAATTCCAAATTACAGTTATTACTGCAATGAAAGTAGATGATTTCAGAATTGCCGATGGTCAGTATGCTATTTCGCTTACCTCTAAAGAGGCTATTTTAAGAAGAAATGTACGTAAGAGCATGGAACTAATCTACAAGGTGAGAGTTTAGGGGATTTTAACAATAATGTGTTAAATGAATCGTTTTCCTTTCTAGAATGATTTTTTTAGCGTATTTTTGATTTATAAAAGATACAGGAACAGGACAGTTGAATCTGAACAGCGAAAGCAGGATTACAAAGTCTGAACAGTTCCGAAATTGGATAGAGCCCGTAAAGCGGGCTCTTTTTTTTCTCCTAATTTGAGTTACAAAGCTATCTTATTTATACCTAATAGAATATATATTAGCTTATAATTGTTTCAAATATTTTGATATTAACACTTTACTAATTGTAGTATAAGCATATGAAAATCTGATGTGGTGGCTTTGTTTCAATGGAATATCATAAAAAGCTGCATGTCAGATGTTTGAGCTTTGTTTTTGCCATGAAAATACTGTGTAAAAAAACTTGGCTATCATGCAAAATGTTGTTTGTCAATATTTTATGTTTTTGTGTGAAATCATGAACAAAATGATAGCTATATTTGAACCCAAACCTTTGTTTACATGCTCAATTTACATATTGCGACCATTGTTATAATGGCAGCCAATGTTTTGGTATCCATCCGAGGATTCAATAGTATGGCTTTCTTTGATCGGTATAAGTTCAGTATCAGTGCAATTCAGGCTGGACAAAATGAAAGAATGGTCTCATCTGGATTTTTACATGTGGATGTATCTCATTTGTTCCTGAATATGTTCACCTTGTATTTTTTTGCCCCGGTGGTTATAAGTTGGTTGGGGTCGGGAAAGTTTTTGATCATTTATTTTGTGAGTTTGGTCGCCGGGAGTCTTTTGGCACTGTTTTTCCATAAAAACGAACCGTTTTATAGTGCCGTTGGTGCCAGTGGAGCGGTAATGGGTGTTTTGTATGCTGCCATTCTTCTTAATCCGGATATGCAATTGGGAATAATGTTTATCCCGATACCTTTGCCAGCCTACGTACTGGGCATAGCTTATCTGTTGTACTCCATTTATGGGATGAAGAGCAGGCACGGCAACATAGGGCATACCGCGCACTTTGGTGGTGCCGTGGGAGGGTATGCGACCACTTTGCTTTTTAGGCCCGAACTTTTTGTTACGGATACATTGATTGTTGTTCTTTTGGCCATTCCCATAGTTATTCTTTTTGTTCTGGAGAAATTGGGCAAAATATAATTCAATAAAAAAAGCCTGGAACAATCCAGGCTTTTATTTTTTTGCGCTTTGTCGACTCAATTATTAATTGAGCAGTTCCGATACTTTTTCTTCCAGTGCGGGACCTCTAAGGTCTCTTGCCACTATAACCCCTTTATCATCCAATAAAAATGCTGCAGGGATTGCGTTGATATTGTACAATCGGGCAATAGGATCTTGGAAACGTTGTAGGTTGGAAATATGGTTCCATTCCAATCCGTCGGATTGGATGGCTTGGTTCCAATGGTCCGCATTGTTGTCCAAGGATACCCCCAGAACATCGAAACCCTTTTCGCGGTATTTTTTGTACACCGCTACAATATTTGGATTTTCTGCTCTACAAGGTCTGCACCATGCTGCCCAAAAATCGACCAAGGTAAGTTTGGCATTGCTTGTTACATCGCTGAGGGCCAATACATCTCCGGAAGGCGTTGGGGCAGAAAAATCTGGAGCTATCGAGCCTATTTGAGTGGACTTTAAGTTTTCCAACTGTTCTGCAATCTGTTTTCCGGGCTCGGTCGCCTTCATTTCTGGGGAGAGCGCTTCGAACATGGAACGGATTTCCTCAACGGGCAATGTTTTGGTGGCCAATAAGTTTCCAATGATCAATACGGATACGTAGGCATTGGGATGCTCTTTGGCGTAGGTGGTGTTGAAATTTTTAGCGTCCTCTTGGAATTCGATGAATTCCTCGCGCAAAGCGGTTACCGTTGCAGTATCCCTCTGTTGTGCAGCTACGCGCATATCGTCCTGCATGGATCTTGCTCGCTGCGAAAGTTTGCGGGTTTCCGTTAGAAAGTCCATGAACATATCGTTTTGTTCTGTGCCCTTGATCTGAGCTTGATCAATACTGTCCTTTTGGAACTTTACCTCAATAGACCCGTTCTCTACGATCACGGGGACATTGCCGCGAAGTTGGTCAACAAAAATATAGTGCATTTTTGGCTCCACTTGATTTCCGCTAAAACTAAAAAGTCCATTCTCCACTTTTACGGTGTCAATGTCCACCAATTGATTTAGGGAATCCGTGGTCTTTAAAAATATTTGGGTGCCGTTTTCGGTTTCCCCGGTTATGGTACCACTCAATGTATATCCTTTTGGGTCTGATTTACAGGAAGCCATAAATACGGCCACTAAGGATAGAACAAATAATTTTTTCATGTTTAATTGTTTAAGTCCGCTAAGGTATTCAATACTTATGGCAAAAAAAAACCCTTGGCTATTGGATGGGCCAAGGGTTTTTGGTAAAATTTTCTTAATTAGAACTGATAGCGGATTCCAAGCGCAATATCAAAATCAAAATCGTTATCAAAGCCATCGTACCCTATAAGGCCTATTTCCGGTCTAAAGTCCAAGGATAGCAACAAGGGGATATCAAAGTCGTATTCAATCCCGATATCACCTGCGGCAAAAACAAAAAGGCCGTCGTTGTCCTCGTCAAATCCGGGATAATCAAAATCGACGCTTCCCAGTCCTCCACCTACACCATAGTACCAGTTAAAGTTTCCATCCAGTTGATGCACCCATTGGTAAACTCCTGTAAGTTTAAAGGCGTCAAAATCCCTGCTGTCCCTCCAACCTAGGTCAAATTCGGCCCTGTTGTAACGCCCGATGGATTTTTGATAGGATATTTCGGCACCAAAACCATCACTATCGCCCAATCTTAGGCCAAGTGCATGTTCGGATATATTTTGAGCGCTAAGGTTTGCTGTAACAAACAAAATAAATACAGAAAATAATGTGGTAATCTTCATGAGGTTCTCGTTAAGTTAAAAATTAGAGATAGTTTTGTACTAGATTTACGATTGAAAAACATTTTTAGTTCCCAAAAAGTATTCCAAATTGGATAAATATTTGTTAAAAGACCTTTCCCAAAACTTGAAAGGCGAGCTCTTGTTCGATGATTTAAGTAAAGCGCTATATGCCACCGACGGCTCCGTTTATCGCATTTTGCCGTTGGCGGTGGCCTATCCTAAAAACGCGGAAGATATAAAAGTACTGGTTGATTTTGCCAATACCAACAAAGTTGGTCTCATACCACGAACGGCAGGAACGTCTCTGGCCGGACAGTGCGTGGGTCCTGGCATTGTAGTGGATGTGAGCCGATACCTTACCAAGATAGTTAGTTTGAACAAGGAGAAAAGGCAGGTTACCGTACAACCTGGTGTGGTTCGGGATGAGCTCAATCAGTATTTGAAACCGTTCGGCCTGTTTTTTGGGCCAAATACCTCAACCTCCAACCGTTGTATGATCGGGGGAATGGTCGGGAACAATTCCTCGGGGACTACATCGATACAATATGGGGTAACAAGGGATAAAGTGGTGGCCATGCAATGTATTTTGTCCGATGGCAGTGAGGCATACTTTTCGAGTCTCACCAAAAAGGAATTCGATGCAAAGAAACAGACCGATTCTCTTGAAGGAAGAATCTATCACAAATTATATGAAGAGCTTTCCAATCCCGACATTCAGGGCAACATAAAGGCAGAATTTCCGAAACCCAGTATACATCGAAGAAATACAGGGTATGCGGTGGACGAATTGCTCAAGAACAACATTTTTGGCGAAGACTCGGATGAATTCAATTTATGTAAATTACTTTCGGGTAGCGAGGGAACTTTGGCTTTTACTACCGAGGTTACACTTCAACTGGATGACTTGCCTCCCCAGTTTTCTGCTATGGTGGCCACGCATTATAAAACCTTGGAAGATTGTTTGGCGGATGTGGCCCCAGTAATGGAACACAAGCTCCATTTATGCGAAATGATGGACAAAGTGATTTTAGACTGTACCAAAAACAATAGGGCGCAATCGGCCAACCGTTTTTTTGTGGATGGCGATCCTGTAGCCATTTTAATGTTGGAAGTAAAGGCCGAAACGGAGGAGGATCTGGAAAATCAGCTGGAATTACTCTTGAAAACCATCGTAAAGTCCGGGTTGAGCTATGCCAGCCCTGTTCTCTATGGGGACGACATCAATAAGGCCATAGAACTGCGCAAAGCTGGTCTGGGACTTTTGGGAAATATGGTGGGCGACAAAAAAGCTGTAGCCTGTATTGAGGATACCGCCGTGGCATTGGAGGATCTAAAGGATTTTATAGGAGAGTTTACCAAGATCATGAAAGGCTATGACCAAAGTGCGGTTTATTACGCCCATGCGGGTGCGGGCGAACTGCATTTACGACCAATTCTGAATTTGAAAAAATCCGAAGATGTGGTCCTTTTCCGTAGCATAACCACCGATGTGGCAAAACTCACCAAAAAATATCAAGGTAGTTTTAGTGGGGAGCACGGCGATGGGATTGTACGTGCGGAGTTTATTCCCTTAATGATCGGGGAGGCCAATTATCAATTATTAAAAAGAGTAAAGAGCTTATTTGATCCCAACGGTATTCTGAACCCCGGTAAAATTGTGGATGCCTACGCCATGGATGAATCTTTGCGGTACGAGGTGGACCGTGAAGAGCCCGAGGTAAAAACGCTCATGGACTTTTCGGACAGTGAGGGCATATTAAAAGCGGCGGAGAAATGTAATGGTAGTGGCGACTGCAGAAAAAGTCATCATATGAGTGGAGCCATGTGCCCAAGTTACCAAGCGACAAAAAACGAGAGGGATACAACCCGTGGAAGAGCCAATGCCCTGCGAGAATTTTTGACCAATTCCCAAAAAACCAATCGTTTTGATCATAAAGAGCTTAAAACCGCATTCGATCTATGCTTGAGCTGTAAGGCTTGTGCCAGTGAATGTCCCAGTAACGTGGATGTGGCCGCGCTTAAGGCCGAGTTCCTGTACAATTATCAAGAAGCCAATGGATATTCTTTACGGAGCAAGTTGTTCGCCCATAACACTCGATTGAACGCATTGGGCAGTAAAATGCCCGGCATTACCAATTGGATGTACAAATCCAAATCGGTGGGTGCATTGCTCAAAAAAGCATCGGGAGTGGCCCCAGAGCGAAGCTTGCCAGAAGTAGGTCGTTTTAATTTTACCAAGCATTTAAAAAAACATCGGGTAAAACGCACGGACCTTTCCAAAAAACAAGTCATCCTTTATGTAGATGAGTTTGTTAAATATTTGGATATCCAAGTAGGTAAGGATGCGATTGAACTGTTGTGCAAATTAGGTTACGACGTTGAACTGTTTTATGGTGAAAGTGGCAGGACATATTTATCTAAAGGGTATTTAAAACAGGCGAAAAAACTGGTTGCCCAGAATATGGAGCGTTTAAAGGATATTTTGAACCGAGGTCTACCCATTGTTGGGTTGGAACCATCGGCCATTCTATCGTTCAGGGATGAGTACCAGCGATTGTACGATGATAAGGAGCAATTACGGAAGTTGGCTTCCCAATCATTTTTGATTGAAGAATTCTTAGCAGCCGAAATTGCAGAAGGGCATATTACATCCGAAAGTTTTACCGATGAGGAGAAGACCATCAAAATACATGGACATTGTCATCAAAAAGCATTGAGCAACCAAAAAGTAACTTTTGATATGCTGAACCTGCCCAAGAATTACAAAGTAACGATAATAGCATCTGGATGTTGTGGTATGGCAGGTTCCTTTGGGTACGAAAAAGAACATTACGAGACCAGCATGAAGGTGGGCAGCCTAAAATTGTTCCCTGCGGTAGCAAAGAGCTCGGAAGAGACCTTGATCGCAGCGAACGGCACAAGTTGTAGGCATCAGATTATGGATGGGACAAAAAGGGAGGCACAGCACCCGGTTTCAATCTTGAGACAGGCCCTTGTCATCTAAAAAATCTCGATCGACACTTTCTTCTTCAATTTCGCTGATGTGCTCTTGGGTAATATCTTCGATATCAACCTCTTTATCGGTAATGGAGGCAATCAGTTCGTTCATGTTCATTTCCTTTAGGTCTTCGTCCACAAAGAAAGGAGAAAGTCTATCGTGGTTGTAATGGTAGACTCTCCATCGCTTAAAGGAATACTCCAAAGCAGTGAGGTTCTCAACCCAATCACCCGAATTTAGATAGGTGCAGCTGCCATATTTGTTCTGGTATATTTCTTTTTTTGGTTGATGGATATGGCCGCAGATCACGTAGTCGTAATCGTTTTCAATGGCAAGCTCTGCAGCTGTCTTTTCAAAATTGTTGATATATTTTACGGCGCCTTTTACGCTATTTTTAATGCGTTTGGACAATGAATATTTTTCGCGCCCCATTTTGGCCAGGCACCAGTTGAGGAAGCTATTGATCAAAATAAGAAGATCGTAGCCATAACCGCCCAGTTTGGCCAACCATTTGGCATTTTGGATGGAAACATCAAATACATCGCCATGAAAAATCCATGCCTTTTTGCCGTCCAAGTTTAATACCAATTTGTTCATTATCTTAAAATTCCCCATTGAAGTATCACTGAACTTACGCAGCATTTCATCGTGATTTCCAGTGATATAGAACACCTCGGTGCCTTTGGAGGCCATGCCTATTATCTTTCTCAGTACCTTTAAATGTGATGGGGGGAAATACCTTTTACTGAACTGCCAAATATCGATAATATCCCCGTTCAGAATCAGTTTTTTTGGCTGTATACTGTTCAGGTAGGTAATAAGCTCATCTGCATGGCAGCCATATGTTCCTAGGTGAACATCCGAGATGACTGCTAAATCTATCTTCCTTTTTTTCAATCTGATAAGGTTTATTACAAAATAAAGGAGTGGGAATAACATAGAAATCAACACGAGGTCAATAATTTATGAGCATATCGTTAAAAAAATATCACCTAAGAATGAAATATGTTATAATAACATTAAGCCAAAGGCTTGTTTTTGAATTAACTTTGTAAGCTCTACCTTTGATGGCATCATATTTTATACCGAATGGCAGGAAATTCTTTTGGACAACTTTTTAGGGTTACCACTTTTGGCGAATCCCACGGAAAAGCATTGGGCGGCATTATTGATGGCTGCCCTGCAGGAATAGAATTGGACTTGGAGCGGATCCAATTGGATTTGAACCGAAGAAAACCAGGGCAATCGTCCATAGTTACCCAGCGAAAAGAACCCGATACGGTAGAGATATACTCAGGTATTTTTGAAGGAAAGACCACAGGAACTCCCATTGGCTTTGCCATTCACAATACCAATCAGAAATCAAAGGATTACTCCCATATCAAGGATTCGTACAGACCATCGCATGCAGATTATGTGTACGATAAAAAATATGGTTTCCGAGATTATCGTGGCGGAGGTAGGAGTTCTGCCCGGGAGACTGCAAGTAGGGTAGTGGCCGGTGCTATTGCCAAACAATTTTTACATGGTGTCCAAATAAATGCTTTCGTGTCGCAAGTGGGTGGCATGAAGCTGGATAAACCTTATCAAGAGTTGGACTTTTCCAAAATTGAATCCAATGCAGTTCGTTGTCCCGATACGGAAATGGCCCAAAAAATGGAAGATTATATCAAATCCATTAAAAAGGAGGGCGACACCATAGGGGGTGTGATCACTTGTGTAATCCAAAATGTACCGGTTGGTCTTGGCGAACCGGTTTTTGATAAACTCCACGCCAAATTGGGCGAGGCCATGCTGTCCATTAACGCGGTAAAAGGATTTGAATACGGAAGCGGATTTGCCGGGGTTGCCATGAAAGGGAGTGAGCACAACGATGCGTATAATGCCGATGGTACCACCAAAACCAATCGTAGCGGAGGAGTGCAAGGAGGTATTAGCAATGGAATGGATATTTATTTTAATGTAGCTTTTAAACCCGTCGCCACAGTTTTACAATCCTACGAAACCATTAACAAGGACGGAGAAAAAGTTGCCACCCAAGGCAAGGGAAGGCACGATCCATGCGTGGTTCCAAGAGCTGTGCCCATTGTGGAGGCCATGGCGGCAATGGTATTGGCCGATTATTCCCTGTTGGCCCGTACCAACAAAATCTGATTGACCCATTAGGAGGTTTCCATACAATAAAGTATATTACCCTCAATAAATATACTTTATGAAGAAATTGGAATTGCACTGGCAGATTCTTATCGGAATGCTTTTAGGTATTCTTTTCGGATTTGCAATGACCCAAATTAGCTGGGGCAAGGAATTTGTATCTGATTGGATCCAACCATTGGGGACCATTTTTGTAAAACTTCTTAAACTAATCGCCATACCATTGATCTTGGCATCCTTGGTAAAAGGTATCTCCGACCTAAAGGATATATCAAAATTCAGAAATATAGGGCTAAGAACCATAGGGATTTACATCCTTACAACTGTAGTTGCGATTACCATTGGGTTATTGTTGGTAAACGTGATGAATCCGGGCAGTGGCATTTCCGAGGATACGGTAACAAAGTTAACTGACACTTATGCGGGAGATGCAGGTGTTACATCCAAAATAGAGGAAGCATCCCGACAGAAAGATAGTGGGCCATTGCAATTTATTGTAGATATGGTCCCCGACAATGCCATGGCGGCCATGACGGACAATGCTTTGATGTTGCAAGTAATATTTTTTACCATTTTCTTGGGAATTTCCATGTTATTGATAGGCGAGAAAAAGGCAAAGCCCTTAAAGGATTTTTTTGATGCCCTGAATGATGTGGTACTAAAAATGGTAGACCTGATCATGCTTACGGCACCCTATGCCGTGTTTGCCCTTTTGGCGGGAGTAGTGGTATCTTCCAGTGACCCAGATTTATTACTGGCGTTGCTTAAATATGCCGGCGTAGTCGTTTTGGGTCTTGCCCTAATGATTGTTTTTTATGCAACAATAGTAGGTGTAGTTACCAAGAAAAACCCATTCTGGTTCTTAAAAGAGATCAGTCCTGCCCAATTATTGGCGTTCTCGACAAGTTCCAGTGCGGCCACTTTGCCAGTTACAATGGAAAGGGTAGAGGAACACATTGGTGTAGATAAAGAAGTGTCCAGTTTTGTATTGCCCGTGGGAGCAACCATTAATATGGATGGTACCAGCCTGTACCAAGGGGTCGCAGCAGTATTTATATCACAGGCACTTGGATTCGACCTTACTTTTGGAAATCAGTTGACCATTGTTTTGACTGCCTTATTGGCATCCATTGGATCGGCGGCGGTACCCGGAGCGGGAATGGTTATGTTGGTTATTGTATTGGAATCCATTGGTTTTCCTTCCGATAAATTGGCCATTGGACTTGCACTGATTTTTGCAGTAGATAGGCCTTTGGACATGTGTAGGACCATTGTAAATGTCACTGGTGATGCAACAGTTTCCATGGTAGTGGCCAAATCAGTAGGTAAATTGGGAGAACCGCACGTGCAAGAGTGGGACGATCATTACGATGAGGTGAAATAAATCAATCCAAGAACTTCGCTCTTAACTCAGGGGTCGGAATCATGCAGGACTCCTGTTTGCCAAACCATTTATAGCGGTTTTTTGCCACAAAATCGTAAATGCGGTTTCTTAAGGTTGCAGGTATCCAGGAGAATATGGCGGATAATTTCCATAATCCGCCCAAATGCTGTGCAATTTCCAAGGCAGCGTCGGACTTGGTATAATAGGCTACTCCCGGCTCGATCAGGATAATGGAGTCCACGGCAATGGTGTCTATATGACGCTGTTTCAATAACTGCTGGCCCACATCACTCTGGAGTACCGCATAGCGGAATACATCGTTTTTATCCCGTTTTATTACAAATTGGACAGAGTTGTTGCAGAGGTTACAGACCCCATCGAACAAAATTATTTTTTTACCATTTTCCACGGGTCAAAGATACGTAGCTTTGCAATGAAAGCCTAGTTTATGGATGTGGGCTCTGCTTTTAAGGGTTAATATCCAGCTAGTTTATAAATTTCATCGGGAGTAAGTTCGCTGAGTTCAAGAACGTCTTTGCCTGAATTGGTCATCGCTTTTCTAATCAGGTAGTTTCCGGTTCTGTAACCAACGGCCTGTCTGCCATCGGGGTGTTGGAACATCCAATGTTGATAGTTCGCATTTAGGGGCAAAGACCTGATCTCTTCCGCCCACTGCTCCGCAATGGCTGCTTCTGGTGGGGTATCCGCTTCCATGGCTTTACCGGTATATTCCTCAGAGAAAACAACGGCCAAACCTTCGTTTATGGCAGCTGTGGAAATACCAGGCCCATATTTGTTGTCCTGAATGGCCCAACCTCGGTACAAATGGTGGAATTCATGGTAAATTGTGTGTTTTAGAGCTACATGCACGGCATTGGTAATGCCCCCTGGATATTTATCAGAGATTTGAATCATCACTAATGGTGGGGAATTGGATTCGGTACGTCCGGTAACACCTCCGACCACATCAAGGTCCCAATCCACAATTTCCAGGGATACGGTTATACTGTCCGGTAGGGTCGGTATTAGGGGTCGAATTTCTTGTTCCGATTCCAGTACTGTTTCTCGAATGAGTTCTTTTTCCGATGTGGTAAATTTACCACCATCTTCGGTAAAGGTGACCATAGAACTTGCTGCTTCTGTACTGTTCGGGCTCTTCTTGCAATAGCTGATAACTAATAACGCAAAAAGGAATAATAGGATTTTGATTGATTTCATTGATGTTCGTTTTACTTGTAGACTCCATAGCCCCAATAATGTTACATCCAAAGAAAAAGACATCAAAACCGGTCATAATGTGGCCAATCATCAGAACGTATGAGAAATTTAGATTTCTACATCGATACTTTCCATTTCATGTCGAAAAGACCTCGAGGGTGTTAGTGCCAGGGCAAAACACGATTACATAACGTTGACATAATTGGTGTAGGATAGGAGGTGACTATGGATTATAGCCAGTTTTGACAACCTCTTTAATTTCTGAGTCGGACCGTTTCTAATTTCCTCAAGATTTTGAAGTCTCTTTGGGCCATTTCCAAGCATACCAAACAATTAGGGCAGTGAGCACGCTTTCCAAAAAAGCTAAAAACACATAAAAAAGGTACCATTCATGGGTGGAATACAATCCTATAATCACCATCATTAGGGTAAACATGGTACCAAATAGGATGTTCAGAATTCGGTTTATTTTTGGTTTGACAAGCACCGATACCACAACCATAAGTGACGAAATAGCCAAAATTATTGATGCGGTCAGTAGTTTGATGGGACTGTCCAGATTATTTTCGCCGGAAATTAAGCTATTCACTTTATCCGGTGTGTATAGCTCAAAGTAGTCTCCATATAAATAGCACAAGGTAACAGAGGTCCACAATACCGCTAGTTTAATTTTAATATTGATTTTTGGGTTTTCAAGCATCCTTAATTGTTTTACACGTCTCTAATTATAAAGACGTGAATTTTGTTTAAAAGGTTGCCTGAATCTTATTCTGTATTACTAATTTTTTTTTCTTTTTCCACGAACAGTTTTGAAATTTGCTTATTGTAGGTGGTGATCACAATTCCAATAAGAATGTTTAGTCCTGACGTAATCCACCAATTATAGTCGATATATTGATGAAAAATAACACCCTCTATTTCATCAAGTCCATTTGCTGAAACTTGTTTTTTGAAAGCCCAATAACAAAAAATTATAAAAGGAGCCAAGTTCTCTACAATCATAAAAATACCAATGATTACCAAACCGAATTTGATTAGTCCGTCGGTATTCAAATTCCTTATTTCAATGGTAGGTGAGTCAAATCCTTTTTGTAGTCTAAATAGTTTAATCAATTTGTCGGTTTGAGATAGAAATAGAAAAGCCATAAACCCCATGACCAGCATATAGATGAGATTAAAAACAAAATTGAATGAATCAAAACCCCATGTTACGGAAAGGCTAGGCAGTAATTGAAATAGCGCATTTATCAAACAATAAAGCCCAAAGATTTTGATAACAACTCTGAAAAGATCGGTTTTGGTCATATTATGGGATTTTCAAATTATTTCGAAATCGCTGGAAATAGAGTTAATTTTATTAAAATAGCGAATTGGTTTTGGAAGGAGTTTGCAAAGGATTTTATTTAGGAGTGTTATGTTTCAGTATCACTTATTCTTCCTCATTATTTATTAAGTCATTAAAATTATTTAATTTTTCTAATTCAAAACCAAAATCATTTGCCTTTTCAACAATCCATAGCATCGCTTGTTCTATAATTCCTTCTGTTATTTTATTCATCCAAAATGAAGCACCAATTTTTTGGCTTTGGGGAACAAAAGAATCATGGTTGCCGATTGTTAAACTTATAGTTTTGTCTTCCTCCTTATTAACTTTTCTAGCTGCAAAGAACAATTTGCTGTCTAAATGTATAAATGAACTTCCAGCATCATAAATTTTTGCGACCCATTCATAACCCTCAATTTCTGAAATTGAATTCTTTAAAAAGTTATCTGTTAAACTTTTTAACTTTCCATTGTCTCCACTTACTGTAGATTTGAGATTATTAATTTTCTTTTCTTCAAATATTACTTTGCGTGCAAATTCGTTAAACTCTAAATTGGAAACCCTGGGAGCATATAATCTTAAATATGTATCAAGATTTATTCGAACTAATGGGGCAGCTGCGATGAAATTATTATTCTTGGAAAGTTCAATAAATGCTCGATTTAAATTGATAGTTCTGTTTAATGCGGCAATTAAAAAGAGGTCAAAATGATAAAAGTTAGGTGTAATTGCGTGAAGTTGTCATCCTAAATTTTTAGTTGCACTACTCAACCTTTGCAATTCATCAAGATATACTACCTGTTTTTTATTCATTTTTAGGTTGTACTAATTACACATAACATGTTTTGTCAGTACTAAGTTCACCGAAATTTCTTTCAAGAACAATGTATCAACCCTCTTATTTGTAAGAAGTTATTAACTAAGAACAGTTAGTTTTGAGGTATAGTAGTTGAAGGCTATTCTCCCACAATGGTTCTTACTATCCGCACGATTATTCGCAATCCTCGTTCAGTTTCTGATATTCGGATAAGGTCACCGTAGGTATTTCCTGTCCGCTTTTTATTTTGATACAGCTTAAGTTCGGATTTCTATCCACACGTAAATCTATCAGCGCTGGATTTTGACTTACGTCCAATTGCGTCATCATATTGGAAGAGGCATAAAAATACAGCAAGTTCGGGTTATCTGCCAGATGGATGCCCTCGAGGCTGTTGTCCGATATTACCAAGGTTTCTAAAGACGGATTGGAACTGAGGTCCACTGAGCCAAGTTGATTGGTGGTCAATAGAATACTTTTTAGATTGGGCACTCCGGAAGAACTAAAAGAGGTCAGCACATTATTGCTGATGAGCAAATGTTCCAGTGACTCGTTGGTAATGCTAAAACCCTCAAAGTAGTTGTAGGACAGGTTCAAAAATTTTAATCGCGTTGCTTGCTCCAATCCAGAAACGGCATTCAACTCATTTTGCAATACATTCACCAAGATCAAACGGGTATTTTTACTTAAATCGATGGTTTTCAGGTTGTTGTTTTGAAGATACAAGGTGTCCAATTTTGTGTTGGAACTTAAATCGATTTCCTGCAGGTTCTGACCGATCGCGGACAAAAAAGTAATGTTTACAAACCCTTCGACGCCCGTGAGGTCCTCTATATCCCCAAAGTGACTGTTCAGGTTTATATCCAGTCGCTCAATTTTTTCGGCATCTTCCTGTAACATTTGTCCGTTAAGTGTACCATCGGTATCGATTCCCTGATCAATAAGTAATTGCTCAAAATGGTTGTCCGGGATAAGAAGATACTGGTCATTTACCAAATTATCGTCGGCACTGTCGTTGGAGCACGAGCCCAAAAGCGCTAAGGAAAAAATACAGATAAGGGCAAAGCATGTATTTGCCATTTTACGGATGGTCATTCTGATTGTTTTTTGATGATGAATCCATAGGACTCAAAATCATCAAAAATGTTACACTTTTTTTAATTAGAATTTAAAAAATCATTGAGGACGGTGAGCAAGAATTACCACCAAGTAAAGGATTACATCAATACATTTATTCACTGTCGGCCGCTCAAGTGGTGTTCAACCATTTTATGCTGGCCGTTTTTATTTCTTTGGAATGCTCATGGCCGATTCCCCAAGATCTTGTTGGTTTCAGAAATCAACCGGGTAATTTTTCCTTTATCATAGGCATCGGGATGGGCTTCGCCAAAGGATCCTTTGTCGTTGTCAAAATATTGACCACTACTTTGGTTATAAACATCCGATAAGGCCAAATCACATAATATTTCTACACCCTTGCTTGCTGGCGACCAATGTTGCCCGAATGCTTCTTGAGCCATTTTGGTGTTTAAAAGCGAGCCTGGGTTCACAGCGATTACATTCAGGGATTTTTTTGTTTTTGCCAAATAAAAACTCCACATGGTCAGTGCCAATTTACTCTGTGCGTATGCCTTTTGCTCCGTTAGCAATTCTTTTCCCATCAAGGCATTGAACGATACCGGGGATTGCGCAGCGGAACTCAAATTAATGATCCGTGGGGCACTGCTTTTTTCCAGAAGTGGTATAAGTCCATAAGTTAAAAGGTATGGAGCAAAATAATTTACGGCAAACCGCATGTCCAATTGGTTTGAGTTAACTCTGTTGGGACTGACATAAATCCCTGCATTGTTGATCAAAACATCGATGGCTGAAACTTCTTTCGAAATTTCACCGACCATGTGTCGTATGCTTTCAAAATCTGATAAATCCGAGACGAAACCGATTATTTTTTCATGGTTGGCTGCTTCCTTTAGTTCAGTGATCGTCTTTTCCAATTTCTTGGGGTTTCTCCCATGCAACAGAATCCGGTTTCCATTTTTGGCCAACGCAATGGCCGTCAATTTACCGATACCGTCCGTGCTCCCTGTAACCAAAATTGTTTTCATTTATTATCAATATTAAGGGAACCGTTGGTTCGTATGTACAGGATTGTTTCCTTATCGGAGGTGTTGGCAATGGAATGTAAAGCCCGATCGGACGAAGTAAAGTAACTACCGATATCCAATGCTTTAATTTCGTTGGTCTGCGGCAAGGTGTAATCCAAACCGCCCTGGACCACGACCGCATGAAAAATATTTCCAGTACTGTGGAGCTTGCCGTTGAATCTTTTTGGAAGCTTAACGAATACGCCTTGGAGCGCATCATCTGTATGGCTTTTCCATAGAAAACTGATTTCCGCTTTGCTGTCCTTGGCAAGCCACTCGCTTTTTTCGTAATTCAACCAAACCACATTGGAAGCATCTATATTGATGGGCCTTTCGCCATTGTCAAAAGCTTTATCCGTGGGCTTTACCAAATAAGGGCCATGGTCAATTTCCACATAAGCAATGTTTTCGTCGCCTTTGGCCGATGTAATGTGTGCTTCTCCTTGCGGTTGTGTCCAAAAGCTGCCAGGGGTCATCCACATATGTTCCGCTTTGGGGTCATCATTGTGTATGGTGCCTTTTAACACCACTGCCCTGTAGGTTACATTGTGAATATGGGGAGGAGAGGAAAATCCATCCGTAAATTTCGCTAGAAAGCCAGTGGCGACCTTTCCATTCCTATTGCCCCATATTGTGCCCGCCTGTGGACTTTGATCGCCACGGGCGGGATTCAATTTTTGCCAAACAATATCAGAGCTCAACACCACCTTGTTTGTGGGTTCAATTGTCTTTTCGGTAGCCCCACCGTTTTTGGGTTCTACAGATTCTTTGTGTTGGTTGCACCCAAGCGCAATGAATAAGGATGTTATCGCTATAAATGTGTTTGTTCTTGTTTGCATGGTACTCTATATCTCTGTGAAAATTTCCGTTTTCGGCAATCGGGACTTTGGTAAGCCGGCATTAAAATCGTTTGCTGATCTATAGCCCAAACCTACCATCACAAGTGAGGTATATCCTTTTTCGCGCAGTCCAAACTCTTCGTCCAGAGCCTTTACATCAATTCCTTCCATAGGGACAGCATCAATGCCAAGGGCCGCGACGCCAAGAAGGAAATTGCCAATGTTCAGATACACTTGTTTTTCCATCCAATGTTGGGCATCCTTTAGATCAAACCTGTGTGGATGTTGGTAAACAATTGTTTTGCCCCAAAATTCTGTGTTTTGAACTCTTCCTTTGCAAATCGGCCGTCTGCATCCTCGATATCCGTTACATGATGGAGGTAATCATCATCTATATCCGTTTTGGAGCAGAACAGAACCACATGCGAGGCATCTAAAACCTTTGGTTTGTTGAAACTGAAAAAACCTTCGGTCCCCTTCGCCAGTCTTTGTTTGCCTTCATCCGTGCTGGCAATTATAAAATGCCATGGCTGTGAGTTGATGGACGAAGCACTCATTTGCAGCAATGCTTTAATGTTGTCTTCGTCTTCTTTTGAGATTTTTTTGGTTGGATCAAACTCTTTTGTGGTATACCTCCAATTCAGTACTTCTTTTAAATCAATTTGACCATTAACTTTTGCTTCCATTTCTAAATACAAATATTTATTACTATACTTTTTATAGTTGCAAACGTAAGTATAGTATTTTATCTTTGCAATAACGGTCATAAATGATAGTATAGCCTTATGGAAGAAAATGAATCAAAGATGCTCAATTATAAAGGGACCAAATATCCATGTTGCGCCAGTTTGACGATGGGGCTGATCGGCGGTAAATGGAAAACTGTGATTCTTTATCATTTAATGCATGATACTTTAAGGTACAGTGAGTTGCGAAAAACAATGCCCACGGTAACCGAGAGGACCTTGAGTCTACAATTAAAAGCATTGGAAGAAGATGGCTTGATCAAAAGAAAGGTGTACACTTCAAAACCGCCGTTAAAAGTGGAATATTCGTTGACCGATTTTGGCAAAACTTTAATACCCTTGATCCAATCTATTGCGGATTGGGGAGATTATGTTGTTGAAAATTATTCAGATGCGTAAAATTTGACCTTGTAAGAGCTGTGGCGTGGCTATTTCTTTTTAGCCTCGACCAAATCCAATTGGTCAACACTTACATTAGTGGTAAACATACCGTAATTTACAACGGCTTTGCCTTTTTCCAAAGTGTCAATGGTGCCCACTGCCTTGCCATCTAATAAACGGACACGGTCGCCAACTTTAAAAACGGGACGGGGTTTGTTCTTTTCGGCCTGGATTTCCTTTTTCTTTTTTATTTTCTTTTCTACACGGACCTTCTTGATTTTTTGCTCCAGCTCTTGGGCCACTTGCTTCTTTTCTTCTTGTTGGGCCTTGGCCTTTTTGGCTGTGGTTTTTTTACGCTTGCTGTTCTCGGTTTCCACAATTCGGAGCATTTCCGATATCAATGGTCGTTTCTTTTTGTCAATAAAATATTTTTCGGCAGCTGTGTTTACTTTATTTCCCAATTGGATCATGCGCTGGTTGTGGTCGTACATTTCCTGGTAGCTCTCCAACTTGGATTTGATTTTGGAGTTTAATTGTTCCAAGCGCTCGGATTCCTCCCTGGCCTTAATTTCTTCTTCCTTTAATTTAGAGCCGGTTTCCACCATTTTGCTGCGTTCTTTTTGCAGTTTGGCAATAGTAGCATCAAAACGGACCTTGCCACGTTCAATTTTCTTTTTCGCCTTGTTGATCAGGGAGTAGGGGATGCCGTTCTTTTGCGCCACCTCGAAAGTGAACGAGCTTCCTGCTTCTCCCAACACCAACTGAAAAGTAGGTTCCAAGGTTTTGGAGTTGAACAACATATTCGCATTGGTTGCATGGGGCAATTCGTTGGCCAAAGCCTTTAAATTGGCATAGTGAGTGGTGATAACGCCATAGGCTTCACGTTCGTAGAATACTTCCAAGAATGCTTCTGCCAAAGCCCCACCCAATTCAGGGTCGCTACCTGTACCGAACTCATCGATCAGGAACAAGGTTTTATCGTTGCATTTTCTTAGAAAATGATTCATGTTCTTAAGTCGATAACTGTAGGTACTCAAATGATTTTCAATGGATTGATTGTCTCCAATATCCGTTAATATCTTATCAAAAAAGCAAACTGAACTGCGCTCGTGTACAGGAATCAGCATACCGCTCTGGAGCATTACTTGAAGCAACCCGATTGTCTTAAGAGTGATACTTTTTCCACCTGCATTGGGGCCGGAAATTACGATAATTCGATTTTCCTGGTGCAGTTTTATGGTCTGCGGCCAGGTTTTTTCGTTTTTTCTTTTATTGGATAAAAACAGTAGTGGATGGTAGGCATCACGAAGGAACAATTCCCTTTCTTCGTTGACCTCGGGCAAAATGCCGTTCATCTCGTTGGCATATTTTGCCTTGGCTGCGGTGATATCCGTATTGGACAAATAGGTTTGATAGTCCATTAGTACATCCCGATAGGGCCTGATGGTATCCGTAAGCTGGTTCAGTATGCGCTGTACCTCTTCTTTTTCCTCAAACTCCAAATTACCAAGTTCCCTGGTATAGGTTAGCGTAGCTTCTGGCACAATGTACACGATACTCCCGGTTTTGGACGTACCCATTACGGTACCTTTCACTTTTTTTCGGTGCATGGCTTTTACCGCCAAAACCCGGCGGTTTTCCACTACGGACTCACGGATTTCATCCAGAAAATCCAAGGACTGATATCGTCCGAGGGCAGCCCCAAAACTCTGATTGATCTTACCGCGGACTTCGTTGATCTGGGTCCGAATGTGCCTCAGTTCAGTGGAGGCGGAATCTTTGATTTCCCCAAATTTGTCGATAACTTCATCGATGGCACCGGGAATGTCCGGCTGTAGCTCCAAAGCATCAATTTTTTCAAAAAGCAATGGGTAGTATTCCTTGAACTTTTTAAAGAATTTTTGATGGATCGCCACAGTTTTGCAGATGCCGCCAATTTTTCGGAACCCTGCAATCTCCAAGGTGCTGTTGTCTATCTTTAAAAGACCAAGTTCACTATTGATTTGATCGAAGCCGTGGTTAGGAATACGGTTGTCGTTGGAAAAGGAAGCCAAATACTCCGAAGTTTCCCCCAGTACATGCATAAGTTCCTCTTTTTGTTTAAATGGAACTATGTTCAAGGCATCTGCTTTTCCCAGTTCCGTATTGCAGCGCAAGGCTATTTGGTTCAATACAGTTGGGAATTCTAAATCTTGAAGTGTTTTGGGGTGGATCTGTTGCATCTATTTCTTCTAGCATCGCAAAGATAGGATTTTGATGTGTTTTTAAAGACACGCCCTTTGGCAAAAACAAGTTGGTTTGTGTACTTTTGATTGCAGCTTAATCCTTTACATAGATCTAAGTTAAAATGAGGGGCGACAATATCGTTATTTATGTTATAGCTGGAGTGATATTGCTACATTTTGTGGTTGGAATCGGGTATTTGATCTATAAACTGACCAAAAAGAAGTAAAGTTATCACATGGACGTAAACATTGGGCCTAGTTGGAAAATTCAACTTCAAAAGGAGTTTGATAAACCTTATTTTAAGGAGTTGACCAGATTTGTAAAACAGGAATATCAGCAATACACTTGCTACCCAAAGGACCAAGAGATTTTTTCGGCATTTAATCATTTTCCGTTTCACGAAACCAAGGTTGTTGTGATCGGTCAAGATCCTTATCATGGCCCCGATCAAGCCAATGGGCTGTGCTTTTCGGTCAAAGACGGGATTCCACATCCGCCATCTTTGATGAATATTTTTAAAGAGATCAATATGGATTTGGGCAAACCTTATCCAGAAAGTGGTAATCTGCAACGTTGGGCCGATCAAGGGGTTCTATTGTTGAACGCTACGCTTACAGTAAGGGCGCAACAGGCCGGAAGCCATCAAAAAAAAGGTTGGGAGCAATTTACCGATGCGGTGATACAAACAGTTTCAAATGAATTGGAGGGCGTTATTTTTTTGCTCTGGGGTGGATTTGCCAAGAAAAAATCATCATTGATCGATACGACGAAGCATCACATTTTGACCTCCGGTCATCCATCGCCATTGAGCGCCAACCGTGGACTGTGGTTCGGCAATCAGCATTTCAGCAAAACAAATACATTATTGGCCCAAATGGGCAAAACGCCCATTGATTGGTAGGACGGTACTTTTGCCCCAACTGGACCTTATTTCCAAAGAAAGGTTTTCGGCGATTTTACTTCGTCAATCAAGTTTAGATCAAATAGTCTAGTCTGAACCTCATTTACGGTTTGTTCAGGCAATTGCTTTTGTCCCCAAGTGGTTTTGGAAAGCCATTCTTTTATGTCTTCCAGTTTTTGCCCGTATCTGTTGGACAATGTCCTGTCTATACTTGGAATTTGCTTAAATTCTGAAGTATAGGTGTTGATGATATCCAGAATATGAGCCAGGGCACCGGCGTTTTTGGAAATAAATGTGTCCGTGGCTGCGATTACAAAACAAGGCCAAGGGGTAGGGCAGTCGCCCAAAAGCCTAAAGGTGCCATTGTCCACGAGTGGTTTTGTGGTAAAATGTTCCCACATAAAATAAGCGTTGGAACCATTCGATAGGTTTTCTACTGCTCCATCCAAATTATTGATGATTTCAAACTCCAGGTTTTCCGTATCCCAGCCACGATCCTGTGCATGGATATAGGCCATTAAATGACTTCCACTTCCTATTCGGCTAATGGCAACTTTATCATCTTTAAGAGCTGTGACAGAATTTCGTTCACTGTTGGCATCCACATGAATGCCCCAAAATAGGGGAGAGGATACATATTCTTGCACAATTTTTACGGGATTTCCCTGTGAAATACTTTTAATGACCCCTTCGGTGAGGATTACGCCAAGGTCCGCTTCGCCGTGTTGAAGCATTTGGGTCATTTTTCCGGTACCTTCGGGTATATCGGTCCACTCGAGTTGGATGCCCCTATCCTTAAAGGCATTGTCCTCGAGTGCCAGGTGCCATGGCAGGTTAAAATGTTCTGGAACCCCAATAATCTTTACTCTTTTCATTTGGCGATTTTTTTCATGGTTTGTTTCATAGGGTTCCGGTCGGTATATTTTAAAAAACTGAAGATATAAAATTATACCAGTTAACTTTTGACTATGCGCTCCAAGGTATATTGTATCAACTCATCTATGGTCTTTTTTCCATCCTTGGAAAACTCGCTTGTTGCCCTATTGGCAATTATGGCATTTAATGAAATAGCTCTATGTCCATGTAATTTGGCAATACCGTACATGGCAGCGGTTTCCATTTCCAGATTGGTGATCTTTAGGTTTTTATAGGTAAAACCAGCAAGTTTTTCGTTAAAGTCAGGAATTGCCGGTTGTAGTCTTAATACTCTTCCTTGAGGCCCATAAAATCCTGAATTTGTTCCTGTTATACCCAATCGTATACGATTTGAACGCATTACTTCACCTAATTTTTCATCAAAATCGACCACATACGGGTGTATATGGTAATCGTCCCATGACAAGTAATTGGTAAGATGAGATTCCAGTTCGGTGTTCCGAATATCCGTACTATCATAAAAGTGCATCAGGTTGTCAAAACCTATTCCTGCAGCACTCATCAAAAAAGAGTCAACGGGAATATCGGCTTGTAGTGAGCCAGATGTACCGACCCGTATAAAATTAAGCTGTTTCTTTTCTGATTTAATTTGTCTAGAAGTAAAATCTATGTTTACGAGTGCGTCGAGTTCATTAAAAACAATGTCGATATTGTCGGTACCAATGCCTGTGGAGATTACTGTAATCCGTTTACCGGAACAATATCCGGTATGTGTAACAAATTCGCGTTTACTCTTTTTTACTTCAATGGAATCAAAGTATTTGGAAACTTCATGGACTCGATTTTGATCGCCCACGGTAATTATGGTATGGGCAATGTCACTTGGGTGCAGGTTCAGGTGATAGATACTTCCATCAGGATTCAGAATAAGCTCTGAGTTGCCCAAAGATGAATCCATTTTGGTTACAATTTAAGAATGCGGTTTGTATCGGTATTATATAAGAAGTTATACTTTAAGGAGCCTCCCAAATACATTTGATTATCACGTATTTCTGAATAATAATTAGTGTCCTGCTTTAAAACATCCAGTCCCTTTTTTGTAAGTTTTACCGGGTCAAAAGAACTAAAAAGCGGTTTTAGGGATAAAATCATTCGTTCGTACTGTGTATCACCAAAACCATAAAATCCTTGATTTGTCAACAACTCGCGCATCAATTCCTTTTTGGATTTAGGTTTTTGGCTCTTTGCGGTTTCCAAAATATGGTTCTCAAGGTCGTTCAATCCATTTTTAATGGTAGGGAATCGTTTAAGATGGGTTTTGAGGGCATCGGAGAGGTATTCGAATTGGAAATCGTTGTTGGCAATTTGATTCTCCAATCGGATAGGGTTGTCGCTACAATATAATTGCCAAATGTAGTCCGCATATTCAATGTCATCCTGGGTCAGTACCTTTCGATTATCGTAAAGCTCCAATAATTTGTCATCGCTCAGTTCGTTAAGACCGTATAGTCTGCCGGAATTGTCTTCTTTACCACTGCATACCAGCGATACTTCGGCATGTCTTCTATGAGTTTTTAGCCAGCTCAATACCGCCAGCATATTTATTTGACAAAAAAGATCGTATTCGAACCACAAAACAATTTGATCTTGTTGTTTATGGTTGCATAGTGATCTATATTCCTTTAAAGTTTTTTCAATAAACCAAGACTTGGAGACTTTGTAATTTTTATTGAGGAATTCGAACCTGGTTTTCCAGAACGATTCGCTCCCTACTGTGGAGAGTGTTTTGCCTTCGCAAAGCATTTCCCTCCATGTAATTACATCTCCTTTTAACTGTAAAGACTGTAGTTTGGATGTGAAACTGTCCCCGTTGGTTATGTGCAACAGTGATTTCATTTTCAGCTTTATTTTCGTTGGTTAGGAATAATAAAAGTAAGACTTAAAGCAACAACACAAAAATTTTTTAAAAAAACATTGGTGTTCCCGGGTTGCTTGACTATCAATAAAACCACTTTATTCTATTGCGGAATGGTTGAACCTCATCCACCGACACGTTTTACCGAAAACCCATTTTCCTTTAGGAAATCCATTATTTTATCCCTGTAATCCCCTTGTATGATTATGGTTTCGTTCTTAAAACTGCCGCCTACCCCTAAAAAAGTTTTTAGGTCTTTGGTCAATTTTTTGAAGTCACTGTTGGCTCCATTGTACCCTTCAATAATGGTTATGGGCTTGCCTTTGCGTTTTTCATATTTGCAGATAACAGGTTCATCCTGCAGCCAATATGGCGATTTTCCCTGTTCTTTATCGGGTTCTTCTTCTGGAACGTGGTCTGGAAATAGGTTTTTTAATTGGTCTCCCAGGTCCATATTTATTTCTTTATCAGTCCTAAATCGATTAATCTTTCGTGCAAAAACTCTCCCGCAGTGATGTCATCAAATGCTTTCGGGTGCTCTTCGTCGATGCAATTTTCCAAACAATTTAAAGGCATATCGCTCACTGGATGCATAAAAAATGGAATGGAATAGCGCGAAGTACCCCAAAGTTCCCTTGGTGGGTTTACTACCTGATGAATAGTGGATTTTAGCTTATTGTTGGACAATCTGGACAGCATATCACCGACATTGATCATCAACTGGTCGGGTTTGGCAATGGCATCCACCCAATTGCCTTGGTGATCTTTTACTTGAAGCCCCTTGCCATGGGCGCCCATCAACAAAGTAATAAGATTAATGTCCCCATGGGCCGCAGCTCTTACCGCATTCTTGGGTTCTTCGGTAATAGGAGGGTAGTGTATGGGTCTCAAAATGGAATTGCCATTTTTAATGTAATCATCAAAGTAGTTTTCCTCTAGCCCTAGGTGCAATGCCAGGGCACGCAACACATATTTTGCTGTTTTTTCCAGCATTTGGTATGTTTCTTTACCAACACTGTTAAAGTTGGGCAGTTCTTTGACTGTTACATTATCCGGATATTCAGCTTCTAGTTTTGGGTTGTCCTCAACGTATTGGCCAAAATGCCAAAACTCTTTAAGATCGCCTTCCTTTTTCCCCTTGGCGTGTTCTTTTCCGAAGGAAGTGTAGCCTCTTTGCCCCCCAATGCCCTCTATCTCGTATGTGTCTTTAACTTCTTGTGGTAGCTCAAAGAATTTTTTAATCTCGGAATAAAGACTTTCGACCAGTTCATCGGATAAAAAATGTCCGCCCAAGGCAACAAAACCGATATCCTCGAAAGCGGCACCAATTTCTTTCACAAATTTATCCTTTCGTTCTGGATCGCCCGAAACAAAATCTTTCAGGTCCACGCTTGGTATAGCACTCATAATATCATCTTTGGAATAATATCAAAAATAGGAAATTCTGCTTTAGGATTTTCTTTTCTTAAGAGTTTGAACGGCTTTTTACTACATTTACCGAACAGAATTTTATTGTATGAGATATCATGTGGGCAACTTGGAAGAACATAAGTTGCTGGATTTGTACAAAGGTATGCTGAAGCCTAGGATGATAGAGGAAAAGATGCTGATTCTACTTAGGCAGGGCAAAATTTCAAAATGGTTTAGCGGTATGGGCCAAGAGGCCATTTCTGTAGGGGTTACACAAGCTCTTAAGGAAAACGAGTACATTTTGCCCATGCACCGAAATCTAGGGGTCTTTACCTCGCGCAACATCCCGTTGAACCGACTTTTTTCCCAATGGCAAGGCAAGCAGAACGGATTTACACAAGGTAGGGACCGAAGTTTCCATTTTGGAACCCAAGAATATAAAATCGTGGGGATGATCTCCCATTTGGGCCCACAATTAGGTGTTGCCGATGGAATTGCATTGGCCGATATGCTAAGGAGAAAAAAGCGGGTAACGGCTGTTTTTACAGGAGAAGGGGCGACCAGTGAAGGGGATTTTCACGAAGCGTTGAACGTAGCCTCCGTTTGGAATTTACCTGTGTTGTTCTGTATCGAGAACAACGGTTATGGCCTGTCCACACCCACAAACGAACAATATAATTGCGAGCACCTGGCGGATAGGGCCAAAGGATATGGCATAGAGTCCAGGATTATCGACGGAAACAACATTTTGGAGGTCTTTACCAAAGTTGATGAGCTTTGCAGGGCAATTCGCAAAAGACCGAGACCTGTATTGTTGGAGTTTAAGACATTTAGGATGCGGGGGCACGAAGAGGCCAGTGGCACCAAATACGTTCCGGATAAATTAATGAAAGAATGGGGAGAGAAAGACCCTATTTCCAATTACGAAAGCTTTTTGTTGGAGGAAGGAGTACTGACCAACGAAATGATCGAGACATTAAAAACTGAGATTACCGAGGAAATCAACTCGAATCTTCAGTTGGCTTTTGATGAACCGGCCGTGACCTGTATTGAAAGTAAGGAGTTAAAAGAAGTGTATCAAGAATTTGATTATCAAGATATTGTTCCTGAAAAAAATGCAACTGAAGAAATCCGGTTCGTAGATGCAATTTCCCAAGGCCTGGAACAATCCATGTACAGGCACAACGAATTGATTATAATGGGGCAGGACGTTGCCGATTATGGCGGAGTTTTTAAAATTACCGAGGGTTTTGTGTCCAAGTTTGGAAAACGAAGGGTTAGAAATACACCTATTTGCGAGTCTGCTATAGTATCTGCTGCGATGGGCCTGTCCATAAACGGGATGAAAGCCGTAATGGAAATGCAGTTCGCCGATTTTGTTAGTTCAGGATTCAATCCCATTGTCAATTACTTGGCCAAGGTGCATTATCGTTGGAACGAAAATGCCGATGTAGTGGTAAGAATGCCATGTGGTGGTGGTGTCGGAGCAGGCCCGTTCCATTCTCAGACCAACGAGGCCTGGTTTACCAAAACACCGGGGTTAAAGGTGGTGTACCCGGCATTTCCGGTCGATGCCAAAGGCTTGCTCAATACCGCAATTAACGACCCCAACCCAGTTCTATTTTTTGAGCATAAGGGACTGTACCGTAGTGTAAAGGGCGAAGTCCCTACGGATTATTACACGCTCCCGTTTGGTAAAGCAAATATTTTGAAGAAAGGAAATGCAATTTCCATTGTTACTTATGGTGCCGGTGTGCACTGGGCTTTGGAAACGTTGGAAAACCACCCGGAGATCAACGCCGACCTGATAGATTTGAGAACCTTACAGCCGTTGGATACAGATACCATTTACGAGTCCGTGAGAAAAACGGGTAAATTGATAATTTTGCAAGAAGATACCTTATTTGGAGGGGTGGCAAGTGACATTTCCGCCATGGTCATGGAAAATTGTTTTAAATACCTCGATGCCCCGGTAAAAAGGGTGGGAAGTTTGGAAACACCGGTACCTTTTGCCAAACCGCTCGAAGAGAATTATCTGCCAAAGAAAAGATTTGAAACAGAATTAATTGAGCTGTATCAATATTAATATGAGTGGTTTACCTATTTTTTTAATACTTTAACAACTGTAAATACGTCCCCAATCGTATATTTTTTGAACATTAACTTAATACTTATGATGAAACGATCACTATTATTAATTGCCGTGATGGGGCTTTTGCTCACATCATGTTCCGTTTCCAAGAGCGCGAGAACACAAAGAAATTTGTTCAGTGGAACTTGGAACTTGGACAACGTTTATTACGAAAACAATTCAGGTAACTTTAAATCCACCATCTTTAACGATGCAGAGGATATCTGCTTTGAGGATAGCGAGTGGTTTTTTAGGGATAACAACAGTACTGGCCGCTACACGATCAAGCAAAGTTCGCTTTGCCAAGGCGGTGACCGCTTTTTTAGATGGTCCGTTGTAGAGCCCCAACAAAATTACCAAAGCCAATTGCAATTTAAGTTTATCGACGAAAAACGAAAGGATATATCCGGAGGATACGGATACCGTTTGAACATCGTTGATCTAACGGAACAATCCATGACACTTAAATCCAATGTGTCCGTTGATGGTCAGCCTGTAACCGTAGTTTATGAATTCTCAAAAAAATAATTAAATGAAAAATATACTTTTAAAAAGTGCAACGGCTTTTTTGGCCCTGACACTAATCATTAGTTGTGATGCCGTTAAAAATGCCAACAATACCCAAAAAGGTGCTGCGATCGGTGCAGGAGGCGGAGCTGTGATCGGCGGAATTATAGGAAACAATGTAGGAAAAGGAAATACTGCCCTGGGCGCCATTATCGGAGCCGTTGTGGGTGGAGCGGCCGGTGGCTATATAGGTAATCGTATGGATCGCCAGGCAGAACAAATCGAAGAAGAAATCCCTGGTGCCGAGGTACAAAGGGTAGGAGAGGGCATCAATGTTACCTTTAGTGGGGAGAATGGTGTTTATTTCGACACTAACAAATCCGACATTAAAGGCGCTTCTGCTGCAACTTTGGATAAATTGGCGGGAATTTTTAAAGAATATCCTAAAACCAATATTCTAATAGAGGGGCACACCGATAGCGATGGCGCGGCCGAATACAATATGGGCCTATCTCAGCGCCGGGCACAATCCGTAACCAGCTATTTAGTTTCCAAAGGAATTTCCAGTGGTCGCTTTACCACGAAATGGTATGGCGAAGAACAGCCTATAGAATCCAACGAAACTGCCGCAGGAAAAGCGGCCAACAGACGAGTGGAGCTTGCTATTATAGCGAGCGATGAGCTAAAACAGGAAGCCTACGAGAAGACCGAAAACTAGGATTCATCTTTTATAACACATCAAGGTCCGGTACTATATCGGACCTTTTTTTGTTTACGGATGTTAAATAAACCATTAAATGTGGGTTAAACTAGCACAATTTGAAAGAAATTATGTAAATTATCTAGGTAAAAGGTTAAAAATGAAACCCTTGAGTTGCCATGGAAAGTAAAGCACCAAAAAGTATTCAAGATCAGCAAGAAATGTTGCTGTTGAGGGTTGAAAGAAACGATAGAATGGTTCAACGGCTTTCCCAAAAATTAAATTCTTATACCTATGAACCAAAATGTCCACAGCGGTTCGAAAAATTCCATGAACTAAAGGATGGCATCCATAATTTTAGAAAGCATCAAAAAAGCCTGATGCAAAAAGTGCAGCAGAAGAAGAACGATCTCTCCCATGGTCTGGAAAAGGAAATAAGGGTTCATTTAGATCGCTTCAAAAAATTGGAAAGCGATTTTGCATCCTATTTGTTCAGCCTTGACCGACCTTTATAATACCTAAGATCCTTTTTTACGTTTATTTTGTTTGGAAGTACTTCTTTACACCATAAACATGCGTAATATTGCAGGACGGTAAAACTGTCGTGGTATGGGAAAATCATCAAACTCTGCATTGGTCGTATTGGCTTTTTTTGCCATCTATGTAATATGGGGGTCGACCTATTTGCTGAACAAGATTGCGGTATTGGAACTAGCTCCGTTTATGTTGGCCAGTTGCAGGTTCACGTTGGCAGGCCTATTTATTTTTCTTTTGGCCAAAATAATGGGTATCTCTCTTCGGGTTACCAAAAAGCAAGCACTAAACACTATAATTGCCGGCATACTTTTTTTAAGTGTGGGCAACGGTCTTGTGGTTTGGGCGTTGCGTTATGTGGATACCGGTTTTGCGGCCTTGGAAATTTCTTCCCAACCTCTGATCATACTTTTAATGATGCGAGTTTTGCAGGGTAAAAAAATTCAACCCATGTCTGTAGTGGGGGTGGTCCTGGGGATAATTGGCATTTATTTGTTGGTAAGCCAAAAAGAGATCATTACTCAAGAAGAATCGATTTTGGGCATGATGATGATTTTCTTTTGTATGGTCTGCTGGGCCTATGCCAGTCTTTTTGTGGCCAAAGCGGATTTACCGAGCAATTACTTTGTAAATACCGGCTACCAGATGTTTTTTGCAGGCCTTATTCTTAGTTTAATGAGCATGGCCTTTGGTGAGGAGTGGTCCTCTCCATTGGTTTGGAGTACAGAAGTGCAGATTTCCATGGTACTGCTCATTATTTTTGGAAGTATTGTCGCATTTACCTCTTTTAATTATTTGTTAAAGACGGTTTCTCCCGAAAAAGTGGCTACCTCCACCTATGTTAACCCCATTGTTGCCTTACTATTGGGCTGGTATTTTTTGGATGAGAAGATTACACTGCAATCGGTAGCTGCGGCCGCCATTCTTTTAACAGGAGTATATTTCATCAACACCAAAAAAACCTTGGCCATATTTGAGCGGTTCAAACGTTAACGCACCGTTATTTCTTTCGGATTTGATGTCAATATTTTGTATTTTATCGGTAACAATGCTGAAATCGATGAAACCATTACAAAAATTCATACTTTATTCGCTGTTATTGTCTTTGGTGGCTTGTGCCTCTTCGCAAAACAAAGCTACACCGGAACAAGTATCGGCACTGGAAGAAATGGTCGCAAACAAGCATTTTGAAATCAGGGCGCTCTGGGCGCAACCATTGGTCACGCAAAGCATGAACAGTATCGCAAATGCAGGCTTGTTGCCTCCGGGCAGCACTGCAAACCGCATAGAAATTACAGGTACTGCAAATTATTTTAAAATGGTAGGGGACAGTGTTATGGCCGATCTGCCCTTTTTTGGAGAACGTAGAATGGGAGGTGGCTACAATCAAAATAAGGGAGGTATTGTTTTTGAAGGCATTCCTAGGGACTTGACCATAGTTCCAACAAAAAAAGATAATGGGAAAACCATCCGTTTTTCGATCAATGGTGATTCCGAAGGGTATCAGGTAATTGCCCAATTATACCCTAACGGTACCGCCAGGCTCAATATTTCCAGTACCCATCGGACCAATATGTGGTTTCAGGGGGATCTTGTCCCATTCAAAGAGGAATAAACGGTTTATCAAAAAAAGTAATGCGCAGTGACGCATGGTTTTCTTCATTTTGTCTTAGCTTTATCAATTCAAAACCACAACACTTAAAAAATCACTATGAAAATGTACGCGCTGACCTTTAGGTCATTATGTTTGCTCACATTTGCGATTACTACGCTTTCCTGCAATGGAAAAAAAGAAGACAAAGACAAAGAAACTTCCGAAGAGATCACCGAGAACACAGAAGAATCTAATGGCGATTTACCCTTGGAAAGGCTGAATCTTCCCGAGGGCTTTAATATCGAGTTATATGCAGAAAACCTCGAGGGAGCGCGCTCCATGGCCATGGGAGACGATGGCACCTTGTTCGTGGGAACTCGTAACGAGGGAGTGGTGTATGCATTGAAGGACACCGATGGTGATTATAAAGCGGACAAGACCTACACCATTGCCTCCGATTTGGAGCAGCCCAATGGTGTGGCTTTCAAGGATGGTGATCTGTATGTGGCCGCAGTAAGCAGACTCTTCAAGTTTTCTGATATAGAAAAACAATTGGAAAACCCTGCGGAACCAGAATTGATCTATGATGATTATCCAACGGAGTTCCATCACGGTTGGAAATATATTGCATTTGGACCAGACGATAAACTCTACGTGCCGGTTGGAGCGCCCTGTAATATTTGCGATAGTGCAACGGTAGATAAACGCTATGCTTCCATAACACGAATGAATCCCGATGGGAGCAACCGGGAGATAGTGGCACATGGTGTGCGAAATACGGTTGGCTTTACGTGGCACCCAAATACCAAAGAGTTATGGTTTACCGATAACGGAAGGGATATGATGGGAGACGATATTCCTCCCGGTGAGTTGAACAAGCTTACCGAAACCGGGCAACATTTTGGCTATCCGTTCTGCCATGGGGGAACCGTAAAAGATCCTGAGTTCGGCGATCAACGACCTTGTTCCGATTTTGTACCTCCTGTTCAACCTTTGGATGCGCATGTAGCTGCTTTGGGCGTAAAATTTGGTAAAGGACCCATGTTCCCGGAGTCGTATCAAGGACATGCTTTTCTGGCAGAGCACGGCTCATGGAACCGCTCGTCTAAAATTGGCTATCGGGTAACTTTGGTAAAATTGGAAAATGGCAAGGCAATAAGTTATACTCCTTTTATCGATGGTTGGTTAAACGAAGAAACCCAAGAGGCATTTGGTAGACCGGTGGACCTGTTGTTTTTGGAAGATGGCTCGCTGTTAATTTCGGACGATTATGGAAATGCCATATATAGGGTTACCTATAAAGGTTAGGGCAATAATATCATAAATTTAAAAGGTACTTGGGAATGGTCAATTCGTTCATTTTCCAAGTACTTTTTTTTTGGTCTTTGCTCACCACTTCAACAAAATAGTAATTAATACCGCCCTCAATTTTGGAGACCAAATGTTCTATGGTAAAAGTGGAGCCTTCGTGGTGGAAAACATACTGTGTAATTCTTTTGTTTGGGTTTTTGGTGACCTGTCCGTTCCTAAGGATCAATTGGGGCCTGCCCAAAATGCTTCTCTTATTGTGCCAGCATAGGTAGCGGAATTCTCCGGTACGGAGCCTATCGATCCTTACAGTGAACTGCTCATCGCCAAAATAGGCCAGTATACGATCAAGTGATGGGTCGCTCCAAAAAATAGCTGCGTAGGTTTAAAATGATTTGGAATTAGTGGTAACGGCAAAACAGGGCATTATATTACACCCTGTGTCTGGATCCCCAATGGGCACCGGCCAACCAACCGATCATAAAAATAATAATTCCGGCCATGATCAAACAAAAGATCTGTAAGGCATTTATAGTTTCGAGTGTAGTCATATTCCCGTTTTTTTAGCAAGCTACACGTTGTGCAATTATTTTACGCAACCAATTGACGAATGTAGGTTTTCAATTGATGAATACTGCATTTGAATATACGGATAGCTGTTCTTTGCACTTAAAAATTCCGGAAAAGGAAAATTGTCCATTCACTGGCGAACTCTGTCCATTTTTTAAGCCTCTTCATTACCGGAACTTTGTCTCATCAAAATTTAAGTTTAATCAGTTAAAGAAAAATAGAATGAAAAATTTAATGCGAACACTTAGCTTGTTTATGATCACCATTTCGGGGCTGCATGCCCAATTGCCAGAACCCGGTTTTGTAATCGATGGCTCTACTGCCATTGTGATCACCGATCCACAAAACGATTTCCTTAGCCCGGACGGAGTGGCTTGGGGGGCCGTAGGGCAAAGTGTACAGGAAAACAACACTATCGAGAACTTGGAGACCATGTTCAAATTGGGAGAAAAGTATAACATTCCTGTGTTTATTTCTCCACATTACTATTACGAGCACGATCACCAATGGAAATTCGAAGGAACCCTGGAAAAGTTGATGCACAACATTACCATGTTCGATCGTGGAGATCAATTGAACGTAAAAGGATTTGAAGGCTCTGGCGCCGACTGGTTGCCACGGTACAAAAAATACATTAACAAGGATAGGGTAGTGGTTACCGGTCCCCATAAAGTGTTCGGTTCCGAATCCAACGATTTGGCCCTACAGCTTAGAAAACAAGGGGTGGACAAGGTGATCTTGGCCGGAATGTCCGGTAACCTTTGTGCAGAATCGCACATGAGGGAGTTGGTGGAAAACGGTTTCGAGGTAGCTGTTGTTGGCGATGCCACAGCTTCTGCCAAACTACCTGGGTTGGATGGCGACCAAGCTGCTCAGACCAATTATAAAATGATCTCCAGTAAAGTGTTTACCACGGACGAATTAGTGAAAGAACTAAAAATGCACGGCATAAAGTAAGACTTAAGTGTTTGTGATGTTGCAGTAGGTTGACAAGGGGTTCGATGTAGATCGGCCCCCTTGTTTTTTTATGGTTCGATGGTAGTGGAATCAACAAAAATTGTCCAGACCATTGAAATACATCAATCTTAACCTACTTATTGGCAAACAGGTTTAGCGCTATTGCACAACCTCTTTTGTGATTGGCTTTCAGGTATTTATCATAATTGGGGGAAAATTGTCCAAGGACTGGCGAAATCTGTCCATTTTATACTAGCTATCATCAACGCACCTTTGTATTGTCAATAAAGACAAAGCATTTACGAATTTAAAAAACAGAAAATTATGACACGTTTACAAGCATTAGATCCAAAAGAAGCAACCGGAAGATCAAAAGAATTATTTGAAGGTATCCAATCCAAATTGGGAATGGTTCCCAATATGATGAAAACCATGGGGAACTCCTCTGTGGTGTTGGAAAGTTACCTAAACCTTAGCGACACATTGGGGAAAGGCTCTTTGGGCGGAAAATTGGGCGAATTATTGGCCTTGTCCGTAGCAGAGTCCAACGCCTGTAACTATTGCCTTTCCGCACATTCTTTTATAGGTGAAAAATTGGTAGGGATAGACACAGATACCCTACAGGCCGCAAGAGGTGGTGAAAACGGGGACGCAAAAATCGAGGCAGCGCTTCAATTTGCCAAAACCTTGATCGCCAAGAACGGACGGGTTTCTGCAGAAGATGTGGCAGCTGTTAAAGATGCCGGATATACCGATGGCGCCATCGGCGAGATCGTTGCCCATGTGGCCTTGAACATTTTTACCAATTATTTTAACAATACGGCCAATACCGATATCGATTTCCCAGTAGTGGAAGCTGCAACGGTATAACCCATCATTACAACTTAAAATCAAAAACAGATGAAAACATTTAGAAATCTATTGCTTGTGGCATTCACATTGTTTGCAGCCATAAGTGTACAGGCCCAGACCCCACCGGTAGACGATAATGGTCTTGCCATTGGTGGGTACGATGTAGTCTCCTACTTTTCCGGAGAAGCCAAAAAAGGAAGCAAGAGTTATGCGGTAAAGCATCACGGGGCTACCTATTACTTTACCAGCAAGGCAAATCAGAACGCCTTTAAAAAATCGCCCAAGAACTATTTGCCCCAATTCGATGGGTATTGTGCGTGGGGCGTAGGTGCCAAAGACGCCAAGTTTCCCATCAATCCGGAAACCTATACGGTGATCGATGGAAAATTGTACCTGTTCTTTAACGGACCTTTTAACGGAGAACCCTTTAATACGTACCAAGATTGGGCACAACGCACCACCGAGCTTAAAAAAGCGGCGCATGCCAAATGGCCCAAAGTAAAAAATAGCAAGTAGGTTTTAATTGTCTGAGAGGGGTGGGGTCGTAAAGGTCCTGCCCTTTTTCAATCTAAAAAACACGATTATGGAAACAGAAAAGAAATATCCGTTGCCTCCCTTTACCGAGGCAACCGCAAAGGAAAAAGTACAATTGGCCGAAGATGCCTGGAACAGCCAGAACCCGGAAAAAGTGAGCAAGGCCTACACCGTGGATACCGAATGGCGCAACCGTTCCCAATTTGTGAACGGACGAGAAGAGGTGGTTGCCTTTTTGACCGAAAAGTGGCAAAAAGAAAAAAACTACAAACTACGAAAGGAACTATGGGCCTTTACCGACAATAAGATTGCAGTTCGTTTTGAATACGAATACCAAAATGCCGAAGGGGCGTGGATACGCGCGTACGGGAACGAAAATTGGGAGTTCAACGAGCACGGGCTTATGCAAAAGCGCTTTGCCAGCATCAACGATCTGCCGATAACCGAATCGGAGAGAAGACTTTAATTTCAGAGGTCAGATATAAGATTTCTAATTACTCAAAACTAAAACTGATCATTGATAATTGACAACTGTTTATTGAACATTGATATGGACATCTACAACACCAACACACTTATTAACGAACAGACCGGGAACTTGGCCTTTAAACTCTCCGAATTTGATAATAGCTGTCAGTTTTGCGATACCCATCGGTTCAATTACTATTCCCTGATCTGGATAAAAAAGGGGAGGGGCACCGCCCAAGTGGATTTTACGGAATATCCCTTTACCCCGAACACGCTTTTTGCCGTAACGCCCTATCAACCCTTTACCTTTACCGAAGAAGAACCTTTGGAGGGCGTGGTTTTGAATTTTCACCCCGATTTTTTCTGCATTCACAAACACCACGAACAAGTGGCCTGCAACGGGATCCTTTTTAACAATATCTATAGCCCGCCCATGCTCTGTGTTACGGACGATATGAAAAACGAACTGGAACGCATTATAGAGCAAATGTATGCCGAAGTGCAAAAATCCGAATTGGCACAGTACGAACTTTTGGTATCCTATCTTAAAATATTTTTGATATCCGCCTCCCGCGCCAAGGCCAAGCAACAGCCCGAAGCCTTGGAGGGCAGCACCGACGAAAAAGAGCCGTTTATATTACAAAAGCTCAAAAACCTGATAGAGACCCATTACAAGACCATGCACTCCGCAGGCGAATATGCCGACCTGCTGAACATTAGCCCCAAAGCCCTGGCCAAAATGACCAAGAACCATTTTAACAAGACCATGACCAACTTGATCAGCGAGCGGATCATTATAGAGGCCAAGCGGGAGCTGTACCTTACCAACAAAACGGTAAAGGAGATCGCCTACGACCTGGGGTACGACGATGAGCACTACTTTAGCCGATTTTTTAAGAACAATGCGGACATATCCCCCAAAACCTATCGCGAAACGGTGGGCTTTGCCCGTGCCGCCATGGCCTAACCCAAGCCTATGAAATCACATGTAATACGCCAAACCGTGCCCGTGCCCTTTGGGCAGTTGTACGGTGCATTAAAGAAACGGATCGTAGATCACGACTTTTTGCTCCTGCACGAAATAGACACCCAGGCCATTGTGGCCAAACATGGGGTGCGCATAGCGCCATTGCGGCAATTGCTCTTTTTTCACCCGAAATATATTGCTGAGATTATGGCGAACGACCCCTTGGCCATAAACGATATTCCCCTAAAACTGGTGCTGCACCAACTGGATGAGACCACCACCCAACTGAGTTTTAAAAACCCTGTGCACAGTTTACAGGATTATGGGTTGAAGCCCGAAATGGCAGCCGAGTTGTTGAAGCGGGTGCAGGGGATACTTTCTTTTTAAGGAGGGTTGGATTATTGGATTTTTTGGAATAGTTGGAGAAAGCCCTTTAGGGCTTTTTTTATGGGGTTACGGATTTGTGTAATTATATACTTGTTAAAAGTAACATTTTTGCAATAAATGACACTGAATATGACATTATTTTATTTTTTAAGACATATTGTCATATTAATCACATTTGAAATGTGAATTTTGTGTGTTTTTTATAATGGTATAATCATTGATTCTTAAAATTAAATTTAAAATATTGATTATGAGTAATTTAAAATTAGGAGACGTAGTTTGCTTGAAAGCAGGGGGGCCAGACATGACTGTATATACGATTAATGGAAATGACATTGGATGCAAATGGTTTGATGGAAATGAATTGAAATTTGGAGGTTTTATTATCCAAGAATTAGAAATAATTTAATCTCATTATTATGTCTATGTTAAATTGGGATAGTCCTAAAGGAAAGCAAATTCAATATCTAGAGGAAGAAAGAAAAAAACTTTGGGAAAGATTGTCTGGTTTAGAAAGTTATGTTGGTGAATTAAATAAGGAGATTGAAAGAAAAACCTCTGATGATGAAAGAGAAGCAAAACAACACTCTAGAAAGGCTTCAGAATTTAGAAACAAGATTGAAGCAAAATTAGAAGAGGCCAATAATCTTACTGAGCAGTTAATATCTGAGTTGGATTCAGCAAGGATTACCAAAAATCAAATTAATGATTATAGCGTAGAGGCTAACGAACAAAAATTGCTTGTTGAAGAAGCGAAAAGTAGGTTAGATGATGCAGAATCCGAACTTGAAAAAAAGTTAGAGACTATCAATTCCAGAATCCGAAATGTGGACAGTATTTTCGAGAAATATCCAGAGCTAGATTCGGAACTAACAGAGATTGATGAATTTATAGACCGAGTAGAAGAAAATCTTGAAAAATCAAATATTAGTCTTACCGCTATCAACAAAAGAAAAAAAGATGTAGATGATTTACATAGAGAAGTTTTTGGATATACTCAAACTGATGAAGAAACAGGAGAAGAAACAAGAATTGAAGGCTTAAAAGGAGAGTTGGATACTACTTATAATGACTTAAAGCAAAAAATTGAAGAATCTTTTGAAAATGTTGAAAGTTTAAAAGGTAATTACCAAGATAGATATAAGGAATTTGAAAAAGAATTCAAGAAAAAGTATCAAAAAATTAATGATGATATTGCGTCACTACTTCCAGATGCAATGACTGCAGGCTTAAGCTCAGCTTTTTCAAAAAAGAAAGATGACGAGGTTGGATCATCTAATGTTCTACAAAAGAGATTTAACCAAGGTATTTACTTTATGATTGGAGTAAGTTTTATTCCAGTTGCTATAAGTATATTCTTTTTGGTTCAAGGGATAACGGTACAAGAAGTTATAATAAGGTTGCCAAGATTAGTTTTGGCTATTGTTCCAATGTATATTCCTGTTCTTTGGTTTACATACTCAGCAAATAAAAAATTGAATTTATCTAAAAGACTTATTGAAGAATATTCTCATAAAGAAGTTTTAAGTAGAACTTATGAGGGTCTTTCAACTCAGATTGAGAGTTTGAATAACCCTGAAGAGTCGGAAGAGTTAAGATTTAGACTTTTGTCCAACTTTCTGCAAATTTCAGCTGAAAATCCAGGAAAATTGATTTCAAATTATGAAGCATCGGACCATCCAGTTATGGAGGCGTTGGAGCAGAGTTATAAGTTTCAAATGACAGTTGACAAATTATCTGGTATACCTGGTATGGGAAGAGTAGCAGCCATGTTGGAGAAAAAAGCAAAGAAAAAGGTATCTGCCAAAAAGGAAATAATAAATAAGGCTCTTGAAAATATAACAGAAAACGGCCATGAGTTAGAAGCAGAGGAGGAGTAAAATGAATTCTATATCCCCCCAATCACCTTTAAACTCAAGCCTGTATACTTTTTAATGGTTTCATCGTCAAGGCCATCAGCTTTCATCTTCTTTGCAATTTCAAGAGAGTTCTTTTTTTTGGCCCGCTTTTTCTCGGTTTCAATTTTAAATTGTTCCAATTCTTGCTTTTCGGGGCCCATAATTTCAAAAAGGCCACTTTTTTTCAGTTCGTCCATTACGCCTTGGTCGGCAAAACTGGTGTAGTGGGTCTCGGTGATCACCAAATGGTCGAGCACTTCCACTTTTATGAGTTTCCCCACTTTTAGCATGTGGTCGGTAAAGGTAATATCGGCATCGGTAACCTCGTGCGTTCCGCTGGGATGGTTGTGCACCAAGATGAGCTTGCTTGCCAGTTTGTAGATCGCCATGCGGAACACATCGGGCGGGTCGGCATTAACGCGGTTGCTCGCACCCAGACCAATAAGCTCCACAAACAGTATTTTGTTGTTGTGGTTGAGCCCCACCACCCAAAAATGCTCTTGGTTGCGGCGTATCTTGTTTTCGCGCAGCAAAACCTGTTGCATGATCGCATATATGTCCGCAGAGTTGAGCACTTGTATCTTTTGATCTTTGGTAAGCCGTACGTTCATGGTAGGTGTTTATAATTTTTGGGTAGGGGAAAGGTAGTCCATGCCCGGGAGAAAAACAAAAATGCGATTTGGGCATAAAAAACCGCTCCAAACTATATTCGCAAGGGCGGGGAATTTATTTTTTATAGCTGAGGATCATCTCTTAAATTTAATGGACCATTTTTCAGCTTACAAAAACTAAAGTTGTGATAGGAATAATAAATCCTCAAGGAATTTGTATTTTTTCGGAGCAGACCCTCCTCAAACTAAAAGTTATGAACCCTAAAGTCGATTTCTTTTTTGAAAAACCATCCCAATGGCAAAATGCATTCAGGGAATTACGAAGAATTGCACTCGAAACAGGTTTGACCGAAGAGCTTAAATGGGGCAAGCCCTGCTACACCTTAAATGGCGGCAATATATTTTTAATACATGGATTTAAAGAGTACTGTGCCTTGTTGTTCCACAAAGGAGCATTGCTAAAGGATACCAAAGGTATTTTGTTTCAGCAAACAAAAAATGTACAATCCGCTCGGCAGCTGCGCTTTACCAATGTAGATGAGGTTAGGGAACAAGAAAAGGTGATAAAGACCTACATATACGAAGCTGTTGAGGTGGAAAGGGCAGGTCTACAAGTAAAAATGAAGAAGACTTCCGACTTCGATATGCCCGAAGAGCTTGAACATAAACTGGAAAAGGATAAAGATTTTAAAACTGCTTTTGAAGCATTGACCCCGGGACGGCAGCGTGGGTACATGCTGTACATTTCTGAAGCCAAACAATCCAAAACCCGCGAAAACCGCATCGAGAAATGTGTTCCTAAGATTTTGCAGGGCAAAGGATATAACGAAAGGTAAATGATCGGCAATTGCCCTTGTACAATAAACCAATAACCTAAAAACCAACCGAACTATGACCCAACGTAGAAAATTCCTGAAACAAGGTGCAGCGGCGATGATGTCCCTGCCCCTCCTGTCTTTCGACCATCAAAAAGAGTGGTCGCTGACCCCATTGCAAACCAATGCCCCAAAGGATGAAACCTATTGGGGCATGGTACGCAAACAGTTTCCTTTAAAGGAAGGTCAGACCTATTTTAACAACGGAACCATGGGGCCTACATCGGGCTATGCCCTGGACAAAATGTTCCACCACATGATGCACTGGAACGTGGAAGCCGCTACGGTGGACTATAAAAACGGCTCGGGCCCCGAACTGTTGACCGGCTATTTTCCATACGAGGAACTTCGTACCAAATTGGGCAACATTATCAATTGTGATTTTAAGGAGATCTCCTTGGTGCAGAATGCCACTTTTGGAATGAACTACGTGGGTATGGGCCTCGATTTAAAAAAAGGCGACGAATTGCTCAATACCAATCAAGAACATGGCGGTGGTTTTGGGGCTTGGCAATTGCTCGCCAAGCGAAAGGGCTGCGTGTATAAACAAGCCATTATGCCAGAACCTGCCAACGACCCACAGGAAATTGTAGATGCCATTTTTAAGGAAGTCACCCCTAAGACCAAGATAATCGCCATTCCACATATTATTTCCGGTTTTGGAACGGTAATGCCGGTAAAGGCCATTTGTACCGAAGCCAAAAAACGGGGCATTTTTACCATTTTGGACGGAGCACAATGTGTGGGCCATGTTTCGGTGGACGTTAAGGATATCGGTTGCGATGCCTATTACTCCAGTCTGCATAAATGGCTGTTGGCCCCTGCAGGAAGTGGGTTGTTGTACATTAACAAAGAGGTGGTGGGCGATATTTGGAGCACCATTGCCAGTTATAATTGGGACAATCAAGATGATCATGGTTTTCGTTTGATGCAAAACGGAACGGGCAATGCCGGACTTATGGCCGGATACGATGCCGCCGTGGACTTTTTTAACACCATTGGCCAAGATGTGTGGTTGGCCCGAGTGAAAGAATTGGGTAAATACCTGCGCGATGGCCTCAAGGAAATAAAGCATGTCACTTTTTATTCATCCACCAACGAGGAATTGGCAGCGGGCATCACCACCTATGGTGTTAGTGGCATGAGCGGCCCTGAGCTTCAAAAATATATGTGGGAAAAGGAACGTTTGCAGCCACGCTCGGTGGGCAACGAAATGTTGCGCCATTCCGTGCATATTTACAATTCCAAAGCAGAAATCGATACCGCTCTGAGATTGATAGAGGGGTTGGGCTGATTTTTAAGGCCGTCGTATCAATTTCAAATATTTTGAAAACTCTTGCTTCACTTTAGGGAACAGGATGAGTAGCCCTATCATGTTGGGGAAAACCATGGCCAGGATCATGGCATCCGAAAATTTGATGACCGCGTCCAAGGTAATGGCCGCCCCGAGTACGGTAAACAACAGAAATATGATCTTATAGGTAAGATCTATCCATCTTCCGCGGCCAAAAAGGTATTTCCATGCCTGTAAACCATAGTAGGACCACGACAAGATCGTGGAGAAGGCAAAGAGACAAACGGCGGCCATAAGTACATAAGAGGAGCCGCTTATCGAATTTTCAAAAGCCATGGAGGTAATGTTCACGCCGCCCAAGCGGCTGCCATCGTACATTAAAGCCTGACCATTTACCACATCGCCATACACGAACATGCCATCCATGTTAAAAAGGATGATCACAATGGCCGTCATGGTACAGATCAGTACGGTATCGATAAAAGGCTCCAGCAGTCCCACCAGACCTTCGGAAGCAGGGTGCGCCGTATTTACCGCAGAGTGTGCAATAGCGGCCGAACCGGCTCCGGCTTCGTTGGAGAAGGCGGCCCTTCTGAATCCTTGGATCAGCACGCCTACAAATCCGCCCGTAATGGTGGCCTTGGGGGTAAATGCTTCGGAAACGATCAGTCCAAAGGCATCGTCGACCCATTCGATGTGGGAAAAAATGATAAAAAGCGAAGCGCCCACATATAGAATGGCCATAAAGGGCACCACTTTTTCGGTCACTTTGGCAATCCGTTTAATGCCGCCAATGATCACAATTCCTGCCAAAAGGGCAAAAACAAGCCCGATAATACTACCGGAAGAAGCTCCGCTGAGCCCAAAACGCTCAATGATCTGTGCCGCAGCCTGATTGCTCTGGAAGGCATTTCCGCCACCAAAGGAAGCACCCACGCAGAGCACTGCAAAAACAATAGAAAGGAACTTGCCCAACTGCGTTAATCCCATTTCTTTTAATCCTTTGGACAAATAGTACATGGGGCCACCGAACACATTTCCCTCACTATCGATATCCCTATACTTTACGCCCAAGGTACATTCCACAAATTTGGAGGACATGCCGAGCAGTCCCGCCAAGATCATCCAAAAAGTCGCGCCGGGACCACCAATGGAAATGGCTACCGCCACCATGGCAATATTGCCCAGGCCCACTGTGCCAGAAACTGCTGTTGCCAGTGCCTGAAAATGGTTGACCTCGCCAAAGTGGCCTTCGTCTTTAATAGTATCCTTTAAATCACCTTCGACCTCAAAAACGTGTGGTTGTAATGGGGGTTGATTTTTTTCTAGGTTATCGTACTTGCCACGTACCACTTGAATGGCGGTTGGAAAATGCCGGATGTTCACAAAACCAAAATAAAGGGTAAAAAAAAGTGCACCCACTATCAAAATAATGAGCACTACCGGAATGCTATGACCAAAAATGGGGATTTCTGCCAACACTAGGCTTTCCCACCAAACGGCAAATGGCATAAAACCATCATTGATTTTTTCATCCAACCCTTTGGTTGAGGTTGATGCTAACAATGTAGTACTTGATAGTGATAATAAACTGAATAACAGCGTTCTGCCCATGACTTGAAATTTCCCTGAATTTCTATCCCTGATTTGGATTTTTGGGCAATTGTCGGAAAGAATCCTAAAATGTCAGTAATGCCAAAACTGACAAATCATGCCTAAGTCACTCATTTTCAAAATAAATATTTTCTTTGGGCAATTGAAGACGAATTTTTCGTTCTCGGTTTTCCGACATTTCGAACAAGGTGTTTTTTAGGGGGATATAGTGTTTGTCCTTGGTCCAATTCTGTTTGCCAAAGAGTCCGTTGAGCAAAGCTTGTAGCAAACGCTTCAGCTCATTGTGGTCGTTTATATCGTAATTTTTGGAGCCATCAAAATTTTTAGGTTTGATCTCGAGCCAATCTTCGGTCGAGGCCAATCTACGTTCCGCAAAAGTTTTGAGCAACTTGTACAATGCAGGTGTCAGGGATATATTTCTATCTGTTTGGCCGGGAAATCCTTTTAGGATGACTTCGCAGGTATTGCGATCCCCTTTTCTAAAATTCAGCCGTAATTGATATGCGCTTGGGATAACGGTTTCGGTAAGCTCTTTTACCCAACTTAGTGCCAGGGCGAAAAAGAGCATGATCAACGATGTTTTAAAAATGGCCGAGAACAATAACAAATTAATGGTATTGTCCATAAGCTTATATACTTGTGCTACCAAGGTAATCAATACCGTTAACAAAGAGAGTATCCCAAGTAATGGTAGCCTACGTTTTGTAAAGGATTCCCAGAGTACAAAACCCAAAAAAACAAGGGTCATAAGGGCATAATATACATCCAGTTCGTTTATGGCCGATGCGGACCGGCCCAATATCATTTTATGAAGGGTAGGGAGCAGGGCAAAAACAAAGGGTATTCCAATAACAAAGGGCCAGAACTTGTTTTTTATTAAACCAGAGAACGGTTTGGGCAAATATTTGAACCAAGGGAGGGCCATAAGGATAAATAGGCTGTTCAATAGGGAAAAAACACTCCGAAATCCTTCCTTGGCCGTGGAGCCCCAACCATTTTCGTTGGGCAACAATACCTCCGATAGGCCAGAAAATGCCCAACAGAGTATGGAAAGTGCTAGCCAAACGGGCCCAAAATCCCGTTGCCTTCGACCAATGTGGTACCAAATGGACATAAGGGCCATAAAGGCAAAAAGGCAGACAGCAAATTGCCACCAGCCATAAAACTTGGATATCTCCAAGGCGGAGGCTGCGATGGACCATGCTTTTTGGTATGCTGGACTAAGTAGAAACAATTGGGTCGGTTATTGTTTGTGCAACAATATATGAAAATAGTAGAGGATAGGGATTTTTAGTTCTTTCATTATTAGTATATTGGCCGTTAACCATTAACGAATCCTTTTTTTTTGAAAAGCAAACTCAACATTTGGCTGTTGGTCAGTTTTCTTATAGCAGGCATATTAACGCTTTGGCTCTATTTTAAATTGACCGGATATATTTGGGACATTTCGTATGATGAAGCAGTGGATTCAGAGGAATTCAGTCCCTGCGGAGAATATAGTATTTACCCCTATTATCATGTCGGTACGTATCATCGAGGAGGTAAAAAGCAAATCAAAAAGAAGCTGTTATCAAAAATAAATACAGAAGGATTACCGTCAAACGGTTTGTTAACGGTTCGTTTTGTAGTGAATTGCAAGGGTGAAACGGGCTACTTTAGAACCAAGATGACCGATGCGGAGTTAAAAGAAATCAATGTACCAACCAGTACATTGGAACATTTTTACAATTTAATCTTGGAATTGGAAGAATGGATGCCGGGAAAAATTAAGGGCACGGTAGTGGACAGTTATGCACAGATCGTTTTTAAGGTGGAACAAGGTAAGATTACGGATATTTTTTAGATGAGGATAGTTTTAAAAATCATAAAAATAGTTCTGGCTACGGTATTTACGCTTTACGTTGGCTTAATTGCTTATCAACTGGTGTTCCAATCCAAAGAAGCACGATTTAAACTTGCCGCAGGTGCGCAGGGAAATAATCTTTCACAGGCCATATTCGGGATACTTAACTGGCAGCATCCGGAGTATGATGCAGCGTTTTTTGAGCGATCGGTACCTTTCAATAAAAATGGCGACTACGAAACCGGTTTTTCCTATTTGAACAGGGCTGTGGAATTGAACCCCTTGAACCATCTTGGGTATCGCGGGTACATGAAGTTACGTTTCTTAAGGGACTACAATTCGGCCTTGGCCGATTTTGACCGATTGGATGCCTTGACACCCGAGGTTGTGGATGCTCCCTGGGGAGAGGATATCGATTTTTTGCGTGGAGAATGTTATTACGGCCTTGGTGATTACCCAAAAGCACTAAAACATTTTAAGCAAAGTATCACCAACCAAGGAGCAGAATGGGTAGATGTTCAGGCCTTTGTTTATGTTGGCCTTTGCCATTACAATATGCAAAATTATGATGAGGCCATTGGTGCTTTTAAAACAGGAATAGAGCAATATGGGAACACTTGCGAAGCCTATTATGGTCTGGCCAAGACTTACTTGACAATGGGGGACTCCATAAATGCCCAAATTAATTTACAGAAGGCACAGGATAATATTCAATATAAATATTCCGATGGCTATAAAGAATACCTCAATGAAATCTACCAAGAGGATTTGGATGAACTGAAAACCAAATTTTAACTCCAACACGGTTTTTATGTCCTAAAACCAACTTTTACAAAAGCTATGGTCAACTTCTTCGTTGAACCATTATATACCCTGTATATTTGCAACGTTTTGATTTTTAAAACTGTAAAACAAAATTATGAGTAAAGTAAAAGAAAACGATACCGTAAAAGTACATTACACGGGCAAACTTGTTGATGGGCAGATATTTGACAGCTCATTGCAAAGAGAGCCCTTGGAAATAAAATTGGGTGAGGGCCAGCTGATACCCGGATTTGAAAAAGGACTTATTGATATGGCCGTTAACGAAAAGAAGACGATTACCATAGATAAGAAAGATGCCTACGGAGAGGTGAACGAAGCACTTTTTCAAAAGATTTCCAAGTCACAATTGCCAGAAGACCTTGAACCAGAAGTAGGTATGGGGTTAGTGGGGGCCAATGCCGCCGGACAGGAACAACAGTTCAGGGTCGCCAAAGTAGAGGAGGAGGACATTATTATCGATGCCAACCACCCATTGGCAGGACAAGATTTGGTGTTCGATTTGGAATTGGTGGAGATACTATAGTTTACGTAGCCAACATTGTTGGGAACCAAATATTGAAAAGGAGAAAGCCCGGTTTGCGGTTTTCTCCTTTTTTGTTGGATATCACCTTCTTTTTATAAAACCGAACACAACCTGTGCTTAGTTAATTGGGAGGCGATTTGGTGGGATTAAAAGTGTACAGAATTGGTTTGAGGCTCAGGTTCCACTAATTCTACCTGCAAAACAACTGCTTGCAAGTGTTTTTTATGTAATCTGTAATTTTTGCAACAATTCCTCCTTGTATTTACTGCCAATCGGCAATTGAATCTCTGTTCCAATTTGGACCGTGTTTCCATAAACTGCCGTAATAGTTTCGTGCGGAACAATATAGGACCTATGGATTCTGGTAAATTGCTTTTCGGGTAAAAGGGTTTGTAATAATTTTAAGTGCATACTGACCAAAAGTGTTCCGTCTGTTTTAAAAACCGAACTGTATTCTTGCTCCGCTTTGATATATAGGATATCGGAAAAATTAAGCTTTAAGAGCTTTCCATCGTGTTTTACAAAAAGATAGGTTATTTCTTTTTTACTTGGTATGGATGCATCATTTAGCAATTCCAATGTTTTGTTCACTTTCTCCACAGTTTGATAAAAGCGAGCAAAAGAAATAGGTTTTAACAGGTAATCCACCGCATTTAATTCAAACCCCTTAAGGGCATACTCGGAATAGGCCGTGGTAAAAACTACCAAAGGCGGGTTTTGTAACGATTCTATAAATTCAATTCCGGTTATTACCGGCATTTGAATATCCAAGAACAACACATCTATTTTGTTCTTTACCAGTATTTCAAAAGCTTCTTTGGCATCTATGCAGGTATCAACAACCGTCCAATTTGGGATTTTACTTATATGCGTTTGAATTATTTCTCGCGCCAGCGGTTCATCATCAACAATTAAAACATTAATATTCTTCATGCTAAGACTAATTTCAACGATACCTTGTACACGGAATTATCAATGTCCATATCGTACGTATAATTTTCTGAATAATGTAAATCCAAGCGTTTTTTTAAATTGGTCAATCCCAAGCCTCCGTTATCATTTTTAGTTTTGGCCTCTGCAAAGCCATTTTCGACTTTCAATTGTAGCGTATTTGAATTTACCGATAAATCTATACGAATGTCCGTATCTTTTTTATCCACATTATACTTAAAGGCATTCTCGACTATAGGTATAAACAGTAAAGGCGGAATGTTGGCATTGGTATTGTCAACCTGGGTTGTAAAAGAGACTTTTGTATGGTTTAACCGCAAACTCTCCAACTCGATATAATTACGGGTCAATTCAATTTCATCTGACAATGGGATACTTTTCTTATTGGCATTATCCAAGGAATATCGCAAATAATCCGACAAACGTGTCACGGTTTCCGCTGAAGCATCTGTGCGATCATGTAAAATTAATCCATATAGATTGTTCAATGTATTGAACAGGAAATGCGGATTTACCTGAGCCTTTAGAAAGTTCAATTCCAACTGTACTTTCTCTTTCTCCAATTCAAGGTTTCTAGTGTGGATTTGATAATACCCCAGACTGCTTTTTATGGCTATGGGCAGCAATAAACCGGAAAACAGGTTAAAATATAAACCAATACTTGACGATTTAAACAAAAAATTATCGAGAACCGGTTTTTGAAGAATACTTAAATAATCAGGATCTCTTTCCTGCGCCATCGCCGCACAGGTATCACAATAATGAAAGGTGATTTTTTCACCTACTGCTTCAATAAAAATAATAAAAAATAGGAGTAAGAGGAGATATAAAATAAAAGGAACCCAGCGTTTTCTTTCGAAGAAATACGGAATCAATACGTACATCAACGGATAAAAAAACAGTATTAATTCCAGTGTCCGTCTTAGGGGGAACAAATAGCCCAAAGGGGTCGCAGAATATGGATCATAGGACGATTTTGATAAGAAATATGAACTGAAAAACAGAACTATCCAAAATAGGATATGAGAGCCAATTCTAATGGTTTTCGAAGAATTTCTTTGTTTTATGAATGTATCTAATATCATAAGTGGCAACAATATACTTTTTTATATACAATAGATCTTGGCTATAGAATTATACCAACTTATTTTTTCAGGAGGTTTTTAAAAACCTCTTTGGACAATACCAAAGTAACGTTGTCACTCAAAACCGGATGCATTTTTTTAAAGGCAACGTCGGTTAAATTTGCTACAGAAGTATTCGTCATCTTTAAAGCTATAGAATCTGCTAAATTGTGCTCTACAAATTGAAGATGACTCTTATTTTCCATAGCAATCGATAAGGTTTGTACGTTACAGTTCTGCAATTCTACATGCGAGTATCCCTTTAAATTTAATGTGAAATGTTCGGTCTCAAATCCAGAAACCCTTTGGTGCGTGTTCGTGGCAATTATTCCGGCGAGATTGTTTTTATAAATTATAATTCCAGATGGAGTAGTGCTCAAAAAGCTTTTTTGCATTGAAATATTAGCTCCTGTAAACTCAATAAAGAGTGTATCGTTCTTCACCACACTTTTAAAATGCTCCAATCTCGAACGCAGTACTTTTATGGCATTGGTATCCTTTTTTACAATTTCTATGGGATATCCATTACTTCCGGAAACCGATAGGACAGTATAGGGTTCCGAACTTACCGAGACATAGTTTTTGAAAACATCGTCCAGATCAATTTTATCATACTCTTTTTTTAGGCTTAGATTGGTTACAAATAGCATTCCGGATATGGAAATACTTAAAATGATGATAAATACATTACTTGTCTTCATATCTTAAATTTCTTTTTCTTTCAATTTCAACCAAACCAAGATCCATAGTGCAATGGGGAAAATTATACGTACAAAAAGAGCACTGTATAAGTTGACGTTATCGGGTAAAAACACTTTTACATTTTCTCCGTGGTGCGAAAACAAAAAACTATCGAAGGCAATGGTGGAAACTATGGTGGCCTCGGGGATCAGAAAGCTCAATAACCATCCGTTTAGATAGTTTAAAAGGAAGAAAAGCACGGCAATGGTCAACAGCATTTTTATAAAACTGTTTTTGTTGAAGATGATACTTCCCAATAGCATTAATGCGTTAAATGTTAGGTAGATAAAAAAGAATTGATAAAAACCGTTCTTAAACGGATTCAGCATGGCCTTAAAAGTTAATGTACCAGCAAAAAGCAAATAGAAAAAATCCGCGATGTAAAATATGATCACATAAGCAGTTAAAAAGAAAACAGTGGAAATCACTATGCTCGACACCACTTTTTCCGAAGCTTTTGCCGGAATGCCCAAAAGCCACATGCCACTCTGCGGAGTGGAAAACTCACTGAACATAGCATTGGAAAACACACTGCCGGCAATAAATAGACCAATTACAAATACCCCATTTTGTACAGCCCCCGAAAAGCTGTCTTTCCATTGATGTACGACCAGGAACATAAAAACCAGTAAAATGAGCAAGACCAATAGACCAATTACATAGGTTTTATAATGCTCTTTATATTGTCTTTTGATCAATAAGCACAGCGTTGAATAATTCATGGTGTTTTATAATTTTAGTTTTTGGGCCAACACTGCATTAAAGAGCAGTTCAATGTCTACATATCCCAATATGTCGGAGGTGTTCTTTTGAATGGAAGCGAATCCGTTGCTGACTTTTTCTTGGTACAGTACTGCGGCATCATCCTTTTTGTTGTCAGACAATTCAAACTGTAATTTTTTTGCGATATCATCCTTATCAAGGTTCAGTAAAATCTGTCCATCGTGCATAATGATCACGGTATCGATCAATTCATCCAGATCCCTCACTTGGTGAGAGGTGATGATGACAATCCTATCCTCTTTAAACGCATCCTTGATCATATTTCTAAAGGTGATTTTGGAAGGAATGTCCAAGCCATTGGTGGGTTCGTCCATGATCAACACTTTGGTATTGGCGGACAGGGCAAAGCCAATTAAAATTTTCTTTTTCTGACCTAAGGAGAGCTCGGTAGTTCTTTTGTCTTTAGATATGTTGAATTCTTTGATGTAGGCATCAAATTGATCGACATCAAATTTTGGATAAAAATCTTTATAAACGGAAATAAGCTCTTTAATGGTCAGGTTGGGTAAATGATATTCTTCTGGAACAAAAAACAAGTATTGTAGAAATTTAACCTCTCGTTTACCAGGTGTCAGACCAAAAACTTCACAACTGCCTTTGGACGGAAAAAGCATGCCGGTAATATTTTTGATCAAGGTAGATTTTCCTACACCGTTTTTTCCCAATAAACCATAAATTTTCCCAGAAGAAAACTCAAGGTTCATGTCTTTAAATATGTTGATTTTCTTGGAATAGTTATATTCCATGCTTTGAATTTTTATCATACCCTTTTTGTGCGCTATGTGTTGTTGTGCAACACTATAAAGGATTTTCCGATACATAAAATAAAATCAACGAATGCGATCGATCGCTCAACAAAGGATATGTTTTAACTAATGGAGAAAATCAACAATTTTGCAAATAGATTGATCGTAGTGCAAAAACGTGGTAAAACAAAAGTTTAAAGCAAATTGCTTTGACATAAAATCGTTGTCTTACTAAAGGTTCTTCATAGAACCAGCCGCACAAGTCTTGCCACCAATCTAAAAAGTCTACTAGACTTTCCAGATTGTCATGTGTACTATAATGTTCCGCGTTATGTAACTTGAGCTTTGGTAAAAGCGAAAGTTTACCGTGCAGCTCGTGGAAAATTTCTTCTAAAAATCTTCTTCAAGAAAAGGTAATGGAACACTTTTTACACGACCCGAGGTAGGAGGGGAGGTAATGTGTGTGGAATGGAAATTAAATTTTAATTACACCACTTAGCTATTTGTTATTTAGATATTCACGCTCTTTTAAAATTATGTTTATTGTTTTTAATATTTCATAGTGCTTTTTCTCTATTTCATTAGTTTTCCATAAATCACTTATAGGATTCAGGATAGCCATAAAAGATCCCAAGCTACTTATTATCAAGGAAATCTTTTTATCTAGAATCAATTTTGAAAAGAAAGTGATAATTGTATTTTCCCCATTGCCATAATTGCTAAGTAAATAGGGTAGACCTAAATAAAGCAGGAAAAATACCAAAACCCCAAAAATCAACCAATTCACTGATTTTTTCAATTTAGAAGAGCTTTCTCTATTTAAAATTAGCTTAGACTTATTTTTACTTTCAGCTAATTCATTAGTACTTAAGTTCTCAAAATTCTTCTTATTTATTTGAATGTTTATGTCCCTACCGACATTGATGTTTTTATTCTTGTTAAACATATTTATCTTTTAAGATAGTCTATGACGCTTTATTATATAAATCCAATAATTTGTGTAAATCAATTGATGGGTAATTTAGTTTGACGTAGTCCTGAAAATCTATCAATGAACCATTATATGTTTTTACAAACTCAATTAGTTTATCCTTAGGTTTTCTATAGTGCTTATTGATATTCTTGATTATGGCTTTCTTAGAACCGTCTTTCAATTCAGTTATGAATTCACCGTCAGAATCAAGGGCAATGGTACCATTCAATATTTCTTTGGAAATATAGTTGCTAGAAATGAACCAATTATACCTATTTGTGTAAACTCTTTGGCCACTTGCAAGAAATTGTGGGACGAGGATTATATGTTTACCCTTGTAAAGCGGAAGATTAACCTTTTTAAGTTCCCATTTGCCCTCCGTGTGGTCGTAAAATTCAATTTCAGTTTCAAAAACGTCAATACCATATTTTATACATTGCTTAAGTGTAAAATCTGACAAGATATCTCTACAAACATTAGCTAGAGTATCAGACATATTATCTTGACCAATACCCTTTACCAACAGTAATACATTATGTGCCTCATTGGTTACAGAGATTCCAGCTTTAGCAAATTTGTTTGCAGATAAAGAATCATAAACTACTTCCGCCTTAGTTGGCCCTATACCTTTTCCTTTGTTTTCGTGTGAATATCCTAAATGATATTCATTTGCCTCTCCTAGATGTGATAAAAAAACAAGCCCATTTTTTCTGTCATTTGGAACAATAAAATTTCTATTTAGTTTTTCCAAAAATGACTTACTTCTCACATACATTTTTTTGGCTATAATATTGCCCAAATTGTTTGCAATGTGATAAGGATCAATGAACGCTTCTAAATCATTATCCATCAAAATGTTCAGGTGTTCCGTTTTCTTTTCAGTAATCCCAAAATGTTCGTTAAATGTAATTGACTTTTTCATATAAAATGTTTAAGATTAATATTTAAAAATTGTAAGTTTAAACTCACAATTTTTAACTTGCTTTCTAGTAACAAAATCAAAATGCATAAAGTAGCTTGTGATATTGTCCTCAATTGAATATGCTCACGAGTTTATTTTTTTTGCCATTGACATGGAAGTTTTTTCTATTTAATGAGCATACCTAATTGAATTATGGCAATAGCTAGTAAAAAAGATATTCTTACACACCTAGAATCCATTGACTTGAATGAACTATTGGATAGGATGGAGCTGTATGTCCGAAATCGTTTTTATAATAAGTCTGAAAAAATAAGAGAAGGGTTTGATTACTTGGATTTTTGCTATAATGTCATAATCAAAGCGTGCTCTGGTGTTAGAAATTGGGATAAAGAAAAGACTTCTTTTGAAAGCTTCATTTTTGGAGCATTGAAAAGTGATTTGTATAATTTTTTTAGAAAGCAAAGACAAAAAGAAGATGTTGCGAAGGAAGAATTGGATACCGAAGAGGAGGAGTATTTGATTGAAATTAATGATTTTGTTGATTTAGATTCAGTTGAAGATTTGGATGAACCCCCTGATATGGATTTCGATTATGTTTCACAAGACTGTTTAAGTTATTTGAAAGAACAAGGCGCTGATGAATTGGAAATAGGTGTGTTTGAGTGTTGGCTGTCTGGTTACGATAAGCCAATTGAAATTGCCGAGTTATGTGGTGTAGATACAGCTGAAATATATAATGCTGTCAAAAGACTTTCAAGAAAGACAATAAAGCTAAAAGGTAAATGGATAAGCTTAAAAAAATAATAGAAAAAAGTATTACTGAAAGCTATCTTCAAGGAGATATAGATTATGTCCGTAAAAATTTATCGGATTATGGTGTGAATATGGATGAAAACCGTAACCGGCAGGATAAGTTAATTAAACAATTAAAATTCAAGATTCGTTCAGCCATAAACGAAGAAAAATATGAAGGTCTTTTGCTTAGAGCTGCAGAATCATTTCAAGATGCTATAAATAAGGGGTTGGAAAAGCCTATAGCTTATTTAAATACACTTATTAAAGAAGATCGATTAGTTGTACAGTACAATAATTTAGAAAAGTTGAGTACTGATGAAATTAAAGAAATAATCAAAGATCAAAATTTGATAGAAATTATTGAGTTGCTTGAAAACGAATAATAAAGGAAAAGATAGAGCTAAGAAAGTATTGGAAGAAATAGGTTTTGATGAAATTACAGAGCTAACCAATTCTCAATTAGTTACAGGTTTCGGAATAATCTTCATTGCTGAACCTTTGGATAATGCCGATGGAAAAATAATTAGAGGTAAATCTAAAACCATAATTAAAGTAAATAGTTCAATACCTTACCCTCAGAGAATTCGCTATGTTGTTGCGCATGAGTTGGGGCATTATTTTTTACACAAAAAATTAGAGGTTCATACTGAAAATTCTAGAACTCTAAATTGGTTTAATGTTGAAAATCAGGCAAGAAGGGGAATTCAAGAGTATGAAGCTAACGATTTTGCTTCTGAGCTTTTAATGCCCGAAAAGGTATTTCGTGAGTTTGTTAAAAATAAATCTTTCAGTCCCGATTTGATTAGAGATATTTCCAATAGGTTTTTAACTAGCTTAACATCTGTTGTATACAGATTAATTGCTTTAGATGTGGCGCCAATTTTAGTTGTTTTTATGGCTGATGGAATTGTAAAATACTGGAGAAAGTCGGAAGATTTAAAAGGATGGGTTAGGGACATAACAAAACTTGCACCTCCTGAAGATTCTGTTGCTAGCGAATATATTGACGCTGACTATGATTTCATATATAAAGGGAATGAAAAAGCACAGGAAATAGATCGCTCAACTTGGTTTAACCTATATGAAAATCAACCAGATTCTAAATTTTTAGAGTATTGTATACCAACGAGGGGTAGTGACCTCATAGCTGCATAAAGCGACAACTTAGCCCACAAGCCCTGTAAACACTGATATCGAATTTATCTCAAATATAGCGTATTAAGATAAATATGCTAATTTGTGGCAAAAACACATGGAACAAAACCAGTATCAGGATTGGTACCTGACCTACGATGAGTCAATATTGTTGAAGAATAAAAGCTTTCCCCATAAACTGGCTTTTGCAGTCCAATTGAAACAATATTTATCCACAGGTTCATTTCCTAAAAGTAAATCAAGTTTGGTAAGTGGTCTGGTTTCCCATTTAAGTGAACAGTTGGAGACCAATGAATCTATTTTAAATGAGTATGATTGGTCGCAAAGAACCGCAGAACGTCATCGTAAAGAAATATTAAAATTCTTGGGCGTTGAAAAAACAAATGAAGAACACCGCGAAGATCTTATCGATTTTTTGATTGACGACATCCTTCCCTTTGGAAGTACAAAAACAGAAATCGAAGATGTTTGCCTTAAATGGTTCTTTGAACATAAACTTTCAGCTCCTACGGAAAAAGTACTTTCCCGTATAATTTCCACTGCACTCTCGAAATTTGAAAACAGATTTTTCGATCAGGTTGCATCATTGTTGGGAAGGGGTACAACGGAATTATTCGACCGTTGCCTGAGAAGCGATCCAGGCGAAAAGGGTTCGTTTACTTGGCTTCGTTCAGATCCTGGACGTGTTGGCCTTCTAACCGTTCTTGATGAGCTGGACAAATTGGCATTTATAGAGGATTGCGCAATTCCTATTCAAGAAATCGGTGGGATACATCCCAAGATTAGGGAAAGATTGTACAAAAGAATAGCTTCGGAATCCGCTTGGGAGATAAGGCGACACCCACCATATATTAGGGATACCCTGATGGGTGTCTTTCTTTTTTCCAGAAGGCAAAAAATCATAGATGACCTTGTGGATCTTTTCATTCTCATTGTGGGAAAACTATCAAAGAAGGCAAAAAAGAAAGTAGAGACCGCACTGGTAAAGGAATTGAAACGCGTTTATGGTAAGACGACAATATTGGCCCGAATCGCCGAGGCATCATTGAAGGACCCTAAAGGAACCATCAATAGGGTAATATTTCCCATTGCAAATAAATCGAAGCTTTCCGATATCGTCAAGGAGTATAAATATTCCGGTAAGGGTTTCAAAAATGAAATCCATGGATTGGTGCGTTCCAGTTATTCCTCACATTATCGGAGAATGGTCCCGAAAATATTGGGCAGTCTTACCTTCAGGTCGAACAACGATCTGCACGTACCTATTTTGGACGCGATAGATTGGCTGTTGGAGAACCCTATGCCAAACTCAAAATTCTCAATGGACGATGACTCGATTCCCACTTCGGACATCATCAAGCCCAGCTTTGTAAAACTTGTCAAAGGGATGGGCAAAGGCGATATGGATCGGATAGACTATGAAATAGCAGTACTTGAAGCTTTGAGAAAGAGGCTCCGTTGCAAGGAAATATGGGTTGAAGGAGCCGATAGGTACCGTAATCCCGATGAGGATGTACCTAAAGACTTCAATATGAACAGGAAATTTTATTACGACCGGTTGGGCGTAGAGAACGACCCCGTGGAATTTACCAAGGGATTAAAGGAAGAAATGGAAATCGCACTGAGAACGTTAAATGAAAACTTGCCGTCCAACAAGTATGTAAGATTACGGCAAAGCGGCATCAAGAACATTGTTCTCTCCCCCATGGACCCGCTCGTGGACCCACCGAACATAAATGCGCTCAAGGGAGATGTACAATCCAGATGGCCAATGACATCACTTTTGGAAATCCTTCGCGAAGCGGACAGTTGGTCCGGGTTCACAAAATTGTTCAAGAGTATCCGGACATCTGAACGTTTGACACCGGAACAGCTCAGAAAAAGACTATTGTTGGTTCTTTATGGGCTTGGAACCAATATGGGACTTAAAAGAATAGCGTCAGGTAATAATGTAAGCTACAAGGAGCTCCGTCATGTAAAGAATGTATATGTACACAAAGATTCCCTGCGCAGTGCCATTAGGGAAGTGGCCAATGGGGTATTCTCCGTAAAGGACACCAAACTCTGGGGCGAGGCAACGACCTCATGTGCCTCCGATTCCAAAAAGTTCGGGTCCTGGGACCAGAACCTGATGGCGGAATGGCACATCCGGTATGGAGGAAGGGGCGTTATGATCTATTGGCACGTGGACACGCGATCCACCTGCATCTATTCCCAACTAAAGAAATGTTCCTCATCAGAAGTGGCCAATATGATAGAAGGTGTACTCAAGCATTGTACCGATATGAAGGTGGAAAAACAGTTTGTGGACACCCACGGTCAGAGTGAGGTCGCGTTTGCTTTTTGCAAGCTCTTGGGGTTTGAACTAATGCCAAGGTTGAAGAATATTGCCTCCCAGAAACTTTACCTACCCGATATTTCCCTAAAGAAAGAACTTAAAAACCTTTTACCGATACTCAATAGAGGTATCAAATGGGAAATCATCGAGAGGCAATATGATGAAATGGTAAAATATACCGCTGCTTTGGAACAGGGTACCGCCGACCCTGAATCAATTTTAAAGAGGTTCACCAGGGGTAACGAGAGCCATCCGACATACAGGGCCCTGCAGGAACTAGGAAAGGCGGTGAAAACGATATTCCTTTGCAGGTACCTTGCCGATGGGGACATCAGACGTGAAATACACGGGGGGCTGAACGTGATAGAGAATTGGAACTCTGCCAACGGTTTCATTTTTTTTGGAAAAAGTGGTGAAGTTTCCTCGAACCGATTGGAAGAACAGGAACTATCCGTACTTGCACTTCATCTGCTCCAGAACTGTTTAGTCTATGTGAACACACTTATGATCCAACGTGTGGTTTCCGAGAACGGATGGATGGACAGGTTTTCAAAAGAAGATTACCGAGCATTGAGCCCGTTGATACATGCACATGTGAACCCTTACGGGAAGTTTGAGCTTGATATGGACAAAAACCTCGGTCTGGCCGTGTAGGGTAATCATCCTCTGTACCAAAAATGGTTCGTTTTATGACACTACAACGGTTGGGCTATGAGTAGTTGCGTGGTTTAGCACCTAACTTTGCAAGTACACACCAAACTGAAAATCCGCGAGGATTTTCAGAAGTAGGCGAGAACCAGCAATTACTTATAGCCAATGTTGGCAATAGTTATAGTTTA
>NZ_JBGFGK010000026.1:0-234713 GCF_041224615.1 Allomuricauda sp. XS_ASV26 | reverse complement strand
TTCATCCTGAGCCAGGATCAAACTCTTCATTGTATTTCCTTGAATGTCTGTCCGACACCCGAAAACACGAGTCCCCGCATCAAAATGGTTCTTTATAATTCTTACGCTGTCGTTACAATATGTATATGAACTTGTTTGTTTCGCTCGAACCGACAATCAAAATCAATTTCTTATCGATTCCACCTCTTCACCTATTCGGTAAAGCGGGTGCAAATTTACAACTGTTTTTTTATTTGGCAAGGTTTTTTTGAAAAAAATTCAAAACATTTTTTCGACCTCAAAAACAGTGTTTTTACATGAACTTTCCCCTTACACACCTTGGTGTTTTTCGGGCTGCAAATGTAAAATGCTTTTTTTGATTACACAATGCTTTGCTTTATTTTTTTCTGTTTTTTTCTATCGCCAAAAACAGTCTTTCAAAATGCCTGTGAACGTCTCCAAAAAACAAACCCTTTGTTGTTTTTGGGGCTGCAAATGTAACACCATTTTGAGAATAAACAAGATGTTATTTTAATTCTCCCAACAACATGTCGTCAATCAACTGAAAACAAAGCAGATAAAAATACAATTTTTTTGAAAATTTCAAAAACTGCATTCGTTTTCAACCGTTTCCTTTTACAAATCGACCACAATCACCTTTTGATACCAAGAAAATTAATGCTTATGTAGTAAATAGGTATTGCAGCATCTATACAAGGTATTATCTTTGTCGTCTTGAAAATAAAACTTAGAAGTTTAAACAACATGATAAAGATCACATTGCCTGATGGTGCTGTAAAAGAAGTCGAAAAGGGAACTTCTCCCTTTTCTGTCGCCCAAAGTATTAGCGAAGGGCTTGCCCGAAACGTTATTTCTGCAAAGTTCAATGATACAACGGTCGAGACTTCCACCCCATTGACCACAGACGGCGCATTGACTCTTTACACTTGGAAAGATGCTGAGGGCAAAAAAGCATTTTGGCACTCTACATCCCACGTAGTCGCCCAAGCTTTGGAAGAGCTTTATCCTGGAATTAAGCTAACCATTGGTCCGGCCATTGAAAACGGATTTTATTATGATGTGGATTTTGGCGATCATACCATTTCCGAAAAAGATTTTCCGAAGATAGAGAAGAAAGCTTTGGAAATAGCCCGAGGCAAGCACGACTATAAAATGAGAAGCGTATCCAAAGCGGAGGCTCTTTCTTATTATAAAGAACAAGGGAACGAGTATAAGGTTGAGCTCATTGAAAACCTTGAAGATGGTTCCATAACATTTTGCGACCATAGCACATTTACCGACCTGTGTCGAGGAGGGCATATTCCGAACACAGGCATTATAAAAGCAATTAAGCTTTTGAGCGTTGCCGGTGCTTATTGGCGCGGCGATGAAAACAATACACAGTTAACCCGCGTTTACGGTATTTCTTTTCCAAAACAGAAAGAATTAACGGAATATCTTCAGCTCTTGGAAGAGGCCAAAAAAAGGGACCACAGAAAATTGGGGAAAGAACTTGAGCTTTTCACATTTTCACATAAAGTAGGCCAGGGCCTACCTTTATGGTTGCCCAATGGAGCAGCATTACGTGAACGCTTGGAACAATTCCTTAAAAAGGCACAGAAGAAAGCCGGTTATGAAATGGTGGTGACCCCACATATTGGCCAAAAGGAACTTTATGTTACATCCGGTCACTATGCCAAATACGGTGAAGATAGCTTTCAACCCATACATACACCAAAAGAGGACGAAGAGTTTTTGTTAAAACCCATGAACTGCCCTCACCATTGCGAAATTTTCAACAGCAAACCATACAGCTACAAGGATCTGCCAAAACGCTATGCGGAGTTTGGCACTGTATATAGGTACGAACAGAGTGGTGAACTGCACGGCCTTACCAGGGTAAGGGGTTTTACTCAAGACGATGCGCACATATTTTGCACCACCGAGCAATTGAACGACGAGTTCAAAAATGTTATCGATCTTACCTTATATGTACTCAACTCATTGGGTTTTGACGATTTTACGGCCCAAGTATCCATAAGGGATATGGAAAATCCCGACAAATATATTGGTAATGCCGAAGATTGGGACAGAGCAGAGAGCGCAATTATCAACGCTGCCGAAGAGAAAGGTCTAAACTACATAATCGAAAGTGGTGAAGCTGCGTTTTATGGTCCAAAACTGGATTTTATGATAAAAGATGCCCTAGGCAGAAACTGGCAATTGGGCACCATTCAGGTCGACTATAATTTACCGAAGCGATTTGATCTGACTTACAAAGGCAGTGATAATGAACTGCACAGACCGGTAATGATCCACCGTGCGCCCTTTGGCAGTATGGAACGATTTGTTGCCCTATTGCTGGAGCATACCGGAGGAAACTTCCCGCTTTGGTTGATTCCGACACAGGCTATTGTACTGCCCGTCAGCGAGAAACACGAAAAATATGCGGAAAAAGTTTTGAATTCGTTAGAAAATCACGAAATTCGCGCGCTCATTGATAATAGGAACGAGACGGTAGGGAAAAAAATCCGTGAAGCAGAACTCAAAAAAATTCCATTCATGATCATTGTAGGTGAACAGGAAGAAGAGTCTGCTACCATTTCTGTTAGGCGTCATGGCGGCGAAGATTTAGGAAGTCTGAGCGTTAATGCTTTTTCAGACTTGGTAACTACTGAAATAAATAGTACCTTAAAGTCGTTCTAAAAAATTAAGTTTAATTAAAAAGTTTACGTCATAGCAATTAGAAGAAGATTTAGACCCCAACCCAGGAGGGAAAACAAAAACCCTCACAACATCAATGAAAAAATAAAAGCCCGGGAAGTACGTCTTGTCGGCGATAATGTTGAAATGGGTGTTTACCCCATATCAAAAGCTAGGGAAATAGCAACCGAACAGGAATTGGACCTGGTAGAAATTTCACCAAATGCCGAACCCCCTGTTTGTAAGGTAATGGACTATAAAAAGTTCCTTTACGAGCAAAAGAAACGCGACAAAGCCATGAAGGCCAAAGCGAGTAAAGTGGTCGTAAAGGAAATTAGATTTGGCCCACAGACGGATGATCATGATTACGATTTCAAGAAAAGACACGCTGAGAAATTCTTGAAAGACGGAGCCAAGTTAAAAGCCTATGTATTCTTTAAAGGACGTTCCATCGTTTATAAAGATCAAGGCGAAATATTACTTCTAAGGTTGGCACAGGAATTGGAAGACCTAGGTAAGGTTGAACAAATGCCAAAATTGGAAGGCAAGCGAATGACCATGTTCATCGCACCCAAAACAAGTAAAAAATAAAACCGAACATAGTTCGGTCTAATAAGCGGAGTTAAATACTAGGAAAATGCCTAAGATGAAAACAAAATCCAGTGCCAAAAAGCGTTTTAAGCTTACCGGTTCTGGTAAAATCAAAAGAAAGCACGCTTTTAAGAGTCACATTTTGACCAAAAAATCTAAAAAGCGAAAGCTGAAGTTGACCCATTCCACTTTGGTTCACAAAGCGGATGAGGACAACATCAAAGAACAGTTACGTTTAAAATAATTGTTCACCGGTACATTATTTATTAACCATGGAGTCGGGCCAACCAAGTCCTCAAAAATTGAGGCGCCTGCTACAAAAAAATGACACATTATGCCAAGATCAGTAAATTCAGTTGCTTCACGAGCTAGAAGAAAAAAAGTGATGAAGCAAGCCAAAGGTTACTTTGGAAGACGTAAAAACGTTTGGACGGTAGCCAAAAATGCGGTAGAAAAAGCAATGCTTTACGCTTACCGTGATAGAAGAAACAAAAAGCGTACTTTCCGTTCGCTATGGATCACCCGTATCAATGCTGGTGCTAGAATGCACGGAATGTCTTACTCTCAATTTATGGGTAAAGTAAAAGCCAATGGAATAGAGCTTAACAGAAAAGTTCTTGCCGATTTGGCCATGAACCACCCAGATGCCTTCAAGGCAATCGTTGAGAAAGTAAAGTAAAAAGTTAATATAAACTTACCCCGCTTATTTTAAGATCCCGCCTCGTGCGGGATCTTTTATTTTATATATGTTCTCCACTGGGCAAAAACCGATACGACTTCATTTATTGACCATAAGCGGTAACCACCAATTGCCGGCCCGAAGCTTGGTTACGATGTTCGCACAGGTAAATACCTTGCCATATACCCATATTCAATCTACCCTGGGTTATAGGAATCTGTACTGAAGTCCCCATTAGGGAGGCCTTGATGTGAGCAGGCATGTCGTCCGGTCCTTCGTAAGTATGCACGTAATACGGTGCATTTTCAGGTACCATGGTATTCATGTGGCTTTCAAAATCTGTTCGAACCGTGGGATCCGCATTCTCGTTGATCGTTAAACTGGCAGAAGTATGCTTGATGAAGACCTGCAAAAACCCAGTGTTTATCTTTCGGAGTTCAGGCAAGGCATCAAGAATTATATCCGTAATCAAATGGAATCCTCTAGAATAAGACCGTAGTTGTATTTCTTTCTGATAAAAATTCATGCCAAAAAATTCTCTAGCCCGAAATTAATATAAAGTTTACCAAAACTACCGGTGCTATCTGTGAATATAAAATACCTTTGTGGCTTAACTATTTTACATGGATTTATCACAAATTAAGATGGTGGTCACCGATATGGATGGGACTTTATTAAATTCCAATCATGAGGTAAGTCCCCGTTTTTTTGAAATATATCAAGAACTCAAAAAGAAAAATATTGCTTTTGTAGCAGCGAGTGGCAGACAGTACCATAGCATGGTCGATAAATTGGATTCCATCAAGAACGAAATTTTGATAATTGCCGAAAACGGGGCCCTGATCAAAAAACAGGAACAAACCTTGCTCTCGACCCCAATTAGCACATCCGAAGTACACCGCATCCTGGACACTGTTCTTCCTTTGGAGCATGTACATCCTGTGCTATGCTGTCAAAACAATGCCTTTGTAGGGGATACTTCCAATGAGTTTATAGACATGCTTCGTGAATACTATTCGGAGTTTGAAATAGTAGATCACCAAAAACAAGTGGATGAAGAGGTCTTAAAAATTGCCATTTACCATTTTGAGAGCTCCGAAAAGCACATTTTTCCTCATGTAAAACATCTGGAACGCGACTTAAAAGTCAAGGTCTCAGGTGCCAACTGGGTCGATATTTCCGACTTAAACGCACATAAGGGCTATGCCCTGCAAAAGGTAATGGATCAATACAATATCTCTTCCAACGAAATAATGGTATTTGGGGACTACAACAACGACTTAGAAATGCTTCAATTGTCGGATTATAGTTTTGCCATGGCCAATGCACACCCCAATGTGCTAAAAACAGCGAAATACACAACCAGTAGCAACGACGATTATGGTGTGGAGCGCATTTTGGAAAAACTCCTCTAAGATTTTCTGACCGAATTGTATTTTTTATATATCTTTATGATTAGCAGTTGATTACGCCGATTGCAACTTCCCCCGTTTTTTTAAAAAATCAATCGTATGAAAAATATAGCATACGCAGTGGTCCTTGTATTTCTTCTTGCCGGTTGTGACAACAAAATCGTCGAATCCCAAATCGATCATGCCAAAGACGCTGCCCAAATTATTAAAAGTATTGATGCTTGGGATAAAGCCTGGGAATCGAAAGATCTTCAACTTGCAATAAAATATTATGCCGATGAAATAGACTGGACCAATGCCTTTGGTGATAGGGCACGATCCAAGGAAGATTTACAAAAACTCTTGGAATCGATTTTTGGATTGAATTTTGTTATGTCCGGAGAAAACAATTATGGAGCGAACGATATCCGTTTTCCAAATGATTCCATTGCCACGGTACGAACACAAAACATCCGTACAAATCAAAAATGGCCCAATGGAACACACATGGACGACAGGATAATCAACCACTTGAGGGTGTATCAAAATATGCAGGGAAAATGGTTGATCACCCATCACATGATCAGTCAGGCATGGCCAAAAAATAAACCGGTGGATAGTCTCACCATAAAAAAGTAATCAAAACTATTTCCGGCTTGGCACTGCAGAAGCACTTTCCAATTAATTTTATGATTCAGCAATAGGATAATTTGTACCTTAAGGTCATTGTTAACCAAACACCAACACTATGGCATCACTAAAAAAAGAAGACATTAAACAAGAGGTTTTTGACCTATACGACAAATATGCCCACAATCAGTTAGATCGTAGAGAGTTTATGGAGAAGCTTTCCGTTTATGCCGTAGGTGGCATCACGCTGGCATCCCTGCTCAGTTTTGTGATGCCCAATTATAAGGACACCTTGACCGTATCTCCCAATGACCCGGAATTGGATTCCAAGTTCATTACTTATAATTCCCCAAAAGGCGGTGGAGAAATCAAAGGGTTGTTGTCCAAGCCAAAAAACAGCTCCGGTAAAATGGGCGGTATGGTTGTGGTGCACGAAAACCGAGGCCTTAATCCTTATATTGAAGATGTGGGAAGAAGAGCTGCCAAGGCAGGCTTTATTTCGTTGGCTCCGGATGCCCTCACCCCACTTGGAGGCTATCCCGGAAATGATGACGAGGGAAGGGCGATGCAACGGGAACGGGACCGTAACGAGATGTTGGAGGATTTTATCTCCGCTTACGAATATCTCAAAAACCATGAAAACTGCAACGGTAAAGTGGGGGTAGTCGGCTTTTGTTTTGGCGGATGGATTTCGAACATGATGGCCGTAAAAGTACCGGAATTGGCCGCTGCTGTTCCTTTTTATGGCAGTCAGCCCAAGGAGGAGAAGGAAGTGGCCCAAATAAAAGCCCCCCTATTAATTCATTTTGCAGGATTGGATGAACGGGTAAATGCTGGTTGGGAAGACTACGAGGCCAAATTAAAAAAATTCGACAAAGCATACGAAGCGCATTTTTACCCCGATGTCAACCACGGTTTCCATAACAATACAACACCGCGCTTTGATGAAGCATCAGCCAATTTAGCGTGGGAAAGGACCATAGATTTCTTCAAAAAGCACTTGAGCTAGGTCTTTTGCTTCTTTTTGCGGGCAGCAGGGAACAAAACGTTGTTCAAAATCAAACGATAACCGGGCGAAGTAGGATGCAGTTCCAGCTCCGTTTTCGGGTCTCCTACCCTATGCTGATAATCTTCCGGATCGTGACCACCATAAAAAGTAAAGAAACCCTTTCCTTTAATACCATGGATATACCTGGCCTCTCCATTGATTTTGTTCTCGCCCAAAACCATAACGGTCGGTTTGATCTGCGCTCTGGTGTAGGCTGTTGTTTGCCCCATAAACCCTTTTACCAAACTTGTATGGTTTTGTGTTAACATAGTGGGCACCGGATCCCATTTAGCGGAAAATTCCATCAACGAAAAGTAATCTGATTCCTTGGGGACATTGGCTCGCTTATTTGTCATATCGATGGATGAAAACTCGTAGCGGATGGGGTTTCGTTCTAAAGTAAAATTGGTGAAGGCGAACGTATTGTTGAAATTAAGTTTGGCCTGATAATTCGCATCCGAGGGATCCCCATCGAACATAGGTTCGCAAATATCCACATCTTCTGCCGCAAGGGCAATATCAAAACTATCGGTCGCGGAACACATGGCAAACATAAACCCACCTCCGATAACATAATTTCTTATTTTTAGGGCCACTGCCAATTTCTGATCGGAGACCTTGGCATAGCCGAGACTTTTGGCCAACTCTTCTGCCTTCTCCTTATCTCTGATGTACCATGGTGCTGCACGGTAATGTCCGTAAAATCGGCCGTATTGACCTGTAAAATCTTCATGGTGGAGGTGCAGCCAATCGTACAAGGCCAGTTTATCTCCTAAAACCTCGGTATCATAAATGGTTGTATAGGGAATCTCGGCATAGGTAAGCACCATGGTAACGGCATCGTCCCAAGGTTGGTTTCCCTTTGGGGAATACACGGCAATCTTTGGTGCTTTTTCTAGGATTACCGCATCTTGATTTTGGGAAGGACTGGAAATGTCATCCAAGATTTGCTCGGCCTGTGCGTCGGACAAGACCTCAAAGGAAACACCTCGAATTTGGCATTCCTTTCGAATGGCATCTCCATCGGGCAAAATAAAGGAACCGCCCCGATAATTGAGCAACCATTGCACTTTTTGTTGTTTGGAGAGTACCCAATAGGTTATTCCGTAAGCTTTTAAATGATTTTTCTGCCCTTCGGCATCCATTGGAATCAGAATAACGGAGGCTGAAGCTTTAAAGAAAAAAAACAAAACAAACATGTAGGTGAGATTTCTCGCATACGCTCGAAATGACACTTTGGAAAGTAATTTTTTAAAACGGCACGTCGTTATCATCTGGGTCATTACTGTTCATTGCGCTACCGAAAGCATCGTCCGCACTCGGAAGATTTGGTGTCGCAAAGGGATTTTCTTCGTCCGCATTCATCTTCGATTGGAATTCGAATGGGGAATCAAAGTCATCCAAGTTATCAAATTTACCCAGAGCACCCACAAATTTTAACCTAATATTTTCTAAACCACCATTACGGTGTTTGGCCACAATAAATTCTGCTTGACCTTGGGTCGGGGTGCGTTCCTCATCGTCCCACTCGTCAATTTTATAATATTCCGGTCTATAGATAAAGGATACAATATCCGCATCCTGTTCAATGGCCCCGGATTCCCTCAAATCGGAAAGAATAGGTCTTTTACTACCTCCACGGGTCTCCACCGCCCGCGATAACTGGGACAGCGCTATTACAGGAACATTAAGTTCCTTGGCCAATGCCTTTAGGTTACGGGATATGGTAGAAATCTCCTGTTCACGGTTTCCTCCTTTTTGGCTACCCCCTGCGGTCATCAACTGCAAATAATCTATTATTATAAGTCTAATTCCGTGTTGGGATGCCAATCGCCTGGCCTTGGCACGAAGGTCAAATATGGACAACGAAGGGGTGTCGTCTATAAACAAAGGCGCCTTTTCCAGGGTCTTTACCTTAACGTTCAATTGTTCCCACTCGTGTTTTTCCAATTTACCGGTCCTCAATTTTTCGGAGGACAATCCTGTTTCGGAAGATATTAAACGGGTAATCAACTGTACGGAGGACATCTCCAAGGAGAAGAACGCCACTGGAATTTCGGAATTCACGGCAATATTACGTGCCATGGAAAGCGTTAATGCCGTTTTACCCATACCAGGTCTTGCCGCAACAATGATCAAATCACTGGGTTGCCACCCGGATGTAAGCTTGTCCAATTTATCGAATCCTGATGGGATACCGCTAAGCCCTTCCTTATTGGAAATTTCCTCAATTCGTTTTTTGGCCTGTATTACCAAATTCTGTGCAGTTTCCGCAGAACGCTTTAAGTTGCCCTGCGTTACCTCGTACAATTTTGCTTCGGCACTGTCCAACAGATCAAAAACATCGGTTGCATCGCTATATGCCTCTTCAATAATGTCGTTGGATATTTTAATCAGGCTTCGTTGGATATATTTTTGAAGGATGATCCGCGCGTGAAACTCGATATGTGCGGATGAAGCGACCTTTTGGGTCAGTTTTATCAAATAAAAGTCCCCGCCTACCGCTTCTAGTTTCCCATCTTTCTTTAACTGTCCGGAGACCGTTAATAAATCCACTGGTTCAGAAGATTCGAACAACTTGAAGATGGCTTCATAAACATATTTATGGGAATCCTTGTAGAATACGTCTGGGTGCAGAATATCGATTACTTCATCAACACCTTTTTTATCGATCATCATAGCCCCCAATACAACCTCCTCTAAATCAACAGCTTGAGGCGGTATTTTACCTCTTTCAAGATTGATTAGGGCAGATTTGTCCACTCGATGTCCTACGATAGGGCTAGGTTTTTCCATGAATGCGAAAGTAGCTAATTAACCTTAAGTTAACTTTAAATTAGATGAATACGATTTCCACAGGTACTCAACAATTGGATTGTTGATAACTTAAAATACCTGTTAATAACATAAAAAAAATTGAGGATAAAACCTAAAGAAAAAGGTGAACCCCCGAAAAACAAGATTTATTCACTAAAGACACCCATATTCGCATATTTATCCATGCGAGCTTTCACCAATTCTTTTGGTGATAACTTTTTGAGCTCTTCGAAATGTGACGAAATTTTGTTCGCGACGGTTTCAAATGTTTTTTCTCTATTGGCATGTGCTCCGCCCAATGGTTCTTTCACTATCTCATCGACCAGCTTTTGTTTTTTCATATCGGTTGCGGTCAACTTCAGTGCATCGGCGGCCTGCTCTTTAAATTCCCAACTCCTCCAAAGTATGGATGAACAGGATTCTGGGGATATAACGGAGTACCATGTGTTCTCCAACATAAGTACTTTGTCTCCTACTCCAATGCCCAGTGCGCCTCCCGATGCTCCTTCACCAATAATAATAACGATGATCGGTACTTTAAGTCGGGTCATCTCGAGAATGTTGCGGGCTATGGCCTCACCTTGCCCCCTCTCCTCTGCCTCGATACCTGGGTAGGCTCCCGGAGTATCTACAAAACATACTACTGGGATTTTGAACTTTTCTGCGGATTTCATCAATCTGAGCGCCTTTCGGTACCCTTCCGGATTGGCCATTCCAAAGTTTCGGTACTGGCGCGTTTTTGTATTGTACCCTTTTTGCTGACCAATGAACATGTAACTCTGGTCCCCTATTTTTCCAAGTCCGCCTACCATCGCCTTATCGTCCTTTACATTTCTGTCTCCATGGAGCTCCAAAAAGGTATCTCCACAAATGGCTTTAATGTAATCCATTGTATAAGGTCTACTGGGGTGTCTTGACAATTGTACTTTTTGCCAAGCAGTTAGGTTTTTATAGATGTCCTTTCGGGTCTGATCAAGTTTCTGTTCGATCTGTGTGCACGTTTCGGACACGTCCACATCACTTTCCTCCCCTATGATCATACACTTTTGAAGTTGCTCTTCAAGTTCTTTGATGGGGAGTTCAAAATCTAGATATTCCATGGGAAGTCATTTATTTTCACAAAAAACAATGGGGACAAATATATAACATTATGGCTTACTCGCATGAAATATGCAAATGTTTTAACTTCAGCCCTATAGATCAAATTTGATGGTTTATCGCTTAGCTTTCATGAGCATATAAACGGCAAAAACACCAAAAAGTAAGTTGGGAATTACCACAGCGAGCAATGGTGAAAAACCAGATTGTTCCGCCAGGGTCCCAAATACTTTATCAAAGAAAATATATACGAAGGCCACTCCTATACCAAAGGCCAGATTAAGCCCCATGCCCCCTCTTCGCTTTACCGAGGAAACGGCAACGGCTATTACGGTAAGAATAAAAGCAGCAATGGGCAAAGCCCATCGTTTATATTTTACCAGGACATAGGCATTAATATTGGACGCTCCCTTTCTGCGTTGATCTTCAATAAATTTGTTCAGTTCAAAAAGGTTTTTGGTCTCGGCCACGTAAGAAACTGGCGTTAAATCGTCTATTTTGAAGGAGAAAACAGTATCGAGTCGCCTTTTGGCATCTATAAACTCCCTTTCGTTCAATATGGTTCGTTTTTCGTAATTGGTAAGTCTGTAGATACTATCGTCCTCGACCCATCTAATGTTACTTGCGAAAATTTTGTAGTCCAACTTTCCAATGGAATCAAAATGCTCGTAGGTAAAATTGTAACCGATCTGACGATTGGGATCAAAACTGCTAACGTAGATATAATCGTTCTCGTTCAACTGGTTAAAGATGTTCTCCGTTACCCGGTCTCGTTTTCCCTTTTTAAAATATTTATATTCAAATTCGTTGAACCCGATACTGGCATGGGGCACAATGAACATACCCATCATAAAAATAAGAATGGCCACCAAAGTAGCACCCACAAAATAAGGGCGCAAAAACCTCCAAAAAGATACGCCCGAACTTAAAATGGCCACAATTTCGGTGTTGCTTGCCAGTTTGGATGTAAAAAATATTATGGACAGGAAAAGGAATATGGGCAACAGAAGGTTGCCGATCACTAAAGTGAAATTACCGTAGAATACGATGACCTCGGCCAATGGTGCCTCATTATCTATGATCTTACCAATCTTTTCGGCCAAGTTGGCCATGATCCCGATAGGCACAAACAACAAGAGCATCCCCATAAAGGTGATCAAGTAGCGCTTTAAGATGTATCTATCGAGTATGGTAAACATTACAATCTTTTATCCATTTGACGGACCATTTTGGTTTTCCACTCCAAAAAATCTCCGGCTAAAATACGTTCTCTAGCGGTACGCACCAACCATAAATAAAATCCAAGGTTGTGAACCGTGGCAATTTGTTTGCCCAAATATTCGTTGGCAGCAAATAAATGGCGCAAATACGCCTTGGAATATTCGGTGTCCACATAGGTAATTCCCATTTCATCAATAGGCGAAAAATCGTTTTCCCATTTTTTGTTCTTGATGTTGATGGTACCATGCGCCGTGAACAACATTCCGTTCCTTGCATTTCGGGTGGGCATAACACAATCGAACATGTCCACTCCTAACGCAATATTCTCCAATATATTGATCGGTGTACCAACTCCCATCAAATATCTTGGTTTATCTTCTGGTAAAATATCGCAGACCAATTCAGCCATTTCGTACATTTCCTCTGCAGGCTCTCCCACGGATAAACCACCGATCGCATTTCCTTCCGCTCCTACGGAAGCAATGTATTCTGCCGATTGTTTTCTTAGGTCTTTATACGTGGAACCCTGCACAATGGGGAAAAAACTTTGGGTATAATCATAACTGTACGGCAGCTTTTCCAGATGATTGATGCATCTGTCCAACCACCGGTGCGTCATGTGCATAGATCGCTTCGCGTATTGGTAGTCGCAAGGATAGGGTGTGCATTCATCAAAAGCCATGATGATGTCGGCTCCTATTGTACGCTGTATCTCCATTACATTTTCAGGTGTAAAAAAGTGGTTGGATCCATCTATATGGGATTTAAATTTTACGCCTTCCTCTTTTATTTTTCTGTTGCCCGATAGTGAGTATACTTGGTAGCCACCACTATCCGTCAATATAGGCCTGTCCCATCCCATAAATTTATGGAGTCCCCCTGCCTCTTCCAATATTGTGGTTTTGGGTCTTAAATAAAGGTGATACGTATTCCCCAGGATAATATCAGGGTTTATCTCGTCCCTTAATTCTCGCTGGTGCACGCCCTTTACGGTGGCAACCGTTCCAACGGGCATAAAAATAGGGGTCTGTATAGTTCCATGGTCAGTTTCCAGTTTACCTGCCCTGGCCTTGGTCTTGCTATCCGTTTGTAATAGGGTAAAATCCAATTGTTTGTTTTAAAACCGCAAATATAACCAACTCAGTTTCGCCAATCCTTAACAAAAAAATAAAGTTTCCAACCGCTTATATGCCGACCATTGTGTTTTAGGCACTTGTTTTCCACAAATAATGCCAGTACATTTGATGCTTAAATTAGAGACACCATGCCGAATACGCAAGAATTACAGGACCTGGTAGTACAGGTAAGAAGGGATATTTTAAGAATGGTGCACAAGGTAAATTCCGGACACCCCGGGGGATCTTTGGGCTGTACCGAATTTCTTGTTGCCCTCTACAACGACATTATGGATTTAAATGATGGTTTTGATATGGATGGAATCGGAGAAGACCTTTTCTTCTTGTCCAATGGCCATATTTCACCGGTCTTTTATAGTATTTTAGCTCGGAGAGGATACTTCCCTGTTGAAGAATTGAACACATTTAGATTAATCGATTCAAGATTACAGGGCCACCCCACCACACACGAAGGATTGCCCGGGGTCCGTGTGGCGTCCGGATCTTTGGGTCAAGGCATGTCGGTAGCCATCGGTGCCGCACTTGCAAAAAAATTAAATGGTGATGATCATTTGGTATTCAGCCTTCATGGCGATGGAGAACTACAGGAAGGACAGAACTGGGAAGCGATCATGTATGCGGCCGGAAATAAGGTCGACAATTTGATCGCTACCGTTGACCGCAATGGCAAACAAATAGATGGTGAAACGGAAAACGTACTTCCGTTGGGCGATGTCGCAGAAAAATTCAGGGTATTTGGATGGGACGTTCTCGAACTGGAAAACGGCAACGACCTTGATGCCGTAATTGCCACCTTGAACCAAGCTAAGAGCAGAACTGGAAAAGGAAAGCCTGTTTGTATTGTGATGACAACCGAAATGGGCAACGGAGTAGACTTTATGATGCACACCCATGCATGGCACGGGAAAGCTCCGAACGATGAGCAATTGGCAAATGCATTGGAACAAAACCCAGAAACTTTAGGCGATTACTAATTTTAGAAACAGAAACAATGACTAAATATACAGATCAAGGAAAACAAGATACGAGAAGCGGATATGGCGCTGGTATGACGGAATTGGGGAGAACCAATCCAAATGTAGTAGCCCTCTGTGCCGACCTTGTAGGCTCCCTTAAAATAGAAACTTTTATTAAGGAAAACCCTGAGCGTTTCTTTCAAGTAGGTATTGCCGAAGCCAATATGATGGGAATTGCTGCAGGTCTGACCATCGGCGGTAAGATTCCTTTTGCATCCACGTTCGCAAATTTTGCAACAGGGCGGGTCTACGATCAAATTAGACAATCCATCGCATATTCGGACAAAAATGTAAAAATATGTGCCTCTCACGCCGGACTAACCCTAGGTGAAGATGGTGCAACACACCAAATTTTGGAAGACATAGGCCTTATGAAGATGCTACCGGGAATGACGGTCATCAACCCGTGCGATTTTAACCAAACAAAAGCTGCCACCATTGCCATTGCCGAGCACCATGGTCCGGTTTATCTCCGTTTTGGAAGGCCCAAAGTGGCCAATTTTACTCCAGTGGACCAAAAATTTGAAATTGGAAAAGCTCTAATGCTCAACCAAGGGTCCGATGTCACCATAATCGCAACGGGACATTTGGTTTGGGAGGCCCTAATAGCTGCCGAAGCATTGGAAAACCAAGGTATATCGGCAGAAGTGATCAATATCCATACCATAAAACCTTTGGATGAAAAGGCAATTTTGGATTCCGTTAAAAAAACCGGATGTGTGGTAACGGCCGAGGAACACAATTATTTGGGAGGGCTTGGAGAAAGTGTTTCCAGAGTTCTGGCATCGCATAATCCTGCCCCACAAGAGTTTGTGGCAACTCAAGATACTTTTGGGGAAAGTGGCACTCCAGATCAGCTTATGGAGAAATACGGATTGAACAATAAAGCCATTGAAGCAGCCGTTTTAAAAGTGTTGAAGCGAAAATAGTTTCGATACGATATTCCTTTGGAATATTTTTTCAACCTTTTAAAAAACAACACTTATGAAAAAAACTTTTTTAGTAGCAGTTTTTGCTCTAATCGGAACAACGGTAATGGCCCAAAGTGGCTCTGGTTTTGGTATCAAGGCCGGTTTATCTTACAACAAGAACGGTGATTTGATCAGTTCGGTCGGAGAAGGTGGTTCCGATATTGTGGAAGGAGCCGAAGGTAAGGCCGGTTATCATTTTGGATTTTGGGGCAAATTGGATTTTCCTAAAATCTATTTGAGACCTGAATTGGTGTATTCCAAAACCAAGAGTTCGTACGAGGTCGCAGGTGATTCTCAGGATTATGATGTCTCCAAATTGGATATGCCCGTTCTTTTAGGATATAAATTGATAGGCCCACTACATATTTTTGCCGGTCCTGCTTTCCAATATACGTTGAACAACGATTTGGGCGATCTTGAAATTGAAGATGTAAAAAATGATTTTACCGTAGGTTTAAATGCCGGTGTCGGCGTTAATTTGGGAAAATTGGGACTCGATGTTAGATATGAAAGAGGCTTCTCCGAAAACGAAGCTGAATTTATTGATGCAAATGTTGCCAATGTCGAAGGAAGGGTAGACTCCAGGCCTTCCCAAGTTATCTTTGCACTATCGCTCAAATTATAGGAATTGTTTTGACCATATAAAAAAAGCCCTGTTGGTATCAACAGGGCTTTTTTATATTCTATTTACATCTACTACCGATCAATTGATATCGGGATCTAAATAATCCGGTGTACCATCACCATTCGAATCGGGATAGGGCAGTATAATATTGCCGTTCTCATCAGAAATTTCCTTTCTGGTCGAAACTCCGTCGCCATCATCGTCCGGGTCACGGAAGTTGGCAACCGGACTAAATCTTTCTTCATCGGCATTGGTATTATCATCCAGCAAATAACCATTTCCGTTCACATCTTCCAAAATAGACGGAATGCCATCATTATCGCTGTCGGTATCTTCCACATAAAGGCCTAGTTCTATTTTAAAAAGCACCGGCGCATAGGTTCCAGCGGTTCCTACTGTACCATTGAACGCGGCCAAACCAGATGGCATAACAATAATGCCCAAACCACTATTGTTGATTTGATAGGTACCATCGGGATTATCCACCACTTGGTCGGTAGTCCCTGCTTTCATATTGGAAATGCCATTAGCGTAGCCCCTGTATGTCGAAGGCAACTCCTGCCACGTAAAATCTTGATTTTCATCGAACAGCTCACCATCCAAGGCAGAACCTTGATATCTCACCAATGTTGAATCTGCATAGGTGGGGCTCCCCCCCTCGCCTTCACGAACCTCAATATAGTAATAGGTGTGCTCTACATCCGTTTCTTCTTCGCTCAAACCAAATTGGTTGGACGACACCTTTATGGTCAACGGAACCGCATCTTCCATTAATGGTCTCTTGCCCGCATTTTCCCCAGCAATGGTATCGATAACAATTTTATAATCGAAACCTGAAGGTGGGGTATCAAAATCCTCGTAGTTGTAAAAGTGGGTGTTCAAAAACTCTTTGATGGTTTCGTGATCTTCGGTCGCTACTTCGGCCAATAACCTAGGTGGCACCTCAACTACACCGTCATCGTCATCATTGTTACAGGATACGAGAGCGATCGCAAAACATAAGAAAATTGTAATTCCGTACCTCATCAAGTCAATTATTTAGGCGCGCAAGATACAATTTTCCGTTATTTTTGCTTTGTCCATTAACAAAGATTTGCGAAGACATGCGGATAGACAAGTTCCTTTGGTGCGTTAGATACTTTAAAACCCGGAGCATTGCATCCAATGCGGTAAAAAAAGGTCATGTAAAGGTAAACGGAAATGCTGTGAAGCCTTCCCGAGAGGTTTATCCCATGGATAAAATATTGGTCCGAAAAAACCAGATAGATTACCAACTTACCGTTTTGGACCTTCCGGATAGCCGCGTTGGCGCAAAACTGGTGGATATTTACCGAAAGGACACCACTCCCAAAGATGCTTTTGAACACAGCGAACTACTTCAATATGCAAAAAAACATTACCGTAAAAAGGGATTGGGAAGACCTACAAAAAAGGACCGTCGCGATTTGGACGACTTTATGGACGAACCGGAATAAACCGTTTTTATATCTTTGAACCAAGCATAATTTACCATGATAAACCGCATTCTTACCCACGACCAAATTCAGCATATTGCCAAACGAATCGCCTACCAGATCTATGAGACCAATGTGAACGAAAAGGAAATTGTTATCGCGGGCATAAATGGAAGTGGTTTAAGTTTTGCGAAAAAAATAATCGCCGTACTCAAAAAGATTACAGATTCGGAAATTGTGTTGTGCAAAGTGGATATGAACAAAAAAAATCCGTTGGAAAGTGGCGTGAGCACTTCACTTCCCGAAGCGGATTATCTTAACAAATCCATTGTATTGGTGGACGATGTACTTAATTCTGGAACAACGTTGATATATGGAACCCATCATTTTCTTAAAACGCCCATAAAACAGCTTAAAACAGCTGTATTGGTGAACAGAAATCATAAAAAATACCCTATTAAGGCCGATTTTAAGGGCATTTCCCTATCTACCTCTTTGAACGAGCACATTAAGGTGGATTTTGAACCCAAAAACAACGCGGTCTATTTAGAGTAGCGAGCGTATTTTATTTACCGTAGTATCCGGGTCGTCCCCATTGCAATCCAAAATATGTTTGGCCTTGGCGTAATAGGGTCGGCGCTCGAACAAATGTTTTCCCACAAACTCCGGAAGTTCCGCATCTTCTATATTTTTGACCAGCGGACGCTTGTCCTTGCCCTTTACAATTCTTTCCACTAAATTGGGAATGCCCAGGTTTAGGTAGATGGAATGATCGGATTTATTTAGGATCGTTTCCATATTATTTCCATAGCAAGGTGTTCCTCCTCCGGTAGAAAGTATGATGGATTCATCTTTATCCAATACTTCGGAGAGTAGTTGATGTTCCAGTTTTCTAAAAAATATCTCTCCGTGTTCAGAAAAAATATTTTTTATCGATTTTTTTTGATGTGCCTCGATATACTCGTCCAAGTCGATAAACTTAACATCTAAATGCCTGGCCAACAATCTTCCAACGGTCGACTTTCCACTTGCCATATATCCTAGTAAAACCAATTTCATGTTTAAGAATTTTATCTGATTTTAAAAAAACACAAATTTATCATTAATTCACCTTGGAAAATAGATTATTGATGTTATATTTGCACCCGCTTAGCCAAACAGCTGGGCACTTAATGAAGACCTGATAGCTCAGTTGGTAGAGCATCTCCCTTTTAAGGAGAGGGTCCTGGGTTCGAGCCCCAGTCAGGTCACTTTAAAAACATATCGCTTTATAAAAGTCTGCTTACCATGAGCAGACTTTTTTATTTGGAATGGTTTTCAACTGAAATTTGGATTTTCTGTACCAAAACTTGCAATAGATTAAACAATCAGACAACCGACCACAAACCATTCATTGGAAAAAAAGAGTACAACTTCGCTACATCCTCGATCAAATCCTTAATTTTAAAGAACGTACACAAAACTATCTTCACCTTGGAGCATCCACATCAACTAATTATTGATAACGTATGTAGGTTCATTGATTTGACCGAGCTCGAAAAACAGAAATATACTTCTTTGCTTACAAAAATAAGGGTCAGAAAAAAAGCCTTTTTATTGCAAGCGGGGGAAATTGCCCGGTACGAATATTTTATAACCAAAGGTTGCCTAAAGGTCTATACTTTGGATAAAGAAGGTACTCCACATATTTCTATGTTCGCCGTTGAGGATCATTGGACGGGCGACATGGCCAGTTTTATGACCAAGGCCCCATCGCATTATTTTATAAAAGCTACCGAGGATTCTGAGTTATTGGGCATTTCAAGGACCAATTACGACCTTCTGTTTAAAGAGGTTCCAAAATTCGAACGTTTCTACCGAATACTCTATCAAAAATCACTCATAAGCTATATAAAACGTTCCAACCAGGGTATATCCTTGACCGCAGAGGAGCGTTATATCGAGTTCAAACGGAAATATCCCAACATTGTACATCGAATCACCCAAAAGGACCTCGCAGGCTATATTGGCATTACCCCAGAGTTTATGAGCAAGATCATCTCCAAGGTCAACCGGATGTAAAAGTCTTAAACTAGTTTATTTTTTTTCGTGCGATCCTCTCGGAATTTTGAAGCATGAAAAAAATAGTCACACTTACTTCGTTGATATTCATTGTATTTGCAGGAGTCTTGAATGCGCAATTTACCCAAGTAGAGCTGTTTTCAGGTTTGGACAAGACAGACTTCACACTCTATTCAAGTTATCCCATCAATAACAAAAATACGCTCAGTATCGCTACCCTTGCTTTCTTTCAAAAATTCAGAAAAAACGAGAACTCAGTTTTTGATGAAGTAGGCGTGCAGCCCACGTTATTTTGGAACATCAATAAGCATATAGGAGTTGGCCCTTCAATTTATTACAACAGTTTTGCCGGTTATGCGGAACGCCTTTCCGCAAGGCTCATTCTAAAAAATTCACGGACACTATTTGTACTTATTCCAACGGTTGCCCATTCCGAACAAAAGAAAGCCGGCTATGCCGAGGTGTTTGCACATTTTCAGTTCAACTCACCTATAAACGACAAAGCTTCCCTTTGGTTAAACGGACAATTTTTAACTATCTGGGACAAATTTAAAACGCACTCAAGAAGTTTTCAACAGTTGCGTGCAGGAGTATCGTTTACGGGGCACCAAATTGGTATTGGCGTTGACTATGACCAATATGGTCCCGACCCTATTGAAAAAACATCTTTCGGTCTGTATTACCGAAAAACTTTATAAATCATTTAAATCTTAAACATTATGAAAAATTTAGTGCGAGTTTCACATTGGGTAGCCTACGGATATTTGATCTATGCCTTTGGCTATGCAAGTCTTTTTAAAGTTTTCCAAAAACAAAGTATGATGGATAATATGAGCAATTTTGGTTTCGGAAAAATCTGGACATTATTTATTGGCTACGGCGAATTATTGGGTGTAATTGGTTTGGTTGTTGGACTTTCGAGACATCAAGTTAAAAACCTGTCGACCTTATGGTTGTTTCCATTTGCCATTGGTGCATTGATTACGCATTTCGCACATCATGACTACAAATACTTTTACACAGCGTTGTATTGTTGTGTTGCTAGTATGGTTCTGCTCGTCACAGATAAAAATTTCAAAGTAATACTCTAGTTATCAAACCTCCTAAATTTTAAGCCCTCCATGGTTTTTAAACGAACTGGTGACAGTCCCTGCCCTGACCATATTGGTCAATGGCCGCGGAAAATGGTCAATGGAAAAAATTAATCTCTAAAAACAATAATCATGAAAAAAATCATCACAATTGCGGGAAGCAACAGTCAAAACTCCATTAACAAAACCCTGTTGACCTACACGGTCAGCTTTCTTGAAAACGTAGAAATTATCCCAATCGACCTCAACAATTATGTTTTGCCCATTTATGGCGTTGATTTTGAAACTGAGAACGGTATTCCTCCTGCGGTCAAGAAACTGGACAGAATATTTGATACTGCGGATGGTTTTCTGATATCACTCGCCGAACATAATGGCTCATATGCAGCAGTGTTTAAAAATACCATAGACTGGCTATCCAGGTCAAATATGAAGGTATGGAGAGAAAAACCCATGCTCTTGATGGCCACCTCACCTGGCGCTCGAGGTGGAGCGACCGTATTAGAATCCGCAAGGGGCTACTTTCCGTTTATGGGTGCCAAGGTTACGGATACTTTTTCGTTGCCTTCATTTTATGAACACTTTATGGATGGAAAAATCACTGACGAAAATTTGAAAGAAGATATTCGTTCGAAACTTAACAGGTTTAAAGTAACGATTCAATCATAAAAGGAATCTCTTATTTGCGGTTACCTCAATGTATTGTGTAACAAAAGAGTCATCCGATCGTGTTCTTTATCTACAATCAAAAATCAAAAAATGAAGAAAACTATTTTAATCATTGCATTTATTTTACCTGTAATCCTTTTTTCCCAATCCAAAGACACCCACAAAAAAGTTTTGATGGTGGTCAGTAGTTATGGAAAGGATATGGGGTCGACACGACCGGGTTACGAATTTGACGAATTCTCCCAAGCCTATTTAATTTTTAAAAATAATGGGCTATCCATAGATGTCGCCAGTCCAAAGGGAGGACCGGTAGAATCGGACGAATACAACAAGGACAAGTCTTACAACAAAATATTCCTAGAGGACAAATCAGCTCTCAGTTTACTGGACGATACCAAAGCTACCTCCGATGTTAGTGCCGAAGATTATGATGCCATCTATATTGTTGGCGGTAAAGGAGCGATGTTTGATCTGCCCTACGACCCTGCCCTTCAAGATATCATTTCAAATTTGTACCTTAAGCAAGGAGCTGTAATATCATCGGTTTGTCATGGTCCAGCGGCCTTTGTTAATGTCAAAAACGGTGATGACTACATTATCAAAGATGTTGAGTTAACCAGTTTTTGTAATATAGAAGAGGTGCTTTTTGGAAAAAAATGGGTAAAGGAGTTCCCGTTTAGCTTGGAAACCAAATTAGAGTCAAGGGGCGCCATTTTTAAGCAAACTGATTTTATGTTGTCCAAAGTTGTTGTGTCGGGAAAGTTTGTTACCGGTCAAAACCCGTTCTCTACAACAGGTACGGCCGAAGCTGTTGTGGCATCTATGGGCCTTACTCCTGTTAAAAGAGCATTGTACAATGATGAGAGGAGTGCATATCTAATACAGGACCTATTGGATAACACAAAAACCATGGCATGGGTTGAAACAGAACTTACCAAAAACAAAGCCAACTACGACATACCATTGATAGCAGCCTACGGCTATTATAAAATTCTGGCCTCTACCGAGAACAATGAGGGATTATTAAAAGGAGCTGAATTGATCGAGTTGGCCTCACCATACTTTTTTAATGAGAATCTACAATTGTTATTGGCCAAAACCTATATTTCGTTGGATGAAAAAGAAAAAGCACGGGATATAGCCAACGAATTGATTTCTAAAAACCTGCTAAAAGAACAAGCTGAAAAACTGCTTAAATCCACCAGCTGAAACTGATAATGTCTATCTCTGGTGTTCGAATAGGTGTGTTTTGAGCTAAAGACCAATAATCCTAGGAAACTTAGATGCAGATGAAAAGGACGAAGCCGTTGCAATCTAACTGCTAGGGATTGTCAGTTTCAACAAAGTGCACGCAGGGACAATAGGATGATCTATCACATGAGGTGAATAGGTTGAGACAAAAAAAATTAAAAAATGAAATTATGCCACATTTTGTAATAGACTGTTCAACACCAATTCTAGAGCAGGAGTTGCCAGAAGATATCATGCAGAAAGTCTATGACACGGTAAAATCAACCGGATTATTTGTGCCGGAAGAAATAAAAGTACGTATTCGTCCTTTTCAACATTACAATACGGGAAATACGGATGATGATTTCATCCACGTTTTTGCGAACATCATGGAAGGAAGAAATACTATTCAAAAAGTGAACCTGTCAAAACAAATTGTAACAGCATTAAAAGCAATGTTTCCAAAGGTTCCCATTATTTCAATGAATGTAAGGGATTTCGAGAAAGCTACCTATTGTAACAAAGAAATGGTTTAAATTTTAATAAAGTAAAAAATGAAAAAAGTAGTCTTAGTCTTTTTGATAGTCTCATTTATCCTTGCTTGCAATAAGGATGAGAAGGGGAAAATCCTAATTGTAGTTTCAAATACAGAAGACATGGGAGACCCAGAAAAACACTTCGCAGGCAACAATCTTTGGGAGGTAGCACCTCCATACCACATTTTTGTCTCTCATGGATACGATGTAGATTTTGTTTCACCCACGGGAGAAAAGGTGCCTTTCTCCATGGATCCTATGGGCATAAGCAGTTATGCCATTAAATATGAAGATTTCAATGGTAAGGTTGAAACCTCATTAACACCAGATCAGGTAGATTATAAAAACTATAAGGCTGTTTTTATTGGAGGGGGTTATGGGCCACTATTTGATGTTGCAGATAACGAAGATATGCTTGAAATAATTGCCAATATATATGAAGCTGGCGGAGTCGTCGGGGGATGCGGACATGGTCCTGGCGCTTTTGCCAATGTCAAACTGAGTAATGGCGAATATATGGTGAAAGATAAAAAAGTGACCGGATTTCCAAATTCAACGGAGATTACCAAAAGCTGGGCTAAACAAGGAACTTTGTTGCCTATAATGCTAGAGGATCAATTACGTGCTAATGGAGCTAAGTTTCAAAACAAAAGTGACCTGAACGACAAACATGATGTGTTGGTTGACGAGCGAATTGTAACAACGATGTTTCTTCCCTCTTCCGCCATTGTTGCCAAAGAAATGATACATGAAATGAAAAAAACACATAATTAGAATTTTTGCATGAGAATTTTGGTGCTTGCCAAAATGAAAATCGGAAACGAAAACCAATTATTATTCAATACCGGGAAGAAAATCATCTTTTGTTCGACCAAAGTTCACCTGTAAAAACCAGCCCATGTCATTATCATCTTTGAATACTAATCGATTTTATGAACACTTATGAAAAATTAAGGCCAACCCCATTAAATTTCAAGTAAACGATTACTTATCATTTAAATGCCAATCATGTCCAACTGTTTTATTATATCTGAAATTAAGAAAGTAATTCGTCAATAACAGATGTGAACCTTCTCAGGATATTGATAAATACTGGGCTAATGAAGGGAGATTCGAGCCCAGTCAGGTTACTTTTACGGAAACCGACGAACACCGTTCATTGGTTTTTGTTTTAAGATCAACCCATAAAAAAAGCCGGTCGCTTTGCACAACCAAAGCGACCAGCCTATATTTCAGAATACCTACCCCTAGCATATTAAATTTCGTGGAGAAGAGGTATTCCCTAATGTTTATTTACTCAACAAAATCCTTTTTTAGTCGAATAGGCGTATCTGGAATGCGATTGATCAATTGTTTCTTCTCCCCCTTTTTGATCAAATCGAAGGCATCGTACAAAGTTCCGATCGGTGTGTAGGCCTCATAGCTCAACTTATCCCCTTTTATGGTTATGATCTGGAACAATTGGGTAAATTCCCCTCTTCTTTCTATCCAGTCCTTATTGGTGGATTCGTACATTTTAGGGCCACTAACGGATACTGCGTAGATTGTTCCTGCGTCGGACATGGTGGTTACACCAGAGTTTTCGTTACTGATCTGTCCTCTTGCATAAGTATGATCGTGCCCCTGCAAAACAAGATCTACCTTATATTTATCTATCAATGGTTTAAGGTTTTCTATCAAGGCGGCATTATCTTCTCTTCTTTGGGCAGGGGTGTACAGGGGAAAGTGCATGGTCAGAGCTGTCCATTTCTTGGTGTTGCTGGCCAAAACAGAATCCAGCCATTTAACTTGTGGCTCCCTGGATTCTTCATTCCTATCAAAAAGTACTGCGTCTATGGAAACTATTTTCAAATCTTGATAATCCAAAACATATGTGGTCTCTGAAACCGATTCCAAACCTTTAGGACCATTTTTGGGCAGATTAAATTGGGGCTTCCATAAAGTTGTGAGCTCTTCACCCCTATATTCATGGTTGCCCGGAGTCATCATGCTTGGAACAGTGGCATGGATAAAACTTCCGGCATGGAACCACTCGCCCCACTCCAAATTGGAATCTTGACTGTTGATCAAGTCCCCGGCATGTAACATAAAATCCACAGACGGGAATTTCTTATACGAATTTCGGATTACACGACTCCACATGGATTTAACATCGTTCTGTGCATCACCAAAATATATGAAACTAAATTCCTCCCCTTCTTTATCGGAAGCTGTAGTATACTGGAACCATTCACTCCAAAGTTTATCACCATCTGTTCCGAACATATCGGTTCCCACCCGGTATACATAAGTGGTATTGGGCTGTAAATCCGTTATACTGGCCGAGTGAAAATTGGCCTTCACCAAAGGTTCATTGTGCCTTTCATGCTTATTTTCAAATTTTTGGGTAGATGCGTTTATACGTTGAACATCTCCCAATTTAAATTCGGGGCCATCGGTAGCCACCGCAACCTCTAGATAAGCGGTATCTATCTGTTGATTGGTACGCCAGTTCACCGCTAGTGTTGTGGCGGCATTCTCTGGCAAATTGGCAATTACCCTATCCGGGACTTTACTTGGAAATATCAGTTTATGGGAAAGCACCGTATCCAACTCCACGTAGTGTGTGTGGTGGTGGCCATCATTTCCATGTCCTTGGTTATGATGGTCGTTTGATCTGGTATTGGTCTGTTTGCACGAAATCGCAAAAATGGACAACATGACCATCAACGAAAATCTACGTGCCGAAAATCTTTGTTTGGCTACCATACTTCTAGTTTAATTTATAAAATTGAATATTACGCACTTCTTTAAATTTATCGATATTATTCTACTTTATCTGTTTGTTAAATAATCGTCTCATTAAAAACAATAATGGAATTGTTCCATTTAGACCAAATGGAATCAACATGGAATTAACTAAAATGGAGAGCGAAACAAACCCCTAAATCATGTGGACGACCTACATTTATTGAGCAATGTCATAAAAAATAAGTAGTATTGGTTCTACATTTATGAAAACTAAAAAATGAGGGTATGCTGAATTCTGAGAAAATAGGAAACGAATTTTACCAAAACCTTGGAAAATTATTTTACGCCGTGGCCATGGCAGACAACAATGTTAGGCCCAAAGAAGTCGAACGCTTGCGAAAATATGTTAGGCAGTTCTGGTTGGATGTGGACGATATTGAGGACGAATTCCATACCGATGCGGCCTATCAAATCGAGATTGTGTTTGATTGGCTGGAAGGTGAAGAAAAGGAGGGTGATGAATATTTTAACGAGTTTAAGGATTTTTATAAAGATCACCCCGAAAAGTTTTCCGAAAGTCTTAAAAAACTGATTGTGGAAACTGCCGATTCCATTGCAAATTCGTTTGCAGGAAAAAACAGGTCGGAAATGCTGACGATCTTTAAACTTAAGCAACTCTTTAACCATTAATATGGAATTAGCCGATTTTATAGACCATACCAATTTAAAACCGACGGCCACCGTTTCGGATATCCAAAAATTATGTGATGAGGCCATAAAACATCATTTTTATGCCGTTTGTGTAAATGGCTGTAATGTTGCGGTTGCCAAGAAAGCAATAAAGGAATCACCAGTAAAACTTGCTGCGGTAATCGGATTTCCACTTGGCGCCATGTCCACCAAAGCCAAAATATTTGAAGCAATGGACTGCATAGACCATGGTGCGGACGAAATTGATATGGTGATCAATATTGGTTGGTTAAAATCGGGCATGTTCGATGCAGTCCGTGAAGAAATCAAGGTCATAAAAGAAACCATAGGGAAAACCGTATTGAAAGTGATTATAGAAACTTGCTACCTTACCAATGCCGAAAAGGAGGAAGCTTGCTCATTAGCCAAGGATGCCAGAGCCGATTTTGTAAAGACTTCCACTGGTTTTGGAACGGGAGGAGCTACCTATGATGATGTTGTACTGATGAAAGGGATAGTCGGCGACGAACTAAAAATAAAAGCATCTGGCGGAGTAAAAGATCAAGCAACCGCAAAAAAATATATTGAGCTAGGAGTTTCCAGAATTGGCACATCCTCTGGGCCCGATTTACTAAAATAAGTATTCCATGAGCACTCACATAGAAGCCAAACCTGGTGAAATTGCCGAAACCGTTTTAATGCCCGGTGATCCATTACGAGCCAAATGGATTGCAGAGACCTTTCTGGAAAATCCCGTTTGCTATAACAAGATTCGGGGCATGTTGGGCTACACCGGAACTTATAAAGGAAATCGGGTTTCGGTACAAGGCAGTGGAATGGGAATGCCCTCGGCAATGATCTATTTTCACGAACTCATCAATGATTATGGCGTAAAAAATATAATCCGTGTAGGTTCGGCAGGATCGTATCAAAAAGATGTAAAACTAAACGACGTGGTCCTCGCGATGGCCGCATCCACCACTTCTGGCATGAACAATTCTAGGTTTATAAATTCGGATTATTCGCCCACCGCCGATTTTGACCTTTTTATAAAGGCCGTGAACTACGCCAGGGAAAACAATATCAACATAAAAGCAGGAAATGTGCTATCGTCGGACGAGTTCTACGGTGATGATCCTGAGGAATACAAGCTATGGGCCCAATATGGTGTACTTTGCGTGGAAATGGAAACGGCAGGTTTGTACACCATCGCCGCCAAATACAATATTAAGGCGCTAACAGTCCTTACCATTTCCGACTCCTTGGTAACAGGTGAACGTCTTCCGGCCAAGGATCGCGAAACCACATTCGGGGACATGGTCCAAATTGCCCTTGCAGCCGCAATAACGTAAAGCTAGGCATTCAAAGTGTCATCGCTAAAATCGACCACATTTTTGGAAACGGGATATTCAAAAAGTTCCAAAGAAAAATAGGGCAATGCCGCCAATAAATGGTCAAAAATATCGGCTAGCACGTATTCATAGTTTTCCCATCTTTTATCAGAACTAAATGCATAGATTTCCAGAGGGATTCCCTGCGGGGTCGGCTGCAATTGTCTTACCATCAATGTCATTTTCTTGTTGATGGCGGAATGATTTTCCAAATAATTGGAAACATATTTTCTGAAAAGACCAAAATTGGTCATGTTCCTGCCGTTCACCAACAGATCTTTATTGATCTGATTGGCTTCGTTATAAGAATTGATCTGATCGTTCCTTGAGGTGATATATGCCTCGACCAAGTGTATTTTCTTAAGTGATTCTATTTCCGCGGGTGTTAAAAAACGGATACTTTTCTGTCGGATCAACAAAGATCTTTTTATTCTTCTTCCGCCCGAGACCTGCATGCCCCGCCAATTTTTAAATGAATCGGAGATCAATGCATATGTTGGAATGGTGGTAATGGTCATATCAAAATTCTGGACCTTTACCGTGGCCAAGCTTATCTCGATCACATCACCATCGGCACCATATTTTTCAAAAGTGATCCAATCCCCAATACGGACCATATCGTTTATGGTAACCTGAATACTGGCCACAAAGCCAAGAATTGAATCTTTGAATATGAGAAGGATAACCGCCGAAGCTGCTCCGAGGGCAGTAAAGAAAGCCCAAACGGTGGTATCTGTAATAACAGCAAAAATGGTCAATAAACCCACCGTCCATGCAAAGATCATAAAAACCTGAATGTAGCTATCTATAGGCTTGTCCTTGAAATTAGACCGTGTTTTCAGATACCCGTTGACACTCCTAAAAAATTTACGGAAAATCATCAAAATCAAAAGGACAAACAATATTTTGATAATCTTTATTGCGATACTCTCCGCATAATCAAAATCTGCAAAGACCACTGGGACAAATTCGAGCAATATGGTCAATGGGACCACATGGGCCACATAACGGGGGACTTGGTTGGCCACCAGGAAATTATCAAAATTGTTTTTGGACTTTCGGGCCAGCCTTACCGACAAGGCCCGTAACACTTTCCAAATGAACAGATCTAATATAAAAACTATAACGAGCACACCTATCAAAAGAATAAATAAATTGAGATAAGTGGCCAAACCTTCTGCCATGCCAGTTTTTAGAAGATAGTTGTACAGTAAACGACCATATTCCTTGTCCATAGTGAGTTATTAAGCCAAACAATCCACAAAATTACAGGAATTTATCCACCCTTCAATAAAAGCAAAACAATAAGATTAGGGTAAATTATAAACAAATCTATGCTCTATTCAATAAAACTCTATTAAAACCCATAAAAAGATATTTATACCCCCACCTTTTAGACAAAAAAATTATATTTGCACACTTAAAATTTCAAAGGCCCACGTGGTGGAATTGGTAGACACGCTACCTTGAGGGGGTAGTGTTCGTAAGGACGTGCTGGTTCGACTCCAGTCGTGGGCACAGAAAAAAACCGCAAGTTATTGCGGTTTTTTTGTTTATCAACCTTTCCTGAAAAATCCTCAAACTTTTTCCCAAAAGCCTGATATTACCGAAGTGGATTCTAAAATTTATGATAAAAAACTAGGACAACATTTTTTTAATCGTAAATTTGTTTAACGTTTAAACTCAAACAATGAACAATGTAAAAACATCTTTCAGCATTCGGGATATGGAAAACCTATCCGGAATCAAGGCCCACACTATAAGGATTTGGGAAAAAAGATACAATTTGTTCAGTCCGGAAAGAACAGATACAAATATTCGCACCTACAACTTGGAAAGCTTACAAAAGCTCTTGAATGTAACCTTACTGTACAATAATGGGTACAAAATTTCCAAAATCGCCAAGTTAGGGGACCAAAACATACCATCTTTGGTCAACGAAATCATAGCTAAAAATAGCGAGAAAAGCCACTCCATAAATTCTTTTAAGTTGGCTATGCTCAATTTTGATCAGTCACTCTTCCTAAAAACCTACAACGGTCTAATGGAAGAAAAGTCTTTTACCCAAATTTTCAACGAGGTTTTTATACCACTGCTCAACGAGCTCGGGTTGTTATGGCAGACCAATACGATCAGTCCGGCCCACGAACATTTTATCTCGAACCTGATCAAACAGAAAATATACATCCACACCGAGATGCTCCAGTTTGAGACACCTTCCAGAAAAGACGAAGTGTATGTCCTGTTTTTGCCAGAAAACGAAATTCATGAATTAGGTCTTTTGTACATTAATTATCAATTGGCTTTAAAAAAGTATAAAACCATATACTTGGGACAGACCATGCCCATCGAAAGCTTGGGAGATCTGTTAAAATATTATACCAACATACGCTTTGTTTCTTATTTTACCGTTGCTCCTACAAAAGATGATATGGGGGATTATTTTAATAAATTCCTAAAGGTCCTGAAAAAATCCCCAACCTCCCAATTGTTTGTCCTCGGACATCAGATCCAAGAAATAGGAGAATTAAAACCTAAGGAACCCATAAAAATTTTCAAGTCCATAGATCAACTTATTGAATCACTTTAAAGACAAATGAAAAAGGTAATAGTAATCGGTTCTGGTTTTTCCTCGCTCTCTGCCTCCTGTTATTTGGCAAACGCCGGTTATTCCGTTGAAATTTTTGAAAAAAACGACACTGTGGGCGGCAGGGCAAGGCAGCTGACCAAGGAAGGATTTACTTTTGACATAGGTCCAAGTTGGTATTGGATGCCCGATATTTTTGATAAATTCTTTGCCGATTTCGGTAAAAAAACTTCCGATTACTACCAATTGGACAAACTCAACCCCGCCTACAAGATCTTCTTCCAAGACGATACCATGACCATTGGGGACTGTATGGATGCCATTTGTGATGAATTTGAACGTATTGAGTCCGGTAGCAGTCAGCACCTAAAACAGTTTATAGGCCAAGCCCAGGAAAACTATAACATTGCCATTAACAAAGTTGTTCTCAGACCTGGTCTTTCACCGTTGGAACTGGTAACCAAAGAAACCGTTCTAAAAGTCGACCAATTTTTTAAAACCATAAGCCAGCAGGTTAGAAAGCGATTCAAAAACCCAAAATTGGTATCCACGCTAGAGTTTCCCGTTTTGTTTTTGGGCGCAAAACCCAGTAATACGCCTTCTTTCTACAATTTTATGAATTTTGCCGATTTTGGACTGGGCACTTGGCATCCAAAAGGAGGAATGTACGAAATTATAAAGGCCATGAAGAGTTTGGCCGAATCCTTGGGCGTAACCATACACACCAACAGTCCAGCCAGCCATATTTTGGTATCCGAGGGCAAAGTGCTCGGTATCCGAAGCAAGGGCACAAACCAAATAGCCGATTTTGTGGTAAGTGGAGCGGATTACCACCATTCCGAAACCCTGTTGGACAAAAAATATAGACAGTACTCCGAGGAGTATTGGGATAAAAAAACCTACGCCCCTTCATCTCTTCTTTTTTATGTAGGATTCGATAAAAAGTTGGAAAACATTGAGCATCACAATCTTTTTTTTGACACTGATTTTGAACAGCATGCCGAGGAAATTTATGATCGCCCACAATGGCCGAGCAAACCTTTGTTCTATGCTAATTTTCCGTCCGTAACGGATGCCTCCATGGCTCCCAATGGCAAAGAAAACGGATTTTTCTTGATACCGATTGCTCCAGACCTTGAAGATACGCCCGAACTGCGAGACCAATATTTTGATATAATTATGGACAGATTCGAAAATCTGACCCAACAATCTGTAAAAAATTCCGTAATTTTTAGAGATAGTTTTTGTGTAAACGATTTTGTGGAACAATACAATTCATACAAAGGAAACGCCTATGGTATGGCCAACACTCTGCGCCAGACCGCTTTTTTGCGACCTAACCTTAAAAGTAGTAAGGTCCAAAACTTGTTCTTTACTGGTCAGTTGACCGTTCCCGGACCAGGGGTCCCACCTTCCCTGATATCCGGTAAACTGGTGGCCGATTTAATCATTAAAGAAGAAAAGAGATGAAAACTATTTTTGACGACGTTTCGTATAGTTGCAGTAAGATTGTAACCCAGTCCTACAGTACTTCATTTTCCATGGCGACCAAAATGTTGGCTCCCTCCATCCGAGCGGACATTTACAACATTTATGGTTTTGTTCGATTTGCGGATGAAATTGTGGACACCTTTCATGAGTACGACAAAAAGCAGCTTTTTGATGCTTTTGAGAATGAGATGGATCGCGCTATCGAGCAAAAAATTAGCCTCAACCCAATATTGAACTCTTTTCAGCACACCTATCACAAGTACGATATACCTTACCATTTGGTTGCCTCTTTTATGAAAAGTATGCGAATGGACCTTACCAAAAAGAGGTACGAGACATTTGATGAATATCGCGAATACATTTATGGTTCTGCCGATGTTGTGGGATTGATGTGCCTATGCGTTTTTGTTCAAGGAGATAAAGATAAATACGAAAAATTAAAAGAATCTGCGATGGCACTGGGTTCTGCCTTCCAAAAAGTAAATTTTCTCCGAGACCTAAAAGCCGATTATGAAGAACTTAACAGAACTTATTTCCCAAATACAGATTTAATGGAACTCGACGAAGCATCCAAAAAACGTATCGTGGACGAAATTAAAGCTGATTTCGCATTAGGGTATTCGGGTATTGTTCAATTACCGGAACAAGCTAAATTTGGAGTCTACACTGCGTATCGCTACTACAAAAAATTGCTTCAAAAATTACAGAGCACCCCTCCGTTGGAAATCAAAAATACCCGGATTCGAGTACCCAATTATCAAAAATTTGGGCTCTTGGCCCAATCCTATGTAAACTATAAATTGCAACTGGTACAATGAAAGTAGCACTTTGGATACTAATATTTTTATCGACCTTCTGCTTTATGGAATTTATGGCGTGGTTCACCCATAAATATGTCATGCACGGCTTTTTGTGGAGTCTTCATAAGGACCACCATAAAAAGGACCACGACTCGTGGTTTGAGCGGAACGATGCTTTCTTTATTTTTTATGCCGTGGTGAGCATGGTACTATTTTATCTGGGCAGCTATACGTCCTTCTGGTACGGCTGGCCATTGGGTTTTGGAATACTTGCCTATGGCATCGCTTATTTTATGGTCCACGATATTTTTATACACCAACGCTTCAAAATATTTAGAAACGCCAATAATTGGTATGCGCGAGGTGTTCGCCGAGCGCACAAAATTCACCACAAGCATCTGGGAAAAGAAGATGGCGAGTGTTTTGGCATGTTGCTGGTTCCCTTTAAATATTTTAAGAAAAACTGATTTTATTCGGCAAGTAGATTATCCAAAAGTGCTCTGGTCTTGTCCGAGTTCCAATTGGCAGCACCTGTTTTATTGACCACAATGTTGCCTTCTTTATCTAAAATATAAGTAACAGGAATTGAGTTGCTTGCCAAAACTTTGGGCGTATAGGAAGCTTGAAAATAAACGGGAAGATTATACTCCTTTTTATCTAAAAAGGCCGAAACTTTGTCTTCGTCATCATTGGCGACAAAAGCAAAAACAACTTTATCGCCATAATCCTTGTACAAATCGGCGAAACCTGGTAATTCTGCTACACAAGGCGGGCACCATGTAGCCCAAACATTGATCAATACAACTTTGCCTTTGTGAGAGATAAGGTTCATTTTATTCCCCTCCCTATCCACAAGTTCCCAATGGTAATCTTCCAGTACCGCCTGCTCGTTTTTGTTTACCGTGCCCGGACTAACTACAACAGCAACCACTTTATTGACCCAAACCCTTACATGAAAACCAATAGGTGTAAAAAGTATGAGCAAGATGGCCAATATCCATATACCATTACTGATCTGTTCTTTGGTAATTTTCATTCCGCAATTAATTCATCCAGTAATTTGTAGACCTTTGTAGTGCTCCAGTCAGCGATTCCTTCGTTATGGATTACAATATTTCCCGCTTTATCGATTACATAAGAGGATGGCACTTTACTGGTATCCACTGCGGTTTTTTCCCCAATGATCAAATAGGTAACCGGGAATGTAAAATTGTTTTCTTCCATGAAAGCCTTAACAGGCTCTTGCTCTTCGTTGGTAATGATGTAAAAATCCACCTTCCCTTTATATTTGTCGTATAACTCTTGAATACTTGCAAGTTCAGCCTCGGAGGGCAATCGCCAGGATGCCCATAGATTGATAAGGATTACGTTTCCTTTAGATCTTTTAAAGTTAAAAAAGTTCCAATCTTCATCTTTTAGCTGCCAATCGTAATTGGTTATTTGTTGACGTTCCGACTTTTCTATTACCGATGGTGAAAATGAAAAAGCACGGTTCAACCAAATTTTCCCATAATACCCAATCGGAGTAACAAAAAAAGATAGGATGAAAAGAATCAATATAACATTGAGGATGGTCTTTCTACTGATCTTCATTAAAATGTGTTTCTCAAAAAATAAAAACTCCTGACATCAGTATAACGTCAGGAGTTTTGACAAATTATTTAGATACAATTAAGCATTCTGTTTTTTGATCAAGTTCAAGGCCGAACCTTCGTTGAACCACTTTATCTGGGCATCGTTATACGAATGGTTGGCAATTATGGTATCCTTGCTTCCATCCGCATGGACAACCTCAATGGTCAATGGCTTGTCCGGCGCAAATTCTGCAGCATCCACAATATTGAATGTATCGTCTTCTTGAATCAAATCGTAATCGTTCTCATTGGCAAAGGTCAAGGCCAACATCCCTTGTTTTTTAAGGTTTGTTTCATGGATCCTTGCAAAGGATTTTACCAAAACGACCGCAACGCCCAAATGACGTGGCTGCATGGCAGCATGCTCTCTGGAAGATCCCTCTCCATAGTTATGATCACCCACAACTATCGTCATAATTCCATTCTTTTTGTACTCACGTTGCGTATCTGGCACACCGCCGTACTCTCCAGTCAATTGATTCTTGACAAAATTGGTTTTTTGGTTAAATGCATTTACTGCACCAATTAGCGTATTGTTGGCAATATTGTCCAAATGACCTCTAAAACGCAACCAAGGTCCTGCCATGGAAATGTGGTCCGTGGTACATTTTCCGAAGGCTTTGATCAATAGCCTCATACCCTGTAGGTTATCCACGGTAATAGGTGTAAAAGGTTCCAAAAGTTGTAGACGCTCAGAATCCGGAGAAACTTTTACAACCACACCACTTCCATCTTTTTGGGGCTCTTCGTATCCGTTTTCCTTTACTTCGAATCCTTTTGGTGGCAACTCCCATCCTGTTGGCTCGTCCAACATTACTTCTTCGCCATCTTCGTTGATCAACTTGTCCGTTAACGGGTTAAAATCCAAACGGCCTGCAATGGCTATTGCAGCGGTCATTTCCGGTGAAGCTACGAAGGCGTGGGTATTTGGGTTACCGTCCGCACGTTTTGCAAAGTTTCGGTTAAAGGAGTGTACAATACTGTTCTTTGGTGCATTTTTTGGGTCCTTGTAACGTGCCCATTGACCAATACAAGGTCCACAGGCATTGGTAAATATCTTGGCATCCAATTTTTCGAATATTTCCAAGATACCGTCACGTTCCGTGGTATACCTAACTTGCTCAGAACCTGGGTTAATTCCAAATTCCGCTTTTGTTTTTAGTTTTTTGTCCAATGCTTGTTGCGCAATGGACGATGCTCTTGAAAGGTCTTCATAAGAAGAATTGGTACAAGAGCCTATTAATCCCCACTCCACTGCCAAAGGCCAATCATTGGCTTCGGCTTTTTCTTTCATAGTTCCAACTTCCGTTGCCAAGTCCGGGGTAAAAGGACCGTTCAACAAGGGCTTCAACTCGGATAGGTTAATTTCGATCACTTGATCAAAATATTGCTCTGGGTCGGCATATACTTCTGGATCTGCTGTTAAGTGCTCTTTTACCTTATTGGCCTCGTCGGCTACATCAGATCTATCGGTCGCCCTTAGGTAACGCTCCATGGATTCGTCGTATCCAAAGGTAGAAGTGGTTGCACCTATCTCGGCCCCCATATTACAAATAGTTCCTTTTCCTGTGCAGGACATTGCGGTTGCGCCAGGGCCAAAATATTCAACAATGGCTCCCGTTCCCCCTTTTACGGTCAAGATTTCGGCCACTTTTAGAATTACGTCCTTGGGTGCTGTCCAACCAGAAAGTTTACCGGTAAGTTTTACACCGATCAACTTTGGGAATTTAAGTTCCCATGCCATACCGGCCATTACATCTACAGCGTCGGCTCCACCAACTCCGATAGCTACCATACCCAGACCACCTGCATTTACGGTGTGGGAATCTGTTCCGATCATCATTCCGCCCGGGAATGCATAATTTTCCAATACTACTTGGTGGATGATACCTGCTCCCGGTTTCCAAAATCCTATTCCATACTTATTTGATACAGAACCCAAGAAATCAAATACCTCGCTACTGGTCTCGTTGGCATGCTTTAAATCTGCCGCAGCACCATCTTTGGCTTGAATCAAGTGATCACAGTGAACTGTGGTCGGCACCGCCACTTTATCTTTTCCTGCTTGCATAAACTGTAGCAAGGCCATTTGGGCTGTTGCATCCTGACAAGCTATTCTATCGGGAGCGAAATCAACGTAATCCTTTCCTCTTACATATGCCTTTTCTGGATCGCCGTCCCACAAGTGGGAGTATAAAATCTTTTCCGAAAGCGTTAGGGGCTTACCAACCAGTTCTCGGGCTTTTTCCACGCGTTCCCCCATGGAAGCGTAAACGCCCTTAATCATGTCTATATCAAATGCCATTATACAATTGAGTTTTTAGATTTTCGTAATTCGGTAAATTTACTAAATCGTAAAGTAATTTGGAATTAGAATCGTACTAAATAAGTACGAGGAAAATTATTTTATAATAATTCCCCAATAATTTTATCCTCTGTGATACCTTCTGCTTCCGCTTTGTAGTTTTTAAGTATCCTGTGGCGCAATATTCCCAGGGCCACTGCTTTTACATCTTCGATGTCCGGAGAGAATTTTCCATGGATTGCGGCATGTGCCTTAGCTGCGAGTACCAGATTTTGTGATGCCCGTGGGCCTGCGCCCCAATCGATATAATTATTTACATAATCCGATGCACCGTCTTGATTTGGCCGGGTTCTGTTAACCAGTCTTACGGCATAATCCACCACATTGTCCGGAACAGGTATTCGCCTGATCAAGTGCTGAACCTCAATGATTTCGTCGGCATTAAACAGGGTATTTATCTGGATTTCATTATCCGAAGTGGTAGATTTCACCACTTGTATTTCTTCTTCAATGGAGGGGTATTTTAGTTCTATGGCAAACATAAAACGGTCCAATTGGGCTTCGGGCAACGGATAGGTTCCCTCCTGTTCTATCGGGTTTTGTGTGGCCAAAACAAAATAAGGCCGATTTAATTTGTATTGTTTGCCCGCAATGGTAACGGCTCTTTCTTGCATTGCTTCCAGCAGAGCTGCCTGGGTCTTGGGCGGGGTACGGTTAATTTCGTCCGCCAAAATAATGTTACCGAAAACCGGCCCCATTATAAATTTAAAATTGCGGTTTTGATCAAGCACCTCGCTACCTAAGATATCGCTCGGCATTAGATCTGGTGTAAATTGTATTCTTTTAAAGTCCAGCCCCAATGTCTGGGCAATGGTGTTGACCATCAAGGTTTTTGCCAGACCGGGAACACCGATCAACAGTGAATGCCCCCCTGTGTATATGGATAGCAGTATTTGCTCGATAACCTCTTCTTGGCCAACAATGACCTTGGCGATCTCTTTTTTTAAATCTTGGTGCTTTTTTACCAGGTTTTCAACCGCTGTTACATCCGACATACAATTATTGCTTTACCCAGTTGTTCGCAAAATTGCAGCTTTTACTCTCATCGTCCACATGGATATAAGTGTCTTCGATATGCTCGTCCATCCATTCTTTTATGGCCTTAAACTGTTTTTCCCTTAGGGCGAGCTCTTGGATTTTTAGATAATCCTTGGCAAAATCCGCTTCATGTTCATCGTAACGGTTAGAGATTTTCATGATTTTGAATTTTGGAGGTCCTCCTCTTGGATCATCTTCACGGATGGGCCTTGATATTTCCCCATCCTTTAGGTCCCTAACTTGATTGTAAAGTGTTGGATCCATTTTGGTAAGCTCAAAACGAGAATCAAAATTGATAGGGTTACGCAATAATCCGCCATCAAACTTGGTTTCTTTTTCATCGGAAAAGTTCAATGCTGCTTCTGCAAAAGTGTATTTGCCATCCAATATATGCTGACGAATCGTGTCCAATTCGCTTACTGCTTTATCTATTGCGCTTTGTGGTATATCCGGAATCATGAGAATGTGACGAATATCCCGCTCTTGCCCTCTTACTTTCTCCACGAAAATGATATGGTAGCCAAAAATAGTCTCAAATGGTTCGGAAACTTCGCCTTCATTTAGACTAAAGGCCACATCCTTAAATTCCCTAACAAATTGAGTTTCTTTGGTAATGCTGTAAAAACCGCCATTTGGTCTAGAACCGGGGTCCTCTGAATGTAGAATGGCTTTTACCCTAAAATTTCCGTCGTTTTCCAGAACATCTTGCCTGATCTTGTTCAGCTCATTGATCACCTTTTGTTTTTCTTCTTCTGGTGCCTCGGGCTGTTTTACAATTTGTCCTATTTCCAGTTCCGCACCAAATACCGGGCGTTCATCTTCGGGTATCTTGTAAAAAAACTGACGTACTTCCTCGGGAGTAACTTCGATTTCCTCTACGATCTTGCTTTGCATTTTTTCGGAAAGCATTCGAAGTTTGTTTATTTCAAAAAGCTCTTCACGAAAACTTTCCATATCCGGCTTTTTATAATAGCTGAGCATTTTTTCCACACTACCGATCTGTTGGGTAAGCTGTTGTATCTGTCGGTCACTTTGTGCATTTACCATATCGTCCGATACCAACAAGCTATCCTGTACCGCTTGGTGCGCATAAAGTCTATCTTCCATTAATTTTCCCAAGAGGCTACAGCGTGTAATATCTTCGGTGGAGGCGCCTTGGTTCTTTAAATCGATAAGTGTTTTGTCTATGTCGGATTCCAAGATTACGTAATCTCCTACCACTGCGGCAATTCCATCCAGTTTTATTTTATTTCCACTAGCCGTGGAGTCTGTTCCAAGTGCTTGGTCCATTTCCTGTGCTTGCACCAATCCTACCATGGCAAAAAATGCGATGGAAAGTCCTTTAATTCTCATTGTCATAAACCTCAAATTCTTTCTTCTTAATGGCTTCATCAATAATATCGGTTTCAAGTTTTTTTACGTAGCTCAATCGTCTTCTGTTCAAGATCAGTTGTTTAATATCGGGCTCAACATAATCAAAAGGAGCTGTTTCATTGACTTCCAATACATTGGTCACCAAGCCCAAATATACTTCTAACGAATCTTGTAACTCAAAAAATTGTGATTTTTTTAAGTGCGTCTCTTCATTGGCACGGTTCAACGGCGGGATTTCTGCAATTACCCTCGAAGCGCTTACCCAAATGGAGTCGTTAAAATGTATTTTTTTAAACTGTACCGCGATAGAATCCAGATATCGCTTATCGGCCTTGTCCCATTTTTTTAATTTGTCCTCTACACCTTTCCTATCCAAAAACTGACTGGACATGCCCACAAACCTCAACTGCACCAACTTTTCGTTAAGTTTAAAGTTTTCTTTTTCCTGTTCGTAAAATTCCAACAATTGGCCTTGGGTAACAGCAGTATCCTGGGACTGGTTCACCAATGCTTCTATATAGGCCCTTGTGTAGAGATCAGCACGATAATCGGACACCAAACGATCGAATTCTGCCAACTTTTCTCCAGGCAAGTTGATTTTTGACTTGGTCAACAATAATTGTTTGGATGCCCAAGTATTAATATAGTTGGTAACGAAAATTGTACTATCCTCGGCTGTCATGTCATCATCTACCAACGATGCAACATCCTCTTTGTACAGATAGACATCCCCCACACGTGCCAAAGGTTCCTTTTCTTCATCTTTATTGAACATACCTTCGCACGAAGAAAAAAGTATGACCAACAATGCACAAAAAAGGAAAAGCGTATTTTTTTGGTGCTTAAGCATTTCGCAAAAATAACAATTACTAAATCCCTTACAAGAAGGTTCTCATATCATTAACAGATTTTTTAATCGGGATAGATGTACAGAAATTGCTACTTTAGTGCAAAACCAAACTAAAAATGAAGTACACTACCGAAATTGTTGTGGATATTCCACGGGACGAGTTCATTAAAAAAATGGACGACCCCGAAAATATGAAACATTGGCAACGAGGATTGATCAAGTATGAACAACTGTCCAAGACCCCCGGACAAGAAGGTGCCCAAATGAGCCTCAGCTATAAAATGGGGAAAAGGGAAATGGACATGGTAGAGACCATCATCAAAAGAAAACTGCCCGAAGAAATGCACATGACCTACGACACCAAGGGAGTGCACAACATCCAAAAAAACTACTTTAAGGATGAAGGAGACAAAACCCGTTGGGTTTCGGAAACCGAGTTTCAATTTTCTGGATTTGGAATGAAGTTAATGGGTTTTCTAATGCCCGGAGCGTTCAAAAAACAATCGTTCAAATATATGCAAGACTTTAAAGCCTTTGCCGAAACCGGTAAATCTGTAACCGAATCTTAAAAACAATGGAAAAACTTTTGGATAGAAAAATAAAAATTATTTGGGATTTTAGAGGACCAAGCGCAGCCCATACCGCAGAACACTATTTAAAACACCTAAAAGAGTTTGTTGAAGTCGAGGAATTAAAATACGACCTGGGCGGTATCGAACATTACAGTCCCACGCACAGTATTGCCTTTTTGGTCGTCGCAGAATTTGAGCTAAAGGAAGTGAGAAGCATCCTTAAACCACACAGGGGCCAGGTGTATAACGGTGAAATTTAAGTATATGTTACGTAAAATTTCAATTCTCTGTATGCTGGGTTTAATAACGTCCTGTGCAGAGAATGGCCCCAGCGACCCTTTGCAAAAAGCGCTTTCCTCTACCGATCCAAAGATTGCCAATGTTATGCAAAATCTGGATGCCCACGAAGTGCAGATCAGATATACTCAAATTGACCGTAGGAACGACAGCATTATTTTTACCGATTATGATTTTCAGGTAGAAAAAAACAATTATTTCTATCCAGCGAGCACAGTCAAGTTCCCAGCTGCAGTGGCTGCCTTGGAAAAGTTGAACGAAATCGATACACTGAACGCCCATTCCACCTTTTTTGTGGAAGGCGATTCTGTACAAACCACATTCGCAAAGGCCGTATCGGAGATTTTTGCGGTTTCGGACAATGCCGCCAACAACAGGTTAATTGAATTCTTGGGTCAGGACGACTTAAATAAAAGAATGTTGGACCGTGGCATTTCCCCCATTAGGATTTCCCACCGTTTATCCACTAGCAATGCCGACGAGGTCACCACAAAGTCTTTGGTTTTTTACCTAAACGACTCCACGACCACCATGAGCGCTCCTATAGTAAACGATCCGATACTCCCATTGGATTTGCAAAACATTAAAAAGGGAATCGGTTTTATGGGCGATGATAAACTCCAAAAGACCCCGTTCGATTTTAGTTTAAAGAATTACTACCCTATCCAAGCCCAGAGCAACTTATTAAAAAGGGTGATGTTTCCTGAAGCATTTCCTGCAGAAGAGCGTTTTAATTTAAATGAAAAACAATACGAGCTTCTCCACACCGCCATGCACACCTTACCCGCTAAGGTGGGTTATGACCCGGATGAGTATTACGATAGTTATGTTAAGTTTTTTATGTTTGGCGACCACACGGACCCCATGCCAAATCACATAAAAATTTACAACAAAGTAGGGTATGCCTATGGCACCTTAACGGATTGCGCCTACATTAAAGACGCAGAAAACGATGTGGATTTTATACTTACCGCAACCATTTTGGTAAACAGCAATGGCATATTTAACGATAACACTTATGAGTATGACGAAATAGGAATCCCGTTTCTGGCACAGTTAGGAAGAGAGATTTATGAAATCGAGTTGGAGCGTAAAAAATAGTCCATCCCTAAAATATACCATTATAAAAAAGCGGGACATTGCCTCGTAATCTTATCTTACTCGGCAACATCCCACTTCCGGATTAAAATCCTAAAAGTCAAGAAACCTCATCAACCATTTCTGGCTGGATATTCCAATTATCGTTGGCCAACAGTACTTGGTCAAAATCGACACCCTCAATGGGCTTTAATGTTTGACTGGCCGCATCCCACTCTATTTTTCTGCCCAATTTCCAGGACAAGCCGGCCATGTGTGCCGAAATGGCCTCATCAAAACCTTCTTTAATGCCACAGCTTACATTACCACCATTCTTAATTACACTCAGCCACTCCCGCATATGTAAGAAAGTAGAATCTACACGAACACCATCTATATAGGTCCACATAAGACCCTTATCGGCAAAATATTGCGATGTGGCCGATGAAACCGCATCGGTCGACCCTGCAGCTGGATCATATTGGTAAATGGGCACATTGGGTTTCATTTTCTCAGCCTCCAACATGTCGGCATATCGGGTGGATGCGCTATCGGGCCAAACAGTTAATCTATTGCCCAGTTCCATGGTAGCATCGTGCCCCATTAAAATTGTAGGTCGATTAAAACCGTTGCCCAATGTGGCACTGTAACAAAAGGTCATTCCCCTTTCTTTGCCCTTGGTTTGACTGCTTCCGGTACTGAACTCGGGAAATTCCATATTCACCTGGATCACATCCGGAACATTTCTACCATCGTTATGGGTGTAAATTCCGCCCGAAGCGCTGACCGCAGTCGGAATACCCATGTTCAGCACACAATTTAACCTGTCGTAATCGTGGGTCAACAAATCGCCCGAAAGACCCGAACCATAGGCCCACCACTTACGCCACCTAAAAAAATGGTTCTTATTGAACGGTACTTTTGGTGCAGTGCCTAAAAACTGTTCCCAATCAATGGTTTCGGGGCTGGCTTTCTCATGGAGATCATAATTCCAAGCGCCATTGTCATCGTTACGGTTTGTGTTGGTCTGGATCAACGACACATGTCCCAAAGTCCCTTTTTCCACAATATCGCGGGCGGTACTAAAACTTAGGGTTTGCCTGTGCTGGTGTCCCACAGCGAACACTGCTTCGGATTTTTCGGCAGCATCGCGCAAAGTGTAGGTTTCTTCAACCGTATGTGTCATAGGTTTTTCCACATAGACATGTACATTATGGTTCAAAGCCTCAATGGACATGGGGGCATGCCAATGATCTGGTGTTGCGATCACCACGGCATCCACTTCACCACTTTTGATCATATCCTTATAATTCAAATATCTTTTGATCTTATTGTCCTCCGTGGAGAAAGAGTTGATGAATTTCTCTGCCCGCACATCAAATACATCACAAATGCCCACCAATTTCACGTTGAGACGTTCTTGGGCCTCAAAATCCTCCAATCTTTTGTTATTAAGGTCTTCTTCGGCAGCCAAGCGCATTTCTTCTTTCCACTCGTCGGTAGCAAAGCCCAAGGCCCTTGTCAATTGCTCTCCACGGATACCAAATCCAATTACCCCTATGCGAACTGGGTCGCCTCCTATCCCGGGAACCGCAGGTGGCAATGATGGTTTTATATTGAGCTGCTCCAATATTTCTGAACGCTTCTTGCGCGAGTTGACCGAGGTTGCCGCTCCTGCCCACCATACAGCTCCAAGTATGGGAAGGCCGCCCAACCCTATCAATAGGTCTCTTCTAGTCCATTTCATTGTTCCTGTGTTTTAAGTTTGTTCTTTCTGAGATAATCCAAGCCAAAGTAACTTCCCGTGGGCAATTGATATATTACAATACAGGCCACCAGCTCAATCAAGTTTTTATTGATGATCCAGTAGTTTCCCTCGACGTTCATTTGGGTGAGTCCCGGGAATGGCGGATGTGCCAAGAAATAAAGTGCCAATAGCCCTACCCCGACAAAGGCACCGATTCGTTCAAAAACCCCCAAGGTAAAGGTTACACCTACCACCATAAGGGCAATAATATTCATGGTATCTACCCAACCTATGGTTGCATCACCAATCAACATGGTAAAAAACCATTCAAATGGTCCTTGTGCGGTGGCCAAATACCCAAAAGATGTCCATTCCGGATTATACATCTTCACCACACCTTCAAACAAAAAGTGCCACCCGATAAAGATGCGAAGCAAGGCAACACTGGCTTTCAGTTTATTTTGATTTTGGTTCATAGTTGTTGGTATTAATTCTACAAAAAAGGTATTCCGTACATGCTATGGAAGCTAGTAGCCCAACTTCTATAGTCCCGGATTTTGAAGTATTAAAATTACCCAACAACCACGCTAATTAACATGATCATTGTCAGTTTTATGTATGGTGGACAAGAAAAATGTAAAGCAACCCATTCCATTCGGCAAAGGTTGGATGTTATAATTACCGGTCGGTAATATTTATCGGAGATTCATGATCTAAGACAAAAACAGGGGCACTTTCAAGATTACACCGGAGCCCCTTTTTTAAGCTGGCTCCCCAAACAAATCGTAATCCGATGCATCTGTAATCTTGATATTTACAAAGTCACCGATTTTCACATAATGTTTGGTGGCATCGATCAGCACTTCGTTATCCACATCGGGCGAATCGAACTCGGTGCGGCCCACAAAATGGTTGCCTTCTTTCCTGTCGATGATACAGCGGAAAGTCTCCCCTATTTTCTCTTGGTTCAATTCCCAGGAAATCTGTGATTGGATCTCCATAATAATGTTTGCGCGTTCTTGCTTTACTTCTTCGGGAACATCGTCCTCCAAATTAAAGGCATGTGTATTTTCCTCGTGGCTGTAAGTAAAACAGCCCAAACGTTCAAAGCGCATTTCTTGTACCCATTGTTTCAAGGTCTCAAAATCTTGTTCGGTTTCTCCAGGGTAGCCAACGATCAAAGTGGTTCGAATGGCCATATTAGGTACGGTTTCCCTAAAATCGTTCAACAGTTTTGTAGTTTTCGCCTGTGTAGTCCCACGCCGCATACTTTTAAGTATGGAATCGGATATATGTTGAAGGGGAATATCTATATAATTGCACACTTTTGGCTCGTTGCGCATTACTTCCAGAACATCCATTGGGAAGCCTGTTGGGAAGGCATAATGCAAACGGATCCATTCTATCCCCTCAACTTTCACCAACGCTTGGAGCAATTCTGCCAAATTTCTTTTCTTGTACAGATCAAGGCCATAATAGGTTAGGTCTTGCGCAATCAAAATAAGCTCTTTTACCCCGTTCGCAGCCAGTTTAGCTGCTTCGGAGACCAAATCCTCAATGGGGGTGCTTCGGTGCTTTCCTCGCATCAAAGGTATGGCACAGAAAGAACATGGACGATCACATCCTTCCGCAATTTTTAGATAGGCATAATTCTTAGGGGTTGTGGTAAGTCGTTCCCCGATGAGCTCATGCTTGTAATCGGCTCCAAGAGCTTTTAATAAATTGGGAAGATCACTAGTTCCAAAATATTCATCAACATTGGGAATTTCTTTTTCCAAATCCGGTTTGTACCGCTCGCTCAAACATCCCGTTACGAACACTTTGTCCACTTTCCCTGCTTCTTTTCGCTGTACGTAGTCCAAAATAGTATTGACACTTTCTTCCTTTGCATTGGCAATAAATCCGCAGGTATTGATTACCACGACATTGCCCTCTTCCTCGTGGGCCACTTCTTTGTTATTGGCGCGCAATTGTCCCATTAACACTTCCGAGTCGTAGACATTTTTGCTACAACCTAAGGTCACCACGTTGATTTTATTCTTTTTGAGCGATTTTGTGCGCATATTTTCTTTAAATGGAGTGCAAAAATACAACAACAAGGAGCATTACGATCAATTTGGGATATATTTTTGGAAATGAAGGTTTCTACCGATACAATATCCCAAAAACGATTACACTAATCTTGATAGCCTTCTGGTATTTTTCGAGCGTTGGTAATATCCTCAAATGCTTTTCCAATTCGTAATAGCAGGGCCTCGGAAAACGGTTGACCTATAAAGGTTAAATTTTCGGGCTCACCATCTGCTTTATAGCCCATGGGAACGGTAAGGGCAGGATATTCAGCAGCAGCTGCGTAACCTGCATGGTAATTGTTGATGCTTAACAAAACATCCAAATCATTCTGGATCATTGGCTCAAAATAGCCTCTTCCCGTAAGCAATACATCCTCTTTTATTCTTTTTAATCTTTCTTCTGATGTTGAATCACGCAGAATGGATTCAAAACGTAATTGTCCGTATGGAATCCTAACCAACGAATCTTTACCATTAAAACTTACCACGTCTAACACCGAACTTATTTTAACAGCATCTTTATTTTTAACCTGAGTCTCTAAATAAGTCTTCAAGTCGTTCTTCATATCTGCCTCCAATAAGGTGAGAAATGTAGAGGGCAGGTGATAATTTTGGTTTTCAAATGTTACAATCTCTGCTCCAACTTCTTTTAATCTGGCTACTGCGGCAGCATACAGGGAATCATCTTCCATTAAACTTTGTATCGCCCCAAAACGGATTGACTTTAAAGGCTCCGGATTATTCCACGCAGATAAAATGCCCGGTTCCGCTTTTACCGATTTGTAATCTGTTTCATCCTTACCCAACATGGCATCCAATAAAATGGCATTGTCGGTCACATTTTTTGTCATGGGCCCAGGCGTGTCCAAAGTGCTGGATATAGGAACAATCCCGGTTCGGCTCAAGAGGCCTATAGTTGGTTTTAGTCCGACCACTGAGTTTTGACCGGACGGGGACAAAATGGAACCCGAAGTCTCCGTGCCCACTGTTGCTACGGCATAATTTGCAGCAGCAGATGTGCCACTGCCAGCACTGGAACCTCCTGTATCAAAAATTCTTCTTCCGTAGGGGTTCAAGGTCTGTCCGCCGACCGCACTCTGCCCGTTCGGACATCCGTCACAAATAAAATTGGCCCACTCGCTAAGGTTCACTTTGCCCAATATTAAGGCTCCATTTGCCTTCAAACGTTCCACAATAAATGCATCATCGGTTTCATTTTCCATTAAAGCAATGGCGCCTGCAGTCGTTTTCATTCCCGTGGCCCCGATATTGTCCTTTAATAGAATGGGCATACCATAAATAGGATGATGGATTTCCAGTGATTCGTCTAACTGGCGTGCCTCATGCAACACATTCGGATTTAAGGCGATTATGGAATTTAATGTGGTACTGTTGGGCAATTCGTATTTGTAGATTCTATGCAGATAAAAAAGCACCAACTCTTCATAAGTGAATTTTCCTAGGTCGATATGGCTTTGGATAGTTGGTATGTCCTGCTCCAAAACCAATGGTCTCATGGCTTCATAACGTTCTTCATAAAATTTTGAGACTTCATCATACAAAGGAAGAAACACCTCATTTTTATCCAAGACCTTACTTTGGATAAATTTGTAGCGCATTCTCTTATTTTCGTGCTCTGCATTGGCAGCCACTTCGGTGGAATCGTTGTAGGGAGTCCAGAGTACAATGTTTTCGTTGGTCTTGGCCTTGTGATCTTTACAAGAAATGAATCCGATCAACAGTAAAACAAACCAAAGGTACCGGCACATAGCTATATTTTAAAGAATGAATCCACAAACTCATATTTATTGAACACCTGAAGATCCTCAATGCCCTCGCCCACACCGATGTATTTCACTGGAATCTGGAATTGGTCGGAAATACCGATGACGACCCCACCTTTTGCAGTACCATCCAATTTGGTCACGGCCAAACTGGTGACTTCGGTGGCTTTGGTAAATTGCTTTGCCTGTTCAAATGCATTTTGCCCGGTAGAGCCATCCAATACCAAAAGTACCTCGTGCGGGGCATCTGGAACCACTTTTTGCATGACGCGCTTTACCTTGGAAAGTTCGTTCATTAAATTGACTTTGTTATGCAATCGGCCTGCTGTGTCCACCAGAACAACATCTGCCTGTTCCGCGACTGCGGAATTTAGGGTATCGAAGGCAACGGATGCGGGGTCGCTACCCATTTTTTGTTTCACAATAGGGACATCCACACGTTTGGCCCAGACCTCCAATTGGTCAATGGCCGCTGCACGGAAGGTATCGGCCGCTCCCAGCACCACTTTAAGGCCCATATTCTTAAATTTATGGGAGAGTTTTCCTATCGTGGTCGTTTTGCCCACACCGTTTACGCCCACAACCATGATCACGTAAGGCTTTTTATCTTTTGGAACCGTGACTTCACTATCTTCACCGGTTTCCGTTTCCGAGAGCAGCCCGGCTATTTCTTCCCGTAAAATTGTATTGAGTTCTTCTGTTCCCAAATATTTATCTCGGGATACCCGCTCTTCGATTCGGTCGATAATTTTAAGTGTGGTGTTCACACCTACATCAGAAGTGACCAAAATCTCCTCGAGACTATCGAGTACCTCATCATCAACTTTGGACTTACCGGCCACAGCCTTGCCCAACTTGCCAAAAAAACTGGTCTTTGATTTTTCGAGGCCTTTGTCCAAGGTCTCCTTTTTGTCTTTTGAAAATATATTTTTGAATAAGCTCATCCTGTATTCTTTGAGAATGGTCAAAGATAGGAAAGTAAGGGGAGTTTTATCAACTCAATATCCAAGTAAAACCCAAAGAAATTTCAATATGAGCTAAAACACAAACCTCAATTAATCAAAGTTTTACAATTGCTTATCATCTCTTTGCAACATTTTTTCGAATGCTTGGCGGACCCTTGCTATCTTTAGGCCGGAGATTAACCGATTATATATGAAAAATCCGTTGCAAGGGATATTGTTCATAATGGTTACGTTCTTTTCTTTAACCATTTTTGCTCAGGATACATTTTCCGATACTTTTAGCAATGTGTCCTATGCCAACAATGATGGTACCCAAAGTTGGACTACGGATTGGCTGGAGTTTAACGATAACAACAATCCTGCAAACGGATATATCAGCATAAACAACAACGAGTTAAGGTTTAGATACATTTGGACAGAAAACTTGAGGCGTACTGCCGACCTAAGTGCTTATTCTACTGCCAATCTTACTTTTGATTGGAGAACATCGAGCCTTGAACCTGGCGAGACACTGGCCGTTGAGATATCTTCCGATGGTATTAGTTTTACAACCTTGGATATCTTTTCCGGGACCCAGAGCGGAACATTTGATCAAGACATTACTGCCTTTATATCCAATCTTACAACTATACGGTTCAGCAAGGGAGGAATTGATTGGTCCAACAACAACGATAGAGCTTATATAGATAACATAACCATTTCAACCACCTCTGTTCCTCAAACGGATACTGACGGGGACGGCATAATTGATGCGGTTGACCTGGACGATGACAACGACGGAATAACAGATGAGGAAGAGTATTGTTCTACCATAAACACGTCATTCTTGACCTCGTCCAATGTAGGTGAACGTTCTGTTGTTATCAATCATACCGATACAGAATATTTACGGCTTGATTTTTCTTCCATGGACAATTCCTTTCAATTGGACATTAATGGCAGTGTAATCCACCCTTCTGTTTTGGAGTTTGAAAATGGTGCGTTGGATGCCGGGGACGAATATTTTGTATTCCAATCCGATGGTAGTTTTATCAGTCAGCCTTGGGTAGCCAACTCAAATGGAATACCCCGACTGCGTTTAATTGTAAATGAATTGGGGGAAATCCAATTATATGGCACCAGAAATACCGGCTCTACGACATTGGAACCCATGGAGGCCCAAGGGGGCACTCCGTTCAACACCATTCCATGGATTCCCGCAAACAACAATACCTTTACAATCACTAATCAAGCAGGCCCCGGACCTGAAGGGTTTACAGGCAATCTATTCGCCAGTGCAATTTGTGATACCGATGGAGATGGCATTAGCAATGAGCTAGACCTGGATTCCGACAACGACGGTATTTTTGATATTGTAGAATCTGGTGTTTTGAGTGAAATAGGTGTTACAGATCTAAACAACGACGGCAGAATTGATGGAGCCGTAGCTGGATCTGGAACTAATGGGCTTTATAACACTATTGAGGATACAGACACCGAATACGCCCTCTTGTCCTACTCAATTTTTGATTCTGATTCCGATGGCAGCTACGACGCCTATGTTTTGGATGCAGATGGTGATGGATGCAACGATGTTCGCGAAGCTGGGTTTACCGACAATAACGATGATGGCTACTTAGGCCCTAACCCGGTTACGGTAAATATCGAGGGATTGGTTACCAGTGGATCGGACGGATATACAACTCCGGCCGACAACAATGCGAACACCACATACGATTACAGGGAAATAGGTTCTGCCCCAAACATAACTGCACAGCCTACAAATACAGTTACATGCCCTGGGTGTACCACTGCTTTATCCGCAACCGTAACAGCCGACCAGTTACAATGGCAATACTATAATGGCACTATTTGGACAAATCTTACGGACGGAGGCATTTACTCTGGGACTACCACTACAACGCTGACCATTACTGGACCAACTACCACCGAAAACAACACCCAGTATCGTTTGGTTACGAGCAATAACGGATACATATGTGGCATCACAACCTCCGATGTTGCTACACTTACACTCCAAGTGGGCTCGGTAATTACCAACAGACGGATTACATATAGGGTAAATAAAAATTAACCCGTTAATTTTATGCCATAAAAAAAGCCGCTAATCAGCGGCTTCTATAATTTGAATAAGGAAACGTTCCTTATTTATTGCTTGTTCAACCAGTCGTTAACCAATTCTGGTGCCATTACAGACTCTACAAATGTGTAAGCACCGGTTTTGGGTGACTTAACCATTTTAATGGCCTTTGTCAATCTTTTGGATGATGACTGAAGTGTTGCTACTGTTTTCTTTGCCATGGCTTATCTTTTTCTGCTCTTTACTTTGTAAAAAAGCGATTACTTAATTTCTTTATGAACGGTCATACGCTTAAGAATAGGATTGTATTTTTTGATTTCCATCCTATCTGGCGTGTTCTTCTTGTTCTTTGTGGTAATATACCTAGAAGTACCTGGCATACCAGATTCCTTGTGCTCTGTACACTCTAAAATTACCTGAACCCTATTTCCTTTCTTTGCCATTGTATTGTACTTAAAATGCTTTTACAACTTACTTTTTGGAATTGATTTCCTTTAAGACAGCAGAGATTCCTTTTTTGTTGATGATTTTCAACCCACGGGCAGAAACGTTCAAGGTTACCCAACGATCTTCTTCTGGGATATAAAATCTCTTCTTGGAGATATTTGCATCGAATCTCCTTTTGGTCTTATTGATAGAAAAGGAAACGTTGTTTCCAAACATCACCTTTTTTCCTGTTACTTCACAAACTTTAGACATCTCCCTAACTATTTGAGTGATTTTATTGAGGCTGCAAATTTATACCATTTTAATGGGACGTACAAAATTCTTTTTCAGAAATTTAAAATTTCTTTGTACAACAACTCAAAAGCCTTGTTTACAGACTTTTTTACCACCCGTTCCCTATGCTGTCCCATCACGAATTTATGGGCAAACGTACCGGACGGTGTTCCAATTGCTATATAAACGGTACCAACATCGGCATTGGAGTCGCCTTTTGTAGGACCGGCATTACCTGTTGTGGCTATAGAAAAGTCTGTTGCCATTTTGCTTTTCACATTCTCGGCCATGGCAATGGCCACTTCTTCACTCACTACGGAATGCTTATCTATAAGTTCTTGTGGAACGCCCAATAACCGAACCTTCATTTCTGTGGCATAGCATACCAAACTACCCTTAAAATAACTGGAAGCACCAGGAATTGCGGTTATCCGTTCGGCAATACTACCTCCCGTAAAACTTTCTGCAGTTGACAAGGTCATCCTTTTATCGTTCAAAAATGCACCTATCTGCTTTTCTACATTCCCGATCTCTTCTTCTTCCCCATAAATTATATCGCCGATCAGGGGGTATAATTTTTGTATTTGTTCATCTATAGCCGATATCAACGCTTCTTTATCGTATCCTTTTGCGGATAAGCGCAATCTAACCCTGCCCAGATTGGGTAGGTAGGCAAATTTGATAAAGGAGGGCAAATTATTCTCCCAGTCCTCGATCTTCTCTGCAATCGCACTCTCTCCCAGACCATAGGTCATAAGGGTTTTATGTACAATATGGGGTCGGTTGTATTCTTCGATTATTTTGGGAAGAACGGCTTTGACCAACAGGTTTTTCATTTCGTATGGGACACCGGGCAACGAAATATAGGCCGTCTCTCCCTTTTTCATCCAAATACCGGGTGCTGTTCCAAACTCGTTGTGGAGCACCGTCGCTTTTGATGGCACCAAGGCCTGTTCCCTGTTCAAATCGGAAATGGGCGTAGTGATGTATTTTTTGAAAAGTTCTTCGATATGCTTGAGTACAGCATCGTTACGAACCAGCTCATCCCCAAAAAAGTCACAAAGGGTCCGCTTGGTAACGTCGTCCTTTGTTGGCCCAAGTCCTCCTGTAAGTATAACTACAGAGGAACGTTCTCCAGCCTCTTTAAGGGATGTTAGTATATGCTCCTTATCATCTTGAATCGAAGTAATCTGATAGACAGAAACTCCTATTTTGTTCAATTCTTTGGAAATAAAGGCAGAATTGGAATCTACTATTTGGCCAATGAGAATCTCATCTCCAATGGTGATGATTTCGGCTTGCATCTATAAATTAAAGTCGTTTTTTAATTCCGTGACCACTTGGAGCACATCTTTTTTTAGAATAGGGAAGGTTGCCTCTATTTCTTGCATGCTCCCGGTCGTTTTTCCCAAGGTTTCTATTTCCAGCGCCTTGGCTCTGGTCTGCTCCATGCCCAAAATATCCACATTGGGCTTGATTTTGTGTGCGAGCTTATATATGTTTTCGTAGTCCTTGGAATGAATAGCTTTTTCCAGACTGTCCAAATCCTCCGGCACTTCTTCCAAAAACACAGAAATTACAGAGGTGATAAATTCCTCATCACCTTCCGCCATTTCATTTATCTTATCGAGGTTGTAAATCATTATCTTACATTAATATCAAACATTTTTTCTCCTTCCAATAAACCTACAAGGTAATCATTTGGGCTTACTTTACCAACACCGGCCGGCGTACCTGTAAAGATGATATCTCCTTTTTTCAACATAAAATACTGGGATACATGGGCTATGATCTCATCTATCTTCCACAACATTAAAGAGGTATTTCCTGCTTGTACCGTTTGGTCGTTCTTTTGTAATGAAAAATTAAGGTTGTCCATATCCTTGAACCTTTCCTTGGACAGCCACTTTCCAACTATGGCGGCACCATCAAAACCTTTGGCTTTTTCCCAAGGGAGGCCTTTGGCCTTTAACTTGCCCTGTAGATCTCGCGCTGTAAAATCGATGCCCAGCCCTACTTCGTCAAAATATTTATGGGCAAACTCGCGCGAAATATGTTTTCCCACTTTTTTGATCTTGATCAAAACTTCTACTTCGTAATGGACATCGTTGGAAAATTCCGGGATATAAAAATCCTGCTCTTTGGGCAAAATTGCAGAATCCGGCTTTATGAACACCACGGGCTCTTCCGGACGTTCGTTGCTCAACTCTTTGATGTGGTCCACATAATTACGTCCAATACAAATCAGCTTCATAATTTGTTCTTCGGGGTTACGAGTATGTATCCTAAAATTTATTGTTGAGCTTGCTCAACTTTATTTGGGTAAGCACTTTCTTAGTGTACAAGGGGAAATCCGCGTTTAGGAGCCATCCAAAGTAACCGGGTTCTTTTTCCATTACCTCGTCCACGGTTTTTCCTTTGTGTTTTCCAAACGAAAATATAGGGTTATCGTTTTCATCAAGCCCTATAAAACCTGCAAAATCCAGATTCTGTCTTCTTGTGGTGAACTCCGATAGTTTTTTTATGTCGTTTTCGAGTTCCGGATAACGCTCCAATTGCGCCAATAACACCTCGTATGTTGCCAGGGTATCCGCTTCCGCACTGTGGGCATCGTCCAGGTTTTTATCGCAATAGAACTTATAGGCGGCTTCCAAGGTTCTTTTTTCCATTTTATGGAAAATGGTCTGTACATCTACGGAAACCATGCTCTTCATATCAAAATCCACCCCAGCACGCAACATTTCCTCCGCCAATAACGGTATATCGAACCTATCGGAATTAAACCCCGCTAAATCACTATCGCGGATCATTGCGTAAATTTCTTTGGACAATTGTTTAAAAGTAGGCTCATTGGCCACCTTCTCGTCGGATATTCCGTGAATGGCCTCCGATTCTGCCGGTATTGGCATTTCCGGGTTCACCAACCAGGTTTTACTTTCTTTATTTCCATTGGGATATACTTTTAAAATCGAAATTTCTACTATTCTATCTTTTGCGACGTTGGTACCGGTGGTCTCCAAATCGAAAAAACAGATAGGTTTGGTCAATTGTAATTGCATGTGAGGATTATTAAATAAAATTCACGTGACTTCTAAATTAAGCATAGTGACAGGAATATGATCGGTTTTCCGTTATATTTCCCTGTTTATGTCCCAAGCTTCCAAATAATCTGCCACCGATTTTACGAACATTCCTCCCAGAGCACCATTTACCACTCTGTGGTCGTAGCTATGGGAAAGATACATTTTACTGCGTATTCCAATATACTCACCTTGGTCCGTCTCTATAACCGCTGGTATTTTTCTAATTGCCCCCAATGCAAGGATTCCAACTTGTGGCTGATTTATGATCGGCGTTCCAAAAACACTACCAAAAGAACCTACGTTGGTTACCGTGTAGGTCCCATCCTTGATCTCATCCGGTTTTAACTGATTATTCCTTGCCCTGTTGGCCAAATCGTTGACTGTTTTGGCCATACCCACCAAGTTTAGTTGATCGGCATTTTTAATTACGGGAACGATCAAATTTCCATCGGGCAGGGCAGCTGCCATACCTAGGTTGATATTTTTCTTTTTGATAACATTGTCCCCATCCAAGGAAATGTTCATCATCGGAAACTTTTTAAGGGCCATGGCCACAGCTTCCATAAATATTGGAGTAAAGGTCAATTTCTCTCCTTCGCGCTGTTGGAAGGCATTTTTCACCTTGTTTCTCCAGTTGACCACATTGGTTACGTCCACCTCGACAAAACTTTGAACGTGAGCCGATGTGGAGATACTTTCCACCATATGATGGGCGATCAATTTACCCATTCGGGAAAGAGGGATTACCTCATCACCTGCTTTAACAGGTACTTTGGCGGCCATCGGCTTATCCACCGACTTAGTTTGTACTGGTTGTTGAGCGGAAACCCTTTCCTCTTTAGCCTCTGTTTGCTGTGTTGTGGGCTGGTTCACCTTATTGCCATTGGATCGGTTTTCCAAATAGGCCATTATATCATTCTTGGTTACCCGGCCTTCTTTTCCTGTGCCCACAATAGCTTCCAATTCATCCATGGAAACTTTTTCTTCTTTAGCTATGTTTTTTACCAAGGGCGAATAAAACCTTTCGGAGCTGGAAAAATCGGGAGCGGATGCAGATACGGATTCCTTTACCCCTGCCATTTGTGCTTCCAGTTCCATTGCTGGGGTCTCGGCAGATTCTTCCGCCTGGGCTTCTTGGACACCGGCATCGTCTGCAACGTTGTCCACCTCTCCCTCCACTTGGATCACAGCAACAACTTCTCCTACTTTAATTACATCGTCTACATCGAACCGCTTTTCCAACAACACCCCCTCTACTTCACTGGGAACTTCGGAGTCCACTTTGTCCGTAGCAATTTCAAAGACGGCTTCGTCCATCTCTATGGTATCGCCCACTTCCTTAAGCCAAGTAGTCAGTGTAGCTTCTGCAACACTCTCACCCATTTGCGGTAATTTCAATTCAAATTTTGACATATTCGTATTTATCGAAGAGATTTTGATTTATATTTTTCAAAAATACTAAAGAAATCGACTTATTTTTGGTTTATGTTCATTAATTTGCTTTAATAGAGGTTTCAAAAGGCACCCTGTTAATGATACTTCTTCCCAAAGTAACCTCATCTGCATATTCCAATTCATCACCTACCGAAATACCCCGTGCAATTGTGGAGGTGGCAACTTCCAGTCCTTCCAATTGCTTATATATGTAGAAATTGGTGGTATCACCTTCCATGGTGGAGCTCAGGGCCAAAATTAATTCTTTCACGGTTCCGTCCTTCACTTTTTTTATTAGGGACGGTATATTCAAATCTTGGGGACCTACGCCCTCCATTGGCGAAATCTTCCCTCCGAGAACATGGTACAATCCATTGTACTGCGAGGTATTTTCTATGGCCATAACATCCCTGATATCCTCTACAACACATACCATGGTTTCGTCTCGTTTGGGGTTGGCACAGATTTCGCACACTTCGGTATCGGAAATATTATGGCAGTTCCTGCAAAAGTTTACTTCGGTTCTCAACTTAAGTAAGGCATGGGCCATAAGCTCGGTTCTTTCTTCGGGCTGTTTTAGAAGGTGCAGCACCAATCGCAATGCCGTCCGCTTCCCGATTCCGGGCAATTGGGACATCTCGTAAACCGCATTTTCCAATAGCTTAGATGAAAATTCCATACTAGTATTTCTTTTGCAAAATTACGATTTTACTATTATCAATTTACTTTCTTACTTTGCAAATCAAATTTCAACTATGTCAGCCACCCAAATTCTATTGTTGATAGGCGCGTATTTTTTGGTGCTTATCCTTATCTCTTACTTTACTGGTAAAAACGACTCCAACGCCGATTTTTTTAAGGCGGGCAAACAATCTCCTTGGTACGTGGTCGCCTTTGGAATGGTGGGCGCATCACTGTCCGGGGTTACGTTTATATCGGTTCCCGGTTGGGTCGGTGACAGCCAATTGACCTACATGCAAGTAGTTTTGGGATATCTGGTCGGCTATTTTGTGGTCGCTTATGTGCTTTTGCCACTGTACTACAAGCTGAACCTCACCTCTATTTATGAGTATTTATTGGAGCGATTTGGCAAAGTAAGCCACAAGACCGGCGCATTTTTCTTTTTTATCTCGAGGGTTTTGGGCGCAGCTTTCAGATTGTACCTTGTAGCCATTGTTCTGCAACAATTCGTTTTTGATGACCTTGGGGTACGTTTTGAATTTACGGTGGTAATTTCCATTTTACTGATTTGGATCTATACCAATAAAGGCGGCATAAAGACCATAGTTTGGACAGACACTCTGCAAACGCTTTTTATGATCTTGGCCGTAATCCTATCCATAATTATGATCAACCAAGAATTGGGATGGAGCTTTGGTGAGTTTTTAGCCTCTGAAGAATTAAAAAATTATAATGATTTTTGGGTGACCGATAGTTTTCTCGATAGAAGTTATTTTATCAAATCTTTTGTTGGAGGTATGTTCGTTACCATTTGCATGACAGGCCTTGACCAAGATATGATGCAAAAGAACCTTACCTGCAAATCACTGAAAGATGCACAAAAAAACATGGTATCCTTTAGTTTTGTTCTGGTCGGGGTAACATTTTTGTTTATGCTTTTGGGTGCATTGCTCTATATTTTTGCACAGCGAGAAGGTATTGGCATTCCATTGATGGATGGTTCGCCCAAAACAGATTTACTCTTCCCGGAAATTGCTTTGAACGGGGGGCTCGGCCTGGCCTTGTCCGTTACTTTTATGTTGGGACTTATAGCAGCGGCATACAGTAGCGCGGACAGCGCCCTTACTTCCTTGACCACATCTTTCTGTGTGGACTTCTTAAATGTTCAGCAAATGGGGGATCAAGAGCAAAAAAAGATCAGAAAACGAACCCACATTGTAATGAGCCTGATGCTTATTTTGGTGATCATAGCCTTTAAATATATATTGAGCAGCAACGTAATAGATAGCCTGTTGACCGTTGCAGGGTATACTTACGGCCCTCTATTGGGACTTTTTGCATTCGGCATCTTCACCAAGCACAAGATCAAGGACAATTATGTATGGATCGTGGCCCTCGTGTCCGTTGTATCCATAGTTTGTATCGCCAATATTCCCGCCTCTTACCTAGGAGGATACCAAGTTGGCTACGAACTTTTGCCGCTAAATGGCTTGTTGACCTTTATTGGTTTATGGTTAATACGAAAAAAAGAACCGTTGCCCAACACTAGTACTGCCCAGTAGCAAGCAGCACCAAAGTACAGGCGACCTCCACCTCAACACCCTTATTTTGAAGGATTTGATAAAACTCAGGGTTCTCGGTCCCGGGATTAAAAATGACCCTTTTGGGGTTAAGGTCCAGTATATTTTTATAATATTCCTTTTGGTTTTTTGGGTTAAGATATAAAGTTACCGTCTCAATATTTTGAAAATCACTCCAGTTATCCTTAACTTGCACCCCTGATACAGTTCCCCCACGTATCCCAAATGCGGTTGTTTCAATTTTGTTATCGACCAGCCTACGAATTGCTGTGTTACTGTATCTTCTCGGGTTTGTAGAAGCCCCTACAACAAGTGTTTTTTGCATTTGTTAATTTTTGTGTTAAACTTTAATGTAGACTGTAACTTTTAATAAAGATACTCGTCTATTTTTTATATCTTAAACTTCATTGGTAAGACTGTATTTTTATAGTTAATGGTTAGTGTTTAGTATAGCTTATCAATGTACAACCCCGGTAAATTTACCGGGGTTTCTTCTTTTAAGGACCTACCTAATGGTCTTGCGAAGACCCAACTCCTTACAAGACCCAAGTTACCTCCATACTTGTTAAAGATTGTTAAAAATGATTTAACGTGTAACAAACCTCGGGCCTCGGCGTCTTAAGTATATCATCAATCAATCTAATCATCAATCAAAAAACGAACTACTCATGAAAAATGTGAGCTTTCTTTTTGCACTTTTTCTGTGCATGGCACTCCCTAAAACTTTATCTGCAAACGACCCTGGCAGCGCCTTGGGTTCCATTAATGGAACCGTTGTCGATGAACTATCCAAACAACCTGTCGCTTATGCGGCCGTGGTAATCAAATCCGAAGATGGCAGCCAGACCATAACCGGTAGCATCACCACCGAAAACGGAACTTTTGAAATAGATAAACTCCCCGATGGCACTTTCCTTTTCGAAGTTCAATTTATTGGATATAAAACCTATTCCCAAAAACTGGTAATTGCGAAAGGAAAACGAAACCTCAATATAGGCACTGTAATCCTTATTGAAGAAACCAAAGAGCTGGAAGGCGTGGAACTGGTGGCCGAACGGACCACCATAGAACAGCGCGTAGACCGAAAAGTTATTAATGTTGGTAAAGATCTGACAACTGCAGGTGCAACCGCTTCCGATATTATGAACAACATACCCTCTGTGAACGTGGATTCCCAAACTGGTGACATTAGCCTAAGGGGAAATTCCAATGTACGGGTAATGGTAGATGGTAAATTGTCCAACATACCAGTGGCGCAATTGCTAAGACAGATTCCCTCCACTGCCATTAAATCCATAGAATTGATCACCAATCCGTCCGCCAAATACAATCCTGAGGGCATGAGCGGTATCATTAATATTGTACTGCACAAAAATGCAAATATCGGTTTTAACGGTAATGTAAATTTAGGTCTTACCAAGGGTATCGAAGCCAAGTTCAATAGCTCCATAGATATGAACTATCGCAACGGAAAATTCAATTTGTACGGAAACTACGGAAATAACATTGGCAAATGGGTAAACGATGGAAGCATTCTTCGTACCGAGGAAAACTCACTACAAGAGTTTGATTTTTTCAACAACAACAAATCACACCTTTACAAATTGGGAGTGGATTTTTACCTGAATGATAAAAACACCATCTCCTTTTTCACCAACCAAAATATTTTTGAGGGCGAAGGAACCGGAAGTACGGAGGTATCCTATTTTAACGACCCATCTCGCAACGTGAACCAATTGTTCCTGGACGATTCCAATAACCGAAGTGAACAGTACAATTTTGATTACAAACTTGATTTTAACAAAGAGGGGCACAACATTGAACTGGAAATAGACCACAACCAGTTCGAAAGCGAACAAGATGCGGATTTTAGCTCAACCGGCGCATCTACCTATCCAAATTATATGGATTTTGTGGATACGGAGAGAACGCAGACTACGGCAAACTTGGATTACGTTAATCCTTTGGACAGCATTTCCAAGCTCGAACTTGGCCTCGAATCCAGAAACTTTGAGACCGAAGTGGACTACTCCTCTACCGGGCAATCGTTCAATAGCAATGGTAATTTGGTACCCACCCCCTCCACAAAGTTTATTTACGACATGGATATTTATTCCGCATATGCCACTTTTGGCCAATCTTACGAGCGTTGGTCCTATCAAGTGGGTGTTCGCCTAGAAGATGTTCAGGTAAAAGCGGATACCAATACGGTACGAGCCTTTACCGATAAGTACACGGAAATCTATCCCTCGGCATTTGTTACGTACAAGACCAACGAAAAAGACCAGCTCCAAGTAAGCTATAGCAGAAGGGTAGATCGTCCAGGCCTACAACAAGTTAATCCGATCAGGGAATTTGCCACGCCCCTGATATCTTCCTTCGGAAATCCAAATTTGGAACCGCAGTTCACCAGTTCCTACGAAGCCAATTATACCAAAAGAATAAAGAACGGTAGTGTTACAGGCGGAGTCTTTTATCGAAGTATTACCGACGAAATCAACAGAGCCGTGTACATAGATCGCTTGGATTTGAACAAAACCATTCTGACTTTCGATAATTTTGATAAAACCTCGGCCTACGGAATTGAACTTTCCACCAATTATCGCCCCACTAAATGGTGGAATATAAATGGTAGTTTCGACCTTTTTTCGCAAACGCAAAGAGGAATAACAGAAACCTTGAACGCTACCGGGCCAACACCTAGCGAGCAGGACATCGTGGAACAACGGGTGGAGGTTGACAATACGGCATGGAACCTACGGATGAACAATAGCTTTACGGTAACAAAAAAGCTAACGCTACAAGCCTTTGGTTTCTACCGTGGAAGAAACAAAAGTATACAGTTCGATGCAGAACCCATGTACTTTGTGAACTTGGGAGCTCGCTACAGCTTTGCCGAGGGCAAAGGCACCCTTAGCTTTAATTACAACGACATTTTCAATACCATGCGGTTTGCTTTTGATGGAGATTTTCCATATGCCCAAGAAGGCGGTTTTAACTGGGAAAGCAATAATGTTTACGTTGGACTCTCCTATCGTTTTGGAAGTGGAAAGTATCGTGCCAAGCAACGTAAAAGAAGAGACGACAACACTAAGCAAGGTAGCGGTGGAATCCTATAAACATATTGATGCTCCATATTCGAGTGTTGGTTGGTTATCTATCTTGTGAGAGCATCAATAAAAAACCCCGATCCTGGTGATCGGGGTTTTAACTTTTAGTTTAAAAAGGGGTTACCACCGAATTATGGCACTCCCCCACGTAAAACCACTGCCAAAAGCGGCCAACACCACTACATCTCCTTCTTTGATTTTTCCTTCCTCCCAAGCCTCTGTCAAGGCAATGGGAATGGATGCTGCGGTAGTATTTCCATATTTCATGATGTTGTTGAACACCTGATCATCTTTTAGACCAAATTTCTTTTGTATGAATTGTGAGATGCGCAAATTGGCCTGATGCGGAATCAGCATATCGATATCCTCTGGTTTTAAATCATTCGTTTGTAATCCTTCCATGATCACTTCACTGAATCGAACCACGGCATTTTTAAACACAAACTGGCCGTTCATATAAGGAAAATATGAAGTATCCTCGGAATCGGCATCTTCGATAATATCGGTAACCCAACGTTTGCCCATGCCAGGGGCGATCAAGGAAAGCTCTTCGGCATGTTGACCTTCGGAATGTAAGTGGGTGGATAAGATACCTTTGGAGGTATCCTCTTCCCGGGTAAGCACGGCAGCACCGGCACCATCTCCAAAAATTACGGACACTCCCCTGCCCCTTGTGGTCATATCCAACCCATGCGAATGCAGTTCGGAACCAATTACAAGTACATTTTTGTACATGCCACTTTTAATATATTGGTCTGCCACGGAGATTCCGTAAACAAAACCCGAACATTGGTTGCGTACATCCAAAGCGCCCACTGTTTTTAGCCCCAGGTCTCGCTGAACCAACACTCCAGGTCCGGGAAAATAATAATCAGGACTCAATGTGGCAAATACAATAAAATCAATATCGTTCTTGTCTATACCGGCACGCTCAATCGCCTTTTCGGCTGCTTTGACCCCCATAGAAGTAGTGGTATCGGTACCTTTGATCACGTGGCGTCTTTCCTTTATCCCGGTACGCTCTTGGATCCATTCATCATTCGTGTCCATTACTTTGGACAGATCATCGTTGGTGACCACATTTTCAGGGACGTAAAAACCTAGTCCAGCAATCTTGGAATTGTACATGTATACTGTTTTGAATAAAAAGATAGTTAGAATTTGAAAATTAGCAAATATACATGCCAAATTTTCAAGAAGTCGGCAAAATAAAACTTTTTAAAAGTTGTACTTTTAAAAATCGCTAAAAATTCACTCATAAAACTTAAAACAAGATAATGAAAAATTACGTTTGGTTATTCTTGGCTGCTTTCGCCATAAGTTTGGCCCAAGCTCAGGAAAAACTCACTTATCAGAAACCGTCAGAAGAAATTTTAGAACTTGTAAACGCCCCATTGGCTCCCAGTGTACTCATCTCGGACAATGGCAAGTATATGGTATTGCTCTACAGGGATTATTACAAAACAATTGCAGAATTATCGGAAACCGAACTAAGACTTGCGGGTCTACGGATCAATCCTAAGACCAATATCGGAAGCCGCACCAATTATTATAATAATATCTTGGTAAAAGAAATTGGTGATAAAGATGGCGTGCAAGTAACCGGTCTGTCGGAAAATCCGCGATTGGCCAATTTTAATTGGTCTCCAGATCAATCTAAAATAGCATTTACAAACACTACCCCAGAAGGAGTGGAGGTTATGGTACTGGATTTAAAATCAGCCTCTGCCAAATCGATAACGGATACCAACGTGAATGCCAATATGCGGGATATCATCAATTGGTTCAAGGATGGAGAGTCCATTTTGGTAAAAATGTTGCCCTCCGACAGAAAACCATTGATCAATGTGGACGAAGCCGTTCCGGAAGGACCAACCATTTCCACCAATGATGGAAAAAAGGCACAGAACAGAACCTATCAAGACCTTTTAAAAAACCCGAACGACGAGTTCAATTTTGAACAATTGGCCCGTTCAGAACTTTATAAGGTGAACATGGACGGCAGTAAGACCAAGTGGAAAGATGCCAATCTATATACAAGTATCAGTTTTTCGCCCGATGGGGAATATGTGATGACGGTAACCTTGGACAAGCCCTTCTCCTATTTAGTGCCCTATTATAGATTTCCGAACACGACCACTGTTTATACGAACGATGGCGGTATGGTTAAAACTTTGTTGCAAGTTCCACTTATAGAAGATCTTCCCAAAGGTTTTATGGCAACCAGAACCGGCATGCGAAACATAAGATGGAGAAACGACAAACCGGCAACCATTACCTATGTAGAGGCCTTGGATGGCGGTGATCCTGAAAACGAAGTACCCTTCCGCGATGAAGTCTTTGAACTCGAAGCACCATTTAATGGTGAGGGCAGGTCCATTTTAAAAACCAAAAACAGGTTTAGCTACATACAATGGGGCAACGACAATTTGGCAATCGCTCACGACCGTTGGTGGAACAACAGAAACACAAAAACCTATGTTTTTGACCCCTCCAACCCAGAAAAAGGAGCTCAAATTATTGAAGATAGAAACTATCAAGATGTATATAGCGACCCCGGAAGTTTTGTTACCAAAAGAAACGAAAACGGCAGTTGGGTACTGTCCTTGGACAAAAACAACAATGCCTTTCTGATCGGAGATGGGTATACCGAAGAGGGCCAGTTCCCCTTTGTAGAAAAAATGGATTTAAAAACCCTTAAAAAAACCAGACTGTACACCTCAAAGCTAGAAGGCAAACTTGAGAACTTGATTGAGTATGACCCTAAAAAAGACCAACTTTTAGTGCGTATTGAATCTGCCAGCGAGTACCCGAATTACTATTACAAAAGTTTGATAAAAAGAAAAGGACCCGTGCAGTTGACAGATTTTGATAATCCGTACAAAAGCATTCAAAACGTACACAAAGAGGTAATAACCTATAAGAGAGATGACGGATTGGAACTTTCCGGAACCCTATACCTTCCTGTTGGATACGACATGGAGAAAAAAGAAAAAATGCCAATGATCTTATGGGCATATCCAAGGGAATACAAGGACAAGAACAGTGCTTCACAAAATACCTCGAACCCCAACGAGTTTACATACCCATTTTGGGGATCACCCATTTATTGGGTAACCAAAGGTTACGTTGTATTGGATGGAGCGGCCTTTCCCATTATCGGTGAGGGTGACGAACAGCCCAACGACAGCTTTAGAAGCCAACTAGTGGCCAACGCCAAAGCGGCCATTGATGCGGTAGATAATTTGGGGTACATTGATCGCGAACGTATTGCAGTGGGCGGGCACAGTTATGGAGCCTTTATGGTGGCCAACTTACTATCCCATTCGGACCTATTTGCTGCAGGTATCGCCCGAAGCGGCGCCTACAATAGAACTTTGACACCGTTTGGTTTTCAAAGTGAGGAAAGAAATTATTGGGAAGCACCGGAGGTCTATTACACCATGTCTCCATTTATGCATGCAGAAAAAATGAAAACCCCTTTACTTTTGATCCACGGGCAGGCGGACAATAATTCCGGTACATACCCTATGCAAAGTGAGCGCTATTTCAACGCTCTTAAAGGTTTGGGCGCCACCGTTAGATTGGTGATGTTGCCAAAAGAGAGTCATGGATACCGGGGCAAGGAAAGTATTTTGCACATGCTTTGGGAACAAGACCAATGGTTGGAAAAATATGTGAAGCAAAAAAAGTAATCTATTACGTATTTAGGCATAAAAAAAATCCCGTTCCAAAAAAATTGGAACGGGATTTTTCTTTCCTAACCAAGAAATCAACCCAAGAACTCTCTGTAAGCATTTACCTCAACCTTGGCTTTTAGGTCGTGCAAGAGGTTATAAAGGCCAAAAAATGTACGGTTGATGTACAAAAAGTGTTTGGAACCTCTGTTTCCGTTCATTTTGCGAATCTGTTCGTCTTTGGAATAACGCTCGCTCAAATTTGCAATTTTGGTCCAGAAATCTTCATCACCAAAATCAAAGGTTTCCTTATGGAAAGGTGATGTAAAAATCGTCAACATTTCTTTGAACAAGGCCGTAAAAAACCGGAGCTCCTCTTCCGAATCGGTAGGTGTCAGGATTTCGAGCTCATAGAGTTTCTCCATAAAAACCTCATCGTTATTTATATTTTCGGGTTTGGCCAATTCGAAATAAGGCACATAAAATTCATCCGGGATTTGTTTAATGCAACCAAAGTCGATTGCGATCAATTTACCTTCATCACTCACCAAAAAATTTCCCGGATGGGGATCAGCGTGTACCCGCTTTAATTTGTGAATCTGGAACATATAAAAATCCCATAGTGCCTGACCCAAAGTATTGCCCAGTTCGGCATTGAAATCCTTTTGGGTAAACTCTCCCAAATGCACGCCCTCCATCCAATCCATGGTCAAGATACGTTCACTGGAAAGATTTCGGTAGTACTTTGGAAACTGCATATTCGGGATCACGGCACATTCGGAAGTAATTTCACGACTTTGCTCGAGTTCCAATATATAATCGGTTTCTTCCTTTAGTTTATGCTCTACTTCTTTAAAATATTTTTCAGAATCCTTTCCTTTTAAGTTGAACATTTTAATGGCCACCGGTTTTACCAATGCCAAATCGCTGCTGATACTTTCGGCCACGCCCGGGTATTGGATCTTAACGGCCAATTGTTTTCCATCTTTTTTGGCACGGTGCACCTGACCAATACTTGCTGCGTTTACGGAATCCTTTTCAAATTCGTCAAAAATCTGTTCCGGATATTTATCCAAATATTTTTTGAATGTCTTTCGCACCAAAGGAGCGGACAAAGGTGGTACGGAAAATTGTGACAGGGAAAACTTTTCCACATAGGCCCTTGGCAATAGGTTTTTTTCCATGCTCAACATTTGCGCCACTTTTAGGGCACTCCCCTTTAAGCTTTTTAGGCCATCGTAAATATCTTCGGCATTATCTTGGTTCAAAGTATCCCGTGAGGTTTGGGGATCCACCAGTTTTTTGCCGTAATACTTTACGTAGTTGCCCCCTATTTTTACGCCCGTTTTTACGAGTTTCCCGGCACGTTCTATTTTCCCGGTCGGGATGGTATCGAGTGTTTTCATAGGCGTTACACGAATTTTTCTTTATAAAGAAATTTTCCTAGATCTACGATTTTTTCCAGTGATGTGTTCTCGAAAATCTGAAAAATAGTGGTCACCGACTTTTCAATGGCAATATCTGTTTTCTCCAGTCCGGGAGAACCATCTTCCGCCCAAAATTTTAAAATGAACAAAAATTGCAGCCAAGCACCCTCCGAAAACAATGGCGCATTAAATTTTAAGATTTTTAGATTTTTCTCCTCATTTCTTTCTTCGATCAAAGTAGATGCAAAATCCTTAAAACGTTTACGAAGCCCCTTTAACTGACTTAATCCCTCCATGGAATGCTTGTGCTCCTTCATCATAAAGAGAACATAACTTCTATTAAGTGTCAAATTCTCGAAAAAGGTGTAGAAGAAAGTAAGCATCTTTTCCTCGTTCGTCATTCCCGGATATTCCTTATTTTTTTGGATCAATTCAAAACTATTGTCGAAAAACTTGTTCCATATGGTTTTTTGCAGGGTATCCAAAGAACCAAAAAAGCCATAGAACTCATCCTCCTTAATTTTGTTCTCCTTACAGAATTTATAAACCGAGCCAGGTATTTTTTCCTGCTCCAATACGGACTCCATGAACAAGCCGATTATCTTATCCTCGGTTATTTTGGATTTTGATGTATTTGCCATTTTGGTATGTTTTTAAAAGGTTCTGTATAAAATGTTATTGGCAGGTGATAAAATTGAATTTTTAAAGAAAATGCACTTTCGAGCGAAAGTGCATTTTCACAACCTAACCAATAAATAAACAAACTTGTTATAGTAGTGCTTTTTCATAGCAATTTTCCCATAACAATGTAAAGATACATTTTTTGTTTAATGATTTTTATAATTAAATAAACAAAATTTTGTTAAAAATGATATCAGGTCATTTTTTTCGTCCAAATGTCAGTTTGTCATATTTATGATTCTGGTATTTTTTTTGACCAGTCAGCAATAAAAAGACTAAAACAACAAAACGATGGCAACAGGTAAAATCAATGTTTCAGTAGAGAACATTTTTCCCTTGATCAAAAAATTCCTATACAGTGATCACGAGATTTTCTTAAGGGAACTTATTTCCAACGCTACAGATGCGACCTTAAAACTAAAGCACCTCACATCCATTGGAGAGGCCAAGGTGGAATACGGCAACCCTATGATCGAGGTAAAAGTCGACAAGGACAATAAACGAATCCATATTATAGACCAAGGTATCGGGATGACGGAGGATGAAGTGAAAAAGTACATTAACGAAGTAGCTTTTTCCGGTGCAGAAGAGTTTTTGGACAAGTATAAAGATGCGAGCAAGGATGCCGGGATCATTGGGCACTTTGGCCTTGGATTTTACTCCGCTTTTATGGTTGCGGAAAAAGTGGAAATCCTTACCAAGAGCCATAAGGATGAGCCAGCGGTGCATTGGAGCTGCGACGGCTCTCCCGAATTCTCCCTTGAACCTAGCGACAAAACAGAGCGAGGAACAGAGATCATACTGCATATCGCCGAAGATTCCACCGAATTTTTGGAGGATACCAGAATAAGGGAGCTTTTGGTAAAGTATAATAAGTTTATGCCCATTCCGATCAAATTCGGAACAAAAACCGAGACGCTTCCCAAACCTGAAGATGCAAAAGAAGAAGATCCAGCTCCAACCCAAGAGGTGGACAACATCATCAACAACCCAAATCCGGCCTGGACCAAGCAACCTTCGGATTTAAAGGACGAGGATTACAAAAACTTTTACAGGGAGCTATACCCGATGCAGTTCGAGGAACCTTTGTTCCACATCCACCTCAACGTGGATTATCCGTTCAACTTAACAGGTATTTTATGTTTCCCAAAGTTGACCAACGACCTCAGTATCCAAAAGGATAAAATCCAACTGTACCAGAACCAAGTGTTCGTAACGGATAACGTAGAAGGTATTGTTCCTGAGTTTCTGACCATGTTGAAAGGTGTCATCGACTCCCCGGATATTCCATTGAACGTGTCTAGGTCCTACTTACAGGCGGATGGTGCGGTTAAAAAGATATCCTCTTACATCACCAGAAAAGTTGCGGATAAATTAAGCTCGCTCTTTAAGAATAATCGAGAGGACTTCGAGCAAAAATGGAACGACATTAAAGTAGTGATAGAATACGGTATGCTTTCGGAAGACAAGTTTTTTGAGAAAGCGGACAAATTTGCGCTCTATCCAACCATTGATGGGGATTACCATACTTTTGAAGAGCTGGAAGCCAAAATCAAGGACAACCAGACCGACAAGGACGATAAATTGGTGGTACTCTACACTTCCGATAAAGAAGCGCAGCACAGTTATATAGAAGCCGCCAAGGCAAAAGGTTACGAAGTGCTCCTACTGGATTCGCCCATTGTCCCCCATTTGATGCAGAAATTGGAGACCTCCAAAGAGAATCTATCCTTTGTGCGAGTGGATTCGGATCATATAGACAACCTCATCAAAAAAGAAGATACGACCATATCCAAATTGTCCGATGAGGAAAAAGACAGCCTAAAGGCTGATTTGGAAAAAGTAATTTCCGATAAGGGCTATACAATTCAATTGGAGGCCATGGAAAGCAGTGCTTCACCTTTTATTATTACCGAGCCAGAATTTATGCGCCGAATGAAGGAGATGCAGCAAACCGGGGGCGGAGGAATGTTCGGTATGGGCAACATGCCGGATATGTACAACCTGATCGTAAACACCAACCACGAATTGGTGGGCGAAATACTGAATACCAAAACAGCAAAAAAGCGGGAAAGATTGATCAATCAGTCCCTGGACTTGGCAAAATTGTCCAAAGGACTCTTAAAGGGAGAGGAACTTACCAAGTTTATTTCCCGTAGCTACGATATGATCAAATAGACATAAAAATCCTATTGATCGTGAAAACCGCTCTAAATGAGCGGTTTTTGTATTTTATGACTATCTTGAGAGGGCAAACCAATTACACCGTGGGCAACAACGATTACAACAGTCCAACTTTTAGAAAATTATTGGATTCCCTTCAACAACAGAGTTGGGAATTGGAACTCATCATTTCCGGTTTTGCCATTTTTGGGCTCTTTACCGCCTACGAACCGCTTCGTATAGAAATGATTAATGCACAAAACGAAGACCAGATCTACCGTTTCGTGGTTTACTTTATCCTTAACATTGCCTGTTCCATTCTGCTGTTCAACCTATTGCTCCACGTTGTTTTAAGAGGTTTATGGATCGGTGCGCTCGGTCTTCGTTATGTTTCTGGAGATATTGAGTTCGAGCGGCTCCGCTATTCCGAACGCTTTACCAAATATTTAAAAAAGCGCATAATTTCTTTTGATCGCTACATCGCCAATCTGGAAAATTACTGTAGTGTATTGTTCGCCATTTCGTTTCTGTTGATTTTTTATGTGCTCGCCATGACCATGATCATCCTGTCGATCATATTGGTGGCCAACTATATTCTCGAGAGCGATGTTTTGCCCGAAGCCGCCGCCAGTATAATAGGGGGTATATTGATTTTGTTCATCATTTTTGGAATGTTCCTGACCTTTATCGACTTTATTACACAAGGTTGGTTAAAAAAAAGGAAATGGGTCTCTCGTATATATTTCCCTATATATTGGGTTTTTAGTTTTCTCACCCTTTCGTTTCTTTATCGGCCATTGGTCTATAATTTTTTGGATAACCGCTTTGGAAAAAAACTGACCTTGCTCCTGACCCCGATCTATATTGCCATTTTGATGCTGACCAGTTTGGAATACCGTCAATCCAACTATCTGGACAAAGAACAGCGATCATCCAGCATGTTTGCCAAAAAAGATAATTATTGGGACATGATGACAGAGGAAGGAGATTTCCCCGGACGCATGGTGATTCCTTCAAAAGTAATTTCCCAACCCTATCTCCAAGTTTTTGTTCCTTTTTCGGAAAATTTGGAAAATCGTGTATTTGCCTTCAACGATTCTTTGACTCCCAAAGAAGACCGCAGAGGACTTTCCAGTAGTATAAAAGTCAATTCAAACTGGAGCGACGAGATCACGAGCCTCCGTCAAAAGGACAGTATTCGAAAAAAATATTTAAAAACCTTTAACGAGATGTATTCCTTCCGAATCGACACCCTTGATATGGACGAGGATTTTATAATAACTACTGCAATGAACGATATCCTGGGTTTTGAAACCTACCTCAAAATCTCTCAACTGAAAGAAGGGAAACATCTTATTCGTTTGAGGCGAAAACGGAAGGAAAAAGATTCTATTGTAACGGTATCGGATGCTATCTTACCGTTTTGGTACTTTAAAAACTAAATGTTATGATTCCTTGGCACCTCTATGCAATGGCCGGAATGTATGTTTTTGCAGGCGCAATGCATTTTATAAAACCCAAAATCTATATGCGGATAATGCCCATGTATTTGCCAAAACATAAGCTTTTGGTGTACTTGAGCGGGTTGGTGGAAATTTTATTGGGCATTGGCGTTTGTTTTGATGCCACCCGAAAACTGAGTTCCTTTGGTATTATTTTAATGTTGGGCGTTTTTCTATCCGTACACTTTTATATGCTCTCGGGCGAAAAAGCATCGGCGGGCATTCCAAAATGGATATTGATCCTTAGAATACCGCTACAGTTCTTTTTAATGTACTGGGCGTATTTTTATGCGTATCTCTAATAACTATTACCGCCCAAGTGTTTTTTTAGCCAAGGTACCTGAGCAAAGAACAATAATCCTAGGAACAAAAATGCATACACCATGGTTTTGGGAAAAGAATAACCGCTCATCCATTGCCAGTCCATATGGAACCAAGCATCCATATTGATGTTTTTGAACCAGCCTTGGCCACCGCTCGGTCCTAACTGTGTGCCTAAATAAGCCAAAAGTGCAACAAATGCAATAAACCCGAAGGATAAAACTCTTCCGGATAAAATCGGTTGGTACTTAAAAACCTCTTTTGGGGATTCCGCCTCTATTTGCCGCAGTACATTTTTGGTAAAATCCGCAGAAGGCGATTCGATTGGTGCCTCTGCCATGAATTTATCCATTAAAGCTTCCAGTTTTTTATTTTCTTCCTTATCCATTGCTCTGCAAAATTTCTTTGTTCATACTTTTTTCCATGATCGCAGCCAGTCTTTTCCGGGCCCTGAACAACCTTACTTTTAGTGTATTTGAGGGAAGATTTGTAGTTTTTTCCATTTCTTGTAGATTCTTCTCCTCAAGATAGAACAAAGTAAGGACTCCAGCATCTTCCGAGGATAGCTGTAACAGGCATTGATCTATAAATCTCTTTTTTTCCTCCCTTATCATACTATCTAGGGCCGTATCGATTTCTGCATAGGCAATTTGATCCAATTGTTCTAAATCGTCGTGCAGTCTTGCCTTTTTATTTTGTTTCATCTTATCCAGGCATGAGTTATATGCAATCCTATACACCCATGTGGAAAGTTTAGACCCCCCTTTAAAATTGGGCAAAGATCGGTACACCTTGATAAATACGTCTTGCGAAACCTCTTCGGCCTCCTCCCTATTGGTCAACATTCTTATGCACAATGTAAACACCAAATCCTTATAACTATCCACAAAATCCGAGAATGCACGGGAATTTCCCATGCAAATTTTCGAGATCAGTTCTTTTTCCTTGTTGGTCAGCATTGCTCATTGGACGATTAAACCATTGTTAAGGTTACACAGAAAATAAAATTTATAAAAAAATGTAACCTTACTCAGAAAACCGTCGTCATAGGTTATGAACAAACAAATTATGAATAATCATTAAAACGAATAGTTATGGGATCTGAAGTAATCATTTTACCAATCATTTTTGGAGTAATTTTTGCCATTGCCTACCTCTTTTTTTCAACAAGGAACAAAGAACGCTTGGCCTTAATCGAAAAAGGTGCCGACGCCAGTATTTTTATGAAAGGAAGACGGGAAGGCGCCGCTCCGTTCTGGAAAATCATCATTCTAAACCTTTCTTTATTATTAATGGGTATCGGGGTTGCCATTTTTGTTGCTTCCATTCTTCACTATAATTTAGGGGTGGAAGATGAGGTCGCTTATCCGGGAACCATATTCCTTTTGGCGGGCGTTGGCCTTATGGTAGGTTTTAACATGACCAAAAAATTGGAAAAGAAGGACTAAAACCATCTCTTTTAAAAAGAGGTAAAAGACCACCGCCACAAGCGGTGGTTTTTTATAACTTGCCCTTATGAAAATAATATCCACCAATCTCGGAAACCCTACCAAAATAGTTTGGAACGGTAAAGAAACCACCACTGGCATTTACAAATTTCCCGTGGACCAACCCATTTTATTGGAGAGCACAGATGTAAAGGGCGATTCGGTGATAGACCGAAAGCACCATGGCGGCATCTACAAGGCTGCCTACCTTTTTTCTGCTGACCATTACGCATACTGGAAGGAGAAATATCCCGATTTAGAATGGAATTGGGGTATGTTCGGAGAAAATTTGACCATTCAAGGTTTGAATGAATCCCAAATTAGAATCGGAAGCATATACCGGCTCGGTACTGCATTGGTTCAAATTACACAACCTAGGGAGCCCTGTTATAAACTAGGCATACGTTTTAAGGACCAGAACATGATCAAACAATTTATAGATCACGGATTTCCTGGGACCTATGTGCGTGTTCTGGAGAATGGAACTGTAAAAACAGGTGATTCCATGGAGTTGTCAAATGCATCCGAAACTCCATTGACCGTGCAGGAATTTTATAAACTTCTATATGCCAAAACCAAGGATAGCCATGTATTGCGATTAGCCTTGCAGAATGAAGCTATCCCAAAGAGCAAGAGGGAAAAACTAAAAAAGTGGGCATAAAAAAAGGGGGTCTCCCGACCCCCCATGCACATAAAAATTAACTAAACAAACTATCTTACTTCCATAGTTTCCTTGTAGGTTCCAAATTTGTCCACTACAACTATGGTATATTCACCTTCGAATGCCTGCTCGAAGTTGAAAGCTTTTTCCACTACTACTTTTCCGTCGATAGCCTCGTCAAAGACCAATCTATTCTTGCTATCGTATACTTTAAGAAGTACTTTACCCTGAGATATGTTCAAAAGGTTCATCATTACCTTTTGACCTTTTTTGATGAATACTGGGTCCAAGTTGACTTTTACCAAGTTTTTCTCTACCTCGTATCTTTTTACTACTTTTTTACCGAAATCGGCTGTTGCTGTGTTGGCCATCCCGATTGCACTGATCAACAAGGCCGTTGCTACTATTAGGTTCTTTACTGTTTTCATAACACATCGCTTTTTTAAGATTACAGTACAAATGTATGTCGGATTGGAACAGTGGAATACCACCATTTTTTCCACTTTCTATGCTATATTAACATGGCAACACACTTAACATAGCATTAATGATAAAATAGCATAACTTTGCGTTAACATTGTAGATATTTGCACTTTACACACAAGTTATTGTTTGTAGAAAAAAGAAAATAGTTGAGTATGATTCAGAAACCGGCATTTGAAGCTATAGCACCAAGTTTTGGCCATTCGTTTACCTTTCAAAAGTTTAACGAAAACCACGAGAACAAGAACTTAGGTTGGCACTACCATCCAGAATTGGAGTTGGTATATGTAAACGGAGGCTCGGGCAAAAGACAAATTGGAAGCCATGTATCCTATTATAGGAACGGGGACTTAATTTTAATAGGGTCCAATTTACCACATTGTGGCTTTACGGACAGACTTACGGGCAATAAAAGTGAGACTTTGGTCCAAATGAAAGCCGACTTTTTGGGAAGTGATTTCTTTAATATTCCCGAGATGAAGAATATCCAAAAGTTGTTCGAAGTTGCCAAAGGCGGAATTGCCTTTTCCGGTAAAACCAAAATGAAGGTTGGCGAAAAAATGGAAATCTTGGAGTATCAGACAGATTTTCAGCGATTATTGTCCATACTTAATATATTGAACATCTTGGCCACGTCCAGCGAAATGAACGTGCTGAACGCAGAAGGTTTCTCACTGGAAACCGAAGTAAAGGACAACGATCGTATCAATGTTGTTTTTAATTATGTGAAGACCAATTTCAAAGAGGACGTAAAACTTGAGCAAATTGCAGATATGGTAAGCATGACGGTCCCTTCTTTTTGCAGGTACTTTAAAAAAATAACCAATAAAACATTTACTCAGTTCGTGAACGAATATAGATTGGTACATGCATCCAAGCTATTGGCAGAACAACCCATGAGCATAACCCAAGTTTGTTACGAAAGTGGTTTCAACAACTTTTCACATTTCAATAAATCGTTCAAAGCATTTACCGGACAGAATCCTTCGGAATACCGAAACCAGTTAAAAACGGTCCTGCACTAGTAAAAAACTACCCAAAAATATCGTTCAGTACCTTGGCGAGCCTAAGCCCCCCCTTCTGTAGCTGTGCGAATAAAAGATCGTTATGGTCGTAGGAATAACGATAGCCCAGTTTTTCACCAATTTCAACGGAATCATATAAATCCGCACATAGTTCGTGCGATTCGTCCACCCAATCGTACACAGTTCCCAACTGGATCTCCTTTCGCTTTTTTCTACTGACGTTTTGTAGTTCCATGGCAAGCTCGGTATACGTCATACCATAAGATTCTATCAAGTTTTTGTCCCAAACCCGATGTAGATTACTGCCTTGTCCAAACCATTGGACCTGTATGGTATTTCCCCCTTTGTCCTCGGCCCTGCTCACATGCATGGGCTGATGCAGGTCGCCGATTAAATGAATCAGCATTTTTAAATGAAAAATACGATCTTTCCTTGAGCCATTTTTATCCTTTATAGCGGATTTACATGTCTCTATTGCTGTAATAATATCGCCATACTCGCTTTTATCGGAATCCGCATAGGACATCCCCAATGGGTAGTTGACATAGTGCCATGCCGAGTATTTGGAATAGGCCCGGTCAGCCTTTATATCATCAGCAAATGTAGATACAAAGGCCAAGCTATGTCCATCCAACAGATCGTTTATGGCCCGCTTGGCTTTTCCGGACAAATGGTTTTCTGCAATTTCACCGGTTACCCTGTGCCCCGTTTTGCCCCAAAAAGCGTTACCAAAAACAATTACAGGAAAAAATAAGAATAGGAATAAGGTTTTTTTCATTTTTTAACGTCCCTTAATTAGAAAAAGGCTTAGAAAATTCTTGCCACTAATTTTCGCAATGATTTACCAAACAGCAACATATTTTAAAATTTTAGTAAATTTTTAACTATGTATCTGTTAAATTTGAACCACCAACTAAACTCGACCAATGTTAAAAAAATGTATTGTACTTGCTGCAATTCTTCTGCCTTTCGCCTTACTTTCTCAAACAGACCATAAAAGTTTTACCGTAAAATATGTCGACGACATAGTCAAAGTAGATGGTATCTTAGATGAAAGTGTATGGGAGATTGCAGAAAATGCAGACGATTTCCATCAATATTTTCCATCCGACACCACCCTCGCCTTCCAGCAGACCCAGATCAAAATGGTCTACAACAACACTACACTATTTATTGGTATTAAATTATATACAGAGGGCGACAATTATGTGATACCCTCACTACAAAGAGATTACAGGGCAGGGGGGAATGACAACATTAGTTTAATGTTCGATACTTTTAACGACGGTACCAATGCATTCCTGTTTGGAATGAATCCTTATGGAGTCCGAAGGGAAGCTTTGATATCCAACGGCGGGTCTGGTCCAAATGGGTTCACCACCTCTTGGGACGTAAAATGGCAAGGCGAAGCCAAATTGTACGATGGCTACTACATCTGCGAACTTGCCATTCCATTAACTTCCTTCAAATTTAAACAGGGTGAGACCAAATGGCGGTTCAACAGCTACCGCTTTGATATGCAGACCAACGAAACCAGTACCTGGATGAAAATTCCACAAAACCAACTTGTGTACAGTTTGGCATTTATGGGAGATATGGTGTTTGAAAAACCATTGGGAAAATCCAGGACTCCAATGGCATTGATACCTTATGCAAATGGGATAATTGCCAAAGACTACGAAAACAATGAAGATCTAAACAGAATGGGCTTTGGTGGAGATGCAAAAATCTCCATAGGAAACGGCATGAATCTCGATGTAACCCTAAACCCGGATTTCTCCAATGTGGAAGTCGATAATTTTGTTACCAACTTAACCCGATTTGAGGTTTCTTTACCAGAGAGAAGACAATTTTTTATAGATAACAGTGACCTTTTTGGTTCCTTCGGGAACGAAAGGGATTCCAATCCATTTTTCTCCAGAAGAATTGGAATTGCAGAGGACAAAGATGGTGAAACCATAGAAAATGGGATTATAGGCGGGGTTAGATTAAGTGGGAAGTTGAACAACAACTGGAGGTTGGGCCTACTCAATATCCAAACGGAAGAAGACGAGATCAACGAGATACCCAGTAACAACAACACCGTACTCGCGTTGCAAAAGAAAATGTTTTCAAGATCCAATTTAAGCTTCCTTTTTGTTAACCGACAAACTTTTGGGGATTACGACTTTGTGGACCCCATGGACCGGTACAACCGTGTGGTGGGACTGGACTACAACCTTGCATCAAAAAACAATATTTGGACAGGCAAGTTTTTTTACCATAAGGCCTTTGCCCACGATATTGGGGACCGTAACGACTCAGGCGGCATGGACCTCCAATACAACTCCAGATACTTCAACTTTGGGTTACGCGGAAATTTTGTCGGGAATGATTTTAGGTCGGACCTCGGCTTTATCCGAAGAGAGGACATTGTTGCTGCAAGGCCTTTTGTGGAATTTAATTTTTGGCCCAGCAAAGGAAAGGTGAATACCCATGGTTTCCGGTTTAGCCCCAACTTTATATGGAGACCTACCTTGGACTACCAAAATACAGATTATACTATTTTTACCCAGTGGCAAGCAGAGTTTACCTCACAAGAAAAATTGGCCTTTCGTTTGTTCAATCGGTACACTTACCTCACCGACACCTTTGATCCAACCGGCACCGATGGCGGAGTAGAACTTTTAGGGGACAATGGATACCATTATACCAGTTTTGAAGCATCTTTTGAAAGTGACCGTAGAAAAGTCTTTTCGTACAATCTTGAACCCGGATACGGCGAATTTTACAATGGAACGCGATATGTCTTCGAAGGGGACATGAGCCTGAGACTTCAACCGACGGTATTCCTTTCTTTAGGGGTTATATATAACAGTATAAAATTGCCAGAACCTTATGAGAGCGAGGACATCTTATTGTTAAGTCCAAGAATAAACATTACGTTCAACAAATCCATTTTTTGGTCCACTTTGATCCAATATGGAAACCAATTGGATAATCTTGGATTCAATTCGAGGCTACAATGGAGATTTGCACCGCTTTCCGACCTGTTTCTGGTCTATAACGACAATTACTTTGTAAACTCGTTTATGCCCCGAAGCCGGTCCATTAATCTTAAGTTGACCTATTGGCTCAACATTTAATCAGTTTAAATAATTATTTATTTCTGGCTCCAATGTTTAAATTGCATCGTACAGTTTTTAAATTGTGAATTTGGATAAAAAATGTCGAAGCAAAAGATCGTAGTACTTACCGGAGCGGGAATGAGCGCCGAAAGCGGCCTAAAAACCTTTCGTGATGAAAACGGACTATGGGAAGGACACGATGTAATGCAGGTTGCATCTCCGGAGGGTTTTGCCAAAAATCCGGATTTAGTGTTGGAATTTTACAACCAACGTAGGCGACAATTGTTGGATGTGGCACCGAACCAAGGTCATTTGGCATTGGCACGGTTGGAGCAAACTTTCGATGTTAGTATTGTTACGCAAAATATTGATAATTTACACGAGCAGGCCGGCAGCTCACACGTGGTCCATTTGCACGGAGAATTGTTCAAAGCAAGAAGTACAAGGAACGAAAATTATATTTTGGATTGGACAGGAGACTTGGTACTAGGGGATTCCGATGAAAACGGACATCAACTACGACCACATATTGTTTGGTTCGGCGAAATGGTCCCAATGCTGGAAACTGCGGCTCAAATTACGCAACAGGCCGAAATTTTAATCATCGTAGGCACCTCCATGCAAGTGTATCCTGCGGCAAGTTTAATACACTACGCCCCCAGCAATACCCCAATTTATTTTATAGACCCAAGGCCCAATATCCGTGCATCGGATTTTGAGAACCTCACTATAATCCCAAAAACCGCTGCCGAAGGAGTTCCCACTTTAGTGGAACATCTTTTTAATAGGTAGCCCTGGTCTTTTCTGCCCAACTTACCAATGCACTGATCTGCTCCTCGGACAATTTGGCATCGGCATGTGTCCAAGTGTACTCGTTCAACGGCATACTGCCCCCTTTTACTTCCTCTATAAGCTCTTCCAATTTGTGGTCTTTTTTCTTCTCGTCATAATTCTGCCAATCGGAAAAATCCAAATGTTTTTTACCATCTTCAATATGGTCGGCCAGCCAATACGAGACCGGAGCAATAGTATTGTACCAAGGGTACTCGGTATTCGCACTGTGACAATCGTAGCAAGCTGTTTTCAGAATTTGCTTCACCTCCCGGGAGGGCTTTGTTTCAGCTTCAAAGGCGGCAACATAGTCCCCTTCGGAGATATTTTTTTCAGGACGATAAAATTGCATTCCTATCAAAACCACCAATAGGGCAATTGCTATTTTTTTTACTATTTTCATCATACAGGATTTTAGTAAATATATCGATTTTTTTGTGACCGAAACCGAGCTCCATATCGCACTTAATTCCGGTAGGATATCAAAATCACAAATAGATGATTTGGTATTGCAATTACAGCAAGCGCCCCAATTGGCCAAAACGCTTTATAAAGAAATAATAGCGGAAGACAAGGAAGGTACCTTTAATGCCAGCTGGACCTTTGATCATTTAATGCGCAAAAAACTGACCTATCTCCTCCCTTTTTTTGATGATTTTGTAAACGGCCTTGCCCAATTAAAGACCGAATCGTGCATTAGGCCCGTTGCCCATGTTTGCGAAATGGTCTGTGAAGCTTATTTTAAGAAAAAAGACCCTGTTTTTATTGAAAATATTACCCATGATCAACTGGAAAAAATATTGACCGCTTGTTTTGATTGGTTAATAGGCCCAATGAACATGGCACCCAAGGTATTTTCCATGACCAGTCTGTATTATTTGGGGCTACGCTTTGATTGGGTACACCCCGAGCTCAAACTAGTTCTGGAAGATAGTTACGCGACCGGAACCACTGGGTACAAAAACAGAGCAAAAAAAACTCTGGATAAGTTGGCCAAATTAGGTGTCTAAACCGCAGCGTTTAAGTATCTTTGATGCTTTCAAAATTTTCCTGACCATGTCATTGACACCACTAAACGCCATTTCGCCGATCGACGGTAGATATAGAAATAAAACCGAAAGTTTAAAAGATTACTTTTCCGAAGAAGCCTTGATCAAATATCGCGTCCAGGTAGAAATCGAATACTTTATTGCGCTTTGTGAAATTCCATTGCCACAACTGGCTGATTTCAACACCGCTTTGTTTCCCCAACTACAGAAGATCTATCAAGAGTTTTCTTCGGACGATGCCCAATCGATCAAGGATATTGAAAAGACCACCAACCACGACGTAAAGGCCGTGGAATACTTCATCAAACAAAAATTTGATGGATTAGATCTCCAAAAATACAAGGAGTTTATCCACTTTGGGTTGACCTCGCAAGACATTAACAATACGGCTGTTCCCCTCTCCATAAAAGAAGCCATGAACAATGTGTACGTGCCATCATATTTAGAGGTTTTTGATAAATTGAAGGAGCTGGCCAAGGAATGGGAAAACATCCCTATGTTGGCACGCACGCACGGACAACCTGCCTCCCCTACGCGTTTAGGCAAGGAAATCGATGTTTTTGTAGAGCGTTTTAAAGAGCAGTTCAATTTATTGAACGATATTCCAAGTGCAGCCAAGTTTGGTGGTGCTACAGGAAACTATAACGCTCACAAAGTTGCTTATCCAAACAACGATTGGAGGGCATTCGGAAAACAGTTCGTGCAGGAAAAACTGGGGTTGCACCACTCCTTTCCCACCACCCAAATTGAACATTACGACCATATGGCCGCCCTGTTCGACTGTCTTAAACGAATCAACACTATCTTGATTGATCTAGACAGAGATATCTGGACCTATATTTCCATGGATTACTTTAAACAGAAAATCAAAAAAGGAGAGGTTGGCTCATCGGCCATGCCGCACAAGGTAAACCCTATTGATTTTGAGAATTCCGAAGGTAACTTGGGCTTGGCCAATGCCATTTTTGAGCATTTATCTGCTAAATTGCCAATTTCACGCCTACAACGCGACCTTACGGATAGTACGGTTTTAAGAAATGTGGGAGTCCCTTTCGCACATACCATTGTTGGTTTTCAATCCACTTTAAAAGGATTGAACAAATTGGTGCTAAATCAAGCTAAGTTTGAGCAGGATTTAGAGGATAACTGGGCCGTGGTCGCAGAGGCCATTCAGACTATTTTACGAAGGGAGGGCTACCCGAACCCCTACGAAGCTTTAAAAGGTCTGACCCGTACCAACGAGAAAATCAACCAGAAATCCATTGCCGATTTTATAGAAACCTTAGAGGTATCGGATACCATTAAAACTGAACTGAAACAAATAACCCCAGCAAATTATACCGGGGTTTAGGTTGGTTCCTTAAAGGGAATTTTATTCAACTCGTTGTCAAGCTTATCTACCATAACCTAGGTTCCTTGAAAATGTAAGGAAAATTGCTGTTTATGTTTGGTACAATAAAAAATATATAGCGTCCAGCAATCTCCCCAATTATATTTTACAATTTGGGAAGGTGAAATTTGTAACAACAGATCCATTGGGGATTCGCATATGGGACAATTGGGTGTTTCATCAGGTCCATTACACCAATTAGGGTACCCTCCGAGCATTACGCCTTTATTTCTCAAATATGGTTTTTGCTCAATACCAACTAGCTTGCCAGCAGCTTTTTCAATTTGCTCTACCTTGTCCCAATAATCCTTTGAAACCCTATTTGTCTCAGGGTCAATCAATTTGTCTATATTATTCCAAATAAGGGGTATATACAATTTTAATCCTACAAAATCAGGAAAACTGTCTTCCAAAATCGACTCTACCTGTTGCTCTTTGATCATCAACTCTTTAGGGTCACCATAATCCGGTAATGGAATTAAACAAGCATCTTCCGTCCTTAATTCTTCATATGCAAAGATTTTCCAGCCTAACGCCCCATCTGCTGCGTCATTGTCCGATGCCGATATTCGAGAATTCGCAGTATTACAAGAATGACAATAAAAAAAAGAAAAAAAATGGAACGGAGAAGTGTGTAAATATGAGGATGAATATACTTGTCCAATAAATGTCATAGGCTTGTCGCATACTTCACAAATTGGCCATTGCACACCTATTTTCCCTGTTGGTTGCCCTCCAAAATGAGTGGCCAATATATTCTTGGACCAACCTACTTGGTCCTTAGGTATTAATTTCGTTCGTTTTTTAATTAAATAATAATATTTATTTAAAAGCTCCGGCCCATCCATACTATAGGTTTATTTCTAAGCGGCAACTAACACAAGATCTTCCAGCCATATTAATTTTAGAAATTAATTTACTTTATGAAGAGATAATGATATGCAACTATAGAACTTGATTTATTTGCGCTACTATTATAATAAAATAGGTACCTCTATGCTGGCAGGTATTAGTAAAGTTAGAATTTTACTTTATATAATCCAACCAAAGCCTATAGATCAACCCATGATCATTGCTTAAGTAAAAAAAAAACATTGTCGGTATTATAGAAACCTTGGAGGTACCAATACGATCAAAACCAAATTGAAACAAATAACCCCAGCGAATTACACTGGGGTTTAAGTTTGTGTCCGCTCGAGCGCAGTCGAGAACCAACTAAGACAGCTCGACTGTGCTCGATGTGACAAAAATTCTTATGCTTCTTTGTGGATTTCCACCTGGTGTGGATAAGGAATTTCGATTCCGGCTTCATCCAAGGCAATTTTGCAATTTTCATAGGTTCCAAAGTACACATCCCAATAATCTTCGGGCTTACAAAAGGGCCGTACTGCAAAGTTCACTGAACTATCGGCCAGTTCCATCACATTAACCGACGGTGCAGGTTCTTTAAGTACTTTTGGGTTGGAAGTGAGCACGTTCAACAGCACTTCTTTGGTTTTTTTGATGTCTTCGCCATAACCTACGCCAATAACGGTATCCACCCGCATTTTACCTTCGGCCGTGTAATTGATTATGTTGCCGTTGGCCATAGCTCCGTTCGGGACAATAGCCAGTTTGTTTTGTGGTGTTACCATTTTTGTTGTAAAAATTTCTATCTCCTTTACAACTCCAAGAACGCCTTGGGCCTCGATAAGGTCTCCAATACGGTAAGGTTTAAATATCATGAGAAGTACACCGCCGGCAAAATTGGACAGCGAGCCTTGCAGCGCCAAACCTACGGCAAGACCAGCAGCTGCGATTACTGCAGCAAATGTGGTAACATCTACCCCTAGTCGAGAGATAACGATAATGATCAAAAATATTTTGAGCGACCAAGACAGTAGGTTCAACAAAAATTTTTGCAGGGATTCATCATATTTACTCTTTGACATTACCTTTCGGGTTCCACCGATGATTTTCTTTACCACCCACATCCCCACAATGTAGATAAGAAGTGCTGTAATTAGTTTAGGTCCGAATTCTTTGGCCAGTTCAATACCATAGTCGAACCATTCTTGTGCTTTTTCCATGATGCTATAGTTTTGTTAGTGTTCTTGTTGTTAGACACTAAGATACTAAACTAGGTCACTTTTTTATGCATCGAATCTTTATCGTAAAAAGAAAAAGGGCGACAATTGTCGCCCTCCTTGGATTATATAATGATTGGTCTTAGCCTTTCAGAAAATCACCAATTTCACCCAGCCCTTCGCCTTTGTAATCGGATTTTTGAATGGCCTGCATTAATTGTATGATATGTGCCGGGTTCATATCCTTGCCGAGCACACGGACCAGGGCAAAGCCTTTGTCCTTACTATCTCCGTAAATAATCACTTCATCAATGGCATCCTCATCTCCCAAATATTTGATAACCCCCTTGCCATACTTGGAGTTTATCTTCATGAGTTCAACAAAGTCGTCCCCTTTTAAGATTTGGCTCACTTTCTTTTTTTCGATCTCGTATTCGGCAACATTGTCCTCATTCTTTTTAAAGGCCAATAAATTGAACTTTCGCAATGATTCTATGGCCTCTTTTTGGGTCGGAGTCAGCTCCACCTCATCCATTTTGAGAATGCTTGCCGGTACATCGATGGACAAAAAATTCGGATTTTCCGAATTGTCCACATAATACTCCTGCAAAGTGGGCTGCGACGCGCACGAAGCCAAGAACAATACTCCGATTGCCATTATGGATTTAATTAAATGTTTCATTTTTCTATTCTTTTTTTGATTGATAGTGTCAACTGATTACCGGTTGACAATAATTAGTTGGAGGGTTTTGTATTTTGTTACAATTTCCAACCGATTATTGCCAACCGATATTCTTATCTAGTTTTTCTTTCCTGCTTCGTTAAGCTCTTCTGGCAAGTTCATTTTTTTGGTCAAAGAACTTATGTTGTTCAAATCTATATCGCCAGTTAAGGATAGGATTACCGTTTCAAACTTTTGACCATTGGCCTCCACATTTTTCATTCCGGTAATGAACATCAGCAGCTCGCTTACATGATCGGCATCTTTACCTTCTTTAATGTAGAATTTTACATTGGCATCCTTGTCTTTGATTCGCATCAACTCCTCCATTTTTGAAGACCTTAGGTAGCTATCGACAGAAGATTTCATATCGTCGCCAATTTTCTTGTTCTCGGTGGTAAACACCTTTAAACTTTTAAGACTGCTGGCAATTTCCATAAAATCGCGTGCCTCTGGATCATCCACTTCAACATCTATTTTTGCCAATAAATTGAACATACTCTTGTTCACGATCACTGTGGTCACATCGTCCAGATCTTCAAACTTGTCAAAAACGGACTGAGAGAATCCTGCCAAAGGCAACAATGCCATTACTGTTATTAAAATATACTTTTTCATTTTTGTTACGTTTTTTAATTGTTATTGTAAATTTTTTGTTTTGCATCTTCAAACTCTTTTAAGTAGGCCACTTTTTCCGTACCTCGGTTAAAGTTCACTGCTAAGAGTTCGAGTGCTTTTTTGGTTTCCTCGTAGGCAAACTCTGCCTTTTCTTGCTCCAAACGCTTTGTTTCTTGGTACTGATTACCAAAATAGATGCCAAAGGTCAAAACTACTGCCGCTGCAACGGATAGCCACTTGTAATAGTTTACTCTAGGTTTTAATGGTACCTGCTTGGTGTACTTTTCTTCCTTGGCCATGGAAAAGTAGTTGAACATGGGCTTGTACTGCTCCAAGTGAGGTGCGACCTCCTCTTGTGAAAAATAGGCCCTAAGTGTTCTTTCTTCGTTCACTGTAGCAGTGGCCTCGAAATACTTTTCCAATATTTTTTCTATGTTACCCAATTCCATAGTTATGTTTTTTTATCAATTCTTCTCTTACTGTTTTTCTTGCCCTCGACAATGCTACGCGCACTGCTGTCGGTTTCATGTCCATGAGCTCGCATATTTCGTCGAACTCGTATTGCTCCACATCGCGTAGTTGCAATATCATTTTTTGTTGTTCTGGCAGGTCTTTTATAATTCGTTCCATCCAGTTTACACTGTCTTCGGCCTCCAATTGTTTTTGTAAGGAGGTGTTTTCATCACTGTAATTACTGTGAACCAATTTTAGGTTCCCTGCTTGCTTGGACTTTAAGCGGTCCAAACAAAAGTTTTTGGTCATGGTCATGGCAAAAGCCTCTACATTTTTGTACTTCCCCATCGACTCGTTCTTAGACCAAAGCTTCAACAAAATTTCTTGAGTGGCGTCTTCCGCTTCTTCTCGGGAGACCAATAGGCGCTTGGCGAGCCTAAAAAGTTTATCCTGAAAAGGCAAAACCACGTTTAAAAATTCTGCTTGTTTCATTTGGTTGTCTTAGTTATTTTAAGGCCTTTCTTATCGACCTACACTATCACGACGATACATATCGAATATTGTTACAAAAAATTTGCGATTTCCTCAGATAAGCCTATTTTGCAAGGTAAATTTATTTGATATAACGTTTGGTTTTACTCTTACCCACCCCAGTTTCTTAGAGTTTGGAACAAAATTTGAGTAAATTCAAAAAAAATTAAACTATGAAAAAGTACCTCTATCTATTTTTTGGAGCAACACTCCTCTTCACCTCTTGTAGTAGTGACGACAATGAAATTAATAATGGCCCTACCCCCGACCCAGAACCCGGTGCGGATGTTACAGCACAAAATTTTATGTGGCAGGCCATGAACCTTTGGTATTTTTGGCAAGGGGATGTAGAGGATTTGGCTGATGACCGATTTTCCACAAATGCCGAGTACACTGCTTTTTTAGAGGCCAATGCAAATGCCGAAAACTTTTTTTATAGCATTTGTAACAGACATGAGGAGATTTTTGGGGATGACAACGCCATAGATCGATTTAGTTTTGCCAATGATGACTATTCGGAACTGGTAAGTGGCCTATCTGGAATATCCCAAAGTAATGGGGTCGAATTTAGATTGAGCCTGATTAGCGGCACGGAAAATGTTTTTGGCTATGTACTTTACATATGGCCGGATTCCGATGCCTCGACCAAAGATATACAACGTGGCGAGTTTTTCACCAGGGTCGATGGCACCCAACTTACCATTAACAACTACAGGAATCTTTTGTTCGGTGATAACAGCACTTACACGCTTGGAATGGCGACCGTTACCGACAATACCATCTCTGATAGCGCCAAAGAAGTAGAACTTACCAAAATAGAAAACCAAGTCGAGGACCCCATCTTGATTGCCGAAACACTGGATGTAAACGGGACCAAAGTTGCCTATTTAATGTACAACCGTTTTTTAAGCAGTTTCGATGAAGATTTGAACGCTGCCTTTGCCAAATTTGTAGCCGACGGAGCAACAGAACTTGTTTTGGACATGCGCTACAATCCGGGAGGTTCCGTAAACACATCCCGTTTACTGGCCAGTATGGTCTATGGGACCAACACAGGTGAGGTATACATAAAACAAAGGTGGAACGATAAAATACAAGTACAGTTCAGCGAAGAATTTTTAACCGATTATTTTGCAAATTCCACAGGCACCAGCGCCATTAACTCCTTAAATTTAGACCGTGTTTTTGTTATTGCCACAGGTGATTCTGCCTCGGCAAGCGAATTGGTAATGAACGGACTTGACCCTTATATCGATGTAATCCATATTGGAGAAACAACTCGTGGTAAAAATGAATTTTCAATTACCTTGGTAGATGACCCAGAAAACTCTTTTATTTATAATAGTGACCGTGAGGGCAATATCAATGCTGAAAATTCTTGGGGATTACAACCTTTGGTTGGAAGGAACGAGAATGCCGATGGGTTTTATGATTACACCAATGGTTTGGCGCCAGACATTGCCCTAGAAGAAGATTTAACCAATTTTGGAGTCTTAGGCGATGTAAACGAGCCTCTCCTGGCCCGTGCTCTACAAGAAATTACAGGTAGCTCTGCCAAAATAGACTTTACCGTGGAAATGCCCGCAGAATCTTTTACGTCATCTAGATTGGAAACTCCTATAAAGGACAATATGTATTTGGAAAAACCACTACAGTTAAACAACTAATATAAAAGCGGCCGATCGGCCGCTTTTCTTTTTTTAAAGGTTCAGGCTGAGGCCGACCCTAAAGTTTCGTCCTCTGGTGGTGAACCCAAGCAGCTCCCTATAATCCTCGTTCAACAAATTATCCGCGTTCACAAAAACATTTAATTTGTTTTTGATCAACTCATGCTGAACAGAAAGATTCAATATTGAAAACGGGTCAAGGGCTACATCGGTAAAAGTAGAAAAATCAGTATCAAAACGCTCACCGGTATAAGCATAGCTCAAAGATGCATTGGTACTTTCACAAAACTGATACCATACAGAAACATTGGCCTTGTGCTTGGGAATACGTATGGCATTGTCGCCTTTCCGTTCCGTAAAGGTATAATTGGCATTTACGCTAAAATTGCTCAAAGGCAACCAAGTTGCTTCCACTTCCACCCCGTTGGCATCAATCTCATCGGCAACATTTATCGTTGTAAAGTTAGCATCGTAACCAATGGCATTTGTTTCGTTTCTATCAAAATAAACCGTACTGATTCTTAATGTATTGTTCAATTTAAACTCCACGCCCGCCTCAATAGTGGTATTTTCTTCTGGCTCCAAGTCTGGGTTTCCACCAAAAGCACCGAACAACTGGGTCAAGTTCGGTGTAATATAAGAGGTTGCATACGATCCCATCAATTTTATATACCCTTTATTCGTATCAAATACATAAGATGGGTTCAGGTTGTACACAAAATGGTTTCCATATTCGGAGTGATTGTTCAAGCGGGCACCTGCATTCAAATTCAATCCAAAATCCGAAACATAGACCACATTGACATAAGGATCTACAATGGTAAAATCAACCTCCTCCGCAAAAATAGCCTCGTCCTTAATATAGTTTACTCCAAGTATCGTATGGAACTGCTCTCCAAAAACATATTTATGGTACACATCCAATACCCAATTGTTGCCTTCGGTAGTGCTTTCACCAAAAGTATCGTTGGCCATGGACTCGTAATCTGTATAGGCCGCATTTAAGTGAACCGATCCTTTGCCATACTCAAATTCAGAGGAAACCCCAACCCTTTGCTGCTCGTTCTCCCCTACATTTGGAGCTTCGGCCAAAGAAGCATCATATTCATTCCTAAATTTGGTTTGATTGCCATATAGCTGAACGCCGAACCTTTCCGTAAATTGATGGCCAAACCTTACATTGGTGCTGTAATTTGAAAAAACATCCTCTTCATTTTCAGGTGTCACAGCAGCAGACAATCCACTTTTGTACCGATTGGAAAAATCCACCCCATAATTGAACTTGCCCAATGTGCCATTTACATTTGCGGAATTTTGAATGCTACCTATATTATAATTCTGGTCCTCCGCAGTTTGATTGGTCCCGACACTGGTTTCAAAATTACCGGCCATCTTCTTTTTGGAACTCTTTTTTGTTGTAATGTTGATCACCGCAGTAACTGCATTGGTTCCGTAAAGTGTGCTGGCCGCTCCTTTAATGATCTCAATGGACTGAATTGTACTGGGAGACAGCAGACGTAGATCATATTCGGCAGAAAATGTGGATGGGTCGGCCACACGAACGCCATCGATAATGATCAAGACCTGTCTGCCACGGCCACCCCGGGCGTAAACCCCTAGCACATCGCCATCCCTGCCCCGGCTACCGGCAATTTCGATACCACTTTTTGTGTTGATGATCTCGGCAACCGTTCTGCCTTGGTTTCGCTGCATTTCCTCAGCTGTGATCTTGATTACCGTTTTTCCTGAGTTTTCACGCTTCAATTCAAATTTTGAGTCGCTAACAACAACCTCGTCCAGTTGTTGAACTTTAAGTGAATCTTGCTGTATCTGTTGTGCAAAGATCCCCTGTCCCGCCAATAAAGCGGTAATTAACCATAAATGATTTTTTTTCATTTCGTTTAATTGAATAAACGGGAGAATAGTATGTGTTGCATACGTAAACCTTTATCCCGAAAGTTTAACAATGTTTGTTTGAATGTGGCAGGTCTCCTGGCTTGTGTTTTGCCTCCTACCTTCCCGCCCATTGGGCAGTGGTTTTAGAAGATGAGACAAACGCCCAATACTTACTTTTAAAAAAACAGTAATTCTTGGGCACAACTTACAGTTGCGGGAACAGCTCCGGATTTGCACCGGATTCCCTTTTAATCCCACGGAAAACCGTGAGAACCAAAATTCGAGGCCAAAGCTAATCAATCTGTTTAATCTTTTTCCTCAAAAATTAAATAATCTTACTTTTGGACCATGGCAAAACAACAATGGTCAATTCTAGTTTTAGGATTTCTTTTGATGACTTTGGTAGGTTGCAAACTGGAAAAAAAACAGCAACCTTCCCAAAATCAAGAATTAGATTCCAAAGTAAAATATGCAACCGGATTTAAAGTAACCAAAGAGACCGATCTTACAATAATAGAGGTCACCGGGGCTTGGCCCGGGGCAAAAAGCTTTAAATATGCGTTGGTTCCCAAGGAAAAATTACCGTCCATTACTCTACCAAAAGATGCATACGATGCCATTATCGCCACCCCAATAGAAAAGGTGGTGCTTACTTCCACTACCCACATAGAACCCTTACAAAAACTTGGGGCGTTAAATACCGTAATCGGCTTTCCAAATACGGACTACATTTCAACACCCGAGGCCAGAGAGCGAATTTCGGCAGGGCACATAAAGGATTTGGGAATGAATGATGTTCTCAACACAGAAATGGTACTGGCCCTAGACCCCGAACTTATTTTTGGATTTAGCATTAATGAGGAGAACAAGGCCTACGATATTTTAAAACAGGCAGGAATTCCAGTAGCCTACAATGGTGATTGGGTGGAGCATACCCCGCTCGGTAAAGCCGAATGGATCAAGTTTTTTGCTCCATTTTTCAATAAGGAAGCCCTGGGCGATAGTATTTTCACAGAAGTAGAATCATCTTACAAACAAGCAAAAGAGATTGCAAAAAAAGCAAAATCCAAACCTACCGTGCTAACCGGGGGACTTTACAAGGATGTGTGGTATGTGGCTGGGGGCCAAAGTTGGATGGCCCGCTTTATAAAAGATGCAAATGCCGATTATGCGTGGGCTTCCACACCCGAGACCGGAAGCATTGGGCTAAGTCTCGAATCGGTTTTGGAAAAAGCCCAAGATGCCGAATTTTGGTTTAACCCATCAGCACAAACCACTTACGAACAAATAAAAGCCGCAAATACACATTACGGCCGGTTTTCTGCTTTTACGAACCAAAAAGTATATTCCAATGCCATTGAAAAAGGCGAAACCGGTGGACTTATTTTTTACGAATCGGCACCTCACCGACCCGATGTGGTCTTAAAGGATTTTATTAAGATATTGCATCCGGAACTATTACCGGAACACCAGCTGCAATTTATCAAACCCATAAAATAAATGCCATTCACAAGAACATATCGCATTTCCTTTTTGCTATTGTTGGTTGCATTATTATGTTCTTCGTTGTTGAATATTAGTTCAGGATCGGTTTCCATCCCCTTTGCCGACGTGCTATCTATTTTGCTTGGAAAATTGCCAAAGACAGACTCTTGGGAATATATTATATGGAACTATCGGATTCCAAAAGCATTTACCTCCATATTGGTTGGCGCAGGATTATCCTTGAGCGGTCTTTTAATGCAAACATTGTTTAGAAATCCATTGGCCGGACCTTTTGTTTTGGGAATAAGTTCCGGGGCTAGTTTGGGTGCCGCACTACTGTTAATGGGGTCAACATTTTTGACCGGTTATGCTTCCTTTTCTTTTTTGAGCGATGTTTCCCTTGCCATCGCGGCCAGCATTGGAAGCTTTTTGGTTCTCTTTGTTGTCATGCTTGTCGCACAACGGGTAAAGGACACCATGGCTTTACTGATCATTGGTTTGATGTTCGGTAGTATTACTTCGGCCATAGTCAGTGTGCTCGCTTATTTTTCGAGCGCAGAAAATTTACAACGCTTCATTTTTTGGTCCTTTGGAAGTGTGGGCAATCTCTCCACTAACCAACTGCTTTTATTGGGAAGCATTGTAGCTTTGGGCGTTTTACTGAGTATTATCTCCATAAAATCCTTGAATGCTTTTCTTTTGGGAGAAAACTATGCGCAAAGCTTAGGGGTTTCCTTGAAAAAATCACGATTGACCATCATTATCTCCACTGGATTATTGGCTGGGGGCATCACAGCTTTTGCCGGCCCAATAGCCTTTGTTGGCCTGGCCGTTCCGCACCTTACCCGTCAAATTTTTGATACCATGGAGCACAAAGTATTGATCCCGGCCGTAATGCTGTACGGGGCCATTTTAATGTTGTTGTGCGATACCTTGGCCCAATTGCCCAACTCCGCTAGTGTATTGCCCATAAACGCCATCACCTCTTTGGTCGGTGCACCGGTTGTTATTTGGATTTTGGTCCGTAAACGCAAAATGATGTTCTAATGGCTAAAGTTGACGAAAACATACTATCCATAAAGGATTTGGCCATTGGATACGATTCAAGAGTCGTAGCTGAACATATCAATTTTGACTTAAAAGCTGGAATGCTCTGCGGAATTGTGGGCATAAACGGTATTGGAAAATCTACTCTACTTCGCACTTTGGGCGGGTTTCAACCCAAAATATCCGGTGATATAATTTTGAACCATAAAAACTTGAAAGATTACACCGCTTCCAATTTATCCAAAGAACTTAGTGTGGTATTGACGGAGCAACCTGCTTCTAAAAATCTGACCGTTCAAGAATTGATTGCATTGGGCCGCCAACCGTACACCAATTGGTTGGGCTCACTTACCGAACTGGACAAGGAGCAGATACGATCAAGTGTGGCCGCTTTTTTGCTGGAAGACCTTAAACACCGAAAATGCCACGAGCTCAGCGATGGCCAAATGCAGAGGGTACTGGTGGCCCGCGCCATGGCACAGGACACCTCCATAATTTTGCTGGACGAACCTACCACCCACTTAGACCTGTACCACAAAGTACAGATTCTTAAAATGCTCCAGGAATTGGCCCACAACAAACATAAAACCATCCTTTTTACAACCCATGAAATAGAATTGGCCATCCAACTGTGCGATCGAATATTAATTTTGGACGGTAAGGACCAACCCTTTGGCGACCCCTGCAAATTGATAGAAAAGCAGCACTTTGACCGTCTTTTTCCATCGGAAATGGTAAAGTTTGATGCTAAAACCGGTACGTATAAGGTTTCAAAATAGGAACAACATTCCTGATGCACAAAACTGCTTTTTTAAATCAAAAACAGTCAATATTTATATTGTGGATTTCCTACAAAGCCCGAATGACATTTTATCTTTGTAATCCATTATCTTTATCTTCAATAAACAATTTAATGAGCACAGTATTTATCTATTTGATTATTGGCTTAATAGCAATGGCCCTAGGCCTTTTTGTCGGTATTTATATCCAAAAACTGAAAACCAAATCGAACGAAAGTGTTTGGGTGGAGCGGGAACAACAACTAAACGCCACTATCACATCCCTAAAAGATAGAATACAGCTAAACGAGGAGGACCAAAAACAGTTGCAACGGGAAAAAGAACAGCAAAGCAATCAAATTGTTCGGTACCAAGCAGATTTGGAGAACCTTCAAATAAAGAACAAAGAGCAGAAAGAAGAAGTTGAAAAGCTACAGGAAAAATTCACAAAGGAATTCGAAAATTTGGCCAACAAAATTTTGGACGAAAAAAGTGAAAAATTCACCAAGAGCAATAAGGAGAACATAGAAAACATCCTCAGCCCTCTCAATAAAAAGATTAAAGAGTTCGAGGAAAAAGTTGAAAAATCCCAAAAGGAAAACATTAGCATTAACTCTTCCCTAAAACAACAGTTGGAAAGTCTTCAACAACAAAACTTAAAAATTACCCAAGAAGCCGAAAACTTGACCAAGGCCCTAAAAGGCGACAGCAAAATGCAAGGTAACTGGGGCGAATTGGTATTGGAGCGCGTTTTAGAAAAATCCGGCTTGGAAAAAGATCGGGAATACAGTGTGCAACAAAGTTTTAAGCGTGAAGATGGCAGCAGGGTTATGCCCGATGTGATCATCCACTTACCTGACGGCAAAAAAATGGTGGTAGATTCCAAGGTATCGCTTACCGATTACGAACGTTTTACCAATGCGGAAGAAGAGGATAAAGCTAAATTTTTAAAAGACCACATTAATTCACTGCGCAGGCATGTGGAACAACTCTCCTCCAAAAAATACGAGGATCTCTACGAAATGGAAAGCCCTGATTTTGTTTTAATGTTCGTTCCGATAGAACCTGCATTTGCCATCGCCATTAATGAGGACAATTCTCTCTACAATAAAGCCTTTGAACAAAATATTGTTATTGTTACCCCATCTACCCTATTGGCTACCCTTAGAACCATAGATTCGATGTGGAGCAATGAGAAACAACAACGAAACGCTATTGAAATTGCACGCCAAGCAGGTGCACTTTATGATAAATTCGAAGGTTTTGTATCGGATTTGACCAAGGTGGGAAAAAAAATGGACGAGGCGAAGACCGAATACCGTGGTGCAATGAATAAACTGGTAGAAGGCCGTGGGAATATTGTCACAACTATTGAAAAATTGAAAAAGATGGGCGCGAAGGCAAAAAAATCACTTCCCGAACCCATACTAAAACGCGCCCACGAAGACGATTTTGAAGAACTAAACTAGAGAACGAACCATGAAAAAATTCCTTACCATTTTTATTGCTGTCATTGTAATTGGCATATTGGGATATTTTGCATTTGTATATTACGTTCCCTATAGCGAGGGATACCGTTCCGGGGAACTGATCAAGTTCAGTAGAAAAGGTGTATTGGTAAAAACATGGGAAGGACAGATAAGCCAAGGATTATCCGGGACCAATGTATTCTCCTTTTCGGTGGAAGATGGAGAAAAAGAAATCATTGAAAAAATGAAGGAATACCAAGGACAGTATATTAAAATGACCTACAAGGAGCGCTACGCCACCTTTTTCTGGTTGGGCGACACCAAATACTTTATCACCGAGGTAAAATCCGAAAAATCACCCATTTTTAGAAATTAAAGCTATCTTTTTACGACCGCAATACAAAGGAAACCAACTTTTCTCTTTGAAAAAACGAGATAATTATAAACTATGAAAAAGTTCAAATCATCCAGAGAAAGTAGAGTGTCCATAACCGAACTTATGTTGCCCTCCCACTCCAACTTTGGTGGAAAAGTTCACGGTGGGCACATCCTAAACCTTATGGATCAAATTGCATTTGCCTGTGCGTCCAAGCATTCACAAAGCTATTGCGTTACAGCATCGGTAAACCGGGTGGATTTTCTTAACCCGATCGAAGTTGGCGAACTGGCCACGCTAAAAGCGTCCATCAACTATACCGGTAAAACTTCTATGGTGGTGGGAGTACGTGTTGAGTCCGAAAATGTAACTACGGGAGAAGTAAAACATTGCAATTCCTCTTATTTTACCATGGTCGCCAAAGGAAAAGATGGCAAAAACAAGGCAGTGCCCGGACTTATCCTAAAAACAAAGCAGGATATACGCCGCTTTGCCCGCAGCAAGGAACGTAAACAATCAGCGTACAAACGCGATAGCAAATACGAATCCAACAACTTTAAAGTAAACGAATATTTAGAGTTTTTGGAAGGTGAAAATGTTAAGATGGATCTTGATTGAGCTTGGCCGCTGCTTCCTCGTCCAAAAACCAAACTAAATTTCCTGATGCAGGATTCACCAAAGAGGCAGGGTAAACTTCGGAGCCTTCGGTTTTTTCCACTACCACTTTCACTTTTTCGGCTTTTGATGCCCCTGTGACCAAAAAGGCCACCTCTTTGGCCGCATTGATCACCTTGCCATTTATGGATACCCGTTTTTGACCGGACTCTGGATGATTGGCAACTACACAATGGTCATCGGAATCCCAAAGTTCTATCTCGTGCGGAAATATTGATGCTGTATGCCCATCATCGCCCATGCCCAATATTACCAAATCAAATTGGGGAACCCCTTGCACCCTATCGAGATCAATTTCCAATAGATTGGCATATCGCATTGCTTCGTTTACGGGATCCTTTTCGCCCAAAATACGATTGATGTTCTCCTTGGGCACCTCTATTTTAGAGAAAAGATGCTCAACCGTCATTTTATAATTGCTCTGATCATCGGTCGGCGGCACACAACGCTCATCGCCCCAATAAAAATTTACTTTGTTCCAATCCACTGTACCTGCATATTTCCGGGCCAATAGATCAAAAACTATTTTTGGCGTACTACCGCCGGACAAGGCCACATGAAAAGCACCTGCCTCTTTCACTTTATTTACAAAATAGTCCGAAAAATTTTCGGCTACTTCCTGCTTGTCCCTATATATTTTTAACTCCATCTTAATATAGTTTTCGTTTCTCGACTTTTAGTTCGGCTACGCCCAGTATTACAATTATAACAGAGAAGTATTGACCATTGCCGATTGCTTTCTGCTTATTGCTTACTGTATTTAACAAATCACACAATATCCCGGGTCGTCGGCTAAATTCTCGCTAGGATTGCGCCAGTATCCTTCTTCTTCAATTAGGTCATCGGCATTTTCAGGTCCCCAGGCCCCTGCACCATATCCGTACATACGAACATCCTTGCCATTTTTCCAATAATTTAGAATCGGATCTACAAACTCCCATGCTGCTTCCACCTCATCCGCTCTGGCATACAAGGTTGCATCACCTTGCATACAATCCAGCAATAGGCGCTCATAGGCTTCCATTACATAGGTTTCGACCAAGCTGGAATAGTAAAAATCGAGATTGGCCCTTTCCACCTTGAAGCCTTGACCCGGTACCTTGACCCCGAACTTGATCAGTATTCCCTCATCTGGTTGTATCCTAACAATGAGTTTATTGTCCATTTCCTGCATTTCGGAACCTTTAAATATTTGGTGGTGCGGTTTTTTGAAATGAATAACGATTTCGGTCACCTTTGTGGGCATACGTTTGGCCGTACGCACATAAAATGGAACACCGTGCCAACGCCAGTTATCCACGTAGAATTTTACTGCGGCATAGGTTTCTGTGGTCGAATTTGGGTCCACCCCATCCTCATCACGGTACCCTTTCACGGTTTCGCCTTTAATGGTAGACCCGACATACTGGGCGCGAATGGTGTTTTCTGCCAATTCTTTTTCGTCGGTCATTATGCGCAAAGACTTTAAGGCCTTTACCTTTTCGTTTCTGATCTCTTCGGCCTCAGATCCAATTGGAGGTTCCATAACCACCAAGGATACAATTTGTAGAAGATGGTTCTGGAACATATCGCGGAGCGCACCGGACTTGTCATAATATCCACCGCGTTTTTCAACGCCAACGCTTTCCGCATTGGTTATTTCGACATGTTGTATGTAGTTACGGTTCCATAAAGGTTCAAAAATACTATTGGAAAACCGTGTCACAAGTAAGTTTTGTACCGTCTCCTTGCCCAGATAATGATCTATTCTATAGATCTGATTTTCCTTAAAGTACTGGTGCAACCCTTTGTTCAGTTTTTTTGCGGTTTCCAGACTGTAGCCAAATGGTTTTTCCACGATCAATCGTTTCCAACCATTGTTTTGGGTATTCATCCTTACTTCCGAAAGTCTATTTGCAATAGTCTCGTACAAGGTTGGCGGGGTCGAGAGGTAATATATGATGTTTCCCGAGGTATTGTGTTTTTCTTTAAGTGATTCGACACGTTTTCGCAGGTTGGAGTAGTCCGTGTCATAATCATCCCCTATATCCTCATAGTAGAGTTTATCGGCAAAGCCCTTGAGTTTAGCCTCATCGATATTCTTGGTCTTTTCGGTCAAAAAAGAACTGTTGTAAACAACCCGTTCACGATAGGCTCCGTCCGAAAGATTGCTCCGGCTTACACCAAGTACCACATAGTTTTTTGGCAACTGGTCGGCCATGTATAGATTAAATAGCGATGGAATAAGTTTTCTAGCGGTCAAATCACCTGATGCCCCAAAAATCACGAGCATTTGATTCTCTGTCTTTTTCATATATTTTTTTGTTTTCTGGCGAGTATTGCATCAAAGGTTCTTACCCTTTTTCAAGTTGGTATCATTATCTTTGAGCATCACGAAGATAAGGTTTATTTTAGGTTCATAATTCAATAAACATCAACCTTAGTGTTGTCTTAACAATAAAAAAGAGCAGAAAAATACATCATGGCAAATACATATGATTTTGGTCTTGTTGGCCTGGGAGTAATGGGACGTAATTTTATTCTTAATGTGGCGGATAACGGATTTACCGCATTCGGAAACGATTTAGATGAAGAAAAGGTGAACGCCCTGATAGATGAAGGTGGAGATGCGGCCAAGGTCAATGCTACCTCCGATATTAAAACTTTTGTACAATCCCTGACCATGCCTCGCAAAATTATGTTGTTGGTACCGGCAGGTAAAATTGTGGACAGTGTAATCGATGGGCTTTTGCCCCACTTGGACAAAGGTGATATTATCATTGATGGTGGAAACTCGTTCTACACCGATACGGATCGCCGAGAAGCTTATTTAAAAGAAAAAGGCATCAACTTTTTTGGAGCTGGTGTTTCGGGAGGTGCCAAAGGTGCTCGTAAAGGTCCAAGTATTATGCCAGGCGGTTCCAAGGAAGCTTATCAGCACGTAAAACCCATTTTCGAAGCTGTTTCCGCCAAATACCAAGGTGAACCCTGCGTAACTTATTTAGGTCCAAAATCTGCCGGCAACTATGTAAAAATGGTGCACAATGGCATTGAATATGGATTGATGCAGCTTACCTCGGAAATATACGATCTGCTTAAAAAGGCAGGGGGACTTTCCAACAGCGAACTGCACAACACATTTTCTCAGTGGAACAACGGAAGGTTACAATCGTTTTTGGTCGAGATCACTTCCGAAATATTTGCCCAAAAAGATGACTTGACCAACAATGATCTGGTAGACATGATTTTGGATAAGGCCAAACAAAAAGGAACGGGCAAATGGACCTCTCAAAACGCAATGGATTTGGGAATTCCCGTACCCACCATAGATATTGCCGTGAGTATGCGAGAGATTTCCGCATTAAAACCCGAACGTATCAAAGCGGACAATTTGTATGACCGTCCCACCCCAAAAGCGGTGGACAAGGATAATTTTGCGATAAAAGCGGAACAAGCTTTATATTTTGCCTTTATTATTACTTATGCTCAGGGGATGCACCAGTTATCCGATGCCTCCAAGGAATATGGTTACGAATTGGAACTGGGGGAGATCGCCAAAATATGGCGCGCCGGGTGTATTATCCGTGCCGCACTATTGGCCGATATCACTGAGGCCTACCAAACCGATAAGGATTTACAGAACCTATTACTTTCCCCTTCTTTTGTGGAAAAAGTGAAAAGCACTGTAGATGCCGCAAGAGAACTGGTAAGTTATGGTGCCGAGAATGGTATTCCGTTACCTGGATTATCCAACGCACTCACCTATTTCGATGCATATACCAGTAGCCGTTTGCCATTAAACTTGATTCAGGCACAGCGCGATTATTTTGGCTCGCATACCTATGAGCGTCTGGACCGTGAGGGTATTTTCCATACAGAATGGGAAAAATAAAATGTGGGTTATGAAAAAGGTATTCCTGTTAGTTGTATGCTCCTTTTGCTTTTCCACCATAAATGCTCAAAAGAAACCATACGTTATTTATAACGCCAAAGGCAAAAAGGTCTCTTACAAAAAAATGTTGAAGACCATGGAAAAAAAGAATATGGTATTGTTCGGTGAACTCCACAACAATCCCATTGCGCATTGGTTACAATACGAGCTCACTACCGACCTCCATACCAAACGGCCACTTATTCTTGGAGCAGAAATGGTCGAAGCCGATAACCAAAAGGAGCTTAACGATTATTTGTCCGGAACAATAGATTACAAAGGTTTGGATTCCACCGCAAGACTTTGGAACAACCATAAGACCGACTATGCTCCGTTGGTCGATATTGCCAAGGATAATGATCTTGTTTTTGTAGCCTCCAATATACCTAGACGCTATGCCAGCATGGTTTACAAAGGTGGTTTTGAAGCATTGGACACATTGCCCTCCAGAGAAAAGGAATGGATTGCCCCCTTGCCCGTTCCATACGACCCCGAATTGCCAGGATACCAGAATATTCTAACCATGATGGGCGATCACGGTAGCCCCACATTGGTAATGGCACAAGCGATCAAAGATGCTACCATGGCACATTTTATTCTTAAGAACTATAAAGAGGGCTCTCTTTTTATACATTACAATGGAGCCTACCATTCCAACGATTATGAAGGTATTCTTTGGTATTTACAATTGAACAGACCCGACTTGATCTACGGAACCATCTCGACCGTTATGCAGGAGAATGTGCATCAACTGGATGAAGAAAACACAGGAATAGCAGACTTTATTATTTGTGTGGACAGTAACATGACGACCACCTATTAATCATTACCGAGCAGCAGAGAACAGTCAACATTTCTCTAATTGGCCCCATACATTTCCGATAAGGCACGGTCCATTTTAAGTACCATCTACAACTATTGCCACATACCAGCCCCAACCCGGGATAAAATCCTTATTTTTAAGACACTAATCAACCCGTAATCATGAAAAAAATCATCGCTACCTTATTATTGTTTGTGGCCATAAACTCATTAGGATTTGGTCAAGTACAATCGAACCTTGAATTGTTGGATATCTTTAATATGGAATATGTATCCGACCCTCAAATTTCTCCCGATGGCTCCAAGATCATCTATGTCAGAAACTTTAAGGATATTATGACAGACCGGAACCTCTCCAATCTTTGGATCATTGATTTTGACGGTTCCAATAACCGCCCGCTTACCACGGGCAACCATAACGATTTTGCCCCAAAATGGTCGCATGATGGCAAAAAGATCGTTTTCAAATCCAATATGGCAGATGACAAAATGAAACTATATCTGATGTGGTTGGATACCAAAGAAACCATGGCTTTGACCAATACTCCCCAGTCGCCTGGACAGGTATCGTGGTCCTATGATGATTCGTATGTGGCATTTAACATGTTTGTTCCCGAAGCCAACCAATCCATTATTAAAATGCCGGCAAAACCAGAGGGAGCCAAATGGAACGCTCCCCCTAAGTATATTGATAAAATGAACTATCGCGGAGATGGTGCGGGCTATTACAAAGGAGGCAACTCCCAACTATTTACTTTGCCCATTTCCGGTGGAACGCCAAAACAACTTACGTTTTCCGAGTTCAACCATGGCGGCCCTATTTGGTCCAAAGACAACTCCAAGTTATATTTTAGTGCCAACTTCCATAAAGATGAAGAAATGGAACCTGCGGATAGCGAGATCTATTCGATAAAAATCGATAATGGTGAGATAACCCCATTAACCGATCGTTACGGACCAGATGGCAATCCAGTGTTATCTCCCGATGGTACAAAAATCGCCTATCTCGGATACGATGATCGTTTACAGGGATACCATGTAACCCGACTATATGTGATGAACTCGGACGGTTCAGATGCTAGAGTAATCTCTCAAAATTTTGATAGAGATATCGAAGATATGGCGTGGAACAGCAAAGGCAACGGCTTCTATTTTACATACACTGACCAAGGTATGGGAAAATTGGCATCCATTGATCTTTCTGGCAAAGTGGGAGATATCACCGATGGCTTGGGCGGTCTTTCCTTGGGCAGACCCTACAATGCTGCCAGTTTCTCCGCTTCGGCCAACAATAAGTTTGCCTACACTTTAGGAAATACCAGTCATCCGTCCGACCTTGGAGTGGCCGACACCCGAAGCAACAAAAGATTAACCGCTTTGAACAACGACTTGTTCTCCTTTAAAAAGTTGAGCAAAGTAGAAGAGATGTGGTGGGAGTCCTCCTATGATCAGCGCAAGATACAAGGTTGGGTGGTTACACCTCCCGATTTTGACCCCAACAAAAAATATCCTATGATCTTGGAAATCCATGGCGGGCCCTTTACGAGTTACGGCGCCGTGTATTCCGCAGAAATTCAGGCATACGCTGCAGCTGGCTATGTAGTTTTATATACGAACCCAAGAGGCAGCACCAGCTATGGAGAAGAGTTTGGCAACCTAATTCATCATGACTATCCCAATCACGATTACGACGATTTAATGTCCGGCGTGGATGCCCTTTTGAAAAAAGGCTATGTGGACGACAATAATTTATTTGTGACCGGGGGATCCGGTGGAGGAGTGCTTACCGCTTGGATCGTGGGCAAAACAGACCGGTTTAAAGCTGCAGTTGTTGCAAAGCCCGTTATCAATTGGGCCAGCTTTGTCCTATATGCCGATGGGGTACAGTTTTTCTCCAAATACTGGTTTGGAAAAAAACCATGGGAGGATCCAGAAAACTATTTTAGACGTTCTCCGTTAAATTATGTGGCCAATGTAAGTACTCCGACCATGTTATTGACCGGCGAAGAAGATTATCGGACGCCAATTGCCGAATCGGAACAGTTTTATGCCGCTCTAAAATTGGAAAATGTGGAGACCGCGATGGTCCGAATTCCGGGTGCATCTCATGGTATAGCCAACAAACCCAGTAACTTAATTGCCAAAATAGCAAGTGTTTTGGCATGGTTTGATAAACATAAGGCAGAAAACTAATTCAAGTACCTCGTCCTTTTTTCCAACTGTAAACAGCACGAAAACATAGTCGGCCATAACCTAAGGCCTGAACGATTTTCCTATATTTGGGATTTTTAGCTATAAAGATCTATGGACCAATTACCGTTTACCAACGACACCGTGATATTTGGCTTGCTTTGCCTTTGTTTAGGTTTTGTTTTTTATACATCATCCATAAAAACTGGATTTTGGGCAAAGTTTTATCGCTTGGTCCCTACCCTGTTAATGTGCTATTTGTTACCAGCCATTTTGGCCAGTTTTGGCATCATTGACGAAGCATCGTCCAACACCTATTATGTGGCAAGCAGATATCTTTTGCCTGCTGCTCTAATTTTAATGACGCTGAGCATAGACCTTAAAGCTATCCTAAATTTAGGCTCCAAAGCTTTGGTCATGTTCTTGACCGGCACCGTGGGCATTGTTATCGGAGGCCCCATCGCTATATTGATCGTATCCATTTTTTCACCGGAAACTGTTGGAGGTATCGGCCCCGACGCAGTTTGGAGAGGCCTTGCCACAATAGCCGGAAGTTGGATCGGCGGTGGTGCCAATCAAGCTGCCATGCTCGAGGTTTTCCAGTACAATCAGGAAAGTTATGGTGGTATGGTCCTCATTGATATTGTGGTGGCCAATCTTTGGATGGCCATAATCCTGTTGGGCGTTGGCAAAACAGAAAAAATAGACCGTTGGCTCAAAGCGGACACTTCCTCCATTGAAAAACTCAAGGAAAAAGTTTCCACCTATACCGAAAAAATAACAAGGGTAACGACCTTGAACGATTATATAATGCTGTCCTTCTTTGCCTTTGCCGGTGTTGGTATTGCACATTTTGCAGGACATCACTTTTCGGCTTTTTTACAGAACAATTTTGAAATTGTAAGAAATCCGGAGAAAATTTTATCCTCTCTGGGTTCACAGTTTCTTTGGATGGTAGTTTTTGCCACGGCCATTGGAATTGGTCTTTCTTTTACCAAAGCAAAAAATTATGAAGGCGCAGGGGCCAGCAAAATTGGAGGTCTCTTTATATACATTTTGGTAGCAACCATTGGTATGAAAATGGATTTGGGCAAAGTAATGGAAAACCCGGGCCTTATCGCTATCGGATTGGTATGGATCAGTATCCATGCGGGTTTACTTATCCTAATGGCAAAAATTATAAAAGCCCCTTTCTTTTTTCTCGCCGTGGGCAGCCAGGCCAATGTCGGAGGTGCGGCTTCTGCCCCGATTGTTGCTGCAGAATTTCATCCATCGTTGACCTCTGTGGGCATTCTTTTGGCTGTTTTTGGATACGTAGTGGGTACAGCCGGAGCATATTTATGCGCTTTGTTGATGGAAGTCGCGTCGAATGTTTAAATATTTTCAGAAGATTATGCATATTTGCCCATCTAAAATTATATGATGAAGCGGATATTGTTTGTATTGCTATTTGGAATTACCCTGGTTGCCTGCGAAAAAAGCACGGAGAACACCATGATCGTTAATGGGAACATTAAAGGATTAAAAAAAGGAACCCTTTATTTACAAAAACTTCAAGATTCCACCATTGCCAATGTAGATTCGTTGGAGATCAAGGGTGACGGAAAATTTAGTTTTAGCACAGAGGTCGGCGACCCGGAAGTGTTTTATCTCTACCTAAAAAAGGAAGACAACAACGACATTAACGATCGCATCAACTTTTTTGGCGAATCTGGTACTATTGTGATCAATACAGCTTGGAACACATTTGATACGGATGTAAAAATTTCGGGTTCCAAATCTCACGAAAAGTTATTGGAATTTTACGATATGGTATCCAAATTCAATATTCGGGAACTTGCCCTGGCACAACAAGCCGTTCTACCCGAGTATCAGGAAGATAGCGTGGCCTTGGATTCCATTCAAAGCTTGATCAATAAAAACACGGTTAGCAGATATCGATATGCCCTTAATTTTGGGCTCAACAATGGAGATTCTTATGCCACACCATATATTATGTTGACCGAGGCGCGCGAAGCCAATCCTAAATACTTGGATTCTATCTACAAAGGGCTGAGCCCCGAGGTAGCGGCATCCAAATACGGTAAAAAATTCAAAGATTTTTTGGACAATAACTAAGACTCCAGGCTATTGAGCTTTTCTATAAGTTTGGTAGCCTTTTCTTCCAGTTCCTTTCTTATGGAATTAAAGTGGGATTTAGCGTCCTCTACGTTTTTTTGATGAATTTTATCCATAAGGTCGTCATATACCTCAATGGCTTCGTCAATAATCACCGTACCTTCTTCAGATTCCTTGTTGCCAGAACCTGCTTCCCAAATGTAGACAGCTTCAATTATATCTCCGAGTACAAAATTGACATCCTTCTTTAAATCGCGAATACTTGGCATAACATAATGTTTTGATTAAAGATACCATTAAATGGTAACTTCTAAAAGTTTAGCTTTTTGGGCACTGATGTCCACATAAGTGCTCGATGCAGGCACTAGAACCGTTTCTCCTTTTCTTATCTCCGTGCTTCCCCAATCGTTGGTGATAGTGGCTCCTCCGCCCACACACATATAAATGGTAAACGAGTCACGTTCGGATAGATTCTGCTTTAAAGGCTGTATCAATTCCAAAAAATTTGTTTTAAAATAGGGGCAATCTACCATTGGGTTCGTTTCGCCCTTGTTCTTAGGGTAATCCACTTTAAAGTCATCCTTCTTTTTGTAATCGATGGCGTCTACAGCCAAACCTGTGTGCAGCTCTCGCAGGTTTCCGTCCTTATCCTTTCGGTTAAAATCGAAAACACGATAAGTTATGTCGGATGTCTGTTGAATTTCTGCCAAAAGTACGCCTGCCCCAATGGCATGGATTTTTCCAGTATTTATAAAAAATGTATCACCTTCGCTTACTTCTTCATAGTTCATTAAATCCGTTAAGGTACCATCCTCTATACTTTTTACATATTCCTGCTTTTCCACATCTTTATTGAACCCTACAATGAGTTTTGCTCCCGGGTCGGCATCCATAATGTACCACATTTCGGTTTTTCCAAAGGAATTATGGCGTTTTTTGGCCAATTCATCATTTGGATGAAGCTGTATGGATAGGTCTTGTTTAGCATCTATAAATTTGATGAGTATAGGAAACTCCTTGCCGAATCGCTCTACCACACTTTTGCCCAAAAGTGCTTCTCCTTGGGAATCCATCAATTCCTGAAGCGATGTACCCTCCAAGTTTCCGTTGGAAATCTCGGATATATCACCGACCACTCCCGAAAGTTCCCAACTTTCGCCGGTAATATCGCTATCTATAGGTTTGTTCAAGACTTCTTTTAGTTTGGTACCGCCCCAAAGTCGTTCTTTGAGTATCGGTTTGAATTTTAATGGGTAAAGATTCATTTTTATCCTGTATAGGTTACAAAGTTCCTTGGTGTTTCGTAGAGTACGATCTCCAACTCTTTAGATTTATTTATATGGGGTCTTAGCTTGTTCCAGATTACTACGGCAATATTCTCGGCCGTAGGGTTCAACTCCTTAAACTCTGGAACATCGAGATTTAGGTTTTTGTGGTCCAGTTGGTCCTCCACATGCTTTTTGATCAGATCCTTAAGCACCTTAAGGTCCATTACAAATCCAGTTTCCCGGTCTATTTCGCCAGTTACGCTAACAATAAGGTCGTAATTGTGACCATGGTATCTTGGATTATTGCATTTGCCAAAAACCTCGTTGTTCTTTTGGTTGTCCCAATCTGGTCTATATAATCTGTGTGCGGCATTAAAACTTGCCTTTCTGCTTACTTTTACTTTCATCTTACGGCTGGATTTTCCATGAGATGATCGTAAAAGCGTTCAAATATTATCTTGAACCATGCGGTGTAATCATCTGGATTAAGCGATATATCTTTTTTGATATCCTCTGGATACATCCATTTCCAATCGGCCACTTCTTCAGGATTGATCTTGGGTTCATCTTCAAAATAACCCACCATTACGTGATCAAACTCATGTTCGGTAAGTCCATTATCGAAAGGGGCTTTGTATACAAAGCTAAAAAGCTCTTTCAGTTCGGTGGTAAAGCCCATCTCTTCCACGAGTCTTCGTTTACCCGCATCGATATTGCTTTCGCCCTCCCTTTGGTGGCTACAGCACGTATTGGTCCATAACAATGGGGAGTGGTATTTGTCCTTGGCCCGTTGTTGGAGCATGGTTTGCCCTTTATTATTCATCACAAAAACAGAGAATGCCCTGTGCAAAAGGGCTTTTTCGTGGGCTTCCATTTTTGGCATTAGTCCAATTGGTTCGTCCTTTTCGTTTACCAGTATCACATTTTCCTCTCTCATATGGTAAAAATATGACCTTTGGTGTAATTTATGGGAATATCAATGTTTAATTTCTTGCTAAAAGAAACGTGGGGATTTTAAGTTTCCAATATTTCTGATGAAGTCATACCTCAGAATTATCTCAAAGGAACCATCGTTAAAAGTGGCGGCACCGAGTTCTGTAGTTTCGCGATCATAGGCCAATCCCAACATTAACTGATCGGACAGCATAAAACCGAACAGTCCACTAAAGGCAGCATCCCAACGGTAAGCTACTCCTCCAATAAACTTTTCGTTGAACATAAAGTTGGCAGAGAGGTCCACTTGTAAAGGTGCTCCTTGAACTGCTTTTGTCAACAGCGTGGGTTTAAATTTTAAAAAAGGGTTAAGGTCCCAGACATATCCCGTAATCAGGTACAGGTTGATCTGTTCTTTTGCGGTTGATATGGAAGAGGTATCAAAATGTGTGGTCTCCAGGATCCTTGGTGCAGAAAGACCTGCGTAAAATCTATCCGTATGGTAGTACACTCCGGCACCTATGTTTGGCGAAAACTTATTCTGGATATCCTGCTGTGATTGTAATTGGGGGTCTATCTCGAATTCGTCCAATTCGGAATAACGTATGTCCAACATATGGGCACTTGCCTTTAATCCAAAACTTAGACGACCCTCCCAAGAGGTTTGTATGGTATAGGAGAAATCAACATCAAAATAGGTTTCGGATGTTGGCCCGATCTTGTCATTGACAATGGACAGCCCAAGACCCACACCACGATAGCCTACCGGTGTGTGCACATTGAGGGTCTGTGTTTCGGGTGCTCCATCGAGCCCCAACCACTGGTTCCTATAAAGTGCGGCTATACTTAAATGACCTCTAGATCCTGCGTATGCCGGGTTTACACTGACCGTATTGTACATATACTGGGTATACTGTGCATCTTGTTGTGCATGTATGTTTGCCAACCCCATTACAAAGAGGGCCAGTATCCATTGGATTTTCACCTTATACATCTTATTCTCCACAGTTACCATTTTATCTATTTATATATATATAACCTGTCAGCTGTTTCATGTTACCGCCATTATCTTGGTAGTCTATCACATAGAAATACGTACCTACCGGTAATTTATTGTCCTGATCTACGGTTACCCTACCTTGAGAAGTACCATCGAATACATTTCCACTGGTGTCGTATGCTTTGGTCTGGTAGACCATTACTCCCCACCTATTGTATATTCTAACGGTATTGTTGGGATAATTTTCCAGTCCTCGGATTTCCAGCGTATCGTGTACGCCATCTCCGTTAGGTGTAATTACGTTCACCACATCTACTTCCTCTTCACCAACGGTCGATTCACCTAAATCTGGATCCAAATAATTCGGAATCCCGTTTTCATTGGAATCATCGTTGGCGTAATTCCCGTCTCCATTAAAGTCTTCGTCTATGGTTTCGATACCGTCATCGTCATCATCAGAGTCCCTAAAGTCCGGTATTCCATCACCATCGGTATCAGGTAGATCTGAACTTGGGCTGTTTATTTCATCATTTACATCGGTATCTATGACGGTCTCACCTTCGAAAGCATCATCCAGACCATCGTTGTCCTTATCGGAACCAATAAGTACTACATCGGCAATTCCGTCTTGATCATGATCATGGCCTTCTATGGCATCGGGCACATTGTCGTCGTCGCTGTCTTCATCTACATAATCAGGTATACCGTCATTATCAGAATCAACAGGTATTAAGCCTAGATTTCCGTCATTTTCGTAGGCATCATCGATTCCATTGCCATTATTATCCACCATGCTCGGTGCAATGTAATCCAAGGCAAATTGCGCCTCAACATTGTCAGGAATACCGTCATTATCGCTATCTATATCCAAATAATCCGGGATACCATCACCATCTGTATCAGTTGGGTTCGTAGATGGGTCATTGTCATTGTCGGCATTTAGATCTTCAAAACTATCGGCAATACCATCATTGTCGCTATCCAAATCAATTCCTGAAGGACTTACGATTACCGTTATCGTTGCTGTATCGCAATTGCCATTGGTATCACAAACGGTGTAATCGAAAGTATCCGTTCCAGAGAATCCTGAATCTGGGATATAGGTAATATCATCATCAGATGGATTGTTTGCGGTTCCATTATCGTTCAATACAACTGTTCCATTTGATGGATCGGTTGCTGAAATAGAGCCTATAGTGGGAATATCATTATCGTTGGCCCTCCACGAAACTATGGCATCGACACCTATATCGGTAGATACCGAATCATCGTTAGTGTCCACAATTGGCAGCACATCTACCGTAACGGTTGCCGTACTGCAATCCCCAAAGTTGTTACATAGGGTATAATCAAAACTATCGTTTCCGTTGTAATCTGGATTGGGCGTAAAGGTAACTATATCGTCCGTTGGATCGTTAGCTGTTCCATTGTCGTTAACATTAACCACCCCGTTTGCAGGGTCTGTAAACGTTACTACTCCAGCTGATGGCAAATCGGAATCGTTGTCAAATATTGGCACCGCTATCGATGTATCTTCATCTAGGGCAATCAAATCATCCATTAAATTGGCCGCTTGACTCATACAAACCACAGTAAATCGTGGTAATTCGGTGCTGTTGCCCACTTTGGTAATCGTTGCCACATACCGCATTACGGTTTGTGTACTGGTTACCATGGGTCTGGATTGATCTCCCGGAAGAGCTGGATTCCAACTGACCGTTGCTCCCGATGGAACACTGGCCGAAATATCAAGAACCACCTCATTGTTCGGTGCTTCACAATCGGTCAAAATAAAATATCCCGTTGCGTTGGAACCACATAAGGTGCCATCATAAGTGGCAAAATAAACACCTGGCTGGGTCGCCTCATAAAATGAATTGGTTCCCAAAACAGTTGATGTATCTGATGCTTCGTACCACCGATAATTGTTTTCATCTCCGGTATTTGGTGCTTGTAGTAAGAACTGTGCATTTGTAAAGTTCACTCCTACAAAGAGAAGGATTAGCCCTATGAATAAAGACTTATATGAGGTGTTTGATTTCAAAATCTATCCGTCTTTATACATTATTATTTTACCACAAATACCACATTGATCAATGCATTATAATCTGCCGGCTGTCCTATGATATCATAAGTTAGAACACCGTTGGCATCTATTGTCATATTAGCAAACACTGTTGGGTCTGCATAGGTCACATAGTAATATAATTCGGTTGCACCATAGGTTGGAATTGCTGCTGGAGCACCCGCACTTCTCACAGTCGGAGACCCATATTGTGCCAAATATTGAGAATATAAATTGATTGTTCTCCCCGTACCATTGGTCGATGCATCTATTGCGATGGACGGTGGGTAAAATATTCTCGCTGCTTTGGATGTGATTCGCGCAATATCCTGTATAACATCTTCAACAGTTGATTCGGTATTCCCATCACCATCTACATCTACTGGAGAATCAGAGTTCACTTCTGATGCATCTTGATTATTTATATCTGCTAGAGGAACTTGTAATGTACCGTTACTATCCTCAATTTCAAGGTTAGCACCGTTAACCTCAAAACGAGTGTTTATTTCGTTCGTATCCGATAGATCTCCATCGGCCGAGATATGGTTGGCCAGGTTCGTGGCATTGGTGGCTATATCGGTAGCGTTCGTTGCTATCGCACCCGCATTGTTCGAAATGTTAGTAGTGTTCGTTGTGATGTTCGAAGCATTGTTCGATATATCCGTGGCATTGTTACCGATCGCCGTAGTGTTGTTGGCAATGTCCGCGGCATTGGCAGCTACTCCGGCGCTATCGTCCAAAGAGGACAGGTCCGCGGAAAAGCTCGTGCCGCCCTCGCTTACCGTTACCTCGTTGGTCCCGCCATCGAAGCTCACTCCCGTAATATCGTCATCGGCCACGCTGTCCACATAGGCCTTTGTGGCGGCATCTTGCGGATTAACTGGAACAGCCAAGTTGGTTATTGTAGCTCCGCCAGCGTCGTTACCTTGCGATAAAACCTCGGTAAGCGTTTGATTATCCGTATTGATCAACGCTGCCAAGTCCACCAACGCCACAGCAAAGGTATTTGCTTCGGAATCAGTGATTACAAGGTTTGTGTTTGTACCATCTATACCAAATGATGCTATGGTTGTATTTGTATCCGTAAAAACATCGCTCAAACTGCTCAAATCAACGTTTACGGTGCCCCCATTTTCCAATGTTAATGATAACGTATTTGTTACACCATCAAAATTGAATCCGGTCAATTGTTGGTCATCTGTAGCGGTAAGTTCCCATGAATCCCCATCCCAAAAATAAATGGTCCCTGTATTGGTGTTCACATAAATATCTCCCAAATCCGCTCCTGTCGGAGTAACCGCTCCCGATGTGGAAACATCAGTACCCTTGAGAACCTCACAATTACATTGGTCCTGAAGGGTAACGGTAGTTTGAGAAAAGGCAATTCCTGTAAAAAGGAGGAACGTTAGGGCTAGAATGCTCTTTTTCATGAGGCTACTATTAGTTGAGAATTTAATATGCTGTGTTTTTGTTGTTCGAAAACATTAAAAAAAGGATGATTTACCTATAAATGGAACACACCTAATTTTAATCACCCAACAAAATTACCCAGACATATAGGGGTAGAAAATAATTGTTGTGAACGCATTAAATCCTACGGTCTAAGCCCTAATAATTGAGGTTAACCTTTTTTCTTTTTTATCATTTTTTTAAGACAGTTCGCCGATAAGCCCAATTATATCGACCAATGCCAAAAGTGAATTTCAATGAGATTCTGTTACGAATGTGCTTTGGCGGGAAAAACGGGACATTTATAGAAACCGAGCATAATACCCTATAAAAAAACGGCCCTTTTTAGTTGTAAAGGGCCGTTTTAATTTGTTTTGAATCAACGTCTACTCATAAATTATGAATTCCGACCTTCTATTGAGCTGATGTTGTTCCTCTGAACATTGTACTCCGTTGGCACAATTGTTCACCAATCGGGTTTCCCCGAATCCTTCTCCTTTCAATCTTTCTGAAGATATTCCTTTGGACATCATATAATCAACTGTTGATTGTGCTCTTTTTTGCGACAACCAAAGGTTATATGCGTCCACTCCTCTACTATCGGTGTGCGAGTTGACCTTTATTTTTAAGCTCGGGTATTTTTCCATAGCCACGATTACCTTTTGTATTTCTATTTCTGCGTCCGGCCTAATGTTATATTTGTTAAGATCAAAGTAAATCGTGCTCAATTGAAGTAGCTTTGCCAAATCATCCCCAAAACCTCCGGTAACCAAATCGCGTTCCAGATAAAAATCAACAATTTTCGGTTTTCCATCGGATATGGGTAAATACTCTTCGGCCGGAACATATCCGTCCCGAGAAGCCCGCACAAAATTGCCTTTGGAACAATCCAATTCCAAAATATAATTTCCGTTGGAATCCGTTATGGTAGAGGAAACCTCATTATTTTCCTCATCAATTATTTTTACCGTTGCCCCTGCCAACACTTCGTTGGAAATTCTATCTCGTACGGTCCCGGTAATTTCCTGAATACAATCCAACATTAGAGGTTCGTTCTCCACAAACTCATAAATATCATCGTCTCCCATTCCCCCATCACGGTTGGAAGAGAAATAACCAGTTTGGTCGCCCGGGTCGTATATGTATGAAAAATCGTCCTTGGGGGTGTTAATGGGTCTTCCCACATTGACCACCGGTTGTGTGTAATCGTTGTATGCGATCTTGGTCGCGAACACATCCAACCCACCTAATCCCTGATGTCCATCCGAAGAAAAATAGAGCACGCCATCAGTAGAAATAAAAGGAAATGTTTCCCTTGCCATGGTATTGATGTTACTCCCCAGGTTCTTGATCGGGCCATAGGTGCCATCACCGATAATCTCGGTAACGAAAATATCCGATTCTCCCAGACTTCCCGGCATGTCGGAAACAAAATAAAGTTTCTTGCCGTCGGGGCTTAACATCGGATGGGCCACGGAATATGAATCACTATTAAATGGAAGTTCTACAATATTCGTCCATATACCATCAATATTCTCGGCACTATAGATCTTTAGCCTTATAATTCCTTCTTCATCCTTTTTCTTTCTTCCATCGAAAAAATTATTTCGTGTAAAATACATCGTAGATCCATCTTTGGAAACTACCGAAGTGGATTCGTGCAGTCTGGTATTTACGTCTCCCCCCAACTTTACCACTTTATTGTTGGATATACTGTCGGCATTCACTTTGTAGAGATCCAAAAAGTCCCTGGCGTTCCAAGTATGGCGGTATCGCGCAAAATTACCTGTGTCGCGGTCAGAGGCAAATATGAGTCCTTCTTCGTAATACGCCGCTGCGAAATCGGAATACTTACTGTTATAAGGAAACTGTTTGACAGAATACCTTCCTGAATTCTTTTCAATTTTGGCCATGTAATCTTCGTCATAGTCTACCATGGACGATGTCATTTCCTTGAAACTGGCCATAATTTTTGCTGCATCGTCATATTCGCCTACGGACTTTAAGCTTTGTGCATATCGGAATACATCTTCCACCGACATCTGATCAGGGTATGTTGCCTTCAATTTTTTGTAGATTTCGGCCGCTTCTTGGTATTTAGCGTTGAAGTAATAAGAATTCCCCAGTTTCTTTAACAAATCTGCAGAGGTATAGCCTTTATCCAGCACTTTTTTATAGATATCTATGGCGGGACTAAAGGAATATTGATTGTAGCGTTCGTCCGCCTTTTCCATTATCCGAACCAGTTGTTTGTCGGGGATACTATCTTGCTGGGCCGACACTTTAACAATACCTCCGCAAACGATAATCAATAATGTGAGTAATCTTTTCAGCATTCCGGTCTAAATTAAAAGAATCTTGGTGATATGGTCCTTTGGAACGATTTTAACAATTCCAACCTTAAGAAAACTTCAAATGAACCATCGTTAAACTGCGTTCCGCCCAATTCCGTGGTCTCGCGATCATAGGCCAACCCTAGCATAATCTGGTCGGTAACCTGAAATCCTACCAGGCCACTTACTGCAGCATCCCAGCGATAAGCCGCTCCAAAACTGAACTTGTTGGCAAATAGGAAACTGGCGGAAAGATCTACTTGCAAAGGCGCACCTCCCACAGCTTTGGTAAGCAAAGCAGGCTTAAACTGCAGGTCGGCACCCAAATCGAACACATATCCGGTTATCAAATAAATATTCATTCGTTCTGCTGAGAGAAAGTTGATACCATCATCCGAATTATCGTTATCAAAATATTCGGATTCCAACACGTTAGGGGCAGAGACACCAGCATAAAACTTATCGGTATGATAGTAGATTCCCAATCCAAAGTTTGGAGTAAACCTATTATCTATATTGTTCTGGTTGACCACTTCTTGGTCAAAATTCCGCAACCCATTAAAGTCGAGGCTCAACATGTTTCCCCCTGCCTTTAACCCAAAGGATAATTTTGCATCCATGGAGACATCGATCGTATAGGAGACCACAGCATCCAAATAGGTTTCTTGGACCACCCCGTCGCCAATATTGTCGTTCACAATGGAAATCCCATATCCCAACCTACTGTTTCGTATGGGAGAATGCAAGTTCAAGGTAAAGGTTTCCGGTGCTCCATCCAGACCAACCCATTGCGAACGGTACAAACCGGCAAAACTTAATTGTCCTCTGGAACCGGCGTAGGCAGGGTTAACACTCAAAGTATTGTACATGTATTGGGTGTACTGTGCATCTTGTTGGGCCTTTGCGCCTGTAATGATCGCGCCAACAAACAACAATGCTATAAAAAAATGCTTCTTTATCATTCTATCAAAATAGTTACCTGCTTATATAAATGTATTCGGAATCCGTGAAACTTCCTTGGGCCGTTTCATAGTTAAAAATATAAAAATAAACCCCGGCCGGTAGGTAATCATTAACGCTAATAGCCGATTTACCTCGAACCCGTCCATCAAAAACATTGTTCACGTTATCGTAATTGGCACTTTCGAAAACTTGGGTTCCCCAACGGTTGAATATTTTCAATGTACTCGACTTTATGTACTCGACCCCTCGAATAAATAGGAAATCGTTCTTAAGGTCTCCATTTGGGGTCAACATTTGATTTACTTCGATTTCTTCTACAATCACCGTAACTATAGCAGTGTCGCAATTATTTCCGTTTGCAGCTTCGCAAATGGTATATTCTATGGTATATATTCCTACCGGTGTACCAGGGAACACCCTTATACTGCCATCTTCTTCGACAGACAATTCGTTTGTAGGTGTCGATGTGAGTATAACATCAGTAATTGAAACGGGATTGTCATTGAGGGTATCGTTGTCCAGAACATTACTATTTTCTATTGGTTCCCCGCCGATTCCAGCATTATAGGTATCGTCCACTGCATCAATTACATTTTCCATCCCTTCTATAATCTCAACGGTCACTGTTGCTGTATCACAATTATTGACATCCATCACATCGCAAATCGTGTATTCAATGGTATAGGTTCCCGCCTCGGTTCCGGGGACTACGCTGATGGTCCCGTCCGCATTGATGGTCAACTGGTCCGTTGGTGTGGAGGTCAACACCACATCTGCCAAGGAAACAGGTTCTCCATTATATGTATCGTTGGATAGCACATTGCTGTTCGGAATGGTCCCCCCATCTCCCGTTTCCGCCGTAAAGGTATCATCTACGGCATCAATAGTGTTACCCATACCTTCTGAAACTTCAACGGTCACCGTTGCTGTATCACAATTATTGACATCCATCACATCGCAAATCGTGTATTCAATGGTATAGGTTCCCGCTTCGGTTCCGGGGACTACGTTGATGGTCCCGTCCGCATTGATGGTCAACTGATCCGTTGGGGTGGAGGTCAACACAACATCTGCCAAGGAAACAGGTTCTCCATTGTATGTATCGTTGGATAGCACATTGCTGTTCGGAATGGCTCCCCCATCTCCCGTTTCTGCCGTAAAGGCATCATCTACGGCATCAATAGTGTTACCCATACCTTCTGAAACTTCAACGGTTACCGTTGCTGTATCACAATTGCCGGAATCGGCTACATCGCATATCGTGTATTCAATGGTATAGGTTCCCGCTTCGGTTCCGGGGACTACGTTGATCGTACCGTCCGCATTGATGGTCAGCTGGTCCGTTGGCGTGGAGGTCAGCACCACATCTTCCAAGGAAACAGGTTCTCCATTGTACGTATCGTTGGTTAGCACATTGCTGTTCGGAATGGTTCCCCCATCTCCCGTTTCCGCCGTAAATGTATCATCTACGGCATCCAGTACATTGCCCGGTCCTTGGAGCACCTCAACGGTAACCGTAGCGGTATCGCAATTGCCGGAATCGGCTACATCGCATATCGTGTATTCAATGGTATAGGTTCCCGCTTCGGTTCCGGGGACTACGCTGATGGTCCCGTCCGCATTGATGGTCAACTGGTCCGTTGGCGTGGAGGTCAGCACCACATCTTCCAAGGAAACAGGTTCTCCATTATATGTATCGTTGGATATCACATTGCTGTTCGGAATGGTTCCCCCATCTCCCGTTTCCGCCGTAAATGTATCATCTACGGCATCCAGAGCATTCGCTCCGATTTCTATATAAATCGTGGCAGTTGCGCACACACTTGGGTCGGGCAGTATGTTGCACACCTGATACACTATGGAAACGGTAGAATTTGATTCAGATGTTTCCGGTATATAGTTTACAAAACCAGTATCATTATTAAAAACAACTACTCCAACAGCGCTGCCTCCAATTCTTTCAATATTGGTAACACCGACATTGTTAGGTGCATTGTTGGGAAGAAAATCATCATTCTCCAAAATGTTTATTGCAACCTCAATAGTTGCGGGTGTCGAACCAAAATCGTCATTGGCATTTACCGTCAAAGGGTCAGGGTCCGTATCATTCGGGTTTCCGTCGCCATCACAATCAAGGGATTCCCAATTTGCAGATTGCGGCAGGGTAACGCTTTCTGGATTATAATCGCACGGATCTAAAGGATCCGTACCATCTTCCTTCTCATCGCCGTTGGTCACCCCATCACCATCACAATCGGCGTCTATCCAAGTAGAATCGGGGGTGACGGTTTGACTTTCCAGTTTAAAATCACAGGAATCCAAAGGATCAGTTCCATCTTCTATCTCGTCGCCGTTGGTAACCCCGTCGCCATCACAATCAGCATCCAGATAGTCCCCACTTTGTGGTAGGGTTACACTATCTGGGTTATATTCGCATGAATCCAATGGGTCTGTGCCATCTTCCTTCTCATCGCCGTTAGTGACCCCATCTCCATCACAATCCAAGTTCTTCCATTCTTGGGACGGTGCGCAATCCTGGTGCTCCAAAACAAAATCGCAAGAATCTAGTGGATCCGTACCGTCTTCTTTTTCCTGGCCATTACTTACCCCATCTCCATCACAATCCAACTTCTTCCATTCCTGGGACGGTGCGCAATCCTGGTGCTCCAAAACAAAATCGCAAGGATCTAGTGGATCTGTACCGTCTTCTTTTTCCCTACCATTGGTAACCCCATCGCCATCACAATCCAACTTCTTCCATTTGTAAGACGGCGAACAGTTCTGGTGTGCCAAAACAAAATCACAAGGATCTAAGGGATCGGTACCGTCATGCTTTTCCCTACCATTGGTAACCCCATCCCCATCGCAATCCATTTTTTTCCATTTGTCGGACGGTGCACAGTTCTGGTGAGCCAAAACAAAATCGCATGGGTCATTTGGGTCTGTACCATCTATGTTTTCTTGATCTGTGGTAACCCCATCGCCATCACAATCGCCGCTTCCGTAACAAAACGACAAAGGATTCCATAACGAAGTTCTCCGAAAATCAAATGTAAGGGATTGAGAGTTATAGCTATTTTCTAGATCGAGACCTAAGGGAGTTGTAAAATCATAAGTATTGGCTGCACTAAAATGTGATGCAAAGCCAAATACCACAAAGAACATCGTAAACACGAACTGTTTGTGTAGCGGGTTATTTAGTCTCACAAAAGTAATTTTGTCCATAAATGATAAGTTTTGGTCAACTATCACCATGGCAAAAAGTGGTTCTCGTAATTGTAAGAAAATTGGGGTTTTCTTGTTTGTTTTAATGTCACTGGTCCATTTGACACATCTCGACACAATTACGTCACATAGTTAAACTATTTGACTATCACCTCCTATTTTAATCGATAAAAGGCATGTTCATCAACATTATTGACTGGATTGTCGATTCACCAATGGTATATAACCCACACTTTAATGGTCAGTGCTATTAAAACGGCCGAAAAATACTTCACTTTTTCGTTTTGACCGGTTTAATTCGGTAATTTTTTTCCAATAATATTAACAATCGTGATTCGTTGCCAAAATTCGGGGCATAACAGATAAATCCACTATTTTTGCCGAAATTTTTGTTGATGGAATTTCAAAAGGAAATAGCGAAACGAAGAACCTTTGGTATCATTTCCCACCCGGATGCCGGTAAAACTACTTTGACCGAAAAATTACTTTTGTTCGGTGGTGCGATCCAAGAAGCGGGAGCCGTAAAAAGCAACAAAATAAAAAAGTCCGCTACGAGTGACTTTATGGAAATCGAAAGACAAAGGGGTATTTCGGTCGCTACTTCGGTTTTAGCGTTTATTTATAAGGACAAAAAGATAAATATCCTGGATACCCCAGGGCACAAAGATTTCGCCGAGGACACATTCCGGACCCTCACCGCGGTGGACAGCGTTATTGTTGTTATTGATGTGGCAAAAGGTGTGGAGGAGCAGACGGAAAAACTCGTCGAGGTCTGTCGTATGCGAAATATTCCAATGATCGTTTTCATCAACAAATTGGATCGTGAGGGAAAAGACGCTTTTGATCTCTTGGACGAAGTAGAACAAAAATTAGGTTTGTCCGTTACCCCTTTAAGCTTTCCGATAGGCATGGGATACGATTTCAAGGGAATCTACAACATCTACGAAAAAAACATTAATCTGTTTAGCGGCAATAGTAAAAAAAACATCGAGGAGACCATTGCTTTTGATAACCTCGACAATCCAGAGCTTGAAGAAATTATCGGGGCCAACGCAGCCGAAGAGTTACGCGGCAACTTGGAACTGGTAGATGGTGTTTACCCGGATTTTGACAAAGAAGCCTATCTTAAAGGTGAGTTGCAACCTGTTTTTTTTGGTTCTGCACTGAATAATTTTGGTGTACGTGAACTGTTGGATTGTTTTGTGGATATCGCTCCCTCTCCCAGACCAAAAAAGGCCGAGGAACGTTTGGTCAAGGCAGACGAAAAGGATTTCTCCGGATTTGTATTTAAAATACATGCCAACATGGACCCCAAGCACCGGGACAGATTGGCTTTTGTTAAGATTGTTTCAGGTACTTTTGAACGCAACACTCCCTATCTACACGTAAGACAAGGAAAAAAGCTAAAGTTCTCCAGCCCAAACGCATTCTTTGCAGAGAAAAAAGAGATTGTGGACATCTCTTATCCAGGGGATATTGTGGGGCTTCATGATACGGGCAACTTTAAGATAGGGGACACTTTGACCAGCGGTGAAGAACTGCACTACAAAGGCATTCCGAGCTTTTCTCCCGAGCATTTTAGATATATCAACAATGCAGACCCAATGAAGGCCAAGCAACTGTACAAGGGAATTGATCAATTAATGGATGAAGGTGTCGCCCAATTGTTCACCCTGGAAATGAACGGAAGGAAAGTTATTGGAACCGTTGGTGCTCTGCAATATGAAGTTATCCAATATCGATTGGAGCACGAGTACGGGGCCAAGTGTACCTATGAAAATTTTCCGGTCCATAAAGCATGCTGGGTAGAGGCAGAAGATGAAAACAATGAGGAGTTCCAAGAGTTCAAAAGGGTAAAGCAAAAGTTTTTGGCTACCGACAAAAGAGGGCAATTGGTGTTTTTGGCAGATTCCCCATTTTCGTTACAGATGACCCAACAAAAGTACCCTTCCGTAAAACTGCACTACACTTCAGAGTTTGAATAATCCTTTTTTTAACCAACGCATACAAGGTTGAAAACGAATTGATTATATAAGTTCATATTTCTTTTTTTTGTACATTGATTGGTATAACCAATTAATTAAGCAAACTATGACAACTACAGTAAAACCGCCTACTTGGTTCTGGGTGGTAAGCATTATCGCACTTTTATGGAATTTAATGGGTGTTTTCAACTATCTCAATCAAGCTTTTAACCAACAGGCTATCTTAGAAACTTTAGACCAAGCACAACGTGAAGCTTTCGAAGGCATACCGGCATGGGCCACGGCAGCATTTGCCCTTGCTGTATTCTCCGGAACTTCGGCCTGTATTGGACTACTGTTGCGTAAAAAATGGGCCCGGCCACTATTTATTCTTTCGCTATTGGCCGCAGTGGTTCAATTCATCCATTGGTTGTTTATCTCCAATGCCGTGGAAGCTTTTGGACCTTCTACATATGCCATGCCCGTAATTGTGATAATAATTGGGATTTACCTGATTTTATTCTCTAAAAAGGGAATTGAGAAAGGTTGGTTAACATAAAATCAATAAAAAAAGCCCCTTTTAAAAAAGGGGCTTTTTTTATGCTTCTCCAGTAGGGCCAAAATTCAATGGAATCGGAGGTTGCTCATAGTCCTGAATTGTTCCATGGGCACTTTCGAACCTATTTACATTTTCATTTAATGCCTTGAGCAGTTTTTTGGCATGTTGTGGCGTTAGGATTATTCTGCTTTTCACCTTTGCCTTGGGAGCGCCCGGCATCAAACTAATAAAGTCCACCACAAACTCTGATACTGAGTGGTTGATTATAGCCAGATTGGAATATGTTCCTTCCGCTGTTTTCTCATCCAACTCTATATTGATCTGTTTCTGATTCTTCTTTTCTTCAGCCATATCTGTTCTTATCTTAAAAAGAAAACCCCGACCTAAAGGCCAGGGTTTATTTTTATTTAGAATTTAAATTCCTCTTTTCGGGCCATGATCTCATCGTACTCCTCTTTGGAACCTACAATGATACTGTCATAATCCCTCATACCGGTACCGGCAGGAATCTTATGTCCTACAATTACATTTTCCTTCAATCCTTCCAAGGTATCCACTTTACCGCTAACCGCAGCTTCGTTCAATACTTTTGTAGTTTCTTGGAACGATGCCGCAGATATAAAGGATTTGGTCTGCAACGATGCTCTTGTGATACCTTGCAGGATCGGCGTTGCTGTTGCAGCAACTGCATCTCTTGCAACCACTAAGTTCTTGTCCTCTCTTCTAAGAATAGAGTTCTCGTCCCTTAGCTCACGTATGGTTAAGATCTGCCCTGGCTTCAATCTTTCGGAATCCCCGGCATCTTCCACAACCTTCTTACCGAAAATCTCATCATTTTCGTTGATAAAGTCGTCTTTGTGCACCAATTGATTCTCCAAGAAGATAGTATCACCTGGATCTTGGATCTTAACTTTACGCATCATTTGTCTTACAACAACCTCAAAGTGTTTGTCGTTGATTTTCACACCCTGTAAACGATATACCTCTTGTACCTCGTTCACCAAGTATTGCTGTACTGCGGATGGTCCTTTAATGGCCAAGATATCTTCCGGTGTAATGGAACCGTCGGACAATGGCATACCGGCACGTACGTAGTCGTTCTCCTGAACCAAAATCTGGTTGGACAATTTAACCAAGTACTTTTTGATATCACCTGTTTTGGATTCTATAATGATTTCGCGGTTACCTCGCTTGATCTTACCAAAGGATACTACACCATCAATTTCCGAAACAACTGCTGGATTGGATGGGTTACGGGCCTCGAAAAGCTCGGTCACCCTCGGAAGACCTCCGGTAATATCCCCTGCCTTAGCAGATTTACGTGGGATTTTCACCAAAATCTTACCTTCCTTCACCTTTTCGCCATCATCGATCATAAGGTGTGAACCAACCGGCAAGTTGTACGAACGCAATGTTTCTCCTTTACCATCCTTGATCAACAAGGTTGGAATAAGTTTTTTGTTCCTACTTTCGGAGATTACTTTTTCTTGGAAACCGGTCTGTTCATCGATTTCTACTTGGTAAGTAACCCCTTGCTCAATGTTTTCGTAGGCTATCTCTCCAGAGAATTCGGAAACAATAACACCGTTATATGGATCCCACTCGCAAATAACAGTTCCCTTTGCTATTTTCTCGCCATTTTTAATGTACAGCTGAGAACCATAAGGGATGTTGTTTGTACTTAAGGTAATTCCTGTTTTTGGATCAACAATCTTAACTTCGGATGTTCTGGAGATAACAATATTGGTTTTTCCACCTTCACTATTTTCTCCTTCTACCAACCTTAGGTCCTCGATTTCGGCAACACCATCAAATTTAGACTCCAATTTGTTGTCCTCGGAGATGTTACCTGCAATACCACCCACGTGGAAGGTACGCAACGTTAACTGTGTACCAGGCTCACCGATGGACTGAGCGGCAACAACACCTACGGCCTCACCCCTTTGTACCATTTTATTGGTAGCAAGGTTACGTCCATAACATTTGGCACATATACCTTGTGGCGCCTCGCACGTTAATGGTGATCTTACTTCTATCTTCTCGATCGGAGCTGCTTCTACCCTTTTAACATCGGCTTCATTGATCTCTTGACCTGCTCTTAGGACAAGCTCTTCGGTCAATGGGTTGTATACATCGTGTAAGGATACCCTACCTAGGATTCTCTCACCCAAAGTTTCAACAACTTCCTCATTTTTCTTCAAAGCTTCCACTTCGATACCTCTCAAGGTTCCACAATCTTCGCTATTAACGATAACATCCTGTGAAACATCCACCAAACGACGGGTCAAGTATCCAGCATCCGCAGTTTTCAAAGCGGTATCCGCAAGACCTTTACGTGCACCGTGGGTAGAGATAAAGTATTCCAAAATCGATAATCCTTCCTTAAAGTTGGAAAGAATCGGGTTTTCGATAATCTCTCCACCTCCTGCTGTAGATTTTTTAGGCTTGGCCATCAATCCACGCATACCGGTCAGCTGACGAATCTGCTCTTTGGAACCCCTCGCACCAGAATCCAACATCATATACACAGAGTTGAATCCTTGTTTGTCCTCACGAATTCGCTTCATGGCCAACTCGGTCAACATGGCGTTGGTAGAAGTCCAAACATCAATTACCTGGTTGTAACGTTCGTTGTTGGTAATAAGACCCATGTTATAGTTCATCATAATACCATCAACTTGTCCATTGGCCTCTTCGATCATATCCAATTTCTCGGCCGGGATGATAATATCTCCCAAACTGAAGGATAGACCACCTTTAAAGGCGAAATCGTATCCCATGGCCTTAATTTTATCCAAGAAATCCGCAGTAGTAGGCACATCGGTCACTGCAAGAATGTCCCCGATAATGTTTCTAAGGGCTTTCTTGTTCAATACCTGGTTGATGAATCCTGCTTGTTCCGGCACTTCTGTGTTGAACAATACACGACCTACCGTGGTTTCTATAATTTGATAGACCAACTCACCTTCTTTGTTAAAGTCCTTTGCCCTAACCTTGATTCCGGCGTTAAGCGATACTTTTTTCTCGTTGAAGGCAATCTCCACTTCTTCAGAAGAATAGAAGGTCAAACCTTCACCCAACACAGGCTCTTCCGGTGTGGATTTTTTATGCTTGGTCATATAATACAATCCCAAGACCATATCCTGAGATGGTACGGTAATCGGGGAACCGTTTGCTGGGTTAAGGATATTCTGTGAAGCCAACATCAATAATTGAGCTTCCAAAATGGCCTCTGGCCCCAATGGCAAGTGAACTGCCATTTGATCCCCATCAAAATCCGCGTTGAATGCGGTACATGCCAATGGGTGCAAACGAATAGCCTTACCTTCGATAAGTTTAGGCTGGAACGCTTGGATACCCAAACGGTGCAATGTGGGGGCACGGTTCAACAATACGGGGTGCCCTTTAAGGACGTTTTCAAGAATGTCCCAAACTACGGGCTCTTTCTTGTCTATAATCTTTTTAGCTGATTTAACCGTCTTTACGATACCTCTTTCTATCAACTTACGGATGATGAACGGCTTGTAAAGTTCGGCAGCCATATCTTTAGGAAGACCACATTCGTACAATTTCAATTCCGGTCCAACAACGATTACGGAACGAGCAGAGTAATCCACACGTTTACCCAAAAGGTTTTGACGGAAACGACCTTGCTTACCTTTCAATGAATCGGAAAGGGATTTCAATGGTCTATTTGATTCCGTTTTTACCGCAGATGCTTTCCTTGTGTTATCGAAAAGGGAATCCACTGCTTCTTGAAGCATTCGCTTTTCGTTCCTCAAGATTACTTCTGGCGCCTTGATCTCCATCAAACGCTTCAATCGGTTGTTTCGGATAATTACCCTACGGTACAAATCGTTCAAATCTGATGTGGCAAAACGACCACCATCCAACGGTACCAACGGACGCAATTCCGGCGGAATCACAGGAATCACTTTCATGATCATCCATTCAGGGTTGTTCTCCCTGTTGTTTTGTGATTCACGTAATGCCTCGACTACCTGAAGACGTTTCAATGCTTCGGTCTTACGTTGTTTTGATGTTTCGGTGTTCGCCTTGTGACGTAGTTCGTACGACAATTGTTCCAAATCTATTCTGGACAAAATGTCAATCAAACATTCGGCACCCATTTTGGCAATGAACTTATTGGGATCGGTATCCTCCAAGTATTGGTTCTCGGTAGGAATGGATTCCAAAATGTTCAAGTATTCCTCTTCGGTCAAGAAATCCATTTTGTGGATTTCCTCACCTTCTGGACCTTTGGCAATACCAGGCTGGATAACCACATACCTTTCGTAGTATATGATCATATCCAACTTTTTGGAAGGCAATCCCAAAAGATATCCTATTTTGTTTGGCAGTGAACGGAAGTACCAGATATGCGCTACGGGAACCACAAGATTAATGTGCCCCACGCGATCTCTACGTACTTTTTTCTCCGTTACTTCAACACCACAACGGTCACAAACGATTCCACGGTAACGGATTCTTTTGTACTTACCACAGGCACATTCATAATCCTTAACGGGACCGAAAATACGCTCGCAGAACAATCCATCACGCTCTGGTTTGTGCGTTCTATAGTTAATGGTTTCGGGCTTCAACACCTCTCCACGGGACTCTGCCAAGATTGACTCTGGAGAGGCCAATCCGATGGAAATTTTGTTGAACCTTTTTTGTGCGTTATTATCTTTTATTCTAGCCATAACAATATGGTGATGATATAGTTAATGTAATATAGTGTTCTATTCCTCCAATCTAATATCCAAGCCCAAACCTTTAAGTTCGTGCATCAATACATTGAAAGATTCTGGCAACCCAGGCTCTGGCATGGTCTCACCCTTTACAATGGTCTCATAGGTCTTGGCCCTTCCGATAACATCATCCGACTTAACGGTCAATATTTCCCTAAGGGTAGATGATGCTCCGTAGGCTTCCAATGCCCACACTTCCATCTCACCAAAACGCTGACCACCAAACTGAGCTTTACCACCCAATGGTTGCTGTGTGATCAATGAGTACGGTCCAATAGATCTTGCGTGCATTTTGTCGTCTACCATGTGACCAAGTTTCAACATGTAGATAACTCCAACGGTAGCTCGTTGATCGAAACGCTGACCGGTTCCACCATCGTATAGATAAGTGTGTCCAAATCTTGGCACTCCTGCTTCATCGGTAATCTTATTGATCTCATCCAACGAGGCACCATCAAAAATTGGAGTGGCATATTTTTGACCTAATTTTAATCCGGCCCAACCTAATACGGTTTCGTAGATCTGACCAATGTTCATCCTCGATGGTACACCAAGTGGGTTCAATACAATGTCCACTGGGGTTCCGTCTTCCAAGAACGGCATATCCTCTTGACGAACGATACGTGCCACAATACCTTTGTTACCGTGACGACCCGCCATTTTATCACCAACTTTAAGCTTACGCTTTTTGGCGATGTAGACTTTGGCCAATTTCATGATACCTGCAGGAAGCTCATCCCCTACGGAGATGGTAAACTTGTCCCTTCTAAGGTTACCTTGAATATCGTTCAATTTTATTTTGTAGTTGTGCAACAAGTCTGCCACCAAAGCATTGGTCGCGTCATCTGTTGTCCAGCTTCCTCCAACCAAGTGAGCGAAATCGTCAACGGCGTTCAACATTTTAATGGTGTATTTCTTTCCTTTTGGAAGTACTTCTTCACCCAAATCGTTGATTACACCTTGCGATGTTTTTCCACTGATCAAACTGAACAATTTCTCTATCAATTCATCTTTCAGCTGTTGGAACTTCACCTCATAATCCAATTCCAATCTAGCGATGGCTTCTTTATCTTCGGAACGTTTTCTCTTGTCCTTGATGGAACGGGAGAACAATTTCTTATCGATTACTACACCTCTTAATGATGGAGAAGCTTTTAATGAAGCATCCTTTACATCACCTGCTTTGTCACCAAAGATGGCACGCAACAGTTTTTCTTCCGGAGTTGGGTCCGATTCTCCCTTTGGAGTAATCTTACCGATCAATATATCTCCTGGCTTCACTTCGGCACCGATACGGATCATACCATACTCGTCCAAGTCTTTTGTTGCTTCTTCGGATACGTTTGGAATATCGTTAGTCAATTCCTCCGCACCCAATTTGGTATCTCTTACCTCCAAGGAATACTCATCAACATGGATAGAGGTAAATATATCCTCACGAACCACTTTTTCGGAAATCACGATCGCATCCTCAAAGTTGTATCCTTTCCAAGGCATAAAGGCAACCTTCATGTTTCTACCCAAGGCCAATTCCCCTTTTTCGGTAGCGTAGCCTTCACAAAGTACCTGACCTTTTTTTACCTTGTCGCCTTTTCTTACGATTGGCTTCAAGTTAATACTGGTTCCTTGGTTTGTTTTTCTAAACTTCACCAATTGGTACGTTTTAGAATCTTCGTCAAAGCTTACCAATCGCTCTTCATCGGTCCTATCGTACTTAATGGTAATTTTCTGTGCATCCACATACTCAACAACCCCATCTCCTTCTGCATTGATCAATACCCGGGAATCGGTAGCTACTTGTCTTTCCAAACCTGTACCTACGATCGGAGAATCCGGTCTCAACAATGGAACTGCCTGGCGCATCATGTTAGATCCCATCAAGGCACGGTTCGCATCATCGTGCTCCAAGAAAGGAATCAAGGATGCGGAAATGGATGCGATCTGGTTCGGTGCTACGTCGGTATATTTTACCTCTGTTGGGTCCACTACCGGGAAATCACCTTCTTCACGGGCAATTACCTTTTCTCTTTCAATAGTACCATCTTCTGCCAATGGAATGTTGGCTTGGGCAATCTTCATTCCTTCCTCTTCCTCTGCACTGAGGTAAATGTGGTTTTCAGTATCCACTTTACCATCCTCTACTTTACGGTAAGGAGTTTCCAAGAAGCCCATATTGTTCACCTTGGCAAATACGGACAATGAAGAGATCAAACCAATGTTCGGTCCTTCAGGTGTCTCGATCGGACACAATCTTCCGTAGTGTGTATAGTGAACGTCTCGCACCTCGAAACCTGCTCTTTCTCTGGAAAGACCACCTGGCCCTAATGCGGATAATCTTCTTTTGTGCGTAATCTCTGCCAACGGGTTGGTCTGGTCCATGAACTGGGACAACTGGTTGGTTCCAAAGAATGAGTTGATTACGGATGACAATGTCTTCGCGTTGATCAAATCAATCGGGGTAAACACCTCATTGTCACGAACGTTCATACGCTCACGGATGGTACGCGCCATTCGTGCCAAACCTACGCCGAACTGCTGGGACAATTGTTCCCCAACGGTTCTTACACGACGGTTGGACAAGTGATCGATATCATCGATCTCCGCTTTGGAGTTGATCAACTCGATCAAATATTTGATGATGGTGATGATATCTTCCTTGGTCAACACTTGTTTATCCATTCCGATATCCAAGCCTAACTTCTTGTTCATTCTGTAACGACCTACTTCTCCAAGATTGTAACGTTGGTCGGAGAAGAACAATTTATCGATAATACCACGAGCCGTTTCTTCATCTGGCGGTTCGGCATTACGCAATTGTCTATAAATATGCTCTACCGCTTCTTTTTCAGAGTTGGTAGGGTCTTTTTGCAAAGTGTTGTGGATAATGGCATAATCAGACTGTGCATTGTTCTCCTTGTGAAGCAAAATGGTCTTCACGTCGGCATCAATGATCTCATCGATATGCTCTTTTTCCAAAATGGTATCACGATCGAGTACGATTTCGTTTCTTTCGATAGATACCACTTCTCCAGTATCCTCGTCCACGAAATCCTCATGCCATGTGTTCAACACTCTAGCGGCCAATTTACGGCCCAATACTTTTTTAAGCCCGGATTTGGAAACCTTTACTTCTTCCGAAAGGTCGAAGATTTCCAAAATGTCCTTGTCCCTTTCAAAGCCGATGGCACGGAACAGAGTGGTTACCGGTAATTTTTTCTTCCTATCGATGTAGGCATACATCACCGAGTTGATATCGGTGGCGAATTCAATCCAAGATCCTTTGAAAGGAATTACCCTGGCGGAATACAATTTTGTACCATTTGCGTGGAAAGATTGTCCAAAGAAAACCCCTGGAGATCTGTGCAACTGGGAAACTACAACTCTTTCTGCGCCGTTGATCACAAAGGTTCCACTAGGAGTCATGTAAGGGATAGTACCCAAATACACATCCTGAACGATAGTTTCGAAATCTTCGTGCTCTGGATCGGTACAGTACAATTTTAAACGCGCCTTTAGGGGTACGCTATAGGTAAGTCCACGCTCGATACATTCTTGGATGGAATATCTTGGTGGATCTATGAAGTAATCCAAAAACTCAAGTACGAACTGGTTTCTGGTATCTGTGATTGGAAAATTCTCCATGAAGGTGTTGTAGAGACCTTCGTTTCCTCTTTCGTCAGATTTAGTCTCAAGCTGGAAAAAGTCTTGGAACGATTTTATCTGAATGTCCAAGAAATCCGGGTATTCCGGTATGTTCTTAGCGGATGCGAAATTAACTCTTTCAATAGTGTTTGTGAACATCTATGGACAAATTTTGATCGTGATTACTAAGTGGGTTGGTGTACGGCTTTATACACTCCTTATATAAATAGGCTAAGGTCTAACCAAAAATGGAAAGACCTTAACCAAGTTCTAATGGGAAAAGCGATTATTTAAGCTCAACTTCTGCTCCTGCTTCTTCCAATGATTTTTTGATACCTTCTGCCTCATCTTTGGCAACACCTTCCTTAACAGCTTTTGGTGCGCTGTCAACGATTTCTTTAGCATCTTTTAGTCCAAGACCGGTCAATTCCTTAACCAATTTTACGACCGCCAATTTAGAACCACCAGCAGCTGTAAGGATTACATCAAATTCTGATTTTTCCTCAGCAGCTTCAGCTTCACCGCCACCGGCAGCACCACCAGCAACAGCTACTGCAGCAGCAGCAGGCTCAATACCATATTCTTCTTTTAAAATGTCGGCCAACTCATTTACCTCTTTTACTGTAAGGTTTACCAACTGTTCTGCAAAATCTTTTAAATCTGCCATTTTTCTATCGTTTAATAAAAATTTTTAAAATATACTTAGTTTATTGTGCGCGAATTATTCTTTCTCAGAAAGGGTTTTAAGGATACCTGCCAATTTACCGCCTCCGGACTTAAGTCCAGAAATAACATTCTTGGCCGGTGATTGCAACAATCCGATGATATCCCCGATAACTTCCTCTTTGGACTTGATGTTCACAAGTGCATCAAGATTGTTATCCCCAATATATACCGCCTCTTCGATAAAGGCTCCTTTTAATACGGGCTTTTCTGATTTTTTTCTAAAGTTCTTGATAAGTTTCGCAGGTGCGTTCCCGGTTTCGGAAAACATCAAAGATGTGTTACCTTTCAATACCTCGGGAAGTTCACCAAATTCCTTATCAGAAGCTTCCATTGCTTTTGCAAGCAAGGTGTTCTTTACGACCGCAAGCTTAATGTTTGCCTTAAAACACGCTCTTCTCAAGTTAGAGGTGTCCACTGCGTTCAATCCCGAAATATCGGCCAAGTAAATATTGGCATTATCGGCCAACTGTGCAGTCAAGTCTTTTATTACTGTTGCTTTTTCTTCTCTTGTCATAGTTATAAAAATTGAACTACCAGTTATTGAACTGCTTTTGGATCTAGTTGAACACTAGGGCTCATTGTACTGGACATGTATATACTCTTCATGTACACACCTTTAGCTGCCGAAGGCTTCAATTTTACCAAGGTATCTATCAATTCCTTAGCGTTTCCTGCGATTTTGTCCGCGGAGAATGAAGCTTTTCCGATTGCTGCGTGCACAATACCGGTTTTGTCCACTTTAAAGTCTATTTTACCGGCCTTAACATCGGATACGGCTTTCGCTACATCCATGGTAACTGTTCCGGTTTTTGGATTGGGCATTAAACCTCTAGGCCCTAAAATTCTACCTAATGGTCCCAATTTACCCATAACGCTCGGCATGGTGATGATAACATCAACATCTGTCCAACCGCCTTTTATTTTATCCAAATATTCGTCCAACCCAACAAAATCAGCTCCTGCTTCTGTTGCTTCTGCTTCTTTGTCTGGTGTCACCAATGCCAAAACTTTCACATCCTTACCAGTTCCATGAGGAAGGGTAACAACGCCACGTACCATTTGATTGGCTTTTCTTGGGTCAACGCCCAAACGAACCGCCAAATCTATGGAAGCATCAAATTTTACATTGGTTATTTCTTTTACTAAAGCGGATGCCTCTTCCAAAGAATACAATTTATTCTTGTCAATTTTGGATTGGGCTTCTTTTTGCTTTTTAGTCAACTTTGCCATTTAATAATGCTTTTAAGATTTTAAAAAGGTCTTTGTCCGGCTATTTTCAGACCCATAGATCTAGCAGTACCCGCAACCATACTCATTGCAGATTCCACGGTAAAAGCGTTAAGATCGACCATTTTATCTTCGGCGATCGCCTTTACTTGATCCCAAGTAACTGAACCGTTTTTAACCCTGTTAGGTTCACCTGATCCTTTTTTAATCTTCGCTGCTTCCATCAATTGAACTGCCGCAGGTGGTGTTTTTACAACAAACTCGAAAGATTTGTCTTTGTAAACGGTGATAACAACAGGTAAAACCTTACCTTGTTTGTCCTGTGTACGAGCATTAAACTGCTTACAGAACTCCATGATGTTAACACCAGCAGCACCTAAGGCGGGTCCAACCGGTGGCGATGGGTTCGCAGCACCTCCCCTAACTTGTAATTTAACTACCTTATCTACTTCTTTTGCCATTGTTTCTAATTAAATTTAAAGTGTGTCAATTGGAAGCAACACAGCTTTATATATGTAACAGCTCTTTATTATAGCGTTTGAATTTTAGAGGTTAATTTCGAGCAACACATTTAAGCAACCCAAAATCCAACATCTACCATTCTTCTTCTATCCAACTTTTTCAACTTGCATATAGCTGAGCTCCAATGGCGTTTTTCTTCCGAAAATCTTTACCATTACCTCTAGCTTACGCTTTTCTTCATTGATTTTTTCAACAGTTCCGTTAAAACCATTAAAAGGTCCATCAATCACCTTAACCGTTTCACCCAACACAAATGGAATCGAAACGTTGTCCGTATTTACGGCCAACTCATCCACTTTACCAAGCATACGGTTTACTTCGGATTTTCTCAAAGGAACAGGATCCCCACCTTTTACTTCGCCCAAGAAACCGATTACATTGGTTATGGAGCGAATGATGTGAACCATTTCTCCGCCAAGATTGGCCTTGATCATGATATACCCAGGAAAGTAAACTCTTTCTTTGTTGATTTTCTTTCCGTTTCTTATCTGAACTACTTTCTCGGTAGGCACAAGAACTTCCTCGAGGTAATCACCAAAACCGGCTCTTTCAACCTCGCTTTCAATATAGCCTTTGATCTTGTTTTCTTGACCACTGACCGCTCTTACCACATACCATTTTTTCTCCAGAACCTCAGACATATCAATCGACCTTTATCCTATTAATTTTTCAAAATACAATGTGATCAAGTTACTGAACAAAGAATCCACACCCCAAGTCGCCAAAGCGAACAATATGGAGAAAACAGCCACAACAACCATTAAATTAGACGCCTTACTACGCTCCAACCAAGTAACATTGTTTTTAAGTTCTTCTAATGATTCCTTTATGTAAGTGATCATAATTTTTGAGTATTTTGCTTGCACGGGAGGAGAGACTTCCCTCGACTACGCTCGGGATAAACCTCTCGTCTCACTATGCTTTTGTCTTTTCCTTTGCACGGGAGGAGAGACTCGAACTCCCGACACCTGGTTTTGGAGACCAGTGCTCTACCAACTGAGCTACACCCGTTTAATTACACTGAAAGGTATCCCGAGAAAACCGGGACACCCTTTAGTGCACTATTTATTGTAAAATGATTAATCTAAAATCTCAGTAACCTGACCAGCACCTACTGTTCTACCTCCTTCACGGATTGCAAAACGTAGACCAACGCTCAATGCGATCGGCTGAATCAAATCAACAGTAATCGTCAAGTTATCACCAGGCATTACCATTTCAACTCCATCAGGAAGGTTGATGTTACCGGTCACGTCAGTTGTACGAACGTAGAACTGTGGACGGTAGTTGTTGTGGAATGGTGTGTGACGACCACCTTCTTCTTTTTTAAGGATATAAACCTCAGCTTTGAATTTGGCGTGTGGCTTAACAGAACCTGGCTTACAGATCACCATACCTCTTTTGATATCTGATTTTTCGATACCTCTCAAAAGAAGACCTACGTTATCACCGGCCTCACCTCTATCCAAAATCTTACGGAACATCTCAACACCAGTAATTGTAGAAGACAATTTCTCAGCACCCATACCGATAATATCTACAGGGTCCCCTGTGTTGGCCACACCAGTTTCGATACGACCAGTAGCAACAGTACCACGACCTGTAATTGTAAATACATCTTCGATAGGCATCAAGAAGTCTTTGTCAACCTCACGCTCTGGCTCTTCGATCCAGCTATCAACAGCTTCCATCAACTCCATTACGGTATCAACCCATTTTTGCTCACCGTTCAAAGCACCAAGTGCCGAACCAGCAACAACAGGCCCATTATCTCCATCGTACTCATAGAAAGAAAGCAATTCTCTTACTTCCATCTCAACAAGCTCCAAAAGCTCCTCATCATCCACCATATCAACTTTGTTCAAGAAAACAACGATACGAGGAATACCAACCTGACGACCTAGAAGGATGTGCTCACGAGTTTGCGGCATAGGACCATCGGTAGCAGCCACAACCAAAATAGCACCGTCCATTTGGGCAGCACCAGTAACCATGTTCTTTACGTAATCCGCGTGACCAGGACAGTCAACGTGAGCGTAGTGACGGTTAGCTGTTTGGTACTCAACGTGCGAAGTGTTGATAGTAATACCTCTTTCTTTTTCTTCTGGCGCGTTATCGATGGAGTCAAAGCTTCTTAGCTCAGACAAACCAGCGTTCGCCAATACAGTGGTAATAGCAGCAGTCAATGTTGTTTTACCGTGATCCACGTGTCCAATGGTACCAATATTTAAGTGTGGTTTGGAACGATCAAAAGTTTCCTTTGCCATTTTAAAATAATTTTAATCTTAGTTTATATTAGTGTACAAATCGTTTTGAGCCAATGACGGGATTTGAACCCGTGACCTCTTCCTTACCAAGGAAACGCTCTACCCCTGAGCTACACCGGCCTATGGGTTATCAGGTTTAGAGTTTAAAGTTACAAGTCAAGCTCGCCAAAACTTCAACCTTTTACTCGAAATCCAATATTTCAAGTTTAGAGCGGGAGACCGGGTTCGAACCGGCGACATTCAGCTTGGAAGGCTGACGCTCTACCAACTGAGCTACTCCCGCATTTTTCTTGGACAACCGTCCAAGCAATCCAAAATTTCAATAAAACCTTTTTCCCGGTTGTTCCGACGAACAACTTTTGTGGGGGGAGCAGGATTCGAACCTGCGAAGGTAAAAACCAACAGATTTACAGTCTGTCCTCGTTGGCCGCTTGAGTATCCCCCCGCCTTAATTTTCAATAACTTACGAGCCGATAGAGGGACTCGAACCCACGACCTGCTGATTACAAATCAGCTGCTCTAGCCAGCTGAGCTATATCGGCATTTCACCGCTTTTTCATCATTAAAAAAGCCCGCTATTTCTAACGGACTGCAAATGTATATATTTATTTTTTTAATCAAAACAAATTTTGAAAAATTTTCATCAAGCTTTCGCCCTCTGCTTTTCTTTCTTTTTCACCAACTGTCTTTCCAAGGAACTACAGGCCGAATCAACTGCTTCCTCAAAAGACTTACATTGTTTTTTTACCATAAATTTATCCCCGGGCACGAACACCATGATTTCCACTATCTTATTCTCTTTTGCACTGGTGTTTTCCACTTTCAAATATACATCCGATTCTATGACCTTGTCATAAAATAATTCCAATTTGTCCATTCGCTTTTGGATAAAGTCTATCAATTTACCATCAGCCGAAAAATTTACCGATTGTGCATTTACTTTCATAAGATGTAGTTTTAGTACTGTCCTAGACAGTGAAGTTAAACATTACAAGAATTCACTATTTCTTGTTCCTTGGGTGGGCCTTCCGATGTACTTTTTTAAGTTCGGCTATACTATTATGTGTATAAACTTGTGTAGATGCCAAACTTGAATGCCCCAACAATTCCTTCACGGAATTTAGATCAGCCCCCCTATTGAGCAAGTGTGTTGCAAAAGTGTGCCTAAGTATATGAGGACTCTTTTTTACCTTGGGGGACACCAAACTAAAATACTTATTTATGGTTCGATAAACAAGTGTTTCGTAAATTTTAAGACCATCTTTTGTTAATAACAGATAGGATGTATTCGACCTGGATTGCAGCTCAGAACGTTTGTCCAAATATGTATTGATCTGTCGTACCGTGGAGTGAAGCAAAGGTATAATACGCTCTTTGTTTCTTTTGCCCAATACTTTTAATTGGTGTCCGGCCAAATCCAAATCCTGTATTTTTAAGTTCACCAACTCCGTTCTTCGCATACCCGTGGCATACAATAGCTCAATGATCAACTTATCCCTTTCTCCTTCAAAATCATCCTCAAAAGGAATTTCGGACAAAACAGATTCCATTTCCTTTTCAGAAAATGGGACCTCTATCTTCTTTTCGGTTTTGAGCGCCCTATGTTTCACCATAGGCGAGACGGTTATCTCCCCTATTTTCAACAAAAACTTATAGTAAGCCTGCAAAGAAGATATTTTCCGGTTAATGGTCCTGTTGGACACACCTTGATCGGAGAGATCAACGATCCAGCTCCTGATCAACGGATAGGATACATTCTCCAAATTCACCGCATCATGATGCTCTTTACAAAAACCAGCAAAGGACTCAATATCCTTTTGATACGCCAAAATGGTATTTTTGGAGTAATTCTTCTCCAACTCCAAATAAGAAATAAAAGCTGACAAGGACATATTCCAAAGGTAGCAATAGAATCCCGAAACCTATAAAAAGAAAATCCCGCTCCAATTAAGGAACGGGATCACTATATTTTATAAGAACTTTTAAAGACTATACTTCTTCTTGATCTCTAAGACCCTGAATGTATTGTGCTTTTTGTATCTGCGCTCTACGTTTTACAGAAGGTTTAGTAAACTGCTGTCTTGTTCTTAACTGACGCATGGCACCTGTTCTGTCGAACTTACGTTTGAAACGTTTTAAAGCTCTATCGATGTTTTCTCCTTCTTTTACTGGTATAATTAACATGGGCTACAACCTCCTTTCTTTTAGATTTTTGGAGTGCAAATATACGAATGATATTTAACGGTTAAAGAAATATTTTACTTTTTTGATATTTTCTACACCTTTGGTTTCTTGTACTCTTTTTTATCCACGATAATTTTGGCCAAAATTTCGCGTAAAATTTCGGAGGTACCCCCGCCAATTGGCCCAAGCCTACTGTCCCGGCTCAACCTTGCCATTGGATAGTCTTCAATATAACCGTACCCACCTAAGAACTGAAGACAATGATAAATAACCTCATCGGCCATTTTGGTAGATTTAAGTTTGGAAATTGTAGCTTCTTTTACCACGTAGGTTCCTTTTTCCATTTGCGCGATCGTCGCATAATTGAATTGCTTGCACAGCAACATATCGGAATATAGATCAACCAACCTATGTCTTAACGCCTGAAATTGATTTATGCTTTTACCAAAAGCCTCACGCTCGGACATATACTGCAACGCATAATCGAGAGCATACTCCGCCCTTGCATGGGCATTCACCCCCATTACCAAACGTTCCAATGCAAAGGCCTCCATAATATACGAAAAACCTTCATTTAAATTTCCGAGCAAATTGGAAGCCGGCACTTCAACATTATCAAAGGCCAGTTCTGCAGTATCCGAAGCCCTCCATCCTAATTTATTCAACTTATTTGCGGACACCCCTTTGGCATTCCTGTCCACAACAAACATGCTTATGCCCTTGTGGGCCGCATGTATATCGGTCTTTGCAGCAAGAATAATGTAGTCGCCATAAACACCGTTGGTTATAAAAGTTTTGGAACCGTTCACTATGTACACATCACCTTTTTTCTCGGCAGTGGTGCGCATAGCGGCAACATCACTGCCCCCAAAAGGCTCGGATACTCCCAAACAGCCAATTTTATTCCCAAGTACACTGGGTTCTAAATACACTTTTTTCTGCTCATGCGTGGCCAACTTGTTCAAGTATGTCATTGCCAAATATTGGTGCGCCCACATAGCAGCGGCAAAACCACCTGAATTTATCTTTTGCAGCTCTTCAAGAAAGATAACCGTGTAGAAAAGGTCCAAGTTGAGACCGGAGTAATCTTCTGGGGTCATCAAACCAAAATATCCCATTTCCCCGAACTTGTTCCAGATATCCCCATCTATTCTCCCCGATTCCTCCCATTTTTCTATATGGGGAACAACCTCTTTTTGCAAAAAATCCTTTAGACTCTCCCGGAATAAATTATGTTCTTCCGTGAAGTACATATCAATCATACCACCTAATTTATAAAGACAAATATAAGGCTATTCTATCTAGTTTTTCTGTTGGAAATCCATCAACATAAGTCAATTCTTCAAATGTTTTGAACAAGCCGTTTTTCTCCCTATACGCAACAATTAGTGCTGCCAGTCCACTCCTTATATATATAAGTTGGGACAATTCTTTTGCCGAAGCAGTATTTAGATTGATTTTTTTGACCTCAGGAACCTCTAGCACTTGAAAAGCCCGCAATGTTTCTTCTACAACTTCTGGTTTTAATCCATAAACATCGTACAATTGTTCATTCGCCAAAAAACCACCAAGCCTATCCCTGAACTTTATAATTCGATTGGACAATGTTTCCCCGATTCCGTAAACCGACATCAAGTCCATTGCCGAAGCAGCATTCAAATCTTTCACTTGAACCCTGCTTTTAGGTTTGGACAAGACTTTCTTTTGAATTTGATTATGTTTCTTCCAATCGGGGAATTGAAAATATGGCGACAAAATCCCCAATAAAGAATCCGAAACTTGGGTAACGACCTGAAATTCTTCTGAAGAATTCACAAACTTTCCTTTCTTCCTAAAAGCTGACAACCTATCCAACTCTTCAATTGACAGGCCCAAAATGTAGCCTTTATGGTCCGAAATGTAATTGGGGTTAAAAGGATACATTTTAGTGGCGCCTCTACGCTGTTTTTCTACAATAAGACTATCCATGGTTTTTTGTTCCTCAAGATTGAGGGCCAAACTACTTTTTGGACGAGAGGGATTTGCTCTTAACAAGAAAGAAACCAGTTGCAGTACAAGAACCACCAACAAAAAAAAGAAAATCCCACTCCGTTCTTGCTTATTGAACCTGAAGTGGGATTGCTTTCTCATATTTTAAGGTATATTATTGACTCTTCAATTTTTTGAAAAGCTGTCCAGCTTTTAATTTCTGTAAATAACCATCCAGATCCTTGCGCACTTCGCCGGACATTATGTAGAGTCCAATGATATTCGGGAAGGACATGGCAAGTATCATCATATCCGAAAAATCCAATACAGCCCCTAAACTTACCGAAGCACCTACCACAACAAACACCAAGAACAACATCTTGTAGATCATCTCGGAACGCTTGCTCTTCCCGAAAAGATAGGTCCAGGCCCTCATTCCGTAGTAAGACCAAGAAATCATGGTTGAGAATGCAAAAAGGAATACCGCCAATGCCAATACATAAGGGAACCAAGAAATTTGGCTACCAAAAGCATCGGATGTCAACTGTGCACCTGCCATTCCTTCTACTTCGTGCATTCCTGTAAAAATCAACACCAAAGCTGTTAGAGTACAAACCACAACGGTATCGATAAATGGCTCTAGTAATGCAACAAAACCTTCGGACGGTGGATGGTTGGTCTTTGCCGCACTGTGGGCAATGGCCGCAGAACCTACACCTGCCTCATTGGAGAAGGCCGCTCTTTGAAACCCAATGACCAATACTCCCAAAATTCCTCCTTTTAGGGCCGAAGGGTTAAACGCTCCATCCACAATTGCAGAGAATGCCGGTCCAATATTTTGGATATTCATTATAATTACCGCCAATGCCGCAACTATATATATGGTTGCCATGATCGGCACTACTTTACCTGTTACTTTGGCAATACTGCTAATTCCACCAATGATAACTACACCTACCAGAATAGCCGTGACCACTCCGAACCAAAAGCCATTACCGGCCAAGGCAGGAAACTGCCCGGCCAATTGCTCAAAAGATTGGTTTGCCTGGAACATATTGCCCCCACCAAAGGAAGCTCCCACTGCAAGCATGGCGAACACTCCCGCCAATACTTTACCAAAACCTTTCATATTGCGCTTTTCCAAACCATAGCGCAAGTAGTTCATTGGACCGCCGAATACACGGCCATCAGGTAATATATCCCTGTATTTGACACCAAGGGTACACTCCACAAATTTGGAGGACATACCCAAGAGTCCACAAACAATCATCCAGAAAGTAGCTCCTGCACCACCCAAGGATACCGCTACGGCAACACCAGCTATATTACCAAGACCAACGGTACCGGAAACTGCTGTGGCCAATGCCTGGAAGTGGGTTACTTGCCCTGGAGCATCCGGGTCATCGTATTTTCCTTTGGCAAGATCAATGGAATGTCTAAACCCACGAATGTTAATGAAGCCCATTCGAATTGTAAAGAACAACGCTCCGAGGACCAACCAAATTACGATAAAGGGAATACCTTTTATGATCGAATCTCCGTTAGGATGGGTCATGGCAATGGGCTCATCGTACTTGATTTCGGCAAAGTAATGTGCTCCTTGTTCAATAACATGTTCTTGGTTGTCCGAATTGTAGATTACGTTGCCCTGCTTTACTCTCTGCAAAAGCTTTCCTTTAGCTTCGGATTTTATAACGATATCTCCTCTTTTATCACTGGTGATCACGGCAATATCTTCGCCTTTGGCCACACTGGCCTTATCATCCTTCAGCCACTGTTTTAAAACGAATTTATCCTGGGTCTCGTTGCTCCAATCGGGAATACCGATCAATTTTACGTCAGCATAGGCCACTGGATCGTATATTCCGATCGCTGCGAAGGGGTCCCAGAAAAGAACAGACCCCAATGCACTTACTGCCGGGGTCATGGTTCCATTGAATACTTCTGTGATCGATTCTGTCTCTACTTTAAATTCTTTGGTAATCGAACTACCTGCCGCGTCGGTCACTGTAACACTATACGGTATACCTTCTACCAGACGTTGTGCCGATTTGGACTTGAGCGGCGTTTCCTGATTGCTCCATTTGTAGGTGTAGGGCTCCACTCCCCCATCCACTGTTAGCTCTATAACACCATCATTAATGTTGTCGGAGACATTGTAGGTTTTGCCAACTACGGTCAATTCCTGTGAAAAACCAGTGGTTAGCGCAAAAAAAGACAATAGAAAAAGAAAATACTTCATATATTGAGATTAGTTAGTTTTTGGTATGGTAAAGTCAGCAATATCCAAAAAAAAATCAACGCTATCAAATTTTATGTTTTTTTAACTATCCGATCTGAAACATTTGATTTAATTTCCTTATCTGTTCAGGTCTGCCCAAAACAATTACCTTGCTCTTGGGCTGCAAAACCATATCGGCTTCCGGGTTTATAACGTACTTTCCTTGTGGGTCCACGTACCCGATTATGGTACATCCTGTTTTTCTGCGAAGATCAAGATCGCGCAAGGAGTTACATTCCATTTGGTCGGTAAAATCTTCTATACTGACTTCTTCTAAATTTGTGGTATGCTCACCCTCAATGGATAGTTGATCTAAAAAAGTGATCAAGTTGGGCATTACCACCAAGGAGGCCATGTGATCCCCTCCGATTTTGTCGGGCATTATTACTTTATTTGCTCCACCAAACTCCAATTTTTTAACCGAAGTTATCTGTGACGCCCTACTTATTATGAATAAATCTGAGTTTAATTGCCTGGCCGAAAGCACAATGAACAGGTTTGCCGAATCATCCGGCACGGCGGTTATAAGATATTGGGCCCGATCTATTCCGGCTTCGAGCAAAACTTCGTCCTCATTGGCATCGCCTTCCACAAACAAAATATCTTCTTCATGCCGTTCTATGATCTCCCTATCCCTTTCGATCACCACAAATGGTTTTCTATAAGCGGTCAATTTTTCTGCGGCCTGCATACCATTCCTACCAAATCCACAGATCACAACATGACCGGAAAGACTATCTATTTGCTTTTTCACTCTCTTCTTTTTTAGTAGTTCCAACGAATTTCTGCCCAAAATATATTCGGACACCACTGAAATGGCAAATCCAAATATAAAAACACTGGTTACAATTAAAAATACGGTAAAAATCTTAGCATTGGCATCCAAAGGCCTTACTTCCGAAAAACCTACCGTGGTCACGGTAATAATCGTCATATAAATGGCCTCTATCCACGTAAAATCGGACAGCATTTTATACCCTATCACCCCAAAAACAAGCACCACCACCATTAAGGTGAGGGCCACAAGTATTTTAGAGCGGAGCAGTCTAATCATTCTTAAAGGTCAAATACAGAAGTTCTTTTTGTATAAATAAGGTCTTTGATCCTTAACCAAAAAGCAATAAAAAGATAAAGGGCGAACCCAAAGCCCAAGGTAACAAATGTTAGATAGATAAAACTGGTACGCACCACTCGGGCACGGATACCAAGTCTTTCCGCAATTCGCCTACAGACCTCGAAGCCTCGCTTTTGAAAGTAGTAAAGGGTATTATAAAACAAAGACATGGTTAAAATTAGAGATTTCTATTCAATAATTGTGCGCCAATGGCGCATTGCATACATTTATTTTTGGTACAATAATTATTGTACAACTCCAATTGTGCTTGCGTTTCCATGGCATTGGTCGCCTTTGACCCAATTTTGCCAAAGTTTTGAATAACGGAATTTTTCTCGGCAGCTACATGGGACATCAATCCGATCAGCTCCTCGTCCCATTGTCTTCCCACATATTTTGAATAGCAAAATTTAAGCGGCATCAATGCATTTATGATGATCAAATCTATGAAATTCCTAGATAGCTTTTTATCTCTTTTTTTGGATGGTTTTCCAAAGGTGTAGTGCTCTTCCCAATAGCGTCCTGTAGAAACCTCCAAAGTTTGATAAATATCCTCTAGGGTTGTGAAATTTATCAGGTTTGAAAAAAGGTTATGGTTTCCACTGTACAAACTGGTCAACTGCGAAACACGTATTGTGGGAAAATTTAATGGTCGTAATCCATAAAACTCCGGCTTTGTAAACGTATTTTCCAAATCAAATTTTTGCTTAAGATACCCATACTCTTTGTTGAGTTCTCTATAGTACGAATCCGTGCAATCATCCGCATGTAAAAGTCCAAAATGGCCAAAAAGCAAAGCTTCCAACTGCAATGGTTCATTGGTGGTTTTTCGAACGACAGAAAAATCCAATTGCTTTGCCCGATCCAGGAAATATGTTCCATTTACCTTGGAGCCAAAACTTTTGGCCAATACCATAAAAAGAACAGCCTCCCAATCGTTTTTGGATGTTTCCAACAACTGCAAGATCAATTTGGACTTATTCTCCAGTCGTTCAATAAACAATCGTTGCAGCCAATTTTCCAGAATAAAGGCATCTACATCCTTAAGGTCCTTTTCACAATTAACAAAGGTGGAACGGGAATTCTCGATCAAGTTCCGATATCGGCCCAATAGCTCGGTGGGCACATACCGCATTACTTCTAACGTTGGGATTCTGGAACCGTCCTTTCTAAAAACAGCAATGTCATCCTCCCATACTACATGAAGGATGACATTGTTGTAATTTTCATCTGTTTCGTGATGGTGCACGTACCAATCCGATGATTTGGGGTGCATCTCCACATTACCGGCCCATAACTGTCCGTCAATTTCCACTTGAGCATTGAAAAAATCGGGCCCTGCCAACATATTCTGGAACCCTGTGGACTTGATCGAAACCGTTTCGTTGTTGCCGGTATACAATGGTTTTGCCGAAAGCTTGTTGTGCTTCCAAATAAAATACAGTAGGTCTTCTCGCATAGATTTGGGACTAGGGAAGGTCTACTCTGCTACATCGCCATCCCACTCCATAAAGCCACCTTCCAGGTTATATGCATTTTCAATTCCAACACTGTTCATAATAGCACAGGCTTGCGCACTTCGGTTACCGGATCGGCAATAAACGTAAAAGTTTTTGGACTTGTCCAATTCCTCCACTTTGTCCAAAAATTCCTGCCCAAGATATATATCGATATTGGTCGCGCCCGGAATATACCCCTCTTCGAACTCTTCGGGGGTTCGTACATCCAAAACAAAGGCGTTGTCATCGTTTTGTAGTTGCTCCGCCCATTCTTCTTGTGATAAATCTGCCATTTTTAATAATTTAGGTTCTGCAAAAATAAAAATCCGGAGCATTACTCCGGATTTCCAATCGTTTTATTTTCAAATAGCTTACTTTATTCCGCACCCAATGGCCTTGGTTGTTTTCGGATTTATTTCATTGCCGGAAAGCATGGCGTCGATTGCATTTTCCACAAATCGTTCTTCTACCTGGGTCGCATCTTGATAATTATCGTCTATGGCTCCGATATACACGACCTCATTCCCCGAAGGTTTTTTCTCGAGCAGAAAAACATGAGGTGTTCTTGTTGCTCCGTAGGCTGGATAAACTTTTTGCCCTTCATCCAATAAATAAGGAAACGTAAATCCTTTTTCCTCAGCACGCTCTTTCATTTTTGCAAAGCTATCCCCTGGCTTGGCATTTGGATCATTGGGCATAATGGCCACTACCGGAACGCCTTGTGTTTTGTATTTGGCATCCAACGCAATAATCCTATCTTCATAAGCTTGAGCATAAGGGCAGGTATTACAGGTAAATATCACCAAAAAGCCTTTGGCATTTTCATAGTCCGACAAGGACACCATTTGCCCGTTTATATTTTTAAGGGAAAAATCCGTGGCCATGTCGCCAATTTGATACCCATTATCCAAATTATGTTCCGTTGCCGCTTTAAACCCAACTGCAAAAGCTGCGACAAACAACAGCAAGGGCAGAGCCCAACGTAAAATCCTTAAATTTTTCATGATTGCTTAATTTATAAATTTGTTCAATTCCTCGTTCAGTTCTTCGTAAGTAAAACCGCGTTCGTAAAATGCTCGCTTATCCTTATTATATATTAAGGTTGCCGGAATTCCCCCGCCCCAATCCTGGGAAACTTTTGGTATCCAGTCGTTCTGTTTAGGGTCGTCCAAGATAACAACCCGGGATTGTATCTTCTTTTTTTCCACGAAGGGCTCCAATCTGGTCTTCCACATATTTGGCATGTCCAGATTTACCAAAATTACCTCCACATTGTTGTCCGAACGTTCTAAGTTTACTTTTTCGAAATGAGGCATTTCTTCGATGCAGGGCTGACACCAGGTTGCCCAAAAGTTTACAACGTACGTTTTACCATCATCTTTATTGAGCAAAGGTTCAAAAGCTGCAAAGTCGTATACAGGAAACTTGACCTCCTTGTTTTTTTCAGCTTCCAATTCAACCATTTCGTTCTCAGTGGATTCAACATCCTCATTATTTTGGTCTTTCTTTTCCGCACATCCCCATAAAACAACAAACATGGAGCCTAAAAACAATAACCTCTTCATTATCTGATTTTTACACCATTAAAAATACGTAAGGTACAGTCCAAAACATAAGCTTTAACAAAAATTTATCTATCCAATATTTGGATTAACCTACATGATCAACATACATTTGTATATACAAATATTGTTTGTACATGAATGTTGAGGACACCATAAAAACATCAAAAAAAATTCCTTTGGAACCAAGGACGTTGATTCATTTGCAATTGGTACACAACAAAATCAATGAATCCATGAACGCCGCTTTAAAACCATTTGAGGTCTCCCTTCAACAATTTAATGTATTGCGCATTTTAAGAGGTCAGAAAGGCAAGCCGGCCAACCTATCTACTTTGAACGAACGCATGGTAACCAAAATGAGCAATACCACACGTTTGGTGGACAAACTTTTAGCCAAAGGGTTTGTACATAGGAGCGTATGTCCGTCCAACCGGCGAAAGATAGAGATATTAATTACGGATTCCGGACTTGATACTTTGGAAAAAATCGATATCTCCCTCGGAAAAGCACACAAAACAATCTTTGAAAACTTTACCAAAAAAGACCTGGAACATTTAAACGATCTATTGGATAAATTTTAGAATTAATGAACACCGTTATTGAACATAGAACATGGCGCTACGCCACTAAAAAATTTGATGCTGCAAAAAAAGTATCGGACAAGGATTTGGAAACCCTTTTGGAAGCGACTCGTTTGAGCGCTTCCTCCTACGGTTTGCAACCCTATCACATTTTTGTGATCACCGATTCCAAACTAAAAGAACAACTAAAACCTGTTTCTTGGGGCCAAACACAAATTACCGATGCCTCGCACATATTCGTCTTTGCGAATGCTACGGATTTTGGCGATGAGTTGGTGGACGACTATTTGGAAAACGTTAGCAAAACAAGAGATATTCCTGCCGAAGGCTTAAAGGGGTATTCCGATTTTATGAAATCGAAACTGATCGGTTTACCGAAAGAAATAAAAAACCATTGGACCGCCAGACAAGCTTATATCGCTTTTGGCAATTTGATGCAGGCCGCGGCCGAATTAAAAATAGACACTTGCCCCCATCGAAGGTTTTGAATCCGACAAGTACAATGAAATCCTTGGTCTTTCGGAAAAAAACTTGAATGCAGCCGTTGTTCTAGCAGTGGGCTACCGTTCAGAAGAAGACGAAACCCAGCACTTGGCCAAAGTTAGAAAATCGAACAAAGAATTATTTACACATATATAACACCTTAACAATTAACAACAGAAATTAAACAATCATGAAAAAGACAATTTTAAGTTTAGCATTGATTACCCTTTTTGGAGCTTCGGCCATCGCCAACCCCATTAAAAAAGAAACCAAAAAAGTAAATACTTCCGAAAGTAGCGTAGTTTGGAAAGGCTACAAAGTAGGTGGATCGCACACAGGAACCATCGATCTAAAATCCGGGGTATTGGAATTTGACGGAGAAAAATTGGTAGGTGGGGAATTTGTAGTGGACATGGGCACCATAAACGCCACTGATCTAGAAGGTGATTATAAAAACAAATTGGACGGTCACTTAAAGTCCGACGACTTTTTTGGAACTGCCAATCACCCAACGGCCAAATTGGTTTTCACCAAAGTAAAATCTACTGGAAAAAACTCTTATGATGTAACCGGAGACCTTACCATAAAAGGCAATACAGAACCTGTATCTTTTGTAGTCTCTGTGTATGGCGATAAAGCTACTGCTACATTGAAAGTTGACAGGACAAAATACGACGTAAAATACGGTTCTGGCATTATTGGCACTGCCAAGGACAAATTGATATACGACGAATTTGATTTGGTAGTTGACCTACAGATGTAAGCAACTACAGTTTAGTGTGTGAAAATCCCGTTCAAGAATTCCTTGAGCGGGATTTTTTAATTTAAACACAACTTTGTTGTACCATAAAAAATTCCTTCCTATCTTTGACTCAATGATTAACAGAATAGCAAATAACTGGTGGTGGATAAACTTACGTCGAACGTCGTGAGCTAAGTCCCCATTATAACCATACAAGAGGCTTGTCATCACGACAAGCCTTTTTTAATTTATATAAGTACCCAATGAGTTACACGCTTAAAACCCATTACAAAAAAATCCTCGCGGACACCATTACCCCCGTGAGCGTTTACCTAAAGATCAGGGACAAATTCCCCAACAGCATACTTTTGGAAAGTAGTGACTACCATGCCAACGACAACAGTTTTTCGTACATCTGCTGTAACCCGATAGCATATATCAAGGTAGAGGACGAAACCATTGTACAAAGCTTTCCCGATGGCAAAAAGGAGGTAACCGAGATTACTCCTGAAACCGACGTTACTAAAGTAATCCACAATTTTAGCAAGCAATTTAAGACCACAGAGAACGGATTTAAATTCATTTACAACGGCCTGTTCGGTTACATGGCCTATGATGCCGTACGATATTTTGAAGATGTTGAGATTAACAAAAAAAATGATTCGGTAAATATTCCCGACATATATTATGCCGTTTACCAGAACATAATCGCTATCAATCATTTTAAAAACGAAGCCTACCTTTTTGCCCACTGCTATCAGACCGAAAGCAATGTTGAAGAAATAGAACAACTCTTTAACGTACGTACTTTTTCATCGTATAATTTTAACAAGGAAGGTGACCCAAAATCCAATCTAAAGGATGAAGATTATAAAGAGCAGGTCGAATTGGCAAAAAAACATTGTCAACGTGGCGATGTGTTCCAATTGGTGCTCTCCCGAAGGTTCCAACAAAAATTTAAGGGAGATGAGTTCAATGTATATCGAGCCCTAAGATCTATTAACCCCTCCCCCTACCTTTTTTATTTTGATTATGGCAACTTTAAAATATTCGGAAGCTCGCCAGAGGCCCAACTGATCGTAAAAGATGGCAAGGCAGAGATTCATCCCATTGCCGGAACCTATAAACGTACCGGAAACGATGAAAAAGATGCCGAACTGGCAAAAAAATTGGCCCAAGACGAAAAAGAAAACAGCGAACACGTAATGCTGGTAGATCTTGCCCGAAACGATTTGAGCCGTAACGGAAATACCGTAAACGTGGAAACCTATCGAGAAGTACAGTACTTCTCCCATGTCATTCATTTGGTATCCAAAGTAACTGGCCTTAAGAAAAAAGACAGTACAACCATGAAAGTGGTGGCCGATACTTTCCCGGCAGGAACGTTGAGCGGAGCCCCCAAGCACATGGCCATGCAACTTATCGAGAAATATGAAAAAACAAGCCGTTCCTATTATGGAGGTGCCATAGGTTTTATGGATTTTGAAGGCAACTTTAACCACGCCATCATGATCCGCACATTTTTGAGCAAAAACCACGAACTGTATTACCAAGCGGGAGCAGGTCTGGTAGCAGCCTCCAATCCTGATGACGAACTCCAAGAGACCTATAATAAATTAGGTGCATTGACCAAAGCACTGGAAATCGCCGAAACAATCTAAGCATGGGAAGAAATATTTTAATGATAGACAACTACGATAGCTTTACCTACAACTTGGTACACTATCTGGAAGATTTGGATTGTGAGGTCACCGTAAAACGGAACGACCAACTCACTTTGGAGGAAGTGGAGCCATTTGACCATATTGTTCTCTCCCCTGGACCAGGAATACCGGATGAGGCGGGACTCTTAAAAGAAATCATCAAAACGTACGCACCCACCAAGCACATTTTTGGAGTGTGTTTGGGGCTACAGGCCATTGGTGAAGTGTTCGGGGGCCACTTGATCAATTTAGACCAGGTATATCACGGAGTGGACACTACCATAACTGTGACCAAGGACGACCCCATATACCATAATATGCCGAAAACGCTTCAGGTAGGTCGATACCATTCTTGGGTGGTGGACCCAAATGTACCAGATGATCTGGAAATCACCGCAGTGGACGAAAATGGGCAGATAATGTCCCTACGGCATAAAAAATATGACGTGACCGCGGTACAGTTTCATCCCGAATCGGTGCTGACACCCCAAGGCAAACAAATGTTGAAAAATTGGCTGGAAAGCAAATAATATGTAATTCCTGAAGTACCCTGAGCGAAGTCGAAGGGAAAGCAGGAATCCAAATAAACCCAATTGAATAAATTTTCCGCATCATGCTTCGACTCCGCTCAGCATCCGTTCGGAATCACAAATAAAGAAAATGAAAGAGACCTTAAATAAACTTATCAACCACGAAATACTGCCCAAAGAGGAAGCCAAACAGATTTTGGTAAATATTGCCAAAGGCGATTACAACACCTCCCAAATTGCGGCCTTCTTAACCGTTTACATGATGAGGAGCATCACCATAGAAGAACTTGAAGGATTCCGCGATGCACTTTTAGAGCTATGTTTGGCCGTTGACCTATCGGAATACAACCCCATCGACCTATGTGGAACGGGAGGCGATGGCAAGGACACCTTTAACATTTCCACCTTGGCATCATTTGTTACCGCTGGAGCGGGAATCCATGTAACCAAACATGGTAATTATGGCGTTTCCTCTAAATGTGGGAGTAGTAACGTAATGGAATTTTTGGGAATCAAATTTAGCAATGATGCCGATTTTCTAAAGAGAACTATTGAAGAGGCAGGAATTTGTGTACTTCACGCCCCCTTGTTTCACCCAGCCATGAAAAATGTAGCCCCAATCCGCAGGGAACTTGCCGTGAAGACCTTTTTCAATATGTTGGGACCGATGGTGAATCCTGCATTCCCAAAAAATCAGATGGTCGGAGTATTTAATTTGGAATTGGCCAGGATGTATGGGTATCTGTATCAGAACACCGATAAAAAATTTACGGTCTTGAATGCCTTGGACGGTTATGATGAAATATCGTTGACCGGAGACACAAAAACCATTTCCAACCATTCCGAGGGTATGCTGAGTCCTGCAGATTTTGGGGTTAACAAAGTTTCTCAAAAAGAAATAGTTGGCGGTGAAGACGTTGCGGATTCCACCCGAATATTCATGGATATTTTACAAGGCAAGGGCACAGATGCTCAGAACAATGTTGTTTGTGCCAATGCCGGCGTCGCCATAGCCACCGTAAAGGGCATTGCACCAAAAGAAGGTTTTGAAGAAGCCAAAGAATCCTTATTGAGCGGCCATGGATTGGTTGCCTTAAAAAAATTACAAGAATTGAGTAAAAACTAAATATAGATTACTAGTCATTCCTGCGAAAGCAAGAATCCAAACAAAACCAATTTTAAAAAAAATACCGTCCCATTTGCGGATTGACAAAAATATAGGATGAACATACTAGACAAAATAGTAGCCGACAAGCGTAAAGAAGTCGATTTAAAAAAATCACTGATTACCATATCCCAATTGGAAACTTCGATATTGATGGAACGAACCTCTATTTCGTTGGCTGAAGCATTACGTCAAAGCAATTCTGGCATTATTGCGGAACATAAACGTCGTTCCCCTTCAAAATCGGTCATTAACCAAGGGCTAAGTGTACAGGATGTCGCCAAGGGCTATGCCGATGCTGGTGCCTGCGGTATGTCTGTGCTCACCGATGGCAAATATTTTGGCGGCTCCTTGGATGACTTGATCCTTGCACGAGCAGCTACGAACATTCCCCTTTTACGAAAAGAATTCATCATAGATGAATACCAGGTTGTGGAAGCCAAAGCCTATGGTGCCGATGTAATATTATTAATTGCCGCCATTTTGTCCAGGGAAGAGATAAAAACCTTATCGGAATTGGCCAAAAAACTTGGATTGGATGTACTATTGGAGGTCCATAATGAAGCAGAGCTGGAAAAATCCCTAATGCCCAGTTTGGATATGCTGGGAGTGAACAACCGAAATCTAAAAACTTTCGAGGTGAGCCTGGAAACCAGTAAGACACTATCCGCCAATATTCCGGATGACTTTGTAAAGGTATCGGAAAGTGGAATCAGTTCCGTGGAGGCCATCAGAGAATTAAAAGAATTTGATTTTCAAGGCTTTTTGATCGGCGAAAATTTTATGAAAACGGACAATCCGGGAATAAGTGCTTCCGGATTCATTAAAAAATTAGAAGCGTGAAACTAAAGGTCTGCGGCATGAACCATAATCCCGAAGCGGTAGCGACTTTGCAACCCGACTATCTGGGATTTATTTTCTGGGAACCCTCCTCCCGTTATTTTTCGGGAGAAATGCCAGACTTGCCACATTCCATCAAAAGAACAGGGGTTTTTGTTAATGCGCCACTGGAGGAAATTCTGGAAAAAGTAGAAAAATATCAATTGGATGCGGTACAACTGCACGGAAAGGAAGCCCCAGATTACTGCCAGGAACTAAAAGAAAGAATTCTGTCAATTCGACCGCAGTCGAGAAATTTAGAAGTCATCAAAGTATTTTCCATTAAAGATGATTTTGATTTTGGCATCCTTAAAGATTACGAAGACGTCTGTGACTATTTCCTTTTTGACACTAAAGGAAAATTGCCCGGGGGCAACGGTTACACCTTCGATTGGTCGGTCTTGGAAAAATATCCATCTCAAAAACCTTACTTTTTAAGCGGTGGCATAGGTCTGGATTCTTTAGATAAATTAAAAGGATTTTTAAAAAGTCCTGCATCTACCATGTGTTATGCCATCGATGTGAACAGTAAATTTGAGTTAGCCCCGGGACAAAAAAATATTGAAGAACTAAAAACTTTCAGAGCATCACTGGAAAGTGATATGAACTAAAAAAAATGTCTATGAAAAGTTATCATGCAGATGAAAAGGGATACTACGGTGAGTTTGGGGGAGCATTTATTCCCGAAATGCTATACCCCAACTGTGAGGAGCTTCGGCAAAACTACCTCCGCATAATGGAGGAGCCTTCTTTTAAAGAAGAGTTCCAACAATTGTTACGGGATTATGTGGGTCGGCCCACACCACTGTATTTTGCCAAACGTCTATCCCAAAAATACAATACCAAAATCTATCTAAAACGCGAAGACCTTTGCCATACCGGTGCCCATAAGGTAAACAATACCATTGGCCAGATATTAATGGCAAAAAAATTGGGCAAAAACCGGATCATTGCAGAAACAGGTGCGGGTCAACATGGAGTGGCCACAGCTACGGTTTGTGCATTAATGGGGATCAAATGTGTGGTGTATATGGGGGAAATCGATATTGCCCGCCAAGCACCCAATGTAGCTAGAATGAAAATGTTGGGAGCCGAGGTAAGACCTGCCACATCGGGCAGTAAAACATTAAAGGACGCCACCAACGAAGCCATTCGCGATTGGATAAACAACCCCGTGGACACCCATTACATTATTGGATCGGTCGTAGGTCCCCATCCCTACCCCGACATGGTGGCGCGTTTCCAATCGGTAATTTCGGAAGAGATTAAAAAACAGTTACAAGAAAAAGAAAGTCGGGAAAATCCTGACTACGTTGTGGCCTGTGTCGGTGGGGGAAGTAATGCAGCCGGTGCTTTTTATCATTACTTGGACACCCCAGAGGTGGGCATTATTGCAGTTGAGGCCGCTGGTAAGGGAATTGATTCCGGTGAGAGTGCCGCTACTTCCGCTTTGGGAAAAGTGGGCATTATACACGGCAGTAAAACCTTATTGATGCAAACGCAAGATGGACAGATTACCGAACCCTACTCCATTTCCGCAGGATTGGATTACCCTGGTGTAGGCCCTATGCACGCCCATTTGTACGCATCGGGCCGTGGAGAGTTCATTTCCATTACCGATGATGATGCCATGAAGGCCGGATTGGAACTTTGTAAACTGGAAGGTATAATCCCAGCCATAGAAACTTCACATGCCTTGGCCATTTTCGAAGAAAGGAAATTCAATCCAGATGACGTGGTGGTGGTCAACCTATCCGGGCGAGGAGATAAGGATTTACAGAATTATATTGATTATTTCAGACTCTAGAGATCAGAAATAAGAAATTAGAAATATTTCGTGCATCTTATGTCTGACATCTAACACCTAAATACTATGAACAGAATCAAACAAAAACTACAGGAGGACAAAAAAATCCTTTCCATATATTTTTCAGCTGGTTACCCCAATTTGAACGATACCGTAAAGATTATCCAAGATTTGGAAAAGAACGGTGTCGACCTCATTGAAATCGGGCTTCCCTTTAGCGACCCTTTGGCCGATGGACCTACCATACAAGAAAGTTCCACGGCTGCCCTAAAAAATGGAATGAACACTGACCTGCTTTTTGAGCAATTGAAAGACATCCGCAAATCGGTGTCCATACCGTTGATTTTAATGGGATATTTTAATCCAGTCCTCCAATATGGAGTGGAAGCGTTTTGTGCAAAATGTGAGGAAATTGGGGTCGATGGGCTTATTCTTCCCGATCTACCGTTGGATGTGTACAAAGAAGAATATGAAATCATCTTTAAAAAACATGGATTGATCAACGTTTTTCTTATTACACCACAAACCAGCAACGAGCGCATAAAAGCGATCGACGATGCATCCGAAGGTTTTATTTATATGGTGAGCTCGGCAAGTACCACAGGAACAAAGCAAGGTTTTGGTCCCGATCAGACCAACTATTTTAATCGCATAGCACAAATGGACCTTAAAAATCCGCAGATCGTTGGCTTTGGTATCAGCAATGCCGAGACATTTGGGCAAGCTACCCAACACGCAAAAGGTGCGATCATTGGTTCGGCCTTTATAAAACACCTAACAAAAAATGGAGTGGACAAGATTGATCACTTTGTAAAGCAAATTCGTTAATTTTCCACTTTAAAGATCAACATTGATTTGTCATGAAAAAAATACTGCCCATAGTAACCTTATGCCTTACTTATTCTGTTTTTGCCCAAGATGAAGTGGCCATTAAATCCCAGGTCGCCGATGCCATTAACGAAATACGAGAATTTATAGCTATCCCCAACGATGCTCTGGACGCAGCCGACATAGACCGTAACATAATGTGGTTAAAGCGCAAGTTTGGCGATAGAGGGTTTAACTCGGCAGTATTGGAAACCGATGGTCTTCCTTTGTTTTTTGCCGCCACGCCCATGAGCGGGGACAAGCCAACGGTTCTTATTTATATGCATTTTGATGGTCAATCCGTGGACCCGTCCAAATGGAACCAACCCAACCCGTACAATGTGGTATTAAAGGCCCCGAAGGATGATGGTTTTGAAACCATGTCTTTTGATGAACTTGGAGACGACATCAATTATGATTGGCGTTTGTTCGGAAGATCTACTTCGGATGATAAATCGCCGATCGTGATGCTATTGAACGCCATGGACCTACTTAAAAAGGATGGTAAGGACATACCTTTTAATATAAAGGTGATTTTGGACAGTGAAGAAGAAAAAGGCAGTAAACCTTTGCCGGCAGCTGTGAAACAATACCGTGAACTCCTTGAGTCGGATTTTTTAATGATCGTGGACGGACCTGTACACGCGTCCGAAAACCCTACTGTAGTTTATGGTTGCCGTGGTATTACCACTTTGACCCTCACTACTTACGGCCCCATTAAACCGCAACATAGCGGACATTATGGCAACTATGCTCCAAACCCAGGTTTTCAGTTAGCACAATTATTGGCAACCATGAAAGATGCCGAAGGAAGGGTAACGATCTCCGGCTATTATGACGGTATAACTATTGACAAAACCACCGATTCCATATTAAAAAGTGTACCCGATAACGATGCGGCCATTGCCGAAAACCTCCAATTTAAAACTTCGGAAAAAGTAGGAAGTTTTTACCAAGAAGCCCTGCAATATCCCTCTTTGAACATTCGCGGATTAAGTTCTGGATGGGTTGGAGAAAAAGCGCGCACCATTGTTCCCGAAAGTGCAACTGCGGAACTGGATTTAAGATTGGTGGTAGAAAGCGATGGAAATCGGCTAAAACAATTGGTGAAAGATCATATAGCCCAGCAAGGCTATAAAGTTTTAGATCACGAGCCTTCCAAAGAAGAGCGTTTGCAATTCGATAAAATTGTTACCGTAAAAGAGAGGAGTGTTACGGATGCGTTCCGTACGGATCTAAATGACCCATATGGTATTTTTATAGTAAATACCTTAAACAACAGTTTTGACAAGGAAGTCATTCAAATACGCACCATGGGCGGTACGGTCCCCATATCCCCCTTTGTGAACGAATTAAAGATTCCTGCCTTTATTGTTCCCGTGGTAAACCCCGACAACAACCAACATAGTCCCAACGAAAATATAAAGATTGGCCAGTTGGCTTATGGAATAAAGACATTTTATAGTATTCTATCCAATAAAATCGATTAAAAGAACTCCCGATATTGTAGTACCCTAAAATCCAGTGTATTGAATGCTGGATTTTTTTGTTTCATTTGCTTGTAGGCCTGTAAACTTCCCACAGCTCGGTTGGCAGCTCCCGAAGGTGCAGTCAGCGAAACGGTTTTAATGGTTCTCGACTGCCCTCGCACTGACGTTGTACTCGGAGTGATCGGCAACTCCAAATGATGAATTCGGGGCACGTCGTCGGAGACCACATCGAGTTTTAAGTTATACTCCTTTAGTTGCCTGCGAAAGAAATATTCGGGACCATTTTTACTATTCCCGCCTGTAAACAAAAGGGTATCGATATTCGGGTACTTTTGTAAATATCCGACTAAATCACGTAGCACAACATTTTGCATTCCGATGTCGGATGCATCTATTTTTTCCCTATCGGCACTTTCCACAATATCACAAACCCCTATTTTGTTCTTGATCAAGAACTGTTTTCGCTGTTGTACCGCCTCATCTGTAGTTTCATAAGTTAATCCCAGTTGGAATATTCTATCCAAAATGGGCCATAACTGTCCGTTACAGCTGCCATAGCAAAAATCCACATCTTGTGGTTTTAGGTCACCTGTGGTAAACCGTGGGGGAGGCAGGGTACCTACAATCAATTTAGTGGCCTGCGATAACAAAAACGGTTTATAGGGATGTGTATGTTTAAAAGGTAGTGTAGTCAAAATCCAATTTTAATAACCTTCATTTTGAACCACATCCGGGTTCAGGCTCATTTCTCCCTGAGGTATGGGCCAGATGTATTCGTGATTTTGAAAGTCCCTTGCCAACTCTGGGTAATTTTGATTGTATTCCAATATCTCGGACTCAAGAGCATTCATTCGAATAAGGTCATCCTTAAATTGTCCTTCCAAACAAAACTCCAAACGTCTTTCCTTTAAAATTAGGCTAGAAAACTCTTCTTGAGTCAACCCACTTTGAGCATCATGCTCCAAATCGCCAAAAGCTCTTCTTCTCACCAAATTCAAAGCATTATATGCTTTAGCTGTAGGGCCATTCAGCTTATTTTCGGCCTCTGCTATCATTAGATACACGTCAGCTGCTCTTAAATAGGGGTAATCAAATGACTCTGAATTCAATACACTGATTTCCTCGACTTCCTTTATAAATTTATATGGTCGCCAATTTTCCATTAAAGTTTCATCTATTAAATTCCCATCATCAAACGAAAATGTGGCTATATTTTGATGAAATCTCGAATCGCTATTTTCAATCGGAAAACTAACCGGTTCGGAGGGTTCCATTTCTTTCTCAAAATAGGAATTTATAAAATTAGGAACCAACAATAAACGATCGCTTAATGAAATACCCATAGGCCCCCAAGAGACACTATAATTGCCCGAGTTATCAAAACCAATACCGAAAATAACCTCTGTATTCGAACTTTCATTTTGGATTGAAAAAACATCCGAATAGTTTTCTTCCAAAGTATAACTCCCTACAACTTTCTCCAATTCCAATAACGCAAGACTATATTTATCAGTTTGATTCATAGGAAAACCTGCCATCGTAAGGTAAACTTTTCCAAGTAGAGCAGTGGCAGCTTCCTTTGATGCTTTTTCTTTGCCCAATCCAGAGGACAAATTCTGCTGCGCAAATGTTAAATCCTCTACAATTTGTTCAAATACAACTTCCCTACCTTGTTCAAATGTTGGCGGATTATCAGGGTCTACACCAGCTGTAGTGACCAAAACAGGATTTCCGTAAAGTTTAACCAAATTGAAGTACAATAGTGCTCGCAGGAAACGAAACTCGGATTCTAAGTGAACTGTATTCACTTCCCCATTCAATGCTGAATCTAAGTCCGTTAGCTCTTCCAAACCTATATTCGTAAGATTAATAACTCTATAATGCTCTGACCATACTTCGTTGATTACATAGTTACTCGAATGAAAATAGTAATTATCCAAATCGCCAAATCTACCCATCGAATTAGGGTTTATCCTGGTCACACCTGTTCCAATATCACCCCAATAATGGGAATAACCATTGGCATCGAACAAAAATTCTGTTTTCAACTGGTCATATATATTCTTCAAAAAAACATCAAAGTCAATTGGAATTTCTGAAATAGGGTCAGGCGCCATAACAGCTTCGATGACCACTACTTGATTTTCTTGCACATTTACATCAACTGAGACGCTGACATCAGAAAACGAAGGGGTGAGAATAACCTCATATTTTCCAATGGGTATATTGTTGTATACAACCTTTCCCATTGCATCGGTTATTTTCTCTTTAGTTTTAGGTACAGTGGTAACAGTAACATCTGGCATAGCGGTTCCGCTTTCGTAAACCGCCATTACTTCCAAAGTGCCCAATTGTTCTAATTCCATTCCTTTATCCTGGTCATTGGAACAGGAAAATAAAAACATTGTAAATACAATTGACAGATTATGAAATAATCTTCTCAAATGAGGTAGTTTTGTCATTTGATAAACTTGAAGCTAGGATTATATTGTTTATTCATAAAAATACACAAAAAATTTCCCCTAAGCCGAATTTCTGCTGGCATTGATATTTCCATATAAGGAACGAGTAACGATTTTCTCGTACAATTCTTTGTATTCAGAATTTTGTGTGATATGGTACAGGGCATTTTGCTGTATCACCAACAAGGGCAATACAATTTGCTCCCTTATTTTAACGGATTCCCGCGATACGGCTTCATCCTCCATCAAAATCTTATCCCCCGAAATCTGCAACAGCATTTTTTTGGACAACTGGAACTCGTCGTTCAAAATGTTCCAGAAAGCTCCGAACTCTGGATCTTCCTTCATGTAACTCGTCAGGTTAAAATTGGACTTGGCCAAGGACATCATACTGTTGTGCATCAAAGCTCTAAAAAATGGGACATCTTTGTACAACTTTTTCACTTCGTTCAGTCGCCCTTCTTCTTTTAACTTGTTAATGGCCGTACCCAATCCAAAATAACCGGGAACATTTTGTTTTAACTGGCTCCACGACCCCACAAAAGATATGGCGCGTAAATCCGAAAGCGTTAGCTGTTTTTTGTTTCCGCGCTTTCCTGGTCTACTGCCAATATTGGCCTTGGTATAATATTTTAATGTACTTCTGTGCTCCAGGTAGGGCATAAATTTCTCGTGCTGTTTTAAAGCATCGTATTTGTCGAAACTGAGTTCCGAGAGCTCCTCTATCAATTTACGTTGTGCCGCGGAGATAGTGAGTTCCTTGCCAAATAAGTTATTGCTCAATCCAGCGGTGAGCAACTGCTCGGAGTTGTGGATAAACTGCTCTTTGGTCCCATAGGTACTGGTAATGGTCTGCCCTTGAATGGTAAGCTGAATCTCATGATTGGCCACATCCTTGGTCTGTGCGGCGTAGAATCTGTGTGTTTTACCACCACCACGTGCTGGCGGTCCTCCCCTACCATCAAAGAAAATAGCGGCGATACCGTTCTTTTTACAGACTTTGCTCAAGGTTTCCTTGGTCTTTAAAATAGACCAGTTGGCTTTTAGGTACCCCCCATCTTTGGTACCATCCGAAAATCCGAGCATTATGGTGTGTACGTCCCTTCTTCTTTCCAGATGTTGCCTATATTGTGGAATATCGAACAAGGTTTGCATCACTTTTTCTGAAGCGTCCATACCTTTCATGGTCTCGAACAGTGGAACAATGTCAAATGTGATCTTTTTCTCGTCCCATCCACTCCACCTAAACAAACCGAACACGAACAAGACCGAAAAAATATCTTCCGAATTACTGATGATGTATCGGTTGCAGCCTTCTTCACCGTTTTTTTCTTGTATCGCTTTTAGGTTTTGGATATTCGTAATGGTGTCCTTTACAATCTCATCTTCAAAGTCCTTTGGGTCGAGATTAAAATTTTCTTTGAGCAAGAGCCTTACCAGTTCCCCTTCACTCAACTCGTGTACGTTTTCCTTGATAACTCCATGCTTTTTTAGCACAGTTTCCACGGCCAACAAATGCTTACTGTGATCTTGACGGATATCCAAGGTGGCAAAATGTGTCTTAAAAATATGTACCTTATCCATAAACTGATCCAACTCGTCCAAATACAATTCGTGATAATTGTCAATCAGTTTTTCGCGGACACCATTTAAACAGGCGATGATTTCCTCGTAAGAAACAAGCACATCTGGGTTGAACATGGCTTTGTACAGCTTATCGCTCAACGCATTGATGTCTACCTGCATATCCTTGAATGTAAGTTTTTTGCGAAGGCCCTTCAATTCGTTATAATAGCATTTCATTAAAGTAAGCCTTAATTCATCCGCCACCTGTTTGGTGATATCGGCCGTTACGTAGGGGTTCCCATCACGATCGCCACCAGGCCAAAATCCGAGTTTCATCAGGTTGTAATTATTAAACTTATCGTCCCGAATATTACTTTTTACATATTGGTACAATTCGCCAACGGCATCATAATACGTATTACGAAGTATGTAGATAATGTTTTTTGCCTCGTCCAAAGGCGTTGGTTTTTTTGCATTGATCAGTGAGGTAAGCCCCAATTGCTGCAAGGTTACGTCAATATCATGAATCCTGTCCTCATCGATCAAAGTGCGCAATTCTGCAATAATATCCAATATGGCGGGGGTATAGAACTGCGTTGGATGCGCGGTCAGAACGATTCGCGCACTAAAGGTGGAGAGTTTTTTGGAGACCTTGTCCCAGTTTTTGGTGCGGTTCACCAATTCAAAATAATCCTTAATGGTCAAAGAGCTACTGTATTTTTGAAGTTTGGAGAAGGCCGAATCCTCCACACTATCGTAAAGTACCACTTGGCGTTCCACATACTGCACGATCTTGAACATAAAGTCCAACCGCTCCCGTTCGTCTTTGATATCCACAAAATTGGTAAAAAACACCTCTAAAATCTCTTGGGGATCTTTACCTTCTTTTAAGCCTTTCTCGCACTGATCTAGCAATAATGGGATAAGAACCCCTACATTTTCTATATTGTTGTAGGGCAAGCTCAAAAAAAGACTGTTGTAAATGTTGAACTTATTGGTTACCGTTTTTTTAAATTCCTCTAACCGTTTAGTCTGCTGCATGTATTTATTTTAAGTTGATGTTATCATGGACGAACACCCAAAGTTCGCGAATTATACGTAACCTTTGGGTTAAATTTAAACGTATCACAATTTGAAGTACGTCGTGCCTTATTGTAACAACGTGATTGGTTGTGACAACTTAAAAATTACTTTGATCTTACCAAAGTTTTATCGAATAAAAACTGGCTGGTCTTTCTTTACGGTGTGTTCCTCGCTGTACAAATAGCCATCATAATCAAAATTCTTGATGTCATCCAATGTTTGGGCACCGGAATCAATAATGTACCGTACCATAGATCCACGTGCTTTTTTGGCAAAGAAACTGATGATTTTGAGTTTGTCGTTCTTCCAATCCTTAAAAACCGGTGCTATTACCGGCACTTTAAGTTTTTTGACATCTACTGCACTAAAGTATTCGTTGCTTGCAAGGTTTACAAATAGTTCATCTTCCTCAAGTTCGTTGTTCAAGGCATTGGTAATTTGATCTTTCCAAAACTCGTACAGATTTTTTTTACGGCCTACCTTTAACTGCGTCCCCATTTCCAATCGGTATGGCTGCATTAGGTCCAATGGTTTTAAAACACCGTACAGGCCGGATAATATCCGCAGCGTACTTTGCAAACGGTCCAACTTATCTTCGGGAATGGTATAGGCATCCAGACCTTGGTACACATCTCCGTTAAAAGCATACACTGCCGGCCTTGCATTGTCAACGGTAAAGGGCAATTCAAAATTTTGATTGCGGTCCCAGTTCAAATCCGCAAGTTTATCGGAAATGGACATAAGTTCCGACAGGGCTTTGGGCTTCTTCTTCTTTAATACAGCATTTAGCTTTTGGGCTTGTTCCAAAAATTGGGGCTGACTATATTTTGATGTAGGCAAAGTGGTTTCGTAATCAAGTGACTTTGCCGGTGATATCACAATTTTCATATGGTTCCATTTTTTGTAAAAATAACGAGGATTTTACTTATTTGGACAGATGGGCCAATGGTGTTTTCAATCTTAGGATCGAAGAAACCTATGATTCGTGATGCTTGGCATAACCGCGCCATTTTTCGATACACTGGACCATATCTTCGGGCAGATCGGAATCAAAACGCATAAACTTGCCTGTTACCGGATGCTCAAAGCCCAATGTTTTGGCATGCAAAGCTTGCCTTGGCAATACCTTAAAGGCATTCTCCACAAATTGCTTGTATTTGGTAAAGGTGGTCCCTTTTAAAATTCTGTCGCCTCCATAGCGCTCATCATTGAACAAGGTATGGCCTATATATTTCATGTGGACCCGAATTTGGTGGGTTCTACCGGTTTCCAGCCTGCAGGACACCAAGGTAACGTATCCAAAGCGCTCCAATACCTTGTAATGTGTCACAGCTTCCTTTCCTTCATCTCCCTCCGGAAAAACCATCATCTGTAGGCGGTTTTTGGGGTTTCGTGCAATATGCCCTTCAATGGTACCTTCGTCTTCGGTTACATTGCCCCAGACCAAGGCCACATATTCCCGTTCACTGCTTTTTTCGAAAAATTGTTGCGCCAAGTGGGTCATTGCTGCTTCCGTTTTGGCAATTACCAATAATCCGGAGGTGTCTTTATCGATCCGGTGGACCAGACCAGGTCTATCCGAACTATTATTGGGCAAATTTTCAAAATGGTACACCAAGGCATTAATCAAGGTACCCGAGTAATTTCCATGCCCCGGGTGCACCACCATGCCTGCCGGTTTGTTCACCACCAAAAGTATGTCGTCCTCGTAAACAATGTCCAATGGTATATCTTCCGGGGTCAACAAAAACTCATAGGGCGGATGCTCGAACATAACCTTCACCTCATCCCCTGCTTTTACCTTGTAATTTTGTTTTACAATGGAGTCGTTTACCCAAATATGGCCTTTTTTGGCCGCTTGTTGAATCTTGTTACGAGTGGCGTTCTCAATAAAATTCATCAAAAATTTATCCACTCGCAAAGGGTCTTGGCCCTTAGATGCCACAAAGGCATAATGCTCATAAAGATCATCCTGAGAAAGTTCGTCCTGGTTTTCCGAAATATCCATAGTTAGTTGGAGTCTGCCTTTACCCTTGCACTGCCGGGAATGGTCCCGTTTCCACAAATTAATTCCACCTTGGAGGTTTTGGGCAATCTGTCGCCCGGCTTTATATATTTCCCCTTAAACTTCATGTTGTACACCATGTCCTTGCCCAACTCATCAATATAGGTAACACGCTCCACATCCAGCCCTACGGCCTTTAGCATAGATGCAGCATTACGTTGGGTAACCTGAATGATATCCGGTACACTTACCTTTTTATATCCTGATGGATTTACCGTAAAATAAATTTTACGGTTGGCCTTTACCTTGTTGCCAGCAGGAGGGTTTTGTTCCAAAATTGAAAATCTTGGATACTCGGGATTGTAGTTGGATGAATCCAAAACCTGATATCTGAGACCAGCTTCCTCCACTGCTTTTCGCATTTCCATAACCGACATTTTGGAGAAATCCGGCACCTCCACAAATTCCCCGTGATTGGTAGTTCCCTTGAGCCATTGCAATGCGACGAACACCAAAACAACTATAGCTATTGCCGCCAATCCAAGTTGGATAAAAAAAGTCTTGCTCTTTAAAAAGTTGAAAAAATTCTTCATGTATTTCACCTTAACGGAACAAATATAGGAAAGCCCACCCTTTTTTCTTTATTTTGGCTTTGTGATAATTTACCGATAAATGAAAAAAAACATTGCCATTATAATGGGCGGCTATTCCAGCGAACACCATATTTCCATAAAGAGCGGAAACGTGGTCCACAAATATCTGGATACAAATAAGTACAATGCCTACAGAATTATAATCACCAAAGAAAACTGGTATTATCTGGACAACACCGATGAAAGGCATACATTGGATAAATCCGATTTCAGTATAACCATTGATGGCAAAAAAATTCTTTTTGATTGTGTTTTCAACGCAATACACGGCACTCCTGGCGAAGATGGACTAATGCAGGCCTATTTTGAACTTTTGGGCATTCCGCAGACATCCTGCAACCATTATGAGGCTGCACTCACCTTTAACAAACGAGATCTTTTGAGCGCTTTGAAACCCTATGGAATCCCTAGTGCCACTTCCTTTTTTGTGAACAAAGGCCAGACCATCGACGAAAATGCCATTGTAGAAAAAGTTGGGCTACCTTGTTTTGTTAAAGCCAATAGGGCCGGGAGTAGCTATGGCGTATCCAAGGTCCACAAAAAAGAGGATCTAAACCAAGCCATTGCCAATGCCTTCAAGGAAGATCACCAGATCATTATAGAATCCTTTTTGGATGGCACAGAAGTTTCCGTCGGGGTAATCACCTATAATAAAAAGGTTACCGTATTGCCGGCCACAGAAATTATTTCTGAAAACGATTTCTTCGATTTCGAAGCTAAATATATGGGCAAATCACAAGAAATAACCCCAGCCCGTATTTCCGAAAAACAAGAGAAGAACGTTAGACAGTTGGCCGAATTTATTTATACGACATTGGGACTAAAAGGGTATACCCGAAGTGAATTTATCTTTATCGGTGATGTACCCCATTTATTGGAGATAAACACAACCCCCGGACTAACGGAGGAAAGTTTATTGCCGCAACAGGCGAAAACTGCAGGCATCTCCCTTGAATCGCTTTTTGATAGCGCCATTGTTGAAGCTTTGCGATAGAAACCGTATTTTTAAAAACCTTATACCACACCATGAAACGCGCATTGTTCCCTGGGTCTTTTGACCCACTCACATTAGGCCATTATGATATTATAAAAAGAGGAGTCACCCTTTTTGACGAATTGGTAATTGCCATAGGTATAAATGCCGACAAAAAATATATGTTCTCCTTGGAGGAACGAGTTCGGTTTATCGAGGAAGCGTTCAAGGATGAACCAAAAATTAAAGTGACCACCTACCAAGGTATGACGGTCGACTTTTGCAAGAAAATAGATGCCACATTTATATTGCGGGGATTACGGAACCCGGCGGATTTTGAGTTTGAAAAAGCAATTGCACATACCAACCGCAAGTTATCGGAAATAGAAACTGTTTTTCTATTGACCTCCTCCGGAAAGTCCTTCATAAGCTCTTCCATTGTGCGGGATGTTATCAGGAATGGTGGGGATTACTCAGGATTGGTACCCGAAACGGTCATGGTAAAACCATAAATTTCACGATTTCAGGGGGAACAAACCTATTTAAGTCTTTTCTTACAATTTATTTTTAGATGAAACATTGTCCATTCAGGATAACACAACACTTTGGGACAGTTTCACAACAATAAATCAATTAGATAAGCCAATAATTTTACATTGGCATCAATTAATAATAGCATAACGTTTTAAACCTTCCCCCGAGTTTGAAAACAGTTAAAAGAATCGACCAGTTTTACTTATTGAAGCAATTGCCCTCGGCAACCGCGCTTCTTGATCAAAAAGGCATTTTGCTGGATGCATCCAGTGCTTGGCTCGATATTTTTGGATTGCCCCCACAGGACAACACCTCCAATACCAATGTTTTTTCCCTCTACAAAGAGATTCTGGATCTAGAGCTACGACTGGCAGAACAAAAATCGTTCACATTAGAGCACCAATTGGAAAACCCAGCGGGCATCCGGTACCTAAAAAGCAGTTTTGCCCCCTGGTTCGATGATAAGGAGAATGTGATCGGTGCCATCATCCAGACCGACGATATTACATCAGAAGTAAAAAAAGAAGAGGAAATCAAATGGCTGAACACCATTTTGGACACCAAAATGGAAGTATCGCACACTGGTTGGTGGGAGTTTGATGTGATAAAGGAAGAACTTACTTGGTGCAAAGAGACCAAGCGTATTCACCAAGTTCCCGACTGTTTTCAGCCCACCACGATAGAAGCCATCGATTTTTACAAAACAGGATACAGCCAGAACAAGATTTCTATGCTTTTCCATAACTCCATAGTCAACCATCAACCATTTGATGCCAAAGTAGTATTGGTAACTTTTGAAGGCGAAGAAAGATGGGTTCGGGTGACCGGCAAACCAGTTCTTAAGAATGGAGAAGCCATTAAGATATATGGAACCCTTAAAGATATTCACGAAAAAGTGTTGGCCGAAACCAAGGTCCAGGAGCACCAACAACTTTTAACTACCTTGGTGGACAGTCTTCCGCTGAACGTTTATGTGAAAGACTTGAACACCAGAAAAATATTGGTCAACAAAAGCGAATGTAACTATCTGGGCAAAACAGCAGAGGAAATTATCGGAACCACCGATTTTGAACAATACGATGAGGAAACTGCCAAAATTTCGAGGGAAGAGGATCTTAATGTTATGAAGAACCTCACCCCTATCATCGGAAAAGAGACAGTAAGCATATTACATGGTAAAACCACCAATTATTTAACCTCAAAAATCCCTTATTTTGACCTAGAAGGCAAGGTCTGTGGACTTATAGGGGTCAGTTTGGACATTACCCCCATGAAAAGAAAGGAGGAGCAATTGCGGGATTTGATCAAGGTTACTTCCCTGCAAAACCAGAAACTTATCAGTTTTGCACATATTGTTTCCCATAATTTAAGGTCCCACTCCGCTAATTTTTCCATGCTCTTGGAGTTTTTAAACGCTGAGAACGATCCAGAGGAACGGCAAGGCATTATAAAAATGTTATCGCAGGCCTCGGACAATTTATTGGAAACTTTGGGCAACCTAAACGAGGTCGTGGACATTAACACAAAAACCTCTGAGACCAAAAAACCATTGAACCTAAGGCGTAATATCATCAATGTTTTACAAAACCTATCCGCCTTACTGCAAAAGAACAGCTCCCATGTAATCAATAATGTCGCGGAGAACATTCAAGTAAATTGTGTTCCGGCCTATCTGGACAGCATTATTTTAAATCTTGTTTCCAATGCCGTCAAATACAAAAGTGAGAACAGGGAATCCTTGATCACAATAGACGCGGTCCAGTCCAAAGAGGGCGTGCTGTTGAGCATATCGGATAACGGGATCGGGATAAATCTGGAAAAATACGGGGACAAAGTTTTCGGCATGTACAAAACCTTTCACAATAGAAAAGATGCCAAAGGTTTTGGGCTATACCTTGTAAAAAATCAAATAGAAGCCATGGGCGGAAGTATAACAGTGCAAAGTGAGGTAGATAAAGGCACTACATTTAATGTGTATTTTAATGAAGAAAGTTAGTTGTATTTTTATAGTGGACGACGATCCAATTACCGTATTTGGCATAAAAAGAATGTTGAAATCCGCGGTGGAATGTAACGATATCCAGATTTTCCAAAATGGATTGGAGGCCCAAGAAGCTTACAAAGAACGGATGGAAAAAGGATTGGCCGCGCCCAATGTAATCTTTTTGGATATCAACATGCCCATAATGGATGGATGGGAGTTCCTTGAAGCTTTGATAAATGCCGATCCAAAAGAACATATTACAGTAAATATGATCACTTCTTCCATAGACCCCTTGGACTATAAAAAATGGAACGGCTTTAAAAACAGGTGCCCGTTCAACCTCAATTTTAAGAACAAACCGATCTTTAAAATTGAAAGCAACGAACTTGGCTTCATCGAGATAGCCTCATAAACTATAATATTCTGTATTTTTGGTACAAACCAGCACTTAATGGTGCCTTAACGTTCCCGAAATATTTTGAAGCACTTAGTACTCTTTTTGGCCCTAGTTCTTTTTATCTCCTGCGAATCGGAAACACAGGACGAAAAATCTTCTTACCCTACCCACTTTGAACTGTCGGACGGGAAGGAAACGGCAACCTATCAACAAACTATCGATTATTACATTCGACTCGCGAAGGAATTTCCCGAAATCAACTTGCACACCATAGGCACAACGGACAGTGGTTACCCTTTGCACATGGTCACCTATAATCCTGATGGAGATTTTAATTACGAGAATATTCGGAAGGAAAAAACTATCATACTTATAAATAATGGAATCCATCCCGGAGAGAGCGATGGAATCGATGCCACCATGATGCTTTACAGAGATTTTGCCACCGGAGAATTAAACCTGCCCAAAAAAACGGTCTTGGTAACCATTCCCATATACAATATCGGTGGCTCACTCAATAGAAATTCAACCACAAGGGCCAACCAAAACGGACCTGAAGAATACGGCTTTCGAGGTAATGCACAGAACTACGATCTTAATAGGGACTTTGTAAAAATGGATACTCAGAACGCTAAAACGTTCGCGCAAATTTTCCACATGGTAAAACCCGACGTTTTTATAGACAACCATGTAAGTAACGGTGCAGATTACCAATATACCCTAACGCACCTTTTTACCCAGCACAACAAGCTTGGTGGAAAAATGGGCCAGTACCTGCACAAAACCTTAATGCCAAACCTAGAAGATTCGTTATCGGATAAAGAATGGGACATAACCCCTTACGTGAACGTTTTTAACACACCGCCAGAGATGGGGTTCAGTCAATTTATGGACCACCCAAGGTATTCCACCGGCTACACCACACTTTGGAGCACATTGGGGCTCATGGTAGAAACCCATATGCTAAAACCATACAAACAACGTGTAGAAGGCACCTATGATCTAATGCACAGCCTTATAGAAATCGTGGAGGCTGAGCACGGGAACATAAGAACAGTTCGCAAAGAAACTTTGGAGAATAATCTGGAACTCTCCGAATATTACTTTAATTGGGCAGTGGATACGACCCAGACCTCTATTCTAAATTTTAAGGGATACGAGGCGGAAACCCTTGTTAGCGAAGTCACCGGCCTACCAAGGTTAAAATACAATCGGGAAAAACCCTTTACCAAAGAGACCGTATACATGGACCACTATTATCCCGTGGATACTGTTATCGTTCCTGCCGCATACATTGTAAAGAAAAGTTGGAAAAAGGTAATAGAGCGATTGGATGCCAATAAAATACAATACACCCCATTAAAAAAGGACACCACATTGTCCGTTGAAGCCTATAAAATCACCGGTTACGATACCCGTAGAGCACCATACGAAGGGCACTACCTCCACTCCAACACCACAGTAGAGGCCAAAACAAAGCAAGTTCATTTTAGGGAAGGAGACATATTGGTTCCAACCCAACAGCCGGGCATTCGTTATTTACTGGAAACTTTGGAACCACAAGGTGCGGATTCTTTTTTTAATTGGAACTTTTTTGATACGGTTCTTCAACGCAAAGAAGGGTTTTCCCCTTATGTTTTTGAAGACGTTGCCTTGGAAATGCTCCAAAAAGATTCTATTCTATTACAGGAGTTTGAGACCAAAAAAGAAGGAGACCTCAATTTTGCTAATAACTGGTATGCCCAACTTAATTGGATTTTTGAACGTTCGGAACATTTTGAAGAAGCCTACCTTGCCTATCCCATTTATCGTATAGAAAAGAATAGCGATGCGTCAAGATTGCTTCCTAAATAAACGGCCAATCCTCAAACAGAATCTTAATGTTATGGTAAGAATTTTTTAAAGCCTTTTTGGTCTTTCGGGGGCCCTTCCATTTCACTTTTTTGATTCCTTCGGACTTTTCCGCCACTAATTTGCCGGCATAATCGGTGGACATAATAAACCAGTGCGTCTGCTTTAAACGATACTCTCCGTTTCTTTTAAAAACATGAAAAGTTGTACGTAAAAACCGTTCAATCTTTAGATTTTGCACGCCGGTCTCTTCCTCTACTTCACGTATTGCGGCATTTTCTATGGACTCTCCTTTATCCACTTTTCCTTTGGGCAAATCCCACTTTCCGTTTCTAAAAATAAATAGGACCTTACCTTTCTTATTGATCACAAAACCACCACCAGCGACCACTACAGGGATTTTATGCATAAAAAGCTTTAGGATCTCCGTTTCATCCGGATGGTACAGATAGGCCTTCCTTATCTTCTTTTTGGACAAAAGTCTGATGGCCTCAACGATCGAATCACCATCCAAAGAAAACAAATTACCATTGGAATCCTCGGGGCGCTCGTTTGTTAAAATCAGTGGAGCCTCATTAACAAAAACTTCATACATTTGCGCAATGGTTTTAGATAAGCAAATCGCAAAAAAAACAGCTGAGCTGTTGCTGCAAATTAATGCAATTAAGTTGGAACCTGAAAATCCATTCACTTGGGCTTCGGGCTGGAAGTCTCCCATTTATTGCGACAATAGAATTATGTTGTCCTACCCTATGATCAGAAACTTTGTTCGGGAAGAAATGGCTAAACAGGTAGAAAAGCTCTACGGAAAACCGGACGTAATCGCCGGAGTTGCCACTGGGGCCATTGGCATTGGCATTCTTGTTGCCGAAGCCCTCGGACTCCCGTTTGTATATGTTAGGCCAAAACCAAAGGAACATGGTAGACAAAACCAGATCGAAGGACACTTTGAGCCAGGGCAGAGCGTTGTGGTGATAGAAGACCTGATCAGTACTGGCAATAGCAGCCTCAATGCGGTCAAGGCCTTAAAAGAGCAAAATGCAGACATTAAGGGCATGATCGCCATCTTTACCTACGGCTTTCCCGTGTCCGCCGAGAACTTTAAAAAAGAAAACGTGGAACTGCATACGCTATCGGACTACGAAAACCTGGTAGAGCAAGCATCAGAAACCAACTATATCAAAGAAACCCAGTTACAAACCTTATTGGAGTGGAAGTCCAACCCACAAGAATGGAAATAATTTTTTACCATGCACATTGAATCACCAAAAAAGAAAGTAGCCAAAAGCAACAAAGAAGTATTCGAATTTTTGACCGACATCAAAAACTTTGAAACTTTAATGCCGGACAATATTGACAAGTTTGAAGTATTGGACGAAAACACCTTTAAATTTGCCCTAAAAGGTATGCCCGAGATTGTACTCCGGTTAAAGGAACAAAACCCGCACGACAAAGTTGTTCTGGGAGCGGCAAGCGACAAACTTCCCTTTACCCTTACCGCTGATATTACCGCATTGGAAGAAAACGAAAGCGAAGTGGGACTTAGTTTTCAAGGAGAGTTCAATGCCATGATGGCCATGATGATCAAAGCACCCATAACCAATTTTATTGGCACTTTATCCAATAATATGGATAAAATAGGTCAGTAAAGCAGCGTTACTTCCTTTAGGTCGAATTCCTTAAAAATTTCATCTTCAAGTTCGAGCACCAACTTTCCCGATGGTGACACCCCTCGCACGTACCCAACGAACATATCCCCAATTGGGGAGCTAAAAGTGGATGGTTTATCCTTTCTAAAAAGGATTTCTTCGTATGCAGGTAACAATTGGCCCACAGTCTTTGCCTCGATCCCATTAAGGTGATATTGTATCTGCTCCAGTATTTTTTGGAGTAACTCATCCAGATCATAATCTTTACCCGTGATCACTTTTAGGGAAGAAGCCTTTTCCAGACCTTCAAAAATAGTTTGGTTAACATTTAACCCAATACCAATAATGGATTGGGCAATAATGGAACCTTTGAGTACATTTTCAATTAAAATTCCACAAATTTTTACAGAACCTGACATAATGTCGTTCGGCCATTTTACCTTCACATTGGGCACTCCCAAAGCTTTTAGCACATCGCTCACGGCCATGCAAATTGCTATATTCAACACAAATTGATGCTCTACACCAAAGGTGTCAAACCTTCGCAACACGCTGAAAGTAAGGTTTTTCCCCCCTTCGGACATCCAAACAGTCCCCATTTGCCCCCTGCCTTTCAATTGTTTATCGACCACTACTACGGTGTAATCCGGCGGATCTTCCGAACGCAGCAAATTCCGTAAAAACAAATTTGTGGAGTCCGTGGCATCAAGTTTGAGTATTTGAAATTGTTTTCCCAATATGGCAAGCCTTTATGATTTGTTAAAAACTAAGGCTAAGAAAACAAAAAAAACATAACTTTGTAAAATCTAAATTTTTTGAATGCAGAAAACGAAAGCTAGCGCAGATGAGTTGATTGCCTTGATTCTGGAGGGAATAGAAGATGTTAAAGGAGTTGATATAAATCTACTGGACCTAAGGGAAATCGAAAACACGGTCTGCGACTATTTCATAATCTGTAACGGTACTTCCAACACGCATGTAAATGCGATTGTCTCATCCATACAGAAAAAGGTCAGCAAGACTTTACATGATAAACCATGGCACATTGAAGGGTCCGAAAACGCCGAATGGGTGCTAATGGACTATGTAAATGTTGTTGTGCATGTATTCCAAAAACATATTAGAGAATTCTATGATATTGAAGGACTCTGGGGAGACGCCAAAGTCACAATGGTAGAAAGCAGTTACAATTCTTAAGAAAAAAATGGCAAAAGAAAACAACCCAAATAATGCTCCAAAAAAACCACGTTTTAGTTCGTGGTGGATATACGGTGTGGTAATCGCATTGATTATTGGTTTCCAATTTTTTGGAGGCAACAGTTTTTCGAGCACGGAAAAGACCACAACCTCCGAATTACAGGAATTTTTACGGAACGGTGACATTTCAAAAATAGTCATCATCACCAACACCCGTCAGGCCAAAGTTTTTCTTACAGAGGAAGCTTTGAACAAAGATGTGCACAAGGGAGTGGCAGAAAAACCACTTTTACCATCTGCCGGATTGGTTCCCCAATATGTTTTGGATTATGGCGATCTGCAGATTTTCCAAAACGAAATAACGGAGATAAAAAAAGAAAACAACCTCGATACCATCGTCGAGTTCGATACAGAATCCAATGTTATTGGAGAAATATTCCTGACATTGCTTCCTTTCGCACTGATCATCGGCATCTGGATTTACCTAATGCGTAGAATGTCCGGTGGTGCAGGCGGTGGCGCGGGCGGTCAAATTTTCAATATCGGAAAATCAAAGGCTAAATTATTCGACGAAAAAACGGATACACGCACATCTTTTAAAGATGTAGCTGGTCTCGAAGGAGCCAAAGAGGAAGTACAGGAAATTGTGGAATTCCTAAAAAACCCTGACAAATATACCTCCTTGGGAGGTAAAATACCTAAAGGCGCACTATTGGTTGGACCTCCCGGAACAGGTAAAACCTTATTGGCAAAAGCTGTTGCTGGTGAAGCCAAGGTCCCCTTCTTCTCTTTATCCGGTTCCGATTTTGTGGAGATGTTCGTGGGCGTGGGTGCATCCAGGGTCCGTGACCTCTTTAAACAGGCCAAGGATAAGTCACCCGCAATTATCTTTATTGATGAAATCGACGCCATTGGACGTGCAAGGGGCAAAAACAATTTTACAGGTTCCAACGATGAACGCGAGAACACCTTGAACCAGTTGTTGACCGAAATGGATGGTTTTGGCACCAATACCAACGTAATTGTACTTGCCGCGACCAACCGTGCCGATGTACTGGACAAAGCATTGATGCGTGCAGGACGATTTGATCGTCAGATTTATGTAGACCTGCCAGATCTTAACGAACGAAAAGAAATCTTTGAAGTTCACCTTAGACCCATTAAAACGGCAGAAACCTTGGATTTGGACTTTTTGGCCAAACAAACACCAGGTTTCTCAGGAGCGGACATTGCAAATGTTTGTAACGAAGCTGCCCTTATTGCGGCCCGTAAAGAGAAAAAGGCGGTAACCAAGCAAGACTTTTTGGATGCAGTGGATAGAATTGTAGGCGGTCTTGAGAAGAAAAACAAAATCATTACCCCAGAGGAAAAGAAAACCATCGCGTTCCACGAAGCTGGTCACGCAACCGTAAGTTGGATGTTGGAACACGCTGCACCCTTGGTTAAAGTAACCATAGTACCCCGAGGACAATCGTTGGGGGCCGCTTGGTACCTTCCGGAAGAACGTTTAATTGTGCGTCCAGAACAAATGTTGGACGAAATGTGTGCCACCATGGGAGGTAGAGCCGCTGAAAAGGTAATGTTCAATAAGATTTCCACCGGAGCTTTAAGCGATTTGGAAAAAGTGACCAAACAGGCCAGGGCCATGGTTACCATATATGGATTAAACGATGAATTGGGGAACATCACCTATTACGATTCATCCGGTCAGAACGAATATGGCTTCACCAAACCTTATAGCGAGGAAACAGCACAAAAAATCGATCAGGAGATTTCCAAGATCATCGAGAAGCAATATCAACGTGCCATAAAATTGCTCGAGGACAATAAGGACAAGTTGACCGAATTGGCCGAAAGACTTTTGGACAAGGAAGTTATTTTTAAGGATGATCTGGAAAAAATATTTGGCCAACGTCCATTCGAAAAGCAAGAAGAAGAACTAGAGCCAGCTAAATAAAAAATATATCAGGAATCATCCAATCAAAACACAATTATTGATTAGATAGACAAGCACAAGTGCCATAAATGGGAGTTTTTAAAAAACTATTCGGAGGAGGAAAAAAGGTTTCCAAGGAGACTACGGAAACCCGTGGTGACCATATGCCGGATTTAAAAATTCCCGTTGATGAAAAATTTACCATCTATTTTAAAAAGAACGGTGGTAAATTTATCTATTGCGAAGATTTTGCAGAGGTATCGGAAGCCTTGGAGAACATTGTTTCCGAGAACGATTGGCAAGACCATCTGTTTTTTACTATGGACCCAAGATTGGAAACTCGTTTTGCCACGGAAAAAATAGACTTTACCAACAATCGAAACGAAAGCGAGATTTTCTTTACCACTTGTGAACATCTAGTGGCTCACAATGGCTCAATTTTGGTATGTTCCAACCAGATAAAAGAAAAAAAATTGGATGAACTTCCATCCAATTTAGTGGTATTTGCGACTACCAGCCAACTAGTGGATTCCATAAGCGAAGCCTTAAAAATTATCAAGGAACGCTATCAAAAAAATATCCCGAACAACATCACCACTTTAAAGCACTTTCAGCCTACAGCGGAAAACAAAGACGATTTCCTTTCCTACGGAAGTGCCTCAAAAAATGTATATCTTTTACTCCTAGAAGATTTTTAAATACATGAGAGAGGTATTAAGACGCTCCATTACAGGGGTAATTTATGTTGTACTCCTACTGGGCGCGGTTTTTTTAAGTTCGGACGCATTCGATTTTTTGTTTATGACCTTTGGTTTGGGGTGCCTGTACGAATACAAGCGGATCGTACGCCTTAAAGGTTATTATGTATTCGTGGCTTATTTGGCACTCTGGTGGGTTTTTATTTATCTGACCCAGAACAGTGCAGCGATCAACCTGCTCATGTTTTTTACCATAACAGTGGATCTGGCCCTATTGGTATTTCTCTTTACCAATGCTCCCAGAAACTTTACTCCTGTTCAGAAATTCTTGATCGGTCTGCTTTACATTGGTGGAGGTTGTATTTTTTTGACCATGATACCCTATAAAATTGATGAATTTGCTCAATTCTTGATCATGGGCATCTTTATTTTGATATGGGTAAACGATACTTTTGCCTACCTGGTAGGAAGAACTGTGGGAAAAACTAAACTTTTTCCTGCCGTTTCACCAAAAAAAACCATTGAAGGTTCTGTAGGAGGTCTTATTTTTGCACTGGCCGCGGCCTATTTTTTATCGTGGTACGAAACACGGCTTTCGTTAATCGAATGGATGGCAATGGCATGTTTAATTGTGGTAGCAGGAAGTCTAGGGGATTTGTTGGAATCTAAATTTAAACGCATGGCCGGAGTTAAGGATAGCGGAGCTATTTTACCCGGACATGGCGGAATTTGGGACCGATTGGACAGCTTGGTCTTTGCTGCACCTTTTGCGTATTTGATCTTAAATATATTCACCTATGTTTCATAAAGAGGGGCAAAAAATTATTATCACCACTTTTTTTCTAGTGGTAGCCGGCGTTTTGGCCGCACAATATTTTATCGATATTGAATGGATCAGATATGCCGTTCAGATTGTCGCGCTGGTCATATTGATCGCCATCTTACAGTTCTTTAGAAACCCAAAAAGATTGGTGACCCCGACTTTTGATGAAATATTGGCACCCGTGGACGGTAAGGTAGTGGTAATCGAAGAAGTTGAGGAACCGGAATATTTTAAAGGAAAAAGAAAGCAGGTTTCCATTTTTATGTCGCCTGTTAATGTGCACGTCACAAGATATCCCGCAAGTGGTACCGTTACCTATTCCAAGTACCATCCCGGAAAATATTTGGTGGCATGGCATCCCAAATCCAGTACCGAGAACGAACGGACCACCATAGTGCTCCATACACCAAAGTTTGGGGAAATAGGATACAGGCAAATTGCAGGAGCATTGGCCAGAAGAATAGTGAATTATGCCGAGGAAGGCGAACAAGTTACACAGGGTGAAGATGCAGGTTTTATAAAATTTGGCTCTAGAGTAGACCTATTGTTGCCTCTAGATTGTGATATTACCGTTAAATTGAACCAAAAAGTAGTTGGCGCACGTACCTGTATTGCATCCTTAAGACCAAAAAATGATTGATGAAGAGCTACAAAAGAGATTCAACGATGCTGTTGACTTTGTAAACGACTACACTGATCCTTTGCCAGCGGATCTTTTGTTGAAGCTCTATGCGTACTTTAAAATTGCCAACAAGAATTTCGAAAACCCCGGTAGCAGAACGCCACTAATTAACGCGTTTAAAGCCAATGCACTGTTCCAAGCTAAGCGAATAAGTGTTAAGGAAGCCATGGAAAAATATGTGGAACTGGTAGAAAAAGAGTTAAAATCGCTCTAGGCCGCCAAATCTGGGCGCACCAACGATTTTTCAAAATAAGTAAAATAGACAGCCCCAAAAATAGTTATCAAAAAATAGAGTGCAATTAGGTAACTCCCGATTGAAAAGTAACTATTCACCCCAAACCAATCATTGGTAATATAAATAAAGACCAATCCTCCAAGTCCACGAACTACTTCGATCCAAATCGCATATTTTTTTCGGTCCATTAAGGTTGTATATCCATAAATCCCAACAAAAATAAAGGCACCGAACAGCAATAATCCATCAAAACCAATTTCGGAATAACTGTAGAACATGAACAGCATTAAAAAGGTGGTCACGATCAGTTGAAACAAGGCGTATGTTTTTAAAGTTGATGTTACCTCTGGTTGATATTTGCTAAAGTTGTGCACATTTTGGATTATGGAAATGGGGTACTTTTCCTTTACGTCCTCTGGGCGCCACCCCGTTGGCATAAACCAAATCCGAATTTTATCCCAATAACTTTTGGTGCGCCAAGCATCTTGCATCAATCGCCATAAATGTTGAAAATTTATAATAATAGGATTCCATGTGTTAGCCGGTTTTAACACCCCATATTGCGGAGGAACTTCATCCAACTCCTCTTGAAAAGTTCCGAATATTCTATCCCAAATACAAAATATCTGTCCGAGGTTTTTATCGATATATTCTGGATTTATGGCATGGTGTACCCGGTGCTGGGAAGGGGTAACTATCAGGTATTCCAAAATACCCATTTTGCCAATATGTTGTGTATGATACCAAAATTGAGCAAACAAGTGAATGGGCGCCAATATGGCAATTACGGTGTTGGGCACACCCAAAAGTGCAGCTGGAATCAATAAAAGTGCATAATACCCCAAAAGGTTCGATATAGGTTGACGAAGGGCACATGCCAGATTAAACTCTTCGCTACTGTGATGGATTACATGCTGGTTCCAAAAAAAATTTATCCTATGGCTTAATCGGTGATTCCAGTACCCTGCAAAATCCAAGGCAATAAAAGCCACGACCCAAACCAACCATGTTGCCTTGATCTCTATCAAGGCCAAATGATCCAATAAAAATGGATAACTGACAAGGATAACCACAAGTCCAAGTGAATCCTTTACCACATTGGTAAGACCGGAACTCAAACTGCTCACGGTATCCATGAGATTGTGCTTCTGATCCTTTACATAACGGCCATAAAGTATTTCGATAAGAACAAGGCCTATAAAAAAAGGTGTTGCATATAACAAGGCAGTCGCATACGATTCCATTTCAAAAATTTAAATTTTGCTCGATGCAAGAATGGGATTAACTGCCCTTAAGTTAATCTAAATTTTTAAATAATTGAATATCATTGGCATCGGTAAGATCTGGAATATGTTCGGAACGTGGAATACAAAGGACGCTTTGTGTTTGCTCACTGACCAATGTGGCCACAGCCCTTGGCAATTCTTTTTCATTACGTACAGGATCAATGGGACAATTTTTTACGAACGGATATATTTCTTCCCCGGAAAAACTAAAAATGTTCATGCTCACCCTTAACTCACCGGAAGTGTCTCGATATTTGGGAACATCTTCTACTTTTGGCTTTTCAACAATTCGCCGAAGAAACCCATCGGAGGAAATATCCATTACGGCAAACTTGGCAATGCGTTCTTCGGTATAATCAAATCCAGAGCTTGCATAACTGATCAAGGCATGGGGAACTTTTCTTTCTTCCCTTAGAGCTTTTAGGGCTTCCACCGAATAGAGATTATCCCCATTACAAACCGTAAAGGCGGTCTGCTTCAATTCTGGGTACTGATCCATACATTGCTGAAGGGCATCGGCAGTTCCCAAGGGCTTTTCCCTACCTTCGGGAACCGATTGTACCGCCAAAAATACTTCCAGATTTTTGGGAAGGTCCCCAAAATCTTTAAATTCCTGAAAAGCTTTGTTATCACTGCTCGTAATCAAATACAATTTCCGGTATCCTGCATTAATGGCATTTTTAACCAAATAATACAAAAATGGCCTACCTTTTTGTCCGACAGGAATTAAACTCTTATGGGGAATATTCGTCATGATTCCCTCCCCTTCTTTTGTCTGCAAACTTCTTTTCATTCGGGAGGATGCCCCACCCACCATTATAACCAAACTCGTGTTCTCCATTCCTATCAACTAGTTAATTCTACGACATAAACATCTTTGGCACCATGCTCTAAAAATGCCTGTTTCACCTTACCCTCAACATCTTCTGTAACCATGGCCACCATACATCCTCCTCCACCGGAACCTATAATTTTTGTTCCCACGGCACCTGCCCTTCGGGCGGCATCCATCATTTCCACCATTTTCTTCGGCGTGTTCTTTATCTGGTCCTGAAGAATTGCTTGGTGTTGATTCATTAAATCTCCTAAAACCTGAATATTTGGATTTGGATTTGATAGTTCTCTTTTTGCCTGTATAGTAATGTGATAGTTGTACAAAGTGGAATACCAATAATCTTGAAGCTCAACAGGAACCAACGCCTTATATTTTTCGTAGTCGTCCAAGGTCGATGTTTCCACCTCAAATTCAGGATATTCCTTTTGAACCGCTTGAACAGCCTTATCCGCGTATACTTGAGCGTTTTTCAAAACTTCCAAGGTTTTTTTGGGCACTCCAGACTCGGCCACCAACAGTTTGCCCAAATTGGCATTTAAACGTGTGCTTTCCCCACTTTTTGTATCGATATAAATAAGCCCTTTTTGCGCAATGGTGTATTGATCCATCAAACCACCGGGCTGATCAAAAAACAGCACTTCTGCTTCGTAGGCCCACCTTCCGATTTGATAATCACTGATTTCACCGGATTTACCTTGTGTTGCCACCAAAAATCGAACCCAGGCCACCACTATGGCCGAGGAACTGGACAATCCGGCATTTACGGGAATATTCCCCGATATTTCGATATCGTATCCTTGTTCAAAGGAAAATCCTTGATTTTTTAAAATGGACATCACGGACCGATAGTAATCACCAGGTTGAATATCTTTCAGGTCATCATCAACCGAAATAATAACCTCTTCGTTCAGGTCCAATAATTTTAACCGATACTTTTTATCCTGGTTTGCAACAGCTTTAACATTGATATATCGATCTATTGATCCGGCAATAACGGGAAGCCCCAAATAATCTTGATGATCCCCATAAAAACAGATTCGGGCAGGTACTTTTAATTCAATCATTAATTATGGTATATTTAACTTATAATTTCCAATGGCGCGGTATCCTTCCAATTGCCTCTTGTAAAATCCGGGAATGGCTGCGGTGCTCCACCACTGGCCACAGAGCGCTCGCTCAATGGCGAAACGGCACTCCACAAACATCCTTCGTAAACGTTTTGGTCCAAGGGCAATCCTTTTTGCAGACATTCCACAATCCGGTACACCATAATACCGTCCATTCCCCCGTGCCCGCTTCCTTTGGCCGCCACGTTCAATCTTTTGTATAGTGGATGATCATATTTTTCATACAATTTTTCGAGCTGTTCACCCTGCACCCATGAATGATGATCTTTTGTAATTCCGTCCACACCACCTTCCAAAGCTACACGGGTAGGGAATCCTGCCAATATACCTTTGGTGCCTTGCACCAGGTTCAATCGGGAATATGGCCTTGGGCTGGTTTCGTCCCACTGGACCAGAATAGTTTTCCCAAGGGTCGTTTTAATTATGGAAGTATTTAAATCACCTCCTTTAAAGTCAAGCTGGTTCCATTTATGGTCTTCTGGATACTTCTTTTCCGCATAGAGTTCCCTTCCTCTTGATGGTGTCGAGAAGGAGACAAGACTTCCAAAGGTATCATCTTGTCTGGCCAAGTTCATGTATTGGGACACAGGTCCTAACCCATGGGTAGGGTACAGATTTCCATTTCGGTTGGCATAGTGATGGGTTCTCCAAGATCCCGTACCTCGCTCCTGTTCTTCCATTTGCCATCTCAGTTCGTGAATATAGGCAGCCTCACCATGTAATATTTCTCCAATCAAGCCTTTTCGGCACATATTCAGGAACATCAGCTCGTCGCGGCTGTAATTAACGTTCTCCAACATCATACAATGCTTTTGGGTCCGCTCACTGGTATCCACAATATCCCACATATCTTGGATTGTAGTTGCCATGGGCACTTCTACAAAGGCGTGAGCACCATTCTCCATTGCACCAATCGCCATAGGAGCATGGTTTGCCCAGTTGGTCGCGATGAACACAACATCGGGTTTTACTTCCTTGAGCATAGTTCGCCACTCATCCTCACTTCCCCAATATTGGGCTATATTCTTATGCCTATTTGCACCGGCCGCTTCTTTTACCCAACGGGTTTTTTCATTTACCAGATCTTCGTACAAATCACAAATGGCAACAACTTCCGTCCCTGCCAAAGCAGCAAAAAATTTAGCATGGGTTCCTCCCCTGGCTCCAACTCCAATAAATGCAGCTCGTACGGTTTCTAATTTAGGTGCCGAAAACCCACCCATGTAGGTTGATGATAACGGTCGCTCGTAATTTGCCCTTAGATATCCCGGTGCCAAGGACACAGCGGCCGCAGTCAACGAAGTTTTTTGGATAAAACTTCTTCTATTGAGGTTTTTCATATTCATTTTCGGAGTTGGTTATCGGGCTCCAAAGTATAAAAAAAAAGAAAAGGGAAGCAAGCTTCCCTTTTATTAATCTTTTTGATGTTTATCCAAAACTATTGCAAACTGGCCAAACTTTTTTCCAAGGTCTCTATTTTGGCTTCGGCATCAGCGGCTTTTTTGCGCTCCATGGCAACGACTTGCTCCGGTGCATTGTTCACAAAACGCTCGTTGCCCAATTTTTTTTCTACGGATTTTAAAAATCCTTTGGTATAATTGAGCTCTTCGGTAATCTTTGCAATCTCCGCCTCAACATCTATGGCCCCGCTGATCGGAATAAAATATTCGTTGCTTTTTACCCTAAACGTCAAGGCACCGTCCAAACTGGCATCCACCGACTCCATTTTGGTAAGGTTTCCGAGTTTTAGAACTATGGCATCCATTCCCCCTCCTATTCCTTCGGCATTTATCATAAATAGCTCCAATGCATCCTTTTGGGGAATGTTTTTTTCTTTTCTGATGGTCCTGACACCTGATATTACTTCGGAAGCAAATTCAAATTCGGCTATCAACACAGCATCCACTTGTTTGGCCTTTGGCCATTTTGCCACGATCAAAGCTTCTTCCGGTGAACGCTCCGCAATGTGTTGCCATACTTCCTCCGTCAAAAATGGCATGAATGGATGAAGTAATTTCAAGTTTTCCTCGAAAAGACTTAATACCTCATCATACGTTTTTTGATCGATAGGTTTTTGATATTCCGGTTTTACAATTTCCAACAACCACGAGCAGAAATCGTCCCAAACCAATTTGTAGATGGCCATCAAGGCATCGGAAATACGATATTTGGAGAAATGGTCCTCTATCTCGACCAATGTTTGATTAAACTTGGCCTTGTACCATTGAATTCCTTTCTGTGCTGCTTCGGGCTGTGGAATATCCGCTACTTCCCATCCTTTTACCAATCGGAATGCGTTCCAAATTTTATTGGCAAAGTTTGCTCCTTGTTGGCAAAGTGCCTCATCGAACAGCAGATCGTTACCGGCCGCAGAACTCAACAAAAGTCCAACACGGACTCCATCGGCACCAAAATTCTCGATCAATTTTAGGGCGTCGGGCGAATTTCCAAGTGATTTGGACATTTTTCGTCGCTGTTTGTCCCGAACCAATCCAGTAAGGTATACATTTTCAAACGGTCGTTTTCCTCTGTATTCGTAACCGGCCATGATCATTCTTGCGACCCAAAAGAATAAAATATCGGGACCGGTCACCAAATCGCTGGTGGGGTAGTAATAATTCACCTCTTCATTGTCGGGTTCCAATATACCTCCAAAAACACTAATGGGCCACAACCAAGATGAGAACCACGTATCCAACACATCGGCATCTTGGCGCAAATCGGATTGCTGGATTCCCGGCTTTTTGGCCTTTGCCAGTTCCAATGCTTCTTCTGGGGATTCGGCCACCACAAAATCTTCTTTTCCGTCACCATAATAATAGGCCGGGATTTGTTGTCCCCACCATAATTGACGGGATATGTTCCAATCACGGATATTCTCCATCCAATGGCGATAGGTGTTATCGAACTTGGATGGGTACAATTTTACATCTTTAGTCTGCAAAACGCCCTCTATAGCGGGTTTGGCCAGGTTTTCCATTTTAAGGAACCATTGGTCGGACAGCCTAGGCTCAATTACGGCCTTGGTCCTTTCCGACGTGCCTACTTTATTGATGTGCTGCTCTGTTTTTACCAAATAACCTTTGGCTTCTAGCTCTTTTGAGATTTCTTTTCGAACCACAAACCTGTCCTTGCCTTCGTAGTGCAGTCCAAAGGAATTAAGGGTAGCATCCTCATTAAAAATATCGATTACCTCTAGATCGTGCTTATCTCCAAGGTTTTTATCGTTCTCGTCGTGAGCAGGGGTAACTTTTAGGCACCCGGTACCAAACTCTACATCTACATATTCGTCTTCAATAATGGGAATTACCCGATCGCAGATTGGCACAATCGCCTTTTTCCCTTTTAGATGACGGTATCTTTCATCGTTGGGATTAATACAGATCGCGGTATCTCCCAATATGGTCTCCGGACGCGTTGTGGCAATGGTCACTTTCTCGTCGGAACCTTCTATGGCATAGGACAAATAGTACAGGTTTCCTTGTCTTTCCTCATATATCACCTCTTCATCGGAGAGCGTGGTCTTGGCCTCAGGGTCCCAATTTACCATTCTGTACCCTCTGTAAATCAAACCCTTATTGTACAAATCAACAAAAACCTTGATTACCGAGGCTGACATATCGTCATCCATGGTAAATTTTGTTCGATCCCAATCGCAGGAGCAACCCAGTTTTTTTAACTGTTGAAGAATTACACCACCATACTCGTTCGTCCAATCCCAAGCATGTTTTAGAAATTCCTCTCGTGATAATTTGGATTTATCGATACCTTCTGCCTTTAATTTGGCAACCACCTTGGCTTCGGTGGCAATGGATGCATGGTCCATACCGGGCACCCAACAGGCATTTTTACCCAAAAGTCTTGCACGTCGGATCAATACATCCTGTATGGTATTATTGAGCATATGGCCCATGTGAAGGATTCCGGTTACGTTCGGCGGAGGAATTACTATGGTGTAAGGCTCCCTTTCGTCCGGTTTTGAACTAAAATAATCGTGCTCGGACCAGTAGGCATACCAGTGTTCTTCGACCCGTTTTGGGTCATATTTTGATGGAATCTCCATTTTTCGGTACAGTTTTTGTTTAATTGGACTGTGATTGGGTTTTTTGAAGGGGAAGCCAAATGTTAATTTTACGCTATTCTTCGGATGAGAGCCAATCCAGAAATACGAAACAAAAATAAGTAACGTTATTCTATAACAAAAGAATTTTGGATGCAGGTATCAAAACATCTACATTTGAAGTTCACCCAAAAACCAAAAATGATGAAAAAAACTGTACTCATGCTGTTTGTAGGGCTTTTATCCTTAGGGATTTACGCTCAAGAAACCGCTAAAATCGAATTTAAGAGCGAGACTATTGATTACGGGGAAATTGAAAGAGGCAGTGATGGTATCCGTGTATTTGAGTTTACCAACACTGGAAATGTTCCTTTGGTGATCAGCAATGTTAGATCTAGCTGTGGCTGTACAATTCCAAAAAAACCGGAAGAGCCTATCATGCCAGGAAAAACAGGCAAAATTGAGGTGAAATATGACACCAATAGGGTTGGTCCGATCAGAAAGGCCATAACGGTTACCTCGAATGCGGACACACCTACAAAGGTTCTAAAAATAAAAGGGACGGTAAAATCCCCAGGAGCCAAATAGATCAAGAAAAGAACAATAAATAAACCCCAAAGACCTATGGTTTTTGGGGTTTTGTTTTTACTGTTCGTCAAATACTTTTTTGAGGACAAAGGAGAACAATAGATCTTGATTGTATCTTTCTATCAACAGTTTAATACGTTTGCCCTCCTTGTCGTTTATCATTTTAAGAATTTCCTGAAGCTTATATTTATGTACATTTCTGCCATTCACCGCCAAAATAACATCGCCTTCCCTTAAACCAGCCTCAGCCGCAGGACTACCGGCCCGAATACCGGATACCACTATTTCCGGTACCAAACTCAGTCTTGTTTTGTTTTCCAGCAAAATTTGCACATTCCCAAAAGTACTGCCGTTCTCGTTCTTGACCACCCCGTTTACCCCGGCAATACTTTCCGCAATGTAGCGCAGACCATTATGTTTAAGGTCTATACCTGCCAAGTTATATTGAAACGGCTCCTTGAAATTTCCATTCTTTTTCAGGGTTACCAATCCACGGCCATAATCAAAAATCATATTAAAACGCTTAAGAACCTCTCCCCCCAGGCTTCCGTTTCGGTTGCCCAAAGTATCCAAACCTTGAAAAGATTCCCTGTCCGGGAATGCCACTTTTGCTTCTTCTAGTTCAAAATCCCCTATACGAACCCCATTGATTTTACTTCTTTTGCCGAAAATATCACCACTTAACCCTCGCCCTAAATGGTCATCATAGCTTTTTTCGGGGATTTCCAGTCCTTTTTCCGGTTCAGGGAACAACCAAAGTGCATCACTACTTCCAGTATCGACCAATAGTTTTACCGGAATATTGGCTGTATCCTTCATAAGGACCATACCCTCAATATAGGCTTTTCGTTTGTCCACCACTAAAGGAATGGTCTGTGCCCTTTTGCTCTCTCTATACGTGTACGTTTCGGGATTATGCAATTTTAATCTGTTTGCTCCGTAATTAACCTCAACGATAAAATCGCGGAATAGGTCGTAACCCATAATTCCATGTACGGGAATTCCAAGGGATGTGGAAAAATTGATATTTCTATCCATGACCACATACAGGTCTTGCGAAAAGTTATTTGCTTTTCCGAACTTGAAAATATTGCCTTTGGAGCTCAATGCTTTCATGGGCTCCCCATCGCCCAGTCCCCTTATGGTAACTTCGGAAACATTGTTGATCGATACGGAATCCGATTCGGAAAGGTTAAAGAGTATTGGCTTACTTACCCCGGAATCCAGAATAAATGTAAGTTCCGTTCCATTAATCTCGACCGGAACTATGATCAGATTATTGATAAGCTCAAATCTGATTTTTTCAAATCTTTCACCTTTGGGCAATCTAAATCCTTGTGCAACCATCCATAGGGGCACAAATAGTAAAAGTGTAAAAAATATAGATTTTTTCCTCAACATACTTACAATCAACTTACCATATGTATTAAATATACAAATAAGAGGGTAAAGTATTGCGGATTTTAACATTTCGATAATCAAGGAATTAAATGTAAAAGTTGTTGTTTGCAATAACAGGTTTTCTCATTTTTGTCAAAAATTTAACCCATGCCAAGTATCTCCAATAAAGGAAGACAAATGCCTGCGTCACCAATTCGTAAATTGGTTCCCTTTGCGGAAGCAGCAAAAAAAAGAGGTGTACATGTTATCCACCTGAATATTGGTCAACCCGACATAAAAACTCCAAAAGTTGCGCTGGACGCGGTAAGAAACCACAACATTGAGGTTTTGGAGTACAGCATGACACAAGGTTCCGAAGCCTATCGAAAAAAGATCGCCGATTATTATGCCAAACAGGATATTAGGGTAAGTGCCGACGAAATTATTGTGACGACAGGAGGCTCGGAAGCACTCTCTTTTGCCATGGGGACCATAATGGACAACGATGACGAAATTATTATTCCAGAGCCGTTCTATGCCAATTACAACGGTTTTGCCACTGCCTCGGGGGTAAAGGTAAAACCTATTGTATCTTCTATCAATGATAACTTTGCACTTCCTCCCATCTCTAAGTTTGAAGAGCTCATCACGCCAAGAACAAAAGCAATCCTTATTTGCAATCCGGGCAATCCAACAGGCTACCTATATAGCAAAGCAGAGATTGAGCAATTGGCAGAATTGGTAAAAAAGCACAATCTGTTTTTGATCGCCGATGAAGTTTACAGGGAATTTGCTTATGATGGCCGTGAACATTATTCCATTTTACAGTTGGAAGGCTTGGAAGAAAATGCGATCGTCGTGGACTCGGTATCCAAACGTTACAGTATGTGCGGCGCACGAATCGGCTGTCTGATTTCCAAAAATACCGAGGTTATACAAACAGCAATGAAATTTGCACAGGCCCGTTTATCCCCTCCTACCTTTGCTCAAATTGCCAGCGAGGCGGCTCTGGAGACACCACAGGAATATTTTGATAATGTTATCACCGAGTATGTTGCCAGAAGGGATACCCTTATTTCAGAACTAAAAAAAATAGACGGCGTAAAAGTAGCTGTCCCCCAAGGCGCTTTTTATTGCGTGGTAGAATTGCCCATAGCAGATGCCGATGATTTTGCTCAATGGCTCCTGGAAAATTATGAACTCAACGGGAGTACGGTTATGGTGGCCCCAGCAGCAGGATTTTATGCTTCGCCCGGATTGGGAAAAAATCAGATCAGAATTGCCTATGTGCTAGAAAAAGAGCAACTTGTAAAAGCAGTCCAAATCTTGCGAAGCGCCCTAAATAAGTATAAAGATTAGTGGAAATCCAAGAAAACATATCCTTAAAAAACTATAACACCTTTGGTATAGATGTTAACGCTAGGTTTTTTGTTGAGATTACCGGACTGGTTCAATTACAAAAGGTACTTGAGTTAAAGGCATACCCTAAAAAGTTTATTATAAGCGGTGGGAGCAATATGCTGCTCACCAAGGATATCGATTGTCTGGTAATCCACATTAAACTCAAGGGCATAACCGTTGTTGAGGAAGATGAAAACAGTGTAGAGGTAAAAGTTATGGCCGGCGAAAACTGGCATAGCCTTGTAATGTGGAGCTTGGAACAGGGTTATGGCGGTCTGGAAAACCTATCCTTAATACCGGGCAATGTAGGCACGGCGCCCATACAGAATATAGGTGCATATGGTGTTGAACTAAAAGATGTGTTTGTTTCCTGTGCCGCCATGAATATAGAAACCGGCGAGCTTGAAGGGTTCAACAATGAGGCCTGCGAATTTGGTTATAGGGACTCTATTTTTAAGAACCACGCCAAGGATAAATATATTATTACTTCCGTGACTCTAAGGCTCACCAAAAAAAATCATGCCCTACATACGGGGTACGGCTCCATAGAAAACGAGCTAAAAAATAGGGAAATTGTGCATCCTACCGTTAAAGATGTATCGGACGCCGTTATTGCCATCAGGGAAAGTAAGTTGCCCGACCCAAAGAAAATTGGAAATAGTGGGAGTTTTTTTAAGAACCCGGTGATATCGAAAAAAGCATTTGACAAATTTATAAAACTCCACCCCAATGCCCCTTATTATGAGCTGGAGGAGAATAAATATAAAATTCCTGCTGGCTGGCTGGTTGAACAATGTGGATTTAAGGGAAAACGTTTCGGCGATGCCGGGGTGCACGAAAAACAAGCCCTTGTCCTGGTAAATTATGGCAATGCCACCGGGCAAGAAATTCTAGATCTATCAAAAAAAATTCAGGAGAAAGTAAAAAACACCTATAAAATTAAGTTGCAACCAGAAGTAAACATCATAAAATAACCCTCGCATTGCTAACAATAACGAGGGTTATACCAAACCAAACTAACCAAATTTATCTATGTTGTAAGGGCATAGCGCCCATAAATTCATTGTAATACACCAAAGTCGAAAAGCATTTTCTACTTTAGCTTTGTTTTATATACGAGATAAATCCTATTTTAGACTTTTGCCCCTTGAAAAAATTACCAAAACATCTTAAATGAGCACACTGATAGAGAGACATATTGTTTCATTGTTAGCGGAAAAAGACGACAAGGCCATTTCCCTATTGTATGAAAACTACGGCGATACGCTCTTTGGTGTGGCATATAAAGTGGTAAAAGATGAAGAACTTGCACAAGATGTGCTGCAAGAAAGTTTCATCAAAATCTGGAAAAAAGCAGATACCTACGACGCCTCAAAAGCCAAATTGTTCACATGGTTGTTCCGCATAGTGCGCAATACGGCCATAGACAAGCTTCGCAGCGTTGCAAATAAATCCGATAAGGAAATCCAAATAGATGTTTCCGACGTATATAATGTAGGAGTCAAAGGAATAAATCCCGAACATCTCGATATCCAAGAAAACTTGGATAAAATTGAAGACAAATACAGAATTGTTCTAGAAGCTCTATTTTTTGAAGGAATGACGCAGCAGGAGGCAAGTGAAGAACTGGACATTCCATTGGGTACGATTAAATCCAGATTAAAAATAGGACTTCGCGAACTTGGAAAAATTTACGGAACCACTATGTCCTTGCTCCTTATTCTAAACCTATTGTCATGAAGGAAAAAGTAAAACTATTTTTAGAATCCGACATTTTAGAAAAATACCTATTGGGCGACACCACCAAGGATGAGACCCAAAAGGCGGAAAGGTATATTGCCATGTACCCCGAAGTAAGGGAAACCTACGATGAGTTGCAAAAGAACTTGGAAACCTTCGCTAATTTATATGCTAAAAAGACCCCAGAAGGCCTTAAGGAAATTATAATTGCCAGCGCCAAGAAAGAATCCATGGTAAGCAAAAGATTCTTCCGTTACGCCATTGCTGCGAGTGTTGCCATCATGATTTTTGCCGGGTCATCCATTTTCTTCTGGAACCAGAACAAAACCCTTCAAGAAGAAAATACCATGGTGACCAACCAGATCAAGTATTTGGAAAACAACATGAAAGACCAATTGGCGGACATGCGAAACCAATTTATTGTCTTGAACAATCCGGCGACCAAAAAATATCAGGTCAAAGGACAAAAAGAAGGCAAAGAGCTTAAGGCCATTGCCTATATAAATCCGGTAAAAAAGCTGTCATACATCAATGTGAGCAATGTTCCTGAACTTCCCGAGGACAAATGTTTCCAAATGTGGGCGGAGGTGAATGGTGAGCTCGTAAACCTGGGGGTCATCAAAAATTTTGATGAAAAAGACAAACTCCTTGCCCTACCCTATGCCGATAACGCCGTAGGTTATATCACCATAGAGCCAAAAGGGGGCAATAGCGCTCCATCCGTGGACAACATTGTGGCAAACATTAAATATTAAACCCCGGTTTAAAGAAACCTTAAACTTACCGACCTATAAAAGGTATTTTGTACCTTTGTAAAAAGTTGGAACATGAAGTTAGCATTAGTTACCATTGGATTGTTAGCCATAGGATTTGCAGGAATCGCGATCAAGATTTGGGCAAAAAAGAACGGTGAATTTGCCGGTACTTGCGCAAGTCAGAACCCTTTTTTGAACAAAGACGGACAGGCCTGCGGGTTTTGCGGAAAACTTCCCGAAGAACAAGATTGTAAAAAAGACACGGTCACCGATACCCCTTAACGCCTCGAACCAACAATAAGGCAATTCATTTTTTTTGGAAAAACCCGACGAATCCATCAAGGAAATCATACAAAAGGCAAAACAAGGCAACCAAATTGCCTTTAGTACCCTTTTGGATACTTTTTGGAACGATGTTTATGGTTTTCAGATGCTCCGCACCAAAAATGAGAACGATGCGGAGGACATTACCATACGAACATTTTCGCGGGCTTTTGACAGAATCGACACTTACGACGAGTCCTATGAGTTTAAAACTTGGCTCATTACCATTTCCAAAAATCTTCATGTAGATCTTCTGCGTAAACGAAAAAGAAGTCTAATGAACGAAATGGAATCACGGGGAGACGAAGTTAAAAAAGTGTTGGACGAAACCCCTACCGCCGAAGACCGACTGATCACAGAACAAAACCTGGCCCACCTTCTTCAGCATATCAAAAAACTTAAGCCCCATTACCAAAAAGTAATCAATTTGAGGTACTTTCAGGAGTTGAGCTATGCCGATATTGCCAAAGAATTGGACGAACCGGTAAACAATGTGAAGGTAAAGTTGCTCCGGGCAAAAAAACTTTTGGCGGAAATCATCAAAAAAAAGTGACCCCAATCAAGGACTAAAGTTTACTTGCCAGTTTCGTATCTTTGTAAATCTAAAATTGTTGTATGAGCACTAGTGTTGCAGAAAACGTTCATCCGCCCAAGGGAAAGCCAAAATGGCTAAGAGTTAAACTCCCTACTGGAAAAAAATACACCCAGCTCAGAGGCTTGGTGGACAAGTACGACCTCCACACCATTTGTACCTCTGGTAGCTGCCCGAACATGGGAGAATGCTGGGGAGAGGGCACTGCCACTTTTATGATCTTAGGAAATATTTGCACGCGCTCCTGTGGTTTTTGCGGCGTTAAAACCGGAAGACCGGAATCCGTGGACTGGGCAGAGCCGGAAAAAGTGGCACGCTCCATTAAAATAATGAATATCAAACATGCGGTCCTAACATCGGTAGATAGGGACGACCTTAAGGATATGGGCTCCATAATCTGGGCAGAAACGGTAAAAGCCGTTAGACGAATGAACCCAGAAACAACCATGGAAACCTTAATTCCAGATTTTCAAGGTATTGCTACTCATTTGAACAGAATCCTTAATGTTGCCCCAGAGGTAATATCGCACAACATGGAAACCGTAAAACGATTAACCCGCGAAGTTAGAATTCAGGCCAAATACGAACGTAGCCTCGAAGTACTTGATTACTTAAAAAAGAACGGGGCCAACCGAACCAAATCAGGAATAATGTTAGGGCTTGGTGAAGAGGAACACGAAGTCATCACAACCATGGAAGACCTAAGGAAAGTCGATGTGGACGTAGTTACTATTGGCCAATATCTACAACCTTCCAAAAAACACCTTCCCGTAAAACAGTTTATCTTACCGGAACAGTTCAAAAAATATGAGGAAATAGGGTTAAAAATGGGCTTTAGACATGTAGAGAGCGGAGCGTTGGTCCGGTCATCCTACAAAGCCCATAAACACATTCAATAGCATCGTGCACTCTAAATCATGAAAAATATAACGGTTGGCATCAATGGTTTTGGCCGTATCGGCAGAACACTGTTCAGACTCTTGCTAAAACATCCGAACATCCAAGTAGTGGCGATCAACGATTTGGCCAATACCAAAACCCTCGCCCATTTGCTCAAGTACGACAGTATCCATGGCCCAATAAACGCCAACGTGGGCCAAAAGGGAAATCATATTGTGGTGAACGAAAGGGAAATACCGGTGCTAAACCACAAACACCCCAAGGAAATTGATTGGAAATCCTATGGGGTCGATGTTGTTGTCGAATCCACGGGTAAGTTCAAAGCACGCGAAGATCTGGAGTTCCATGTAAAAAATGGCGCTAAAAAAGTAATACTATCGGTCCCGCCCGTAGATGAAACCATTAAAATGGTGGTTTTGGGGGTAAACGAGGAAATCATCCAAGCGGATGACACCATTATCTCCAATGCCTCGTGCACAACCAACAATGCTGCTCCAATGATCAAGGTAATCAACGAATTGTGCGGAATTGAACAAGCCTACATAACAACGGTACACTCCTATACCTCCGATCAAAGTTTACACGATAGCCCACATCGAGACCTAAGAAGGTCCCGTGCCGCAGGCCAGTCCATAATCCCAACAACCACAGGGGCCGCCAAAGCCTTAACAAGTATTTTTCCGGAATTGTCCAATGTTATTGGGGGATGTGGAATTCGGGTTCCGGTACCCAATGGTTCTTTGACCGACATCACTTTCAATGTAAAAAACGAAACCAGCATTGAAAAAATAAACACTACCTTTAAGGAAAAGGCCGAAACCGATCTTAAGGGCATCCTCAATTATACCGAAGACCCTATCGTTTCTATCGATATAAACAATAGTTGTTATTCTTGTACGTTTGATTCTTTGATGACCTCAGTGATCGGTAAAATGGTAAAAATCATTGGATGGTACGATAACGAAACTGGGTATTGCTCCAGAATTATCGATTTAATAGCTTTGCTCATTAAGAAAAACTACGTTTGAATATTGACCTAGGTAACATTAAAGTAGCCAAACAACCGCTATTGCTCTTGTGCATTTTATTATGCACACAACTCTTTTTTGGTCAAAACGAAAGTAATTCCACATCCGACGTAAAGTCTATTTTTGATACATTCATGACCTATCGTCACCAGAATAAAATAGACAAGGCGCTGGAAACATTGGACCAAGCCGCGAATATTGCAGAAAGTAACGAGGACACAAAGCTCTTAGTGGACACCTACCACCAATATGCCCGTTTATTCTTAGAACAAGGAGATGTGGACACTGCTATATTCTATCTGGAAAGAGCAGGGGATTTTTTAAAGGACACCTCCTATTCCTACGGTCAAGCCTTCCATCTATTCTTGGATGGTGCACTTAGATTTGATGAGGGCAACAACTTCCAGGCGCTAAAACAATTGGAAGAATCCAGGAAACTGAGCAACAACAGAAACCTTACCAACAACATTCTATTGCTCGAGGCCTATATCTATTCCAACATAGAAAAGTTTGACGATGCCATAACCAACCTACACGCACTTATTGTTAATTCCGATGATAAGGAAAGAACGTTCTTGGCAACAAAAGCAAATCTTGAACTGGCCAAAATAAGTGTTATCCTCAACGACCTGGAAGAAGCCACAATCCATGCAAAGGCAGCACTGGAATTGGCCGAAAAACATGGTTACGCACAAGAAATAAAAAATGCATACGAGCAATTGTCCCTTATCTACGAATCCAACGGAAACTATAACGAGTCGTTGATGTATGCCAAAGGTCTGGCCCAAATAAAGGACTCCATATTTAATATGGAAAAAGCAAAATTGGATGCTTCCACTGCGGACAAAATCCGTTTCGATCATCAAATGAACGAACTCAATAAGCTGCAGGCCAAGAACGAAGAGTTGAGCGAATCAAAAAACCGTTCCGAAATCACGGCAATTTTAACCTCCGCATTTTTAACCATCATCTCGCTTTTGGCAGTTTCGCTTTTCCGGAACAATCAGATCAAATTAAAAACCAACGACCTTCTTTACACCAAAAACAAAGAATTGGAGCTGGCCAGGGACGCAGCGGTCTCGGCCATGGAAGCAAAAACCAACTTTTTGTCCACGGTGACCCATGAGCTAAGAACCCCTTTATATGCGGTAACCGGGCTCACCCATCTTTTACTTGAAGAAAATCCTTCGGAACATCAAAAAGAACATTTAAAATCCTTAAAATTTTCTGGGGAATACTTGCTCAATTTTATTAACGATATCCTTCAGATCAATAAAATTGACGCAGACAAACTTGAGCCGCTGAGCATAGAATTTAAACTCGACAAAGTACTGAGCGACGTTATGGAATCGCTCCAACAAAATGCCCATGAACAGCGTACCGAGCTTGTTTTGGATTATGACCCGACCATTCCCAAAAAACTATTGGGCGACCCCATAAAACTTTCCCAAATTTTTATGAACCTTGTGGGCAACGCCCTCAAATTCACCAAAAATGGCAAAGTAGAAGTAATTGCTAAACTCCTTAAAAAAGAAGAAGACCAAGCAAAACTCTATTTTGAGGTGAGGGACAATGGAATCGGCATTTCGGAAGACCAACAACAGAATATTTTTGATAGCTTCGAGCAAGGATCTATCCAAATTAACAGGGAATACGGGGGAACCGGTCTCGGACTAACCATTGTTAAAAGCTTATTGGGCCTTTTTGGCAGTACCATACAGTTGGAAAGTGAACTGGGCCAAGGAAGTTCTTTCTTTTTTGAAATGGATGTGGATTTCGAGAGCAAGGTCGGCGAAGAGGTCGCGTTTGAGCTCAACCCAGAGGAATTTCAGTTCAAAGGTTTACACGTATTGGTGGTCGAGGACAATAAGATCAACCAGGTAATCACCAAAAAAATGCTTACCAAAAAAGAGATTACCTGCGATATTGCCAACAATGGAAACGAGGCTATAGATTTGGCCAAAAACAACACCTACGACGCTATTTTGATGGATATTCACATGCCGGGGATTAGCGGCGAGGAAGCAACACGACAAATACGCAAGTTCGACCAACGCATCCCCATAATCGCACTAACGGCAATATCTTTGGACGACAGCCTTGACAGTTTTTACGAAGCAGGCTGTAACGATGTGGTCACAAAACCGTTTAAACCTGAAGTGTTTTACCAAAAAATCGGGGAAAATATCTTTAGAAGAAAGATGGAAGAAGGTTCCGTTTAAAGCAATCCTTCGATCGATTTCTTTAAAACCTCATCATCACCAGCAAAAAAGCTATGGGCAACTTCCAAATAATAAAGGTGCTCTACCCTACCCTCTAATCGAACAAAATCCTTTTCCGTGGTCAAGATCAGTTCAAAATCTTTAAATTGATCAATGTCGTTGTCCAAAAAATGATGATGGTCCCCAAACTCAAAATGCTTGAAACCAACACCTTGGGACTCTAGGTATTTTTCTAGCGGCCTTGGTGATGCAATACCCGTTACCAAAGCAATATTCTTTTCACCCAATTTAGCTAGCGGAAGCTTGTTTTCACCGCCATCGGTTACAAAATCTTGGTATTTTAGCGATGCAAACAGCACTTTTTGATGTTCCATGGGTCGCAACTTGGCCGTAATGATCTTTCTTTCATGCTCCTTTAGCAACTCGGGGCACTTGGTAACAATTATCAAATCAGCTCGTTTTGCTTCTTTTTTGCTATCCCGAAGCCTGCCCGTCGGCAAATACCAATCGTTCACATATAAGTTTTGATAAGTAGTGAGCAAAATAGAAAATGTCGGCTTTACCTTTCGGTGTTGGAAAGCATCGTCCAGCACAATGATTTCCGGATTTACCGAGCTTTCCAACTGCTCAATACCATTGCGCCTATCAGCATCTACCGCAACGGCAACTTCAGGAAATTTTTGATGTATTTGATACGGTTCGTCACCCAATTCCAAAACCGTTGCCCCTGTACCGGCCATATAAAACCCCTCGGACTTACGCTTATAACCACGACTTAAAACGGCAGCTTCCCGCCCCTGCAACAAACGCAGCAAATATTCTGTCATCGGAGTTTTGCCGGTGCCGCCTACGCTTAAGTTTCCAACACAAATAGTCGGGGTAGAATAGGATTTTGAAGAAAAAATACCCGTATCGAACAAGAGGTTTCGAACACAAACCACCAGACCGTAGACCAAGGAAACCGGAAACGCTAAAATGCGGAGTACTTTAAGCATTGAACGAAAATATAATATTTTATCTTTAGCACACTTAACAATTTTAAAATGACCGTTAACGAAATAGCAAAAACGCTAGAGGAATTGGCCCCTTTGGCCCATGCAGAGGATTTTGACAATGTAGGTTTACTGGTGGGCAACCCCAAAATGAAGGTCAAGGGTATTTTGGTCACCTTGGACACTTTGGAGAATGTGGTGGACGAAGCCATTGCCAAAAATTGTAATTTGATCGTAAGCTTTCATCCCATTATATTTAAAGGTTTAAAAAAACTTACCGGAAGCAATTATGTTGAACGAGTGGTGCTCAAGGCCATTGCCAACAACATTGCCATTTACAGCATGCATACGGCACTGGACAATAACATAATGGGGGTCAATGCCAAAATCTGTGAGGTCCTAGGCATTAAAAATCCAAAAATCCTGATTCCAAAAGCCAAGAGTATTAAAAAACTGACCACATACGCTCCCTTGGCAGACGCAGAAAAAATAAAAACATCCCTTTTTGAGGCAGGGGCCGGCGAAATAGGCAAATACAGCAATTGCAGTTATAGCCTGGAAGGTATCGGGAGTTTTAAAGCAGAGAGCGGGGCCGACCCATCTGTAGGAAAAGTTGGGGAAGTCCATTTTGAAAAAGAGACGCAAATCAATGTGGTCTATTCCTTTGAAAAAGAAAGTGCTATTTTAAAAGCGCTCTTTTCATCCCATCCATACGAGGAAGTGGCCTATGAGATTATCACCCTCGAAAACACCAATCAAGATCTTGGAATGGGCATGATCGGCACATTGGAGACAGAACTAACGGAAAAAGCGTTTCTGCTAATGGTCAAGGAGCGGATGAACGCATCGGTCGTCCGCCATTCCGAACTCTTGGGCAAAAAGGTAAACAAAGTCGCTGTTTTGGGCGGTAGTGGTGCATTTGCCATAGAAGCTGCCAGTAAATCCGGTGCAGATATCTATGTAACTGCCGATCTAAAATACCACGATTTTTACCGTGCAGAAAACCAAATGGTGGTCGCCGATATTGGGCACTTTGAAACTGAGCAGTTTACAAAAGATTTATTGGTTGATTATCTTACGAAAAAAATTCCTAATTTTGCAGTCTCTTTATCGGAGAGTATAACGAATCCCATCAAGTATTTATAAAATATATGGCGAACAAGAAAGAAAACACTGTGGAGGAAAAGTTGAGAGCACTATACGATCTACAGCTTATTGATTCCAGAGTGGATGAAATCCGCAACGTTAGAGGCGAATTGCCTTTGGAAGTACAAGACTTGGAAGACGAAGTTCTTGGTCTAAAAACCAGAATGGACAAATTAAAAACGGATGTTGAGACCATCAACTTTGAGATTACTGCCAAAAAGAATCTTATTGAAGAGTCCAAGTCGCTGATCAAAAAATATAGCGAGCAACAAAAGAACGTGAGGAACAGCCGTGAATTTAATTCCCTGAGCAAGGAAGTGGAGTTCCAAGAATTGGAGATTCAATTGGCCGAAAAGAACATTAAAGAGTTCAAAGCGCAAATTGAACAGAAAAAGGAAGTAATTTCCCAGACCAAAGAAAAATTGTCCGAGCGCGAAAGCCATTTAAAACACAAAAAAGGCGAATTGGATGCTATTCTTGCAGAAACCGAAAAAGAGGAAAAAGCGCTTTTGAAAAAATCTGAAGAGTACGAAGAGCAGATTGAAGAGCGTTTGGTGAAGGCCTACAAAAGAATCCGTCACAATGTAAAAAACGGTTTGGCCGTGGTTCCTGTAGAGCGAGGTGCTTCAGGTGGTTCCTTTTTCACGATTCCTCCACAGGTTCAGGTAGAGATAGCTTCGCGCAAAAAAATTATTACAGACGAGCACAGTGGTAGGATTTTGGTAGATCCGCTATTGGCCGAAGAAGAACAAGAAAGAATGGAAAAGCTTTTCGCAAAGCTTTAATCCTAAAACTTGAACTAAAATATAGAAGCCACCTTAAAAGGTGGTTTTTTTTATGTAGTTAATCAAAATAAAAAAGCGATGAGCAAATCCCGACCCAGTAGATGGTTGAGTATTGCTTCTACCCTTTTCAGAAACCAAATTGGTTTTTCGGAAGAGTTCAAGGTATTCGCGAAATTAATATCCGACTAAACAATAGGCTTCTTGATTTCGGGGAAAAAGACCATTGACCTGACTTGCCTACAACAACTCCAGAATCATTTCTTCAACTTCCTTGGAATCCCACTTTTCTTCAATATTCGGTATTTGCATCACTTGTTTCATAATGGCTTCCTGCATATCCCCAATAGCAAGAGCTTCGGCGTAGGGCCTGTCCGAAAATGTGACCCGACTGTAAACAGGAATCCATTTCTCCGGATGTAGGGCCGCAAAATGCTTTTCAATTTTTTTCTGTAGCAAAAACTTAGGGTCTGCCGTTTTACGGCTCATCTCCACAAAATTTCGATAGCTCAACTCGGCAATGGCATCTGCATTGGGCTTACGTTCCTTTTGGTACTCGGAAAAAATAGTGTCCCAATCGTCCCCATATTTCTCCATAAGTTTGTTAAGGATAAATATATCCTCAAAACCGGCATTCATGCCCTGACCATAAAAAGGCACAATGGCGTGTGCCGAATCACCGACCAGAGCAACTTTGTTCCAATAGGTCCAAGGATAACATTTCATGGTCACCATGGCGCTGGTTGGGTTTTGAAAAAAATCTTTGGTCAAATTCTCGATTTCCTTGCGCACGTTGGGAAAATACTCCTTAAAAAATGCCTTCGCCGCATCCACAGTGGTTAAACTTTCAAAAGACACCTTCCCTTCAAACGGTAAAAACAGGGTACAGGTAAAACTACCATCAATATTGGGCATGGCAATGAGCATAAACTCACCTCGCGGCCATATATGAAAAGAGTTTTTATCCAGCTTATGGGTTCCATCCTCGTTGGCTGGTATGGTAAGTTCCTTATACCCTACATCGATAAAATCTTGTGAATAATCAAACCTACTCCTACGTTGCATTTTGTGGCGCACTCTGGAAAACGCACCATCGCAACCAAAAATGATATCGAACTGATATTCCGTCCACTTTCCTTTTTCGGTTTCCCCCGTATAAATTTTAGCTTCGGGCAGGTTAACGTCCCACACTTTTTCGTCGAACCTGAACACCGTTCCTGCTTCTTCGGCCAAATCGATCATCCGTTTGTTCAAAATACCGCGAGAAATGGACCAGATGGCCTCCCCTTCCTTCCCATATTTTTGAAAATATACGGGCTTATCGTTAACGTGCATGGCCCTTTTATCCAACGGAATGGCTATATCCTTGATCTTTTCACCAATACCTACTGCATTGAGGGAGCGCCAACCCCTATTGCTCATGGCCAAATTAATGGACCTGCCAGAAAACTTGATTGTCCTAATATCCGGCCTTCTATCAAAAACTGTGACCTTGTGTCCAATTTTTCGGAGATAAATCGCTAACAAAGAGCCCACCAATCCGGAACCGATGATGGCTATATTTTTTGGAGTCTGTACCATAAATGCCCACTGGGCCAAATTCTAATTAAATAGTAAAAATAAGCATTTTGGCCTTGAACAGTTCCAAATAATGGTTTCCCTTCCATTTTCAATTATTTTTGTTTAATAATTTTGTATTTTTATTAAACATTATTGATTGGGTTGGCACATCTTAAAACATATTTACCTCTAAAACATTGCCCGGTTTGCCAAAGACCTTTTGCTTGGCGAAAAAAATGGGCGAAAGATTGGGAAAACGTAATTTATTGCAGCGCACACTGCAGAAAAAACAAGAACAAACATGACAACTAGCCTAATTTGGTTTGGAAATAATTTACGGGTACACGACAACGAAGCTTTGCATCTGGCCGCCAAGGCCAATAGGTTAATAGCCCTGTATTGTTTTGACCCTAGGCAATTCGAAACGGATAAATTTGGATTCAAGAAAACGGAACGCTTCAGGGCAAAATTTCTATTGGAAACGGTTCAACAGCTTCATGAAAATTTAAAAGCACTCAATATCACTCTTTATGTTTACCAAGAAAAGCCAGAGGATGTTATACCTGATTTGGTGAGGCAATTTATTATAGATGCCGTTTTTGTACAGAACGAATGGACCTCTGAAGAGAAACAAACCGTACAAAATGTTCAAAATCTATTACCCAAAGGGACTGTTTTGCATAAGACCTTCGACCAATTCCTATTTCATCCCGATGACATTCCCTTTGCCTCCCCTGCACAAATCCCTTCAATATTCACACTTTTTCGAAAAAAATGCGAAAAATATTCCTCGGTGAGACAATGTTTTACTTTGCCCAAAGTATTTCCCATAGAAAATCAAGTAGACCCCAACACTAAAGTCCCAACATTGGAAAGTCTTGGGTTCTTAGATTTTAAAACAGATTACAGGTCCGCCTTTCCGTACAAAGGTGGCGAGGAAAATGCCCGAATGCGCATACAACATTACTTTTGGGACACCAAAAAACTGGCCTACTATAAAAAAACGAGAAACGGACTTACCGGCACCGATTACAGCTCCAAACTCTCACCCTGGTTGGCCAATGGAAGTATTTCCGCTCGAACCATCTATTGGGAAATAAGACGATTTGAAAAGGAAATAAAAAAGAATCAGGATACGTATTGGTTGGTTTTTGAGCTGATTTGGCGTGATTACTTCAAATACATTTCGTTAAAACACGGAAATGATATTTTTAAATTGGAAGGCATTCTTCACAAAAAATATGACTGGCACACAATACAAGATGTCAAAATGGCATGGATCAACGGGGAAACCAATGATGATTTTGTAAACGCCAATATGATCGAACTAAAACAAACCGGATGGATGAGCAACCGTGGCAGACAGAACGTGGCCAGTTTTTGGTCCAAACACCTACAACAAGATTGGCGAATAGGGGCCGCCTATTTTGAATCGATGCTCATAGACTACGACGTACACAGCAATTGGGGCAACTGGATGTACAACAGTGGTGTGGGCAACGACCCGCGAAACAGAACTTTTAACACAAAACGGCAGGCGGATATGTACGATCCCAATAAAAAATTCCGATCGCTTTGGCTACAACCCACTCTTTTTTAACCGATGAAAACACTTCGACTAATCCTTGGTGACCAATTGAACCTATCACACAGCTGGTTCGATAAAGTGACCGACGACCATACATACCTAATGGCCGAAATGCGCCAAGAAACCGATTATGTAAAGCACCATATTCAAAAAGTGGTCGGCTTTTTTCGTTCCATGAGGAATTTTTCAAACACTTTAAAAGAGGAGGGGCACCATGTCATCTATTATAGGATAGGTGATGAGAAAAATCCTCAAAACTTGCCCGAGCTCATCAAAAAAGCCATTTCGGAACACCAAATTGAAAAGTTCGAATACCAATTGCCCGATGAATACCGATTGGACCAGCAGCTCAAGGAAATCGTAAAATCCATTACCATTAGTTCGGAGGTTTTTGACACCGAACATTTTTACACCAAAAGAAATGATCTGGAAAATCACTTTAAAGGAAAAAAACAATTGTTGATGGAGAGTTTCTACCGCATGATGCGAAGGAAACATAACATTTTGATGATCAATGATCAGCCCGAAGGCGGTAAATGGAACTTTGACCAAAGTAACCGCAAAAAATGGGACGGATCTCCAAAAATTCCCAAGGAACTATCTTTTGATACCGACGCTACCGAACTGTTGGAAGAAATTAAAAAAGCGGATATAAAAACCTTCGGCAACATTGACGCCAAAAATTTTCCCTGGCCAACATCGCACGAGGAATGTAAAAAGTTATTGACGTTTTTCTGTTCCAATCTGTTGAAATATTTTGGTGATTATCAAGATGCATTGCATACTCAGGAAAAATACCTGTTCCATTCGCGCCTTTCCTTTGGCATGAACAGCAAAATGCTGTCACCCCAAGAAGTAATCCATACCGTATTGGACCATTACCATGCGCATAAAGATGACATCCATATCTCGCAAGTGGAAGGTTTTATCCGTCAGATATTAGGTTGGCGGGAATACATGCGGGGGGTATATTGGAAGGAAATGCCGGGATATGCCAAAGTGAACAAATTGGAGAACCGCAACCCGCTCCCGGATTTCTTTTGGACGGGCAAAACCAAAATGAACTGTTTGCACAAGGCCATTACCCAAAGTTTAGACGATGCGTATGCCCATCATATTCAACGGCTCATGATCATTGGAAACTACGCCCTTCTCACTCAAATTGACCCCGATAAAGTGGATGCTTGGTACCTTGGCGTATATATAGATGCGATCGAGTGGGTTGAAATTACCAATACCCGGGGCATGAGCCAATATGCCGATGGTGGCATTGTGGCGACCAAGCCTTATGTAAGCAGTGCCAATTATATTAATAAAATGGGCAACTATTGTAAGGAATGTAGTTATAGCCATACTAAAAAGTCGGGAGAAAAATCCTGTCCCTTCAATTCGCTTTACTGGAATTTTTTAGAAGATAAAAAAGCGTTTTTTAAGGACAATCAACGCATGAACATGATGTTGAGCTTATTGAAAAAGAAGAATAAGGAAGAACTCAAGGATTTGCAGGATAGGGCCAGGAAAATTATTGCAAATCCGGAGCTATTCTGATTTTAACAAGTCTTTATGATCTATTGGCATTCTTGTTGCCGTATATATTTAAAATATTCCGCTTCGGCGCCTATATATAAAAAGTCCTTCACAATACGTTGCGAAGGACTTTTCACTTTATAGAAATCTTGGGTTTATTTCAATATATCATCTACGATGCCATACGCCACAGATTCTTCTGCGCCCATCCAATAATCACGATCAAAATCCTTCATTACCTTGTCAAAAGACTGCCCACAGTTTTCCGCCAATATTTTGGCACCCAACTCCTTGGTCTTTATAATCTCTCTGGCCTGAATCTCGATATTCGATGCCTGCCCTCTTGCACCACCGCTAGGCTGATGGATCATTACGCGGGCATGGGGCTGAATAAATCTTCTGCCCTTTTCGCCTACGGATAATAGAATGGAGCCCATAGAGGCCGCCAATCCGGAACAAACGGTAGATACAGGGCTTTTGATCTGTTTAATGGTATCGTAAATGGCAAACCCGGAAGTTACGTAGCCTCCGGGGCTATTGATAATCAATTGAATCTCATCATTGTTCAACATATCCAAATACAGTAGCCTATCGATTACATGCTTGGCAGAATCATCATCTACTTGCCCCCACAAAAACACTTTGCGGTCATCTAATAACTTTTCTTGGATCAATTCCTGAACTTTTCCTTTTTTTGAACTCATTTTTTTACGTGTTGTAAGACTTCAAAAATAATCAAATTCCAAGGAAGTTACCGCACTTGTTTTATCCAATGGACGGATTAAGATTTTATCTGTACTTTTTGTGATACCACATCTTTGATGGGAATCACAAATTCTCCGGCTCGGGTCTCTAAAATAAGGCTATTGTTTTCGATGGCCTTGATGGTTCCTTCGTCGTCCCCGATCACAATTCTGTCTCCAACGGCATAGGTCTTTCTTGTATAGAAGGACCTCATGATATCTGCAATAATTTCTCGTGTTCCCAAACCTACGCCCAATGCAAATGCCAACAGAAACGCCCCCAATATCATGGTTATATTGTTGGTTATGATGGTGGTATCGACCCCTGCTTGGTTCAACGCCGTGATGGACATAAAAATGACGATAATGTAAAACAGCAGGTTACTTACCAAGTTGGAACCTCCCAACTCAAAGGATTCGAATAGTTTTTTTACCGTTTTTTTTACCAAACTGCCTATATAGAACCCTACCATTAAAAGGGCCAATGCACTAAAAAACCTGGGCAGATAATTGAGGAGGTTGCCGATTTCCTGGGATATGATCTGAAAATTTAAAATATCGGCGGTCAATATTAGGAAGACCAGGATCAGAAACCATTTGGCAAAACCCAGTACAATTTTGGAAAGATCAATCTTAAAATCGCTCTTACCAGTTATCTCCATGTCGTTTATTTTCTCGTTGAGTGCATCAATTTTGGTAATCTTGAGTACCTTTTTTAATAGAAATATCACAATTTTAATAGTCAACCATCCAATAATCAAAATTATGATCGCCCCAAATATTTTGGGAAAAGCAGTCGCTATTTCTCTTCCTATCGTAGAAAGAGACTCCGATGCTATTGCCTTCCAATTGTTTATTGTTTCCATATTTATAATTTTTATTGTGTCTGTTTATTTATCGATTATCTCCCAAGGTTCTAAATAGTTTGCGCAAAGCATTTCCCAAGTTTATTGAAAACAATGAGGCCAAGTCCATGATCAATTTTGCCGCAGCAATATCGTTCATTACTTTTTTCTTCATTTCCGGAGGGGTCTCCTTTAAAGTTGCCTCCAGTTCTTTGAATGGATTTTTATGCTGCTTTGCCATCTATTCCAAAGTTTTATATATTTCCAACAATCTTTCCTTTGCCCGTTTTAACCGCATTTTTACTGCACTTTCCCCAATCTCCATTAAATCTACAAGTTCTTTTATGCTCGCCCCGTCCTGGTATTTCAGCAACAAAATGGACTTATCTTCCACTGCAATGAGTTCCATGGCTTTCTTGAGCTTGTCCGTTTTCATTTCGAACAAACTCTCATCGGAAACTTCTTGGGTCAGCTTATATTCGGAGTTTTCGACCTGTACGGAATTATACTGTATTTTTCGTTGCTTATTACGGTTAACATAGTTCACACAAAAGTTATAGGTAAAGGAATAGAGCCAAGTAGAAAACTTCGATTTTCCTTTAAACGTTCGAAGTTTGATAAAAAGCTGGAGGAACACATCTTGCGTTAAATCCTCCGCCTCGTCCTCAGATTTTGCAAAACCGTAACATTTATTGTACACCATTTGCGCATAGCGGTCGTACAACTTACCGAAAAGCATGGTATCGTTGTCCGCTACGATCTGTTTCACTAATTTCTCATCGGAATAACGAGAATAAGGGTCTTTTGAATCCAAAAAAGCTTTATCGTGGTTATTTATAAGAATTAGAAACAGCTTTTTTAAAAAAGTCACTCTGGAAACAGTTTTTTGGTTGATGTTCGGACAATGGTCAAAAATAAGAGATTTTCCTAGTATATTTGGCTAAAAACCAGATATGAAGACCAATTCCCTCTTAGCTCTATTTGCCTTTTTAATGTTCGCTGCCTGCAAAACCGAACCAAAAAAGACCGAGGCCGCCGAAAAAGAGACCGAAGTTGAAAAAACCGTGCCCGAACGCATTGCAGAGGCCCATGGTTTTGAACAATGGGCCATGGTAAAAGGCATCACCTTTACCTTTAATGTTGATAGGGATTCCATGCATTTTGAGCGCAGTTGGGATTGGAAACCCAAGAGCAATGTGGTATCCGCCATTTCTGGACCGGACACGCTTACCTACAACCGTAATGCCATGGATAGTATCGCCATAAAAACCAATAGTGGTTTTATTAACGATCGGTACTGGTTGTTGGCCCCCTTTAATTTAATGTGGGATTCCAATAATTATACCTACGAGCACACCACAGATGCCGTTGCTCCCATTAGCGAAGAGCCTATGCAAAAACTTACCATTGTATACGCGAACGAAGGTGGTTACACCCCTGGTGATGCATATGATTTTTATTTTAAGGACGATTACATTTTACGTGAATGGGCCTATCGAAAATCCAACCAGGAAGAACCTAACTTGGTTTCCACATGGGAGGATTATGTGGAGATGGAGGGGCTTAGATTGGCCAAACAGCACAATCGTCCAGAAGGTGGCACAAGTTTATATTTTACGGGCATTTCTGTTAAAAAAGACTAATGCTTAGTTTATAAACACATGGCAGCAACTCGAATTATTTAGATGGCAACTGTTTACCAAATACCCGTTGTCTATTCTTTAAAGTTTTTATAAAATTACTCGAACCCCAAATTTCAGCCTAGGTGCAGAACGGGTCAGCACGTGAATTTTTCTCAGCCAACTGAACGGTTAAATAAAATATTTGTTTAAAATAACCTCCTTACATTAAGAATGTTACACACATTCGGTAAAATTTACGTGTATGAATTTAAGTGATTCATTGTAGTATTAAGCTTGTTTTGATAAATTTAAGTGCTAAAACACTACAATGACCCCCGTTAAATCCGTATTTCAGTACGCTTCAATTCCCTTTACCATAATAAACCAAGAACAGTCCATTATAGATTATTCCACACAGTGGTTAAACTCGTTCAATTTGGATTCGGACATTATGGGCAAGAATTTTTTCGAAGCCATGCCCCAATTGCCCGAAGAACTAAAGATCGATATCAACTATTGTTTGGAAGGCATTAAAACCCGTTCCGATTCCAAAAGGATCGTACAAAAAAACGGGGACTCCATTTGGTACGATTGGAAAGTTAGCTTGCTGAGCGATCAGGATGGAAACGATGGCCCAAAAATCTTGGTTATCCTAGAAAACATAACACATAAACGGCTTGAAGAGGAGCTTTTGATCAAGTCGCAACAAGTGGCAAGAATTGGAGGATGGGAGGTTGATCTGGTAAAAAACACCTTGTATTGGTCCAAGATTACCAAAGAAATCCATGAGGTACCCGAAGATTATCTTCCAGATTTGGCCAAAGGAATCTCCTTTTACAAAGAGGGGTACAGCAGGGATACCATATCCAAATTGGTAAAGGAGGGAATAGAGCAAGGCAAAAAATGGGATGTTGAACTACAGATTGTCACCTCCAAAGGAAATGTTGTGTGGGTACGTGCCATTGGCGAACCGGAAATGCTCAACGATAAATGTGTGCGCATTGTTGGTACTTTTCAGGATATAGACGGAAGAAAAAGGGCTCAACTCCTATTGGAAAACAGTAGAGCATCTTTAAAAGGTACTTTCGATAATTCGTCCATTGGAATGGCTCTGGTGGCCAAAAATGGCAAATTTATAGACGTCAACTCCAGTTTGTGCGAGAGCCTTGGGTATACAAAGGAAAACCTGCTAAACCTCAATTTTCAAGATATAACACATCCAGACGATCTAGAGATAGATCTTAAATTGCTCAACGAACTTGTAAAGGGCAAAAGGAATTCGTACCAAATCGAGAAAAGATATTTTAATAACAATAGACAGCTGGTTTATGTAATTCTCACAGTTACCGCAGAACGTAATATCGATGGTGAAATCTCTCATTTTATTTCTCAAATCGTTGATATCTCCACCAGAATAAAGGCAGAAAAAAAATTGAAGGGGCTACTTGAACTGACCACGAACCAGAACAACAGCCTTATGAACTTTGCCCATATTGTTTCCCACAACCTAAGGTCGCATGCGGCAAACCTAACGATGATAAGTGATTTTGTCACCGATGAATCCTTGGCCGATGATATTCGCAAAGACAGTTTAAAACTATTGACCCAAGCATCTCAAGGGTTGAATGAGACCATTTCCCACCTAAATGAAGTGGTTCAGGTAAAACTGGAAACTGATAAAAAATTAAAATCCATACCCCTCAAACCTCTGGTTGAAAAAGTATTGAACGATATTCGAGCGGTAATAGATGAAAACAATGCGGATATATTCATCGATATTCCCGACAGCATAGAAGTAAAAGGTGTTTTAGCCTACATGGAGAGTATTGTTCTCAACTTGGTCACCAATGCCATTAAATACAAAGACCAAAGCAAAAACACCACCAAAGTGACCATTACGGCAACAGATAACAACGAAACGGCGGTTCTACAAATAGAGGACAATGGCCTAGGAATAGATCTGGACAAATACGGGGAAAAACTCTTTGGCATGTACAAAACATTCCATGGCAACGAAGATGCAAGGGGAATCGGTCCGTTTATAACAAAAAATCAAATAGAATCCATGGGCGGTAAAATTGTGGTGGAAAGCCAACCGACCATTGGAACCATCTTTAAAGTTACCTTATTAAAACAATGAGCATGAATTTATTGGACGTAGCATTTATTGTCGATGATGACCCTATTCACCAATTTGGAATGAAGGTGTTATTGCAGAGAATTAAATTTTCCAATGAAGTACTTATCTACCAAAATGGGCAGGAGGCCATAGATGCTTTAACACAACGAATGGAAAAGGGCTTAAAATTACCCTCCATTATTTTTTTGGACCTCAACATGCCTATAAAAGACGGTTGGGGGTTTTTAGATGATTTTGTTGAGATCCCTCATCAAAACAGAGAAAAAATAGTGATCTATGTGGTGAGTTCTTCCATTAACCCATCCGACCAAGAAAAAGCAAAGAAATATGCTGTGGTGAGCAATTATATCGTTAAACCCATCAGTAAAGATCAATTGACCAATGTTCTCGATGATTTGGGTTTGATCGACAAAGTGTAAAAAATTCCAACAGACTCTATTTGCCAATTCCGATATTTATCGTTTTCGCCTTCGATGAAGAAAGAATGTGATTACCAACACCAATAAAGCGAGACAGAGCAGCAATAAAAAACTATAGTTCAACGATGCACTTTCCGCAATAAACCCAAGAACTACGGGACCCAACAAAAACCCCATGTAGCCTGCCCCTGCAATAAAGGCCACTCCTTGAGAGGAATCTACACCTTTTACATTCCCACCGATTCGGAACAGTTCCGGCACAATAACCGAAAACCCAAGTCCGTTTAAGGCAAAGCCGATAATGGACCACGTGGTGTGCTGTGTTAAAACCAGAACAAAACCTATGGCAGCAATCATGGCGCCTAGGCCAACAATTTTTATGGGACCTATTCTCTTACTGATCCCATCTCCCAAAAATCGACCAAGGGTCATCGTGGTGGAAAATGCCAAAAAACCGGCCCCAAACAATACTTCCGGTGCCATGGTCATTTCCTTAAGATATAGTGCGCTCCAATCCACAATGGCACCTTCAGCCCCAAAACACACAAAACCAATTATTCCCAGAAGCAACAAGGGCTTAAAAAGTTTAAAACTAAAAGGCTCTTTTTCCACCGGGGCAGCTACGATTTTAATATAGTGTTTTCTAAACACTAGATTAACCATAAGCACCAACGCTACGGTAATGGCCATGTGCCAAACTGGGCTTCCGATCACTGGGATCAAAAAACTGCCCAGACCCACTAGAATACCTCCCAAACTAAAAAATCCGTGGGCTGCCGACATTATATTTTGTTTATCCTCCTTTTCAATCTCGGTCACCAAGGTGTTCACGGCAATATCGATAAACCCATTACTGGCCCCAAATAAGTACAAGGCTGCCATCAACAAATAATAATTGGGTGCCATAAGGGGCAACATGGCCATTATGGAAACAAATATGACCCCATACCAAGTAGCTTTGCCAACACCTAGTTTATTAATTATTTTGGAGGCCATTGGAAAAATGGTAAATACCCCGAGTGACAAACAGAATAGGGCAATCCCAAGGTCCGCCTTATTTATATCCAATTTTTCTTTTACGGTCGGAATATATATGGCCCAGGTACCAAACCAGACATTTAAACTGGTGAATACCCATGCAGCTCCAAAGTACCTGGAGTTTGTAAGAATGAGCCATAGGGATTTCATATAGGGGTCAAGTTGAAAAAGTTATCAAGGATGATTATTTGTCCTGTATGCCTTTTTTTAAGATCTGTCCAAATCGGTACATATCTTCGAACGAGCAATATAAAGGTACAGGCGCCAAACGAATCACATTTGGTTCCCTCCAATCGGTTATTACACCGTTCTTCATCAAATAATCAAAAATGGCCCTACCCTCTCCATGTAAAAAAACAGAAAGTTGGCATCCTCTGTCCTTTGGGGTTATAATTTCGAATGTGCTGTCCACTTCCTTATCTATTTCGTGCAACACAAACTCCAGAAAGGCCACTATGGTGCGCTGTTTTTCTATTAGGGCATCCATACCCACTTCCTCAAACATCTCCAACGAAGCCAAATATGGTGCCACCGAAAGTATGGGCGGGTTGCTCAATTGCCAGGCGTCGGCACTCTGAATGGGGTCGAATTCGGGCTGCATTAAAAAGCGTGTCTCTTTTTTGGTTCCCCACCACCCTTCAAAACGAGGAATATCCTTTTTGCCCAAGTGTTTTTCATGTACAAAAATTCCAGATGCGTTGCCCGGTCCACTGTTCATGTATTTATAGCTGCACCATGCCGCGAAATCAGCTTCCCAATCGTGTAGGTGCAGTTTAATATTGCCCACGGCATGTGCCAAATCCCATCCAACAAAGGCACCAACATCCTTACCCGCCTTGGTAATGGCCTCCATATCCAAGACTTGGCCATTGTAATAATTTACTCCTCCCATTAGTACCAAGGCCAACTCATCCCCTACCTCGTTGATCTTTTGGATTATATCCTCGGTACGCCAAGCATGTTCGCCTTCCCGTTTTTTTACCTCTACAATGGCCCCTTTTGGGTCCAAACCATGAAAACGTACTTGACTTTGCAGCATATACTGATCGGACGGAAAAGCCTTTTCCTCACAAATGATCTTAAAACGTGATGTGGTAGGCCGATAAAAGGATACCATCAACAAATGAAGGTTTACCGTCAACGTATTCATTACAGAAACCTCTTGGGGCCTTGCTCCCACAACGTTGCCCAGGCCATTGGCCAGTCGTTCATGGTAATCCCACCAAGGTTTATCGGCATAAAAATGTCCTTCTACGGCCAACTCCTTCCAGTCTTTCATTACCTCGTCCACAAACGTTTGGGTGCGTTTGGGTTGCAGCCCAAGGGAATTCCCTGTAAAATAGATTACATCCTTTCCGTTTACCTGGGGATAGTGGAATTCATTTCTGTAGTGGGCCAATGTATCGGAAGCATCAAGCTGTTTGGCAAATTCGAGCGTGTTTTGGAACGTCATGCTGTAATGGTTTGCATCAAAAATACGATTTGTGGAGGTAATGTACACTAATGGAATTTACGCCAAGCGCATTTCTATAATGTGCTTTTTAAAACCCACTTTTTCATACGCTTTTATGGCCGAAAGGTTGTCGTTGTATACTGTTAACCTGATTTCCTTAAAACCTGCACTCTCCGACCATTTTTTAAGTTCGTCCACGATCATTGCATTGACCCCCTTACCTCGATACTGTTGATCGGTGTACATAAAACCGAGGTAGGCATAATATTCGTGGTCCAGATAGTGCCTCGCCTTTTTCGGAATGGCATACCCCGATGCCACCACCTTCTTCTCTATTTCGGCCACCACAATGCATGCTTGCGGATCTTGGATCATCGCCTCGATATCGTAGTAACTTACCGCACCTTTCCTTATGGTAACATCAAAAGGGCGTTCCGCATTGATTATTTCTTGTTCAAATTTTAGCAACAACGGGAGGTCGTGCATTGTAGCCGGTCTAATATTTACCTTATGTAACGGCATAGTCTGTTTTATTTAAAGAGCTGTTCCAATGTAGTTCTTTTCCATATTTTTGCGAAAAATTTATCATGCATTTCCTATCACCGGTCTTGGAGAATTATATTGCCAACAATACCGAAGACGAACCTATCCTGTTGCAAGAACTTACCCGCGAAACACACCTAAAGGTGATACAGCCCAGAATGATCACAGGACATTTTCAAGGCAGAGTGTTGAGCATGCTTTCTAAAATCATCAATCCAAAATACATTCTTGAGATAGGCACATATACCGGATATTCCGCATTGTGTTTGGCCGAAGGGCTTCAAAGAGAAGGAGAACTGCATACCATTGAGGTAAACGAGGAACTCCACCGCATGCAGAGCAAGTACTTTGATAAAAGTGGATATGGCCCCCAAATAAAGCAGCATACGGGAGATGCCCTGGATATTGTTCCCAACTTGGAACAAACTTTTGATTTAGTTTTTATTGATGCCCAAAAGGTGAACTACGATAGTTATTTTGAAGCTGTACTCCCGAAAACAAAGCCGGGCAGTATTATCCTATCAGACAATGTTCTATGGTCGGGCAAAGTGGTAGAACCCTTAGAAAAATCGGACAAGGCCACTGCGGCTCTTTTACAATACAACCAAAAACTCAAGGAAGACCCAAGGGTAGAAACTGTTTTATTGCCGATCAGGGATGGACTGACTTTGAGCCGGGTGCGATAAATCGTTGATAAATCCAAAAGAAGAGTGTTCCGCTCAACACGCCTACTATGGTACCCACCAAAATATCAAAAGGATAGTGCACCCCAACATAAATACGGCTCATCGTAAAAAGTATGGGCCAAACAAAAAAGAACATCGCCCATTTCATTTTTTTTCTCAAGAACAAAAATACCAAGGTCGTTATCGCAAACGAGCTGGATGCATGGCCCGAAAAGAAACTAAAATCTGTCGGTGTTTTTAATATTCGGATCAGGGAATTGATTTCTTCTGTATTGTTCGGCCTTAATCTCGCTACAGATATTTTGGTAAAATGTGTAACAAGGGCAATAAACAGTGCCAATCCCAACACGGTCAAAAATTTATGTAGTGCCTCTTTTTTTGGAAAATTGAGGTAAAACAATATCACAAATAGAATAAATAGGGGTATCCAGGTGGTAAATTGGGTAGCCGTGGACCAAAACAAGTCGTACTTTTCTATGCCCAGACCATTGAGATAAACAAAAGTGTCCCTATCCCATTTGAGCAGTTTTTCCAGCATGGGACTTACTTATTTATGTCGCGTTTAATAGAACCGGAAACTTCCTCCACATTTTTCTTTACATCATCGATCTCCTTTCGGATATTCTTGGTAAAGTCCGTATCCACATCGGCACTTTTTTGGATTTCACGCTTAATATCATCCGTGGCATCCTTAAGTTGGCGCATTCCTTTGCCGAGCCCCCTGGCTATTCCAGGTATTTTATCCGCACCAAACACCATCACCACTATAAATAGGATGAAAAATATCTCGGCTCCACTAATGAATAGAAATTGCATGGCACAAATATAATCAGAACTTCATTTCAAAATAAAAAAAGCCCTGTGAAATCACAGGGCTTTTTGGTATGGCTTAAATCTTATTTGTCTCCTTTGATATTTTCCTTGAATTTATCAAAATCGGACTTTTCATCTTTCTTGGGCCAAGAGTTGTTTGTGGTATCGATATCTGCAGTTTCCAATTTTGGATCTACTACAATTCCTACCAATTCCTTTTCTGTTGCCATTACTCTTTTCACCTCTGCGTCGTTCTTTCTCCAAATTTCAGGAGGATAAGTAACGCTTTCAGTGGTGCCGTCGGCGTACGTGTACTCAACGATCAACGGCATAGGGATTCCCCCTGGTTTATCAAAAGTGATTTCGTAGAAGAACTTAGGTTCTTTTACCTGAGCTCTTTCGGCTGCCGTCATGTTATCCATCATAAACTCCTTAAGGTTCTGAGAAGTCTCTGTTGGTGATTTTCCTTTAAGTTCTGGTGCAAAGTCCTCGCTATCCTCTTCTGCCAAATAAACCAATGGAGGAAGATCGGCTTCGGTAAGGTTTCTGTCCGCCATATACTTTTCCATTTCTTTGGTCGGTTTGTTGGTAACGTAGTATTTTTTTACTCCTTTCACCCCTATATCCACATAATCGGTAGTGTAGAACCAAGATCTCCAGAACCAATCCAAATCCACAGCGGAAGCATCTTCCATGGTACGGAAGAAATCCTCTGGGGTCGGGTGCTTGAACATCCAACGCTGTGCGTAGGTTTTAAAGGCGTGATCGAACAATTCCTTGCCCATTACGGTTTCCCTTAAAATATTTAGTGCAGTAGCTGGCTTTGCATAAGCGTTAGGACCAAGCTGATATACATTCTCTGGATTGGACATGATCGGCGATATAAAACTTTGATCGCCGGCCATATAAGGCACTATTTTGGCCGCCTCTCCTCTTCTTGATGGATATTTTTCGTTGGGGGCAATGGCTTCTGGGAAAGTTTGTCCAAATTCCTGTTCTGCCAAGTATTGCATAAAGGTATCCAAACCTTCGTCCATCCATCCCCACTGACGCTCATCGGAATTAACGATCATTGGAAAGAAGTTGTGGCCCACCTCGTGGATGATCACACTGATCATTCCGTATTTGGTTCTATCGGAATAGGTTCCATCTTCGTTAGGACGACCATAGTTCCAGCAGATCATGGGGTACTCCATACCTTGGTTTTTCGCGTGTACGGAAATAGCCTTGTGGTACGGGTAATCAAAAGTGTGCTTGGAATAGGTCTGCAGGGTTTGAACCACTGCTTTTGTGGAGTATTCTTCCCAAAGTGGATTTCCTTCTTTTGGGTAAAGTGATACTGCCATTACATCTTTGTTCCCGATTTTTACGGCTTGCATGTCCCAAATAAACTTTCTGGAAGTTGCAAAACCGTAATCCCTAACGTTGGTCGCCTTGAACTTCCAAGTCTTGGTATCGTTGGAAAAGCCTTTTTCTGCAGCTTCTGCTTCTTCTTGGGTTACAATGATTACAGGCTTATCGTAAGATTTTTTGGCCTGCTTGTAACGCTTCATCATTTCTTTGGAGAAAACCTCTTCGCGGTTTTGAAGCTCACCTGTCGCATCCAGAATATGGTCTGCGGGAACAGTAATACTTACATCATAGTTTCCGAATGGCAGAGCAAACTCTCCGCTGCCCCAGAACTGATGGTTTTGCCAGCCTTCCACATCGCTGTACACAGCCATACGAGGAAAGAACTGTGCAATTACGTATGCACGGTTTCCATCTTTTTCGAAATACTCATAACCTGAACGTGCCCTATTTACGGTATGATCGGGAATATTGTACCACCATTTGATGGAGAACGAAATCTTTTCACCACTCTTTAGCGCTTGCGGAATGTTAATGCGCATCATGGTTTGGTTAATGGTATAGGACAATGGCTTGCCATTGGCATCCTTTACCGATTCAATGTTAAAACCACCGTCAAAAGGCTCACTTATGTAAGTTTGGGCAAAATTACCTGCTGTATAGGCAATGTTTACACCATTTCCATTGCGCAAGGGCGACTTGGAATCCTTGGCACGTACGTTTTGATCTAACTGTACCCAAAGAAACTCCAAATCATCTGGTGAGTTGTTGTGGTACGTGATAGTTTCCTCGCCATTGATCTTGGCGTTTTTATCGTCCAGGTAGATATCCATTACATAATCTGCCTGTTGTTGGTAATAATCGGGACCCGGGGCACCTGAAGCCGAGCGGTAAGTGTTTGGAGAGGAAAATTCCTCGTACAATTGTTTAAACCTACTTTGGTTGTAGTGACCTGGTTCCCTTTCTTCTTTAACGTTCCCTTCTTCCTGGGCCATGACCACGGCCCCGAACAGGAACAATACGGAAGCAAAGCAATACTTAATTTTGTTCATCTTCTAATTTGATTTTATAACAGCGAAAAATAACATATTTTAACCGAACGTTAAGAATATGTCATAAGTTTAACATTCCTTTATTGTTCTCTTTGATCAATACAAAACTTTTCTTTTTCCCGTTCCACTTAATGTGCACCACGTTTTTCTGCTCTTCGAACAAATCGGTGAGGACTTCGTTTTGGATGGACATGGTCTTGACTTCTGTTAAATTTACATTAGGAATCTCCAAATAACAGATGGCCACATCGGTATCGTATCTTTTACCCAAAAAGGTATATTTTACCGGTTTCCCATCGAGGGTTACCACGAATTTAGACCTAAAGTATTTCTCAATGTACCCATCGGCCAAGTTGGATTCATTAGGGGTTGCCAATTTGGCTTGGATACCGTAGCGCTCGGAAAGAAGCTTATCCATGTCATCGATAAAAATACGGCTGGTAATCTGAAAGGCCTTATCGTCTTCCGAATATTCGATATTGGTAACGCTAACGTAAAATTTATGTGCGGTAGAGAAAGACAAAAACAACAGTATGGCGACGGGCAATATCAGGATTTTTGTGTTTTTCAAATGTTTCATGTAGTGCTAGACTTTATATGGTACAACAATGTTACTGTTTTAAACGACTATCTGCAATTTACCTGCCAAACTTATCCAAAAACAACCCTAGCGTTCCCAAAGTGACAAGTTCAAACAACTAATCCAAAAAATCAATCCAAATCATTGTTTTTACGATAGGCCCTGCTCTTGTTCATGATCACATCCCAAATCCTTAATTTATCCTGAGATTTTACCGCTTCTTGAAAATTCTCGTCCACTTCGCAGAAGTACATAAAATCATCAATTTTTTCCATCGGGATTTTTAAAGTAGTCACAAAAAGTGAATCCGCATAAAATCCTTGAACTTCTTGGGTCTGGGCGTAGTTTTTTTCCAGCTTTACCCTGTTCTTGAGCATTTTTGTTCTGCCCGTAATGGCGTTTATGATCGGGTTGAGGCTCACTGCCCCTCCTGCTCCTCCGAACCCACCGCCGCCCATTACCCGCATTGCAGAAGCCTCTTGGAGCCTTCTTTCACTTTGTGTGGGTATGGACCTGTGCGCATTGGGCAATTGCAATGCTTCGGCAGTTACATCTTTTTCCAAAACAACCCGGTCTACATCGCGGCTCAAATCACCTGTTAGATCGTAAGGGCTCACCACCACTTCCTGTAATTGGTTCACAAACTCTTGTAACGGTACTTCGATAAAGTTGGATCCAAGCAAATCTGGGGTAATCGGCAAAGTTTTTCTTAGAAAATGTACAGCTGAGAACACCAAGGTATCCTTCTCATGGACCATTATGGCGAACCTACCTTCCAAATCGGTAATTACGGCATCTTTAGTGGTGATGTTCTGTACAACCACACCTACGACATCCTTATCCGTACTGGTCACCTTTCCTTGCAGTAATTTGCTATCCTGCTCTTGGGTGAAACCTGTTAGAGCAATCAAAAAAAGCAGTAATGCGAGAAGGCATTTTTTCATTCCTCGTTCAAGGTTGCCAAGTATTCTTTGCTCTGTGTAACCAGAAAATCGATCAATTGAAACTCATTTTCTTTTCTGAGCAGGGTCTGCGAAGGAATCCTATCGTCACAGTACAACAAAAAGGCATCTATTTTATCTTGGGGCAACCTTAGATCCACAACAAAGAACTCATCATCATAAACATGGCGCAGCACCTCGCTTACCTTTAAAGGTGCTCGTTGTTGTCCGTTTACTTCTTGGGATTTAAAAAGGGCCTTGAAGATGTTCACAAAATTGATTCCGTCCTTCATTCCGCGTGTGGTTCTCGAATTGGCGATATTTTCGACCTCGGTACCCCGATCTATCTCATAATCGAATTGCTTAAAATCTTCATTTTTTACCTGCAGAAAACGTTCTTGCTGATCTGGCGTAACCACCACCTCGTCCAACTCCCGCACTTTTTCGGTAACCTCTACGACCAAACGATTGTTCTGCAATATCTCCGGGGTAACGGTTATCACTTCCAACTGGTAGTTCACCGCGGTAAACACCAACTGATCCCCATCTTTTACTGCAATAACAAACTCCCCGTTCTCATCGGTTATGGTTGCCTGGCCGCTGGTTGAATTGATCACGTTCTCGTTGGGAACATTGGAACTTCGGTACAAGACCTTGCCCCTTAACATTTGACGGGAATCCTGCGCAAAGGTCCAGCCACTCACGAGCAAAGCGAACAAAATCAAGAATGTATTTTTCATTTCTGGGCGTTTAATGTGTTAAAGAAAACCCTTGACAAGGATATAAAAAATTAAGCGGTTCTAAACTTTTGTTAATTCTATTCCTACAAATATACCAAAGGGAATTCCATTCACCCCCGAATTACGTGTTTCGACGGTAATTATTAAAATAATTGCCACATAAAGTTAGCTTTGTTTTTTACGTTTGGAAAATCCTCAAATAACAAACACTGTGAAAACTTCAATTGTCTACACGATCATAGCCCTACTTATGATCAACACCCTAAGCGGTCAGGTAAAAATCGGCAATAACCCGGAAAGTTTAGATCCCGCTTCTGTTTTGGAACTGGAGAGCAACACCAGGGTTTTGGTGATTACCCGTGTAACCGATGCGCAAATGAGCGTGATCAACCCATTACCGGGGGCGTTGGCGTACAATACAGACCAGGATTGCCTGCATTATTACGATGGTACACAATGGGTCAATATTTGCGAGGAGTTGGACAATTCCTTTACAGTGAGTACACGTGCAGACTATTTGAGCCAATTAAATCCGCAGGCAAGGGACAGTACGGTGATCATTACAACAACGGTAAATCCGGACGACAGCGTTAACTACAATTTTGAAGTGGCACAGATTACCGGGGCCAATATTGTGAACACCTCCATAAATGGAGCTTCCAAATTGCAGGACGATTCCGTGACCAGTGCTAAATTGGCAGACGGTTCGGTAACCCTCGAAAAATTGGCGGATGCCACAACAGGCCAACCCGGAGATTTGTTTCAGTGGAACGGCATCAACTGGACCTTGATCAACGAATCTGCATTGGGGATTACCGAAAAAGATAGTATTGTAGGGAATGAAGTGGTAGGACCAACCGATGCCACCCTTCTATTAAGTGGTGCTGGAAGTCAAGCCAATCCACTAACTCTAGATGTTGCCCCATTGGGAATCGACACTGCTGAATTGGCGGATGATGCGGTGACGACCACCAAAATAGCCGATGGAAATGTTACCGATGCCAAACTCGACAAAACAAATATTCCACTTAGTGGGTTTGGAGCTGCCGGAGCAGCTATAGACTTGGGCAACCAAATTATATTCAATTTAGGAGACCCTACGAATCCATTGGATGCCGTAAACTTACAAACGTTGAATGCAGCTATTTTGGCTTCTAACCAGACTATAGTTAGCACGGACACTCCAAACTCAATCACAACTGGTTCAGACGGAGGTGCCATTTACGACGATACCGCATTGCAGACATCCGTGACCAATAACACAAACAACATCACGACCAATCAAACCAATATCGCACAGAACGCTACCGATATCGCAGCGATTACGATAGTAAGCTCGGACGCTCCAAACTCAATCACAACTGGTTCAGACGGAGGTGCTTACTTGAATGCAACTGTAAAACCAATCACCGTTATTGGTGATAATATAACCTTAACAGATGCACACTATACAATCATTTTAGATAATTCAGGTAATTTATCATCAGGGTTTTCAATACCAGCACCAACAGATGTTACAACCGGTAAAATATTTGTAATACGAAATAATAGTGGAGGCTCAGTAGACGTGTGGGTGGAACCGACTTCATTACCCCCATTTAATATATTAAATGACGGTGAAGCACTATGGGTGCAAACAGATGGTAGTAACTGGTATCAAATCAACTAATGAAACCCCTCCTCCACATAGCATTTTTGTTGTCGGTCTGTTCTGTTGTGGCCCAGAGCGCGTTGTACCATAATGGAAATATGCAGGTGCACAATAATGCCAATATAGGTCTGCACACCGATTTTATCAATAATGCCAATTTTAATCCTGCTACCGGATTGGTTGGGTTTTACGGCAATGAAGTGATCCAAGTGTCCGGAAATGTTTCTCCCACTCTGTGGGATACCGAGATCATGAGCCGCAGCAACGTTTTTTTTCAAATCCCTGTTTCGGTGCGGAACAACGTTAATTTTATAGACGGTAACTTTTTGAGCCCGGCCAACAACCAGGCCGTGTACCTCAATTTTATGGACCAAGGTTTCTTTACCGGGGAAAGCAACGAATCCAAAGTAACCGGTTTCGCGGCTGTGAACAACCGCGATATCTTTTCATTTCCTGTTGGCGATCAAGCACAATTACGACCACTAACATTGCTCTCCGAAACCACGACCCCTTTGGCCATTTGCGCCTATTTTTTTGAAAATCCCTCCAACCCCTCTTCCATACTGGAAAGTTTTGACACGGACCAAAAGGTTCAGGAAATCGGAAAAGTAAGCGAGCGTGAATTTTGGATCTTACAAAGCGATGTTCCTGCGCAGGTTTCGATTGCTTGGAACGTTAGGAGCGGTTTGGGCACGATTCCAAATGCCACCATGGAGTCCATAATTATTGTAGGTTGGAGCAAAGCTGAACAAGAATGGGTCATTATCGGGAATTCCGCTACAAGTGGCGATATTAATAGAGGTTTTATTACATCGGAAACCTTTGTTCCCAGCGAGTATGCCGCCATCACTTTTGGCACCATACCCTTGCCCACCGATACCTTTGCCGTGAACAATCCCACTTTGGGCAATTATTTTTTAAGCCCCAATGGCGATGGCATCAACGACTCCTGGATTATCGATAATCTGGAAGAATCTCCCAACAACAGCGTTCGCATCTTTAACCGCTACGGACAAAAAGTATTCGAACAAATCAACTATACCAACGAGTTCCATGGCATTGCCAATACCGGCACGATGATTTCCAACCAAGGAATAGGATTGCCGGAAGGGGTATATTTTTATTTGGTAACCCTGGAAGATGTAGAGCTGGAATACACAGGTTTCCTTTTTTTGGACCGTTAAGAACCTAGCTGGCTTTTGCTCAATTTTCAAAATAAGGAATTAAAAATACTTCTTAACTTGGGGGCAAAATTCATTTCATGAAAAGAAGGACTTTTATTAAAACCGCTTCAGCATCGGGCTTGGCCTGTGCCATTCCTCCCATTTTCCCAACTTTTAACCACTTGGATTATTCCACCGAGGAACTTATGGGCAAGGCGAATATTGAGCTTTTTGGAGAGGGAATCAACTTGCGCGAAGAGGCGTACGAGTCTTTTTTGGAAATGAAAAAAGCAGCCTATTCGGACGGCTTCGACATTAAAATTGTTTCCAGCTACAGGGACTATTACCGACAGCGCAGTATCTGGGAACGTAAATATCTTCGATTTACCGAAGAGCAGGGCATGGCTCCATTGGATGCCATTGACAAGATCATAGAATATTCCACCATTCCCGGAACCAGCAGACACCATTGGGGCACCGATATCGATATTATTGATGGTCATCCCAAAATCAACGGAGATGTCTTGGTCCCCGAAAAGTTTGGAGCGGACGGCCCATATGAAGGCCTAAAATTATGGATGGACGAACATTCGGAAAAATATGGTTTTTATCTAACCTACACCAACAATCCGCGCAGGCGTGGCTTTAAGTACGAGCCATGGCATTATAGCTACGCCCCGATATCGATTTCCATGCTCACGGCTTATAGAAAACTGAACATTTTAAAACTTTTGCAAAAGGAAGAGTTTATTGGTAGCGAACATTTTACCACGGGCTTTATAAAAGCCTACGTCCAGGATAATATATTGGACATCAACCCTGTACTCCTATAACGCTTTTTTCGTATCTTGAAACATCAAGAACACTAACCCATGAGAAGAGGAAGTTGGCGCATTCGCATCCTAATTGGTCTGGCCATTGTTGCCTTTGCCTTTATACGAAGGTGCAGCAACCAAGAGGAAAACCCATACACCGGTAGAACCCAGAACATAGACATGACGGCGGAGCAAGAAATTGCCATTGGCCTGCAAAGTGCACCAGAAATGGCACAACAGCACGGAGGCCTGTATCCAGACGAACGTCTGCAGAATCTGGTAGATGCCGTGGGACAAAAGTTGATCAAGAGCAGTATTGCCAACCAAACCCCTTATGAGTACGATTTTCATTTATTGGCAGATGATCGCACCGTAAACGCCTTTGCCCTTCCTGGCGGACAAATATTTATTACCTATGCTCTCTTTTCACAACTTAACGAAGCGCAATTGGCCGGTGTACTAGGTCACGAAATTGGACATGTACTCGGACGGCACTCCGCAGAGCGCATTGCCGAAAGCACATTTTGGCAAACCTTGGCCACGGGAGCATCGGTCGGTGGCGATATGGGCAATCTGGTTGCCGGTATCGGGCAAAACACCCTGCTAACCAATGGAAGGAACGATGAATTGGAAAGCGATGAACTTGGCGTGTTGTTCATGATCGAAGCTGGGTACGATCCTTATCAAATGATCGAAGTAATGAAAATCCTAAAAGCGGCGGCAGGGCCCAATAGGGTCCCAGAATTCCAAAGCACCCATCCGGACCCCGAAAACAGAATAGAAAAAATACAAGAGGCTATCCAAAAATATTCAGGTCGATAGAATTGGCGTTTTATCGATAAAACAAGGCGGTTGACAATAATTCTGTACCTTTGAACGAACCCCGAATCCTACTATAATGTTCTCTTGATCTACCATGCTGTAAAAAGAGAGAACACATGGGAACACTATTACATTTTAAAGATCTCTATTTAGAGGCATTCGACGATTGCAGACCAAGCTTTGTGGTATTCTTTTTAAAAGGATATTCTATATTTTGCGCAGCCATGTTCGTATTGGCCGTATATGCATTTTTGTACAGAGCTTTTACTGGCTTTGAATTCTAAGCCGCGAGAAACACTCTTTTGCAAGGACACTAAATATGTAAATGAGCAAAAAAGCCCATCCAAATTGGACGGGCTTTTTTCGTTAGACGAATAAACTCCATTCTATTTTTTCTTCATAGCAGCTTCCAGTACGGCTTGGGCTTCTGTAGCATTGGATAGTTTGGCATATTTGATTGCTGTCATTCCCCCGTCGCAGCGTTTTTTAACATCCGCACCGTTATCAATAAGAACTTGCAGTACATCGGCCTTATTGTAGCGTGCGGCATAATGGATAGGTGCCTTGCCCAATGATTTTTGGTTGACATCCTCTCCAAGTTCAATAAACTTTTTTACAGTTTCCACATCGCCTTGCATAACCGCTTTGCAAAAAGCACTAAGATCATCCGGCGATTCCATTTCGATTTCCACATCTGTTTTGATGGTTTTCAGCTCGTTGGCAGAAATACCGCTTAGGGCCAACATGCAAAATGCAGCCACTGTAAAGATTGTTTTTTTCATGATGAATTGTTTTTGATTAATGAATTTACTAGTTATAAAAGTAGACTGCCTTAAAGGCAAGATGTTACAGGATTAACAGTTATATAACTAAACTTTAACAATGCCTCAAAAAAATCATAAAACTATTAACAAATTAGCAATCAGAAATTTAACGAAAAGCTAGGGGGTCCAAGCAGATCATTTTATTTTTGCAGAACAATTTTTAATTATGAGCAAAAAGGTAATTCTTATGATTTTGGATGGATGGGGAAAATCCCCGAATCCAGAAGTTTCGGCCATTGCAAAGGCCAATACACCATTTATAGATTCACTGTACACCAAATATCCCAATGCCGACCTCCACACCGATGGAATGAACGTAGGACTTCCCGAAGGGCAAATGGGAAACAGCGAGGTAGGACATATGAACCTTGGCGCGGGCAGGATTGTGTATCAAGATCTGGCCAAGATCAATAAGGCCGTAAAAGAAGATACCTTAAAAAACGAGAAAGTGCTCAAAGAAGCATTTGAATATGCAAAAGCAAAACATAAACCTGTCCATTTTTTAGGATTGGTCAGCGATGGTGGTGTACACAGCCACATCGACCATGTAAAAGCATTGATTAAGGCCGCGGACGAAAACGGCGTAAAACAATCGTTTGTACATGCCTTTACAGATGGCAGGGATGTGGACCCTAAAAGCGGAAAAGGATTTTTGGTCGACCTTAACCAATATTGCTCGGACAAAAATACCCGATTGGCCACCGTTATCGGTCGTTATTATGCCATGGACCGCGATAAGCGTTGGGAACGGGTAAAACAAGCTTATGATGTTGTTGTAAATGCCAATGGGGAAAAAGTTCAGGATATTGGCGAGGCCATGCAAAAAAGTTATGACAATGGTATTACGGACGAATTTATAAAGCCCTTGGTCCTTACCGATTCCAACAACGAGCCCATTGCAAAAATCAAAGATGGTGACGTGATCATTTTCTTCAATTTTAGGACGGACCGCGGTCGTGAGTTGACCCAAGTCCTGAGCCAGCAAGATTTCCACGAGCAAAATATGCATAAGCTGGACTTGTACTATGTGACCATGACAAATTATGATGAATCCTTTAAAGGAATCAAGATTATTTTCAACAAGGAAAACATAAAGGACACCCTTGGTGAAACCTTGGCCAAAAATGGTAAAAAACAAATTCGGATAGCTGAGACCGAAAAATATCCCCACGTTACTTTTTTCTTTAATGGTGGACGCGAGGAACCTTTTGATGGAGAAAAGCGCATTCTTTGTCCATCGCCCAAAGTTGCCACCTACGACCTCCAGCCAGAAATGAGTGCATACGAAATTCGGGACGCTATTGTTCCGGAACTACAAAAAGGCGAAGCCGATTTTGTTTGCCTCAATTTTGCAAATCCCGATATGGTTGGTCATACTGGTGTAATGGAAGCTGCCATTAAAGCCTGCGAAACTGTGGACGAATGTGCAAAAGACGTTATCAATGCAGGTTTGGAAAACGGTTACTCCACAATTGTGATAGCAGACCACGGAAACTGCGACACCATGGTAAACCCGGATGGGAGCCCAAACACGGCACACACAACAAACCCGGTGCCCCTTATTCTTGTGGACAACGAGATAAAAGTGGTTAAAAATGGTGTTCTGGGTGATATAGCTCCAACGATTCTAAAAATGTTGGAGGTACCACAACCCGAGCTCATGACCCAAAAACCTTTGGTTTAATACAAATGGCTTTAAATCCATAGAATCAATTTATCTTTGCAGCTATGATCAAAGTAAAGACAGCAGAGGAAATTGAATTAATGCGCGAAAGTGCTTTAGTGGTTTCCAGAACATTGGGCATGTTGGCCAAAGAAATTAAACCCGGGGCCAATCCGTTAAAACTGGATAAAATGGCCGAGGAGTATATTCGTGAACAAGGTGCGATTCCTGGATTTTTAGGAATGTACGACTTCCCGAACACCCTTAATTGGAGCCCCAATGCACAAGTAGTCCACGGTATTCCCAACAACGAATCGTTGAAGGACGGTGATATTATCTCTGTAGATTGCGGCGCTGTAAAAAATGGCTTTTATGGAGATCATGCGTATACTTTTGAAGTAGGTGAAGTGGCCGAAGAAACCAAAAAGTTGCTCAAGGTGACCAAAGAATCACTCTACATTGGAATTCGCGAATTTAAGTTAGGCAACCGAGTGGGGGATGTAGGATATGCCATTCAAAAATATACCGAGGACCACGGCTATGGAGTTGTCCGCGAATTGGTCGGCCATGGCTTGGGAAGGGAACTACATGAAGATCCCCAAATGCCCAATTATGGCAAAAGAGGACGTGGCAAAAAGTTTGTAAATGGAATGGTGGTTGCCATTGAGCCCATGATCAATATGGGTACCAAGCGCATAAAACAACTCAAGGATGGCTGGACCATACTGACCGCCGATGGCAAACCGAGCGCACACTTTGAACACGATGTGGCATTAGTTGACGGCAAACCGGAACTATTGTCCACTTACCAATATATTTACGAGGCTCTAGGAATTGCCAGCGATGAAGAGGATGAATTCCGTAGCAAGAAGTTGGTGCTTTAAGTGAGTTTCTGATAATAATTTGTCCATTCGAGTGATTTTTGGGAGTGTAACGGAGAAAAATTGTATCGAGAATTAAAGTATAAGAACAAAACTCCAGTTCTCGATACTTTTGCCTGAGGGGAAAAACTCGAACTGACATTTTACATTCAAACTTTACCATCGGTAATAATCATTTAATCAGTGTCAAGCATATTTAAATATTTCCTTAATCTAATTCCTCGTCCTTTACTCATCCGATTGAGCTATTGGGTGCGACCGTTGATCGCGTTTTCCCTAAAGGGAAAAACATACACCGACCCTATCGATGGAAAAAGTTTCAGGAAGTTTTTGCCTTACGGATACGAGAATCCTCGCGAAAATGTACTTTCCCCCTCCACCCTCTCCCTGGAACGGCACCGATTGTTGTGGCTATATTTAAAAAACGAGACCAAATTCTTCAACCAACCGTTAAAACTCTTGCATTTTGCACCGGAACAGGCCTTTTACAAGCGCTTTAAAGAGTTGGAAAATTTGGAATACACGACCACTGACCTTAATTCCCCTTTAGCAGATGTGAAAGCGGATATATGCGACCTCCCTTTTAAAGATGACACTTTTGATGTAATCCTTTGCAACCATGTCCTGGAACACATACCCAACGACACTAAAGCCATGCAAGAACTATTTAGGGTAATGAAACCTCGCGGATGGGGCATATTCCAGATTCCACAAGATATAAATCGCGCAAAAACATTTGAGGACAACACCATTACCGACAAAAAAGAACGCGCCCGTGTTTTTGGCCAATACGATCATGTCCGCATTTACGGAAGGGACTACTTTGACAAGCTTCGCAGTGTGGGATTCAGGGTTGAAGAAGTGGATTACACCAACACACTTTCAAAGGAAGATGTAAAAAAATATCGTTTGGCCAAAGGGGAAATCATTCCGCTCGTAAAAAAGTGATCATTTCTTGACCAAAGCTTCAAAACCTGGTGTAAAAAACTCTTGGGTCTCACCATTCCTATCCAAATAGATGATATAGGCCTCAAGTTCATCATGATTCTCAAGTACAGCCTTGGAATCCTCCAAATCCATTGCCATAAAAGATGTGGCAAAAGCGTCGGCAACTGCACAGGTCTTTGCCACGACACTTGTGGCCAAAACATTCGAGTTTTTGGTAAATCCTGTTTTCGGGTTTATGGTATGCACATATTTCTCACCTGTTTCGGGATCCACCCTAAACTTTCTATAATTTCCGGACGACGCCATCGCAACGTCTTTTAAAGCAACTATTTGTTTTAACTGACGGCCATTTTCCACTTGGGGATCATCGATGCCAACCGACCATTGCTTCCCCGAGTCAAGATTTTTTCCTCTGGCAAGGACTTCCCCTCCTACTTCGACCAAATAATTTTTGACACCTTTTTCATCGAGCATAGCTCCCAGTCGGTCTATGGCGTATCCTTTCGCCACTGCATTAAAATCGAACCGGATGGATGGGTGTGATTTGGTTATGGTATTATCCCCGTTCAACTGCACCTTGCCCCATCCAACATAACTCAATAAACTATCCACGCGCAAACTATCGAGTTCCATTTGATCTCCTGGACCAAAACCCCATGCATTGGCCAAAACACCTACAGTAGGGTCAAAATAACCGTTTGAAGCATTGTGAACCTTACTGGATATCTCGAATACCTCTTTAAACATTTTATCCACCTGTATAGTGGAATCCCCTTGGTTGATCTTTGAAATATCAGAATCAGGAATATATGTGGACATGGATTGGTTCAAAACCCGGAACACAGAATCGATTTCTTGTTGATAATCCAACTCCTTATCCGCAATAAAAATTATGGAGTAGGTTGTTCCCAGTGCGTTGCCCTGTGTTTGGTTTTTTACGGTTTCGTTGGTCCTACAACTAAAAAGGAAGACCATTAACCCAAAAAGATAGACTGTATTCTTCATGCTATATTTCAATTAATCCTTGGTAATCCACTACGTATTCTTGATCCAAATAAAGTGGCTCTGTCCTGTCCGATGCATTCCATAGCCCAACACCGGCAAAATAGGTCTTGGCCTCAAATTTTTCGGCATGATCTTTTACAGTTTGCATCAACTCGGGGTCATATTCTCGTGGATTTAAGGGAAACTCCACATTTCTTACCACAATAAAATGCAAAACCTTTTCCTTTAGGCACACATACTGTGGATTCTTTTTGAGCTTGCTATTAATGGCCATAAATTCAAAACCATCTGCTTCCAACTCCCGACCCACTATATTCATGGCCAGATTATGCAACTCCTGTTCCGTTAATTCTCTTCCCATAACAAAAAAACCGATGCTTGGAGCATCGGTTTGGTTTTATTTATACCTCTCGACAATGCTCGAGGTGATTAATAAACATTGGTACTATCCTCCAAAGTCATCAAATCTGATATTCTCATCTGGGATACCAAAATCTTCTCCCATTTTTTGAACGGCCTTGTTCATTAAAGGAGGCCCACAGAAATACAGTTCAATATCTTCGGGAGTTTCGTGATGGTTTAAATAGTTATCGATTACACAGTTGTGAATGAAACCTACAAAACCATCTCCCTCTTCATCATTAATATCCTTTTTTACTTTCCAGTTATCTTCTTCCAAAGGTTCGGAAAGTGCCATATAAAACTTGAAATTAGGGAACTCCTTTTCCAATTGTTTAAAATGGTCGATATAGAATAGCTCTCTCTTGGAACGTCCTCCGTACCAATAGGTCACTTTTCTGTTCGTCTTTAAGGTTTTGAACAAGTGGTACAAGTGCGAACGCATCGGTGCCATACCAGCACCACCACCTACATATAGCATTTCAGCATCGGATTCGTTGATAAAGAATTCACCGAATGGCCCGGAAATGGTAACTGGGTCTCCCTCTTTCAAACTAAAAATATAAGAAGAAGCAATACCGGGGTTTACATCCATCCATCCATTTTTCCCACGATCCCATGGCGGAGTGGCAATACGAACATTTAACATAATTTCCCTTCCTTCGGCCGGGTAGGAAGCCATCGAGTAGGCCCTTTCCACCGTTTCTGGGTTCTTCATGACCAACGGCCATAGGTTGAACTTATCCCACTCAGCTTGGAACTTATCCGGAGTTTCATGCTCTTCTGGGTGGGCAGTAATATCAATATCTGAATATTTTACTTCGCAAGGCGGTATTTCAATTTGGATATACCCTCCCGCCTTATAGTTCATTTCTTCTGGAATCTCTACCACAAATTCCTTGATAAATGAGGCCACGTTATAATTACGAACCACTTTGGCATCCCATTTTTTGATACCGAACACTTCTTCTGGAATGGTGATTTCCATGTCCTGCTTCACCTTGACCTGACAGGCCAAACGCGCACCTTCCTGTAACTCCTTTTTGGAAAAGTGGGGGGTTTCTGTTGGCAATGCCTCGCCTCCACCCGAAAGCACATGGCATTCGCATTGGATACAAGTTCCACCACCACCACAAGCTGATGGCAAGAATATTTTTTGGTTACCCAAGGTAGTCAGCAAAGATCCTCCAGACCCTACTTCCAGTTCCTTTTCACCATTGATCTTAATGGTAACTGGCCCTGATGGTGACAGTTTTTCCTTAGTGAACAACAAAAGTGCCACTAACAATAACAACAAAACAAGAAATGCTACTACGGTAATAAGTATTGTACCTCCGGTACTGGCGGCTAATATCATCTTTATTTGTTTATGGCTTCGTTATATGAGATTGCTTTTTCGTTATCCTCAATCTCTTCTTTAATTTCTTTTTCCTCCTTGGTGGTTTCCACGGTTGTGCTCTGGGTTTCCTCTGGCGGCTCATTGTCACCGGTAAGCATTCCTCCAAAACTCTGAAACCCTATCCCCATTAATCCTGTAATGATGAATGTGATTCCCAAACCACGCAATGGTGCCGGCACATTGGAATATCGGATTTTTTCCCTAATGGCGGCAATGGCCAAAATAGCCAAAAACCACCCTATACCAGAACTGATTCCGTAATTAAGAGCCAATCCTATATTTGGAATATCTCTTGTCTGCATAAAAAGTGATCCACCCAATATAGCACAGTTCACTGCGATCAACGGCAAGAAAATACCTAGTGAGTTGTATAAAGAGGGAGAAAATTTTTCCACCACGATCTCTACCAACTGTACCATTGTTGCAATAGTGGCAATAAATAGAATAAATGATAGGAAACTAAGGTCGTAATCCGCATACTCTGGTCCCAACCATACCAAAGCTCCGTCTTGAAGCAGGTATTTATCCAACAACCAGTTCAAGGGTACCGTAACACCCAATACGAATATTACAGCAGCTCCCAATCCTACCGCGGTAGAAACTTTTTTGGATACGGCCAAATAGGAACACATTCCCAAAAAGACCGCAAACACCATGTTGTCTATAAAAATCGACTTAAAAAATAGTTCTAAATGCTCTAACATGCTCCCTAAGTTTATGCTTCTTCAATTAATGCCCTGTTTCTAGAACGTTGCACCCATATTATAATTCCCACAACAATCAGTGCTGCCGGTGGAATGATCATAAATCCATTGTTCTCGTAACCGATGGCGTACAGTCCAGTTTTCGCAATGGGATCTCCCAGTACCTTGATTCCAAAAAGTGTCCCAGAACCCAAAAGCTCCCTAAAAAACCCTACGATTACCAAAATTACACCGTACCCCAACGCGTTTCCTATACCATCAAGGAAAGCTCTACGAGGGCCGTTTCCAAGAGCAAATGCCTCAAAACGTCCCATAATGATACAGTTGGTAATAATAAGTCCAATAAATACCGATAGGGTTTTACTCAAATCGTAAGCGAAAGCTTTCAACACCTGATCCACCACAATTACCAAGGTCGCTACAACCACCAATTGCACAATGATCCTAATTTTCGAAGGAATAATATTTCGTATCAACGAAATGACCACGTTACCTACTCCCATTACAAACAATACGGATATGGCCATTACAACCGAAGCTTTAAGTTCTGCCGTAATCGCCAACGCAGAACAAATACCCAAAACCTGAATGGTAATAGGATTGTTATCCGTTAACGGATCTTTTATAAGATTTGCATCTTTTTTTGATAATAGCGCCATATTAATTGGTTCTTATGGTTTCTAAATAAGGTTTGTAAAGCTTAAGGCTTTCTTTTATCATTGCCGCTATCCCATTACCGGTAATGGTTGCTCCTGCCAGGGCATCCACGGCATTATCTTCTTTATCGTTGTTCAATGGATCATTGTTTCCTTTTGCCACGGCAATACCTTCGTAAGCTCCGTTGTTCAGGACAGATTCTCCTTTAAAATCATCCATAAAAAAGCGCTGGTTAATGTTGGATCCAAGACCTGGTGTTTCTCCTTTGTGATCAAAAAAGACACCTTTAACTTCCATATTTTCATCCAAAGAAATGTATCCCCATATTGCATCCCAAAGTCCTTTGCCGTACATGGGTATGATATAGTATTTCTCTCCGTCTTTCTCACCGATCAACAAAGGAAGTTCCGCATCTTTACCGGATTTGGCGTCCGCCAATGCCTTTTGAACATCGATCAGATATGCATTTTCTTTTTGAACCGCCTCTGTGCCATCCCAAACCAATTGCTGGGTAATGTACTTTGAAAATGCTCCCTCCACATCGGTCGTGGGAACAAAGGCAACATCGCCATCGCCTTCATTTTGATTGACACCCATGGCATAAAGGATATTCTGTTGCTTTTCAAAGCGCTCGTTCTCATCAATCCTAGGCTTGAGGCCGGTTGCCAAAAAGGCCAGTATAGAACCTACAACAACCACCATGATCGCTGCAAAAATTACTGTATAGCTATTCTTTTCCGTATTCATTGCCATTTCACTTAAGCTGTTTCCGTTTTTAATGAATCTACCTCATCCGAAGCTTTAGGGTATATGGTAGCCGACTTCAATCGCTTTAATCTCTTTTTAACATTGCCCTTAACCACATAATGGTCAATTGTCGGAGCAAATACGTTCATCAGTAAGATGGCCAAGAATACGCCCTCTGGGTAGCCAGGATTGAAAACCCTTATCATTACCGACAGGAATCCTATAAAGAAGCCATAATACCATTTGCCCTTGTTGGTCTGGGAACCTGTTACCGGATCGGTAGCCATAAATACGATACCGAAAGCCAATCCACCCACCAATAAATGCTGCCAGTATGGGAAACTCATCAACGTATAGAACTTACTATATTCCGGAAGCCAACCAGCCTCAACAACTCCATTGAAAATCAAGCCCATTGCCAATGAACCGATAACGGCACTCACCATAATTCTCCAAGAGGCGATCTTGGTGAATATCAAAAAGAGACCTCCCAACAAAATCAACAAGGTGGACGTTTCACCGACCGAACCAGGAATAAAGCCGTAGAACATATCGGACAACGAGTAACTGTAATCGGCACCTTGTGCCAATGAACCAAGGACGGTTTCTCCAGAAATGGCATCTGCAGTTCCGGCTCTTTCAACTGCCTCGTGCACCCATACCTTATCCCCACTCATCCATGTTGGATAGGCGAAGAACAGAAATGCACGAATCGTTAATGCCGGGTTAAGGATGTTCATCCCGGTGCCTCCGAACACTTCCTTACCTATCACAACCCCAAAAGCAACTGCAATCGTAAGCATCCAAAGTGGGGTATCCACAGGAATGATCAACGGTACAAGCATACCGGTTACCAAATAACCTTCCTCTACTTCGTGTCCTTTTATTACAGCGAACAAAAATTCGATCGCAAGACCTACACCGTAGGATACGATCACCAACGGCAATACGGTGGTGATTCCGACCAAAAAGTTGTCCCAGGTCAAGAAATGTTCCATAAGGGAGAAGCTTTCCGGAAATCCATTGATCGCTGAATAGTGCTGATATCCTGCATTGAACATACCAAATAGCAAGCATGGCACCAACGATAAAATTACCGTGTTCATGGTACGCTTTAGATCGTCCGCAGCTCGAACGTGCCCTCCCGAATGGGTAGTTTCGTTCGGCATATAAAGAAATGTATGCAGAGCATTAAAGGCAGGAGCCATTTTTTTGCCCTGGTACTTAAGTTTTAACTGATGTAGTTTTTCTTTCATTCCCATATTATCCAAGTTCTTTTTGCAATAAATCCAATCCTTCCCTGATTATTTGCTGGTGCGGTTGTTTTGATATGCATATGAATTCTGTCAAAGAAAAATCCTCTGGAGCGACTTCGTATAGACCCAACTGCTCCATCTCGTCCAAATCTTTAATCATACAGGCCTTTAAGAGTTGAAGAGGGTAAATATCCAATGGAAAGACCTCTTCATATTTTCCTGTTACAACAAAAGCTCTGTGCTCCCCGTTGGTATTGGTATCCAAATCGTATTTCTTTTTGGGTTGCAACCAAGAAAAAGTCAAAGCCCTAGTAGACGATATTTTATTGAAAATAGGCTTGTTCCATCCAAAGAACTCATAATCGTCCCCTTCCGGAATTGCCGTTACGGTATTGTTATAAAATCCAAGATAACCTTCCGTACTGGTTTTTGTACCTGTAAGCACATCCCCGTTGATCAATCGAAATCTATCCTGTTTTACACCACTGGCATACAAAAAGGTAGATATTTCCGCACCGATCTTGGTTTTGTAATACTTAGGCTCTTTAATCACAGAGCCAGCCAGCGCTACAATTCTTTCCGCATTGAACTTGCCCGTTAACAACAACTCGCCCAACATTACCAAATCTTGCGGAGAAATGGTCCAAACGGTCTCACCTTTATTGATCGGATCTATTTTGTTGATCTGCGTTCCAACCAATCCGGCAGGATGTGGCCCGGAAATCTTATGAAGCTCAACCCCTTCGATATCATTAAATGGTGATCTGTTGGATTTCCCAACGGTTACATGAATTTTTCCGGGAGTAAGTTTGCCAAGCCCCAATATGGCCGCCTGAATTTCTTGCTCCTTATCCTTAAGGATAAAGTCTGGATTGGCCGCCAATGGCGCTGTACCGTAAGCCGAAATAAAAATAGCCTTCGGCGTAACGCTCGGGTCGGCGATCACATCGTAGGGCCTTTGCTTTATAAAAGGCCAACCACCACATTGCAATAGATAAGACTTGATCGTCTCCCCATTTGCAGTGTCCAAATCCGGCACCTTGTTTATTACATAATCCTGTTCTTTGTCGGCAAGGATCTTTAAGGTTAAGATTCTTCTCCTTGCTCCCCTGACAATTTCCACAAGTTCACCGCTCACTGGGGAAACAAAGTGCATTTCTTCGTTGTTCTTGTTATAAAAGAGGGGCTCCCCCGCCTTTATATCCTCCCCTTGTTTTATCAACATTTTTGGAGTGATACCATGGAAATCATCTAGGTTCAGGGCATAAACGTTACTAGTAACGGCTTTGGAAATAGTCTGCTCTGCTGCCCCAACGAGGTTGATATTCAACCCCTTTCTAATCCGGATGTCTTTAGACATATTGTTGTAGACCTTTTGTTATCAAAATCGGACGCAAAAATAGTACTAAAAGGATTGTTTTCATAATTATTAACTATAAAATTGGGATTATACCGAGCTTAGTTCGCTGGGCATACTTTTTGTTTAACTTTACCAAAAATTGTTACGTTTGATGCGTTTTACCTACTTTGTGCTGTTGTTTATATGGATGGGCCACTATGCTTTTGCCCAAGTAATGAAGGAAGTCAACCCTCCTGAAAACATAAAAACCATTGTATTTAAAGGACCTACGGACGATCAATTCCCGGTGGTGAAACTAGGGGAACCCATTACTTTGGAATTTGATGATCTATTGGCCAACGAACAGGACTACTATTATAAGATAATCCATTGCGATTACGACTGGACCCCTTCGCAACTTTTAAAATCGCAATATCTTTCCGGAGCGGACAACCAACGCATTATAGATTACGAAAACAGCTACACCACTCTGCAGCCTTATTCCAATTATAGGCTCACAATACCGAACGAGAATGTAAATCTCCGGGTTTCTGGAAATTATTTATTGGAAATCTACAACAGTTACGGGGAACTTCAATTTTCTAGAAGATTCGTGGTCTTTCGGGATGCGGTCACTGTTGCCGGCACAGTAAAAAGATCTAGAGATTTCAATTACATCAACACGAAGCAGGTAGTGCAATTCAACATTAATACTGTCGGCTTTCGGGTAGTGAACCCCAAAAAAGAAGTAAAAGTTGCAATTTTACAAAACCATCATTGGCCCACTGCATTGTACCATATTGCACCCCAATTCACCATTGGTAGCGAATTAGTGTACAAATACGATCAAGAAACCAGTTTTTTCGGAGGCAATGAATTTTTGAATTTTGACACCAAAGACCTTCGCTCCCCTACTTTCGCTATCTCCAAAATTGAAATGAGGGAGGTATACCACCATTATTTATTTACCAATCAATATCGATATGATCGCGAATACACTTACTTTCCAGACATTAACGGTGACTTTGCCGTTCGCACGCTCCAAGGTGACGACGTTTCAAGGGAGGCAGAATATTCAAAAGTCCATTTTAGCCTACCTTACTCGGATAAGATTGGACTGGATCAAGTGTTTGTAATCGGAAAATTCAATAATTACGCCTTGGAAGAGGAGAACAAAATGACCTTTAACGAGGCTACTGGAAAATTTGAGACTTCTTTAATGATCAAACAGGGCTTTTACAATTATAAGTATGTCGTTCAACGTGAAGACGGCTCCCTGGACCCCCATTTGGTAAGCGGCAATTTCCATTTTACCGAGAACAACTACTTAATTCTGGTATATTACCGCGATTTTGGCGAAATGTACGATAGCATCATCGGAATTGGCTCTGTAAACTCCAGAAATATTAGCAATTAATTATATTTAAGATCAAATTATAGGGCAACATGGGCAAAAAAGGCGGTTTGATCACAAAAGGTCGATACGAGCTTCAGTTTAGAGGTGTAGAATGCCTTAATTGCGGACACCCCCTGGATGTAAGCGATAGATATTGCCCCAACTGCTCCCAAGCAAATAGCACCAAAAAACTCACGCTCAAAGATTTTTTTGACGAGTTTTTTTCCAACCTCATCAATTACGACTCTAGATTATTCAAAACATTATCGGCACTGTTACTAAAGCCAGGCCGAATGACCAGGGATTATGTAAATGGCAAACGAGTCACCTATACCAATCCATTCCGTTTTTTATTGAGTGTGGCCTTTGTTTACTTTTTGATGGTGACCTACAACAACCAGTTCGCCAATTTGGATGAAGCCGCAAAAGATTTTGATGGCACTATATATAATGGCGCTTTTGGCGTTGACCTAAACTCAGGAGATTTAAAAATTGATAGTGTGGCATTGAAAAAACAGTCCGATCAAGCCATAACACGATTGGACTCCATACAAAAAGCAAACCCCGAATTCCTTTCTGGACTCTCAATATTGGACTCCTCACAAATACATGGACAAAACCCGGTCGAACAGCAACAATTCATGGACACTTTGGGCACATTTGTGAACACCATGAACCAGATAAAAAAACGAAAGGATTCTTTTATGCATGCCAATCCAAAAGCCTATTTTAAAACACTCGAGGAAAAGTCGGGAATAGAGGCTTTCTCGAAAAAAGCAGAGTTTTTTGGATTGTACATTAAAAAAGACACCCTTTATAACTTTGAGCAGGCCCAAACGCGGTATAATATTAAGGAGAGCACCACCAATAAAATGGCCTTTAATTTTTCCAACAGCATATGGAAGGTAATGAGCAGACCCGGAACCTGGATAAACGACACCATTTCCAAGCTCCCATTTGTTATATTTTTCTTTATGCCCGTGTTCACCCTCTTTATATCTTTGGTTTACATCAGAAATAAATATACGTACACCGATCATCTCATATTTAGCTTTCACAATCAATCACTCTTGTTTATCTTGCTCATCCTTAGTCTTATATTGGATTCAATTTTCAATATAGACAGTGCAGGGATCTTCTTGATCATATTCGGTATCTACCTATATAAGGCAATGCGAAATTTTTATGACCAAGGCCGATTTAAAACTATTATTAAGTACATCTTTCTGAACACTATATTTATGATTTTGGCCTTTCTGACCATCATAGTTACGTTTACAGGAAGTGTTTTTACCTATAACTGATATGTTCACACAAGTTACCAAAGGAATTAAAGTCTCGGTCAGCACTACTTTTGAAGGCACTTTCTTTAAAAACTACAAAGTACACTATGCATTTGGCTACACCGTAACCATTGAAAATCTTGGCAAGGACACCGTTCAGCTTACAGCCAGACATTGGGATGTATTCGATGCCCTCAAAGAAATGGAAACCGTCGATGGTGAAGGCGTTATAGGAAGAAAGCCGGTTATAAAACCCGGAAAATCCCACACCTATAGTTCAGGATGCCTCTTGGCCTCACCTGTGGGCGCCATGCGCGGACACTACCACATGGTAAACTTTTCTACCGCTGAAGAATTTGAGGTAGAAATCCCCACTTTTAAGTTTGCAGCTCCCTTCGCTATAAACTAATCCACATCATTTTATAATCGTAACAGGTTTCATTACCTTTGGTCGCATTGTAAAACATAAAAATATAACTATGGGAAAAGGATTTTTTCAAGTTCCGACCGCTGTGAACGAGCCGGTATTAAGCTATGCTCCAGGTTCTCCAGAACGAGAAGAAGTACTCGAACAATATAAGGCGTACTACAATGGCAAGGTGGAAGTACCACTATACATTGGGAACGAAGAGATAAAAACAGGCAACACAAGACCCATGTCCCCGCCGCACGACCACAGGCACATTGTGGGACACTATCATTTGGCGGAAAAAGAACATGTGGAAAAGGCCATCGCCAATTGCCTTGAATCCAGA
>NZ_JBGFGK010000025.1:0-243 GCF_041224615.1 Allomuricauda sp. XS_ASV26 | reverse complement strand
CTATCGTCCAAAGAGGACAGGTCCGCGGAAAAGCTCGTGCCGCCCTCGCTTACCGTTACCTCGTTGGTCCCGCCATCGAAGCTCACTCCCGTAATATCGTCATCGGCCACGCTGTCCACATAGGCCTTTGTGGCGGCATCGCTCGCAGCGGTCGGGGCACCAAGGCCCGTCAGTACTAGACCGTTCGCATCGTTCCCATCAGTCAGTACTTCCTCAATGTTCTGGATCTCGTTCGTATCCGAT
>NZ_JBGFGK010000024.1:0-51410 GCF_041224615.1 Allomuricauda sp. XS_ASV26 | reverse complement strand
TAAACTATAACTATTGCCAACATTGGCTATAAGTAATTGCTGGTTCTCGCCTACTTCTGAAAATCCTCGCGGATTTTCAGTTTGGTGTGTACTTGCAAAGTTAGGTGCTAAACCACGCAACTACTCATAGCCCAACCGTTGGCGGTAATAGAACAAACGCACTTCAAAGAATGAAAATACCAGACAAGAATAAAATATTTCCACTCGAAAACTATAATAGACTTTGTTTTCTTAAAAACATAATTAAGAATCCGAATATTATTGTTGGAGATTACACCTACTATGATGATTTTGAAAACGTTAAAAATTTTGAGAAAAACGTAAAATATCACTTTGATTTTGTTGGGGACAAATTGAGAATTGGAAAATTTTGCATGATTGCTTCTGACGTGAAATTTATAATGAATGGTGCTAATCATTTAACTGAATCGCTGACAACTTACCCGTTTGCTATTTTTGGAGAAGACTGGAAAACATCAATGGACGGAAAAGAATATCCTAAAAAAGGAGATATAACTATCGGAAATGATGTATGGATTGGGTATAATGCAACTATAATGGCAGGAGTAACAGTTGGAGACGGAGCAATAATTGCTACAAACTCTACTGTGATAAAAGATGTTGAACCTTATTCTATTGTTGGTGGAAACCCTGCTAAAGAAATTAAGAAACGTTTTTCGGATAAAAAAATTGAAAAACTGTTAGAAATTCAATGGTGGAATTGGGATATAGAACGAATAACAAGAAATGTTCAGAATTTAACGGATAATAAGCTTGAAAAAATAATTGAATAAAACTACTACCGCCAACAATGGCTATAAACAATTGGGGCGAAAGTGATAAAACGAAACTATAAACATAAAACAAAGGTCAGTGCTAAACCGAAAAGTTAGGGCGTAAAACCCCCAACTGTTCATAGCCGATACCGTTGGCAACAAGCTGAAAAATGAGCAACAAACACCAAATTGACACTTACGAAAAACTTGCTCTTGGAGCTTCCTTCTTTTTGGAAGAATCGTTTAAGTATTTAGATTCTGCTCTTAAATATGAATTTGCATCAATATTATTTTCAAAATCGTTAGAAAACCTTGAACCAAGCAAAGAAGATGAAAAGATATTTGATAAAATAACTCTACCTGAAACAACCATTGGACTTCTTCAATCTGAAATTCCAGAAGTCATTTCTGAAAGTACTGCAAAAATAATGTCTGATGCTTGGGATAATGCACAAATACGTGCAGAAAAGGAGAAGCATAAATTCGGATTAGACCATCAAATAGATTCTATTGAGATATTGGGACATCTCAACAATTTAGGGTTCTTTATGGAAACAATAATTAATAGGCATTTATTATTTCTAAATCAATCAAAAATAATAGATGACTTTAGCTATTCGCGCATATCGATGTCCAGAATAATGGAACGAATAATTTACATTTTCAAAGATGAACTGAACACCAATAAAATTCAACTAAATGAGATTCAAAATCTATTTAGATTGCGAAATAAAACAGTCCATTTTACACCTGATAACGCTAAAGCTTTAAAACCAAAGATTTCAGAATTAATTAAAATATGGAATCAATGCTCTAAACTGATTAAAGAGCTAGAAAAAGAAGAGAATTTTAACGAAATAAACTTTTCGGAACAAATAATTTACTATTCACTTAAAATTCAAGAGAAATGGAATTCAAAGGAGGGGCGATAATTATCGGTTCTTTATTTTGGGAAGACAAACCAAAGAGAGTTAAATGGAGAAAAGTTTGCCTTGAATCCATTGAAAATAAAATACCTTTCAAAGCAAGAATTAGATATGGTCGAGAGTCTCGAACTCGCTCATTTACATACACAATGATTCAAACAAATCATCCGGAAACAGATTATGGAACTGCCTATATAGTACCCTTCAAAGAAACTATAAAAAACGCAAGAATATTAGAGAGTCAAGCTTTTGCTATGGCATCTGCCGAAGGTCTTTGGAAAGATAAGGAAGCTTCTTTGTTCCAAAAATGGGGAACAGTCGGACTTCTAATAAATCCAAATCTTGAAGAAAGTAAAAATCTCGAAATCATAAAAGAACGTTGGACTAAATTGTTTTCCAAGTACGACCTAAAACCAACTGACTACATATTTGATGATGAACCACAAATTATTGATGAAAATGGATTTCTTAATATTGAGTGGACTGATGAAATGAATGAATTCGATTTTCTAATTGCTACTTTGACAGTTCCAAAACCTAAAAAGGTTTTGGATGAGGAAACGATTGCGACTAAAATCAATGAAACCGGTTATGATGAGTATTTTTTAAAAAATTATGAAAATGGAATTAGAACATTTCAAGATGAAAAAATTATTAACAAACTAAATAAAAAGCCAGTTGCCAACAATGGCTATAAGTAATTGCTTGGTCTCGCCTACTTCTGAAAATCCTCGCGGATTTTCAGTTTGGTGTGTACTTGCAAAGTTTAGTGCTAACCCACGCAACTACTCATAGCCGAGACCGTTGTGAGCAATTTGAACAAAAATCTGTGACTAAATGAACTTAAGAGAATTACTTAATATCGTAAAGACTGAATTAAAGGATTTATCTTCCTTAGAAAATCCCGATTTTAGATTAGAGCAAGCCGAATTTCAAAAAGATAATGACAATTGGGAAATTGTAGTTTCTTACTTAGTGGAAAACACAAATCCAAAAAGCTTACCACTTATGGCTATAACATCTGAATTTAAATATCAAAGAGTTTATAAAAAAATAAAAATTGATAAGGACAAAAATATAATCGGATTCTACATTTACGAACAGTAATGAAATTAATAGATGCCAATGCTCTAATAATCCTTTTACTCGGTCTAATCGACCCTAAATTGATTAATAAACATAAAAGAACCTCAATTTACGAAGAACAGGATTTTGATGATTTAGTTTCTTTTGTTGGTGATATTAAAGAATTGGTTGTCCTACCAAATGTCTGGACTGAAGTCGACAATATATTGAACAACTTCACTGGTAATTATAAAGTAAAATACATTGAGCAAATAACGAACACAATTAAAACAACAACCGAGAAATTTATGGAATCAAAAACTGCTACCGAAAGTGTCGGATTTTATGACCTTGGTTTAACGGATTCGTTAATGCTTGAATATTCAAAAGAATGCGAATTATTAATAACATCTGACTCGAGTCTATCTGACTACGCAATTGCACACGGAATTACAGTGTTTGATTTAGTTAAAAACAGGAATGAAAAAATATAAAAAACTGCTCACAACAATGTATAACCGCAATTACGGCGGATTCGACTACGTCCGAATCCACTCGGAATTGCTAACGTCCGAGCAAAACCGAAAATTAACGCATATTAACCCGTAACTGACGGTTATACGAGACCGTTGGGCACAATTGAAAAAAAACCGCAAATGTTTGACCAAAAAACAATTGAAAATTTAAAATTCTATGTTTATCTATTAATTAATCCCGAAAATGACGAACCTTTCTATGTTGGTAAAGGGAAAGACAATAGAGTTTTTGCACATATAAATAAACAAATTGTAGAGGATGACGAGAATTTAAAATATCAAGAAATCGATAGAATTGGTCGCGAAAATGTTAAGCATATAATTGTGCGACACGGATTAAGCGAACAAAATGCATTTGATATTGAAGCAAGTTTAATTGACACTTTTAGATTTATTCCATCCTTTAATTCATACGTGAAAGGGAATATTCAAGGTGGTTTCAACTCTATTGAAAAGGGTCTTATGTCTTCAAACGAAATAATTTCACTTTACAATGCGGAATTACTCAACTCAATAGAAGAAAATTGTATAATCATCAATATAAATAAGAACTATGAACGTGGTGCAGGAGTTGATGCAATTTATAAAGCCACAAAGGAAACTTGGAAAATGGCTGATTGGCGACCAAACAAATACGATTACGTTTTGAGCGAATACAGAGGACTAATTCGTGAAGTATTCAAAGTTCAAGAATGGTATAAAAAAGAGCGTCCAGATAGAAATGGAAATATCTACTTTGGTTATGGTTTTAATGGTGTTGTAGCAGAAAATCATATAAGGAAAAGATACATAAACAAAAGTATAAAAGAAATAAAACCAAGAGGTTATGGGTATCCTACTATTTATCCTGAAACATTTAAAGCTTGGGCAAATAAAATAGAAAAACAGAATGAAACAACTGTGCCCAACAATGTATAACCGCAATTACGGCGGATTCGACTACGTCCGAATCCACTCGGAATTGCTAAGGCTAGTGATTAATCGAAAATTTTCGCTAACTTGCCCGTAACTGACGGTTATACGAGAACCGTTGGGACGGATTTTGAAAGCCTCCGGCCTCAACCAAGTAGCTACATTGCTCCGCAATTCCCGCCCCTTGGGCATCCGTCCCAACGCCCTGCTAAACCAAATTGCCAATGCAGTCGGGACTGGAAGTCCTCGGCCCCACGATTGAAAACACCAAAAACCCGACCCAACATTACCTAAAAGCAATTTGATAACGTTCTGCTTGTCTTTAAAATCATTTGTGAATAAATTCACATAATTTTAAACCCAGAACGTCACTGCGTTTAGCAGGGCGTTGTACGCAAGCTGAAAAAAGAGCCAACCGCACTTTCAAGCACATTTCATTTTGCTCGTCCCTCACAAAATAAAAAGAGCTTTCACTTCCCCACCGCCACCCAAAACATCAAACTAATAATACCATATTATAAAACAAATGTTTCTTTATTCGGAACTTTTGTTTACATTTGATAAACAATTGTAACGAACGAAGAATGACTCATCTTGGTAAGTATTTAACGGACAAATCAATAAACAAAGCTGAAGTTTCTCGAAAAACCGGAATACGAAAGTCTCGACTTAGCCAATTAAGTACTAAAGAAAAAACAAATTTAAAAGCTGAAGAACTCTATCTGATTTCTAAAGCAATTGGCGCTAATCCTAATGACATACTTGAAAAGATATATGGACATTTAAAACTGAACGTTTAATTATGAAAGAATTCAATTTCATAGATTTATTTTCAGGAGCTGGTGGTTTGTCAGAAGGATTCATTAAAGCAGGGTTCAAACCCTTAGCACACGTAGAAATTGATAAAAAAGCGTGTGAAACTTTGGAGACTAGATTGGTATATCACAAACTTGATTCTGAAAATAGACTTCAGAATTACTATGATTATATTTCAGGTAAAATATCGCGAGTTGACTTTTTAACTGATTTTAGCAGACCTGAAATTTCAAATTCAGTCATTAATTTTCAAATAGGTGGAAAGAATAATAAAATCATTTTTGAGAGAATAGACAAACTCGCAAAAGGAAGAAAAATTGATTTAATTATTGGTGGACCACCTTGTCAAGCATATTCTCTTGTAGGAAGGTCAAGAGATAAAAATGGAATGAAAAATGACCCTAGAAATTTTCTCTATAAAGAATATGCTAAATTCCTGAAAAAATATGAACCTAAAGTTTTTGTCTTTGAAAATGTAATGGGTTTAATAACAGCTGAAAAAGGAAGTTATTTTAAAAATATGCAAGCATATTTTAAGAGAATAGGCTATGAATTAAATTACACTATTCAAAAATCCGAGCATTTTGGGGTATTACAAAAAAGAAGACGAATTATATTAATAGGTTGGAAAAAAGGTTCCGATTTTAAATATCCTGTATTTAACAAAGTTAAACAACAGTTTAAAACGAGTCAAATTTTTTCAGATTTAAAAAAGTTGAAACCTGGAGAACAAAATAATGTGACGAAATACACAAATCAAACTACTACATATCTTGAAAAATTTGAATTAAGAAATGGTGTTGATTTTGTAACACAACATATTGCTAGACCACATAACGAACGTGATTTAAGTATTTATAAAATAGCCATAAACAAATGGCTAACAAAAACTGAAAGACTTAAATATCCCGATTTACCAAACAAACTCAAAACACACAAGAACGAGAATTCATTTGTTGATAGGTTTAAAGTAGTAGATATAAATGGTTTATCTCACACAATGGTAGCGCATATTGCAAAAGATGGACATCACTACATTTATCCTGATACTAAACAAGTAAGGTCAATTTCTGTCCGTGAAGCCGCAAGAATTCAATCTTTTCCAGATGATTATTTTTTTGAAGGAGGACGAACTGCTGCTTTTAGACAAATTGGAAATGCTGTACCACCATTAATGGCGAAAGAAATTGCCACCCAAATCAAAAAACAGCTAATATGAATCAAGACCTGACCTATAAAATAAGACCTGCAGCGAGATTAATTCATACAATCGGTAGTGATTTAATTGGTGATTCTTATGCAGCATTAGTAGAGCTTGTTAAGAATTCGTATGATGCAGATGCAACGAAAGTTGATATCATTTTTAATTACACTAAAATAGGTGGCGAAAATGCTTTAATAATTTCCATTAAAGATGATGGACATGGAATGGATTTCGACACAGTCATTAATAAATGGTTAGTACCCGCAACAAATGATAAATTATTAAGGAAAGTAAGTAAAAAAGGGACAAGGACTTTACAAGGCAGAAAAGGAATTGGTCGTTTTGCAGCATCAATATTGGGGCAGGAAATGACGCTTTCAACAATAGATGAAAATGGAGAAAAATCGGAAGCGGTCATTGATTGGAGAATTTTCAAAACAGATGACTTTCTCGAGAACATAGAGTTGCTTGTTGAAAAAAAACAAACACAAGAACCTTCTGGCACTGAATTACTCATTGTTGCAAAAGACGAGAATTACACCGAAACAGTCCTAAACGATGACGGAGAAGAAGAAGTTTTAGAAAAAACGGATTCCAAACTATCTTATTGGAATAAGAGCACTCTCGAACAATTAATAAATGAATTAAGAAAATTAATCTCACCCTTTGAAGAGTCAATTGATGATGATTTTAAAATAAACTTATCATTTCAAAATTCACCATTCCCTGAAATTGACGAGAATATTCAGATTGACACTTATCCGATAATTAAATTTTATGATTATAGAATTTCTGGAACAATTTCAGAACAAGGAAAAGCAAACTTATTATTTGAAAACAACGTCAACCCTGACGTTGTGCAAAATGAAAGAATTACTAGAACATTTGACTTAACAGGTAACAATAAATACTGTGGACTAATTAAGGTTGATTTTAGAGTTTTTGATAGAGAACCTGAAGCAATTGACAACTTAATCAACAAAGGATTAATAAATCCTGTGTCTAAAAACTTAATGGGCAAAAGACAAGCAAAAAGGTTATTAGACGAAGTATACGGAGTAAATATATATAAGAATTTTTTTAGGATAAGACCATATGGAAATGGTGGTATAGATTGGTTAGACCTTGATAAAGATAGAATTCAAAATTTTACCCTTAAAATTAGTAACAATCAAATCGTTGGCTTTGTTACAATTCAATCTGAAGAGAAATCAGGACTAGAAGAAAAAAGTGCAAGAGACGGACTTAAAGAAAATGAACACTATTTTGGATTAAAAGAACTTTCACAAAAAGCTCTATTTGAGCTTGAAACTAGAAGATTAGCCTACCGTATAAAAAGTGAAAAAAGTCGTGGAAAGCAGACAAAAGTTCAAGATTCTATTAATTCATTGTTCAGTTTAGCAGAAGTCAAGACTTCAATTGGAAAAAAACTTTCTGAGTTTAAGATCGACAAAAAGGCTATTGATGAAATAGACACTATTTTAACCAAGGAGGAAAAGAAAAAACTAGAATTAAAAGAGGAAATCGAAAAAACAATCGCAATTTATCAAGGTCAAGCAACTTTAGGAAAAATTGTAAATTTTATTCTTCACGAAGGTCGCAAACCATTACAGTTTTTTAATTCAGAAACTAAAGTTATGGAACGATACCTAAAATTTTATCGAGCAACCAAAGACGAAGAAAATCTGGATGAATTAACGAATAGTATCAATGGCTTCAAAGTTAACAGTAAATTTATTTCTAATCTCTTTAAACGAATATCACCACTTGCTAAACAAAAAAGAGATAAAAAAGGAAATTTCTCTGCTGTACAAATTATCAATGAAAGTAAAGATGTTTTTAAATCGCATTTGGAAGATGCCAATATAACTTTTACGGTTATGGGAGATAAAAATATTGAGATTTTCGGTTGGTCAGAAGATTTATACATTGCATTAACCAACTTAATTGAAAATAGTATTTACTGGCTTGCTATTTCAAAAAGCAAAACTAAAGAAATAAAGATTGATGTAATTCAGAATAATAACACTGTCATAATAGATTATAGAGATACTGGACCAGGTTTAAGCGATTTAGAAATAGAATCAGGAGCAATATTTGAACCTGGATACTCAAAAAAAATAAATGGAACTGGTCTAGGGTTAGCGATTGCTGGTGAATCTATCGATAGATTAAATGGAGAGCTTTCGGCAAGAAAGAGTACAGAAGGCGCCTATTTTCAGATTGAAATAAACAAATAATATGAAATTATTAAATTTATTAATTGTCGAAGATGATTCGAATGTTATTGCAACTTATACAAGAGATATAGACTCTTATAATAAAACTTCTTCTGAGGTTAAGATAGATGTAACAATTCTTTCTGACAGAGACAATGCAATAGATATTCTTAAAAACACAGACAACAATTTTGATGGAGCCGTAATTGACTTGGATTTAAAACAATCAGGTGGTAGTGATAGCTCTGGGAACGATGTAATAAGAGAAGTAAAGGCAAATTTAAGATTTCCAGTTTTTGTCATTTCTGGAACTTCTCACAACATTGACCCATCATTAAAAGAAGAAACATCTTTTTTCAAAGTACGGAATAGGGATGATGATTTTGATTTTATAGAAGAGTTTATAGCTATTTATAATACTGGTATTACAGAGATATTAAATCGTAAAGGCACAATTGAAAACTACATCAATGATATATTTTGGAACCATTTATCTAGCTCTTTAGACTTATGGACTGATGATGACACAAGAAGTCCAGAAGAGAAACAAAAATCTTTGCTAAGATATACTCTATTACATCTACAAGAATATTTAGAAATTACAGAAGATTCTGAATTTGAAAATTATCATCCATCTGAAATATATATCACGCCAGTAATAAAGCCTCACCTATTTACTGGAGATATTGTTAGAAATAAAGCGGATGGAATGAACTATGTGGTTCTCACACCTTCTTGCGATTTGGCTCAAGGAAAAGCAAAAGACATTCTATTAGTTATGATTGAGGCAACAAAAAACACAATCGCAGGAGAAAAAATTGGAGTCATAAAAAAAGGAAAAGCTGATAAAGAGGTATTGGATGAAGCTGAACTTGTATTGAAAAAGCTAATTCATAATAGTTACTCAAATAAATATCATTTTTTGCCTAGATATAAAAATATAGATGGCGGACTTTTAAATTTTCAAAAGCTACACTCAATAAGAGTTAAGGATTTTGATAGTCAATACTCAAGATTGGCTTCCATTAACAGTAGTTTTACAAAGGATATCGTTGCTAGATTTTCATATTATTATTCCAGACAAGGCTCACCTGATTTTGACTCTGAAGAAATTTATAATTCTTTATTTGAATGACATATTTCCAACGCTTAAAGCCATACACATTTGCAATTCACTACGTCCAAAGCGCAAGCCAAAAATTGCAAAAGAGTATGTCTTTGCCAACGCTGAAAACCAAGCTGAATGGAAAAAAGCCAGCGTACAACATTGTATAAAAATAATAGCGGTTTAATCGCTAAAACGAAAGTGAATTATATAAAACAAACAATAGTAATAAACGGAAAAGTAAGTACATAAAAATCCGCTACTATTCTTAAACGAGACCGTTGGCAAACATTAAAATAATTAGATCAATGAAAGAATCGAAAATCCCAATTCTATTGTTCATAATCATATTTTTTATATCGTGCTCAGAGGGCAATTCAGACAATACAACAAATGAGGATGGAGAAACCAAAAATTACTTGATTGAAATCTCTTCAAATATAAGCCTGATAACAGAAGAAAATTCGTTCGATTTCGCCGATTATAACAATTCATTTTCTAGACATCAAAATGGAAATATAGATTCTTGGGAGATAGATTTCATTGGGCAAACAACCAAATTTGAATTTGAAAACGAGTCAGGTAATATAACAAAACTAACTACCACAGATTTTGATGTTGAAACCCAAAGCACATCCATTGAAGAAACTACCGTAACATATGATGGCGAAAATAGAATAATAAAAATTGAATCTTATGCAAATGGGGTCAAATACCAAGATTATGAAATAGTACACAATGGATCCGATGTAGATTTCATTGATTTGCTTGATAACCGAAATCGAGAAATAACAATAGATGAAAACAATAACTTAAAGACTTTTTACCAAGAAAGTATAGATTTTTCCATGGTGTTTGAATATTCAAACGGAAATTTGATAAAAAAAACATTAAACCAGACCAATATACTTTCTTATGTACACGATGATAAAATTAACCCTTTCAACAAAGAGTTCTTTTTAAACTTCTCCACACTAATTAATTATCTGAACGTAATAGGCGGCTGGGAATTTTTGTTTTACGATGAAAACAACATTTTTGGAAACAAAAACAATATTCTAGAATTTATGGTTGAAAATAACGAATTCGGAGGACTTCAAAATCATAGTTTCGTTTATGAGTATAGTTCAGGAAACATGCCTCTGAAAAAATCCAGTGAAAATAACTCAATCGAAGCAAATTACATTTACGTAAACGAATAATAACGTTTGCCAACATGGGCTATAATTCATTACTGCTTCCTGTCCAAACTTAAAATTCTGTACTTTTAATAAAATTAAAAACCAAAAAGAACGGTTCCATCCCGCGGGCTTTGGCTCGCTGGAAAATCGCACCGGCCAACGCCGTCGCTCACCAGCCGCAAACCGCAACGAAATTATAGCCGAGAACCGTTAGGCATAAGCTTGAGATAAGATAAATGACAAAATACCTTTACCTCCTTCTTCTCCTTTTTTCTCATACCAACGTTTTGGGTAATCCCAAATATGCAAAAATTGACGAACAGTCAAAAAGTGTCCCTGATTCTTTAAAAACCCCAGTGGAAATTGCCGAATTCTTGACATCAAAATTGAAGAATGAAGATGAAAAAGTACGAGCCCTATACATATGGATTACTCACAATATTCAATACGATGTAAGCCAAATTAACGGTGATTTTCATTATAATTCTTATGATCAAATGGTTAGGGAAACCATAAATACCCGCAAGGGAATTTGTGGACATTATGCTCAACTATTTCATCATATGTGTAAAATCATAGGGATTGAGTCATATGTAATATCAGGTTATACACGCCAATTGGACTTCGATGAAATTTCGGAATTGAACCATGCTTGGAACGCCGTTAGAATCAATAATCAATATTTATTCATCGATAACACTTTTGCAGCAGGGTATGTAGATGATAGAGGGGATTATGTAAACGAATTTTCTGATGATTACTTCTTAATATCCCCAAAGGAGCTAATAAAAACCCATGTTCCATTTGACCCTGTTTGGCAGTTTCTTGACAACCCGGTCAACAACGTGGATTTTAAAAACAAGGACTTCTCAAAACTCAACATTGTTGGGGATTTTGACTATAAAGACACCATTTCTTCAATGATTGGACTGGACACCATTGTTAGGGTTAGGAAAAGGATTGACCGCATTAAGAAATCGGGAATAACCAATATTCTTATTAGAGAATATCTTACGGAAAGTGAGCAGCAGATTGAAAACCATAGATATGGCAATTGGATTTCAAGTTACAACAACATAAAAAAGATGGTGAATAATGCCAAAGATCAAATAAACATGGGTATTAATTTCGATCACATATTCATTGGCTACATGAATAAAAGATTCCGAAATCCAAAAATTGATGACGAACAAATCAAAAGAACCATAGAAAAGGCAAACCTCCATTTCTATCAAGGAAAGAATGAATTGAAAAAATCAAAGAAACTTCTAAATGAACTTGAATATTCAGGAGAAAATTTGGAAAATTCAAAATCTGCAAAAAAGTATAAGCAAGAACTTATTGACTTCATAATTGAATTGGAACGTCACTTGTTAGAAGTTGAGCCTTCAATTGTAAGGAACACTGATTATGCGAACAGATATTTAAAAAAATGGAAGCTTTTGAGGCCGTGGGTTCCTTATGAATAAAAAAGCCTATGCCTAACACTGGCTATAATTCATTGTTCCCTCCTACCTTGAACTAAATTTCCTACTTTTAAGAAAACAAATAACCAAAAAGAATACTTTCGTTACGCGGCCCTGGCTCGCTGGAAAATCGAACCGGCCACCGCCGTCGCTCACCAGCCGCCAGCCACAACGAAATCATAGCCGAGACCGTTGGCAACAATTTGAAAAATGACAGTAGAACAAAAAACATTATGGGATAAGTTAGAAGAATTCCAATTGGATGATTTTGATTCTACGTTCACTTTTACTGACAGATTATGCAGAGAAAATGGTTGGAAATACGAATATGCCGTTCGGGTAATTAATGAATACAAAAAATTCATTTTTTTAATCTGTATTTCTGACCATCCGTTAACACCTTCTGACCAAGTTGACCAAGTTTGGCATTTACACCTTTTATACACACGTTCTTATTGGACAGATTTTTGTAAAAATACTTTAGGAAGAGAAATACATCACGGACCAACTAAAGGCGGAAAAAATGAAAAAGAAAAATTTGGAGATTGGTATTCTAAAACAAAAGAATTGTATTTGAAAACATTTAATAAAAATACGCCATTGGATATATGGCCATCTTCAAAAGTAAGATTTGGAGAACTAAACTTTAGGAGAGTAAACCTTCATAGAAATTGGATAGTTCCAAAAATTAGAAAAGTATGATTAAAGAACTAACTGATTTATCGCCAGCAGAAATCTTGCTTATTGAAAATCCTCAAGTAAAAGTTGACAAACTTGCAAGAGTTACTTTCTTTGACTTAATATTAAAAGAAGTACTCAAAATAGAAACAAATGAAAAAGCATCAAAAAAGGACAAGAAAAACCCAACAGTTAGTTTAGGAAAATCATTTAACAGCTATAAACCATTAAAACACGAATCCATATTTCTGTCTGTATTCACAAAAGATAATGAACTAAAAGTAAAACTCTCAAATCTATTAAAAACCGCGTTCGAAAAGATTAAAAATAGTGAAGACTATAAATTAAAATATATTTATTCTGACCACCGAATGAAACGATATTTTAAATCTAATTTTTTTCAAAGATTGTTTGGAGTAAAAGTCATTTCAGAAAATGGAATAAATGTCCAAAAAGAAATAAAAAGGGAACTAAAACCAATACGACCAAAAAAGTTAAAGGTATAGAAAAAACACTACTTTCTCTTAATGGGAATATTGTTCTTATACCCAAAATACCAACCGAAATTTTCGAGCTGATAGAAAAAAAGAAATCTAATTTTAGAAAAGAGAACTCTGATTCTGTTTGGGTCGATTATGACTACTCTTATTTATACTACCACAATACGACCAAAAATCAATTCGATTTAATGGCTATAAATGATTCTGATTTTATGCCAATCATTGAATCTGTTAACGGATTTGATGATTCATCAGGTGATAGCGGTTGTGGTTCAGATGGAGGTTGTGGTGGCTGTGGCGGATGCGGAGGTTGTGGTGGTTGCGGATAAAAAACTGGTGCCAACAACGTATATAATAAATAGCGGTTTAATCGCTTAATCGAAACAAAATGAATAAATTAATGGTCAGTTATAAGCCGAAAAGTCAGTGAATAAAATCCGCTACTTTTCATATACAAGACCGTTGTGAGCAAGCTGAAAAAAAGTGTGAGAAAAAATGGAATTACTTAAACTGATATTAAAATTAATTTTGACACCATTCTTATCAGTTTCGATTCTATTTTTTGCTGAATCGAGCTTATTCTTATATCCATTGATTTTCAGCATAATATTATCCCTATCGAATTATAAATTATTCCGATTTGACTTACCTATTGGAGTTATTTTAGGAGTCGTCTATTCGTATATAGCTTTTTTTGTAGGCTATTTTGGGTATGGATTTTTTTATAAAATAATTGAAATCATTGGAATTACGAATGATATAAAAATCGGAGAATGGTTTTATACCGATTTAGCCTTTTGCATTGCTGTTTTCATAATAGCACCTTACTTAACTATGTATCTTCAAAAATTACTTTTCAAAAACACTAAAACAAGATTGACTTATTGGATAATATCAATCACAACATTAGTATTTGTTTTGATTAGTTTCATACACAGCGAACAGGACGTGAAGAATTTTTTCAACATAATAAATTTATGGCAACTGATTATTTTGTTTGGATTACAACTTACGATAAATCAAAAAGCAATAACTGAAAAAATAAAAAGTGTAAATAAAAAGCCAGCGTACAACAATGTATAACCGCAATTACGGCGGATTCGACTACGTCCGAATCCACTCGGAATTGCTAAAGTCCAGTACTAAACCGAAAAAATTAACTTGAAACCCGTAACTAACGGTTATACCAGACCGTAGTATGCAATCTGAAATACATAACAAATGAACCCTTTATTATTATTTGAAAAATGGTTTTCTGAAGAAAAAGAACAAAATAATTTAGATTTACCTTCTGCCTGTTGTTTATCTACTATTGGATTAGATGGATATCCGAATTCTAGATTTGTCTCTTTAAAAGAAATTAAGAACCAATCATTTGTACTTACGGGTCCTTTAGATTCAAGAAAAGGAAGAGAAATTAAAAATCATTCGAAAGCTGCACTATCATTTTGGTGGACGTGTACAGAAAGACAAATTAGAATACAAGGAGATGTATCAGAAATTCCCAAGCCTGATGCTAAAATTTACTTTAAGCAAAGGAATAGAGACTCAAAAATTGTATCTACTATTTTTGAGCAAGGGCGGGAAATTCAAGATATACCATATATGCAAAAACTGTTCGAAGAGAAGAAAACAGCATTAGGAAATAAAGACGTTGGGCAGCCAAAAAACTGGGGAGGTATTTACATTAAACCGATTAGAATAGAGTTTATGGAGTTTAAAACAAGTAGGCTACACGAAAGAAAACTTTTTGAACAGACCAGTAATGGATGGAAAATGACAATACTACAACCATAACACATTCTGTGAACAAAAAAATTGCATATATAACCGATATTCATTTAGATGAACGATTTCCTATTGACCAAGGCGTTGACGCTCGAAAAAATTGGGAAATAATACTTAATGATGTTTCTAAAAAGGGTATAGAAGAAATTGTATTTGGAGGAGATATTGGAGAAAAAACTGCAAACCAATGGTTTTTTGGATCTCTACAAAATTATAATCTAGCCATAACTTTAGGAAATCACGATTACTTTGATAAAGTAGTTGATCACTACAGCATTGAAGTTGTTGAAAACCGAACTGAACTGTATTATAGTCAAGAGTATAACTATTACAAATTTCTATTTTTAGATTCAAGTTCAGGCTCCATAAGTCAAGAACAATTTAATTGGTTTAAAAAGGAACTTTTAACGGAAAAAAACATCATCCTATTTATTCATCATCCCATTTTAGGGGTTGACACCGAAGTAGATAGGCAATTTGCCTTAAAAAATCGAAATCTTCTAAGAACAGAGTTGCAAAACCTTGAAAAAGATGTTGTCATTTTCTGTGGGCATTATCATTTCGAAGATGAAAGAAGTAATGGTAATATCCGACAGTATATTACACCTGCAAGTTCTTATCAAGTAGAAAAAATACCCGATGAGATAAAAGTTAGTAGCGCAACATTTGGATATAGAATTATTGAGCTGAACAAAAATAAACTTAATACGGAAGTAATATTGTTTACTACATAAAAAAACATTGCATACAACACGGTGTATAAGTAATTGTGGCTTAAGTGCTTAATCTAAAGGTTTTAGCGTAAATAAGAGTATATTGTAATCCGAAAAGTAGTTTCTTAAAATCCGCTACTGCTTGTACATGACACCGTTAGCCACCATTAGAAAGAACATCGAAAGCAAATGGGAATATTTAATTTCAAAAGAAAAAAGAATAAAAAAAAGGAAATCGAGCAATTCGAAAACCTAACTGAATTATTATCAGTAAAACTTTTCTTTGAAACCATACCGATATTTAATGATGAAAACATTGAACAGGAATTAACAAAGCGATTTAAGCAAATCGAATTTGACGAGAGTTCTGATAAACCAAATAACTCAAGGCATTATTTATTTAAAGATTACGAAGTGAAATTTGCTGAAGGCAGTATACCTGCTCAAGCAACCATATTTGTGCCTGAAGAAAATAAGATTGACTTTTCTGAACTGCATAATTCTTTTGGACAATCTTGGAGTTGGACAGAAGCAGAAGAAACCGTTAGAAAATGTTCATACGAAATCTTATTAACTGACTTAATGTCGAGAAATTTAGATTACAAAGAACGAATCGAATATTTTCAAAAATTTGTCGCAAGTATAATTTCTGCTATGAATCCAAGTGCTATTTGGGTTCGGAATAGTGAAATGATTGTAAAACCGACTGACTTTTTAGAAAAAAGTAGCCAAAACAACTATCAAAATATAAATGTTTTTATGAATGTTCGATTGTTTAACATTCAAGAAACAGAGGGAGAAATGATAATGGATACATTGGGACTAAATTCATTGGGACTTCCTGATTTTGAATTCCGATTTACAAATTATGACGTTCAACAAATCGCTGGATTATTGTTTAATTATGGACATTATATATTTGAAAATGGCGTTGTAATTGAAAACGGAAATACAATCGAGGGAATTGAGGAAAATTCAAAATGGAAATGTTATTTTAATCGTTCCCAACTTGAACCAAAAAGAATAGTAATTGAAATAAATAACGGTGGCTAACAAAGAACTGAGTTAAAAAAAGTTCTTTTAGTTCAATTTCGATACATAGTCCCCATCGTAAGGTATTCCGTATTTTGCAATGGCAAATGCCAGCTTCTTGCTCTTCCCCTTCCCTGTCAAACGTTAATAGATTTCCCAACAGGTCTTGTTGCTTGCACGCCGAGAAAGCACCTAGGAACAATAGGTTCCGCAATTTCCCGCCTCTTGGACATCCAATCCAATCTTACCTAAAAGTAATTTGACAACCTTCTGCTTGGCATTAAATATAAAGTTGCAACACTCAAAAAAAATTGTCGTCTTTCTAAAACCAATGAACAATCACATTATGAATAAAATGAAATTTAGTTTGATTGCAATTACAATAGTTGCATTATCATCTTGCCAATCAAATAAGAAAAAAGAAATTACGGATGGCTCAAAAGGTAAAGAAACCTATATTCAGCATAGGGTCGAAAACAATATTTACACAATAGACGAAAATGGCAAAAATAATTCTACAGCGACGACCATTGAATCAAGAATGGCAACTCTAAACGTTTCGGGAGTTAGTATAACTGTTTTCGACAACAATAAAATTCTTTGGTCAAAAGGTTATGGTAAAAAAAATAAAGAAACAGGAGAAGATGTAAATGAGAACACTCTCTTCCAAGCAGCATCAATTTCTAAACCAATAGCCAGTGTTGCCGCATTTAAGTTGATAGAAGAAAACAAATTTTCTCTTCATGAAGATGTTAACTCAAAATTAAAACGGTGGCAAGTTCCAAATAATGAATTTACCAAAATAGAAAAAGTGACACCAAGTAGAATAATGAGTCATACTTCTGGTTTAGGCACATCTGGTTTTCAAGGCTACAATAAAAATGATTCAATCCCGACTCTAAAAGAAATATTAGAAGGAAGTGAAACAACAAATTCAGATCCTGTGCGTGTTGTTCAAAAACCCGGAGAATCTGAATTGTATTCAGGTGGTGGAATGGAAGTATTGCAAATGTTAATGGAGGATGTAACTGGAGAAGAATTTTCTCAACTACTAAACATTTTAGTTTTTAAACCAACTGAAATGAACAGCAGTTCCTTTGCTTATCCTCTTCCTGAAAAGTTGAGCAGTTTAACAGCTAATGGTTATGATGAAAACGGTAACGTTATAAATGGAGGCTATCATATCTATCCTGAAAAAGCAGCTGCAGGACTTTGGACTAATCCAACTGATTTAGCTCTTTTTATGATAGCGTTGGGAAAATCATATCGAGGAGAGGACAAGAGCTTATTAAGTCAAGAATCGGCCAAAACAATGATGACCAGAGTACCAAATGCAGGCGGAATTGGAATAGGTATAGATGGAGCAGGAAATGCCTTTAGATTTAGACACACGGGAGGAAACGCAGGGTTTGTTTGTTATGCAGTCTCTTTTGCCAACTCGGGACGTGGAGCGGTCATTATGACAAACTCGGATAATGGTTTTCCTTTGATTCACGAAATAATAAGAGCCATTTCAAGAGAATATAATTGGCCGGCAATGTGGATGCGTGAATAAAGAAATAATTTAATCAGAATCGAACTTAAGAACTGAGTTAAGGAACAAGTTCTTTTAGTTCAATTTCGATACATAGTTCTCATCGTTAGGTATTCCGGATTTTGCAATGGGGAATGCCTGTTTCAAAAGTTTGTTGATACCGCTATCAATGCCAGTTTATTGCTCTTCCCCTTCCCTGTCAAACGTTCATAGATTTCCCTACAGGTCTTGTTACTTGCACGCCTAGAAATCGCATAGGAACAATAGGTTCCGCAATTTCCCGCCCCTTGGACATCCAACCCAACTTTACACATAAATGCAATTTGATAAGGTTCTGGGTTTAGCAGGGTATTGAAAGCCATTAGAGCAAAACTGTAACAATAATCCTGTTACATCGTCAAATGTATTATGAACACTATGAACAAACAACCTGTGGATTTAAATAAAGAACAAAAGCAATCGATCAAAACTGCAAGAATAACTGGCGTTTGGTATTTAGTAATGGCTATTTCAGGGATTTTAGGGTTTATGGTCTTTCATTCTCAAATATTTGTATCGGGCAATCCTGAACAAACGTTAACAAATTTAGTGGAACTAGAATCCACTGCAAGAATTAGGTTGCTATTAGAGTTTGCTATAGTAATTTCACAAGCACTTACCGCAATTTGGTTTTACAAATTGTTTAAAGACAAATATGAATGGGAAGCTTGGACTCTCGGTATATGGGGAATGGTGAATGCCATAGCCATTATGATAAGTGCAATTTCGATCGCCTCTGCTTTAGGCGTTGCCAATTCCGACACGGGTGCTTTGGAAGACAAAGTTTTACTTATTCAGGCTTTTCAAAGTATAATTTCAAATGCTTGGGGTATTGGTGGTCTATTCTTTGGGCTTTGGCTATTTCCCATGGGGTTTATGGTCATTAAATCCAAAAGAATGCCAGTGTGGTTAGGAAGGGTTATTGTTTTAGGTGGTATTGGCTATCTAATCAGCACCGTTATCCGCTACGCAGGAATTGATTTTGGCTTCAATAGATTTCTTACCCTACCCGCAACCATTGGTGAATTTTGGATGATTGGGTATTTACTTATTTTTGGAATAAGACCTATAACCGAATAAAATTAAAACGGCACACAACAAAAGTCTGAGTCAAAAATGTCCTTTGGCCCAATTTCCATACAGAGTTCTCATTCCTGGTTCCGTAATGGAAGGCACCAACTTCAACAATTTGTTCGCCCTACTCCCATAGGCCTTATTTTCCTCTGCAGCAACTCAAACTTAGTGTAATCTAAAACAACTTTTATACATTTTTACATACGTATTTTTATAAAATGAACGTGACTTTTTTGTTTTCAACAAAAGTAATTCCTCATTTTCTTAAATGTTTTAAGGAAGGTTAACGGAATCTTACTAATTTTAAACAAAATCTCCCCCTAAGAACATATAATTTCCTTTAGAGCAAATGCGGCGCATTCCTGCCCTATTCGAAGTTATTATCGATTGTTGTGCATCGATATAACCAACCACTAATAAATGATAAAATTCTTTAGGAAAATTAGACAAAGCTTACTATCCGAAGGGAAAATTGGAAAGTACCTGAAATATGCGATTGGGGAAATTGTACTCGTAGTCATCGGAATTTTGATTGCATTACAGATCAACAACTGGAACGAGCAACGTAAAGATAGTATTAAGGAGCAAGCTATTTTAAAAAGACTTGAAAAGGAATTTATATCCAATAGAGATCAACTGCTGGATAAAATTCAACTCAGAAATACATTGATTGAAAATTGCAGGCGATTATTGGAATATCATAATCAACCGGAAAATGCCAAACTCGATAGTATCCTTGTATTTTTAAGTACTATTCAGCCCCCAACCTTTGACCCTATTCAAAACGACTTAGTGAGCTCTGGAAATATCGAAATTTTGAAAGACGAAGAGTTAAAGCAACTACTCGTTAATTGGAGCACCGATGTGATTCAACTTCAAGAAGTAGAGCAAATATTCCTTAGATTTTGTGAACAAGATCTGTATCCTTACTTAAATAAAGTAGATATACAACGTGATATGGTATACACCTATTGGAAAGGCACGCCAAAAAACTTATTAGAATCCAAACAAGTTAACAACCTAGTGCCTGGAAAATCAAAACTCATAACAAGGACTACCAATGAGCTTATGGGAGATTCAAAATTAGAAGGTAACATTGCTTGGTCATTAACACTAAACATGTTCAATAATCAAGAATCCTTAACTTTAATGAAAAGGATTAACCGTATTCTTGAAGTATTAGATAGCCAAATAAAAAAATAACCAAAGCTCAACATTGCATAAGCACAATGTAACCAACTAAAGAGTGGCCTATAAAAAATTAAAATATTGGTTTGATAAAGACTTAGTTAATCAACTTGCAGAAAAAATATCTTCAAATAACTCTGCTTTCAACAAAACAGTTCTAATACAGAACATTGAATCGAAATTAGATTTTCTTGAGCTAAAAGGTAGAGTAGAATTAATTGCAGACCAATTGCATAATAGTTTTGAGCAGGATTACAACTTAGGACTCCCCCAACTAATTAACATATTAGGTCCTGAAAATAGCAATGAAACTGGAATGTTCACTGAGTATTATTGGGTAATGCCCATCGCAAAATATGTAGAAAAATATGGTTTAAATGATTTTGAAAAATCGATGAACGCCTTAGAAGAAATAACCAAGAGGAATACAAGCGAATATGCTATTCGCCCATATATTTTGCATCACTTTGATAAAACACTAAAGCAAATGGTAAAGTGGTCAAAACACTCAAACTTTCATATTCGACGGTTGGCAAGTGAAGGAGTAAGACCTAGATTGCCTTGGGCAAAAAAACTAGATGTTTTTATTCAAGATCCATCCCCAATAACTCCTATTTTGGAAAACTTAAAAGATGATACATCCAAATATGTTCAAAAATCTGTAGCTAATTGTTTAAACGACATACTTAAAGATAACTTTTCTGTTGGTAAGGAAATCGTAGAAAGCTGGAAGCAAGAAGAAATGACGACGGAAAGGCAATGGATTGTAAAACACGCCCTTAGAAACTTAATAAAAACAAGAGATGATTGGGCAATAAAAATGATTAAATAGCTTATACCAACTAAAACTTAAATAAAATGAAAAACTTATTACTAATACTTCTGACATTATTTCTTATTTCTTGTAATGGAAAAAACAATCGATCAGAAATCAAATCGACTGATGTAAATAAATTTGACATTCAAGCTGAATTAGCCTCCATTGAAGAAACTCGGAATGGATTTCAATTGGCCATTAAAGAAAAACGTTACGCTGATTTAAGAAATTTTGGCACTAAAGATATAATATCTTTAACACCTATTTGTGGAACTTGGGAAGAATACAAACGTTTACGAAATGAACCTGTCGGCTCTTTTAGTTACGACAGTTTAATTATGAATCCTAAAGAAACAATAATTGTAAGTGACAGCGTAGCATATGACTTTGGAACGAGTTCTGTGTATTATACCAATGAGCAAGGTGAACCGGTAGAAATTGAGGATACTTTCTTGGCTATATTAAAAAAGGATAAGAATGATGGGAAATGGAAATTACACAGAGAAGTAGCCACAACTAATAAATTGGAAAAATAATATATACAACAAAGAACTGGACTAAAAATGTCTTTTGAGCCGATTTCCATACGTGGTTCGCATCACCGATTCCGCAATAGAAAGCACCAACTTCAACAATTTGTTCGATACAATTCCCGAAGACCTGACTTTTTTCTAAAGCAATCCAACCTTAGTGTGATCAAAACAACTGTTTATACATTATTTATATGCTTTTTTATAAAATGAATGTGACTTTTTTGTTTTCAACACACTAATTGTTCACTTTCCTTAAATGTTTTAGGGAATGTTAACGGAATCTTACTAACTTTAAACAAACTCCCCCCTAACAAATTAAAATTTCGTTTAGAGCAAATGCGTCGCATTCCTGCTCTATTCGAAGTTATAACCGACTGTTGTGCATATGTATTGCCAATCACTGACCAATGCCAAGATTATTGGAAAATTAAATACAAACTACCCGGTAAAAACAAACTGGGATAGCTCCATTATAAACGGGACAGTCCAAAACTGACCAAAGTAAACATTAAACAATCACAATTATGAAAAAAACGACCGCCAAACTAATCTTATCCTCAACACTTGTAATGTTCACTTTGGTGTTTCAAAGCTGTGAACAAAAACAGCAGCAGCACACCAAAGAAATTGAAAACGAAACAATAGTTGAATCCGAAAAACCTGAATATTTTTTGTTAAGGCCAGATATAGAAAAGGCCTATGGATATTCTCACGCCGTAAAAATTGGAAATACCATTAAAATTTCTGGAGCTGTTAGCATGGATGATGAAGGTAACCCGACCGCCATAGGAGATTTGGAACAGCAGATAAAAAATTGTTATACTGATTTGGAAAAAATATTAAACCACTATGGTTGCTCATTTGACGATGTAGTAAAAGAAGACATTTTTACAACCGATATGGCACAAATGATAGAAAAATCTGCCTACCGCGCCGAAATATACAAAAATGGATTTCCAACTGGTTCTTGGCTCGAAGTAAAGGGGTTGGCATTGCCGGAATTTATGGTAGAAATCGAACTTGAAGTTCATAAATCTGAATAAATGACGAGCATAAGGCATCGAAAATATACGTATAAGAGCATATTGAGCAATTGGAATGGAAAGCGGTAACTGGCCATGGTATTGACGCCGTTTGTTCATTGGATACTCTACCAATTAGTCAAAGGGAATACATATTTTTCAATGAAGCCCACGCTTTTAAATCCATCGGAACAAAAAATATAAAAATTAAAAACAAAACAAGTACAGACATGGAGTTTCTAAATAGATTGCTGGGTATTGATCCCAATTACATTATTATAGGATTGATTGCCCTGTTTTTTACCCTGGAACAAATAATGGGGTCACCATTCAATTTCCAGAAAAGGGCCCATCATCTATTACAGAATGTGCTGTTCCAAATTGTACTGGTAGGCATAAACATTTTTTTTGTTACGTTTCAGGTATTCTCAATTGATTGGTTGAACAACAATGGCGTGGGGCTCCTTTATCTTTTTGAACTGCCTATATGGGCAAAGTTGATTGTTTCCGTGGCATTTTACGATATTACGGCGTATTGGATACACAGGGCCACCCATAAAATACCTTTGCTCTGGAGGTTCCATAGAGTTCATCATAGCGATACCACCATGGATTCTTCGACCGTTTTTCGATTTCATCCCATTGAGTTGACCATGGTTTTCGGACTTGGAAATATTGTCACTGCAGCAGTTTTTGGCACTGATGTTTTTTCTATGGCATTGTACTATTTCATACTTTATATTTTCTTCTTTTTGGAGCACGCGAATTTAAACTACCCAAAGTGGTTGAACTCTACATTTGGATTGATTTTTGTAATGCCCGACCATCATAGGGTGCACCATCAACAAGATCAATTCTACACCGACTCCAATTATGCCGACATTTTTATCCTCTGGGATCGAATCTTTGGAACCTTCAAAACAATGCCTTTGGAAAAAATGAAGTTTGGCTTGGTCGAATTTGAAGAAGATAACAAGCAGACTTTTCTCTATTTAATAAAAAGCCCTTTTATCAATATTAAGAGAACAACATCGGCACCGGATAAAAGAACCCCAACTACCCTTAAAAAATAAGATAGGTTTTTAGGGAGACTTCACTGCTCTTTCGTGCACGGCATATTATAGGCATAACGACCCAGAATCAGACCCTAAAACGCTCTAGATTTTACTTTAAAGTAACAAACCAATATTCTATTCGTCTACATAGGACCAACAAACAAAATGAATAGAATTAAAGAGAGAATATTACCGCAGATCTGTATTGTTTATACAAGATATTTAATAGGCGGAGCATTTGTTTTTGCCAGTCTTATAAAAATAAAAGGACATCGATTTACAACTGAAAGTGGTGAAATGTACCCAATACATAGTGCTTGGCATTTTTTTGAAACTATGTACCAATCCGGTTTGTATTGGAAATTCATCGGAATGGGTCAGTTGATTGCCGGGTTGTTATTAATGACCCAGAGATTTTCAAAACTAGGAGCGTTGATCAATTTTCCAATCATATTAAATGTCTTCGTAATAACATTATCCTATTCCTTTGCCTATACACCTGTGGTCACCGGGCTAATGCTGCTGGGCAATATTTGGCTCATACTCTGGGAGTGGAACGAGATCAAAATTATATTTAATCTACAGCCGCACATTGACACTGGGGAAAGATTGGAAAAAGACGTCCATTGGCAATTTCTTGGGTCAATTCTATTCGTTTTTACCTTTACCTATAGAGTATTGATCGACCAATATAATATTGGATTTTGGGCCTTAATTTGCCTTTTAATTGGTGTAGTAGGTTTGATTGTTGGGTTGTACCGGGAAGGAAAACGAAAAATCCGACTATACCAGCAGCACTGATTTAAGCCTAATGCCAGCGGTTCGTTATTATACTTTTTAAGATTCTTGATAAGTTCTATAATAAATTACCATTTTTAAAATAGTAACTTACAACATACTATTCTAAATAGCTGTAAAAACTAAATTGTGGATATTAAAGAGATTGTTCAAAGCGTTTTTGATAGGACAAAAGGTATTGAAGACAAAGGCAAACTGGCCTCCTATATTCCCGAGCTCAAAAATGTTGACCCAGACTCGTTCGGAGTCCATATTTCTACAACCAACCACTTGAACTTTGGTGTCGGTAATTACCATGACAAATTTTCCATACAAAGTATAGTAAAAGTACTGTCTTTGGCCATGGCCTACAGTTTGCTCGGTGAGGATTTATGGCAGAGGGTAAAGGTTGAACCCTCCGGAACCGCTTTTAACTCCCTTGTTCAGCTTGAGGTAGAAAATGGGATACCAAGAAATCCCTTTATCAATGCTGGGGCACTTGTGGTCACCGATGTGCTTATGAGCAGTTTAAATAACCCTCAACAAGATTTTTTGGCCTTCCTTAAAAATCTGTCCAAAAGCAACTCGATATCATATTCAAACAAAATAACGGCATCCGAAAAAAAAGTGGGGTACAGAAATGCGGCACTTTGTAATTTTTTAAAATCCTTTCACAATATCGATAACGACCCAACCGATGTGTTGGATTTTTACTATAAAATGTGTTCCATAGAAATGAGTTGTGAAGAATTATCCCAACTTTTCATGTTCCTTGCAAATGGCGGCCGCACCCTGCACAAGAACAACCGAATAATAACCCGGAGCCAAACCAAAAGAATAAATGCGCTTATGCAAACTTGTGGTTTTTATGATGAATCCGGCGATTTCGCCTTTAGGGTCGGGCTGCCCGGAAAAAGTGGCGTCGGCGGTGGAATTGTGGCCGTACACCCCAAGGAATACGCCATTGCAGTTTGGAGTCCCCCATTAAATCAAAAGGGTAACTCATACAAAGGCATGCGTTTTCTCGAAGAATTTACCACTCGGACCGAATTGTCCATATTCTGATCTGGTAGTAAATTGATTAATTGTACGCCACAGATTTTATGACGCCTATCCCCTTTCCAGATGTCGTTCCCGATTAAGATAAAATAATTCGTTAAACCGGATACGAATATTGACTGGATATGTGCTAAAACTTACTTTTGATACTTTAGGATTAAGCGATAATATTACATTGTCCAAACAGAATTAAGGCCTATCGGGTCAAACCAATAACTTACATTATAATCACCAAAAGATAATGGCATCGTAAGGTGATGAACTTCACTAAAAAAACCAATTGTGACGGAAAAAGAAAAAATGCTAAATGGGGAATATTACGACTCCCGAGACCCAGAACTGATTAAAATCTATCATAAAGCACGAAAACTTCTGAAAGATTACAATAATCTAAATTCCGAACTAATCCAAGAACGGGAGCGGATTCTAAACGAACTTTTTGAACACAAGGCCCATGGTGTTTGGATAGAAATCCCATTTTATTGCGATTATGGAGAAAATATCTCCATTGGAGAAAACACCTTTGTCAATACCAATTGCATGTTTTTGGACAATAATAAAATCAAAATAGGCAAAAACGGGCTAATCGCCCCGTATGTTCAAATCTATACGGCCACACATCCATTAAAGGCCTCAGAAAGAATTGTTCAAAACAAGAACGAAAGCCGCTATCTCACCTATACCAAGCCAGTGACTATTGGTGATAATGTTTGGGTGGGCGGGAATTCCGTAATTTTTCCTGGAGTAACCATAGGAAGCAATGTGACCATTGGTGCAGGAAGCGTCGTAACCAAAGATATTCCCGATAACGTGCTGGCGTACGGCAACCCATGCAAAGTGATAAAAATATTGGAATAGGACACCCATAAAGGTTAAAAGTGAACAGCAAAAGGTATAAAATAAAAACTATGAATTGGATATTATTGATTATTGCCGGGCTTTTTGAAGTCGCATTTGCAGCCTGTCTCGGAAAAGCCAAAGAAACATCTGGAACCGAAGCTACTTACTGGTATTTGGGCTTTTTGGTATGTTTGGCCATAAGCATGGTCCTTTTAGTAAAAGTTACCCAACACTTGCCCATAGGAACTGCATATGCAGTTTGGACCGGTATCGGTGCCGTCGGGACTGTTTTAATGGGAATTTTGGTCTTTAACGAACCTGCCACTTTTTGGCGACTTTTCTTTATAACTACTTTGATTATTTCCATAATTGGACTAAAACTAGTCTCCAACTAGCAGTTTTAGATCGAATTGTTGTTGCTCAACTAATTTTATTGTTGGATTTGCTTCTTTTTGATAGTTTTAATACAGTAACCCACTGACTATGAAAAAGATTGCCTTAAGCCTTTTTGTTTTTCTATTTGTCCTATCGAGCATAAGTGCACAAAGTTCCAACTTTGTCGGAACTTTTGTAAATGGTACCAATAGTATCTCAATTCAATTTAAACGTGTGGGTGATGAATACCACGGTATGCTGGCGGCCGTAGGCGCAAGTTTTGCGATCAGAGCTACAGGTTCTGGCACGCGGATTAGTGGTGAGATCTTTGGATTGGACGGCCCAGTGGATTTTGAGGCTACTTTAAATGGGCTGAACATGAGTGTTAGGGCAACAGGGTTCAACGAACCCTTTTATAAATATTCCGACTTACAAAATCTAGGCAATTATGATCTTACGCCTTTTATGAAGGATAATAGGAAAATTTCCAAAAATGATACTTTTCGTATTCCCCCCTCCCCCACTACGGAACCAAATAGCACAGGTCAGTATCCCGAATTGAACAATCAAGGCCTATGGAACATTATAGCTGGCAGTCAACTGGTTTATTATCAGCGTACATCTTACGTAAATGATAGCATGGCCAGCTCCATAACCTATGTTAACTTTTGTGGCAATGGTACTTTTTCCATAAATACGGATGGCTCCTTTAGTGTGGAAGGGAACTATGGCAATGCTCAAGGAATTTCCAGTGGGTCCAACGGAGGGCGGTGGCAACTGGTGGATTATCAAGGACAACCAGCAGTACAGTTACAATATTATGATGGGCAAACCAGCATAAACCCATTTAACGAGAATAATGTGCGCCAAGGCAGATGGCGAATAGGAAATACACAATACGCATTGCAGCGGAACAAAGTCCGCTGCAATTAGTTTTAAGTGTTTTTTAAAAGAAGGGTATTATTCTCCCATTGCAGCTGCCACGGCAGCAGACAATCGTTTGTACGTTCCATTTTGTAAACGCTCCCTGATCGATGAAAATGCATCCAAGGTTTCTTCGATATCCTTCATGGTGTGCGTTGCTGTTGGAATCAAACGGAGCAGAATCAATCCTTTTGGAATTACGGGATAAACCACTATGGAACAGAAAATTCCATGGTTTTCGCGCAAGTCCTTAACCAAGGCCATTGCTTCGGGTATACTTCCGTTCAGGTAAACTGGGGTCACACAGCTTGTTGTTGTACCAATATCGAACCCTCTTTCCTTTAATCCGTTTTGTAACGCGTTTACATTCTCCCACAACTTTGCCTTAAGTTCTGGCATAGTGCGCAACATATCCAATCTTTTCAACGCGCCCTTAACATAGATCATGGGCAAGGATTTTGCGAACATCTGTGAACGAAGGTTGTATTTTAAGTACTCTATAATTTCTTTATCTGCCGCAACAAAGGCGCCAATACTCGCCATGGATTTGGCAAATGTGGCCAAGTACACATCAATCTGGTCTTGTACCCCTTGCTCTTCTCCAGCTCCGGCACCTGTTTTGCCCAAAGTTCCAAATCCATGGGCATCATCCACCAATAGCCTGAACTGGAACTTTTTCTTAAGCTCCACAATTTCTTTAAGTATTCCTTGCTCACCACGCATACCGAATACGCCCTCGGAAATCACCAAGATTCCACCACCGGTCTCATTGGCCAATTTTGTAGCGCGCTCAAGGTTTTTTTCTAAACTTTCGGGGTCGTTATGTTTAAAGGTAAAGCGCTTGCCCATGTGCAATCGAACACCATCAATAATACAAGCATGGCAGTCCACATCGTACACGATTATGTCATCTTTGGCCACCAAGGCGTCGATTACGGACATAAATCCTTGGTATCCAAAATTCAATAGGTAAGCGGCTTCTTTTTGAACAAATTCTGCCAATTCGTTCTGTAATTGTTCGTGGTAATCGGTATGACCGCTCATCATTCGGGCACCCATTGGATATGCTGCTCCGTGCTCCATGGCTACTTCACCGTCCACTTTTTTAATCTCGGGCAAGTTGGCGAGACCCAGATAGTCATTGATACTCCACGTTATTACGTCCTTTCCTTGAAATTTCATTCTGTTGGAAATGGGACCCTCCAATTTTGGAAATACAAAATAGCCTTCTGCTTGTGAAGCCCATTTACCCAAAGGTCCTTTGTTCTCAATGATTCTATCGAATAAATCTCTCATCTACATTAATATTGATTCATCTGCAAAAGTATATATTTTTATGAACCTCGCATAACGATATTTTTATAAATAAAAAAAACGGCAATGAATTTACATTGCCGTTTTTGAGGTATTATAAGGTACTTATTTATTTTATGTATTTGATTTCTTCGGGAACCTTGGCATCTTGGATATCGAAAAACCCTTGGTTGTCCATCCATTCGTTGCTATATACCTTGCTCATATATCTGGAACCATGGTCCGGGAATACCACAACAACATTACTGTCTTCCGTAAATTCTCCCTCCGTGTTCAATTGATACAGTGCCTGAGTGGCTGCACCACTGGTATATCCTGCAAAAATGCCTTCGGTATGGGCCAATTTACGTGCCATATGGGCACTTTCGCCATCGGTTACCTTTATATATCTGTCTATTGCATTGAAATCTGTAGCGGAAGGAATCAAATTTTTCCCCAAACCTTCAATTCGGTATGGGTAAACTTCGTTATGATCAAATTCCCCTGTTTCGTGGTACTTTTTCAATACCGATCCATACGCATCGACCCCCAAAACTTTAATGTTCGGGTTTTGCTCTTTTAAATAACGGGCAATTCCAGAAATGGTACCACCTGTTCCACTACAAGCCACCAAGTGGGTAATCTGACCATTGGTCTGTTCCCAAATTTCCGGCCCTGTACTGGAATAGTGGGCATCTATATTAAGCTCGTTAAAATATTGGTTAATGTAAATTGAATTCGGGGTTTCACTGTGCAAACGTTTGGCCACTTCGTAATACGAACGTGGGTCATCTGCACTTACATGGGCAGGACATACATAAACGTTCGCTCCCATGGAACGCAACATATCAATCTTGTCCGGGGACGATTTTGAACTTACTGCCAAAATACATTTGTATCCCTTAACAATGCTTACCATGGCAAGGCTAAAGCCCGTATTGCCAGATGTGGTCTCGATAATGGTGCTACCCGGCTTAAGAATCCCTTTTCGCTCGGCTTCTTCAATAATATGAATTGCAATTCTGTCCTTTGAAGAATGTCCGGGGTTAAAGCATTCAAGTTTAGCATAGAAATTTCCAGTAAGAGGGGCGGTAATTCTGTTTAGCTTAACCAAGGGGGTACTTCCAATTAGGTCTAGGATATTGCTGTGCGCATTTATCTGTTTCTTCATAACTGGTATTAGGTAGGAACAAAACTTCGATTAAACGAAAGTTTATTCCGTGCAAATGTAACATTTTATTTTTAATGGGCTTTTCCTTCGAGGTCCAAAATAAAGGCATATTCCTTTGCGGTTTCCTTCAATGCTTCAAATCTGCCCGATGCCCCACCATGGCCGGCATCCATGTTCGTATCCAAAAACAAGAGGTTTTCCCCGGTTTTGTATTCCCTTAACTTGGCTACCCATTTGGCAGGCTCCCAGTATTGAACTTGAGAGTCGTGCAGTCCTGTGGACACATACATATGGGGGTATTCCTTGGCCTCAACATTATCATACGGCGAGTATGATTTTATGTAATCGTAATACGCCTTCTCATTAGGATTTCCCCATTCGTCATATTCGCCGGTGGTCAACGGAATGGTATCGTCCAACATTGTGGTTACCACATCTACAAAAGGTACTGCAGCAATTACGCCATGGTACAGTTCTGGTTCCATATTTATAATGGCCCCCATTAAGAGTCCGCCAGCGGAACCACCTATGGCATACAAATGTTCGGAGCTAGTATATTTCTTCTCGATCAAGTGGTTGGAAACATCTATAAAATCCGTGAAGGTGTTCTTTTTATTGAATAATTTGCCATCTTCGTACCAAGGTCTTCCTAAATATTCACCACCTCTAATGTGTGCAATCGCATAAATAAACCCTCTATCCAATAAACTCAATCGTATGGATGAAAAATAAGGGTCCATCGTTGCTCCGTAAGAACCATAACCGTATTGCAACAAAGGACTTGTGCCGTCCAGTGGGGTATTTTTATGGTATATTATGGAAACAGGCACTTTTTTGCCGTCCCTCGCCGTGGCCCATATACGTTCGGTCTTATAATTATTTTTATCGAACTTGCCTCCAAGGACCTCTTGTTGCTTTTGAACCGTTTTGGTCTTGGTTTCCATGTCAAAATCGATGATGGCATAAGGTTCACCCATTTCGTTATAATAATAACGAAGTATTTTTGTGTCAAAATCCAAGTTCACAGATGGTCCCGCTACATAAGTCTCGCTATCAAAAGGCAAATAATAACTAAGGGAACCATCCCATTTGGCAATCTTCATCTGATTGAGACCGTTGTTTCTTTCGGTAACCACGAAATAATCCCTGAAAATTTCCACATCTTCGAGCAGCACCTCTTCTTGGTGCGGAATAAATTCTTCCCAATGTTCGGATGCGGTGTTGTTTTCGTTGGTTTTCATCAACTTAAAGTTAGTTGCACCATCCTTATTGGTAAGTATATAAAAGTTACCTTCAAAATGGGATATGGAATACTCCACGCCTTTTTCCCGCTCAGAAAAGATTTTAAAATCGCCTTCGGGATCATCGGCATTTAAAAAGCGATATTCCGAAGTAAGGGTGCTACTGGATCCGATTACAATATATTTTCTAGTCTTTGTTTTATAAACAAAGGTGTTGTAAGTGTCGTCTTCTTCATGAAAAACCAATTCATCCTGGTCGGCAGATGTGCCCAATACATGCTTGTATATTTTATCGGAACGAAGGGTGACAGGGTCTTTTTTAGTGTAGAACAAAGTTTTGTTGTCGTTGGCCCATACTGCGCTGCCCGTTGTATTTTCGATAACATCCGGGTATATTTCACCTGTTTTTAGGTTTTTTATCTGGATATTGTACTGTCTTCTGGAAATAGTGTCGGTTCCAAATGATGCCATGGTATTGTCCGGGCTTATGGAAACACCTCTCAAGTTAAAATAATCGTGACCTTCTGCCATTACGTTACAATCGAACAACAGTCCTTCCGCTGCTTCCAGCGTTTCTTTTTTTCTGGAATAAATCGGGTACTCCTTTCCTTCTTCGTAACGGGTTATGTACCAATATCCGTCGAGTTTATAGGGTACGGAAGAATCATCTTCCTTGATCCTTCCCTTCATTTCTTCAAAAAGTTCTTCTTGGAACGCTTTGGTGTGGGCCGTCATTTTTTGGAAATAATCGTTCTCGGCATTTAAATAATCGAGAACCTGTTGATCTTCCCTATTGTTCATCCAATAATAATCATCAATTCTAACATCACCATGCTTTTCTAGCTTGGTTGGATGTTTTGGTGCCACCGGCGGAGCTGTACTCATGGATTGTTCTTTGTTGTTTTTACAAGCGGGGGCAAAAATAAGGCATAAAAGCAGAATAGAAATTCTTAAAATGGATTGTTTCATTTGTTAGTGTTTTGACCAATTTACTACTTTTGAACTTAGTTTAAACAATAATAGATAGAATGCTTGTTCCGACAGCGGTCCGGCAAGCCCTAAAATTAAAGTTATGTTTGGAGATTTAATGGGAATGATGGGCAAATTAAAAGAAACCCAAAAGAAAGTTGAAGCCACCAAGGAAAGATTGAACTCCGTTATGGTAGATGAAGCATCCTCGGACGGACTCCTTAAAGTAACGTTAACCGCCAATCGTGAAATAAAATCCATCTCCATTGATGACTCTTTGTTGGAAGATAAAGATCAATTGGAAGATTATTTGGTACTTACCCTAAACAAGGCCATTGAGAAAGCCTCCAAAATAAATGAAGCCGAATTGGCCGCTGTAGCCAAGGAAGGTATGCCCAACATTCCGGGAATGGATGCTTTTATGAAGTAGTCTTGGTTTGATGTTAGTATTGAAACGCTAAACTTTAGAATTCGATCGTCCGTTCAAGTGCAAAGCGTATCGCGAGCAGGTTTGGATAATTGGATTTTGTTTAGGTCAAAGGTCTAAAGATAAAAAAGTATAAGGTCGAATAGTATAGAGTTCTTGCACTTATACATTTTATCTTCGAGAAAATTCGTTCCATTGGTGTAAACCCCATGAATTTTGGAGTTTTAGACACCTTTGCACTTTTAATGTTAGACCGAATACAATCAATTGCTTTTCACGCTTCTCCTTCGCGCTCGAAATGATCACCCTGTTACCCTATACTTTTTAAAACCTTTAAAAAGTGTTGGTGCATCGTATCGGTGTAATCCAAATGGGTGACTATACGCAGTTTTCCCTGTCCCATTCCAATTATGGAAACCTTATTTTCGGTCAATCGTTCCAGAAATTCTTCGGACGACATGCTTTGCTCATCAATTTCAAAAATTATGATATTGGTCTCGATAGGTTCCACCTTTTTGATAAAATCGAGAGATGTGAGCACCTTCCCGATCTCTTCAGCTTTTTTGTGGTCTTCCACCAACCTATCCACATTATTTTCCAGTGCGTAGATAACCGCTGCCGCTAAATAACCGGATTGGCGCATTCCTCCGCCAAAAATTTTGCGTATTCGAATCGCTTTGTCCATATCTTCTTGGCTACCGACCAAAACCGAACCTACGGGACACCCCATTCCCTTACTGAAACAAACGCTAATGGTATCGAATAACTTACCGTAGGCTTTTGGATCTTCTCCCTTTTTTACCAAGGCGTTCCAAAGTCTCGCACCATCTAAATGATATTTTAGACCATGATTATTGCAGACTTCTCGGATTTTACGTAGTTCTTCGAAATCCCAACAAGCCCCGCCACCTTTGTTCGTTGTATTTTCTATGCTTACCAATGTGGTCAATGGACTATGGTAAAAATCCGGAGGGTTGATCGATTCCTCGACTTGTTCCGCCTTCATCATTCCCCTATGCCCATTTACCAATCTACAGGAAACCCCACTGTTAAAACTCACACCACCTCCTTCATAATTAAATATGTGGGAGTACTTATCACAGATCAGTTGATCTCCTGGATTGGTATGGATTTTAATTGCAGTCTGATTTGTCATGGTACCACTTGGGAAAAACAGTGCCGCCTCCATACCAAAAAAATCTGCGACCTTGGCTTCCAACTCATTCACAGTAGGGTCGTTCTTGAACACATCGTCCCCCACTTTGGCTTTCATCATGGCCTCCAACATTGCTGTCGAAGGCTTAGTGACCGTGTCACTTATTAAGTTTATCTCCATAAATAAAATTAGTCCATACAACCCATGCCAATAGGCGAACCATCAGGGATTTTAGAAACTGGGATCAGTTTAAAATCGGATGGTTTTTTGGTAAAGGCATCTATTCTTTTTACCATTTCGGTTGATATTGCATTTTTGCCATTGCTCAACAACTGTGTTTTTAGTTCACTTAAAGTTTGGTTGGCAATCGCATTTACCTGTGGGTGCACTTTATCGTGAGCCGCAAGGTTCATGATATGGTAGAGCACCCTGAAATTTATAGTGTTCTGCACTTCTTGATGGTAGGCATCTCGATGTGAAAGATCAAAAGTGCCTTGAATTGTTTTTTGCAACACATCTTTTAACCCCATCTGTCCTTTATCCATGCTTTTTTGCTGAATAAGTCGAGAGGCCCGTTCTGGGTGCAATAATAATTCCAGGGTCATATCTGCGGCCGTTTCCGATGCGGACAATGCATCAAAACTAACCCCTGTTCTTCCTTTAAAGGATTCCCTGGAACGGTTAAATCCGATGGCGCGAGGAGGAAATAGGTTCAATTTGTCCTTAGGGATTGCAATTACTTCGGCATCCAGGGTTTTTAGAATGGATTCCATAGCTGTTTTTTGCTCAGCTTGACCAATTGGCTTCACTGGAAACTGCCCACCATTTTTTACGGCATAATTATAATCCAAGCCACCAATTACCTTGGATACTGCTTCGGTTTGGTAACGATGGAAAAAATAAAGGGGTACAAAAACATCTTCCAAAACGGAATATGCTTCCCCGTTTCGGATATTGTCGATAGAAAAATTATGTATGGCCGTCTCCCTTATTTTCAGCATTTCCTCCAATTCGCTACTTGCACTTTTACCGTTGTCCCACAAGTGGGCCAATGCGTGCGCACCTCCTTTTGGCCTTGCATCTTGATCGGAGATATAGCGCAATCCATCGTCCTGGGCTTTTTTTAATATGGCATTGAGCGCGGCAGTCTCGTCTGTTCCTTCGGGAAAATCTGAATACGCATAGGTTACGGTTACCTTGTCCCACTCTCCTATTCCTGTATCGTATGCGTTCTTAAAACTAATCTTATCGCCTTCCAATTCAAATTGCGGGTGTGGATAATCCATAACAGAAGCCCTATTGTTGGTGCTTGCCGCAAAATTATGCGCAAACCCGAGTGTGTGTCCTATTTCGTGTGCGGAGAGTTGTCGGATTCTGGCAAGCGCCAATTCCAGCATTTCTTTATGGTTATCATCCCTTTCGGCAAATGGTTTGTCCATTAAAGCTTGTGTTATCATAAAATCCTGACGAATTCTTAAACTGCCCAGACTAACATGGCCTTTTAATATTTCCCCTGTTCTGGGATCAACAACACTTGCCCCGTAGCTCCAACCTCTGGTCGATCGGTGTACCCATTGTACTACATTGTAACGCACATCCAATGGATCGGCGTCATCCGGCAGAATTTTCATTTGGAATGCATTTTTATAGCCTGCCGCCTCAAAGGCTTGATTCCACCATTTCCCACCATCCAACAAAGCTGATCTAATGGGTTCCGGTGTTCCATTGTCCAAATAATAAATTATTGGTTCAACGGGTTCACTTATAGCTGCGTTAGGGTCTTTTTTTTCCAATCGATGTCTTCGGATAAAACGCTTTACCAAAGATTCTTGAACCGGAGTGGCATAATCATAATAGGTAAATGGGTAGCCACCACTTCGAGGGTCGTACAGCCTTTTTTCAAATGTATCATCAGGTAATTCTATTAATGAATGATGTTGTGCCACTGTGACCAAGCTTGGTGTAGGTGCAACTGAACGAATCCAGGCACCTTGTGGATCTCCCTTAAAGGTAAGGGTTACATCAAACTCTACATTTTTTGGAAAAGCCTTGGTACGCTCCAATGCGAATGCGCTTTTACTTTTATCCAAACTGTAAGAGCCTTGCTTAGATCTTTTTAGACGATTGGAAACTCCATGTGCGTCGCGCACCAGAAAATCGGTAAAATCAATAAGATAACTGCCGCTCGCCTCTTCTACCACATCAAAACCATGCAGAATTGACTTGGCAAAGGCTTGCTCCACAGACTTTCTCTCGAGCTCATTTTCCGTAATGGCCCTAAAAGTTTGGTTGGGCTGCACAAGTAGCAACTTGTTCCCTGCCTTTTTAAAATAGACCACCTGTTCGTTGCCCAATTGCCCGCGATCTAGACCAATATCGTTGCTTCCTATTCCACTGCTCAAAGAGTAGACGTACAAAAACTCTTTTTCCAACTCATCGACTTGGACGTAAATCTTATCGTTGGAGTCATCGTAATAAAAATTAAAATAGCCGTTAAACTTTTGAAAGTCCTTAACCTTCTCGAACGTTTGTGCCCCCATGGTAAAGCCCACAAAAAACAATAGGGCCATGAGCTTAGTTGAGTTCTTCATAATTTGGTTGAATTAGTTGCCTTAAAAATATGCAAATCATTTTTAAAAAACAGTTTGCACTGTCTTATTCTATCCCAATAAATTGAAAAATCAACTTCCGTTTTACTTTAATATATGAGCTCGGACACAATACCACAGGTTGTTCGATAGAATTCCATTTATAATAAGGTCATGTGAGGAAAGAAACTTATTTTTACCCCAAAATATATTACATGGTAAACACAGATCAACAGAAAGATCTTATTGAGCGCCTTGGTGCGTTAAGGAGGTATCTTTGACATCGATGCCAAACTTATCGAAATAGAGAACGAAGAGGAAAAAACCCTTGCTCCAGGTTTTTGGGACAATCCGCAAGAAGCCCAAAAACAAATGCAGTCCATCAAATCCAAAAAGAAATGGGTAGAAGACTTCGAAGAGGCCAAAACATTGGTCGGTGATCTTGAGGTGTTTATTGAATTTCAGCAGGCCGGAGAAGTTACCGAAGAAGAGGTAAACAAACAGTTCGAAAAAGCACAATTGTCCATTGAAAAATTGGAATTTAGAAATATGCTTTCGGATGAGGGCGATGAGCTTACCGCAGTGCTACAGATTACCGCGGGCGCTGGTGGGACCGAAAGCTGTGATTGGGCTTCTATGCTCATGCGCATGTACCTAATGTGGGCCGAAAAGAACGGCTACAAGGTAAAAGAACTCAATTACCAAGAAGGTGATGTTGCAGGAATTAAAACGGTTACCCTGGAAATAGAGGGTGAATATGCCTTTGGTTGGTTAAAAGGTGAGAACGGCGTACACCGTTTGGTCCGCATTTCCCCTTTCGACAGCAATGCCAAAAGGCACACCTCCTTCGCTTCTGTTTATGTATACCCCTTGGTGGACGACAGCATTGAGATAGAGGTAAATCCTTCGGACATTGAAATAACCACAGCACGATCTAGTGGTGCAGGTGGCCAAAATGTAAACAAGGTAGAAACCAAAGTTCAATTGGTTCACAAACCAACTGGAATCCAAATTTCCTGTTCCGATTCTCGATCGCAGCACGATAACAGGGCTACGGCCATGAAAATGTTGAAATCGCAACTTTACGAAATCGAACTTCGTAAAAAGCAGGAAGCGCGCGCAGAAATCGAGTCTTCAAAAATGAAGATCGAATGGGGATCGCAAATCCGAAATTATGTAATGCACCCCTATAAATTGGTGAAGGACGTTCGAACGGCCGAAGAAACCGGAAATGTAGATGCCGTTATGGATGGGGAAATCGATGCATTTTTAAAGTCCTATTTAATGATGATGGGACAAAAAGAAGAATAGTCTGTGCTAGTTGGCAGTGAGCAGTGAGCAGCAATTAGTTTAAACATATTGAAATATGATCAAAATTTATCATAATCCACGTTGTAGAAAATCCAGGGAAGGATTGGCCATTTTGGAAAAGTCGGGGAAAGACTTTGAAGTAATCAAATATTTAGATGATGTTCCCAGCAAGGAAGAACTAACAGCCCTGATTTCATATTTGGGCATTGCACCGATAGACCTTGTTAGAAAAAATGAGTCCATTTGGAAAGAGAACTTTAGGGGACGGAACTTAACGGATGATGAAGTTATCTCCGCGATGGCAAACTACCCTAAATTAATTGAACGACCCATTGTGGTCGATGGGAAAAAAGCTGTGGTCGGCAGACCTCCCGAGAACATATCAAAGCTGTTATAAGCTTGATTTCCAACATGGTTTAACAGGGAGGAACCAAACAAAGAAAACCTAAAATACTATCTTTACCCCATGAAAAGTACCCATTCACTATTTATTGCGACCTTGTTGGTCGGCATGTTCGCCATAAACGATATCAGCGCACAATATGGATATGGCTCCCCATATGGCAACCGTTTTGGCAGAAGAATGAGCTCTGTACCCCAAGCTGGTCCAACAACCCCGCAAAAAGAGGAAACTCCGCTAACCGCCGAAGAAATTGTAGATGAGCAAATGCCATCCATATCGGAGGCCATTGACCTAGATCCATTTGAGCAAGCCGTGGTACGTACAGCTTTGATCCAGTCCGTGCAGCAACGAATAGAACTTCAGATTTTGGAACTGGAACCCCTTAAAATGAAAGAAGAGGTTGAAAAAATCCGTATACGCCAAGAGGCTGAATTAAAGGCCGGACTTCCCGAGGATAAATACGACGCCTTTATGGAACTTCAAGAAAACAGATTCAAGCCAAAAAAGAAAAAGAAGAAGAAAAAGAATAAGAAGGGCAAGAATTAACAATTCGTTAAGGTCATTCGCAGGATCATTTACGTTGTTCGGGGATTAATATTTCGCATCCCTTGTTTTTTCTTTCACATTTGCAGCGTAAAAATCAAACTATGCAAAGGATACTTATCCCGTTGTTGCTATTGACCCTGTCTATCTTTCAAGGCGCGGCACAACAAAACCAAAAGCCTATCACAATAACCGGTAAAGTTATTGATTCCGATTCCGGACAACCCCTGGAATATGCCACCTTCGTATTGCAAAATGCGGATAATCCGGAGCAAGTTACCGGTGGAATAACGGACCTCTCGGGTAATTTTGAGGTCGAAGCCACCCCGGGCACCTACAACATAAGCGTGGAATACATCTCCTATAAATCCTATTCTTTAAAAGGACAAACCTATAACTCGTCCATTAATTTGGGTTCCATATCATTATCCCCGGATGTGGCACAACTTGCGGAAGTAGAAGTGGTCGGCGAAAAAACCACTGTAGAAGTACGGTTGGACAAAAAAGTCTATAACATAGGTAAAGACATTACCACGAGTGGAGGTAACGTTAGCGATGCCTTGGGCAACATTCCATCGGTTTCTGTAGATGTAGAAGGAGCCATTAGCCTACGTGGCAATGATAATGTCCGAATTCTGATCAACGGAAAACCATCTGCATTGGCAGGATTTGGATCTACCGATATTTTACAACAATTACCTGCCGATGCCATTGAAAAGGTGGAAGTAATTACCAGTCCTTCGGCCCGATATGACGCAGAAGGTACGGCAGGTATTTTAAACATTGTACTAAAAAAGGAAAAGACCCTTGGGATCAACGGTTCCATCAATACAACCATTGGTGACCCTTTCAATGCCAGGGTTACATCCAACTTTAATATCAGAACAGAAAAGTTCAACATTTTCAACACAATCGGATATTTTCACCGTGAGTCACCGGGTGGTGGACTTTTTGATAACAGATACCTAACCGATGCCAGTGATTTTGACAGGATATTGGAGGATAGGGACATTAGCAGGAATGATGATGGTATTAGCGTTAACATCGGAATGGAATACTTTCTTACCGAAAAATCATCCATTACCGGTAGCTTCTTTTACAGATGGTCGGATGAAAACGATTTGACCGAGAATGACAACCAACGTTTTAACGATGGTACGCTTGAGAGCAGAACCTTTAGAAGTGAAGATCAAAAGGAGAACGACAACAGTTATCAATTCTCTTTCAATTATACCAATAAGTTCAATGATGATGGGCATGAATTAACTGCCGATTTTCAATATTCTTATGATGATGAGGATGTTTTGACCCAGATATTGGAATCGAATACAGTACCGAACACGGATTTATTGGCAAGTGAAAATATATATGAAATAGAGACCCAAGACGATATTTTGGCTCAGATAGATTATGTTTTGCCCATGGGCGATGCACAATTCGAAGCTGGGTACCGAGGTACTTTCGAAAAACAGGTCAGCGATTATCAATTGGATACCTTAAACCAAGGCACCGGTCAGTTTGAAATGAACGAGGATCTTACCAATGTTTTCACCTACCACGAAAACGTAAATGCGCTATACACCCAATATGGGAACAAATATGGAAAGTTATCTGTGCTTTTAGGACTGCGATTGGAAAACACGGAACTAAGGGGCAATGTAGATTCCAGTGTGGACATTGATGGTTTACAGGAAATTGTGGGGGAAGATGTTGATTTAAATTTTGATAAAAACTATTTGGGGCTTTTCCCAACCGTGAATTTGATCTACGAACTATCCAAAACGGAAAATATTTCCTTGGGGTACAACCGAAGGATAAACAGACCAAGGGGATGGTTCATTAATCCATTTCCATCAAGATCCAGTAGAACCAATGTTTTTCAAGGTAATCCAGATCTAGATCCGGCATTCGCAAACGCATTTGATCTTGGTTACTTAAAAAGATGGAAAAAATTGACCCTCACTTCCTCCGTTTACTACCAAAGAGAAACAAATTCGTTTGAACGAATCCAAGAAGAAACGGGGCAGCTAACCTCCGATGGTATACAGATCATTCGTTCGGTTCCCATTAATCTATCCACGAACGAGCGTATTGGTGCGGAAGCTGGCGTTATATATAGTCCATTTAAATGGTGGCGCTTGAACGGTAGTGTAAACTTCTTTACATTTAGTTCTGAAGGACAGTTCAATGGTGTTGAGTATGGAACGGACAATTCCAGCTGGTTTGCCAGGTTCAGTTCTAAATTTACTTTACCTGCCAAAATCGATCTTCAGGCCAACTCGTTTTACATGGGCCCAAGACAAAATGCACAAACAGATAGCAAAGCTATGTTCTCTTTAAACTTAGCATTGAGCAAAGATATTTTAAAGGACAATGCAACAGTATCTTTAAATGTGAGCGACGTTTTTAATTCAAGAAAAAGGCAATCTTTTACCGAAACGCCTACTTTCACCTCAGATAGTGAGTTCCAATGGAGAAAACGACAAGTAAACTTATCTTTTATCTATCGTTTTAATCAACCAAAGGAACGCCAGCGCGGTCGGGACAGACAAAATGATGGTGGTGATGATGAGGAGGGCCAATTCCAGGGTTAAACCAACGTAGTTCCCCTATACCTAATTAAAAAAGCAACCTTATTGGTTGCTTTTTTAGTTTCACTGAATTTGCCACAGGTTGATATGGACCAAAAAATTAGCCCTTACAATGTAGTAAAGGCTAATTATTAAATATGGGTAAAACAAAAAAGAAGCCGATACGGCTTCTCTTTATTTATCTTATTCTTCTAGTTGGGCTCTTTTAGCCTCTTTTCTTTCTTTGGCCATTTCCCTAAGGTTACCGATCAACCAGTAAGGAACAACAAAGGTCAATAAGAATATCATTAACCAAAAACCTATTGTCAAAATCGTTAGAAAAGCTAAAAAACCTAAATATTGGTCAAATTCGAACATCTTTACTCCTTTTGTTTTAACAAAGATACTTTCTTCTGATGAAAAAAAACAAATCGTACGAGAAAAAAGTGTAATTATTCCAATCAACTACCATATAAATCCCCTATATCCTACCTTTGTAGGACAAAATTTTTAACTATGAGTTTCAGGATTGAAAAAGACACCATGGGCGAGGTAAAAGTACCCGCCGATAAATATTGGGGCGCCCAAACCGAACGTTCCCGAAACAACTTTAAAATTGGTGCGCCCGCATCCATGCCCTTGGATGTGGTCTATGGTTTTGCCTACTTAAAAAAAGCTGCAGCCTACGCCAACCACGAACTAGGAGTGCTGAGCCAAGAAAAGAGAGATTTAATCGCGCAAGTATGCGATGAAATACTTGAAGGAAAGCATGATGACCAATTTCCCCTGGTAATTTGGCAAACAGGCTCTGGAACACAGAGCAACATGAACGTAAACGAAGTTATTGCCAATCGTGCACACGAAATTGCGGGTAAAAAAATCGGCGAAGGGGAAAAAACCATACAACCCAACGATGATGTAAACAAAAGCCAATCTTCCAACGATACTTTCCCAACTGGCATGCACATTGCAGCTTACAAAAAAATTGTGGATGTTACCATTCCGGGAGTTGAGCAATTGCGTGATACTTTACAAAAAAAGTCCGAAGAATTTAAAGATGTGGTAAAGATTGGTAGGACCCACTTAATGGACGCCACTCCCCTAACCTTGGGGCAAGAGTTTTCGGGTTATGTTTCCCAACTGAACCATGGGTTAAAAGCATTAAAAAATACATTGGCCCACTTAAGTGAGCTTGCACTCGGCGGAACCGCAGTGGGAACAGGCCTAAATACACCAAAAGGGTACGATGTTGTAGTGGCAAAATATATTGCCGAATTCACAGGTAAACCTTTTATAACCGCAGAAAATAAATTTGAGGCCTTGGCGGCACACGATGCCATTGTGGAAAGTCATGGCGCTCTAAAACAATTGGCAGTCTCTTTGAACAAAATTGCCAACGATATACGTATGATGGCCTCTGGTCCTCGTTCTGGAATTGGAGAAATTATAATTCCGGCCAACGAACCAGGTAGTTCCATTATGCCAGGAAAGGTAAACCCAACCCAGTGCGAGGCACTTACCATGGTCTGTGCCCAAGTAATGGGCAACGATGTTGCTATTAGCGTAGGTGGCACACAAGGACATTACGAACTTAACGTTTTTAAACCTGTAATGGCGGCCAACATTTTACAATCGGCACAATTGATCGGTGATGCTTGTGTTAGTTTTGATGTAAACTGTGCTGTTGGAATTGAACCAAACCATGAGGTGATCAAAACCCTGTTGAACAATTCTTTAATGTTGGTTACGGCTTTGAATACTAAAATTGGTTATTACAAGGCTGCTGAAATAGCCAACACGGCACATAAGAACGGTACAACTTTAAGAGAAGAGGCCATAAACCTTGGCTATGTTAGCCCGGAAGAGTACGATGAGTGGGTAAAACCGGAAGATATGGTCGGAAGTTTAAAATAGACCATTCGATTTTTTAGCATATAAAAAATGCCCGTCCAAAACAGGACGGGCATTTTTATTTATAATGGTGATAGTGTGTGTGCTTATTTCAACTCGAAGCTGGAAGTACCCAACAATTTCAATTTATTGTCGTACACATTTACCATGTAGTTTCCTTTTTGGAAATCACCACTTGGCTTGTTTATGTAATCACATACATCCAACGCATCGTTCTCATAATAGAAATTGGTTCCTTTGCTGTAAGTAAGAGAACTTCCTTCTTCGGTAGTTTTTGTTAGACCTTCGCCCAACACATTGCCCTGTGGACCAAGAACTTCGATATAAAATTCTCTGTCGCCAGCTTCAGCAATTACGTTGTCCGCAATGGTAAAGCAAACTTTGAATTTATCTGTAGCTCTAGCTCTAGAAGTAGATACCAATTTTCCGCTGTTTCTTTCTTTAATAGCGTCAACACTAATAGTGTTAAGGTTAAGTGCAGAACCTTTTTCAACAGCATCGGCCAATTGCGTGTTCTGGATAATCAATGAATCATTAAAAACAGTTTGTTGCTCCAACTCTGCAAAAGTGCTATCTCTTTGCATGGCCAACAAGCTATTGGATTGTGTCAAGGAATCCACTTGCTTCAACAATTGCTCTCTTTCTTTCTTAAGAACACTTACTTGTCTTCTGTAACGAGAAAGTGTGGCAATATCGGCTTTCATGCTACTTACGGAATCAATATATTTTGCGATATTGTCTCTTGCTGCAACCAACTCCTCGTTAGTGGCGTTGCTTTCCAAAATAGCTTTGTCGTACTCAGATTTCAAGTTGTTCAAATCTTCTACAACCAATTCTTTCTCCTGGGTAAGAGCTTCTGTGGTTTGTTTTTTATCTTGATAAAGACTTACGGTGTAAATAATAGTTCCCAAAAGAACTACACCCAACAAACCAGCAATTACTTTTAATCCGTTATTGTTATTTTTTGTTTCAGTCATAACTTTTTGTTTTAATTGATTCTTCGTTTAAGGTTTTTAATCAATCGCGTTCGGTTTATATACGCAGTGGATGTAACTTTGGATTATTTAGATGTAAATATTCTTGATAAATTATTCTGATTCTTCGGATTATCCCTTAATTTTAAAAGGATTTAAAAGATTGCATCATGAAAAAAAATATTGCGCTTACAACAACAATCTTGTTATTGATTCTTATTGCTTGCAAGGGAAAAGCAGAAAAACAAGAAGAAACCACAGAAATAGAAACCACAATTAAAGCTGAAACCTACGCCCCGGCCAAAATAATACCTATTGAACATGCTACCGCCATTATTGAGTGGAACAATACAACTATTTATATAGATCCCGTTGGTGGTAAGGATGCTTTTAAAGGTCGGCAATCTCCCGATATAATTTTTATTACAGATATTCATGGTGACCATTTTAATGCGAACACGCTAAACGAGTTAAATCTTGAAGGTGTACAGATCATTGCCCCAGAAGCAGTTAAATCACAAATGGACCAAGCATTAGCATTAAAAACAGATACCATGGTCAACGGGGAAGTCAAAGAATTGGCCAACTTTTTCGTAGAAGCCATTCCCATGTACAATTTGAGGGAAGAAGCGAAGGATTTCCATATAAAAGGTAGAGGGAACGGATATTTGTTCACCTTTGGAGATGAACGTATTTACTTTTCAGGGGATACCGAGGATATTCCCGAAATGCGCGCACTAAACAATATAGACAAAGCCTTTGTTTGTATGAATCTCCCCTATACCATGACCGTGGAAAGTGCTGCGGATGCAGTGTTGGAATTTAAACCCAATCAGGTATATCCATATCATTATAGGGGCAGACCGGATGTTAGTGATGTTGAAAAGTTTAAAAACTTGGTAAACCAAGGCAATCCCGATATCGAAGTTGTCCAATTGGATTGGTATCCGAACGAAGCATATTAGTATTGTAAAATATAAAGCTGTTTTTAGCGTTAGTACATCAAACTATTAACCAATAACAAGACTCGAATATGGCTCCCAAATCCCATGTTTTAGTAGTTTTGGCAGTATTTTGTGCCATACAAGCTACCTACTCTTTTCAATGTGATAATTTCTATTCCAAAGTAACCTATGCACTGAGCCATGGAAAAAAGGCCATGGACGCTACCAACTTTGAGCATCAGATGTACTATGCCGAAAGAGCTTTGACCGCTCTTGAAAAAGGTGAAGCTTTTATGGCTGATTGTTCTTGCGACAAGGCTAAGGGCAAGACCGTGGATGCTATGGAAACCTTGGACAAAGCCATAGAACCTGCGGACTGGGAAGCTGGAAGATTTTTTACCAAAAAAGCTTTGGGAGAAATCAACGAATTGATCACTATTTTGGACCAATGTACACTAGGTGTTTCTTCGCCAGTTGTTACCAATGATGATGATACCATAACAACCGATGAATCTGTCGAGAAAGACACCGATGGGTCTCAATTCGTGGCAGCCATGGAAATGGAAATGATCAAGGTCTTTAATAAACATGCAGACGATAAGCTCCAATCTGCCGAACAGGCGATAGATCAACTCATAGAACTATCCAAATCCATAAGCTCGTCCCCGGACGAAGTGCAGGACCCGAACAGTTTGGCCGCCCACCAAAGGGCATATTTGGAAAAGGCTAAAAAACTTTTAGAGGAAGGAATCAAAAATCTTAAATAAGATTAATCACTCCTTCCCTTTAACTTTAACGAATCAGTTTTTTGTATTTAATACGCTTGGGCATAATATCCGTACCCAGGCGTTTCTTTTTGTTTTCTTCGTAATCGGAGAAAGACCCTTCAAAGAAATATACTTGAGAATCTCCTTCAAATGCAAGGATATGTGTACAGATTCTATCTAAGAACCATCTATCGTGGGATATGATAACTGCACAGCCCGCAAAATTCTCCAAGCCTTCTTCCAAAGCACGGAGTGTGTTCACGTCCAAATCGTTCGTCGGCTCATCCAAAAGTAACACGTTGCCCTCTTCCTTTAATGTCATTGCCAAATGCAAACGGTTACGTTCACCACCGGAAAGCATGTTTACTTTTTTGTTCTGCTCACTACCAGAAAAGTTGAATCGGCTAAGGTAAGCTCGTGAGTTGACCTGTTTCCCTCCCATCATAATCAATTCCTGACTATCACTAAAGTTTTCCCAGATGGTTTTTTCCGGGTCAATGTTGGAGTGGGACTGATCTACATAGGCCAGCTTTGCCGTTTCACCAACAATAAACTCCCCTTTGTCCGGGGTCTCCTCTCCCATGATCATTTTAAAAATGGTCGTCTTACCGGCACCGTTGGGACCAATTATACCAACAATACCTGCTTGGGGCAGGTTAAAGTTTAGGTTCTCGTACAATAGTTTATCTCCAAAAGCTTTGCTTACATCTTTGGCTTCTATCACATTGGTTCCCAAACGTGGCCCGTTGGGTATATAGATTTCCAACTTCTCCTCCATCTGCTTTTGATCTTGGCTTAGGAGCTTATCGTAATTTTTTAAACGTGCTTTTTGTTTGGCCTGCCTTCCTTTAGCGCCCTGGCGGACCCAGTCCAACTCTCGCTCCAAGGTTTTTTGGCGTTTGGATGCCTGCTTGCTTTCTTGCTCCAATCGCTTGGCTTTTTGATCTAGCCAGCTAGAGTAATTGCCTTTCCATGGAATTCCCTCTCCACGGTCGAGTTCCAAGATCCATCCGGCAACGTTGTCCAAAAAGTATCGATCGTGCGTAACAGCGATTACCGTTCCTTTATATTGCGCCAAATGATGCTCCAACCAATGTACGGATTCGGCATCCAAGTGGTTGGTAGGCTCATCCAACAACAAAACGTCCGGTTCTTTGAGCAATAAACGGCACAAAGCCACTCGTCTTCGTTCCCCACCGGATAATACTCCTATTTTCTTATCAGAATCCGGGGTACGGAGCGCATCCATTGCAATCTCCAATTTCGTATCCAGTTCCCAAGCATTGGCAGCATCTATTTGATCTTGGAGTGCAGCTTGCTTGTCCATTAACTTTTGCATTTTATCGGCATCCTCGTAAACCTCGGGCAAACCGAACATATCGTTTATTTTATTGTACTCGTCCAAAATGGCCACGGTTTCGGCAACGCCTTCCTTTACCACTTCGAGCACAGTCTTATTTTCATCGAGCTGCGGCTCTTGTTCCAAGTAGCCAACGGAATAGCCCGGAGAAAATACCACATCGCCTTGATAGTTTTTATCTACACCGGCAATAATTTTCAATAAAGTTGATTTACCTGATCCATTAAGGCCCAAAATCCCAATTTTGGCACCATAGAAAAAGCTTAGGTAAATATTCTTGAGTACAGGGGTGTTGGCCGTTTTATAGGTCTTGGTAACCCCAGACATGGAAAAAATGACTTTTTTATCGTCTGACATCTACTTAAAATTAAATTGTTTATGAAAAGAGGCTATACCCTGCCTTTTAAGGCGTTGAACACCCAGGCAACAGCTAAAAATCCAATTCCGACAGCAGCAAAGCCCCATCCTGCCACTTCATCATATTTAAAAGCTCCAAGTGCGATCATTCCCAAACCTACAAATATCATAATCCATGTGGCATAGGCCAGCACCGTGTTCTTATTCATTCCCATTATATATTTTTCTGAAGGATTTCAAATATCGTAAAAATAGGGTTAATGCAAAGTGATTATTGTGGATTAAGTTTCAAAAGGGAACGTTATTCCACTTTTTTCCCTGACCGTGTCCAGCAATTCGGACAAATCCAAACTGTTCTGATGTGACCAGAGGTTACTTTCAATTTTGTTCTTTCTTAGACATTTATGTACTTCCAATATCTCATGGTAATAACCGATTCCCGTCATGGGCAAACTAACCTCCTCAACATCATCTTCCCGTATTAAAGAATAGCCATCGGCCTCGTGCCATCTTGATTTTAATAGAAATTGGCCCGTTGTTCCCGATATTTCCGCTTCCAATCTAGATCTGCTGGTAAATCCGCTGTAAAGCATGGCTTGGGCATTTGGATAATCAAAAATCATACTAGTTTGTAGCTCTGTTCCATTTTCGTGAAACTTTGAACTTGCCATAATTTGACTGGGCATACCCAACAATAAATAGGATAAAAAAATAGGATAGATCCCTATATCCAATAAAGTACCCGAAGCTAAATTAGGATTTAGTAATCTGGAGTCCTTGCCCCTGTCCAATGCATAAAAAGCAAAGTCAGCATTTATAAACTTTAAATCCCCTATTTCCCCCTGATCTACCAATTGTTTTACTTGTTGGATAGCTGGGTTAAACCGAGACCACATAGCCTCCATTAAAAACGTATTGTTCTTTTTGGATGCACTTACCTGTTCCATCACCTCCGTCCTATTAACGCCCATTGGTTTTTCACAAAGCACACCGATTTGATGGTTCAACGCACGAACCGACAAGTCTTTATGAAAATTGTGCGGCGTAGCGATGTACACCATATCCACTGTTCCAGATCGGAACAAGGCATCATAACTTCCAAAAACATGCTTCGTTCCATATTCATTGGCAAATTCTTGGGCGCGTTCCATTGAGCGCGATGCGACCGCAGAAACCTCGGCATCATCTACCAATAAAAGGTCCGACACAAATTTTTTGGCAATTTTTCCGGGCCCTAAAATACCCCACCTAATTTTGTTCTCCATATTCATCAAAAGTAATAATTATAACTCCGTATCTTTAACCAACAAATTGAATTATCGATAAGAATGGACATAAACTTCAATAAGAACGAAGACCATAACAAGTTAAAGCTTTCCGAACTAAAGCGGAGATTGGCAAAAGTTAAACTTGGTGGCGGCAAAAACCGTATTGAAAAACACCATGCCAAAGGTAAAATGACCGCAAGGGAACGTATCGATTATTTGTTGGATGAGGATAAGGGGTCGATTGAAATAGGCGCTTTTGCCGGTGAAGATATGTACAAGGAGCATGGTGGATGCCCATCTGGCGGTGTGGTGGTAAAAGTGGGTTATGTACAAGGCAAACAATGTGTTGTTGTGGCGAACGATGCGACGGTTAAGGCTGGCGCCTGGTTCCCGATCACGGGGAAAAAGAACCTACGTGCCCAGGAAATCTCCATCGAAAACAAATTGCCCATTATTTATTTAGTGGACAGCGCAGGGGTGTATTTGCCCATGCAAGATGAAATTTTTCCAGATAAAGAACATTTTGGAAGAATTTTTAGGAACAATGCCGTAATGAGCAGTATGGGCATTACCCAAATAGCCGCTGTGATGGGAAGTTGTGTTGCCGGAGGTGCTTACTTGCCAATTATGAGCGATGAGGCACTTATTGTGGATAAAACCGGAAGTATATTTTTGGCGGGCAGTTATCTGGTGAAGGCCGCAATTGGAGAAAGCATCGACAACGAAACACTTGGGGGCGCTACCACCCATTCCGAAATTAGTGGAGTAACCGATTATAAAGCCAAGGATGATAAAGATGCATTGGACAAAATCAAGAACATTGTAGATAAAATCGGTGATTTCGACAAGGCAGGGTTCAACCGGTCCGAAGCCAAGCCCCCAGCCGAAAATCCGGATGACATTTTTGGAATCTTGCCTGCTTCACGAAGCGATCAGTATGATATGTTGGAAATCATCAAACGATTGGTGGACGATTCCGAATTTGAACAATACAAAGAGGGCTATGGCCAAACTATTTTAACAGGTTATGCCCGAATCGACGGTTGGGCCGTGGGCATAGTTGCCAATCAGCGCAAAGTGGTAAAGACCAAAAAAGGTGAAATGCAATTTGGAGGTGTAATCTACTCCGATTCTGCCGATAAGGCCACCCGTTTTATTGCCAACTGCAATCAAAAGAAAATTCCCCTCGTGTTTTTGCAGGACGTTACCGGATTTATGGTAGGTAGTAAAAGTGAACATGGCGGAATTATAAAAGACGGTGCCAAAATGGTGAACGCCGTGAGCAATTCGGTAGTTCCCAAATTTACGATCGTGATCGGAAATAGCTACGGCGCTGGGAACTATGCCATGTGCGGAAAAGCCTATGACCCCAGATTTATTGTTGCTTGGCCAAGTGCCGAACTCGCGGTGATGAGCGGGAATTCTGCGGCCAAAGTGCTTTTACAAATTGAAAAAGCCAGCTTGGAAAAAAGCGGAAAACCGCTCGATACCGAAAAGGAAAAAGAACTATTCGATGAAATAAAACAGCGATACGATAATCAAATATCACCCTATTATGCTGCTGCACGACTATGGACGGATGGCATTATAGATCCAATGGATACGCGAAAATGGATTTCCATGGGGATCGATGCCGCCAACCACTCACCCATTGAAAAAAAGTTTAATATGGGAGTGTTACAGGTCTAATTTATTTACTTTGAACAATATTTGAAGTAACCGGAAAGGTAAACAATTGCCGATTAACTCCTTTTACACCCAAACGAAACACTTTGACTTCTTTGGTTTGCAATTTGCTGCCATAGTTCTGATACATGGTTACTTTGAGATAAGTGGGCGTGAGTTGTTTGTTGCCATGGTAGGTGGCATTTATTTTCCATGTTCCCGGAAATTCATCGTCCAATAAAAAATCGGCCATCGAATAGCCCAGTTCCTTTTCCGAACGAATTCGTTCCGGCATCTCTGCAAGGGTGTGCTTCCAATTAAAGTATTGATTGTTGGGA
>NZ_JBGFGK010000015.1:0-252 GCF_041224615.1 Allomuricauda sp. XS_ASV26 | reverse complement strand
AAGGCCTATGTGGACAGCGTGGCCGATGACGATATTACGGGAGTGAGCTTCGATGGCGGGACCAACGAGGTAACGGTAAGCGAGGGCGGCACGAGCTTTTCCGCGGACCTGTCCTCTTTGGACGATAGCGCCGGAGTAGCGGCCAATGCCGCGGACATTGCCAACAATACCACGGCGATCGGTAACAATGCCACGGATATTTCGAACAACGCTACCAATATCTCCAACAATACTACGGCTATTGGTAACAAT
>NZ_JBGFGK010000004.1:0-281 GCF_041224615.1 Allomuricauda sp. XS_ASV26 | reverse complement strand
GCATAGACCAATCGGACCCATCTAACGACATCACGGTTGATTATTTGATAAGCGGGGGCAACGAGGACACGGATACGGGCACCCTCACCTTTTTGGCGGGCACCGCTACGCTGGTCCAGACGGTGAGCGTGACGACCAACTGCGACACCGTTGTCGAGGCGGACGAAGCGGTTAGCGTAACGTTGAGCAATGCGAGCGCGAACGCTGGCATCAGCACGGCTTTGGGCAGCAGTTCCTTCACGGACGACGATGTCTTCACGGCCGACATCAGCATAGATAGT
>NZ_JBGFGK010000016.1:0-203 GCF_041224615.1 Allomuricauda sp. XS_ASV26 | reverse complement strand
TCCTCTTTGGACGATAGCGCCGGAGTAGCGGCCAATGCCGCGGACATTGCCAACAATACCACGGCGATCGGTAACAATGCCACGGATATTTCGAACAACGCTACCAATATCTCCAACAATACTACGGCTATTGGTAACAATGCTACTAACATCACAGCGAACGCTTCGGACATCGCCAATAACACTACGAACATTTCGAACAA
>NZ_JBGFGK010000008.1:0-370 GCF_041224615.1 Allomuricauda sp. XS_ASV26 | reverse complement strand
GTACAGATCCACTAGATCCTTGCGATTTTGTTTTGGAGCACCAGGATTGCGCACCGTCCCAGGAATGGAAGAAGTTGGATTGTGATGGAGATGGGGTAAGTAATGGCCAGGAAAAAGAAGACGGTACGGATCCACTAGATCCTTGCGATTTTGTTTTGGAGCACCAGGATTGTGCACCGTCCCAGGAATGGAAGAACTTGGATTGTGATGGAGATGGGGTAAGTAATGGTCAGGAAAAAGAAGACGGTACGGATCCACTAGATTCTTGCGATTTTGTTTTGGAGCACCAGGATTGCGCACCGTCCCAAGAATGGAAGAACTTGGATTGTGATGGAGATGGGGTCACTAACGGCGATGAGAAGGAAGATGG
>NZ_JBGFGK010000014.1:0-388 GCF_041224615.1 Allomuricauda sp. XS_ASV26 | reverse complement strand
ATCGCACTCGCATTGTTCGAAATGTTCGTAGTGTTGGTTGAGATGTTCGAAGCATTGTTACCGATCGCCGTAGTGTTGTTGGCAATGTCCGCGGCATTGGCCGCTACTCCGGCGCTATCGTCCAAAGAGGACAGGTCCGCGGAAAAGCTCGTGCCGCCCTCGCTTACCGTTACCTCGTTGGTCCCGCCATCGAAGCTCACCCCAGTAATATCGTCGTCGGCCACGCTGTCCACATAGGCCTTTGTGGCGGCATCGCTCGCAGCGGTCGGGGCTCCAAGGCCCGTCAGCACTAGACCGTTCGCATCGTTCCCGTCAGTCAGCACTTCCTCGATGTTCTGGATCTCGTTCGTATCCGATAGATCTCCGTCGGCCGAGATATGGTTGGCCA
>NZ_JBGFGK010000007.1:0-335 GCF_041224615.1 Allomuricauda sp. XS_ASV26 | reverse complement strand
CCAGAAAGCGTTACCCTGCCGCAATCTGCAAATTGGGAATCCCTTGATTGTGATGGCGACGGAAACCCGAATGATACGGACCCTGACCCTTTGACGGTAAATGCCAATGACGATTTTGGTTCGACACCCGCAACTATTGATGTTGCAATAAACATTTTGGAGAATGATGATTTTCTTCCCAACAATGCACCTAACAATGTCGGTGTTACCAATATTGAAAGAATTGGAGGCAGCGCTGTTGGAGTAGGTGTTTTTAATAATGATACTGGTTTTGTAAACTATATACCGGAAACATCTGAATCAAATTCTACCGTTTCCATAGTGTATCAGGTGTG
>NZ_JBGFGK010000021.1:0-1209 GCF_041224615.1 Allomuricauda sp. XS_ASV26 | reverse complement strand
CGATATAGCCACCAATGCCACGAACTTGGCCAACCATATCTCGGCCGACGGAGATCTATCGGATACGAACGAGATCCAGAACATCGAGGAAGTGCTGACTGACGGGAACGATGCGAACGGTCTAGTGCTGACGGGCCTTGGTGCCCCGACCGCTGCGAGCGATGCCGCCACAAAGGCCTATGTGGACAGCGTGGCCGACGATGATATTACTGGAGTGAGCTTCGATGGCGGGACCAACGAGGTAACGGTCAGTGAGGGCGGTACAAGTTTTTCTGCGGACCTGTCCTCTTTGGACGATAGCGCCGGAGTAGCGGCCAATGCCGCAGACATCGCCAACAATACCACGGCAATCGGTAACAATGCCACGGATATTTCGAACAACGCTACCAATATCTCCAACAATACTACGGCTATTGGTAACAATGCTGCGAACATCACAACGAACGCTTCGGACATTGCCACCAATGCCACGAACCTGGCCAACCATATCTCGGCCGACGGAGATCTATCGGATACGAACGAGATCCAGAACATTGAGGAAGTACTGACTGATGGGAACGATGCGAACGGTCTAGTACTGACGGGCCTTGGTGCCCCGACCGCTGCGAGCGATGCCGCCACAAAAGCCTATGTGGACAGCGTGGCCGACGACGATATTACTGGGGTGAGCTTCGATGGTGGGACCAACGAGGTAACGGTAAGCGAGGGCGGTACAAGTTTTTCTGCGGACCTATCCTCTTTGGACGATAGTGCCGGAGTAGCGGCCAATGCCGCGGACATCGCCAACAACACTACTGCGATCGGTAACAATGCCACGGATATTTCGAACAACGCTACCAATATCTCCAACAATACTACGGCTATTGGTAACAATGCTACTAACATCACAGCGAACGCTTCGGACATCGCCAATAACACTACGAACATTTCGAACAATGCGAGTGCAATAGCGACGAACGCTTCGGACATTGCCAACAACACTACGAACATTTCGAACAACGCTACCAATATCTCCAACAACACTACGGCGATCGGGAACAATGCTACTAACATCACAGCGAACACTACCGATATAGCCACCAATGCCACGAACTTGGCCAACCATATCTCGGCCGACGGAGATCTATCGGATACGAACGAGATCCAGAACATCGAGGAAGTGCTGACTGACGGGAACGATGCGAACGGTCTAGTGCTGACGGGCCTTGG
>NZ_JBGFGK010000005.1:0-1806 GCF_041224615.1 Allomuricauda sp. XS_ASV26 | reverse complement strand
GGCCATCGAATAGCCCAGTTCCTTTTCCGAACGAATTCGTTCCGGCATCTCTGCAAGGGTGTGCTTCCAATTAAAGTATTGATTGTTGGGATTTACAAACTGTAGATCGAATTCAGCTTCGGAGTCGTTCCATTCAAATACTAACCTTCCGGTAAAACCAGCATCGGAACTGGAATGATTATCGGGTCTCAAAAGACTGCTGATTTCCCTTTCCATAATATCAGATAATTCAAGGCTGTCCGAAGAAATTAAACCCTTATCCTGCAAATAAGCATGTCTTGCATAAATTGATAGGGCCTGTTGAGTTTTCTCCAAATTTTCATAACTATTGGCCAAGTCAATAAAACTTTGTGCATAATCAGGCCGGAGAGCATAAATTTTCTTGTAAACCTCATGGGCTTTACCTAATCGGGATTGAGACTCATAAGTAAAAGCCAAAGCCTTTAACCAAACAGGATTTTTTTCAAAAGAGTCTAAATTCTTGATTAAAATTTCATCTGCCCTATCACTTTCAAACTTATCATAAAAATAAGTAAAGGCATCCAAATAGAAATATGGTATTCTTGAATAATGATTCTCGTACGCCTCATAAACTTCTAACGCCCTGTTAAGATTTTTAGCGGTATTCATTTCATTTAAATAGGCAGGTAAATCATTTTTTATTTCCGTGTCCAAGAATACCTTTTCCGTGACATAATTATCGCGAAGCTTTGCTTGATCATAACGTTGAAGGCTATTATCTTCCCTTAATCCATGCACTCCGTTGATGGTATTGATAATCACTACACCTCCACTAGCAATTTCGCCATACCTCCATGCCGCTTGAAGTCCAGGGATAATGCCCACGCGCTGAATCATGCTAACATCCAACCAAACGGGAGGGGTTGTAAAAATGTTTTTATCAATTTCAAACAAAACAGGTTTTTGATTATTGATTGAGCTTCTACCTCTCATAAATAATGAACGATTCACTCCGGTGGAAGGAGACCCATAGGTTCCCATCCATATTCCCGCCCTTCTACTTGCTATTGCCCAAAGCACATCGGTTCCTGTCGTTAATTCAGAACCATCAATTATTTTTAAATTATAAGGTACTGTGTTAGGACTAATATAGCCAAAAGAGGTATTTATAATGGTTGAATCCGTAAAGTAATTCATCGCCAAACTTTTTTGCTTACTGAGTTTTTTGGTCACGACTACTTCGTCCAATGCTTCTACCCTGTGATGCATAACAATATTTAGATTATGGGTAACATCCTCAATAATAATGGTAATAGTATCCATTCCGAGGTAGGTAAACTGTAATTTTTCCTTTGGTATGGCAGATATCTTGTAAAACCCTTCCTTGTTCGATTTAGTAGTAAATTCGGAGGATAAATTGGTCACATGGACATTGGACAACGGTATTTTTCCATCGGTAATTCGCCCCAAAATCTGTTTTTGGGCAAAAATTGGCACAACCACCAACAAAATCAATAAACTGATGAGACTTTTCAATTATTTACAATTTTTATGGGAACATTGGCAAAATCAAATAAGTACTGATTAACTCCTTTTACACCCAAACGAAACACTTTGACTTCTTTGGTTTGCAATTTGCTGCCATAGTTCTGATACATGGTTACTTTGAGATAAGTGGGCGTGAGTTGTTTGTTGCCATGATAAGTGGCATTTATTTTCCATGTTCCCGGAAATTCATCGTCCAATAAAAAATCGGCCATCGAATAGCCCAGTTCCTTTTCCGAACGAATTCGTTCCGGCATCTCTGCAAGGGTGTGCTTCCAATTAAAGTATTGATTGTTGGGA
>NZ_JBGFGK010000017.1:0-393 GCF_041224615.1 Allomuricauda sp. XS_ASV26 | reverse complement strand
CACATAGGCCTTTGTAGCGGCATCGCTCGCAGCGGTCGGGGCTCCAAGGCCCGTCAGCACTAGACCGTTCGCATCGTTCCCGTCAGTCAGCACTTCCTCGATGTTCTGGATCTCGTTCGTATCCGATAGATCTCCGTCGGCTGAGATATGGTTGGCAAGGTTCGTGGCATTAGTGGCTATATCGGTAGCGTTCGTTGTGATGTTTGCAGCATTGTTACCAATAGCCGTAGTATTGTTGGAGATGTCCGAAGTGTTCGTTGTGATGTTAGTAGCATTGTTACCAATAGCCGTAGTATTGTTGGAGATATTGGTAGCGTTGTTCGAAATATCCGTGGCATTGTTACCGATCGCAGTAGTGTTGTTGGCAATGTCCGCAGCATTGGCTGCTACTCC
>NZ_JBGFGK010000003.1:0-281 GCF_041224615.1 Allomuricauda sp. XS_ASV26 | reverse complement strand
TACCAATGTTCGTATCGGCATCGGCCGCTATATGATTCGCAATATCCGTGGCATTGTTACCTATCGCCGTAGTGTTGTTGGCAATGTCCGAAGTGTTCGTCGCTATCGCACTCGCATTGTTCGAAATGTTCGTAGTGTTGTTGGATATGTTCGTAGCGTTGTTCGAAATATCCGTGGCATTGTTACCTATAGCCGTAGTGTTGTTGGCAATGTCCGAAGTGTTCGTTGCTATCGCACTCGCATTGTTCGAAATGTTCGTAGTGTTGGTTGAGATGTTCGAA
>NZ_JBGFGK010000020.1:0-2650 GCF_041224615.1 Allomuricauda sp. XS_ASV26 | reverse complement strand
AGACCGTTGGCAATAATTAAAACCAAAGAATATGAAAACAAAAAAAACCTTGTTACTGATTTTGGGAATATGTCTATTATTCTCTTGTAAAAAAAATGAAAAACAACGAGTAGAAAATAATGCTGTTGTCTATTATGGTGGAGACATTATTACTATGACAGGAGAAAATCCCGAATATGCCGAAGCGATTGTAGTTAGGGACGGTAGAATATTATTTGTAGGTGACTCAAGTGAAGCTATGGAAATAGCAGGAAACGGTCATCAAATGATAGACTTAAATGGTAAAACCTTAATGCCTAGCTTTATCGACCCACATTCTCATTTTATTAATTCATTAGGAATGAGCACTCAGGCCAATTGTTCGCCCTCACCTGTTGGAGAAGCTGATAATGTAGCTGGTGTAGTAAAAGCTTTACAAAACCTTCAATCAGAAAAAAACATACCAGATGGTAAATTAATAATGGGCTATGGCTATGACGATACCGTGATGCCAGAAGGTAAATTATTAAATCGGGACGACTTAGATGAAGCCTTTCCAAATAATCCTGTAATGGTGATGCACGTTTCTTTGCACGGAGCTGTTTTAAACTCTAAAGCTTTAGAACAATTTGGGTTTTCTGAAAAAACCGAAACACCACCCGGAGGAATTATCGTAAGAAAACCTGGAACCAATAAACCTTATGGCTTGATAATGGAAACCGCATTTTTACCCATTTTTTCTCAATTACCTAAGCCAACTGAAGAAGAGCTGTTACAACAAATTAAAGATGGGCAAATGATTTATGCAGCGGCTGGAGTTACAACTGCACAAGATGGAGCGGCTCATTTAGGAGATATACAAATCGTTCAAAAAGGTGCAGATAATAAGTCTTTATTCATTGATGTTGTTTCCTATCCTTTTATAACCGAATTCGATACAATTTTTAAACTTTATAGTGCTGATGATTTTGGTAAATACAATAATCGATTTAAACTAGGTGGTATTAAAATAACCATAGATGGCTCGCCTCAAGGACGAACAGCATTGTTTACAACACCTTATTTAACTGGTGGCCCTAGTGGTGAAGAAAACTGGTTAGGAGAATCTACATTTTCGCAGGACGAAGTCAACCAAATGCTAAAAAACGTGTATGATAAAGGTTTACAATCAACTTTTCACGCTAATGGTGATGGTGCCATAGATATGTGTATAAAAGCTCACGAATTCGCTAGCAATGGAAATCCAACCAAAGAACGCAGAACTACAATTATCCATTCTCAATTTGTACGTCCAGACCAATTAGATAAATATGTGGAGTATAATATGATTCCATCGCTCTACACTGAGCATACTTTCTTTTTTGCGGATGCCCATATAAAAAATAGAGGTTTGGAGCAAGCGTCTTTTATAAGCCCAATGAAAACGGCAATTTCAAAAGGATTGAAACCTACCAACCACACAGATTTCAATGTAGCACCCATAGACCAAATGATGGTTGTTTGGACGGCTGTAAACAGAGTTTCAAGAAATGGTGAAGTTATAGGTGCGGACGAAAGGATTTCGCCATATCAAGCCTTAAAAGCAATTACCATCAATGCGGCTTATCAGTATTTTGAAGAAGCTAAAAAAGGGACTTTAGAAAATGGTAAGCTAGCAGATTTAGTTATTCTGGACAATAACCCCTTGAAAGTAGACCCTATGAAAATTAAAGAAATCAAAGTCCTTGAAACCATTAAAGAAGGAGAAACCATTTACAAAAAAAATTAGTTAGAGATGAAAAATATATATTTAATATGCTTGTTATTTTCTTTATGCCTTCAATACACACAGGCACAAGATACTTCGGTAGAAATAGACCCTTCTAAGCCTACCAATCTATACACGCAAATAAATACCTTAGGTGAGTACAATGCCTATGATGGTTTTGCTACCTATGGCACGAGAATTAATTTTCAATATGCCTTCAACCCTGATAACCTTTTATTAGCAGAAGTTCCACTTTTGTATAATGATGCAACTAATAAGTTTGGGCTTTCGGATGTAAGAGTGCGTTACTTTAATGCAGTCAAGCGGAATATATCAAAAACTGTTATCGCCATTGCACCTTTTGCAGACATTAGTATCCCAACAGGTTCTGTCGCCAATGGACTTGGTTCAGACACTTGGTCTTTAGCAGCTGGTGCAGTAGTTGGTATAGTATTAAATAAGAATATATCACTATTCCCAGGGGTTAATTACGTGTATTTAACAGAACCTAAAGAAAGTGGTTTCGGGTTTCAAACAAATATGAGCTTGAAATTTAGCAAACAAGCATTTGTTTTTTTAAATCCTATTGTTACAATGTTTGATTTTGACACTATTTGGCAAGCTGAAGTTAATTTTAATTACATAATTACCCCTAACAAATTTAAAGTCAACGCTGGCTGGTATCCAAACTTTACAAATGATATCAATACAATGAGAGTAGGCGCAACTTTTTTTCTTTAAGAAAGATGTAATTTGGTTTATAGAATTACTATGTGCCTAGATTAAACTATAACTATTGCCAACATTGGCTATAAGTAATTGCTGGTTCTCGCCTACTTCTGAAAATCCTCGCGGATTTTCAGTTTGGTGTGTACTTGCAAAGTTAGGTGCTAAACCACGCAACTACTCATAGCCCAACCGTTG
>NZ_JBGFGK010000012.1:0-1566 GCF_041224615.1 Allomuricauda sp. XS_ASV26 | reverse complement strand
TAATTTCAGTGCATAAAAAAGGCCGTCATTTTTTTAGAGTGACGGCCTTTGTGCAGTTTTTTCGTCTGTTCTTTAACCCAGGAAAGGATATCGATAATCCTCCGGGGTAACAAAAGTTTCCTTGATCAACCTTGGCGATACCCATCGCAAGAGGTTTTGCATGGACCCGGCCTTATCGTTGGTCCCTGAGGCCCTTGCGCCGCCGAAAGGCTGTTGTCCCACAACGGCACCGGTTGGCTTGTCGTTGATGTAAAAGTTGCCCGCGCAGTTCTGTAAGGCCTTGGTGGCCTCATCTATGGCATAGCGGTCCGCGGAAAGCACGGCGCCGGTAAGTCCATATTCGGAAGTTCCGTCCACCAGTTTTAGGGTCTCGCCCCAATCCTTGTCCTCGTAGACATAAACGGTAACAATGGGCCCGAACAGTTCGGTGTACATGGTCTCGTACTGCGGGTCGGTGGTCAAGATCACGGTGGGTTCTATAAAGTAGCCCACGGATTTATCGTAATTTCCCCCTGCGATTACCTCTGCATCCTTGTCGGCCTTGGCCTTGTCTATATAGCTGGCCAATTTGTCAAATGCACCTTCGTGTATCACAGCGGTGATAAAGTTGCCCATATCTTCCGGTGAGCCAGGTTTGTTGAAGGAGGCTATATCAGCTTTCACCAATTCCAAGATTTCATTGGCCGTGGATTTGGGAAGATATACCCTGGATGCCGCACTACATTTTTGTCCCTGGAACTCGAAGGCCCCACGGGTAATGGCGGTGGCCACTTGCTTGGGTTTTGCCGTCGGGTGTGCAATAATGAAATCCTTGCCCCCGGTCTCCCCAACGATTCTGGGGTAGGTCTTGTACCTGTGTATGTTGTTCCCGATCTGTTTCCAAAGGGATTTGAACACATCCGTGGAGCCGGTAAAGTGGATTCCGGAGAAGTCTGGGCTTGACAATACGGTATCGGAAACCATTACCGGGTCACCGTAGACCACATTGATCACGCCATCGGGCAATCCTGCCTCTTTGAACACATCGACGATTACCTTGGCGGAGAATATCTGGCTGTCGCTCGGCTTCCATACCACTACGTTCCCCATCATGGCGGCGCTGGCGGGCAGGTTGCCTGCAATGGCGGTAAAGTTGAACGGGGTTATGGCGTACACAAAGCCCTCGAGGGGGCGGTATTCCACACGGTTCCAGATTCCCTCGGAGGATTCCGGTTGCTCGCTGTATATCTGTGACATGTACTCCACGTTGAAACGCAGAAAGTCGACAATTTCGCAGGCGGAATCTATCTCGGCCTGATAAATGTTCTTGGATTGCGCGATCATTGTGGCGGCGTTCATTTTGGCGCGGTAGGGCCCTGCGATCAATTCTGCGGCCTTTAAGAAAATGGCGGCACGCTGTTCCCAGGTCAGGTCGGCCCAGGCCTTTCTGGATTCAAGGCAATTGGCGATGGCCTTTTCCACATGTTCTTTTTCCGCCAAATGATAGTGTCCCACAATGTGCCTGTGGTCGTGCGGCGGGGACATGGGTCTTGTGTTGCCTGTTTTTATCTCTTCGTTCCCAATGTA
>NZ_JBGFGK010000019.1:0-396 GCF_041224615.1 Allomuricauda sp. XS_ASV26 | reverse complement strand
TGTGATGTTAGTAGCATTGTTACCAATAGCCGTAGTATTGTTGGAGATATTGGTAGCGTTGTTCGAAATATCCGTGGCATTGTTACCGATCGCAGTAGTGTTGTTGGCAATGTCCGCAGCATTGGCTGCTACTCCAGCGCTATCGTCCAAAGAGGACAGGTCCGCAGAAAAACTTGTACCGCCCTCGCTTACCGTTACCTCGTTGGTCCCGCCATCGAAGCTCACCCCAGTAATATCGTCGTCGGCCACGCTGTCCACATAGGCCTTTGTAGCGGCATCGCTCGCAGCGGTCGGGGCTCCAAGGCCCGTCAGCACTAGACCGTTCGCATCGTTCCCGTCAGTCAGCACTTCCTCGATGTTCTGGATCTCGTTCGTATCCGATAGATCTCCGTCGGC
>NZ_JBGFGK010000006.1:0-227 GCF_041224615.1 Allomuricauda sp. XS_ASV26 | reverse complement strand
GACCTGTCCTCTTTGGACGATAGCGCCGGAGTAGCGGCCAATGCCGCGGACATTGCCAACAACACTACGGCGATCGGTAACAATGCTTCGAACATCTCAACCAACACTACGAACATTTCGAACAATGCGAGTGCGATAGCAACGAACACTTCGGACATTGCCAACAACACTACGGCTATAGGTAACAATGCCACGGATATTTCGAACAACGCTACGAACATATCCAA
>NZ_JBGFGK010000001.1:0-219 GCF_041224615.1 Allomuricauda sp. XS_ASV26 | reverse complement strand
TCGAACAATACGAGTGCGATAGCAACGAACGCTTCGGACATTGCCACCAATGCCACGAACCTGGCCAACCATATTTCGGCCGACGGAGATCTATCGGATACGAACGAGATCCAGAACATCGAGGAAGTGCTGACTGACGGGAACGATGCGAACGGTCTAGTGCTGACGGGCCTTGGAGCCCCGACCGCTGCGAGCGATGCCGCTACAAAGGCCTATGTG
>NZ_JBGFGK010000018.1:0-632 GCF_041224615.1 Allomuricauda sp. XS_ASV26 | reverse complement strand
GAGATCCAGAACATCGAGGAAGTGCTGACTGACGGGAACGATGCGAACGGTCTAGTGCTGACGGGCCTTGGAGCCCCGACCGCTGCGAGCGATGCCGCCACAAAAGCCTATGTGGACAGCGTGGCCGACGACGATATTACGGGAGTGAGCTTCGATGGCGGGACCAACGAGGTAACGGTAAGCGAGGGCGGCACGAGCTTTTCCGCGGACCTATCCTCTTTGGACGATAGCGCCGGAGTAGCGGCCAATGCTGCGGACATTGCCAACAACACTACGGCGATTGGTAACAATGTCACGGATATTTCGAACAACGCTACCAATATCTCCAACAATACTACGGCTATTGGTAACAACGCCTCTGATATATCGAACAATGCTTCGAACATCACAACGAACACTACGAACATTTCGAACAATGCGGGTGCGATAGCAACGAACACTACCGATATAGCTGCCAATGCCACGAACCTGGCCAACCATATTTCGGCCGATGGAGATCTATCGGATACGAACGAGATCCAGAACATCGAGGAAGTGCTGACTGACGGAAACGATGCGAACGGTCTAGTGCTGACGGGCCTTGGAGCCCCGACCGCTGCGAGCGATGCCGCTACAAAGGCCTATGTGGACAG
>NZ_JBGFGK010000013.1:0-1712 GCF_041224615.1 Allomuricauda sp. XS_ASV26 | reverse complement strand
CCAAGGCCCGTCAGCACTAGACCGTTCGCATCGTTCCCGTCAGTCAGCACTTCCTCGATGTTCTGGATCTCGTTCGTATCCGATAGATCTCCGTCGGCCGAAATATGGTTGGCCAGGTTCGTGGCATTGGTGGCTATATCGGTAGCGTTCGTTGCTATCGCACTCGCATTGTTCGAAATGTTCGTTGTGTTGTTGGCAATGTCCGAAGCGTTCGTTGTGATGTTCGCAGCATTGTTACCAATCGCCGTGGTATTGTTGGCGATGTCCGCGGCATTGGCCGCTACTCCGGCACTATCGTCCAAAGAGGATAGGTCCGCAGAAAAACTTGTACCGCCCTCGCTTACCGTTACCTCGTTGGTCCCGCCATCGAAGCTCACTCCCGTAATATCGTCGTCGGCCACACTGTCCACATAGGCCTTTGTAGCGGCATCGCTCGCAGCGGTCGGGGCTCCAAGGCCCGTCAGCACTAGACCGTTCGCATCGTTTCCGTCAGTCAGCACTTCCTCGATGTTCTGGATCTCGTTCGTATCCGATAGATCTCCGTCGGCCGAAATATGGTTGGCCAGGTTCGTGGCATTGGTGGCAATGTCCGAAGCGTTCGTTGCTATCGCACTCGTATTGTTCGAAATGTTTGTAGTGTTGTTGGCAATGTCTGCGGAATTGTTCCCGATCGCCGTAGTGTTGTTGGCGATGTCCGCGGCATTGGCCGCTACTCCGGCGCTATCGTCCAAACCTGAAATGTCAACAACCGGATTATTGCCCAATTCATTGGAGTATGTCAATTCTCCAGTTGCATCATTATAGGACAAGGAGGTATTGGTCTCTGCAATGGATACCGAGGCAACATTCAAATATAGCGCCCCATCTGAACCAAAGGTTATATTGTTGTTCAGGTCCGAACTGATCAAATCGATAGATTCAGTCCCGCCCCCATCGGTAATTCCGATAACTCCGTCCGTTATGGAACTTCCCGTGTTATACTCGTTACCAATGTTCGTATCGGCATCGGCCGCTATATGATTCGCAATATCCGTGGCATTGTTACCTATCGCCGTAGTGTTGTTGGCAATGTCCGAAGTGTTCGTCGCTATCGCACTCGCATTGTTCGAAATGTTCGTAGTGTTGGTTGAGATGTTCGAAGCATTGTTACCGATCGCCGTAGTGTTGTTGGCAATGTCCGCGGCATTGGCCGCTACTCCGGCGCTATCGTCCAAAGAGGACAGGTCCGCAGAAAAACTTGTACCGCCCTCGCTTACCGTTACCTCGTTGGTCCCGCCATCGAAGCTCACCCCAGTAATATCGTCGTCGGCCACGCTGTCCACATAGGCTTTTGTGGCGGCATCGCTCGCAGCGGTCGGGGCTCCAAGGCCCGTCAGCACTAGACCGTTCGCATCGTTCCCGTCAGTCAGCACTTCCTCGATGTTCTGGATCTCGTTCGTATCCGATAGATCTCCGTCGGCCGAAATATGGTTGGCAAGGTTCGTGGCATTGGTGGCTATATCGGTAGTGTTCGTTGCTATCGCACTCGCATTGTTCGAAATGTTCGTTGTGTTGTTGGCAATGTCCGAAGCGTTCGTTGTGATGTTAGTAGCATTGTTACCAATAGCCGTAGTATTGTTGGAGATATTGGTAGCGTTGTTCGAAATATCCGTGGCATTGTTACCGATCGCAGTAGTGTTGTTGGCAATGTCCGCAGCATTGGCTGCTACTCC
>NZ_JBGFGK010000011.1:0-282 GCF_041224615.1 Allomuricauda sp. XS_ASV26 | reverse complement strand
TTACCAATGTTCGTATCGGCATCGGCCGCTATATGATTCGCAATATCCGTGGCATTGTTACCTATCGCCGTAGTGTTGTTGGCAATGTCCGAAGTGTTCGTCGCTATCGCACTCGCATTGTTCGAAATGTTCGTAGTGTTATTGGATATGTTCGTAGCGTTGTTCGAAATATCCGTGGCATTGTTACCTATAGCCGTAGTGTTGTTGGCAATGTCCGAAGTGTTCGTTGCTATCGCACTCGCATTGTTCGAAATGTTCGTAGTGTTGGTTGAGATGTTCGAA